>NZ_JACYUT010000005.1:0-483787 GCF_014841915.1 Pseudomonas sp. CFBP 13727
CTGTCAACTGCCTTTTTCACCGCTTCCGACCTTGACGATCGAAACCTTTCCGAACCTTCTGAAACGGCCAACTCATTGATTAACAAGGAGTTTATCGTTTCGGCTGCGCCGGAAGTGGGGCGAATTATAGACACTACAGATCTGCCGTCAACCCCCAATTCGAAAAACCGTCATAACTCCGCGTCCAAGCGTTCTTCTCTATAAGAAGAACGACTACACCACACCTGCAGCGTGAAGCTGGTGATAGGTAAGGGCGTCCATGTTCAGCAGCTGCTGCAGTACTTCCTTGGTGTGTTCGCCCAGCAGAGGCGGCGCATGTCGGTACTCCACAGGGCTGGCACTGAGCCGCAGGGGACTGGCAACCGTAGGCACGGTGCCAGCCAGCGGATGCTGCATATGGATCGCAAGCTCCCTGGCCACTACCTGAGGGTCGGCGAATACCTGGGACAGGTCATTTATAGGCCCACAGGGCACACCGGCCACTTCGAGCTCGGCCACCCACTGCTCGGTGGTCTTGAACACCGTTGCCTGCCGGATTAGGGGGATCAGCTGCTTGCGGTTGGCGACTCTCTGCTGATTTGACGCGAATCGGGGATCGCTTGCCCATTCCGGATGACCCGCCACCCGCGCGAACTTGGCGAATTGGCTATCGTTGCCCACGGTCAGGATGAAGTCGCCATCGGCCGTGGGGAAATCCTGGTAAGGCACGATGTTCGGATGGGCATTGCCCAGACGCTCAGGCGCCACCCCTGTCGTGAGGTAGTTCATCGCTTGGTTGGCCAGGCAGGCTACTTGCACATCCAGCAGGGCCATGTCGATCTGTTGTCCACCGCCGCCCTTGTCGCGATGCGCCAGCGCGGCCAGCATGGCAACGGTTGAATAAAGGCCGGTGAGGATATCGGTCAGGGCCACGCCCACCTTGGCAGGCCCGGCTCCGGGTTCGCCGTCCGCCTTGCCGGTGAGGCTCATCAGGCCACCCATGCCTTGCACCATGAAGTCATAACCGGGGCGCGCTGCATAGGGGCCGGTCTGGCCAAAACCGGTGATGGAGCAGTAGATCAGTTGCGGGTTCACAGCGCTGAGTGATGCGTAGTCCAGGCCGTAGGCGGCGAGTCCGCCTACTTTGAAGTTTTCGATCAGAATGTCGGAGCCTGCAGCAAGGTCACGTACCAACTGCTGACCTTCGGGTCGGGTGAAGTCGATGGTGACCGAGCGCTTGTTGCGGTTGGCCGACAGGTAATAGGCGGCTTCACCCGTACTGTTGCCAGCGTGGTCGGCAAGGAACGGTGGCCCCCAGGCTCGGGTGTCATCACCCCGGCCTGGGCGCTCGACCTTGATGACCTCGGCGCCGAGGTCGGCCAGGATTTGCCCGGCCCATGGCCCGGCGAGTACCCGCGACAGGTCGAGAACACGAAGATGCGAAAGGGCGCCCATGACGACCTCCTATCAATAGAAGGCTTGCAGGCCGGTTTGCGCCCGGCCCAGGATCAGGGCATGTACGTCGTGAGTACCCTCGTAGGTATTGACCACTTCCAGATTGACCAGATGACGGGCGACGCCGAATTCATCGGATATACCGTTGCCGCCCAGCATATCCCTGGCCATGCGCGCGATATCCAGGGATTTGCCACAGGAGTTGCGCTTCATGATCGAGGTGATCTCCACCGCCGCCGTGCCTTCATCCTTCATGCGGCCCAAACGCAGGCAGCCTTGCAGGGCCAGAGTGATTTCGGTCTGCATGTCAGCCAGCTTTTTCTGGATGAGTTGGTTGGCTGCCAGTGGCCGACCGAATTGCTGGCGATCCAGGGTGTACTGCCTGGCGGTGTGCCAGCAGAACTCTGCAGCACCGAGCGCCCCCCACGAGATGCCATAGCGTGCCGAATTGAGGCACGTGAAGGGCCCCTTGAGACCACGTACATCGGGAAACATGTTTTCTTCCGGCACGAATACGTTGTCCATGACGATCTCGCCGGTGATGGACGCGCGCAGCCCGACCTTGCCGTGGATCGCAGGTGCACTGAGCCCGGCCCAGGCTTTTTCCAGAATGAAGCCGCGGATGTCTCCCGCATCGTCCTTGGCCCACACCACGAATACGTCGGCAATCGGACTGTTGGTGATCCACATCTTGCTACCGCTCATGCGGTAGCCGCCTTCGACCTTGCGCGCTCGCGTGACCATCGCCCCTGGATCCGAGCCATGGTCGGGCTCGGTCAGGCCGAAGCAGCCGATCCACTCACCGCTGGCCAATTTGGGAAGGTATTTCTGCTTTTGCGCCTGGGTACCGAATTCATTGATCGGCACCATGACCAACGACGACTGCACGCTCATCATCGAGCGATAGCCAGAGTCCACCCGCTCGACCTCACGGGCAATAAGGCCGTAGCACACATAGTTCAGGCCACTGCCGCCGAACTCTTCGGGGATGGTCGCACCGAGCAGACCCATCTCGCCCATCTCGCGAAAGATGGCAGGGTCGGTGGTTTCGTGGCGAAAGGCCTCCAGCACTCGCGGCATCAGCTTGCCTTGAGCGTATTGCTCGGCAGAGTCGCGCACCATGCGCTCTTCCTGCGTCAGTTGTTGGTCCAGCAGCAGTGGGTCGATCCAGTTGAAGCTTGCCATGTGCGCGTCCTCGGAAAAGCTGTATAGCCCGAGGGTAGGTGCTCATGCGCTGGTGAGCAAAGGAGTATTACGCATGAGCTTGTGATAATTTCTCACTTCAAGAACCTGCGCCAGGCAACATAGCCGGCAGTGATGTGAGGAACAGTTACATGCGTAGACGAATTCCCAGTACGGCGGCACTGATCTGTTTCGAAGCGGCGGCACGCCATGAGAGCTTTACCAAGGCGTCCCTGGAACTGTTCCTGACTCAGGGCGCGGTGTGTCGACAGATTGCCAACCTCGAGGAGTTTCTCGACGTGCGCCTGTTCCGGCGTTCGAAGCGTGGCGTGAAGCTAACCGAGGCTGGGCTGTCCTACAGCCGCCGGGTGGCCGCGCAGCTCGATGCTGTCGAGCGCGAGACACTGGCGGTGATGGGGCAGCAAGGTGCCAGCACCTTGGAGTTGGCGGTGGTGCCGACCTTCGGTACGCAGTGGCTGTTGCCACGCCTGAAGGACTTCCAGCGGCATCATCCGCAGATCACGGTCAACCTGACCAACCGAACTCGACCCTTTCTGTTCGCCGATACCGACTTCGATGCGGCGATCTACTTCGGTGATGGTGATTGGTCGGGGACGCAGACCAGCAGGCTGATGGAAGAGCATCCTGTCCCGGTATGCAGCCCGGCGCTGCTGCAGGGGCAACCAGCGCTGGCGCCAACACGCATTGCCGAGCTTGCGCTGTTGCAGCAAAGCACACGCCCCTATGCATGGCGGCAATGGTTTGCCAGCCTTGAGCTGAACGTGTCCCGCGACCTCAGTGGGCCGCGCTATGAACTATTCTCCATGCTGGCCCAGGCGGCGGTACATGAGATGGGGCTGGCGCTCATTCCTCCGTTCCTGATCCAGCGCGAGTTGCGCGAGGGCAGCCTGGTCATTGCCAACGCCCACGAATTGCGCAGTAGCAAGGCCTACTACCTTGCCGTGCCAGAAAGGCATCGCGAGCTGGCGGCGCTGCGGACCTTTCGCGACTGGTTGATGCAGCAGTCAGAGGATTATCGCCAACCCCTGCCACATGGACTGGAAATCGGTAGTGGCGAACGGTAGCAACCTACAGATGTACGTTTCTGGCGCGTTATTGAAAGCTTTGATAAACCGCGGTATTTCCGCTACAGCCGTTGAACTGCCTGCATCTGGCAGGTTTTTGACACGCTATCGCCCGCAGCCGATAAATATTTCGCAAAATATTTCGAGAAGCCCAGCCTCGCCTGCAACGCCCGTACTAGAAGGGCGGAAGCAGGAATGCTGTGACATTCGGTCACAGCATGACTTGTAGTGCCCAGAGTGTATCGCTCCATAACCTGTTGAAGCCGCTCGTCGGGGCCTGCAAAATGCCGCGGCCCGCCGCTCTCAGGCGGTATCGCGCTGATGGCGCTCTGGCACGATGGCCATAGCCAGGGCTTGGGTACGACCAGGAAAAAGATCCAGCAGGAGATATAACGTGCACATTGGTGTTCCTCTCGAAACGCAGCAGGGCGAAACACGTGTAGCCGCTACCCCGGAAACCATCAAGAAGCTGGTCGCTCAAGGCCATGCGGTGACGGTCGAACGTGGTGCGGGGGTTCTCGCCAGCGTGACCGACGATGCCTACCAGGCCGCTGGCGCGACCATTGGCAGTGCTGCCCAGGCATTTGCCACGCAACTGGTGCTCAAGGTCAATGCGCCCAGTGACGCAGAGCTGCAGCAGATGGCTGCCGGTACGGTGCTGCTGGGCATGCTCAACCCGTTCAACAACGAAGTGATCGCCAAGATGGCCGCGCGAGGCATCAGCGCCTTTGCCCTCGAGGCGGCTCCGCGCACTTCACGCGCACAAAGCCTGGACGTACTGTCTTCGCAAGCCAACATTGCCGGGTACAAATCGGTGTTGCTGGCCGCGCACCACTATCCGCGCTTCATGCCGATGCTGATGACTGCCGCCGGTACCGTCAAAGCTGCTCGCGTGCTGATTCTGGGTGCTGGCGTGGCGGGCTTGCAGGCCATCGCCACCGCCAAGCGCCTGGGCGCGGTGATCGAGGCCTCCGACGTGCGCCCGGCAGTCAAGGAGCAGATCGAATCGCTGGGCGCGAAGTTTCTCGATGTGCCGTACGAAACCGACGAAGAACGTGAATGTGCCGTCGGTACCGGCGGCTATGCCCGCCCCATGCCCGCCAGCTGGATGCAGCGTCAGGCGCAAGCGGTTCACGAGCGCGCCAAGCAGGCTGACATCGTCATCACTACCGCGCTGATTCCCGGGCGCAAAGCACCCACGCTGCTTGGCGCCGAGACGGTGGCGCAGATGAAGCCAGGCTCGGTGGTCATCGACCTGGCGGCGCTGCAGGGCGGCAACTGCCCGCTGACCGTGGCCGATCAGATCGTGGTGCACAACGGCGTGACCATCGTGGGCCCGACCAACCTTCCGGCGCAGGTGGGTGCCGATGCGTCGGCCTTGTATGCACGCAACCTGCTGGACTTCATGAAGCTGCTGTTCGACAAGGACGGGCAGTTCACCATCAACCTGGAAGACGACATCGTCGCCGCATGCTTGATGTGCCGCGATGGCCAGATCGTGCGCAAGAACGGCTGAGGACAATAACAATGGAAGACATGCTGATTTCCCACGGTATCTACAACCTGATCATTTTCGTGCTGGCCATCTATGTTGGCTACCACGTGGTCTGGAACGTGACACCCGCGCTGCATACTCCGCTGATGGCCGTGACCAATGCCATTTCGGCCATCGTCATCGTCGGCGCCATGCTCGCCGCAGCGCTCACCGTGACGCCACTGGGCAAGACCATGGGTACGCTGGCCGTTGCGCTGGCAGCGGTGAACGTATTCGGGGGGTTCCTGGTAACCCGGCGGATGCTGGAGATGTTCAAGAAGAAAGCACCGAAAGTGAAGGATGAGGCATCCAAACAATGAGCATGAACCTGGTTACGCTTCTTTATCTGGTGGCATCGGTCTGCTTCATCCAGGCGCTCAAAGGCTTGTCCCATCCGACCACGTCCCGGCGCGGCAATCTGTTCGGCATGCTCGGCATGACGCTGGCGGTGCTCACCACCGTCGGTCTGATCTACAAGCTGGGCGCAGAACTGGCCACCGCCGGGATTGGCTACGTGCTGGTCGGGTTGCTGGTTGGCGGTACTGCCGGGTCGATCATGGCCAAGCGCGTGGAAATGACCAAAATGCCGGAACTGGTGGCGTTCATGCACAGCATGATCGGGCTGGCAGCGGTGTTCATTGCCATTGCCGCCGTGGTCGAGCCGCAATCCCTGGGCATCGTCGCGCAGCTGGGCGATCCGATCCCGACCGGCAATCGCCTGGAGCTGTTCCTCGGCGCGGCAATCGGCGCCATCACTTTTTCCGGTTCGGTGATCGCCTTCGGCAAGCTGTCCGGAAAATACAAGTTCCGCCTGTTCCAGGGTGCCCCCGTGCAGTTCTCCGGGCAGCACAAGCTGAACCTGCTGATGGGTCTGGGCACCTTGCTGTGTGGCGTGATCTTCATGTTCACCGGCAGCTATGCCGCTTTCGGCCTGATGCTGGCACTGGCGTTCGTGCTGGGCGTGCTCTTGATCATCCCGATCGGCGGCGCGGACATGCCGGTGGTGGTGTCGATGCTCAACAGCTATTCGGGCTGGGCGGCGGCGGGCATCGGCTTCTCGCTCAACAACTCGATGCTGATCATCGCCGGATCGCTGGTGGGCTCCAGCGGCGCAATTCTTTCCTACATCATGTGCAAGGCCATGAACCGTTCGTTCTTCAATGTCATCGGCGGAGGCTTTGGTGCCGTTGCAGACGCAGGTCCGGCTGGCGCCAAGGAAGCGCGGCCGGTGAGATCGGGCTCGGCGGATGACGCCACGTTCCTGCTGACCAACGCCGACACCGTGATCATCGTGCCGGGTTACGGCCTGGCAGTGGCCCGCGCGCAACATGCGCTGAAAGAGCTGACGGAAAAACTGACCCACGCGGGAGTGACCGTCAAATATGCGATCCACCCGGTGGCTGGGCGCATGCCGGGGCACATGAACGTGCTGCTGGCCGAGGCCGAGGTGCCTTACGACCAGGTTTTCGAGATGGACGACATCAATTCCGAATTCGGTCAGGCAGACGTGGTACTGGTGCTGGGTGCCAACGACGTGGTCAATCCTGCCGCCAAGAACGATCCGAAGTCGCCCATCGCCGGCATGCCGATCCTGGAGGCGTTCAAGGCCAAGACCATCATCGTCAACAAGCGCTCGATGGCCAGTGGCTACGCGGGACTGGACAATGAGTTGTTCTACTTGGACAAGACCATGATGGTGTTCGGTGATGCGAAGAAGGTCATCGAGGACATGGTAAAGGCCGTGGAATAGCATTCCGAGCCCATGCACCTGATGGGCTGCCGTACTGAAAAACCCCGCCCCATGGCGGGGTTTTTCTTTAGGGAGGGAGAACAGATGGCAGAGCTGAACGAGCACTGCGGACCCGTAGGCGCTCGGCACTGCAATGGCGCACCGATCTACGTGAAATCAGTACCGGGTTGCACACCCACGCATACAGTTGCAGGCTGCAGCGACTGAGCTTTTGTGCAACGTGATCAGAGATCGCAGCGAATAAATTTAACTGTACTACTGTACTGGTAAAGAAATGAGAATCGAGGCACCCCAGAGCACTGGATTGACGATAAATGCATTAAATTGGTGCAGGCCCATACAGTTGCCTCATTCGAGAGCAAGACAGTTTGGTTTCACAGCTAACTGACTGCACACAATACAGGTGAACTGTGCCTACTGTTATGGACGGCGAGCGTGGAAAATGGGTACCAGATAAACCACTACTCAGCCCCGCCACAAGCGGAAGGATGTACATCATGGAACGTACCCTCAGTTCCGACCTGTTCCAGGCCAACACCCAAACCGCGCAAACTTCGGCTCCTCTGCGCTTCTTCGCCAACCTGATGCTCTGGCAGCGCCGTATCGCCAGCCGTCATCAACTGGCTCGTCTGGACGCTCGTCTGCTGGCCGATGCCGGTATCAGCGAAGCCCAGCGTTGCGAAGAGTTGAGCAAGCCGTTCTGGCGTTGATGCAACGCCCCGCTGGTAACAGAGCCTGAAGGCCGAACCAGCACCGAATTCAAGAAACCCGTCGCGGTCTACGCTGACGGGTTTTTTTTCGCCTGCGTGAAACAGGACAAGTACAGTTTTTGGTTATTAATTTATAACCATAACAGTTGAGTCATTGCGCTGCCGGTGTGGTCGGAGTGCTGGCGCCCGAGGCTTCCAGGCGCTCTAATAAGCTTTATTGCGCTCAAACCTCGTTCAGACCTGGAGATTCATCATGATCCGTAATCATTTGCTCAGTGCCGCCGTACTGTTGGCTCTGGCCAGTGGCGCACAGGCTTCAAGCTTCGTTGTCACCACCGATGCGCTGGTGCGTGGGGTCAACGCGTCGACCAACGCCACGTCGGACCTGTCTTCCTCGCTGCGTGACGACAAGATCGTCCGTGAAGCGCGCGATGACGCTGCAAGCTTCGTGGCCAGCCAAGGCGACATCCGCGGCGTGAAGCTGGAAAGTGCCTTTGCCCATATCCGCAAGGTTGCACCTCAGATGCAAGCCAGCGACACCCAACTTGCCCAGGCAATCCTTGCCATCTGATACGTTGCAGCGCGTGCTGCTCCAGATGAAAGAACCGGCAGGCTACCGGCTGCCGGACATCGGAGGTGGCTCTTGCGCAGGCGTTGGGCTAGCCTTGCCGTCCCAATTGCTCGACACCTGAAGCCCGATGCGTTATTTGCCATTCTTGCTTGCCCTCTGGGCGTCGTCGGCTGCGGCCTTCGATGTGAGCCTGCAGTCGTCGGTAATCACCTTGTATGTGACCAGCCAAGTCACCACGGCACCGTTCGATCGCAAGTTGATTCTGTCTGCCCGGGACGATGCTGCCTGCTTCGTCGCCAGCGGCGGCCAATGCCGCGGCGCACGGCTCGAAGCGGCCATGGCCGTCATTCGCCAGGCGCACCCTCGAATGGCTGCCGGCGACCTTGAACTGGCGCAGGCGATACTCGTCCAATAAACACCTCGTATTACGGAGAAGCTCCATGCGTACCCCGCTGATTGCCGCTACCCTCGGCCTGTTCCTGCTGGCCGATGTGGCCCAGGCCCAAACTGTCGTGGCCACCAGTAATATCATCGTCCGTGCATTTGGCCGGTCGATCGATTTCACTTCCGACACCACGACCTCGATCCGCGACGCCAAGGTGGTCCTGGAAGCGCGGGACGACGCGGCCAGCTATGTGGCCAGCCAGGGCAACATCCGTGGCGCGCAGCTGGAGGCCGCCTTCAATGCGCTGCGTGAGCGCGTTCCACAGGCGCGCACCGCCAGTGACCAGGACCTTGCCGAAGCCATTCTCGCACTGTGAGGCGATTGGCCCGCTGGCTGCTGACAGCAGGCCTTCTGCTGACGGCTGCGCAGGCTTCTGCCAGCCTGCAGCTGGTGCTTGACCGCAGCGGGCTGGATGCCCGGCAGGCCGATGCCAGCCAGGCACTGCTCGACGATGCGATGGCCGCATTGCCACCACAGTTCGTCGCGCAGCTGGACCGGCGTATCGACGTCAGCTGGTCATCGCGCATGCCCGACAATGCCTATGGCCAAGCGTCTCTGGTATCCAGCCTGGAATTGAACCTCAATCAATTGCAGGGGCTGGCCGACGGCTCTTCCGCTCAGCGGCAGACCAACCGTCCTCATGGCACAGTGCGCGAAGAGCTGTTGGCCACCGTGCTGCACGAACTCACGCATATCTATGATCGGGCGCGCCTGTGGACACCTGCGGACCGTGCACTGATCAACCGCTGCAACCGTCAGAATGCCAGCCTTGGCAAGATTGGCTTGCCCGATGAGTGCCGTGGCCAGGGTATGCGGCGCTTTACCCTGAGCGACGACCCGCGCCTGCTGGACCTGGCCGGTTGGCAGCAATACGTCGGACGCCGGGGCGAGCGCGAAGAGCAGAACCGTCAGATCGTACGCAGTCCCGACATCTACGAAGTCAGCAGTCCGAAGGAATTCGTCGCGGTCAACATGGAGTACTTTCTCCTCGACCCGGCTTATGCCTGCCGTCGGCCGGCATTGTTCGACTACTTCAAGGCGCGTTTCAACTGGGCGCCGGCGCGCCAGCAAAGCTGCGCCGAAGGCCTGCCTTACCTGAATGCCGGCAGCGACTTCGGCAAGACACCCTTGGGCAAGATCGATCCGCAACGTGTCTACGCGGTGGACTACCTGCTTGCCGAAGCCAATCAGAACCTCGCCAGCCGTTGGGGGCACAGCATGCTGCGCCTGGTCATCTGTGCCCCGGGACGTCCGCGGGGGCCGGACTGCCGACTGGATCTGGAGCAGCACCTGGTGCTGTCGTACCGGGCATTCGTCAATGATGTGCAGCTGTCCACATGGGGCGGTCTGATGGGGCAATACCCGTCGCGACTGTTCGTGTTGCCGCTGTCCCAGGTGATCGACGAGTACACCAAGACCGAGTTGCGCAGCCTGGCGTCGGTGCCGCTCAAGCTGGACCGCGCCGAGATCGAGTCGCTGGTGCGGCATGCCGCGGAAATGCATTGGAGCTACGACGGCAGCTATTACTTCCTGTCCAACAATTGTGCAGTGGAGAACCTCAAGCTGCTGCGTAGCGGTACCCATGATCCGAGGCTCCAGGGCATCGACAGTATCTTGCCCAACGGTTTGCTCGAGGTGCTGGAAGGGCGCGGGCTGGCCGATGGCAGTGTGCTCGATGATCCGCGTGAAGCATTGCGGCTGGGGTATCGGTTCGATTCCTATCGCGATCGTTACCAGGCCATGTTCGAGGTGCTGCGCAAGCATCTGCCCATCCCGCAGCAGACCGTCGAGGATTGGTTGGCGCAGACCGCTCAGCAGCGACGGCCCTGGTTTGCCCAGGCTGACCTGCGCACCAGTGCTGCGCTGTTGCTGCTGGAGCAGGCCAGTTACCGGCGCCAGTTGCTGTTGGCGCAGGATGAGGTGAAGCAACGCTATCTGGGCGCCCGCGAGTTGGGGGATGGCAGCGTGGCCAACGCCAATCAGATGCTGCAGGAAATACTGGCCAATAGCGGTTTTCTCAGCCGACCGGCGGAACTGCTCGACAACGGTGGCTACGGGTTGCCGCAGACGGCGGAGTGGCAGCGGCTGGAATCGGAAAGCAGTCAGCGCCAGCAACGGTTGCAGCGCTTGAGTACCGACTTGGACAAGGAGGTGAGGGCGCTGCTGACCCCTGAGCGGGCTGCGGAGATTGCGGCCAGTGAAGCGAATCTGAAGCAGGTGGGGGAACACCTGCGCGAGTTGCACAAGGCGGCGGGTGGGTTGGTATTGCCTTGAGATCGAGGGGGCGCCATTCGCGGGCAGAGCTCGCTCCCACAGGGGACGGTGTCGTTTTGAGGAGCAGGGCATGAGCATTCGCGAGCAGCGCCCGCTCCCACAAGGACAATTGTATCGTTTTGAATGGCGAAAGGTTGTTGAAAGCTTGCCGACATAGGATCGACTCACCCCCGGCGTAAGACCGGCCGGCCAGATGGCAGCACTCAGGTGCGCTTTCGGCCTCTTGAACAACAACAATGGTGAAACCGATGTCCCTGATTATCCCAAACCGCAGTGCCACCCTTCCCATACTCCCGGCTCGTGCCATTCCTCGCTGAACCTTCCGTTCTTCGTCCTTAGCCGCGCTGTGCCTGGAGTATTCCCATGCTGACATTCCTTGGCTTTGCCATGGTCATCACGTTCATGTTCCTGATCATGACCAAGCGCCTTTCTGCGCTGATCGCCTTGATCATCGTGCCTATCCTGTTCGCTCTGTTCGGTGGTTTCGCACCGGAAATCGGCCCGATGATGCTTGCGGGCATCACCAAGCTTGCGCCGACCGGCGTGATGCTGATGTTCGCCATCCTGTATTTCGCCCTGATGATCGATTCGGGGTTGTTCGACCCGGCAGTGCGCAAGATCCTCAAGCTGGTCAAGGGCGACCCGCTGAAAGTGTCGGTCGGCACGGCCGTACTGGCGTTGATCGTTTCGCTGGACGGTGACGGCGCGACCACCTACATGATCTGCGTTGCCGCCATGCTGCCGCTGTACCAGCGCATCGGCATGAGCCCAAGGATCATGGCCGGTTTGATCATTCTGGCAGGCGGGGTCATGAATATGACGCCGTGGGGTGGTCCGACCGCGCGCGCTGCTAGTGCCCTGCATGTCGACCCTTCGGACATCTTCGTGCCGATGATCCCGGCCATGGCGGTCGGTGTGGTCGCCATCCTGGTGATTGCCTACATGTACGGCAAGCGCGAGCGCGTTCGTCTGGGCGAGCTGCACCTGCCTGGCGACGAGATCGACCACAGCGAAATCAGCGTGTCGCAGTTCCCTGACGCACGCCGGCCCAAGCTGATCTGGTTCAACGGCGGCTTGACCCTGCTGCTGATGATCACCCTGATCATGGGCCTGCTGCCTCTGCCGGTGCTGTTCATGGTCGCGTTCAGTATTGCCATGATCGTCAACTACCCGTGCCTGGAAGCACAGAAGGAACGTGTCGCGGCCCACGCCGGCAGCGTTCTGGCCGTGGTCGGATTGATCTTCGCCGCCGGTATCTTCACCGGCATCCTGACCGGCACCGGCATGGTCGATGCCATGTCCAAGAGCCTGCTGGCCGTGATTCCGGATGCCATGGGCCCGTACCTGGCCGTGATCACCGCGCTGGTCAGCATGCCGTTCACCTTCTTCATGTCCAACGATGCCTTCTACTACGGCGTATTGCCGGTACTGGCCGAAGCCGCGGCGCACTACGGCATCTCGCCGGTGGAAATGGCCCGTGCCTCGATCGTCGGACAACCCGTACACCTGCTCAGCCCGCTGGTACCCTCTACCTACCTGCTGGTTGCACTGGCCGGTATCGAGTTCGGTGACCACCAGCGCTTCACCCTCAAGTGGGCAGTACTGGTTTGCCTGTGCATAATGTTCGCCGCGCTGGCAATGGGGATCTTTCCTCTGTTCAGCAGTCTATAAATTCTATTCGCGAGCCAGGCCGGACGCCGTCGCGCCGCTACCCCATGGTAGCGGCGCTTTAGCATCCGGCCTTGCGCCGCCCTGACATTCAACACGAAGGACTTCACATGGAATGGTTCACCAACCCGGAAATCTGGGTTGCTTTCTTGACCCTGACGGCACTTGAAATCGTGCTGGGCATCGACAACATCATCATGATCTCGATTCTGGTGAGCCGCATGCCCAAGCACATGCAGGCACGCACACGGATTTTCGGCCTGGCGCTGGCCATGGTCACGCGCATTCTGCTGCTGCTTTCGATCACCTGGGTCATGCGCCTGACCGCCGACCTGTTCGTAGTGTTCGGCCAGGGTATCTCCGGACGTGACCTGATTCTGTTCTTCGGTGGTCTGTTCCTGTTGTGGAAAAGCTCGCAAGAGATCTACCACGGCATGGAAGGCGAAGAAGAGGGCGGTGACGAGGTTGCAGGCAAGGGTGGCAACTTCATCTACACCATTATCCAGATCGCCATCATCGACATCGTGTTCTCGCTGGACTCGGTCATCACCGCGGTGGGCATGGTGTCCCATGTACCGGTCATGGTCGCTGCCATCGTCGTTGCGGTATTGGTGATGATGGTCGCTTCGGGCACCATCAGTCGCTTCATCGACCAGCATCCATCGCTGAAGATGCTGGCGTTGTCGTTCCTGTTGGTGGTCGGTACCGTACTGATCGCCGAAGCGTTCGACGTGCATGTACCCAAGGGCTACGTCTATTTCGCCATGGCGTTCTCGTTGGCTGTGGAAGCCGTGAACATCAAGATGCGTACTGCCATGGCCCGCAAGCGTCGCGAGTCCCAGGAAGAGTCCTGAGCCTGGAAAGCCGCGCGTTGCACTGGCAGCGTGCGGTAGTGGCCAGCAATGTGCTATGAACGACTGACCGGCCAGGGGGTCTGTTCCATTGACTTGGTCGATTTCAATGGAAGGGATTCATGCACGAGCGGGTGAAAAGCGCTCCCGGCACACAGCATCGTCTGCTGTGCCTGTGGCTCCTGGCGGCGACGCTGTTGTGCGCCGGCCGTGAAGCCGTGGCGCTGGACCGCTTCCAGGTCGAAGGGTATCTGTTGCCCAACGGCCTGCAACTGCTGCTCAAACCTGGCGACGAGCGTGCCCACGTGTCGATTCGCCTGGTGGTTGGCGTTGGTTTCGACGACTTCTCCTGCACTGATCAAGAACTGCCCCACCTGCTCGAGCATCTTCTGTTCAGCGGTATCGACGAGCACGGCGAAGGCGGTCTCGAAGAACGCATGCAGGCGCTGGGCGGCGAATGGAATGCGTTCACCAGCAGTGCCGACACCACCTTCGTCATCGAAGCGCCAGCGCACAACCAGCGCAAGGTACTCGACCTGCTGCTGGCTGCCGTCACTCGGACCACCATCGACGAAAAAGCCCTGGCCAGCGCCAAGCGCATCATCGAGCACGAAGACGGCGGCCATCATTCCCACCTGCAGCGCTTGCTCGACAAGCCCGCTCGGGACAGCGATGCCAGCAGTCAGTTGGCTATCGAGTTGGGCCTCAAGTGTCCGCAACCCGCCGAAGTCGCCGACCTCACGCTGGCGCAGGTACGTGATGTCCGGCAAAACTGGTATGCACCGAACAACATGAGCCTGATCGTGGTAGGGGGCTTGGATAAGCTGCTGCCGGCCTATCTGGAGCGTACCTGGGGTGCGCTGGATGCGGTGGAACCCAGCGACCATCAGGACCTGCGTTCGGTCACCCATGCGGCCGAGCCGCAGGCTGAACTGACCCGCGGTTGGCTGGGCGAGGACGCCAAGCTTCATCTGTACTTCGTCGAACCGGTGCTTGAAACCGCGCATCCCGCTACCCTGGACCTGCTGCAGATGTATCTGGAATGGGAGCTTTACCGCGAACTGCGGCTTGCCCACGGCCTGTCGTACGGACCCTGGGTGGCCCGCGAGTCGTACGGCGACAGCGGCCTGCTGAGCCTGAACGCCGATGTGGATCGAGCCGATATCGGTCAGACCGGCCTGGTCATGGGGCAGATGATCGCGCGTCTGCGCGACAACGGTGTGGACGCGGAGACCTTCAAGCGCCTGAAGAATCTTGCGATCGCCCGGCAAGCCTGGGCGGCGCAAGGCAACGTGGCGCTGGCCGACTACTATTGGGGAGCACTGGCCGACTATACCGACGGCCGCTTCGCCAGCCCGGCGCGGCAGTTGGCTCAGGTCACCGTCGAGGACGCCAACACTGCCTTGCGTCAGATGGTAGGGACGCAGGGGTATATCCGTGTCGAAAAACCCCTGCTCAGCTATGACGAGCTCTATCGGATCGCCTGGGCGGTGTTGATCGGCATGGCAGCATTGCTGGTGGGGCTGATCGTCTGGCGGCGCGCGAAACGACGTTGATCGCTGCCGAGGCGGTATCCTGAATACCGTTTCATTGTCTATTTTCTATGGAAGACCATGCCGTACTTCGTTCAGCGCCTCATCGACCTTATCAAACGCTACCCGGGTGTGATCGCACTGGGCGGCTTCCTGTCCGGCATCGGCAGCTTCGTGCTGGTCGATCGCCAGGCCGGCCTGGCCAGCTGGATCGCAGTGGTGATGCTGCTGACCTGGATCTGGTTGATGCTGGAGAACACCTTCACCCAGTTGTTCACCCGCTTGTTCAAGCGTGAGATACCCACGCCGGTGCTGCGCTACGCGACCCAGATGATCCACCAGGAAAGCCTGTTCTTCGTTCTGCCTTTCTTCTATATCACCACCACCTGGAACAGCGGCCAGCTGGTGTTTACCGGCCTGCTGACGCTGGCCGGGCTGGTGTCGATCATCGACCCGCTGTACTACAAGTGGGTCGCGCCCCGGCGCTGGCTGTTCATGGCGCTGCACACTTTCACACTGTTCGCGGCGTTGCTCACGGCGCTGCCGATCATCCTGCACCTGACCACCGATGAAAGTTTCAAGCTGGCGCTGGCCACCGCCATGCTGCTGGCCTTTCCGAGCCTGGCCGTCAGTTTCCCGATCAACCATTGGCGTCGCGGCGTGGCGCTGGTCTTGGCGACCTTGATGATCGGCGGTGCTGGATGGCTGCTGCGCTCCTGGGTGCCGCCGGCCACGCTATGGCTGACCGAGGTGGCGGTGACCACCGAGCTGGACAACCGCAGCCGCACCCATGGCGACAGCCTGGATACGGTCAGCGCGGCACAGTTGCGCAGCAGCGGGCTGTACGCCTACACCGCCATCAATGCTCCACGAGGCTTGGACGAGCGTATCTATCATGTGTGGCAGCAGAACGGCACCGAGGTCGATCGCATCGCCCTGGACATCCACGGCGGGCGCAAGGAGGGCTATCGCGCCTGGAGCCACAAGCAGAATTTCCCCGGCAACGTCGCGGGGAAATGGCAGGTGCGGGTGTTGACCGAGGATGGTCAGATCGTCGGCGTGCTGCGCTTCACGGTGACCGACGACGCGGTTCAGGCCGCCGTGGCACCGAAGAACCAGTAGCAGACCACGATGGCGGCGATGACTCCGGCCAGGTCCGCCAGCAGTGCACAGCCGACCGCATGACGCGCACGCTGGATGCCCACGGCACCGAAGTACACGGCCAGCACATAGAACGTGGTCTCGGTGCTACCCTGAATGGTCGCCGCAACCAGGGCCGGAAAGCTGTCCACGCCATGGGACTGCATGGTCTCGATCAGCATCGCGCGCGCGGCACTGCCGGAAAACGGCTTGACCAGCGCGGTCGGCAGGGCGTCGACGAACCGGGTGTCCATGCCCAGCCATTCGACCAGGTGACGAATACCGTCCAGACCCAGCTCCAGGGCGCCCGAAGCGCGCAGCACACCTACCGCGCAGAGCATGGCGACCAGATACGGCAGCAGGCTCTTGGCAACGTCGAAACCTTCCTTGGCGCCTTCCACGAAGGCCTCGTAGACCTGAACCTTGCGCAGCGCGCCGATGACCAGAAACAGGATGATCAGGCCAAACAGCGTGAGGTTGCCCAGGATCGAGGACAGCCCCGCCAGGGCTGTAGCCGAGAGGGTGCCCAGGAACGCCATGAACACGCCAAGCAGCAGCGCACCGGGAATCAGATAGGCCAGCACCACTGGATCCCACAGCCGCAGACGTTGCATCACGGCCACTGCCAGCAGCCCGGCGAGGGTACTGGCCGAGGTGGCCAGGAGAATCGGCAGGAACACCAGGGTCGGGTCGAGGGCGCCTTGCTGGGCGCGGTACATGAAGATCGATACCGGCAGCAGGGTCAGCGACGAGGCGTTGAGTACCAGAAACAGGATCTGCGCGTTGCTGGCGGTGGTCGCACTGGGGTTGAGTTCCTGTAGCGAGCGCATGGCCTTGAGGCCGATCGGGGTTGCGGCGTTGTCCAGGCCCAGGCCGTTGGCAGCGAAGTTCATGGTGATCAGCCCCAGTGCCGGATGGCCGCGTGGCACCTCGGGCATCAGTCGGCTGAACAGCGGCCCCAGGACCTTGGCCAGCCAATCGACGATACCGGCCTTCTCGGCAATCTTCAGGAAGCCCAGCCACAAGGTGAGGGTGCCGAACAGCAGGACCATTACTTCTACCGACAGCTTGGCCATGGCGAACAGGCTTTCGACCATGGCCGCGAAGATGCCAGCGTTGCCCCCTACCAGCCATTGGCCGAAGGCCGAAATCGCGGCGATCAGAAAGAAGCTGAGCCACAGGCCGTTCAGCATGGGTATTCCCTCGTTCGAAGATGCGCGGATGATAGCCCAAAGCGAGGTTGGATTCTGCCCCGCAGGGCAGCGTGGTGTGTCAGGGTTTTCGCGTGAGGCCGGACGTGGCTTGCACCGCTGCTACAGGGTACGAGCCGCGTCGCCGGGTAGGCTGCGGATGCAGGTATCATCGCGGCGCGCCGCCGCGGGCAGAGCCCGCTCCCACAGAGCCGCGTCAGGGGGCGACGCGGTCTTTGCTGCGCCAGTGCGGCAGGGAGTTCCAGTAGCGCTCGCCCTTGGCATCGTCGTACATGCCTTCCCAACGCGAGATCACCAGCACGGCCAAGGCATTGCCGATGACGTTGAGCGCGGTACGGGCCATGTCCATGATGCGGTCGACGCCGGCTATGAAGGCCAGGCCTTCAAGCGGAATGCCTACGCTGCCCAGGGTCGCCAGCAAGACCACGAACGACACGCCCGGCACGCCTGCAATGCCTTTGGAAGTGACCATCAGGGTCAGTACCAGCATCAGTTGTTGCCCGATCGACAGGTCAATGCCATACAGCTGGGCAATGAACAGCGCCGCGATGCTTTGATAGAGGGTAGAGCCGTCGAGGTTGAACGAGTAGCCGGTGGGCACCACGAAGCTGCTGATGGCCTTCGGTGCGCCATACGCTTCCATCTTCTCGATCACGCGCGGCAGGACGGTTTCCGAACTGGCCGTGGAATACGCCAGTACCAGCTCGTCCTTGAAGATGCGGAACAGCTTGAAGACCGAGAAGCCGAACAGGCGCGCGATGACACCGAGCACGACGATGGCGAAGAACAGGATCGCCGCATACACCAGCACCACCAGTTTGGCCAAGGGCAGCAGTGAAGCGAAGCCAAAGTTGGCCACCGTGACGGCAATCAGCGCGAAAACCCCGATTGGGGCGTAGTTCATGATCATGTGAGTGACCTTGAACATGCTTTCCGATACGCCCTGAAAGACTTTGACCAGAGGCTCCCGGGTTTCACCTGGCAGACTCGACAGGCCCAGGCCGAACAGTACCGAGAAGAAGATGATCGGCAGCATGTCGCCGCGAACGATCGACGCAAAGATGTTGGACGGAATCAGGTTGAGCAGGGTGGCAACGAACGCATGGTCATGCTGCACCTCAGCCGTGGTTTTCTGATACTGCGAGATATCCACGGTGCCCAAGGTACTCATGTCGATACCCAGTCCAGGCTGGAACAAGTTGGCAAGGCCCAGGCCAACCAGAATGGCAATGGTGGTCACCACTTCGAAATAGAGGATGGTCTTTACGCCAATGCGGCCGAGCTTTTTCGCATCGCCCACGCCGGCAATGCCGACGATCAGAGAAGAGATCACGATGGGGATCACGATCATCTTGATCAGGCGGATGAAGATGTCGCCTGCGGGCTGCAGGATATTGCCGATCCACCAGGCCTTCTCGGCACTGAAGTGGTTGAGCACTGCACCCAGTGCGATGCCCAGTACCAAGCCGATGAGTATTTGCCAGGCGAGGCTCAGTTTTGCCTTCTTCATGTCGTTACCCTTTTTCCAAGTCAACTCGTGATGCCTGTTCGCAAGCCGAACGGTCATCCGTAGAGGTTTCTTCACGCCGTGGTGAAACGCTTTGGCGAACGAAAAAAGGCGCAACTATTCCGATGCACTGCGGCAGCGTCTAATGCCGGATGCGACTACCCTATGCAAACTCGGCATAACGCGATTGAGTGATCTACTGCCTTTGATATGTGCGTTCGGATAGACGACTGGCCATGCCGAAGCAATTGGCAGGTTTGCCGAAAAGGGGGTGCAGAAAAACCAACGACGTTCGCGAAACCGAACGCGGGGAATTTTCTGCTGGAAAAAGATGAAACAAGATGGAAGGCAGCTCGACGCTGCAAAGATAGGCTCTGCGCAAGCCGGGCACGTAATGATCGTACACCGCTTGCGCAGCAGCTGTTGCCTGACCCGGCCCGGTTCGGAGGTCCTCCCTGTACCCCTAGGTCACTCCGAACCGACTGCATTCAGAACAACCCGACCCCATGGTCATGACCGCCACCTTCTGAGTGCCGGCCATTCGGACCAGGATGACCCGGTCCAATCTGTAGATCTTTGACGCACTGCCGTGATGGCGCAAACCATCACGGCATCACAGGAAGTCAGTACCAGTCAGGGTCTTTCTTCAACTGCTCCATGAGCATCTGCTGCATGCCCTCGTCGGGCTTGCCGAGAAAGCGATAGGTCGCGTGACGCGTCGGCGACTTATCGGCAGGCAAGCCGGCAGGTACCTGGACATACAATGCGTAGGCATCTTCCTTGTCCATGCTGAAGGCTACGAGCAGTCGCCCGCTTTTGCAGCTCTCAGCGGTTTCACACAGCGGCCCCACCAGGTAATTGTCGCCGTCCTCAGGGACTGCAGACATCTGCTGGGGCGAAACGCCTGACAGATTGATGATCCAGTCCGGAACACGTTCCTCGGACTTGATCACCGACTGCCAGGTATCGCGGTACTCGGTGCTCGAACCCAGTAGCTCGCTGACGCGAGCCTGACCGTCATTGGCGGCCATTGCCATGCTGCTGCCGACCAGCGACAGCGCCATGCCTATACCCTTGAGGGTCATGCTGGTCATGGTCAGCCTCGACCGCGACGGCCAAAGATGAACGAGACGACGAACAGCACCAGGAATACTACGAACAGGATCTTGGCGATGCCTGCTGCGGTGCCGGCGATACCACCGAAGCCCAGGACGGCGGCGATGATGGCGATGATCAGGAATGTGACTGCCCAACTCAGCATGGTGTATCTCCTTTACGATTTGTCGTGTTTTATCGGTTGATCAGATGCGTTGCCAGTACCTCAGAACACCCAACTGCGAATGTGTTCAACCGGCTCGTTCGCTTGTACGCGTTCAATGTTTCCAGATTGCTGACGCCCGACCCAATGCGCACTGGCTGGATTGAGGTGCGCGGTGTCGACCAGACGCTCCTGAGGTGGCAAAAGAAGTTCCTGCTGCTGGGCAGATGCCCAGCCTGCATACAGCTGCACCGCCAGCAGGGTCACCAGCGTCGCCAGAACCAGAAACAATGCTTGGCGCATCGATTGGGACAGGGCGGACGCTTGAGCTGCTTGAGGACGGTTCATCCGGAAACTCCTTGCACTGGGATAACGACTGAATACGTGTTCTTGAAACAAGTATTGCAGCCTGCATGCCAACCTCTTATCTCCGATTAAACTCTTTAAAATCAGTAGGTTGCATTAATAGACGTTCAATACTCAATAGCAACCTGCACGATAACGCGCCTGGGCTCGGGCGATTTGCACGATCACAGTATTGGCTTGGACACTTTCAACAGATCGGCATCCACGCCACGGACACCGCGGATGTTGCGTGCCACCTCGACCGCCAGGGTTTTCTGCTCGGAACTGGCGACGTCACCTTTGAGCGCTACCATGCCCGTGCGCGTCTCGACATCGATGCTCAGCCCGTCCAGATCGCGATTGAGCAAAAGGCTCGCCTTGATCTTGCTGGTCACCCAAGTATCGCTCAAGGCTTCTTCGGTCTTCTTGGCCTTGGTCTCGGCCCGCGTCGTCGCCGTATCCGCTGCACCCAGGCTGATCAGGTTGTTCACCTGATAGACGCCATCGGTATTGGTCGCCAGGCTGCCAGCCAGTTGCTTGGCATCGGCAGTCTGCGCCTGGCCCTTGAGCGTCACGACACCGTCGCTGGTGGTGACGACGATATCCAGTGCCTGGGTACTGGTGTTCCACAGCAACTTGGACTTGACGATTGCCGTGAGCGTGGCGTCTTCCAGATGCTGGGCGAATTGCTGACGCTGATTGACGTGCTCAACCAGTTCCGGATTGAGGGTCAGGCGGTTATCGACCTTGTCGATGCCTTGGGTATTGAGGGCTACCTGCTCGGCAAGCTCGCGGTCGACCTGGTCTTCCACAGCGCCGGTCAACGTAGCGGTGCCCTCACGGACCTGCACGCCGAACTCGAAGCCGTTGAGCTGTCGATTCAAAGCCAGCGCCGTCCAGATGGAGCCCTCCTGGCGTGCTGCCTGCAGCCTGCTCTCGAGGCTGGATGATTCACCATCGTGTTTCTCGAGATTGGCAGGGGTGGCTGCCGAGACCAATGTCGACAGGCCTACCAGACCTGCGATGACGCTTGCCAACGTGAGTCGCTTGATACCGCGCATTCCTACTCTCCTCCCATTGAAGACGATCGGTTGATATCGCAAGGCATATGCCAAACTTTTTACTTACTGAAAGCTCAGATATTTCATACAGTTAGAAATGTAATCAGCTAATAGCTACCATGCAGCCTGCCGAATCAATCAGAATCGACCATGCAACCTGCCCGATTTGTCCGGGACTAACCAAGAATTTTCTCTGAGGAGCGTAGGAACATGGAATCTGGCACGGAGCATAAAGGCCGCATTCTGCTGGTGGACGATGAGTCCGCCATCCTGCGTACCTTCCGCTATTGCCTGGAAGACGAAGGCTACAGCGTGGCGACGGCCAACAGCGCGAATCAGGCAGACACCTTGATGCAGCGGCAGGTGTTCGACCTGTGCTTCCTCGACCTGCGCCTGGGCGAGGACAACGGCCTGGATGTACTGGCACAGATGCGTGTGCAGGCACCATGGATGCGTGTGGTGATCGTCACCGCGCACTCGGCGGTGGATACCGCCGTCGATGCAATTCAGGCCGGCGCCGCCGACTATCTGGTCAAGCCCTGCAGCCCCGATCAGTTGCGCCTGGCGACCGCCAAGCAATTGGAAGTACGTCAATTGTCGGCTCGGCTCGAAGCGCTCGAAGGCGAGGTGCGCAAGCCCAAGGACGGCCTTGATTCACACAGCCCCGCCATGATGGTCGTGCTGGAAACCGCGCGCCAGGTGGCGGTGACCGATGCCAACATCCTCATTCTTGGCGAATCGGGTACCGGCAAGGGCGAGCTGGCACGCGCCATTCATGGCTGGAGCAAGCGCGCCAAGAAAAGCTGCGTAACCATCAACTGCCCGTCGCTGACTGCCGAGTTGATGGAAAGCGAACTCTTCGGCCACAGTCGCGGTGCTTTCACCGGTGCCAGTGAAAGCACTTTGGGTCGCGTCAACCAGGCCGATGGCGGGACTCTGTTTCTCGACGAGATCGGCGATTTTCCCTTGACCTTGCAGCCCAAGTTGCTGCGTTTCATTCAGGACAAGGAATACGAGCGGGTAGGTGACCCCGTGACGCGGCGCGCCGATGTGCGCATCCTGGCGGCGACCAACCTCAACCTCGAGGACATGGTTCGCGAGGGCCGTTTTCGCGAGGATCTGCTGTACCGCCTGAACGTGATCACCCTGCACCTGCCGCCGCTGCGCGAGCGCAGCGAGGATATCCTGACCCTGGCCGATCGTTTTCTCGCGCGCTTCGTCAAGGAGTACGCGCGGCCAGCAAGAGGCTTCAGCGAGGAGGCACGGGCGGCGCTGCTCAACTATCGCTGGCCGGGAAATATCCGCGAGCTGCGCAACGTGATCGAACGGGCGAGCATCATCTGCCCTCAGGAGCGCGTCGAGGTCAGCCATCTGGGCATGGCCGAGCAGCCCGTCAACAATGCACCGCGCATCGGCGCGGCGCTGAGCCTGGACGAACTGGAAAAGGCCCACATCGGTGCCGTCCTGGCCACCAGTGATACCTTGGATCAGGCCGCCAAAACCCTGGGTATCGATGCCTCGACGCTTTATCGCAAACGCAAACAGTACAACCTATGAAACTGGCCATGAAGCTGCACACCCGGCTGTTTCTCAGCATCTCGGCGCTGATTACAGTCGCGTTGCTGGGGCTGGTGTTGGGTCTGGTCAGCGTGATGCAGATGGCTGCTTCGCAGGAAAGCATGCTGCGCAGCCACTTCACCACGCTGGACCTGGGGCTCAAGATGCGCCAGAGCCTGGGCGATCAATTGGTCATGATGCTGGAGCCCGATCCGGACGTCGCGGGCATCGGCCAGTCACAGGAGCAATTCAAAGCGCTGCTCGATGAAGGCATCGCCCATGAGCAAAGCCACAATGCTCACTACGGATTTCTCCAGTCCGCCGAAAACTTCCAGGCCTTTGTCGAGCAATACCGGGCCACGGCCACGCAACACCTGCCGTTGAGCCATAACCCGCCGCTGAGCCAGGCATTCAATACCCTGCGCACGAGCCTGATCGATTCGTACAAGAACACCCTGCAAAGTATCGCCGCGCTGGAGCACGAGTCCCACCAACGGGCGATGTGGGTATCGGGTTTGCTCGGCCTGGTGGGCCTGGCGGTGCTGATCGTCGGCTTTTTTACCGCACACGGTATCGCGCGCCGTTTCGGCGGGCCCATCGAGGCCTTGGCCAAGGCGGCGGACGACATCAGCCAAGGCAATTTCGATGTGCAGCTACCCGTTTCACCGGCAGCAGAACTGAATCGGCTGGCCAGCCGCTTCGCCACCATGGCCCACGCGCTGCGTCAGCATCAGGCCACCAATGTCGATGAGCTTCGCGCTGGGCAACAGCGCCTGCAAGCGGTGCTGGACAGCATCGACGACGGCCTGCTGATGATTGATCGACAAGGCCAGCTGGAGCATTTGAACCCGGTTGCGCAGCGTCAGCTGGGCTGGGAAGACCACCGCCTGGGCCTGGGGCTGGGCGAAGCGCTTGGCAGGCCCGATCTGGACGAACAACTGAATTTGATCCTGCGCGGTGGCAGCCTGGAGCGTGCGCTGGACGACCTGAGCTTCGAAGTCGATGGTGAAGCGCGTCTGCTTTCGTACAGCCTGACGCCGGTGACCCATACCCAAGGCAATATCCTCGGCGCGGTCATGGTGCTGCACGATGTAACCGAGCAGCGCGCATTCGCACGCGTACGCAGCGAATTCGTCCTGCGCGCCTCCCACGAGTTGCGCACGCCGGTAACGGGCATGCACATGGCCTTTGGGCTGCTGCAGGAGCGCGTGCATTTCCCAGAGCAGAGTCGCGAGGCCGATCTGCTCATGACGGTCAACGAAGAAATGCAGCGTTTGATGCAACTGATCAACGACCTGCTCAACTTTTCGCGTTACCAGAACGGCCTGCAGAAGCTGGTGCTGGCGCCGTGTGCGCTGGATGACCTGTTGCAGCGCGCCTACGAGCGCTTCGCCAGCCGCGCCCATGAGCTGGGTATCCAGCTGACCATCGAGTTGGCCGAAGGGCTGCCACGCCTGCACGTGGACGCAGGGCAACTGGATCGGGTGCTGGACAACTTGCTGGAAAACGCCCTGCGGCACACAGCGGAAAATGGCCATATCCGCTTGCAGGCACGCCGCCATGCCGAGCGCGTGATCATCAGCGTCGAGGACAACGGCGAAGGCATCGCCTACGGCCAGCAGGGGCGTATTTTCGAGCCTTTCGTACAGGTCGGGCGCAAGAAGGGCGGTGCCGGACTGGGCCTGGCGCTGTGCAAGGAGATCGTGCAGTTGCACGGTGGCCGCATGGGGGTCTACTCAAGACCCGGCCAGGGCACCCAGTTCTATATGACCCTGTCGATCTAGCGCGATGGCCTGGGTGCCTTGCGCCCTCAGGCCTCGTCGCCGGCGCGCCGACCAGCGCGGCGCCGGCCCTTGGTGATCAGTTCCTTGAACTGTCGCGCATTCAGTGCCTGCGCGAACAACCAACCCTGACCGTAGTCGACGCCCTCGCTTTCGAGCAGCAGCGCTTGCGCCTCGTGCTCGATGCCTTCGGCGATCACCCGCAGATCCAGAGCATGAGCCATGCGAATGATATGGGGCGCCACGCCACTGCTTTCGACGTCATCGCCCAGGGCATCGATGAACGCCTTGTCGATCTTGAGGCAGTCCACAGGCAGGCTTTGCAGGTATGCCAGGCTGCAGTAACCGGTGCCGAAATCATCGATCAATACCGTATGGCCCACGTCGCGAAGGGCCTGAAGGTTTTCCCGCGCCACGTCGACGTCGATCAGGGAACGTTCGGTCACCTCGAAGGCGATCTGCTCGGGCGCCACGCGGTAGATGGAGAGCAGCCGGGCCACCACCTCGCCGATGCGCGGCACGGTGACATCGCACGCCGCCAGATTCACTGAAATGTACAAATGCGGGTTGGCTCGCAAGAGGTGGCTGAGCTGCTCGAGCGACTGCTGCAGGACGAAGTCGGTGATCTGGCGGATCTGGCCGCTGTGTTCCGCCAGCGGAATGAACAGCTCCGGGCTGGTGAGCGTACCGTCGGGGCGACGCCAGCGCACCAAGGCCTCGGCACCGACGCAGCGACGATTGCTCAGGTCGAAGATCGGCTGGTAGAGCACCTGCAGTTCGCCCCGACGCAACGCACCGTGCAGCTCGCCGCCCATCGAGCGGCGCTGGGTGATCAGTTGCAGAACCAGCCAGCCGATGCACAGGGCCACCACCAGGCTGACAGGAAACAGCAGCCACAGCGGGGTATCGAATATGGGCAGTTCCTTGCTGCGCGGAGCGATCAGCACCAACTGGAAGTCCGGGGACTTGGTCGACATGCGGTAGATCAACCGGTCCGAAGTGACCTGCAGGGCATCGACCGCATCGGCACGCCAACCCGATACCGGCGGCCATGGCTGCTCTGAACCCAGCACCGGGATCGCCCGGCGCCCCTGGTCGAGCACCACCAACAGGCTGCCACCGGCGGGCAGGTCGACCACGTCGCTCAGATGCCCCCGCGAGGTCGAAACCCGGAACGGCCCGCGGCCAAGCATCAGCGCGGCCCAGTTGTCATTGCGCTGAGTGGTGGTGTTGAGCCAGTAACTGTAGGTAGAACCCTGGATGTCCGGCGGTCGACCCAGGCTGGCGACGTCCCTGCCGCGGCGGTTGGAGCAGCGCTGGGCGCCGTCGATGAACGCGGCTTCGAAGACGAAGCGGTTGTCGAAGCCGATCTTTTCCAGGGCATCCATCATCTGCGGGCCGCAATGGCGCACAGGTTGAGCCTGCAACGCATCGACCCCCTCGCGCAGCTGACCGAACACCTGCTCCAGGCGGATCAGGAAGCGTTCGCCGCTGGCATTCATCTGCTGCCGTTCGTTGAGCTGAACCTGGTGCATGATCAGCGCGAAACTGGCCGCGAACAGCAGCAGCGCGCTGGCCAGGGCGGCAAGCGTTGCCAGCGCCCAGGGGCGGTACAGAAGACTGCGGAGCTGCGGGAAAACGGCGGCCATCGAGGATCATCCAGTCGGGGGCATCAATGTATAGCAACCAGATGGCGATTGGCCCGCGCTTTCGAGCATATCGACGTGAAATCGGTTGTTACCTGCTGATGAGCGCCTGCAGGATTGCGGCGCTTTGTGCATCGGGCTCGCCGTCGAAGCGTTGCGGACGAAAGTGCATCTGGAAGGCTGCAATCACGTGTCGCGTGGCGACGTCCAGCTCGCCGCTCTGGACCACCTCGTAACCCACTCGGGCCAACTGCTGCTGATACCAGGCGATACTCGGCGGGCTGACCTGGAAGCGCGCCTGGTAGCGTGCCACGGCCTTCGCGTCGGGCCACATGCCCAGACCGTGTTCGGCCAGGCGTTGCCAGGGAAACATCGGCCCCGGATCGGTCTTGCGCAGCGGCGCGATGTCGCTGTGGCCGATGATGTTGCGCGGCGCGATGCCGTTGCGCTGGACGATATCCTTGAGCAGGGCGATCACGGCCTGGATCTGCGCTTCGCTGTAGGGGTACCAGACCCGGCCGTTCGGGGTGTCCTTGTAGCCGGGGTTGACGATTTCGATGCCGATGGAGCTGGAGTTGAGCCAGGTGCGGCCGTCCCATTGGCTTTCGCCGGCATGCCAGGCACGGCGGCTCTCGTCCACCAACTGGTAGACGGTGGCCGGCTGGTCGCCGATCAGGTAGTGGCTGCTGACTTCACCATGAGTGAGCAATTGCAGCGAACGCGGCAGATCGGCCGAGGTGTAGTGCAGCACCACGAACTGCACGCGGTTGTCATGGTTCGCGGACGGGTGACTGCGATCGATGCTCAAGCCGTTGGAGCAACCGGCCAGTACCAGCAGGGAGAGGGCGACAAGGAGCAACTTCATAGGGAGATCACATGCAGGTTCGGGAACAGGGCATCAGCATAGCGTAGCCGGTTGTCTGGATTCAGCGGGCATGCGTTACGTCGCGTTGCCGAATGTTGCGCGCGCGTCCGCGGCGGGATGCGCGGGATCCTCAGGGAGCCGGTTCGATCTGGTTGCGTCCCGCTTCCTTGGCGCGGTAGAGCGCCTGATCCGCGCGCTTGAGCACCTGACTGGCATTCTCACCGGGTTTGAACACCGCTACGCCAGCCGACATCGTCACGCTCACGCGCTCGCCCTTGAAATGAAAAGGGCATTGTTCGACGGCAGCACGCAGGCGTTCGAGCAGACGGCTGCCGCCGCCCAGATCGCTGCCCGGCATCAGCAGGGCGAACTCTTCGCCACCGAAGCGGGCGATGAAATCGTCACCGCGCAAGCCTTTGCGCAGCACGTTGGCGATGATCTTCAAGACCTTGTCGCCGGCCTGATGACCAAAGGTGTCGTTGATCGACTTGAAGTGATCGAGGTCAAGTATGGCCAGCAGCAGGCCATTGCCGGTCTGCTGCGAGCGGACATGCTCCAGGACCAGTCGCTCGCTCCAGGCAGCTCGGTTAGGCAGGCCGGTGAGCGGATCGAGCAAGGCCTTGTTGCGCTGCTGCTCGAGCTTGTCGCGGTAGTCGAGGGCCTCGCGTTCCATGCTCGTCACACGCTCGCCCAAGCCCTGCAGGCGCGCGGTGATTTCCTGTTCGCGTGCCTCGCGCTGCAGGCGGTGCTGCTCCATGCTGGCCAGCAAGCCCTCGAGCCGGCTTTCCAGCACCTGCTTGAGGCCGTCGATATCGACAGCGCCACGCATGCTCGTCTGCAACCCGTCGACGTGTTCACGCAGCACGTCGTCCAATGCCAGGGCGGCGTTGCGCGAGTCGGCATGGTCGCCATGGGTCAGCTGCAACTGACGCTGGAAATTCTCCAGGCGCTGGTTGAGCTGTTGCAGGTAGCGTTCGAACTCCTGCTGACTGCCGTCGTTGACGGCCAGCATCAATACGGCGAGCTCATCGAGCACCGGCAGCAGCTCGTACCAGTTCAGCCCGCGCTGGATGCGCGCGTGCATGGCCTGGGCCTGGGCCATGTAGCGCTCGGGCAAGGTCAACTCACTGAGCAGCTCGAGCAGGGTGGTTTCGATATGGCTGGCAACGCTGCTGTACGGCGGTTCAAGGCTGGCCGGCAAGGCATAGAAAGCCTGTTCATCGGTCAGGCCGCTGTCGAGCACCTGCAGCTGTTCAGCGGGCTTCTCGGTGGGCTGCTCGACCAAGGGCGATGCCACGGGGTCTGCAGCGCCAAGCGCGGGTGCTTCACTGGCAGTATTGCTCGCTGGCAGGCGCAGGTCGGCCACTGCCAAGGCAACAGCGAGCGGGGCAGACTGCGGCGCCGGCTCGTCTGCAATGGCTACGGGGGCCGCGTGAGCGTCGGACACTGCAGTGTCAGATTCCGCAGTGACAGGATCAGGCGTCGAGCCGGCCATTGCCGGTGCATCCTGCGCTGCGGGCACGGGCATGGACTGCACAGGGCTGGCGTCGGCCGGATCGGGGCTGCCGAACAAGCGCTGCAGCAGGCCCGCCCGCTGCGCGCGCAAGGGTCGGTCGAGGGTATTGAGCGCCTGCTCCTGCAAACCACTGAGCTCACTGAGCAGCAAGGGCATCTCGCGCGCCTGTCCAGCCCGCTCTTCAAGGCCCTGGGCGAGCTTTTTCAAAGGTTTGCTGACATCGCGCGGCAGCGGCAGCGACTGCAGTTGCGTAACCAGAGCCCCCAGCGCGGTGCCTATCTGCTGCACCCGGGACTGTCGGCGCTTCTCGGACTCCAGCACGGCAATTTCCAGACGCGGAATCAGCGCCGCCAGCCGAGCGTCCATGTCGTCGCCACGCAGCACCTCGCGCATCTCCTTCATGCAGACATCCACCGCCCGGTCGCTGCCTTCGGCCGCAAGGCTGCTGCGCACCAAGCCTCGACGCAGCAGGTCGAGACGGGCGTTCCAGCGCCGCTCGAGCTTTTCCTGCTGGTCAATGCTTTGCAGGTATTTCTCTTTCCAGCGCTGGCTGTCGTCACTCATGACAAGGATTGCTCGTTGACCTGCAGCTCACACCCACCCGCGATGGGTGCGCTGCGAAAACGTCGTATCGCGGGTGATGCCGCTTACTTGGCGGCACGTTCCTTGGCAATCAGCTGGTCAGCCACGCTCAGGGTCTGCTCGGGACCGCCGGCGGTGCCCAGGTCAAAGCGGTACTTGCCGTTGACGATCATGGTCGGCACGCCGGAGATTTCATACTTCTTGGCCAGCTCCTTGGCCTTGGCGATCTGGCCCTTGATGGCGAAAGAGTTGAAGGTCTGCAGGAATTTTTCCTTGTCCACGCCCTGGGTGGCGACGAATTCGGCCATGTCCTCGGGTTTGATCAGCGGCTTGTGTTCCTTCTGGATGGCATTGAATACGGCGTTGTGGACCTTGTGCTCCACACCCATGGCTTCCAGGGTCAGGAACAGCTGGCCATGGGCATCCCACGGGCCGCCGAACATGGCTGGAATACGGACGAAATTGACGTCGGCCGGGAGCTTCTCGACCCAAGGGTTGATGGTCGGCTCGAACGCGTAGCAATGCGGGCAGCCGTACCAGAACATCTCGACGACTTCGATCTTGCCGGGCTCGGCGACGGCTACCGGGCTGTTCAGTTGAACGTAGGTCTTGCCGGCTTCCAGCGGCACATCCGCCGCCTGGGCGGTCACGCCCATGGCACTGGCGACAACGAGGAAGGCGCCGAAAATCAGATTACGCATGCGTGACTCCTGAGCAGTTTCATACAAGGGACGGATCGGTGCCAGCACCGGACCTGCCTGATCGAGGTGGCTAGTGTAACGGCAGTGATGTCAAAAAAGGGTGGACGAGGAGGGCCTTTGCGCTATTTTCATGGCCCAATAGATGTAACCAGGCGTAAGCCGCCCGCGAAGGCCCGCACCTGGCCAAAGCTTGAACGTGTTCAGCGCAGGGCCTGAATATAAGTGGCCAGGGCTGCAATATCGTCATCGCTGAGCCTGCCCGCAATGTCGTGCATGATCGCGGCAACATCGCCCTCTTGGCGAAAAGCGGTCAGCCGCTTGATCAGGTACGGTGCATGCTGACCCCGCAGCTGTGGAAAGCCGGCCAGTGCGGTACCGGCACCCTCGGGAGCGTGGCAGCCGCTGCAGGCAGGTACACCCAGCGCCGGGTCGCCACTGCGGTAGAGGTCCTGCCCACGCTGCGCCAAGCCGGCGTCGACTTCCGTGGGGGCGGGCGTCTGCTCGGCGTACCAGGCGGCGATGTCGAGCAGATCCTGGTCGCTCAGCTCAGCCAGCGTGCCGGCCATTTCCGGGACCACGCGACGGTTTTCGCGGATGTCCAGCAACTGCTCGTTCAGGTAGCGCTCGCCCTGGCCGGCCAGCTTCGGAAAGATCGGCACCAGGCTGTTACCGTTCGGGCCGTGGCACGCCGCGCACAGTGTCGTCAGTGGCTGCCCTCGGGCGCTGTCGCCCGTCGTGCCGGCAGCACTTGCCGCGCTGCTGGCCAGCAGCGCGCAGAGCAGGCCCATCACACGCATTGCGCTCATCGACTGATCCAACCAAGGTGAAGTTCTCGACCTGCCGCACCGTACGGCCGGCCTGGGCGCATTATGCCCGCACGCAGGCCATTGCCGGCAAAATCACCCACATATTGTCCAGCCCTATATACTTCGCTGCATCGTTCTTGCGGCTGCTGCATCGGGCCCTGCCTCTACCGGAAATCACATGCAACTCAAAAACCCCATCCTGGGCCTGTGCCAACAGGCTACCTTTTCGCTCAGCGCCGCCAAGGTCGAGCAGTGCCCCGATGACGAAGGGTTCGAGGTCGCGTTCGCTGGCCGCTCCAATGCCGGCAAGTCCAGCGCCTTGAACACCCTGACCCACGCCAGCCTGGCACGGACCTCGAAAACCCCAGGGCGCACGCAGCTGCTCAACTTCTTCAATCTGGACGAGGAGCGGCGCCTGGTCGACTTGCCCGGCTACGGCTACGCCAAGGTTCCGATCCCGCTCAAGCTGCACTGGCAGCGCCACCTGGAAGCGTATCTGGGCAGTCGTGAAAGCCTCAAGGGGCTGATTCTGATGATGGACATCCGCCATCCGATGACCGACTTCGACCTGTTGATGCTCGACTGGTCGGTGGCCAGCCACATGCCCATGCACATTCTGCTGACCAAGGCCGACAAGCTGACCTACGGCGCAGCCAAGAATACCCTGCTCAAGGTTCAGGCCGAGATCCACAAGGGGTGGGGCGACGCCGTCAGCATCCAGCTGTTCTCCGCGCCCAAGCGCCTTGGCCTGGAAGATGCCTACACGGTGCTGGCACGCTGGATGGAGCTGCCGGACAAGAACACCGCCGAGGCCTGAGCCCGGAGTGAGAAAATCCGGGCAAAAAAAACCCCGGACTTCGTATGGGGAGGGGGAAGTCTGGGGCTCAAGGTCCGAACCGCTGAGGGTCCGGATATCTGCCAACACTTAACACAACATAGGAGCATCGAAAGGCTTCACTAGCCAATCCCAACGTCTGACTGGGACAGGCCGGGGGAGTTCCTTGGCAGATGCAAACTATTTGCGATAAGTCGTTGGTTTCATGTGGGGTTCAGGTTTCTCATCTGGCGTGGATTCAGCGTGTGCCCCTTCGCGGCCGCTGACCGCTCCTACAGAAAGCATGAGCATCCGTAGGCATGGTCGGCGACCGCGAAGCAGCAACACCGCGCCGAACCAGTGCGCAAAAGTCCGTAGGAGCGGTCAGCGGCCGCGAAGCCGTCAACCCGGCTTCGAATCAGTGCGCCTCGTCCCAGTTGGAACCCACGCCGACTTCCACCAGCAAGGGCACGTCGAGTTGCGCGGCGCCGCTCATGTACGGGCGGATCTGGGTGCCGATCTGCTCGACCAGGTCCTCGCGCACTTCCAGCACCAATTCATCGTGCACTTGCAGGATGACGCGTGCGTCCAGCCCGCTTTCGGCCAGCCAGTTGTCCACCGCAACCATGGCGCGCTTGATGATATCGGCAGCCGTACCCTGCATCGGCGCGTTGATCGCGGTGCGTTCGGCCCCGCGGCGCAGGGCGGGGTTCTTGGCGTTGATGTCCGGCACGTACAGGCGACGCCCGAACAGGGTTTCGACGAAGCCCTGTTCGGCGGCCTGGGCGCGGGTGCGCTCCATGTACTCGAGCACGCCCGGATACTGGGCGAAATAGCGGTCGATATAGGCCTGCGACTGCTTGCGGTCGACGCCGATCTGCTTGGCCAGGCCGAACGCGCTCATGCCGTAGATCAAGCCAAAGTTGATCGCCTTGGCACTGCGCCGCTGGTCGGTGGTGACCTGCGCCAGGTCTACCCCGAACACTTCCGCAGCCGTGGCCCGGTGCACGTCCAGATCGTTCTGGAAGGCATGCAGCAAGCCTTCGTCCTTGGCCAGGTGGGCCATGATGCGCAGCTCGATCTGCGAGTAGTCGGCCGCCAGCAGGCGATACCCGGGCGCCGCGATGAAAGCCTGACGGATGCGCCGACCCTCGGCCGTGCGGATGGGGATGTTCTGCAGGTTCGGGTCACTGGACGACAGGCGTCCAGTGGCGGCGACCGCTTGATGGTAGGACGTGTGGATGCGCCCGGTGCGCGGGTTGATCTGCTCGGGCAGGCGGTCGGTGTAGGTGCTCTTGAGCTTGCTCATGGAACGGTACTGCATGAGCACCTTGGGCAACGGATAGTCCTGCTCGGCCAGTTCGGCGAGCACCGCTTCGGCCGTGGAGGCTTGGCCCTTGGCTGTCTTGGAGATGATCGGCAAGCCGAGTTTCTCGTAGAGAATCACCCCCAATTGCTTGGGTGATCCCAGGTTGAATTCCTCGCCGGCGATCTCGAACGCTTCGCGCTCCAGGGCAACCATCTTTTCACCCAGTTCCACGCTCTGGATACCCAGCAGCTTGGCATCGACCAGCGCGCCCTGGCGCTCGATCCGTGCCAGCACCGGCACCAGCGGCATTTCGATGTCCTGCAGCACGGGCAACAGGCTGGGCACTGCATCCAGCTTGGCCTGGAACAGTTGATGCAGGCGCAGGGTGATGTCGGCGTCTTCGGCGGCGTAGGGGCCGGCCTGTTCCAGCGCGATCTGGTCGAAGGTCAGCTGCTTGGCGCCCTTGCCTGCGATGTCGGCGAACTTGATCGTGGTGTGGTTCAGGTACTTGAAGGCGAGGCTGTCCATGTCGTGCCGAGTGGCGGTGGAGTCGAGCACGTAGGATTCGAGCATGGTGTCGAAGGCCACGCCCCGAACCTCGATGCCGTTGTCCTGGACGCCGCCGATGGCACAGTTGGCGAGGATGTTGATGTCGTACTTGGCGTGCTGGCCGACCTTGAGCTTGCGCGGATCCTCGAGCAGCGGCTTGAGCGCCAGCAGCACGGTATCGCGGTCGAGCTGTTCGGGCACGCCCATGTAGGAGTGCGTGAGCGGAATGTAGGCGGCTTCGTGGGGTTCGACCGCGAAGGAGATGCCTACCAGCTGCGCGCGCTGGGCATCCAGGCCGGTGGTCTCGGTGTCGAAGGCGAACAGGCTGGCCTGTTCGAGCTTCTGCAGCCAGACATCGAAGCGAGCCTGGTCGAGAATCGTTTCGTAGCGTACTTCGATGGCCGCGACCGGCTCCTGCGCCGGCGCCAGTTCTTCGCCGGCGCGCCGGGCTTCACGCTCGACGTCTTCGATCCAGCTGCGGAACTCCAGCTCGCTGTAGATGGCAAGCAGTGCATCGCGATCCGGCTCGCTGCACATCAGTTGGTCGACTTCCACGTCCAGCGGTACGTCGATCTTGATGGTGGCCAGTTCATACGAGAGGAAAGCCATTGCCCGGTGCTCTTCCAGCTTGGCGGGCAGCGCCTTGGCGCCGCGAATGGCCAGGGCCGGGACCTTGTCGAGGTTCTCGTAGAGTTCCTTGAGGCCGCCGCCGATGCCGGTCAGCAGGCCCTGAGCGGTTTTTTCGCCCACGCCCGGCACGCCGGGGATGTTGTCGACCTTGTCACCCATCAGGGCCAGGAAGTCGATGATGTGCTCGGGACCGACGCCGAACTTCTCCTTGACGCCGGCGATGTCCAGCACGCTGCCGGTCATGGTGTTGACCAGGGTGATGTGGCCGTCGACCAGTTGCGCCATGTCCTTGTCACCCGTGGAAATGACCACCGGGCGATCGGCTGCCGCGCTGCTGCGGGCCAGGGTGCCGATGACGTCGTCAGCCTCGACGTTATCCACGCACAGCAATGGATAGCCCAGGGCCCGGACGCAGGCGTGCAGTGGCTCGACCTGTACCCGCAGGTCGTCGGGCATGCTCGGGCGGTTGGCCTTGTAGTCGCCGTAGAGGGCATCGCGGAACGTCCCGCCCTTGGCGTCGAAGACCACCGCGAACGGGCTGTCCGGATACTGCCGACGCAGGCTCTTGAGCATGTTCAGCACGCCCTTCACCGCACCCGTGGGCATGCCCTTGGAGGTGGCCAGCGGCGGCAGTGCGTGGAACGCCCGGTACAGATAGGAAGAACCGTCCACCAGGACGAGAGGAGCTTTGCTCATGAGCAGAATCAACCTTTTCGGCGAGCCCGGCGTTAGAATGCCCGGAGCTGTGACAACGAGAACTGTGACAACAAAGGGACAAGGTTATCATGCGTAACGTAAAACACCTGTTGCTCGCGGCTCTGCTGCTGACCAGCCCGCTGATGACCCTGGCTGCGGACGACGCGCCTTCGGCCGATCCGGACGTGACCATTCGCCAGGACGGCGACAAGACCATCCAGGAGTATCGCCAGAACGGCTTCCTGTATGCGATCAAGATCACTCCGAAGCACGGCAAGCCGTATTTCCTGGTGCGTGCCGATGGCACCGATGACAATTTCATCCGCTCCGACCAGCCGGACATGCTGATCCCGGCCTGGAAAATCTTCGAGTGGTGAGGCTGTAACCTTCAATTCAACCGGGCGCCGCCCTTGCGGCGCCAGTATGGGCAAATCTACGACATGTCTGTGTTTACACCCTTGACCCGCGCCGAGCTCGAAACCTTTCTGGCCCCCTATGGCCTTGGCCGTCTGCGGGACTTCCAGGGAATTGCCGCCGGTACCGAGAACAGCAACTTCTTCATCAGCCTGGAGCAGGGTGAGTACGTGCTGACGCTGGTCGAGCGCGGGCCGACCCAGGATTTGCCGTTCTTCATCGAACTGCTCGATGTACTGCACGACGCTCGGCTGTCGGTGCCCTATGCCTTGCGCACCACCGAGGGCGTGGCGCTGCGCACGCTTGCAGGCAAGCCGGCCCTGCTGCAGCCGCGCCTCGACGGTCGCCATGTGCAGGCGCCGAACAACCAGCACTGTGTGCAGGTGGGCGAGTTGCTGGGGCACATTCACACCGCCACCCTCGACGCACCGTTGGTGCGCCGCACCGACCGTGGCCTGGACTGGATGCTAGAAGAGGGCGAGAAGCTGGTCGCCGACCTGGATACTGCAGCCGCGGCGTTGCTGCGTCCGGCCCTGGCCGAGATCCAGGCGCATCACGCACAGATTCTGGCACTGCCACAGGCCAACCTGCACGGCGACCTGTTCCGTGACAACGTGATGTTCGAGGGCACCCACCTGACGGGTGTGATCGACTTCTACAACGCCTGCTCCGGGCCGATGCTGTATGACCTGGCGATTACCGTGAACGACTGGTGCTCGGATGAGCACGGTACCCTCGATGCGCCACGCGCGCGGGCATTGCTGGGTGCCTACGCAGCCCTGCGGCCATTCACTGCGGCAGAGGCACAGCTGTGGCCACTGATGTTGCGTGTGGCGTGCGTGCGGTTCTGGCTGTCGCGCCTGATCGCGGCGCAGTCGTTTGCCGGGATGGATGTGTTGATCCATGATCCCAAGGAGTTTCAGGACCGGTTGGCGCTGCGGCAGAAAGTTGGGGTGCCGTTGCCGTTTGCTTTTTAGGGCTTGAGACCGTGGGGCGGCCTTCGCGGGCAGAGCCCGCTCCCACAGGAACCTGCGTCTAGCCTGAACCTTCTCTCACAGGGCAGGGGTTCAGGCATGTGGGAGGAGCTTCAGAGCTTTTCCAGGCAGCCGGCGAGGTTGTCGGCCAGATTGCCCAGCAGGGTTTCGTAGCCGGTTGCGGTGGCTTCTTCGAAGCCGCCCAGAGCGTCCAGCTCGGCCAGGGTCACCGGCAGCCCGGCAGTCAGGGTCTGCGCCAGCTTGGGGCGCATCGGCGGCTCGCTGAACACGCACGTCTTGCCCACTTCCTGCAGGCGCTGACGCATCGCGGCAACATGCTGTGCGCCGGGTTGTACTTCGGCGGCCACGGCGAATACACCCGCATGTTTGAGGCCGTAGGCCTCCTCGAAATAATCGAACGCCTCGTGGAAGACGAAGTAGGGCTTGCCCTGAATGCCAGCCACCCGAGCGGCCAGACGTTTGTCCAAGGCCTGCAGGCGTTGCGTGAAGGCGGTCAGGTTGGCCTGGTAGCGCGGCGCATTGGCAGGGTCGGCAGCGGACAGGTCGGCGGCCATGCGCGTGGCGATCACCCGGGCATTGACCGTCGAGAGCCACAGGTGGGCGTCCAGGGTGCCCGGGCGATGGTCGTGATCGTGGTCCGATGCTTCCTCGTCATGGCCGTGGCTGTCTTCGGCAAAATGCCGCAGGTGCATGCCCGGCAGCGTCTGGATCGAGACCGTCGGCTTCTGCCGAGTCTGCAGCACGCGCGGCAGAAAACCTTCCATGTCCGGGCCGATCCAGTACAGCAGATCGGCGTCGGCCACCCGCCGCACGTCCGATGGCCGCAGGGCGTAATGGTGCGGCGAGGCACCGGGCGGCAGCAGCACTTCGGGCTGGCCGACACCGTCCTGCACGGCGGCCGCAATCAGCTGCACCGGCTTGATGCTGGTCAATACCCGCACTTGCGCCTGTGCCGGCAGGGCGGTCAGGCACGCGGCGAGCAAACCGATGGAAAGAGCAAAAATACGAACCACAATGAACACTCTCGGGGGCAAGAACAGGTAACATAATAACGTCTCTATCAGAATTCGTCGCCGCTCATGTCCAAAACACCGCTGGCCAGCCGTCCCCACGACCACTCACATTGCGTGCACCACGCACTGAGCGAAGCCGATGCCTTGTGCCTGAAACAAGGCCTGCGCCTGACCGCCTTGCGTCGTCGCGTGCTGGAACTGGTCTGGCAAAGCCACAAGCCACTGGGTGCCTACGACATCCTCGCCGTGCTCAGCGAACAGGACGGCCGCCGCGCAGCGCCCCCCACGGTCTACCGCGCCCTGGATTTTCTGCTCGACAACAACCTGGTGCACCGCATTGCCTCGCTCAACGCCTTCATTGGCTGCAACCATCCCGAGCATGCGCATCAGGGCCAGTTCCTGATCTGCCGCGCCTGCCACGTGGCCGTGGAGCTAGAGCACAAGACCATCAGCGACGCCATCGTCGAAAGCGCCCTGGGTGTCGGCTTCGTCGTCGAGGGGCAAACCGTGGAAGTGGTCGGCCTGTGCGCGGCCTGTCAGGGGGCGTGATGAGCGAAGCCTTGATCCGCCTGGACCAGGTCACGGTGGCATTCGCCGGCCAGCGGGTGCTCGATGACATCCACTTGTGCGTGCAGCCCGGCGAAATCGTGACGCTGATCGGCCCCAATGGCGCCGGCAAGACCACCCTGGTGCGTGCCGTGCTCGGGTTGCTCAAGCCCGATTCGGGCAGCGTGTGGCGCAAGCCGCGACTGCGCATCGGCTACATGCCGCAGAAGCTGCACGTGGATCCGACCCTGCCGCTGTCGGTCCTGCGCTTTTTGCGCCTGGTGCCGGGTGTGGACCGTGCCCGCGCTCTGGCGGCGCTGGAAGAAGTAGGCGCCGCGCAGACCATCGACAGCCCGATCCAGACGGTGTCCGGCGGTGAGATGCAGCGGGTGCTGCTGGCCCGGGCACTGTTGCGCGAGCCGGAACTGCTGGTGCTCGACGAGCCGGTGCAAGGCGTCGACGTGGCCGGCCAGGCCGAACTGTATGCCCTGATCACGCGCCTGCGCGAACGCCACGGCTGCGGTGTGCTGATGGTTTCCCACGACTTGCACCTGGTCATGAGCACCACCGACCAGGTGGTCTGCCTGAACCGGCATGTCTGCTGCTCCGGGCACCCTGCGCAGGTCAGCGGTGATCCGGCGTTCGTCGAGCTGTTCGGCAGCCACGCTCCCAGCCTGGCCATCTATCACCACCATCACGACCATGCCCATGACCTGCACGGCAGCGTGGTCAGTGACACTCATGTACACGGAGACAGCTGCAAGCATGGCTGATTTTTTACTGTATGCCTTGCTGGCGGGGCTTTCCCTGGCAGTGGTGGCGGGACCGCTGGGCTCGTTCGTGGTGTGGCGGCGCATGGCCTATTTCGGCGACACCTTGTCCCACGCGGCCTTGCTGGGCGTGGCCCTGGGCTTCGTGCTCGACATCAGCCCGGCACTGGCGGTCACGGTAGGCTGCCTGCTGCTGGCGATACTGCTGGTGACCCTGCAGCAACGCCAGCCGCTGGCCTCGGACACGCTGTTGGGGATACTCGCGCCCAGCACCCTGTCGCTGGGTCTGGTGGTGCTGAGCTTCATGCACGACGTGCGCATCGACCTGATGGGTTATCTGTTTGGTGACCTGCTGGCGATCAGTCCGACCGATTTGTATTGGATCATCGGTGGCAGTGTGGCCGTGCTCGCGCTGTTGATCGCCCTGTGGCGGCCGTTGCTGGCAATCACCGTTCACGAAGAGCTGGCACGGATCGAAGGACTGCCCGTGGCGGGCCTGCGCATGGCCTTGATGCTGCTGATTGCGGTGGTGATCGCGGTGGCGATGAAGATCGTCGGGGTGTTGCTGATCACCTCATTGCTGATCATCCCGGCGGCAGCCGCACAGCGGCATGCGCGCTCCCCCGAGCAGATGGCGCTGGGTGCCAGTGTGCTGGGGGTGATCGCGGTGTGTGCCGGGCTGGCGCTCTCGTGGTTCAAGGACACGCCGGCCGGGCCATCGATCGTGGTCAGTGCGGCGCTGTTGTTTCTGCTGAGTTTTGCGTTGCCCAAGCGGTAGTGGAGTGGCTGGCGCGAGTCGCTGTTATCTGTACACCTCGCGTCGATTGCCCAGCTGTACGACCAGCACTCGCAGCGCTCCGTCCTGGATATCGCAAACCACTCGGAAATCCCCAATCCGATATCGCCACAAACCGCCCAGCGGACCCGTCAGCGCTTTGCCCGTGCTGCGCGGGTCATCCCGACCGCCAATGCGCTCGTCCATGAAGTCGAGGATTCGCCTGGCTGTCTGTTTGTCGAGTTTGCGTAACTGGGTTCTGGCCGTATCGGTGTAATCAATCGTCCAGGCCAAGGTCTTTCCTTACGTCCGCTGACGAATGCACGGTTTCCCGACCTTTGCGAACCCGCTCCAAGACTTCCGCCGCAAGATAGTAGTCCTCAAGGTCACTCAGGCCATTGTCGATGATTTGACGCAAGTAATAGGCTTTGGTCCGCCCAGTGCTGCTCGCCAGGAAATCGAGACGCTGCTCGGTTTCAGGGGCAAGGCGAATGGAAGTTGCCATGTCGAGGGCTCCTGTGTAATACCTGTATTCACTGTATCACAAAGCGGTGTCTGGACACGGCACAGACCCCGCTTGCTTCTGCCAAAGAGTCGTGGCTCTAGCGATTTTCGGCGTCCATATTTTCGCCGACATCCCCACGGTGTAGACTTGGCCGTTTTTTGGGCAAATAGAGAGTCGTAGCAATGAAGCCGTTCGTCTCCCGTTACCTGCTACTTGCCACACTTTCCCTGGTGTTGACCGCTTGCCAGACCTCACCGGCCGACCACGCCGCTGATGCGGGTCCGGATGCCTGGCAGCAGCTGGAAACGAACATTGCCAGCAGCGAACTGGCCACGGCCGAGGATCAACTGGTCAAGCTGCAGGCGCAGGCCCCGCAGGACCCGCGCCTCACCGAGGCGCAGCGGCAGCTGGCTGAAGCCTACCTGCAGCGCAGCCAGGTGATGCTGCAGAAAGGTGACGTCAACGCTGCCGCCACTGCGCTGGGCCGTGCCCGCGTGCTGATGCCCCAGGCACCGGCGCTCACCGGTGGCGTCAACGGCGCCATCGCCCAGGCGCGCAAGTCTGAACTGGAGAAAGCCGAAGCCGCCCTGAAAGCTGCCGAAGCCAGGCCCAAGGCCCTGGTGCTGGATCCGAACGCCAGCGTTTCAGCGGTGCCGTTGAAGATGCACAGCGCGCCGCAGCTGCGCGCGCAGATGCGCGACATCGCAACCGACGTCGTTCATTACCAATGCGATGTGATCATTCAGGTGGCCCAACCGGGCGAATATCGCCGGCTGGAAGCGCTGCTCAAGCAGCGCGTCAGCGAACAGTTGCCAGAGATGCAACTGAAGGTCGGTCGCCGTGTGGTCCACGGACAACCGACCCAAGTGGTGCTTATACCGCGCCGTTAAGCCGGAATGGCTTTGGCGGCCGGCTCGCGATCCCACACGCGGTGCTTGGCGATGGCGGCGATGAACGCCTTGATGGTGCTGTCATCGTCACCTACCAGCAGCCCGGCATCTTCCTTCAGGCGCAGCGCTTCGAGCAGCGCCTTGCCATCCTTGCTGATACAGATTGCCTTGAGGTGCTTGTAGGCCTCGAGCAGGTAGTGCAATGCCACGCCATCGGCGCTCAGCGCCTTGATCGAATCGGCGCCGCCCGGCACCCACACCGCATCGAAAGCCACCGAAGGCAGGCCTTCCTGGGAAGCGTCGACGGCCAGGGTCTTGCCATCGGCCGTCTTGACCGGTGCGCTGGTAGGGCCCAGCACCTTGGCATGCGCGCCTTCGGCCTTGAGCGCCTTCTGCAGCGCAGCGACTGCATTGCCGTCCACGCCGTTGGCAACCAGAATGGCGACCTTGCGGCTCTTGATGTCGCCGGACAACAGGTTCATCTGGCTCAGCGCAGGCGATTCCTTCAGCGAGGAAGGCTTGACCGATACGGTGCCCTTGGTAGGCGCCGGCAGACCCAGGTTGGCCGCAACGCGCGAAGCCAGTTCCAGATCGATGTTGGCCAGAATCTCGTTGACCTGACGGGCACGGATGTACTCGCGCTCGACCTTGCCCAACTCGAAGCTGTAGGCCGCGATGATGTGCTCTTTCTCGGCATGGCTCATGCTGTTGAAGAACAGCGTGGCCTGGGAGAAGTGGTCGGAGAACGATTCGCTGCGCTCGCGGACCTTGTGCGCATCGACACGCTCGGGATAGGTCTCGAAGCCGCCGTCGATGGGTGCCGATGGGGTTTCCTTCGGCCAGCCGCCGTCGATCGAGTTCGGCTCGTAGGAAGCACGGCCCTTGTCGATACGGGTGCGATGCTGGGCATCACGCTGACCGTTGTGGTTCGGCGCGATCGGGCGGTTGATCGGGATCTCGTGGAAGTTCGGCCCACCGAGGCGGCTGATCTGGGTATCGGTGTAGGAGAACAGACGGCCCTGCAGCAGTGGGTCGTTGCTGAAGTCGATGCCAGGCACGATGTGGCCCGGGCAGAACGCGACCTGTTCGGTCTCGGCGAAGTAGTTGTCCGGGTTGCGATCCAGCACCATGCGGCCCAGTGGAGTGACCGGGACCAACTCTTCGGGAATGATCTTGGTAGGGTCGAGCAGGTCGAATTCGAACTTGTGCTCGTCTTCTTCCGGCACGATCTGCACGCCCAGTTCCCATTCCGGGTAGTCGCCCATCTCGATGGATTCCCACAGGTCACGGCGGTGGAAATCGGTGTCCTTGCCGGCCAGTTTCTGCGCCTCGTCCCAGACCAGCGAGCAGGTACCGAACTTGGGCTTCCAGTGGAACTTGACGAATGTGCCTTTGCCCTCGCCATTGACGAAGCGGAAGGTATGGATACCGAAGCCCTGCATGGTGCGCAGGCTTTTCGGAATGGCGCGGTCGGACATGGTCCACAGCACCATGTGCGCCGACTCAGGCACCAACGAGACGAAGTCCCAGAAGGTGTCGTGGGCGGAGCCGCCGGTCGGGATCTCGTTGTGCGGCTCAGGCTTCACCGCGTGGACGAAGTCGGGGAACTTGATCGCGTCCTGGATGAAGAAGATCGGCATGTTGTTGCCGACCAGGTCGAAGTTGCCTTCGTCGGTGTACAGCTTGACCGCAAAACCACGCACGTCGCGCACGGTGTCGCCCGAGCCACGCGGGCCCTGCACGGTGGAAAAGCGCACGAAGACCGGGGTCTTTTTCGACGGGTCGCGCAGGAAGCCGGCCTTGGTCAGCGCCGAGTGGTCTTCGTAGGTTTCGAAGAAACCGTGGGCCGCGGTGCCGCGGGCGTGGACGATACGCTCCGGGATGCGTTCGTGGTCGAAGTGCGTGATCTTCTCACGCATGATGAAGTCTTCGAGCAGCGACGGACCGCGCGGGCCAGCCTTGAGGGTGTTCTGGTTGTCGCTGATTTTCACGCCATGGTTGGTGCGCAGCGCCTGTCCGGTGCCATCGGCACGGAACTGCTCGAGCGATTCGAGCTTGGCGTTGGTGTTCTGGCGATCCAGGGTATCGGTGCCAGCGGCTTCGCTCTTGCCGGTAGGGGGGGTCTTGTTGCTCATCGGGCCTTAACTCCTTGGTTCACGGCAGTCCGTGGACGGACTCTGATAAGTACCCTCACCTGATCACGGCAGGCATGGGCCAGGGATACTCAGCAAGTGACCGGACGAATTGCGTGGACGTTCCTTTTTTTTCGCGAACGGTGGGTGGGCGAGCCTTTAGTCGCGTTATTGCCAAATCGCAGGTCGCCGCGAAAATAAATGCTAAATGCCACGGGATGCCTGGGCTAAAATGCGCGCCCGGCTACCCGCTGCCCCCATTCATGCGCCCCACAAGGTTCGCTACGTGATCGAGTTCCAAGATGTCCACAAGACCTACCGCGTGGCCGGTAGGGAAATTCCCGCGCTGCACCCCACCCGGCTCACGGTGCCGGCAGGCCAGGTGTTCGGCCTCATCGGCCACTCGGGCGCGGGCAAAAGCACGCTGCTGCGCCTGATCAACCGTCTGGAGAACCCCAGCGGCGGCACCATCATCGTCGACGGTGAAGACGTCACTGCCTTCGACGCCGACGCCCTGCGCGGTTTCCGGCAACAGGTCGGCATGATCTTCCAGCATTTCAATCTGCTGGCGTCCAAGACCGTCGCCGACAACGTGGCGATGCCGCTGAACCTGGCCGGCCGTCTGTCGCGCAAGGAAATCGACCAGCGCGTGGCCCAGTTGCTCGAGCGGGTGGGCTTGTCCGACCACGCACGCAAATACCCGGCGCAGCTATCGGGCGGACAGAAGCAGCGCGTCGGCATCGCCCGCGCCCTGTCGACCAACCCGAAGATCCTGCTCTGCGACGAGGCCACCAGCGCGCTGGACCCGCAGACCACGGCCTCGGTATTGCAGTTGCTGGCCGAGATCAACCGCGAACTGCAATTGACCATCGTGCTGATCACCCATGAAATGGATGTGATTCGCCGGGTCTGCGACCAGGTCGCGGTGATGGACGCCGGGCGCATCGTCGAGCAAGGCACGGTGGCCGACGTGTTCCTGCACCCGCAACATCCAACCACGCGTCGCTTCGTCCAGGAAGACGAGCAGGTCGACGAGAACGAGCAGCGCAGCGACTTCGCTCATGTGGCGGGGCGGATCGTGCGCCTGACGTTCCAGGGCGAGGCCACCTATGCGCCGCTGCTGGGCACGGTGGCACGCGAGACCGGTGTCGACTACAGCATCCTGGCCGGTCGTATCGACCGCATCAAGGATACCCCCTATGGCCAGTTGACCTTGGCTATCACGGGCGGCGACATGGAAGCGGCCTTCGCTCGCTTCACCGCAGCCGACGTTCACATGGAGGTGCTGCGCTGATGGACCTGATCAACTTCTTCGCCAGTGTCGACTGGAGCGAAATCTGGCAGGCCACCCTGGATACGCTGGTGATGCTCGGCACCTCGCTGCTGTTCACCATCCTGCTGGGGCTGCCGCTGGGTGTCGTGCTGTTCCTCACCAGCCCACGGCAGATGTTCGAAAAGCCACGCTTGTACGCGGTGCTTTCGTTCATCGTCAACGTGGTCCGCTCGCTGCCGTTCATCATCCTGATCATCTTGCTCATCCCGGCCACGGTGGTGTTGGTAGGCACCTCGCTGGGGGTGGCCGGTGCAATTCCGCCATTGGTCATCGGCACCGTGCCATTCTTTGCCCGCCTGGTTGAAACCGCCCTGCGCGAGGTCGACCGCGGCATCATCGAGGCGACCCAGGCCATGGGCGCCACGACGCGGCAGATCATCACCCGGGCGCTGGTGCCCGAGGCCATGCCGGGGATCATCGCGGCCATCACCGTGACGACCATCACTTTGGTGTCCTACACCGCGATGGCCGGTGTGGTGGGCGCCGGAGGCCTGGGCGACCTGGCGATTCGCTACGGCTACCAGCGCTTTCAGGACAACGTGATGTACGTCACGGTGATCATTCTGATTCTGATGGTCCAATTGCTGCAGATGCTCGGCGACCGTCTGGTCGTGCATTTCTCGCGCAAATGATTCATGCCTCGCACCTCATTCATGCCTGGTAAATAGTTCACAGTCAGGCCCGCAGGGGCCGACAAGGAAACCGAAGATGAAAAGACTACTGGCCGCCATGGCCGCCGTCGCTGCACTGTCCGTCCAAGCCAACGAAACCCTGAGCGTGGCAGCCACTGCAGTGCCTCACGCGGAGATTCTCGAGTTCGTCAAACCGCAGCTGGCCGAACAGGGCGTGGACCTCAACATCAAGGTGTTCACCGACTACATCCAGCCCAACGTCCAGGTGGCGCAGAAAGCCATGGACGCCAACTTCTTCCAGCACCAGCCTTACCTGGATGAGTTCAACAAGGGCAAGGGTACCGACCTGGTCGCCGTGACCGGCGTCCATCTGGAGCCGCTGGGCGCCTATTCCAGCAAGATCAAGACCCTCGACGAGCTGGGCAACGGCGCCAACGTAGTGGTGCCCAACGACGCCACCAACGGCGGCCGCGCGCTGCTGCTGTTGCAGAAGTACGGGCTGATCCGCCTCAAGGACCAGAGCAACATCCTGGCGACCACCAAGGACATCGTCGAGAACCCCAAGGGCTTAAAGATCCGCGAGCTGGAGGCAGCGACCATCCCGCGCGTGCTGACCCAGGTCGACCTGGCCCTGATCAACACCAACTATGCCCTGGAAGCCAAGCTGGATCCGTCCAAGGACGCGCTGTTCATCGAAGGCAGCGATTCGCCGTACGTGAACATCCTGGTGGCACGCCCCGACAACAAGGATGCGCCGGCCATGCAGAAGCTGGCAGCCGCGCTGCACAGCCCCGAGCTCAAGCAATTCATCACCGAGAAGTACAAGGGTGCAGTATTGCCGGCCTTCTAAGCCCGTGACGGCTTGACTCGCGCGTCCCTCAATCGCCCGCGACCAGCCCTGGAAGCTGGGCGATCATCTTGGCATTGTCGATCGGCCCGCGGATGAACCCACGTTGGCGCCCATCCGGCCCGATCAACGCCAGGTTGGCACTGTGCTCCACCAGGTAATTGGGCTTGCGCGTGTCGGCCGCGATGAATGGAATGCTGATGGCCCTGGCCAGTGTCTGCAGAGTGTCGACCGGCGCCACCCACCCCTGGAATCCCGCCTTGAAATAACCCAGGTATTGCTTGAGCCGCTCGGGCGTGTCGCGGTGCGGGTCGACGCTGATCAGCACCACTTGCAGGCGCTCGCGCGTGGCGTCCGGTAGCTGGTTCTGCACATCGCGCAGGTTGGCCAGCGTGGTGGGGCAGATATCCGGGCAGAACGTGTAGCCGAAGAACAGCAGCGACCATTTACCCTGCAGCCGGGTCAGGTCGACCACCGATCCGTTCTCGTCGGTCATGTGCAGGGCAGGCATCGCGCGGCTTTGCGCCAACAGGATGATGCCCGCATCGACCAGCCCGGCGCGGTCGGGTTGACGCTGTCCACTGAGCAGTTGATGAACGCTCAGCCCGATCAGCAGGGCAAGGGCGCCGGCAAGGGTAAACACGATTTTCTGCGTTCGGGTCATGGGCCTGGGATCGAGAGACGTTGGAGGAGGCGACGTTATCAGGCGAGCCGCAGCGAGGGTAGTGGTCAAGCGCCGTTATGAAATGTGTCCTGATTATGACAAATGCGTCTTAGCCTTCCCGATGGGCCAGCTATCGTTCCCACTTCACTTGCGTGACACTCGCCTGGAGCCTTCATGAACACCGCCGCATTGCGCGAGCAGATTCAACGTGCAACCGAACACGAGGCCGCTACCGGCCACCTGCATCAACGCCTGGAAAAACAGTTGCCGCAGCTGCACCCGGCCATCGACCTGGCCGAGGGCGGTGGTGTCGCTTTGTGGCGCTTCGTCAGCGCCTACATCGAGGAAGTCCCGCAGTTGCTCGATGCGGCCAGCGAAGTCGCCGGCAAGGCCGGAATCGAGTCGCAGATCAAACCGGTACTGAAGATAGCCGAGGAGTATTTTCTGCGTCCGCCCGGAATTGTGGCCGGCCAGGAGGGGCTGGATGGCCTGCTCGACGAAGCCTACCTGGCGCATCGCCTGGTCGAGGAAGTGAACGACCTGTACATCCGCCACCTGGGCCAGCCACTGATACCGCTGGACATGACCGTGGCCAACCTGATCGCTCACCAGTTGATCGGTGAAACGTTCGCCAACCAGCTGGATGAAGTCGTGCATCACTCGATGGCTCAGATGCTCTGTGACGAGCGCTTCGAGCTGCCGTCGGTGCTGGCCTATCGCGACAAGCTGATCAGCCCTGAAACCGGCGCGGCGTGGCAGCAATGGCCGTGCATGTCGCGGCGCCTGGGTATTGGCCTGGACCTGAACTCAGCCAGTTCCTGAGGGCCTGCACGGGGCCTGGCGAGCGGTCGTCGCCAGGCCCCGTGCAGCCGGTCTGCGCGGTCGTGCTAGCTGCCGAAGCCTGCCGTGGTGCGCAGCCGACCCTCGATACGCCGCTTCAGCCCGCGGCTTTCGATGACCATCCGCGAGCCCTTGCTCTGGTTGGCCCGACCCCAGTCTTCCAGCAGCTCCAGGCATGAGTGGTCGATGTAGTTCAACCCGGCCAGTGGCACATGCACGGTCGTACCCTCCGGAATGCTCGCCAGGGCCTTGGTCAGGGCCGGTACCTTGAGAAAGGTCGCCGAGCCCACCATGCGCAGTTCCACTTCACCCGGTGCCTGGTCGATCAGGGTGATCTTCAGACGTGCCGCCTTGAAGGCCAGCTTCAGCAAGGTCAGGGCGAAACCCAGCAGCACACCGGTGAGCAGGTCGGTGAAGACGATTGCCAGCGCCGTGGCCGCGTAGGTGAACATCGGCATCCGGCCGTAGCGGCCCAGGCCCTTGAAGGCCTTGAAGTCGACCAGCTTGACGCCGGTGAAGACCAGCACGCCCGCCAGGCTAGCGACCGGGATGCTTTGCAGCAGGCTGGACAGCAGAACCACGAACCCCAGCAGCCAGACACCGTGCAGGATCGCCGACATGCGTGTCTGTGCGCCGGCCTGGACATTGGCCGAGCTGCGCACGATCACGCCGGTCATGGGCAGCGCGCCCAGAATGCCGCAGAGCATGTTGCCTACACCTTGTGCCGACAGCTCGCGGTCGAAATCCGAACGCTGGCCGTTGTGCATGCGGTCGACCGCTGCTGCCGAGAGCAGGGTTTCGGCACTGGCGATGAAGGCCACGGCGATCGCGGCGATGAGCAGGGCAGGATCGGCCAGGTTGAGCAGGTCTGCCGGGCGCAGCCAGTCGATGGCTTCCGCCAGGTTCGCCGGCACTTCGACACGCTTGACCGGCATCGCGAAGAACAGGCTGAGGCCCGTCGCCAGGCCTACACCGAGCAAGGCACCGGGCACGAAGCGCAGTTTTTGCGGGCGCAGCTTTTCCCACGCATACATCACGGCAATGGTCAGCAGGCCCAGCAAGCCAGCCTGCCAGCCCAGCCCGCCACCGATGCTGGGGATGGCCTGGCCGACCACGGCGGGAAATTCGATCAGGTTGCTCAAGCCCGAGGGTTGCGGCGCCCGGTCGAGCATTACATGCACCTGGGACAGCACGATCAGTACGCCGATGCCGGCGAGCATGCCGTAGACCACTGCCGGTGCGGTGACGCGGAACCAGCAGCCGAGCTTGAAGCGCCCGGCCAACAGTTGCAGCAGGCCGGCCAGCAGCAGGATCGGCCCGAGCATGGCCATGCCATGCTGGCGAACCAGCTCGAAGACCAACACCGCCAGGCCGGCGGCGGGACCACTGACCTGCAACGGCGACCCGGCCAGGAATCCGACCACGATACCGCCGATGATGCCGGTGATCAGGCCTTTGGAAGGCGGCATTCCCGAGGCGATGGCGATACCCATGCACAACGGCAGCGCAACCAGAAACACCACGACCGAGGCGAGCAACTCGCGCGGCAACACTGCTTTCATCTGTGCAATATTCACGTTCAATCTCCTGCAAGCATTCAGGCGAGCCGGGCCGCACTTTTCGACAGGCAGCAGCGTGCCTGCCCAATCCCCTGCGGCCCAGCCAACGCGGCTGGGTACAGGTGGATTCGGCAAGCGAACGATGAGGTGTGCTGTCGACAGATTACGGCCAGGCGGGCCCTGTCATACGAATGACGCGGCTACCTAGAACCGGCCCTTGGGCGTCGCGCTCGGGGTCGTGGTCATTCTGTCGAGGGGACGGAAGCAGTCCTGTTCGGCGTCGTAGGCCTTGATCTCGCTGGTTTCGATGTTGTAGATCCAACCGTGGATGAACAACTGGCCGCTGGCCATGCGCGAGGCTACCGATGGGTGCGTGCGCAGGTGCTGCAGCTGGGAAATAACGTTTTCTTCGGTCAGCACTTTCATGCTTTCGGCTTCGTTGGCGCAGTTGCAGTTGTCTTCGACGACCGTGCGGGCCACTTCCGAATGGCGCAGCCAGGCCTTGACCGTTGGCATCTTTTCCAGCGAAGCCGGGTTGAGCACGGCACGCATGGCGCCACAGTCGGAGTGGCCGCAGACGATGACGTGCTGCACGCCCAGCGCCAGGATGGCGTATTCCAGCGCTGTGGAAACGCCGCCGTTCATTTGCCCGTAGGGCGGTACGACGTTACCGACGTTGCGGGTGACGAACAGGTCGCCGGGGGAGCTTTGGGTGATCAGTTCAGGGACGATTCGCGAGTCGGCACAGGTGATGAACATGGCCCGTGGCGCTTGCGCAGTGGCAAGCTTCTTGAACAATTCCTGTTGCTGGGGGAAGACGTCATGATGGAAATGCAGGAAGCCGTCGACGATCTGCTTCAGGGAGGCTTCAGCCGTATCGGCATGGCTCGGTGTAGGATCCTTGTCGCTCATGATTCATCCTCTTGCTGGATTTGAGATGGTTCCCAGTTTACCGGGTAAAAATTCCCACAGCTCATGGCTGGATGAGACGATTCACACAGGATTATGACTCGTGAGTCATTTGTCACTAACCCTACCGGTGAAAACTTAACTGAACCTGAATCGAGGCGTCTATTGCGCGGGGATGAGGGTTGTCGAGACGATGAACGGTGTTACAGGAGCACGCGGTCCCTGTAGCAGCGGCGCGAGCCGCGTCAGGCGTCACCGCGTTCTCCCAGATGCACCACATGGACCGCCGACGCGGCTCGCGCCGCTGCTACAGGGATCATGCGATCCGCAACCACGGTGCAAGCCGCTCCGGTGTCGGCTGTAGCAGCGGCGCAAGCCGCGTCATGAGGGCATACGGTGCAGCTGGCGGTTCAACGCACCAGGCAGGGACGCTTGTTGTCGAACTGCCAACCCGAGATCAGGTATTGCATGGCGATGCCGTCATCGCGCGCGCCGAGGCCCTTGGCCTTGTACAGCTCGTGGGCCTTGGCCACTTCGTCCATGTCGATGTCCACGCCCAGGCCCGGTTTGGCCGGCACCTTAACGAAGCCATCGACGATCTGCAGCGGCTCTTTGGTCAGACGCTGGCCGTCCTGCCAGATCCAGTGCGTGTCGATCGCGGTGATCTCACCCGGCGCCGCAGCCGCCACCTGGGTGAACATGGCCAGGGAAATGTCGAAGTGGTTGTTGGAGTGCGAGCCCCAGGTCAGCCCCCAGTCGTTGCACATCTGCGCCACCCGCACCGACCCCTGCATGGTCCAGAAATGTGGGTCGGCCAGCGGGATGTCCACCGACTGCAGCTGGATGGCATGACCCATCTCGCGCCAATCGGTGGCAATCATGTTGGTGGCGGTGGGCAGGCCCGTGGCACGGCGGAACTCGGCCATGACTTCACGCCCCGAGTAGCCGTTCTCCGCGCCGCATGGGTCCTCGGCGTAGGCCAGTACATGGTGCTGGTCACGGCACAGGCCGATCGCCTCCTTCAATGACCAGGCACCGTTGGGGTCCAGGGTGATGCGCGCCTCGGGGAAGCGCTCGGCCAGTGCCGTCACCGCCTCGATCTCCTCGGCACCGCGCAGCACGCCACCCTTGAGCTTGAAGTCATTGAAGCCGTACTTGGCCTTGGCCGCTTCGGCCAATCGCACTACCGCCTCGGGGGTCATTGCCTTTTCATGGCGCAGGCGGCTCCAGTCGTCGCCGGCGTCCGGCTCGCTGCGGTAGGCCAGGTCGGTCTGACCACGATCACCGACGTAGAACAGGTAGCCCAGCATCTTCACGGCGTCGCGCTGCTGGCCTTCACCCAGCAGCGCCGCCACCGGCACCTCGAGGAACTGCCCGAGCAGGTCGAGCAGGGCCGCTTCCATGGCCGTCACGGCATGGATGGTGATGCGCAGGTCGAAGGTCTGCAGGCCCCGCCCGGCGCTGTCACGGGCGGCGAAGGTGGTGCGCATGCGGTTGAGGATTTGCTGGTACTGGCCGATGGGCTGGCCCACCACCAGGCTGCGGGCGTCTTCCAGGGTTTCACGAATGCGCTCGCCCCCAGGCACCTCGCCAACCCCGGTGTTACCCGCACTGTCCTTGAGAATCACGATGTTGCGGGTGAAGAACGGGCCGTGGGCGCCGCTGAGATTGAGCAGCATGCTGTCGTGCCCGGCAACCGGGATGACTTGCAGGCTGGTGACGACAGGAGCGTTGTGCGCGGTCATATTGTTTTCCTTCTCCATGTTGTTGTCCTTGTCATTGAATCCACGCCAGGCGCCGCATGGGCCTGGCGAAAACAGTGCAGGCCGGCGTGCCCGTCACAGCGGCCGGGCCTGCGCGGGTTCGGCCAGGCCATTGGCAGGCTTGCCGGGCTTGGGCTGGGTACGCGCGAAGAACACCACGATCGCGGCCAGCACCGAGGTACCGGCCAGGCCGTACAGCCCGCCCTGAATGGAGCCCGTGCTCTGCTCCAGAAAGCCGAAGGTGGCCGGTGCGACGAAGCCACCCAGGTTGCCCACCGAGTTGACCAGGGCGATCACCGCCGCTGCGATGCGTGCATCCAGGTACGCCTGGGGAATCGGCCAGAACAGCGACGAGGCCGACTTGAAACCGATCGCGGCGAAACACACGGCGACGAAGGCGAACACCGGCCCACCGGTAGTCGACATGAACATCCCGGCGGCGGCGATCAGCAAGGCCGTGGCCACCCATGCCTGCTGGAACTTGAACTTGCCGGACAGGGCCGCGAAGCCGTACATGGCAATGATCGAGATCAGCCAGGGTATGGAATTGAGGAAGCCCACCTGCAGGTCGTCCAGGCCGCCCATTTTCTTGATGATGCTGGGCAGCCAGAAGGTCGCCGCATAGATGGTCAGCTGGATGCAGAAGTAGATCAGGCAGAACAGCAGGATCTGGCGATCCCTGAGCAGGGTGCCCAAGGTAGGCTTGACGGTGTGCATGGCATCACGTTCGCGCTGTTCGCGGTCAATCTCGCCCACCAGCGTGTCTTTCTCTTCCTGGGTCAGCCATTTGGCGTCGTGAACCTTGGAATCCAGCCAGAACCAGACGAAGAAGCACAACAGCACCGAGGCCAGGCCTTCGATCAGGAACATCCACTGCCAGCCGTGCATGCCCAGCCCTTCGATCTGCAACAGGGCACCGGCCAGTGGTCCGGAAATCAGCGAGGCCAGGGCCGAACCGCTGAGGAAGATGGCAATCGCCTTGCCACGCTCGACCCCAGGCAACCAGCGGGTGAAGTAGTAGATCACTCCCGGGAAGAAACCGGCTTCGGCGATCCCCAGCAGAAAGCGCAGGATGTAGAAATGGGTTTCGTTCTGAATGAACGCCATCATCGTCGCGACGATGCCCCAGGTGAACATGATCCGCGTCAGCCAGACCCGTGCGCCGACTTTCTGCAACAGCATGTTGGACGGCACTTCGAACAGGGCATAGCCGATGAAGAACAATCCGGCGCCGAATCCGTAGGCTGCCGCACCGATGCCCAGGTCATGCTCCAGGTGCGTGCGCACGAAGCCGATGTTGACCCGATCGATGTAGTTGACGATAAACATGATGACGAACAGCGGAAGTACGTGACGCTTCACTTTCGAGACGGCGCGGGCCAGGACGGCATCGCCGGTTGCAACGTTTGAATTGCTCACAATTCAAATCTCCCACTGATTGTTTTTATGCGGGTAGTGTGTGGATCGATCGGCAGCTGTGCGCTCGGTCGGCAGACATCATACAACTCAGCATCATTAAAACTCAACGCTTATGCAGGCTTTAAGCATGCCATCCGTCGTTGTCATACATCTTGGGCGGGCAGGTGGCGATGTCGATGGTCATTCCGCGAAACCCGTACCGGGCCCGGTGCAATGCCTGAGTGATACACCCAAGGTATGATCGGATTTTTCCTCGAGGGGGGCTCATCGATGTCCAAGCGACCCAACAGCCTGGCCCATGTGCTGGTCGAGGCCTTGAGCCAGCAGATCCGCCTGGGCACCTTGGCGCCAGGGGCCAAACTGCCGTCGGAGGGCGCCATCGTGGCAGAGCACGGGGTCAGCAGGACCGTGGTGCGCGAAGCCTTGTCACGCTTGCAGGCGTCCGGGCTGGTGGAGGCCCGGCATGGCGTCGGCACCTTCGTGTTGCAGCGCGAGCCGGCCCATGGCCTGCGCTTGAACGTCGATACGGCGCTCAGCGTACGCGGCATCCTGGAATTGCGCCTGGGCCTGGAAACCCAGGCGGCGGCTTTGGCGGCCAAGCGTCGCAGCGACGCTCAACTGGAACGCATGCGCAAGGCGCTGGATGACTATCAACGCTCGCTGGCCAACAACGACAGTTGCGTGGAGGAAGACAAACGCTTTCACCTGCTGATTGCCGAGGCGACCGGCAATACGTATTTCACCGACATCATGCAGCACCTGGGCGATGCGATGATTCCGCGCACTCGGCTCAACGCGCTGGAGAAGGGCGATGCCGATCTGTCCCAGCTGGGGCAGTTGGCGAACCTCGAGCATGAAGCGATCTACCAGGCCATTCGCAAGCAGGATGCCGACGCCGCGCGGGCGGCGATGTGGCTGCATTTGAGCAACAGCCGTGATCGTTTCAATGCCGATTGAAGGGAAGGCCTTTTACTGAAGGGTTTCGGTGAGGGCCTCTTCGCGGGCAGAGACCCGCTCCCACAGGAGTAGAACGCCTTTTTACTGAAGGGTGTCAGTGAGGCCCTTTCGCGGGCAGAGACCCGCTCCCACAAGGATGGTCACCCATTCACATACCTGTGGGAGCGAGCCCTCTGCCCGCGAAGAGGCCGGCTGCCTCGATCAATGGCTGGTGGACTGGCCCAGGTCATCGCCGGAAGTGTGTTTCATGTCGTCACCGCGCATCTGCTTGACGTCGCTGGCCGACACCGCCGAGCCCTGATTGCCCCAGCTGGTGCGGATGAAGTTCACCACGTCGGCCACTTCCTGGTCGGACAGGCGCCAGGCGAAGGCAGGCATGGTGAACGTCGACGGCGCCGTGTGCGTCGCTGGCAACGTGCCCCCGGCCAGTACGATATGGATCAACGAACTGGCATCCTCGGTCTGCAGCACCGGGTTGCCGGCCAAGGCCGGGAACACCCGGGTATAGCCCTGGCCATCGGTCCGATGACAGGCTGCGCAGTTGTCGATGTACAGCCCGGCGCCGACCTTGCTGTCGTCGCCCTTCCACAGCGCATCGGCCACGCGCGCATCGTATTCATGCGGCTTGTCGGCCCGGTCCACTGCCGGAAGCGTCTTCAGGTAGCGGGCAATTGCGGTCAGGTCTTCATGGCTCATGTACTGCATGCTGTGCTCGACCACGTCGCTCATGCCGCCGAACACCGCGCTGCGGTCGCTGCGGCCGGTCTTGAGAAACTGCACCAGTTGCTCTTCGCTCCAGCTGCCCAGGCCGTCCTTGTGATCGCCGCGCAGGCTCTTGGCGATCCAGCCTTCGAGCGGTGCGCTGCCAGCCAGGAAGTCGGCGCTGTCGGCGGCGCTGAGGGCCTTCTCCTGCATGGTGATCGCCCGCGGCGTATGGCAGGCGCCGCAGTGCCCGAGCCCTTCGACCAGATAGGCGCCGCGGCTGATCACCGGATCCGAGCCCGGCGGTGGCTGATAGGCACTGACCTTGGGCGCGAACAGACCACGCCAGATCGCCAACGGCCAGCGCATGCTCAACGGCCAGGGAATGTCGGTGGCCTTGTTCGGCTCGGCCACCGGCGCCACACCCTTCATGAAGTAGGCATACAGGGCCTGCATGTCGGCATCGCTGACCCGCGCATACGACGGGTAGGGCATGGCCGGGTACAGGCTGCTGCCGTTCTTGCCGATACCGTGGCGCACGGCCTTGTCGAAGTCGTCGAAACTGTAATTGCCGATGCCGTCGCCGTGCGGCGTGATATTGGTCGAGTAGACCGTGCCGATCGGGGTTTCCATGCCCAGTCCACCCGCGAATGGCGCACCGCCCTTGGCGGTATGGCAAGCCACGCAATCACCGGCACGGGCCAGGTAGCGACCCTGCTCGATCAGGGCGTCGTCGGGCTCGGCGGCCCAGGCCGGCAGACTGGTCGACAGGCAGGCCAGCAAGGTCAACGCAGCGATCTGGATAACGTTCATCTCTGCGCTCCTTATGCCTGCACCAGCGGGCCGGGGTTCTTCAGGTACTGCTCGCGAATGGCCCGCGCCGACCAGTAGGTCAATGCCGCCACCAAGCCAGTGGGGTTGTAGCCAAGGCCCTGAGGAAAGGCCGAGGCGCCTGGAACGAACACGTTAGGCACATCCCAGCACTGCAGATAGCGGTTGATCGCGCTGGTCTTGGGGTCGGTGCCCATGATCGCGCCGCCGTTGAGGTGGGTGGTCTGGTAGGAGGCAGTGTTGAAATGCTCGCCGACCATCTTGCCGAGCAGGGCAATGGCCTTGGGGTTCATGGCCTGGGCGACCTTGCTCATTTTCTCGACCATGAAGCGGTTCATCTTGATGTCGTTTTCCTGCCAGTCGAAGGTCATGCGCAGCAACGGCAGGCCATAGGCATCGCGGTACACCGGGTCCAGGTCCAGGTAGTTGCCGCGATAGGACTGATGGGCGCCGTGGGCATCCATCGACACCTGATGGGTGTAGTAGTCGGCAGTGGCCTTCTTCCAGGCACTGCCCCAGGCAGGCGTACCGGGTGGATTGGCCGTGCCGGCGATGGGCCGGCTGCCGGCCTGGTTGACCCACATCGGCGAGCCGCCGACGAAGCCATGGGGGCCATGGTCGAAGTTGTCGGCGTTGAAGTCGTCGAACGCCACGCCGTTGCCACCGGCACCGATGAAGTTGTTGGTGTGGGTGTCCTTGTCGAAGAAAGCCTTGATGGTGGCCATGTTCTGATAGGCGAAATTCTTGCCGACCACACCTTCGCCGGTCTTGGGGTCGTAAGGCTGGCCGATGCCGGAGAGCAGCATCAAGCGCACGTTGTTGAACTGGAAGGCTGCGAGGATCACCAGGTCCGCCGGTTGCTCGACCTCACGGCCCTGGGCATCGACGTAGGTCACCCCGGTTGCCTTGCGCTTGCTGCTGTCCAGGTTGACCCGCAGCACGTGGGCATTGGTGCGCAGCTCGAAGGTGTCGACCTGACGCAACGCCGGCAGAATGTTCACGTTCGGTGACGCCTTGGAATACATGTAGCAGACATAGCCGCTGCAGAAGCCGCAGAAGTTGCAGGGGCCCATCTGCGCACCATAGGGGTTGGTATACGGCCCCGAGGTATTGGCCGAGGGCAGGTTGTACGGCTTGTAACCGACCTCGGCCGCAGCCTTCTGGAACAGCTGCGCCGACACGGTGTTCTTCTGCGAGGCCAGCGGGAAAGGGTTGGAACGATCCGGGGCATACGGGTTGCCACCCTTGCCTTCGCCGACACGCACCCCGTTCACCGTCCAGGCCTGACCCGAGGTGCCGAAGACTTTTTCGGCAAAATCGAAGAACGGTTCCAGCTCTTCATAGCTGACGCCGAAATCCTGGATGGTCATGTCCTTGGGAATGAACTGCTTGCCGTAGCGCTCTTCGTAGTGGCTGCGCATGCGCAGCTCGATGGGATCGACCCGGAAATGCACGCCGGACCAATGCAGGCCGGCACCGCCGACGCCTTTGCCTGGCAGAAACGCACCCAACTGACGGTTGGGCAGGGCGACGTCGTTGACGCTGTGACGGATGGTCACGGTTTCCTTGGAGATGTCCTGGAACAGCTTCTTGCGCACGCTGTAGGTCAGCTCGTCGATCACCTGTGGATAACTGCCGTCGGGGTAGGTGTCCTGCATCGGGCCGCGCTCCAGCGCGACCACGTTGAGGCCCGCCTCGGTGAGCTCCTTGGCCATGATCGCGCCGGTCCAGCCGAACCCGACGATGACCGCGTCGACCTTCTTCATTACCGTTGCCATGTCAGGCCCTCTCGCCGCGAATCGACACTGCCGGGAAAGGGTATTGTTCGTTGCGTTCCACCCAGTCCATGAAATCGGCGCGTGCGCCGGGAAAACCGATCTGCGTCCAGCCGACCATGCCTTTGTTGCCGCCATGCACCGGATCGCAGAAGAAGCCTTCGCGGGTGTTCTGCAGCATCAGACTGAAAAATGCCGTGGCCGGCAATTCCTCGAAAACCAGCTCGCCTGCTTCGATCTTGCTGAGAATACGCTCCTGGGTAGCGCTGTCTTGCTCGGCAAAGCTTTTGCCTGATTGAGCCTTGCACCAGGTGTCCGTGGCAGCGATGCCCAAGCGATAGATCTGCTGTGGCACCAACTGCAGCTGATAGCCCATTTGCGGCGCGGCGTCGGTGACGAACGGACCCTGCATGTACCACAGCGCGCCGGTGGCGTAGGGCGTGTTCATCTGACGGTCGATGAATTCCGCCGCTCCGGCTTCCAGAGCACCGGGGCCCAGATCGTCCGCCGGAATCAAGCGAGCCACTGCGGCTTGGACGAACGCCCATTCTTCAGCGGTGAAAAATGACGGCTGGTAGTCGGCGGCAGGCGCGGGGGCTGGCGCTGGCGCTGGCGAGCGAGTATCGGCATTGGCATTGGCAGTCAGGGCAGCGACGCCCAGGCCACTGCTGGCAACGGTCACCACCGGAATGAGGGTCAGGGTTTTGCGCAGAAAATCCCGGCGCGGGTTGTTTTCTTGCTCGGACATCAAGGTTCCCATCAGCTGTTCGATACGGTTTTATCGATGCGCAGCCCAGCGGTACGTGTTCGTTGCACCACGCGGCCGGAGGCGGGTGGTGCTTTGTTGAAGGCGCAGACGCGACACATTCGGCACGAAGCCAGGCGCGGCAAAATGCCGCCCTGACGGTTCAGCCGATAAATGTATCCATTTGTGACGGCAAATGAAACCGGTTTCAGCCTACCTGTGCTCAGTCTTCACCTCTGTCGTTGCCCGAACGGCTCACGTCTTGATGCTCAGATCGAGCAGCAGCGCTTCGATACCCGGCTCGCTGCCAGCGAAGCTCTCGACCAGTTCCGCAAAAGGTCGCGTCCCTCCCGATGCCAGAATCAAACGTTCGAAATCCCCGCCGACCTGACTCGAGAACAGCCCCTCACGCTTGAAGCGGGCGAACAGATGAGCGGCCAGCACCTGCGCCCAGACATAGCTGTAGTACCCGGCGGCGTAGTCGGCACCGGTGAACAGATGGGCGAAAGTGTTGAGCCAACGAACATAGGGCGGATGACGGACGATCTGCGTCTGCTCCAACACCTGTTCGCCAATCTGCTGCGCCGACAGGGTGTCGCTGTGGCTGTGCAGGCGATAGTCGACCAGAGCGTATTCGAGTTGCCACAGCAGGGCTTGGGCACGAAAGCGCGCCTGGGCGGCGAGCGCCCGCTCGACGAAGGCGGTACCGATGGCTTCGCCGGTCCGGTGATGTCGCGACATCGATTGCAGAACTTCAGGCTGCATGGCCCAGTGCTCGAACACGCCGCTGGGCAATTCCACCGCATCTTCGGCCACGCCCTTGATGCCAGAGACGCTGCCATGGTCGATGCGGGTCAGTACATGGTGCAGCGCATGCCCCAGCTCGTGGAAGAACGTCTGGATGTCGCCCAGGCTCAGCAGGCAGGGAAACGCTGGCGTGTCGGCGGCGAAATCACACCCCACGTGGGCGATGGGCAGCTGCAGCCGACCATCGGCGAAACGGTGGCGGTCACGCAGGGCTTCCATCCAGGCACCCGCGCGTTTCTTCGGCCGAGTGTGCAGGTCCAGGTAGATATGGCCCAGAACCTGTCCCTGCTCGCTGAGTTGAATCAGGTGCACCGATGCAGGCTGGCGCGGTGCTGGCGGGCATTGCAGCCACTGCACGTCGAACAGCTGCTCGAGCAGACGCTGCAGCCCATCGAGCACCGCCTGCACGGGAAAGTACTCACGCACCTTGAGCTCTGTCACCCCATGATGGATCTGCAGGTATTTCTCCTGATAGTAATTGCAGTCCCAGGGCTGCGGCGCCGGCACTCCGAACAGCGCGGCCAGTTCCTGCAGCGGGGCGAACTCCGCCTGCGCCGCAGGGCGGACCTTGTCGATCAATTGCAGCAAGAGCTGCTCCACGTCCGCGGCCTCGTCGAACATGCGCGTGGCCTGGGCCAGCGAGGCATAGCTGCGATAGCCACCCGCTTCGGCCAGCTCGGCGCGGGCGGCAAGGATGCGTTGCAGCACCGGTCCATTGTCATAGGTTCCGGCCTGCGGGCCTTGCTCCGAAGCCTGGGTGTAGAAGGCGCGGTAAACCTGCTCGCGCAGCGCGCGGTCATGAGCCTGGCTCAATACCGCCAGCACCAGCGGCAGCTCCAGTGGCAGCCGCCAGCCCGACTGGCCGGCCTCGCGCGCGCATAGCGCCATGCTGGCAAGTACCGCGGGAGCAATGCCTGCCAGGGCGGTTTCGTTGTCGAACGCCAGGGCCCCGGCTTCGCTGGCTGCACTCAGGTTGTCGGCAAAGGTTTGGTACAACCCGGCCAGCTCCATCTGCAGACGCCCAATGCGCTTCTGGATCGACGGCTGTGTGCCTACCCCGGCCAGGCGCGAAGCACGCAACGCATGGTTCAATGCAGCCTGCTGGGTCGGATCGAAATCGAGCGCCTGCGGGCTCTGCTGCAACAGCTGCAGCACAGCATGCACGGTACGGTTGTGCTTGATGGCCAATTCATAGGCCTGTACTCGTTTGCGACAGCGCGCATAGGCGTCGATCACCGCGAGATGGTGATGGCGACTGAGCAATTGTTCGGGCTGCAGCACCGCCAGCAGGCGTTGGTGCATGTCTTCCAATGGCTTGACCAAGCCTTCCCATGTAGGTGCCGCGAGCTGCTCGGGGAGCAATTGCGCCAGCTGCCGGAGGTTGGTCTGGATCACATGCTCGATCGCCGGCTCGACGTGTTCGGCCCTGATCAAGTGGTAGGGGATCACATCGTGATGGCCCAGCAGGGGGTTTTCGGCAAGCAGGGCGGGGAGTGCAGCGAGGTGCGCAGCGGTCATGTTCGATTCCTTGAATGACGCCTGAGTGGCGCGCCAGTCTAGGAACGGGAACGAAGCATGACGTGGTAGCCGGCTATTGCCGTCGGCCTGCCCTTGCGGCAAGTCGGCGGCACGCCTGGCTCAAGGCTTCTTGAGCTTGGGGTTGGGAAAGAACTGCACCGGTTGCGACGTGGGCCGGGCAACCTTGACGGCGACCTTGTTGACCCGCGTGCCCAGCTCGCTGGGCACCGACTGGCCCTGCGCGTTCAGCGTGTCGCTGTAGCCACAGGCCACGCACTCGCGATGCGGGACTTCGTCGACGCTCCACATCATCAGCTTGTCCGGCTCGCTGCACGCCGGGCAGACGGCCCCGGCGATGAAGCGTTTCTTGGTGATCATGCTGCCGCTTCCTCGCTCAACCCGCTGTGGCGCAGCAGCGCATCGATGGAGGGCTCGCGACCGCGAAAGTCGACGAACAGCACCATCGGTGCCTGCGACCCACCACAGGCCAGAATGGCTTCGCGGAACGCGCGGCCAGTGTCGGCGTTGAGCACGCCGTCTTCCTCGAACTTGCTGAACGCGTCGGCCGACAGCACTTCGGCCCACTTGTAGCTGTAGTAACCGGCCGCGTAGCCGCCGGCGAAGATGTGCGCGAAGCTGTTGGGAAAGCGGTTGTAGGCCGGTGGACGCATGACCGAAACCTCGTCGCGGACACCGTCGAGCACTTCCATCACGCTGCGGCCGTCGCCGTGGGAGGCATGCAACTCGAAGTCGAACAGCGAGAACTCGATCTGCCGGACCATCATCAAGCCGGACTGGAAGTTCTTCGCCGCCAGCATCTTCTCCAGCAGGTCCTGGGGCAATGGCTCGCCGGTTTCGTAGTGACCCGAAATCAGGGCCAGGCCTTCGGGTTCCCAGCACCAGTTTTCCATGAACTGGCTGGGCAACTCGACTGCGTCCCACGCCACGCCGTTGATACCCGAGACGCCCACATGCTCGACCCGCGTCAGCAGGTGGTGCAGGCCATGGCCGAACTCGTGGAACAGGGTGGTGACTTCATCGTGGGTCAACAGCGCGGGCTTGCCGGCATCGGCCGGGGTGAAATTGCACACCAGATTGGCCACCGGGCTCTGCAACTCGCCGGCCTCGGTGCGACGCCGGTCGCGCGCGCCGTCCATCCAGGCGCCGCCGCGCTTGTTGGCGCGCGCATAGAGATCGAAGAAGAAGCGGCCCACGTGCTGGCCGTTTTCCTTGATCTCGAACAGGCGTACGTCGGGGTGCCAGGTGTCGAACCCTTTCTGCTCGGCGATCTCGATGCCGTACAGGCGCTGCACGATGGCGAACAGGCCGCCCAGCACCTTGTCGATGGGGAAGTAGGCGCGCAGCGCCTCTTGGGAAACGCTGTAGCGCTGTTCGCGCAGCTTTTCGCCATAGAAGCCGCTGTCCCAGCTTTGCAGGTCGGCACAACCCTGTTCGGCGGCGTAGGCCTTGAGCTGTTCCAGATCCTGGGCCGCGAACGGCTTGCTGCGCTGAGCCAGATCACGCAGGAAGGTCAACACCTGATCGGTCGATTCGGCCATCTTGGTGGCCAGGCTCAACTCCGAATAGCTGGCGTAGCCCAGCAGCTGCGCCAGCTCCTGGCGCAGGTCGAGGATCTCGCGCATCACCGGCGTGTTGTCGTTCTGGCCAGCATTGGGGCCTTGGTCCGACGCGCGGGTGCAGTAGGCCGCGTAGAGTTCTTCACGCAGGGCACGGTCGTGAGCGTAGGTCATGACCGCGTAGTAGCTGGGGAACTCGAGGCTGATCAGCCAGCCGTCCAGGCCCTTGGCCTGCGCCGCCGCAGCCATCTGCGCCTTGGCCGAGTCGGTCAGCCCGGCCAGGGCCGCTTCGTCGGTAACATGCTTGGTCCAGGCCTGGGTGGCATCGAGCAGCTGGTTGGAGAAACGGCTGCCCAGTTCCGAGAGCTTGCTCTGTACCTGTGCGTAGCGCTGCTGCTGATCCACCGGCAAATCGATACCAGACAGGCGGAAATCGCGCAGCGAGTGCTCCAGAATGGTTTTCTGGGCAACGTCGAAGTTCGCAGCTTCAGGGCTGTTGGCCAGGGTTTCGAAAGCCTGGAACAGTTCGCGGTTCTGGCCCAGCTCGGTGGAGTAGGCACTGAGCGCTGGCAGGCACGCTTCATAGGCCTGGCGCAGTTCGGCACTGTTGCACACGGCATTGAGGTGGCTGACCGGGCTCCAGGCGGCGCCCAGGCGGTCGTTCAGCTCGTCCATGGCCAGCACCAGGCCGGCCCAGGTAGGCTGGCTGCCCTGGGTTTGCAGAATGTGGGCAATGGCCGCGCGGTTGTCGGCCAGGATCTGTTCAATCGCAGGTTGTACGTGCTCGGCACGGATCGCCGAGAACGGCGGCAGGTCGTAGGACTGCAGAAGGGGATTCGCGCTCACGGTTAAACACCTTGGCTATTGAAGAAACACTGGGACATCTTAATTACAATTGCGATTCACCGCAGCTATCAACAACACAGAGGATGCCTATCGTGGCTATTCGCACATTCCAGCAGCATACGCCGCGCCTTGGCGAACGCGCCTTCGTCGACCGCTCGGCGGTGGTCATCGGCGACGTCGAGATCGGCGCCGATAGTTCGATCTGGCCGCTGACCGTGGTGCGCGCAGACATGCACCGCATCCGCATCGGCAAGCGCACCAGCGTGCAGGATGCCAGTGTGCTGCACATCACCCATGCCGGCCCGTTCAATCCGGACGGTTTTCCGTTGCTGATCGGCGATGATGTCACCATTGGACACAAAGTCATGCTCCACGGCTGCACCCTGGGCAATCGCATTCTGGTCGGCATGGGCAGTACCGTCATGGACGGCGCGGTGGTGGAAGACGACGTGATCATCGGCGCCGGCAGCCTGGTAGCACCGGGCAAACGTCTGCAGAGCGGCTTCCTGTATGTGGGCAGCCCGGCCCGCCAGGCCCGGCCACTGACCGACAAGGAACGCGCGTTCTTCACCTACACCGCAGGCAACTACGTGAAGCTCAAGGACCAACACCTGGCCGAAGGCTTCGACAAGGACTGATTCCGTGCATTATCAAAACATTCTGTTCGACCTCGACGGCACCCTGACCGACCCGCGCGAGGGCATTACCCGCTCCATCCAGTATGCCTTGGCCAAACTGGGCATAGACGAACCCGACCTGCGCAACCTGGAGCATTTCATTGGCCCACCCCTGCTGGAGCAGTTCATGCATGCCTATGGTTTCGACGAAGCCCGCGCCTGGCAGGCAGTGAATTACTACCGCGAGCGTTTCCGCGTCACGGGCCTGTACGAAAACCAGATCTTCGCCGGTGTCATCGCGCTGCTCGAAACATTGCAGGCGCAGGGCCGGCATTTGTACATCGCCACGTCCAAACCCTGGGAGTTCGCCCGGGAAATCGCCCGCCATTTCGATTTCGCCAGGCACTTCAAGGTCATCTACGGCAGCGAGCTCGACGGCACGCGAACCGACAAGGTGCAACTGATCGCTCATATCCTCGAGCAGGAAGGGCTGCAGCCGACGCAGACCTTGATGATCGGCGACCGCAAGCATGACCTGATAGGCGCCCGCCTCAATGGCCTGGATTGCGCGGCGGTGGGCTATGGGTTCGGCTCGCGGGAAGAGCTGGTCCTGGAAAATCCGACGTATCATTTCGACACGTTGCAGGCGCTGCATGAGGCGTTTTTGCAAGGCGCGGGATGATGCGGTGAAGGCGCGGGCCTCTTCGCGGCCAGTGGCCGCTCCTACAGGGGTTCGTGCAGCGGTACAGATACCGGGTTACGCAAGGCCTCGTGTAGGAGCGGCCAGTGGCCGCTCCTACGGGGATTCGTGTAGCGGTATAGATACCGGGTTACGCAAGGCTTCGTGTAGGAGCGGCCAGTGGCCGCGAAAGGGCCCGAGAAACCACTGCAACCTTCATCTGCCCAACCGATTCAACTCGGTCCTGCGCTGGTCCATCGGCAACTTGCCCAGCTTTTCCGCTTGGGCATAGAACGCCTGCCAATCACCATTGACCTGCCGGAACAGGCCGGCGAACGCCGGCACCCATTGGTCGTACAATCCGAACGGCAGCAGCTTGGCATTGTTCATCGGCCCGTTCATCCAGGCATCGAAACGCCGGTCGCCACCCCAGCGTCCATCGCGCAACTGGCGATACTCGCGGCGCAGGTGCTCGAACTCGGCAGCCTTGCCTGCGCGCATGGCCTCCGCCGACAGCGGCTGTGCGTACAGCGCACCCAGGCGTTCGCGGGTCTCGAGCACCAGCCGGGTGAACTGCTCACGTTGTAGTGCAGGTGTGCCTGCCGCCTTTGCCAAACCGCGCCAGGCCCGCCACTGCCGAGTGCCCTCCTGCTCGACGAAGGTGGCGAAGGACTCGTTGAACTCGGTATCGTCCTGCACATACACGCGCTGATGCGCCAGCTCATGGAAGATCAGCGTGGCCAGGCGCTCGTCGCCCCAGCCCAGCATGGTGTTGAGAATCGGATCATCGAACCAGCCCAAGGTCGAGTAGGCTTCGACGCCGCCGATGTACACATCCCGGCCCGCCAGCTTCTGCAGCGCCGCTTCGCCCCGCGCGCCGGACTGGCTGTAGTAGCCGCGGTAGGCAACGCACCCCGCGATGGGAAAGCAGTGGGTCAACGGGGCGAGGGAAAACTCGGGCGTGGCGAACACGTTCCACACCACCAGCGGCCGACCGATGTCGGCATACAGCCGATAGCTGCGGTTGTCCGGCAGGTGCAGATGCACGCTGGCGAAATCGCGAGCGGCCTGGGCACGCTGCAACTGCTCGCGCAGGCGCGGGTCGCGCGCGGGGTCTGCGATGATCCGCGTGACCGGCTCGCGTGCCTGCAACAGCTGCCACTGGCCCTGTATCAGCTGGCCGTAATAGCCGACGCTGGTGCAACCGCTGAGCAGGAACAGCAGGCACAGGGGAACAAAAGCGCGCAAACCGCGGTCGAGTGCGGCAAGAATGGAACGACGAACAACAACGAATTCATGCATGTGGTTTTCCATGGCCAGGCCCGCCAGCGAGCAGGTGTTATCGGCGCTGACCCTGCATCTTACGATCCCATCAGGAGAATTCCATGCGCGCATTGATCATTGCTGGCGGCATGCTGGCCCTTGCCGGCTGCGCCGGTCTGCCCGACCCGGACCCCAACCAGGCCTGGATCGATCTGCAGGCCAAGGGGCACAACGCCCTGCAGGCGACCCAAGTCGACGAGCGGGAATGGGGCGACACCCGCTATTTCGAAGTCGAACCCGGCAGCCATGAGCTGACCGTGCGCTTGCAGTTCCCCGTGCAGCCGACCAACATCGGCCCAGTCCCCGCGCCGCTGTGGCGCAACTGCGAACTGAACCTCACCTATGCCGGCTTCGACGCGGGGCAGCGGTATTTCCTGGAAGCCGGCAGCGTCGGCTTTCGCCCGTGGGCCAGGCTCTACGACGAGCAGCGCAAACTGGTAGGCCAGGCGCAACCTGCGGGCTGCCAGAGCGCCTGAGCACTGGCCTGAACATGGCCACCGTCGGCGGCGACTCGCAGCGCCGACGCAAAGCTTCTAGACTCGACCATTGTCCTGCTCACTTTCTTCCTGCAGCCAAGGAGCTTCCATGCGCGCCCTGCTCGCCCTGTTGACCCTCGCCATGCTGGCCGGCTGCGCCAATCCGCCGTTGCCGGCCGTTGACCCTGGCAAGGCCTGGATCGAGATGTTCACCACGACCGGTCGCCTGGTCATGGCAGAAAGTCTGGATGGTCGCAAACTCAATGACGGCCGCTACTTCCAGGTAGATCCGGGCAGCCATGAGCTGGAAGTGCGTTTCGACTACGAAATGTACGCCGGTGGCGGGCTGGTCAACGACCCGTTCGACCGTACCTGCTACTTGACCGTGCGCTATGACGGTTTCAAGGCAGGTCAGCGCTACCGCCTGGAGGGCAGGGCGATTGCCATGCAGGCCAGTGCCCGTTTGTACGATTCGAACCGGGAGATTGTTGCCGAAGACCGGGCGATTCACTGCATTCCCTGAATCCACGCGCAACGGTGCACCACTGAATCACAGCAGCGGATGCTGCGGGATCAGGTGTCGTTCTTTTGATAGATGATCTTGCGCATGCCGTTGTCGCAGGAACCCACCACCATGCTCGGGTCCTTGGCGTCCAGATTGTCGACGATTTCCAGGGTGTAGGACGCAACGCCTGCCGCCTGGATCTTTTTTTCGATCTCGGCCTTCAATTCTTCGCACGAAACGGGTGCAGCCGACGCCGAGGTTGCCAGGACACTGCATGTCATCGCCAAAATGAATCGTTTCATGGGCAATTCTCCAGGTGAGTGAGCAGTGTACGGCAACCGGGCGCAACCCTACCTCAAGATTCCAGCTTAGCGTCCAGGGTGATCTGGGCGTTCAGCACTTTCGACACTGGGCAGCCTTCTTTGGCCTTGTTGGCCAGTTCTTCGAACTTCGCCTGGTCGATGTTGGGGATCTTCGCCGACATGGTCAGTTTGATGGCGGTGATCGCGAAACCTTCGCCTTCCTTGTCCAGCGTGACCTCGGCCGTTGTATTGATCTGGTCTGGCGTGAAGCCTTCGCCACCCAGGATCATCGAGAAGGCCATGGAGAAACAGCCGGCATGGGCCGCGCCGATCAATTCTTCAGGGTTGGTGCCTGGCTGGCCTTCGAAGCGGGTGTTGAAACCATAGGGATTGCTTTTCAGGGCGCCGCTTTGCGTCGATATCTCGCCCTTGCCGGTTTTCAGATCGCCTTTCCAGACAGCCGATGCGGTTTTCTTGATGCTCATAAAGCCTCCTTGATGGGCGCGACGGGTTCGCGCGGTGACAAGTGTTCAGAGGCCATGGCGCGAGGCAAGTTCAGCGCCGTTCTGACCGCTGGCTATTGAATCCGAACCATAAGCCCATATTGATTACACACTCGGTAGCAAAGATGCGCGGGGCATCCCACCTGCCACATACCCACAGGATGCCAATGATCATGACTGGTTTGACCGATACGAAATACTCCGTCCTCGACCTTGTACCGGTGCGTGCCGACCACGGCCCGGCGCGGTCGCTGCACAACGCGCTGGACCTGGCACGCCACGCCGAAGGCTGGGGCTACAACCGTTTCTGGGTGGCCGAGCATCACAACATGGACGGGATCGCCAGCTCGGCGACCTCGGTGCTGCTGGGCTATCTGGCGGGGGGCACTTCGTCGATCCGCGTCGGCTCTGGCGGGGTGATGCTGCCCAACCATGCGCCGCTGGTGATCGCCGAGCAGTTCGGCACCTTGGAAAGCCTGTATCCGGGGCGCATCGACCTGGGCCTGGGCCGCGCGCCGGGGTCGGACCAGATGACGGCGCGCGCGTTGCGCCGTGAGCGCTCCGGCAGTGCCGACGATTTCCCCGACGACGTCCGCGAGTTGATGGCCTACCTGGGGCCACGCACTCCGGATCAGAAGGTGATTGCGGTGCCGGGCAGCGGCACCGACGTGCCGGTCTGGTTGCTGGGCTCCAGCTTGTTCAGCGCGCAGCTGGCCGGTATGTACGGCCTGCCGTACGCCTTCGCTTCGCATTTCGCGCCGCGCTACATGCATGAGGCAATCCGGGTCTATCGCGCTCACTTCCAGCCCTCCGAGGTGCTCGACAAGCCTTATGTGATGCTCGGCGTGCCCTTGGTGGCAGCCGACAGCGACGAGCACGCCGACTACCTGGCAACCTCGGTCTACCGCCGCATCCTCAACCTGATGCGTGGCCAGACCCTGGTGCAGCAGCCACCCGTGAAGAGCATGGAAGGGTTGTGGTTGCCCCATGAAAAGGCCGCGGTCGGGGACTTTCTGGGCTTGGCGATGGTGGGAGGACCGGCGAAGATCCGCGCCAAGCTGGACGTGCTGAAGGAACAGACTCAGGCAGATGAGCTGATCTTTACCTGCGATCTGTACGAGCATGCCGACCGGTTGCGGTCGTATGAGCTATTGGCGCAGGTGATGCGAGGCTGAGCCTTGCACCGACCTGGTGTATTGCGGGGTTCGTTTCGCGGCCGCTGACCGCTCCTACAGGGGATTTCGTTTTCTGTGGGAGCGGGTGGCGGCTGCAATCTTCAGCGCTTGTAGACGATAGCCTTGGTACCGCCTTCACACGAACCGACTACCTGGAAACCGGCATCCGGAGTGACGTTGTCGACCACTTCCAGCGTGTAGCCCGACACGCCATTGGCGTCGATCTTCGCGGCGATTTCGCCCTTGAGTTCTTCACACGACTTGCCCGCAGCGAACGCGCCGCTTGCCAGGCTCAACAAACCCACAGCCAATAAAACTCGCTTCATCGCTTACATCCTTGGTCTGATAGTGCCGGTTTAAAGACAAACGGCGGGCCGCCTGGATTCAGGTCGACACGCCGGTAATGTGTTGTAACTCAACCTATGGCATTCGGCCAGTCGGAAGATTCCGTGTTTTCTGTCAGCTGTTCTGGATACGGAAGCCGACTTTGAGTGTGACCTGGAAATGCGCCACGCGACCGTCTTCGATATGGCCACGGGTTTCGGTCACTTCGAACCATTCCATTTTCTCGATGCTTTTGCTCGCTTCGGCCAACGCATTGTTGATGGCGTCTTCGATGGTGGTGGTCGAGGAACCTACCAGTTCAACCTTCTTGTACGTGTGGTGATCGCTCATGATGCTCTCCGTTAGGGTGGCTACTGAAGTGGTTGTCTACCTGTGTGGGGATTTCTGCGCTAAAAGTTCACACGCACTGCACTTTCATCTTGCAGCGCAGTCGGAATCTACACACGCTATTCACCACAATGAAGGAGAGTTACCCATGGCAATTTCGTCACGCAAAGCTTCGCTGCAGAGCATGGAAGCAGAAATCGAAAGCCTGCTCCGCTCCCTGGAAAGCCTGAAAGAAGATTCCACCGAGGAATCGCGCAAGGTGCTCAAGGCGCTGAAAGCCAACGCAGAATCCGCGCTGAGCCATTCGCGCAGCCTGATCAGCGACGCGTATGAAGAAGTGAAGGTCAAGACCAAGGAAACCGGTATTGCCACCCGTGACTACGCTCAGGAGCACCCTTGGGCCGCCGCTGGCGTAGCCGTTGGCGCGCTGGGCCTGATCGCCGCCTACCTGATGTGCAATCGCAACAACTAATCGACCTGGCGTTCGAGCTCCTGCGCAAGCCATAGCGCCAGCTGTCGGGCGCGCCCGTCTGCGGCGCGTCGCGGGACCCAAAGTGCCAGCCGCGCCGGGGTTTGCGTAAACCCCCATGGCGCGGCCAGGCGCCCGGCACGCAGGTCATCGACCACCAGCGGTTCGGGCGCGATGGCAATGCCCAGCCCGGCCACCGCCGCCTCCAGCAAATAATACAAATGCTCGAACCCCTGTCCCATGGTCAACGCCTCGGGATCCAGGTCGTTGCGCCGTGCCCAGCTGGGCCAGGCCTGTGGCCGCGATGTGGTGTGCAGCAACGAGTGCCCGAGCAAGTCGCTGGCCGCCCGACCCTGCAAGGCTTCGAACCCTTGGAAGCGCGGGCTGAGTACCGGGCCGATACGCTCTTCGGCCAGCTCGAACACGTCCATGTCGGCGGGCCAGGGCGGCTCGGCGAACATCAGCAAGGCATCCAGCCCGGGACGACGGGGGTCCAGGTCACCTTCGCCGGCCGAGAGGTGCAGGCGCAAGTCCGGCAGCTCGCTGTTCAGCCGACCCAATCGAGGTATGAACCAGCGCGCCAGCAAGCTTCCCGAGCACCCCAGAACGAACGGTGCCTGAGCCTGGCTGAGCTCCGTACAGACCAGACGCAAACGCTCGAAGGCCTCGGCGCTGGCATCGCGCAGTCGAATGCCAGCATCTGTGAGTTTCAAGCCACGCCCCTGCTTGACGAACAACGCGATGCCCAGATGCTCTTCAAGCACTTTCAACTGTCTGCTCACGGCACCGTGGGTAACGCTCAGGTAGTCAGCCGCCTTGCTGACGCTGTTGAGCCGGGCAGTGGCTTCGAACGCTTTGAGGGCATTCAGCGGGGGCAGGTCACGGCTCATGGTATTGTGAGAAATCCTGACAGGTTGTCGAGATCTTATCGGTTTTCTTCGATCGTTGTCGTGGGTACAGTGGCTACATCGTCATTCAATTCCCCTGGAGCTTCGCATGACCCAGACCAATCTTCGCAGTGGCCCTGACAGCAACGGCCTGTTCGGCGCCTTCGGTGGCCGCTACGTCGCCGAAACCCTGATGCCGCTGGTGCTGGAGCTGGCTCGCGAATACGAAGCCGCCAAGGCCGATCCCGAATTTCTCGAGCAGCTCGCCTACTTTCAACGCGACTACATCGGCCGGCCCAATCCGCTGTATTTCGCCGAGCGCCTGACCGAACACTGCGGCGGGGCGAAAATCTACTTCAAGCGCGAAGAGCTCAACCACACCGGCGCGCACAAGGTGAACAACTGCATCGGCCAGGTGCTGCTGGCCAAGCGCATGGGCAAGAAGCGCCTGATCGCCGAGACCGGCGCCGGCATGCACGGCGTGGCCACGGCCACGGTGGCGGCTCGATTCGGCTTGCCCTGTGTGATCTACATGGGTGCCACGGATATCGAGCGCCAGCAGGCCAACGTGTTTCGCATGAAGCTGCTGGGCGCTGAGATCGTGCCGGTCACTTCCGGTACCGGCACCTTGAAAGATGCCATGAACGACGCCTTGCGCGATTGGGTCACCAATGTCGACGACACCTTTTACCTGATTGGCACGGTGGCCGGCCCGCACCCTTACCCGGCCATGGTTCGCGACTTCCAGTCGATCATCGGCAAGGAAACCCGCGAGCAGTTGCAGGAGAAGGAAGGGCGCCTGCCCGACAGCCTGGTGGCTTGCGTAGGTGGCGGTTCCAATGCCATGGGCCTGTTCCATCCTTTCCTGGATGACAGCAGCGTGGAAATCATCGGTGTCGAAGCCGCCGGCCATGGCGTGGATTCCGGCAAGCATGCCGCCAGCCTCAACGGCGGCGTGCCCGGCGTACTGCACGGCAACCGTACCTATCTGCTGCAGGACGACGATGGGCAGATCACCGACGCGCACTCCATCTCGGCCGGCCTGGACTACCCCGGTATCGGCCCTGAACACGCTTTTCTGCATGAAATCAAGCGCGTGAACTACACCAGCATCACCGATGAAGAGGCGCTGGCCGCGTTCCACGCCACCTGCCGCCTGGAAGGCATCATCCCGGCGCTGGAAACCGCCCACGCCCTGGCCGAGGCCATGAAGCGCGCGCCAACATTGCCCGCCGACCATCTGATGGTGGTGTGCCTGTCCGGCCGCGGCGACAAGGACATGCAAACCGTCATGAGCCATATGGGCGCCCACCCGAAGGAGACACTGGCATGAGCCGCCTCGAACAACGCTTCACCGACCTCAAGGCCGAAGGCCGCGCCGCGCTGGTGACGTTCGTCACGGCGGGCGACCCAGGCTACGATGCTTCGCTGTCCATCCTCAAAGGCTTGCCGGCTGCCGGCGCCGATGTGATCGAACTGGGCATGCCCTTCACCGATCCGATGGCCGACGGCCTGGCCATCCAGCTGGCGACCCTGCGCGCGCTCAACGCCGGGCAGACGCTGGCGAAAACCTTGCAGATGGTCCGCGAATTCCGCGTCGACGACAGCACCACGCCGATCGTGCTGATGGGTTACTACAACCCGATCCACCGCTTCGGCGTCGAAGCCTTCGTGGCCCAGGCCAAGGAAGCCGGCGTCGACGGCCTGATCATCGTCGACCTGCCACCCGAGCATGATGGTGAATTGGCGACCCCGGCACAGGCCTCGGGTATCGACTTCATCCGTCTGACCACGCCAACCACCGACGATGCACGCTTGCCACGGGTACTGGAGCGCAGCTCCGGGTTCGTCTACTACGTATCGGTGGCCGGCGTGACCGGTGCCGGCTCGGCTACCACCGAGCACGTGGGCGCTGCCATAGAGCGGCTGCGTCGGCATACCGACCTGCCGATCAGCGTTGGTTTCGGCATCCGCACGCCCGACCAGGCTGCCGCCATTGCCCGCCTGGCCGATGGCGTGGTGGTCGGCTCGGCACTAGTGGACAAGATCGCCCATGCCCAGCACCACGGTCAGGCTGTGGAAGATGTGCTGTCGCTGTGCAGTCAACTGGCGCAGGGCGTACGTAAGGCTCGTGTCAGCTGAAGGTAAAGATTCCAATACAGAGGAATTAGCCTCTGGTTCACGGGACTAAACGGCAAGACCAAGGGGGATCGAACCTGTGTTCGGTGCCCCTTTTTGCTGTTTGGCCGTGAAGGAAATCCATGATGAACATGCCAAAAAACCTGATCCTGAGCATGGGTGCATTGCTGATCGCTTGTGCACCGCTGGTGCAAGCCGCTCCCGGTGGTCCGGGTGGAGCGGATGAGCAACGTCAAGGACGCCAGGAACAACCCCATCAGCGGCAGGACGGACCCGATCGGCCTGATCATGACGAGCGCGGTCCGGGCAACCGTGGCCCAGGCAACCCAGGTGGCGGCATCGCGCGCGGTGGTCCACCCCAGGATTTCGGCCCCGTACGCCAGACCATTCAGGATCATCGCGACGTCTTCCGGCCCGGCAACCCACCTCCCGCCAGTATTCGCGCCATCAAGGGACAACCCCTGCCTCGCGGCTACGGTGCCCGCCTCGACGGTCCCGCGCTGAAGCATCTACCACGTTACGAAGGCTACGAATGGCGCCGCATGGGCACGGATGTGGTGCTGATCGCCATTGGTACCGGGATCGTTTATGAGGTATTGCAGGGGGTGTTGAACTGATCAACCATCTAGAGATGCACTGCCTGTCGTGACGCCTTCGCGGCTGTACGCCGCTCCTACACGGTCGCATTTCTTTGTAGGAGCGGCGTACAGCCGCGAAAACGGTGAGATAGGCGCTGCATAGCTTGCAGCAGAACCACGCCGACTCATAGCAGCAACGCAGCAAACTATTCAGCGCATTCGCTTCGAATCACTTCTAGCGCATAGCCAATGTCACTCGGCATAAACGCGTCTGGGAATGCCGGACATATCGTGATACTCAAAGAATGGAATGCTAACACTTCCATGGAAAGGCGCATTTAGCCCCCATTGACCATACCCAGCCTCTAGATGGCTAGGCGCTCCACCGGACGCAGACAGAGGGAAATTTGCAGCGGATAGGCTATCAACAGGCGAGCTCAAAACCGGCATTGACGGCTGCACCGGAACATCCAAGCTTTCATCGAACAGAGCTCTTAAGGCGCTTACAATCTCTTCATGCAAAACAGGATTATCGATACCAGGCTCGAACACACCCCAAAAACTAAATCGAGACAAACCCATCAAATCTCCAAATGTTGTAAACATAGAATTGCTGTTTTTTGTATTGCCAATCACCTTGATACCCCCCGGTGGGTAGTCGAGATTCATATCGTTTATAAGCCCAATCGACTTCACGGCGGCACGCCACCGAGGTAGTATATTTCCGCTGTCTCCGGACAAGACCACTTTTCGAGTCTGTCCTTCTTGGTAGAGATACCCCGTAGTCACCTGGTGACCTATTACACCCACCTCAGCGTGATGTTTTTTAACTGCAAAATGCCATGCTCTCAATGAGTGGCGATTAGAGGTGCCAATTGTCGCCGTACGAAGCGTGACGCGGTCGGTAGCTAAGCCATGTAGCTCCGCCATGACCTCTCCGTTCGGGTGACGAAGCGCCCAAAAGTTGTGGCTCCATAGACCGGCGATAGCATGTGAACGTGCTTCGATTTGATATTGCTGTGACATGGGTAACTCCTGTTAAGGGATGGATGTATGACTTCGCGAACTGTAGCCCGCGGTCTATGCTTCCACTACCCGGCTTATGGAGTTAAATACATAATTAATATTTTCTCATATTCTAATGAGAAGCCGCCCAAGCGCTTATACACCCCATGCCACTAGCCAAAAAGTCCATGGATGACCAATTCGATAGATCTGAAACAGGCTCGAGATAGTCGAAACCGTAAACAAGCGTGATATTGCCCCAACAGCCGCTCACTTTTTCGACGTTGCGATCCGGCTGCTGGAAATGGGTTTCGCTGATTACCGTACATACAATCCAGTTCGAGGCGTGTTGAGCAGAAACGCATTCGCCTTTCATGCCTTTGAAAAACGCTACCAGTGATGCATGGTCCAACGGTCGAAATGCCCGAGCGCCTATGGATCTACCTTCATCAAGACGAAGGGAAGGCGAGTGACCATCCGGCATCATGCGGATGATCGTATAGGTGAAGATATCGATTGGGGTAGGCGGGTGATAATCCTGAGGGATGGGTAGATAACATCCTGAAACGGCGGTAGATACAACGGCGACTGCTATGGCACGGCGCATGTCGATGCATTCCTGATCGGCGGGACATGCAGGTTAGCCAGTCGACCGATTGTGCAGTAGCAGCCGTTTCCCAAGTGAATGTGAGATATCCCCTCTACCGCCGGCTCTGCTCCTCCATCACCCAATCCACGAACCGTTGCACCATTTGTCCACGGCGTTTGCGTTGCGGCACCACCACGAAATAACCCAACGCCGATGTGGCGGCGCCTTCGAAAGGGCGGCAGAGCAGTTGCTGCTCCAGCAATGCGTCCACCAGGTGACGCCAGCCGATGGCAACGCCTTGCCCGGCAATCGCGGCCTGGATGAGCAGTGTGTAGTTGTCGAAGCGCAATTGCCCCGGCGCTGGGGCACTCGGGATGTGCAAGGCGCGGAACAGGCCGCTCCAATCGAACCACTGACAGCTGCTTTCACCGCGCAGGTGCAGCAGCGGCCATTCGAGCAATGCATCAGGGCCCAGCGGTAGCGTTCGATCGTCCAACAGGCGCGGGCTGCAGACCGGGAAGACTTCTTCGTTGAACAACCGGTGACTTTCACCCTGACGGAAACGGCCATCGCCGAACAGGACCGCCACATCGATGTTCGGGCCAAGCATGGCGTGGCTGCGTTCACTGGTGACCAGGCTGACGTCGACCTGTGGATAACGTTGGTGGAAGCGATGCAGACGTGGCATGAGCCAGTAGGCGGCGAACGCGAAGTCGGTAGAGACCTGAAGCACTTCGTGCTGGGTTTGACTGGTGATCAAGCCCAGACAGTCGTCAATGCCGCGCAGTCCTCCATGTACCGCCTCGAACAAGGTGTAGCCTGCGTCGGTCAGCTCGATGCCTCGGTAGATACGATCGAACAGGCGGATGGCCAGCTGTTCCTCGAGCCGTTTGATCTGCTGGCTGACGGCAGGCTGCGTCGTACCCAGCTCGACCGCGGCAGCGGTAAAGCTCCGCAGCCTGGCGGCCGCCTCGAAAGCCCGCAACAGGTCAAGAGACATCTCTCCAAGGCTCGTAAACATAAGCGCTACTTATCCTAGGTATTGTCCGGCATGGGCTTTACCAGGCCACAGCTGCACCGCATGGTGGACGGCAGAAATTTCGCATTAATCTCCACTATGGAATGCCCTGAGCCGATGAAGCGCAAGAACATTCTTTTCATCATGGCCGATCAGATGGCCGCACCCATGCTGCCGATCTACGCGCCATCACCGATCAAGCTGCCGAACATCAGCCGTTTGGCCGAGACCGGGGTGGTCTTCGATGCGGCCTACTGCAACAGCCCGCTGTGCGCGCCTTCGCGCTTCACATTGGTCAGCGGCCAGTTGCCGAGCAAGATCGGCGCCTACGACAACGCTGCCGACTTTGCCGCCGACGTGCCGACCTATGCCCACTACCTGCGGCGCCTGGGTTACCGCACCGCACTGTCGGGCAAGATGCATTTCTGTGGCCCGGACCAGCTGCACGGCTACGAGGAACGCCTGACCAGCGATATCTACCCGGCCGACTACGGCTGGGCGGTCAATTGGGACGAACCCGACGTTCGCCCCAGCTGGTACCACAATATGTCCTCGGTGTTGCAGGCTGGCCCGTGCGTGCGCACCAACCAGCTGGATTTCGATGAAGAGGTGGTCTTCAAAGCCCAGCAGTACCTGTTCGATCACATTCGCGAAGACGGCGATCGGCCATTCTGTCTGACGGTGTCAATGACCCATCCGCACGACCCCTACACCATTCCCAAGCCGTTCTGGGACCTGTACCGCGACGAAGACATTCCACTGCCTCAGGATGTACCGGACCAGGCCGCGCTGGACCCCCACTCGCAACGCCTGCTCAAGGTCTATGACCTGTGGGACAAGCCCCTGCCCGTGAACAAGATCCGCGATGCACGCCGCGCCTACTTCGGTGCGTGCAGCTACATCGATCACAACGTCGGCAAACTGCTGCAGACCCTGGAAGAAACCGGGTTGGCCGACGACACCATCATCGTCTTCTCCGGCGATCACGGTGACATGCTCGGCGAGCGTGGGCTCTGGTACAAGATGCACTGGTTCGAGATGGCCGCGCGGGTGCCGCTGCTGGTTTGCGCGCCCGGGCAGTTCAAGCCAGGGCGAGTGCAGGCCGCAGTCTCTACCGCCGACCTGCTGCCGACCTTCGTCGAGCTGGCCGGTGGCGAACTGGAACCCGGCCTGCCGCTGGACGGACGTTCGCTAGTGGCGCATCTGCAGGGTGAAAAGGGGCATGACGAAGCGTTCGGTGAATACATGGCCGAAGGTACCCACAGCCCGTTGATGATGATCCGCCGTGGCGCGATGAAATTTATCTACAGCGAGGTCGACCCTTGCCTACTCTATGACGTGGATAACGACCCACGCGAACGTGAAGACCTGAGCCAGTCACCCCCGCACCGGGCACTGTTCGAGGCTTTCCTGAGTGAAGCCCGCCGCAAATGGGACATGCCGGCGATACACCAACAGGTGCTCGCCAGCCAGCGCCGGCGCCGCTTCGTGGCCGGCGCACTGGCCCAAGGCAAGCTGAAGAGCTGGGACCACCAGCCGCTGGTGGACGCCAGTCAGCAGTACATGCGCAACCATATCGACCTGGACGACCTGGAGCGCAAGGCACGTTATCCACAACCCTGCCCATAACATTCGAAGCTCTGAGGGGAAGTCGCATGAAGGTCACCATGAAGATATCCACAGCCCTGGCCGCCGGTTGGCTGGCCGTTGCCGGAACCACGGCGGTCGCCGACGAACAACGGTGCGAGACGGTGAAGATGGCCGACCCGGGCTGGAGCGACATTGCCGCCACCAACGCGCTCACCAGCCTGGTGCTGGAAGGCATGGGTTACCGGCCCAAGATCGACACGCTGGCGGTGCCGATCATCTTTGGCGGTCTCAAGGATGGCCAGGTGGATGTCTTCCTCGGCAACTGGATGCCGGCCCAGCAGGGTTTCTACGACAAGTTCGTGGCCAATGGTGACGTGGTGCAGTACGCCAAGAACCTGGACGGCACCGAGTTCACCCTGGCCGTCCCCGACTACGTGTATGACGCGGGTGTGAAGGATTTCGCCGACCTGGACAAGCACGCCGACAAGTTCGGCAAGAAGATCTACGGGATCGGTTCAGGGGCACCGGCCAACCTATCGCTGGCCGAGATCATCAAGAAGGACGAATTCGGCCTGGGTGACTGGAAACTGGTCGAGTCCAGCGAGCAGGCGATGCTGACCGAGGTCAATCGCAACGTGAAGAAGAAGTCGTTCGTGGTCTTCCTCGGCTGGACGCCGCACCCGATGAACGTGCAGATCAAGCTCAAGTACCTCACCGGCGGCGAGAAGTATTTCGGCTCGACCGGCACCGTGCACACCCTGACCCGCAAGGGCTATGCCGAGAGTTGCCCGAACACCGGCAAGCTGCTCAGCAATCTGGTGTTCACCCAGGACATGGAGAACAGCATCATGGCCGATGTGGCCAATAGCAAGAAAACCAGCGCACAGGCGGCGCAGGCCTGGCTGAAAGCCAATCCGGCGGTGTTGGAGAAGTGGCTGGAAGGTGTGAAAACGCTGGATGGCAAGGACGCGCTGCCGGCGGTACGCGCGAAGCTTTGATTTGACGGGCTTTGATTTGATGGGTGTCAGTCATGGCCCCTTCGCGGGCAGAGAGCTCGCCGCCCGCGAAGAGGCCTTCACTGACACCCTTCAATCAACTCAACCCGCCGCCATTTCCCGGCGCAGCTGGCTCAGCACCGGTGCCGTATCCACCGCCACACCACGCCAGTAGGTGAACGCTTCGGCTGCCTGCTCGACCAGCATCCCGAAACCGTCCAGCGACAGCCGTGCGCCGTGTTCGCTGGCCCAGCGGCAAAACGGCGTTGGCTCCTTGCCATACATCATGTCGTAGCAGACCGTCACACCGGGCTCGATCAGGCTGGCGGCGATCGGTGGCAGATCGCCCGCCAGGCTCGCCGAAGTGGCGTTGATGATGATATCCACCGGTTCTTCCAGCCAATCGAAGCCACTGGCCGCCACCGGCCCCAGGTCAGCGAACAGCTGCGCCAGCTGTTCGGCTTTCTCGACCGTGCGGTTGGCGATCACCAGTGACAGTGGCTGCTGTTCGAGCAACGGCTCGACCACTCCACGCACCGCGCCGCCGGCACCCAACAGCAGAATGCGCTTGCCCTGCAAGGTCACGCCGGCGTTGTTGACCAGGTCGCGCACCAGCCCCACGCCGTCGGTATTGTCGCCACGCAGGCTGCCATCGGGCAGCCGACTGAGCATGTTCACCGCGCCGGCGCGCTGCGCGCGCGGGGTCAGTACGCTGCACAGGCCGAACGCCTGCTCCTTGAACGGTACGGTGACGTTGGCGCCCAGCCCTTCTTCGAAAAAACCCAAGGCACTGCGGGTGAAGTCGTCGATGGGCGCCAGCCGTGTGTCGTATACCAGCGCCTGGCCCGTCTGCTCGGCAAACAAACGGTGAATGGCGGGTGATTTGCTGTGCCCCACCGGGTTGCCGAAAACCACGTAACTGTCCATGCGAATCGGTTCCTGAATCATAGGGGAGGGGTCTGCGCCAGCCAGTCGCGATCCTGCAGAAAGTAGTCGGTGAGCCGCGCTTCTTCGCTGCCAGGTACGGCTTTCCAGTCATAGCCCCAACGCACCTGCGGCGGCAGTGACATCAGGATCGACTCGGTACGGCCACCCGACTGCAGGCCGAACAGCGTACCGCGGTCGTAGACCAGGTTGAACTCGACGTAGCGCCCGCGGCGGAACTCCTGGAATTCACGCTGCTGCGCGGTGTACGCCATGGCCTTGCGCCGCTGCACGATGGGCAGGTAGGCGTCGATGAAGGCGTCGCCAATGGCGCGCATGAAGGCGAAGCTGGTGTCGAAATCCCATTCGTTCAGGTCATCGAAGAACAGGCCGCCCACGCCCCGCGGCTCGCCCCGGTGCTTGAGGTGGAAATAGCGGTCGCACCAGGCCTTGTAGCGTGGATAGACATCGGCGCCGAAGGGCTCGCAGGCTTGTTGCGCGACACGATGCCAGTGGATGCAGTCTTCCTCGTGAGCGTAGTAGGGCGTCAGGTCGAAGCCGCCGCCGAACCACCAGACGGCCTCTTCGCCTTCCTTTTCGGCAATGAAGAACCGCACGTTGGCGTGGGAGGTGGGCACGTGCGGGTTGTGCGGGTGGATCACCAGCGACACGCCCAGTGCCTCGAAGCCGCGACCGGCCAGCTCCGGTCGATGGGCGCTGGCCGAAGGAGGCAGGCCGGTGCCGAATACATGGGAAAAGTTGACCCCGCCTTTCTCGATCAACTCACCGTCTGCAATCACCCGGGTGCGCCCGCCGCCGCCCGCTGCGCGCGTCCAGGCATCTTCGACGAAGTGCGCGCCGCCGTCTTCGGCCTGCATGGCGTGGCAGATTCGATCCTGCAGATCGAGCAGATAGGCCTTTACGGCCTCTGTGCGGGTAGTCATGGCATCACCTTGAAAAAGGGCAAATACCGCCAGCGGCCTGGGAACACGCCTGACCGGCGATCAAGTCGGCGCGTAGCATAGCATCGCTCACCGCGTGCGGCAGTTGACGCCGATCAAGCAAAGGCGTCCGATAGGCCCTCGCCCAACGACAGCAGGAGTGAGCAGATGGCAAAGCGTATCCAGTTCGGTTCCACCGGCGGCCCGGAAGTCCTCGAGTTCGTCGACTTCGAGCCCAGGCAACCGGGCCCGCAAGACATTCGCGTACGCAATCACGCCGTGGGCGTGAACTACATCGACAACTACTTCCGCAGCGGCCTGTACCCGACGCCACTGCCTTCGGGCCTGGGCACCGAGGCCGCTGGCGTGGTCGAGGCGGTCGGCAGCGAGGTGGACCGGTTCAAGGTCGGCGACCGTGTGGCCTACGCAGGTGGCCCCCTGGGCGCCTACAGCGATCTGCACGTGCTGCCAGCGGCCATGGCTGTACGCCTGCCCTCGAGCATCAGCTTCGAACAGGCCGCTGCGGTGATGCTCAAGGGCCTGACCGTGCAATACCTGCTGCGTCAGACCTACAAGGTCGAGGCTGGCGAAACCATCCTGTTCCATGCCGCCGCCGGTGGTGTGGGCTCGCTGGCCTGCCAATGGGCGGCAGCACTGGGCGTGAAGCTGATCGGCACCGTCAGCTCGCCCGCCAAGGCCGAACGGGCCAAGGCCCTGGGTGCCTGGGAGGTGATCGACTACAGCCACGAAGACGTGGCCAAGCGAGTGCTCGAATTGACCGACGGCAAGAAATGCCCGGTGGTGTACGACGGTGTCGGCAAGGACACTTGGGAAACCTCGCTGGACTGTCTCCAGCCGCGCGGCTTGATGGTCAGCTTCGGCAATGCGTCGGGTGCGGTCAGTGGGGTCAACCTGGGCATCCTGTCGCAGAAGGGCTCGCTGTACGTGACTCGCCCGACCCTGGCCAGCTACGCCGTGCCCGGCGCAGTACAGGGCATGGCCGACGAGCTGTTCGAGATGATCGCCAGCGGCAAGCTCAAGGTCGACGTCAGCCAGCAGTACGCACTGAGCGATGCCGCCAAGGCGCAGACCGCACTCGCCGCGCGCGAAACGGTGGGCTCGACCATCCTGCTACCATGAAACCAGGCAGGGAGCCCCGTGTACGCGGCTCCCTGCCTGGCCTCAGGGCCTGATCACTTCACCGGTGATCAGGTCGCGAATCACGCTCGGGCTCTTGCGCCCCCCCAGCGCGCCGCCCAGCACGACGTCCACTTCGCCACGAAAGTATTGCTCGACGCGCAGACGGCTACGCGCGGCCGGGCGACCTTGGCGATTGGCGGAGGTCGACACCAGCGGCCCGACCAGCGCGCACAGCTCCCGCACCTGCGGGTGATCGCTCACGCGCAGGGCCACGGAATCGTGGATACCGGTGATCCATTCGGGCAGCAGGCCTTGGTGAGGCACCAGCCAGGTGTTCGGGCCGGGCCAGGTACTGGCCATGCGATCGATCCACTCTTCGGGAAAATCCTCGAACAGAAAGTCGAACTGCCGGATGTTGTCGGCGATCAGGATCAGGCCCTTGTCGACCGAGCGCTCCTTGATGGCCAGCAAGCGGTACACCGCTTCTTCGTCCCATGGATCGCAACCCAATCCCCAGACAGCTTCGGTAGGGTAGGCGATCACCGCGCCCGCTCGGATCTCGCGCGCCGCTTGCTGCACACGCCAACTGCTCACCATCTGCTGTCACTCCCATTGAAGACTGCCGCCAGTGTACTTAGCTGGCCCGTGCAAACCAACGCCCCGCCTGGCTGACCACGCGCCCCTGCATCTCCAGCTCGGTAAGTTGCGCCATCACCCGCGGCAACGGCCATCCCAACGCCGTGGCCAAGCCTTCGGTGGTGTGCGCGGCGGCCACCAGCACCTCAAGCAGCGGATCGGCGGGCTGGGCTGGCGCCGCCGGCAGGACCGGTGGCAGACGCTGCCAGCCCTGCAACCCTTCAAGAATATGATCGATGGTCTCGACCAGTTGCGCGCCGTCGCGGATCAACTGGTGACAGCCGCGTGCGCCGGGGTGATGAATGGAGCCGGGCAGCGCCCACACCTCGCGGCCATGCTCGGCGGCCAGCCTTGCGGTGATCAGTGAACCGCTGGCCGGGCTGGCCTCGATGACCAGCACACCCAGCGACAGACCGCTGATGATCCGATTGCGTCGAGGAAAGTTGCCCGGCTGCGCCTGCGCGTCGAGGGGAAACTCGGAAACCAGTGCACCCTTGCGCTCGACGATGGCCTGGGCGAGCACGCGATGCTTCTGTGGATAAAGTTTTTCCAGACCGGTGCCCAATACCCCGATGGTGTGCCCACCCACCTCCAGCGCACCTTGATGCGCCGCCCCGTCCACACCCAGGGCCAGGCCACTGGTGATGGCAAATCCCGCCGCTGCCAGGCTGCGGGCGAAGGCCCGGGCGTTGTCCAGGCCGGGCGGCGAAGCGCGACGACTGCCGACCACGGCGATCTGCGGCCGCTCCAGCACACCGGGGTCGCCGCGTACGAACAACAGCGGCGGTGGATCGGCGATTTCCTTGAGCAGGGCGGGGTAGTCGGCGTGGTCCCACATCAGCAAATGCTGATGCGGACGCTCTAGCCAGGCCATTGCAGCCGCCGCGTCGCGATGGATGCAGGGGTCGCGGCGGGCCTGGGCACTGGCGTCGCTGCCGCCGGCCCCGCGCCATTGCCCGACTGGCGCAGCAAGCGCCGAACGCGCGCTGCCGAAGTGCGCAACGAGCTTGTGGAAGCGTTGCGGGCCGATTTCCGGCAGCACATGCAAGCGCAGGCGCGCCTCGAGTTCGGAAAGGGTCTGAGCAGTGGTATCGAAAAGCGGCATCCGATCATCCTTGAATCGGCAGGCTCGCAGACAGCTGGACAAGCTGTGGATAACTCTGTGCACAAAAGTATCGGAAAGCGCCCGGGCGTGACCTCGTCATGCCCGGTGCCCTATGCGCTACGGGTTGCCTACCTTGTCCATCACTGCCAACGAGCGGTTGGCGTTGAGGATCAAACCATAGCTCAGCTTTTCATAAGTGCGGAACACCATAAGCAGCCCGGAGCGCTCGTCGGGGACCTTGACCTGCTCGCCGGTGATACGATCGCGCACTGTCTCGCCGGTCTTGTACACCGCGAGAACGTTGCCCTCGCGCAGTCCGTCGCGCGTTCCGCGGTTCAAGGTGACCACGTCGTACTTGCCGATCTGTGTAACACCTCGTGGCACATCAATGATCACACCACGAATGTCAGTCTCTGGCGCGCTGGGGAAAAACGTCGAATTGACCGCGCGTTGTTCATCGCTGAACAGCCGGTCGCCCAGGCGGACCTCTTCGCGCGAGCGTTGCAGTACCAGGGTAGAGATATCCCCCTCGGTCGCGACGATCTCGCCGCCGCCGATGTTGTCGGCGTTGATACCCAGAAATTCCTGGGTGTCGGGGTCGATGTAGGTCTTGCCCTGGCGGAAGATGCCGTACACCGACTGCGCCGGGTCGAAGGCGCCACGTGCGTAGATGCGGTCGCCCATGCCACTGAGCACGCGCTCGGCATTGCCGGCCACGATGTAGGGGGCGGCGTTGAATTGCTCGACCGAATCCATGATGCGGTTGGTCAGCAGGAAGCTGTTGATCGATTCCAGCGGGATGCTGGGTATGGCCTCGGCCACGGGCGTGGTGCGCACCCTGGGCGAAAGCTTGATGGTGCCGCGCGAGGCGCCACGTTCGAGCATCAGCTGCGGCTGGCCGTTGACGAAGCCCAGCACCAGCGAATCGCCAGGGTAGATCAGGTCCGGGTTGGCGATCTGTGGGTTGGCGTGCCAGAGGTGTGGCCACTGCCACGGCTGGCTGAGAAACTTCCCGGAAATGTCCCACAATGTATCGCCACGCACCACCGTGTAGCGCTGTGGATAGCCGTCCCTGAGCTGCACTTGCGCCTGCGCCAGGCCGGCCATTGCCAGCATCAGCAGGGCGAGTAGTGATTTCCTCATGCCGTGAATCCCTTTATCATGTCTGCTCACGCGAAATAACGACTTTACCTCACAGTGCAGCACATACGCATATGGCTATTTTAAACATCCTCGAATTTCCAGACCCGCGCCTGCGTACCGTCGCCAAGCCGGTCACGGTGGTGGACGACAGCGTTCGCCAGCTTGTCGATGACATGTTTGAAACCATGTACGACGCCCCTGGCATCGGTTTGGCCGCCACCCAGATCAACGTGCACAAGCGCATCGTGGTCATGGACCTGTCCGAAGATCGCAGCGAACCACGGGTGTTCATCAACCCCGAGTTCGAGTCGCTGACCGACGAGATGGACCAGTACCAGGAAGGTTGCCTGTCGGTGCCCGGCTTCTACGAGAACGTCGATCGCCCGCAGAAGGTCAAGGTCACCGCGCTGGACCGCGACGGCAAATCCTACGAACTGATCGCCGAAGGCCTGCTGGCCGTGTGCATCCAGCACGAGTGCGATCACCTCAACGGCAAGCTGTTCGTCGACTACCTGTCCAACCTCAAGCGCGACCGCATCAAGAAAAAGCTGGAAAAACTGCACAAGCAGCAGGCCTGATTCCGGTGCCCTTGTAGGAGCGGCTAGTAGCCGCGAACAACGCACCTCGGTGCGTCAGGAAGGGCCCCTTCGCGGCTGCTAGCCGCTCCTACAAAGGGTTGCGGCCCACCCCCAACAGCGAGAACTCCATGCGCATCGTCTTCGCGGGCACTCCCGAGTTTGCCGCCGAACACCTCAAGGCCCTGCTGGCCACTTCGCACGACATCGTTGCCGTATACACCCAGCCCGATCGCCCCGCCGGGCGGGGGCAGAAACTCATGCAAAGCCCAGTCAAGCAATTGGCCCTGGAGCACGGCATTCCCGTCCTGCAGCCAGCGACCCTGCGCGACCCCCAGGCCCAGGCCGAGCTGCGCGCGCTGACGCCGGATTTGATGGTGGTGGTCGCCTATGGCCTGATCCTGCCGCAGGCGGTGCTCGACATCCCGCCGCTGGGCTGCATCAACAGTCATGCCTCGCTGCTGCCGCGCTGGCGCGGAGCGGCGCCGATCCAGCGGGCGATCCAGGCGGGCGATACCGACAGCGGCGTTACCGTGATGCGCATGGAGGCGGGTCTGGATACCGGCCCGATGCTGCTCAAGGTCAGCACCCCGATCGACGCTCACGACACCGGCGGCAGCCTGCACGACCGCTTGGCGCAAATGGGCCCACCGGCCGTGGTCCAGGCCATTGCCGGGCTGGCCGCCGCTACCCTGCAGGGCGAGGCGCAGGACGACAGCCTGGCCAACTACGCCCACAAGTTGGACAAGAACGAAGCGCGCATCGACTGGGCCCAACCGGCCGTGGTGCTCGAGCGCCAGGTGCGGGCGTTTTTCCCTTGGCCTGTCTGCCACAGCACCTTGAATGGCGAAGCGCTGAAGGTGCTGGCCGCCAGTTTGGCCGAAGGCAGCGGCCGGCCAGGCGAAATCATCCAGGTCGACAAGGACGGGCTGACCATAGCCTGCGGTGAACAAGCCCTGCGCCTGACCCGCCTGCAGTTGCCGGGAGGCAAGCCGCTCGACTTCAGTGACCTGTTCAACAGCCGCCGCGACCGGTTCGTGGTCGGCACGGTGCTGGGCCAATGAACCCGCGTCTGGCGGCGGCCCGTGCGTTGGCGACGGTACTCAGCGGCAAGGCCTCGCTCAACAGCTCCTTGCCCAGGGAGCTGGACAAGGTCGAGGCGCGCGACCGTGGCCTTACCCAAGACCTGGCATTCGGCACCGCCCGCTGGCAGCCCCGTCTCGACGCGCTGGCCGAGCGCCTGCTGCAGAAGCCTTTCAAGGCCGCCGATGCCGATGTACATGGCTTGCTCCTGGTCGGGCTCTACCAGTTGCTGTACACCCGGATTCCAGCCCATGCCGCGATCGGCGAAACCGTCGGCTGTGCCGACAAGCTGAAGAAGCCCTGGGCCAAGGCGCTGCTCAATGCCGTGCTGCGCCGAGCCCAGCGTGAGAGCGAGGCCATTCTTGCCGAACTCGAACGTGACCCGGTGGTGCGCATGGCGCACCCGCGCTGGCTGCAGAAATCGCTGAAAGCCTTCTGGCCCGAGCAGTGGGAAGCCATCTGCGCCGCCAACAACGCTCATCCGCCGATGATCCTGCGGGTCAACCGTCGCCATCAGCCGCGCGATGCCTACCTGGGCCTGCTGGCCGAACAAGGCGTGGCGGCCCAGGCTTGCGTGTACAGCCGTGATGGCATCGTCCTGGCAGAAGCCTGCGACGTGCGCGGGCTGCCGGGCTTCAGCGAAGGCTGGATCAGCGTCCAGGATGAAGCAGCGCAACTGGCCGCCGAACTGCTCGACCTGGCGCCCGGCCAGCGGGTACTCGACGCCTGCTGCGCGCCGGGCGGCAAGACCTGCCACATTCTGGAAGCCGAGCCGGCCCTGGCTACTGTGGTAGCCGTGGATCTCGAGGAAAAGCGTCTGGTTCGAGTGCGCGAGAACCTGCAGCGATTGGGGCTGCAAGCCCAGTTGATCGCAGCCGATGGCCGCGATACCCAAGCCTGGTGGGACGGTCAGCCGTTCCAGCGGATCCTGCTCGACGCCCCCTGTTCGGCCACTGGCGTGATCCGCCGCCATCCCGACATCAAGCTGACCCGCCAGCCCGACGACATTCCGGCCCTGGCCGTGCTGCAAGGGCAGTTGCTTGACGCCCTGTGGCCAACCCTGGAGGTCGGCGGGGTGCTGCTCTATGCCACCTGCTCGACACTGCCCACGGAAAATACCGAAGTCATCGAAGCGTTCCTGGCGCGCACGCCCGGCGCCCGCGAACTGGACCTGGCCACGTCCGCCGGCATCAAGCAGGCTCATGGCCGCCAATTGCTGGCACAAGAAGGCGGTCACGATGGCTTCTACTATGCCAAGCTGATCAAGATCACCGCCGTACGCGGCCACTGACGGGGAGTAATGGATGAAGATCATCATCCTGGGCGCAGGTCAGGTGGGCGGCACGCTGGCCGAGCACCTGGCCGGCGAGGCCAATGACATCACCGTGGTCGATACCGACGCCGAACGCCTGCGCAACCTTGGCGATCGCCTGGACATCCGCACCGTGCAGGGCCGCGGCTCGTATCCGACAGTGCTGCGCCAGGCCGGTGCCGACGATGCCGACATGCTGGTGGCGGTGACCAACAGCGACGAGACCAACATGGTCGCCTGTCAGGTGGCCTACACCCTGTTCCATACCCCCACCAAGATCGCCCGGGTGCGCGAGTCGGCCTATCTCACCCGCGCCGGCCTGTTCAACAACGACGCCATTCCGGTGGATGTGCTGATCAGCCCGGAACAGGTGGTGACCAACTACATCAAGCGCCTGATCGAGTACCCCGGCGCCCTGCAGGTCATCGACTTCGCTGGCGGCAAGGCACAGCTGGTGGCGGTCAAGGCCTACTACGGCGGCCCGCTGGTGGGTCAGCAACTGCGGCAGATTCGTCACCACATGCCCAAGGTCGATACACGGGTGGCTGCCATCTTTCGCCGCGACCGGCCGATCCTGCCACGCGGCGACACGGTCATCGAAGCCGACGACGAGGTGTTCTTCATTGCAGCCCGCGAAGACATTCGCGCGGTGATGAGCGAACTGCGCCGGGTCGACCAGAGCAACAAGCGGGTGGTCATCGCCGGCGGCGGGCAGATCGGCGAGCGCCTGGCCGAGGCCATCGAAAGCCGCTACCAGGTGAAGATCATCGAGATGAACCCGGCACGCTGCCGCTACCTCTCCGATACCCTGGACAGCACCGTGGTGTTGCAGGGCAGCGCGTCCGACCGCGATCTGATGCTCGAAGAGAACATCGCCCAGGCCGATATCTTCCTGGCCCTGACCAACGACGACGAAGCCAACATCATGTCCTCGTTGCTGGCCAAGCGTTTGGGCGCGCGCAAGGTCATGACCATCATCAACAACCCGGCCTACGTGGACCTGGTCCAGGGGGGCGAAATCGATATCGCCCTGAGCCCGCAGCTGGCAACCATCGGTACCCTGCTGGCGCACGTAAGGCGGGGCGATATCGTCAGTGTGCACTCGCTACGCCGGGGCGCCGCGGAGGCCATCGAGGCCATCGCCCATGGCGACGCGCGTTCGAGCAAAGTGATCGGCAAGCCCATCGAAACCATCGACCTGCCTCCGGGAACGACGATCGGCGCGATCATTCGCGATGACCAGGTGATCATCGCGCACAGCGACACGGTGATCGAGGCCGGTGACCACGTGATCCTATTCGTCGTGGACAAGAAATACATCCGCGACGTCGAGAAGCTCTTCCACGTCGGCCTGAGCTTCTTCTGACCCCCAGCCTCGCTCATCCAAAAAGCGGGCCGTCCAGGAGCCCGCTCTGTGAAAGCTGGTCTAGTGCAAGCATGCCCTGTGGGAGCGGGTCTCTGCCCGCGAAGAAGCCCCCACGCCAGCCGCTAGCTCAATACCACCTGGCCTCACCCGCCGGCCGCTTCTTGAAGCGCTTCATGCTCCACATATACTGGCTCGGATAGGCCCGCACATACTTCTCGACCACGCCGCTCATCGCCGCGACCGACGTGTACGTGTCGGTGCTGTACATCGCCTCGGGTGCCGCTTCCAGGATCACCTTGTAGCCCGAACCATCGGGCAGGCGCACGGCATGCAGGAACACGCCGACGGCCTTGCCGCCGGCGAGCATGTTGGGCACGAACTTGCTGGTCAGCGCCAGGGTGCCGAGAAACGGCACGAACAGCCCGGCCGATTCGGCGGGTTCCGGGTCGGCGGGAATGCCCACCTGGCCACCCTTGCGCACCTCCTTGATGACACTGAGGATGCCTTCCTTGGTCGAGGCCGCAACGCGGTTGCCCAATTGCACCCGTTGCTTGCGCAACAGCTCGTCCACCGCCTTGAGCTTGGGTGGACGGTAGAAAATGATCGGCTTGCACTGGTTGCAGTAGAAGTGATTGAGCACTTCCCAATTGCCCAGGTGGCTGGTGATGCCGACCACGCCCTTGCCCGATGCCAGGGCATCCTTGAGCACGTCCAGCCCCTCGACCTCGCGCACCAGGTCGAGCGAGCGCTGGGCCGGCCAGATCCAGGCACAGGCGCTTTCGGTCAGGGTCTTGCCGATGTCCATCAGGCTGCGTCCTGCGAGGCGCTCGCGCTCGGCAGCGTCCATGTCCGGAAAACACTTGGCCAGGTTGATGCGCACCACCTCGCGAGAGCGGTTGGGCAGCTTCCACATCAACCAGCCGATGGCCGTGCCGACCCACTGCACGGTGCGCCACGGCAGCAGCGCGAACAACCGCAAGGCACCGACCATCAGTGCCCCTTTGAACTTATCCACAGATCACTCCTTAATTGCCCAGGCGCCCATTCTAGCCTCAGCCGGCCAGCTCGGCGTAGCGGTCGCAATCCTGGGTGTGGTCCATGACCATGCCCGAGGCCTGCATGAAGGCGTAGCAGATGGTCGGCCCGACGAAGGTGAAACCGGCTTTCTTCAGGGCCTTGCTCATGGCCCGGGCTTCCTCGGTTTCAGTGGGGATCTCGCTGCGATCGCGCCGATGGTTGACCCGCGGCTGCCCACCGACGAACGACCAGAGGAAGGCTGCCGGGTCTTCGAGCTGCAACCAGGCGCGGGCGTTCTTGCGTACACCGTTGAGCTTGAGGCGATTGCGCACGATGCCCGGATCCTGCATCAGCACCTCGATTTCCTCGTCACTCATCTGCGCGAGGCGTTGCGGGTCGAAGCCGTGGAGCACCTGCCGATAGCGTTCACGCTTGCGCAGCACGGTGATCCACGACAGGCCGGCCTGGAACCCTTCCAGCGCAAGCAACTCGAACAGGGCGCCCGCCTCGCGCAGCGGCACGCCCCATTCAAGGTCATGGTAGGCCTGGTACAAGGGGTCTTGGGTACACCAAAAGCAGCGAGGCATTAGGGCTCCATGGGTAGAGGCGCCGCGGATTCGCGGTATACTCCCGCTCTTTATATTCGCAGCCCTAGAAACAGGTGAATTTCGTGAGCCAGCCTACGCCAGCCGTGCGTACCTTCCAAGACTTGATCCTCGCCCTCCAGCAATACTGGGCCGAGCAAGGTTGTGTGGTGCTTCAGCCCTACGATATGGAAGTGGGCGCCGGCACTTTTCATACCGCCACGTTCCTGCGCGCCGTGGGCCCGGAAACCTGGAATGCCGCTTACGTGCAACCCAGCCGCCGTCCGACCGATGGCCGCTACGGCGAGAACCCCAACCGCCTGCAGCACTACTATCAGTTCCAGGTGGTTCTGAAGCCCAACCCGGACAACTTCCAGGAACTGTACTTGGGTTCGCTCAAGCACATCGGCCTCGATCCGCTGGTGCACGACGTCCGCTTCGTCGAAGACAACTGGGAGTCGCCGACCCTGGGCGCCTGGGGCCTGGGCTGGGAAGTCTGGCTCAACGGCATGGAAGTCACCCAGTTCACCTATTTCCAGCAGGCTGGCGGCATCGAATGCTACCCGGTCACCGGCGAGATCACCTACGGCCTGGAACGCCTGGCCATGTACCTGCAGGGCGTCGACTCGGTCTACGACCTGGTGTGGGCCGATGGCCCGTTCGGCAAGGTGACCTACGGCGACGTGTTCCACCAGAACGAGGTGGAGCAGTCCACCTACAACTTCGAGCACGCCAACGTCGACAAACTCTTCGAGCTGTTCGATTTCTACGAAAGCGAGGCCAAGCGCCTGCTCGAACTGGACCAGCCACTGCCGCTGCCCAGCTATGAAATGGTCTTGAAGGCGTCCCACACCTTCAACCTGCTCGATGCTCGCCGCGCCATTTCGGTCACCGCGCGCCAGCAGTACATCCTGCGCGTGCGGACCCTGGCCCGTGGTGTGGCACAAGCCTACCTGATGGCCCGTGCCAAGCTGGGTTTCCCCATGGCGACCCCCGATCTGCGAGATGAAGTATTGGCCAAGCTGGAGGCTGCGCAATGAGTGCTCAAGATTTTCTGGTCGAGCTGGGCACCGAAGAGCTGCCACCCAAGGCCCTCAACACCCTGGCCGACGCCTTCCTGGCCGGCATCGAGAAAGGCCTGCAGGCCGCCGGCCTGAACTACAGCGCCAAGAACGTCTACGCTGCGCCACGCCGCCTGGCTGTGCTGATCACCGGCCTGGATACCCAGCAGCCGGACCGCAGCATCAATCTCGACGGCCCGCCGCTGCAGGCCGCCTTCAATGCCGAAGGCGAGCCGACCCAGGCTGCACTGGGCTTTGCCAAGAAATGCGGAGTGGATCTCAGCGAGATCGACCGCAGCGGACCCAAGCTGCGCTTCAGCCAGAACATCGTCGGCAAGCCGACGGCCAGCCTGTTGCCGACCATCGTCGAAGACTCCCTCAACGACCTGCCGATTCCCAAGCGCATGCGCTGGGGCGCGCGCAAGGAAGAGTTCGTGCGGCCAACCCAGTGGCTGGTCATGCTGCTGGGCGACGACGTCATCGATTGCACGATCCTGGCCCAGAAGGCAGGCCGTGAATCGCGTGGTCACCGTTTCCATCACCCGCAGAACGTGCGCATCAGCTCGCCTGCTGGCTACCGCGAAGACATGCGCAAGGCCTACGTACTGGCCGATGCCCACGAACGCCGTGAACTGATTGCCCGACGTACCGCCGAGCTGGCCACCCAGCAGGAAGGCAGCGCCATCGTCCCACCGGCGCTGCTGGACGAAGTGACGGCCTTGGTCGAGTGGCCCGTGCCGCTGGTGTGTTCGTTCGAGGAACGCTTCCTGGATGTCCCGCAGGAAGCGCTGATCACCACCATGCAGGACAACCAGAAGTATTTCTGCCTGCTCAACGCCGACGGCAAGCTGCTGCCGCGTTTCATCACCGTGGCCAACATCGAGAGCAAGGACCCGCGCCAGATCGTCGAGGGCAACGAGAAAGTCGTGCGTCCACGCCTGACCGATGCCGAGTTCTTCTTCAATCAGGACAAGAAGCAACCGCTGGAAGCCTTCAACAAACGCCTGGAAAACGTGGTGTTCCAGGCGCAGTTGGGCAGTGTCTACGACAAGGCCGTGCGGGTTTCCAAGCTGGCGGCCTACATTGCCTCGCGCATTGGTGGCGATGCCCAGCGCGCGACGCGGGCAGGCCTGCTGTCGAAGTGCGACCTGGCCACGGAAATGGTCGGCGAGTTCCCGGAAATGCAGGGCGTGGCGGGCTATTACTACGCGCTCAACGCCGGCGAACCCGAAGACGTCGCGCTGGCACTCAACGAGCAATACATGCCTCGTGGCGCCGGCGCCGAGCTGCCCAGCACCCTGACCGGTGCGGCCGTGGCCATCGCCGACAAGCTCGACACCCTGGTCGGCATCTTCGGCATCGGCATGCTGCCCACTGGCAGCAAGGACCCCTATGCCCTGCGTCGCGCGGCCCTGGGCGTGCTGCGCATCCTGATCGAAAAGCAGCTGGACCTGAACCTCAACGAAGCCGTGAGCTTCGCCGTCTCGGCCTTCGGCACCCAGGTCAAGTCGGCCGGGCTTGCCGAGCAGGTGCAGGAGTTCATCTTCGATCGCCTGCGCGCTCGCTACGAGGACGAGGGCATCGATGTGGCCACTTATCTTTCGGTGCGCGCCCTGCAACCCGGTTCGGCACTGGACTTCGATCAGCGCGTGCAGGCTGTCCAGGCGTTCCGCCGGTTGCCTGAGGCCGCCGCGCTGGCTGCCGTCAACAAGCGTGTCTCGAACCTGCTGAGCAAGGCCGAGGGCAAGGTTGCTGCCACCGTGGAGCCCAAGTACTTCGACAACGCCAACGAGTTCTCGCTGTACTCGGCCATCACCCAGGCCGACCATGCGGTGGCGCCGATGGCTGCCGAGCGTCGCTACAACGAAGCCTTGACCCGTCTGGCCGCCCTGCGCGAGCCAGTGGATGCGTTCTTCGAAGCGGTGATGGTCAATGCCGAAGATGCCAATGTGCGGGCCAACCGCTATGCCTTGCTGGCACGTCTGCGCGGTCTGTTCCTGGGCGTCGCCGACATTTCGTTGCTGGGGTAGGCCTTGAAACTGCTGATTCTCGATCGCGACGGGGTCATCAATCATGACTCCGACGCCTACATCAAATCAGTCGCCGAATGGCTGCCATTGCCTGGAGCGATCGAGGCCATTGCACAGTTGCACCAGGCTGGCTGGACGGTGGCCGTCGCTACCAACCAGTCTGGCCTGGCGCGCGGTTACTACGACCTGGCCACCCTCGATGCCATGCACGCCCACCTGCGCGCGCTGGTCGCGGAGCAGGGCGGCGAGGTTGGCCTGATCGTGCATTGTCCCCATGGTCCGAATGACCAGTGCACCTGCCGCAAACCGCGGCCGGGTTTGCTGCAGCGCATCGCTGCCCACTATGACGCGCCCCTGACCGGCGTTTGGTTCGTCGGCGACAGCCTGAGCGATCTGCACGCCGCAACGGCAGTGGCTGCTCGACCCGTGCTGGTGAAGACCGGCAAAGGGCTACGGACCCTGACCCAGGACCTGCCCGAGGGAACCCTGATTTTCGATGACCTGGCGGCAGTCGCCAGGCACCTTATCCACACTTGACGGTATCCACCGCTATGTCGATCCTGCGGGCAATCAGAATCTTTGCCTTTTATCTGCTTCTGGGCAGCAGCGCCTTGCTGTGGTGCACCCTGAGCTTTTTCATCGCGCCCTTTCTGTCCTTCAAGGCGCGCTACCGTTTCATCAACGTCTACTGGTGCCGCTGTGCGCTGTGGCTGACGCGCGTCATGCTGGGTATCGACGTACGGGTGAAAGGTGCGGAAAACGTTCCGCAAACTCCATGCGTCATCGTTTCCAACCACCAGAGCACGTGGGAAACCTTTTTCCTTTCCGCCTACTTCCAGCCCCTGAGCCAGGTGCTCAAGCGCGAGCTGCTGTTCGTGCCGTTCTTTGGCTGGGCCATGGCCATGCTGCGCCCCATCGCCATCGACCGCGACAATCCCAAGTCGGCACTCAAGGAAGTCGCCAGCAAGGGCGACACGCTGTTGAAGGACGGCGTCTGGGTACTGATCTTCCCGGAAGGTACGCGTGTGCCATACGGCCAGATCGGCAAATTCACCCGCAGCGGCAGTGCCCTGGCGGTGAACGCGCAGTTGCCGGTGTTGCCCATTGCGCACAATGCCGGGCGCTACTGGCCCAAGGAAGGCTGGAACAAGCATCGCGGTACCATCGAGGTGGTCATCGGGGCACCCATGTACGCCGAAGGCACCGGACCGCGGGCCATTGCGGCCTTGAACGAGCGCGTCCAGGCCTGGAACGAGCAAACTCAACAAGCCATGGGCGCGCTGCCGGAGCATCCGGAAATCGCACCCACGCCGGTTATCTAGTTTCTGTGGATAACTTGTGTATTGTTTCTCGTGCAATGTCTTTGAAAGCTGCGTAACCCTCTGTTGGCTATGCAGTTTTCAAAACCCATCGAAACCCGACAATTGGTGCATAAGTTTTTTGCACGGCGGTGAAAGGCTCGTCTTTTCGAGCCTTTCACCGCTGGGTTTTCAGCCAGACGTCAGACCTTGTCCAGGTCCACGTGGCGGGTTTCCTTCAAACAGAACATCCCCACCACGAAGCTGATACCGGTCACCAGCACCGGATACCACAGTCCGTAGAAGATATCCCCCGTGTACACCACCAGCGCGAACGAGACCGTGGGCAGGAATCCGCCGAACCAGCCGTTGCCAATGTGGTAGGGCAGGGACAAGGACGTGTAGCGAATGCGGGTGGGGAAGAGCTCGACCATCACCGCCGCCAGCGGCCCATAGGTCATCGTGGCAATCAGGATCATGGCAACGATGATCAACACCACCATGGGTTGATTGACCAGGCTCGAATCGGCCTTGGCGGGGTAGCCTGCCTGAGCAATGGCCGCGCGCAGGGCTGGCTCATCGTAGCCGTTGATCCGTTGCTCACCGACCGTGATTGCCACATCCGTGCCGTCGACCGGTGCCGCCGAGCTGTACGGCACACCCGACTTGATCAGCAACGTCTTGACCTTGTCGCAGGGGCTGTCGAATTTGGCCTTGCCCACTGGGTCGAACTGGAAGGTGCATGTAGAAGGGTCCGCCATCACCGTGACCGGCGAGTTGCGAGTGGCATTGTCGATCTGCGGGTTGGCGTAGTGGCTCAAACCCTTGAACAGGGGGAAGTAGGCGAAGGTCGCCAGCAGCAGGCCAAGCATCAGGATGGGTTTGCGCCCGACACGGTCGGACAGCCAACCGAAGAACACGAAGAACGGCGCACCGATGACCACACTGATGATCAGCAGCTGATTGGCCAGTGCCGGGTCCATCTTGAGCATCTGCGTCAGAAAGAACAGCACGTAGAATTGCGCACAGTAGAACGTTACGGCCTGCCCAGCATTGATGCTGAACAACGCGGTCAACACGATCTTCAGGTTCTGCCAGGAACCGAACGACTCGCGGATCGGCGATTTACTGGTCTTGCCCTCGGCCTTCATCTTGGTGAAGGTGGGCGATTCGCTCAGGCTCAGGCGGATCCAGGTGGAAATGCCCAGCAGTACGATCGACAGCAGGAACGGCAGGCGCCAGCCCCAGACTTCGAATTGATCGCCACTGATATAGCGGCTGCCCATCACCACCAGCAGTGACAGCAGCAGGCCGAGGGTGGCTGTCGACTGGATCCAGCCGGTGTGAAAGCCCCGTTTTTTCTGCGGCGCATGTTCGGCCACGTACGTCGCTGCGCCGCCATACTCGCCGCCCAGGGCCAGGCCCTGAAGCATGCGCAACAGCACCAGGATGATCGGCGCGGCAATGCCGATGCTGGCATAGGTCGGCAGCAATCCCACTGCAAAGGTCGAGACGCCCATCAGGATGATGGTCATGAGGAAGGTGTACTTGCGCCCGATCATGTCACCCAGACGCCCAAACACCAAGGCGCCAAAGGGTCGCACCAGGAAGCCTGCGGCAAACGCCATCAGGGCGAAGATGAAGGCTGTGGTCTCGTTCACTCCGGCGAAGAACTGCTTGCTGATCACCGCAGCCAGGGCGCCGTACAGGAAGAAGTCGTACCATTCGAAAACCGTCCCCAGCGACGATGCGAAGATGATCTTCTTCTCGTCCCGGTTCACGGCAGGCGCAGCCGCCGCGCCGTGTTGCAGATAATCCGCCATATTGCCATCCTCAGTGATTATTGTTGTTGTTCCACTGTTGCCTTTTCCGAGTACTGCCTGCACTCGGTCAAATCGTTTCCGGCACCTGCAGCGCAGTGGCCGGCACGGCCTCCAGCGGCTGCGGATGCAGAATCATCTGCGCTGCCTTTTCTGCAATCATCACCGTCGGTGAGCAGGTATTGCCCGAGACGATTTCCGGCATGATCGACGCGTCTGCCACACGCAGACCCTGCACGCCACGAACCTTGAGTTGCGCATCCACCACCGCCAGGGTGTCGTTGCCCATGCGACAGGTACCGGCTGGATGAAAGATAGTCGTTCCTATGCGTCCTGCTGCCGCGCGCAGCGCTTCTTCACTCTGCACGTCCGCGCCTGGCAGGTATTCCTGCGGGGCAAAGCCTTGCAGGGCCGAGCCCTGGACGATCTTGCGCGTCAGGCGTATGGCATCGACCGCCACCTGCACGTCGTCGGGATGGCTGAGATAGTTGGGATCGATCAACGGCGCTGCGTCCGGATCGGCAGAGCTGATGTCCACCCGCCCGCGGCTCTTGGGCCGCAGGTTGCAGACCGAAGCGGTAAACGCAGGAAAGCGGTGCAGCGGCTCGCCGAAGCGCTCCAACGACAGCGGCTGTACATGGTATTGAAGATTGGGGGAGGGCTGCTCGGGGCTCGAGCGCACGAAGGCGCCCAGTTGACTCGGCGCCATCGCCAGCGGCCCGCTGCGGTCGTACAGGTAGCGCACGCCCATGCCGAACTTGCCCCACAGGCTGTTGGCAACCTGGTTGAGAGTGCGCGCGTTGCTGACCTTGTACACCAGCCGCAGCTGCAGATGATCCTGCAAATTGCCACCCACGCCAGGCAGCTCGTGCTGCACATCGATACCCAGGCGTTCGAGCAAGGGCCGGGGGCCAATGCCGGAGCGCTGGAGAATGTTTGGCGAACCGATGGCGCCGGCGCACAGAATGATCTCACCGCGCGTCTCGAACCGATGGTCGGCGCCCTGCCAGCGGGCAGCCACCGCATGGGCACGGCCGTCTTGCAGCAGCACCTTGTCCACCCGCACGCCCGTATGCACCGTCAGATTCGACCGCTTCAGCGCAGGGCGCAAGAACGCCTTGGTCGAATTCCAGCGCACCCCGGACTTCTGATTGACCTGGAAGTAACCGCAACCCTGGTTGTCTCCGGTGTTGAAGTCTTCGATGCTGGCGATCCCGGACTCGGCCGCCGCACTGCGGAAGGCGTCGAGAATGGGCCAGCGATAACGCTGCTGCTCGACTCGCCACTCGCCCTGGGCGCTGTGGAACTCGGAGTCGCCGGCATGATGGTTTTCGCTCTGGCGAAACAGCGGAAGAACGTCTTTCCAGCCCCAGCCGGGATTGCCTTGGGCCTCCCAGCGATCATAGTCGCTGGACTGGCCGCGCATGTAGATCATGCCATTGATCGACGAGCAGCCGCCGAGGACCTTGCCGCGAGGGTAGTTGAGGCTGCGGCCGTCGAGGCCTGGTTGTGGCTGGGTCTTGAAACACCAGTCGGTGCGGGGATTACCGATGCAGAACAGATAACCGACCGGGATGTGGATCCAGGCATAGTTGTCCCGGCCACCTGCCTCGAGCAACAGCACCTGTACCGAAGGGTCGGCCGACAGTCGATTGGCAAGCAGACAACCTGCAGGACCTGCGCCGACAATGATGTAGTCATAGACGGATGGGACTGATGGCATGGTGTACTCCGCGCCGTTTTATTGTTCTTGTCGTTCCCCATGTTATTGATTAGCTTCGTGGTGAAAACTAAAGATTTCACCCAGGGGCTGAGCGTTTTCGCACAGTCCAGAGCGCAGTTGATTAACAAGGGAAAATCAATGTTCGACTGGAACGACCTGCGCTTCTTTCTCGAGCTGCAACGCAGCGGCCGATTGCTGACCGCTGCCAAGCGCCTGCATACCACGCACAGTACGGTCGCCCGGCACATCGAAAGCATCGAGCGCCACCTGGGCACGCCGCTGTTCGTGCAGAACGCCCACGGCTACGAACTGACCCCGGCGGGGCAGACGCTGCTCAAGCACGCCGAGGCCATGGAGAACCTGGCCCTGCGCGCGCAGGAGGACATTACGCAGTCATTCAATCCGCTGGGCAAGATCCGCCTGGGCGTCACCGAAGGCATCGGTATCGCCTTCATCACACCGCGTCTTGGTGAGCTGTTCAGGCGTTATCCAGGCCTGGAGGTCGAGCTGGTGGCCGTGCCGCGCTTTGTCAGCATTCTCAACCGCGAAGCCGAAATCAGCGTGCACCTCGAGCGTCCCAATGCCGATCTGCTGATCACCCGCAAGCTCACCGACTACAACCTGGCACTGTATGCCAGTGCCGATTACCTGGCTGCTGCCGAGCCGCTGCGCAATCGTGAAGACCTGGCACAGCATCGCTGGATCGGCTATGTCGATGACCTGCTGTTCAGCCAGGAGTTGTTATTGCTCAACAGCTTCTGTCGCAATCCGGTCGTGGCCTTTCGCAGCACCAGTGTGCTGGCTCAACAGGAGGCTGCATGCATCGGCCTGGGCATCGCCGTGTTGCCCGTGTACATGGCTGCCAAGGATCCACGGCTGGTGCGCGTACTGCCCGACGAAACCATCCAGCGCAGTTACTGGATCAGCACCCGACGCGAACTGCACAAATCGGTACGCCTGCGCGTGGTCTGGGATTTCCTCCTGCAACTGTGCGCCGACCAGCAGGCTACCTTGCTCGCCACCTGAAACCCATGCCCGGCTCCCACATGGCACTGAATGTTGCCTTCATGTGGGAGCGGGCTCTGCCCGCGAAGACGCCAGCCGAGTCGCCACAGATCCAACCGGCTCAAACAACCACCGGCTGCCCACCATGAACAGCTTCCCCCGCATCGCCATGCAGGGAAATCTTCGACGTCTCCGGCAGTGCCAAGCCACCGGCGAGCGCCAGCACCGAAACCGCCATCAAGTAAAACGCTGGCGACAGGTTGCTCCCCGTCATACCGATCAACCAGGTCGCCATCAGCGGCGCCGTTCCGCCAAACACCGTGTAGGCCAGGTTGTAGGTGATCGCCGAGGCCGTGTAGCGGGTTCGGGTCGGGAAGGTTTCCGACAACAGTGCTGCAGTCACCACACCACTGAGCACTGCACCGACCGCCAGCATCATCACCCCGATGACGGAAGCGACGAACGAGCCTGAGCTGGCGAGCAGGAACGACGGATACACCACCGCGATGATCAACACCCCAGCGGTCCCCACCGTTACCCGACGCCCGACCTTGTCGGAGAATGCTCCCGCAACGGGACACATCAACGCGGCAAACACCAAGGCGATCACCGAGATCAACAACGCCGTGGCCCGGCTCAAGCCACCCACCACCTGCAGATAAGTCGCAAAGTAGGTAGTGAACATATAGAAGGAGAGGGCGGTCAGCGACACGAATGCACCCAGGCACAGGATCGCACCACCGTGACTGCGCAGGGTGTCCTTGAGCGGTGAATGGGCAACGTCGTGTTCTTGCTTGACCGCCTGGAACGCTGGCGTTTCATCCAGCCGCCAGCGCAGGTAAAGCCCCACCAGGCCCAGCGGTGCCGCTATCAGGAACGGCACCCGCCAACCCCAACTGGCCATCGCCTCGGGCGACAGCGAAGCGTCCAATGCGTAGGCCATTACCGCAGCACAGGCGAACGCGCTGAAGGTCGACACCGGGATGAAGCTCCCATACCAGGCACGTTGGGTACGCGGCGCATGCTCCATGAGATAGGCACAGGCGCCGGCATACTCACCGCCGGCAGAAAAACCCTGAGCGCAGCGAATCAGCGTGAGCATGATCGGCGCGGCAATGCCGATGGCGGCATAGGTGGGCAACAAACCGATCAGCGTCGTTGCACCAGCCATGAGCAGGATGGTCATGGCCAGCACCTTCTTGCGCCCGATTCGGTCGCCGAGCATGCCGAAAACGATTCCGCCCAGGGGTCGAAACGCAAACGCCACGGCGAACACTGCAAAGGTTTTCAACAAGCCCGTGGCAGCGTCACCACTGGGGAAGAACTGTTGGGCAATGGCCGTGGCCAGAAACCCGTAGACCGCAAAGTCGAACCATTCCACGAAGTTGCCTACGGCAGCGGCGCAGATCACCTTTTTCAACGTCGCGGGGGATACCCGCCCCTCCATTGCATGGTCCATGAGCTTTACCCCTGTGCAGACGTGACGAGCCATTGATTATCGGGCGCGGGCTGTGACACTCCTGCCGAAAAGCGGCATTGACGTAGTCATGCCCGCAGCGCACCTGCAATAAGCCTGCGCAAGATCCACGCCAGGGCTGTTCGTCCGTTCTCGGCGTGAGGCATTGGATACGCACACCCAAAAAAAACCCCGGGCCAAGGGCGCCGGGGTTCGGTGGGTGGGTCTAGCCTCAGAAGTCGAGGTTCGACACCGCCAGTGCATTGCTTTCGATGAACTCGCGACGGGGCTCGACCGCATCACCCATCAGGGTGTTGAATATCTGATCGGCGCCGATCGCATCCTCGATGGTGACCTTGAGCATGCGTCGCACGCTTGGGTCCATCGTGGTTTCCCACAACTGGTCTGGGTTCATCTCACCCAGACCTTTGTAGCGCTGGATGGTATGGCGCTTGGTGCTTTCGGTCATCAGCCACTCGAGGGCTTCCTTGAACTCGACCACGGCCTTCTTGCGCTCGCCCCGTTTAACGTAGGCGCCTTCGTCCAGCAGACTGGCCAACTGTGCGCCCAGAGCGGTCACGGTCTTGTAGTCGTTGCTGCCGAAGAAATCGCGGTTGAAGGTGATGTAGCTCGCCAGGCCGTGGGAGGTGATCTCCACCTCTGGCAGCCAGACGTTGCGCTCACGGTCTTCACGCAGACTGGCCTTGTACACCAGGCCCGATTTCTCGCTGGTGCGCAGACGTGCGTCGAACTTGGCCAACCAGGCCTGCATGGCCTCGTGGTCGCCCAGCTGCTCGAGTGCCACCGCCGGCAGGTACACGAAGTGCTCGGTCAGCTCCTGCGGGTACAGACGCGACAGACGCTTGAGCGTCTTCATGACCATACGGAAATCGTTCACCAGGCGCTCCAGCGCTTCCCCGGAAATACCGGGCGCCGAATCGTTGAGGTGCAGGCTCGCATCTTCCAGGGCCGACTGCGTCATGTACTCCTCCATGGCGTCGTCGTCCTTGATGTACTGCTCCTGCTTGCCCTTCTTCACCTTGTACAACGGCGGCTGGGCAATGTAGATGTAGCCGCGCTCGATCAGCTCAGGCAACTGACGGAAGAAGAAGGTCAGCAACAAGGTACGGATGTGCGATCCGTCAACGTCGGCATCGGTCATGATGATGATGTTGTGATAGCGCAACTTGTCGATGTTGTACTCTTCGCGACCGATACCGCAGCCCAGTGCCGTGATCAAAGTGCCCACTTCCTGGGAAGAGATCATCTTGTCGAAGCGTGCCTTCTCGACGTTGAGGATCTTGCCCTTGAGCGGCAGGATCGCCTGGGTCTTGCGATTGCGGCCTTGCTTGGCCGAACCACCGGCGGAGTCACCCTCCACCAGGTAGAGTTCGGAAAGGGCAGGGTCCTTCTCCTGGCAGTCGGCCAATTTGCCTGGCAGGCCAGCGATGTCCAATGCACCCTTGCGACGGGTCATCTCGCGCGCCTTGCGGGCAGCTTCACGAGCACGGGCGGCGTCGATCATCTTGCCCACCACGGCCTTGGCTTCGTTCGGATTCTCCAGAAGGAAATCCGAGAAGTACTTGCCCATCTCCTGCTCGACCGCAGTTTTCACTTCGGACGAAACCAGCTTGTCCTTGGTCTGCGAGCTGAACTTGGGATCCGGCACTTTCACCGAAATGATTGCGGTCAAGCCTTCACGCGCATCGTCGCCGGTGGTCGAGACCTTGTTCTTCTTGGCCAGGCCTTCCTGCTCGATGTAGTTGTTCAGGTTGCGCGTCAGCGCCGAGCGGAAGCCCACCAGGTGAGTACCGCCATCGCGCTGCGGAATGTTGTTGGTGAAGCACAACAGGTTTTCATTGAAGCTGTCGTTCCACTGCAGTGCCACTTCAACACCTACGCCATCGTCGCGTTGCACATTGAAGTGGAACACCTGATTGACGGGCGTCTTGTTGGTATTGAGGTATTCGACGAATGCCCGCAGACCGCCTTCGAACTTGAACAGCTCTTCCTTGGCGGTGCGCTCATCCTTCAGGAGGATACCCACGCCAGAGTTGAGGAAGGACAATTCGCGGATCCGCTTCGCCAGAATGTCCCAGCTGAAGTGGATGTTCTTGAAGGTGTCGGCCGATGGCTTGAAGTGGATCTTGGTACCGGTGGTTTCGCTTTCACCGACGATTTGCATCGGCTCCTGCGGTACGCCATGCACGTAGAACTGCTCCCACAATTTCCCAGCGCGACGCACTGTCAATTGCAGGCTTTCAGAGAGTGCGTTCACCACGGATACACCAACGCCGTGCAGGCCGCCGGAAACCTTGTACGAGTTATCGTCGAACTTACCACCAGCGTGCAGCACGGTCATGATGACCTCGGCCGCAGATACGCCTTCTTCCTTGTGCACATCCACTGGAATGCCGCGACCGTTGTCGGTTACGGAAATGGATTCGTCTGGATGAATGGTGATGGTGATTTCATCACAGTGGCCGGCCAGTGCTTCGTCGATGGAATTGTCCACCACCTCGAAGACCATGTGGTGCAGGCCGCTACCATCATCGGTGTCGCCGATGTACATACCGGGACGTTTGCGTACGGCATCAAGCCCTTTCAGCACCTTGATGCTGGAGGAGTCGTACGTTTGGTTCTCGCTCATGCCTTCACTCCCGATGATCGTGGGTCTGGGTAATACCGCCATGTTCCACGTGGAACACGGCAACTGGCGTTTCCGTTTGCCAGCCTTCCCTCAATAATTCTTGATCCACACAGGTGATGAACACCTGGCAGCGTAATTCTTCCAGCAAGCGGCACAATGCGCGACGATGTTTCTCGTCCAGTTCGGAGGGCAAATCGTCTACCAGATAGATGCATTGCCCTCGGCGGGCCTGGCCTACCAGATGGCCCTGGGCAATGCGAAGTGCGCATACCACCAGCTTCTGCTGACCGCGCGACAATATGTCGGCCGCATTATGGGCGCCCATTCTGAGGCGAAGATCAGCACGTTGAGGTCCAGCCTGGGTATGCCCCATCTGCTGGTCTCTCAACAGCGAACCTGCCAATACATCGGCAAGTTCGCGATCCTTGTCCCAACCTCGGTAATAGCTCAGCGTCAACCCATCGAGCTGCACCAACTCGGCGAGTGTCTGTTCGAACACAGGCTTCAGCGCCTTGATGTAAGCACGGCGGTACTCGTCGATTTCTGCACTGGCAAGACAGAGTTCACGGTCCCACGCCGCTTGCGAAGCAACGTCAAGTGTACCATGCCGAAGCCACGAGTTCCGTTGCTTCAAGGCCTTCTGCAGGCGCTGCCAGGTCGACATGAAGCGAGGTTCCACGTGGAACACACCCCAGTCGAGAAACTGTCTGCGAATTTTAGGCGCGCCTTCCAACAGCCGAAAGCTGTCGGGATTTATCAACTGCAGCGGAAGTATCTGGGCAAGCTGGGCTGCGCTTCGCGCATTCTGGCCATCTATGCGAATGGTGAAATCGCCTTGGCGCTCTCTGGATATCCCCAGATTGCTCTGTCCACCTTCGGCCAGTTCGACTTGCCCGAACACCGTAGCGCTCGCCTGATCGTGCTGGATGATCGGCACCAAGCGCGTACTGCGGAAAGATCGAGCCAGACCCAGCAAGTGAATGGCTTCCAGAACACTGGTCTTGCCACTGCCGTTGGCGCCATAAAGAATGTTGATGCGCGGGGAGGGGGAGAAGGTCACCGGGTGCAGGTTGCGCACCGCGGTGACTGTGACGCGGGTAAGGGACATTCAGGCAGGGGTCAGAGGCGCATCGGCATGACGACATATGCCGAGTCGTCGTTGTCCGATTCCTGCACCAGGGCGCTGCTGTTGGAATCGGACAGAATCAGGCGCACCTGCTCCGTCGTCATCACGCCCAGCACGTCGAGCAGATAACTGACGTTGAAGCCGATCTCCAGCGCGCCACCGTTGTAGTCCACGGCCACTTCTTCTTCCGCTTCTTCCTGCTCAGGGTTGTTGGCCTGGATTTTCAGCTGACCGGCCGCCAGTTGCAAACGGATGCCGCGGTACTTTTCGTTGGACAGAATAGCGGTGCGGCTAAACGCTTCACGCAATGCCTGGCGATCTCCGACCACCAACTTGTCGCCACCTTTGGGCAACACGCGCTCGTAGTCGGGGAACTTGCCATCGACCAGTTTGGAGGTGAAGGTGAACTCACCGGTGGTAGCACGGATGTGGTGCTGGCCCAGCACTATGCTGACGTTGCCATCAGGCTCGGTCAGCAGGCGGGCCAGCTCCAGGATACCTTTGCGGGGCACAATGACCTGATGCCGATCGGCCTGGCCAATGTCGGCTTGCATCGAGCACATGGCCAAGCGGTGTCCATCGGTTGCGACGGCGCGGATGATACCTGCCGATACTTCCAGCAGCATGCCGTTGAGGTAATAGCGAACGTCCTGTTGAGCCATGGCGAAACTGGTGCGTTCGATCAACCGGCGCAGCTTGCTCTGGACCAGGCTGCACGTCAGCGAACCCGGGCCTTCCTCGACCGTCGGGAAATCATTGGCCGGCAATGTCGACAAGGTGAAACGGCTGCGTCCGGCCTTGACCACTACCTTCTGTTCATCGACTTTGATGTCGATCAGGGCGTCGTTGGGCAAGCTCTTGCAGATGTCCATCAACTTGCGCGCGGGCACCGTGATCTCGCCAGGCTCGGCGGGCTCTTCCAGCTGTACGCGGCCAACCAGTTCCACTTCCAGGTCAGTACCGGTCAGGGACAACTGCTGCCCCTGAACGACCAGCAGCACGTTGGAAAGCACAGGCAAGGTCTGGCGGCGTTCGACGACGCCGGCGACCAGCTGCAGGGGTTTCAACAGGGCTTCGCGTTGAATGGTGAAATGCATGGTCTAGTCCCTTGCCTCAAAAGCTGCGTAGTGAATGTTCACGTGGTCAGGGTACGCAGCAGGTTCTTGTAGTCCTCGCGGATATCCGCGTCGGATTCCTTGAGTTCGTTGATCTTGCGGCAGGCGTGCAGCACGGTGGTGTGATCACGGCCACCAAACACATCGCCGATTTCCGGCAGGCTGTGGTTGGTCAGTTCCTTGGACAACGCCATGGCCACCTGCCGCGGTCGCGCCACCGAGCGTGAGCGGCGCTTGGACAGCAGATCGGAAATCTTGATCTTGTAGTACTCGGCCACCGTGCGCTGAATGTTATCCACACTCACCAGCTTGTCTTGCAGTGCCAGCAAATCCTTGAGCGACTCGCGGATCAGCTCGATGGTGATTTCTCGGCCCATGAAGTGCGAGTGCGCAATGACGCGCTTGAGTGCACCTTCGAGTTCGCGGACGTTGGAGCGAATCCGCTGGGCAATGAAGAACGCCGCGTCATGGGGCAACTCAACCTTGGCCTGATCCGCCTTCTTCATCAGGATCGCGACTCGCGTCTCGAGCTCCGGTGGTTCGACCGCCACTGTCAAACCCCAGCCAAAGCGCGACTTCAGGCGCTCTTCGAGCCCTTCGATTTCCTTTGGGTAGCGGTCGCTGGTCAGGATGACCTGCTGGCCGCCCTCGAGCAGCGCATTGAAGGTATGGAAGAACTCCTCCTGGGAGCGCTCCTTGCGAGCGAAGAACTGAATGTCATCGATCAGCAGCGCATCGACCGAACGATAGAACCGCTTGAATTCGTTGATCGCGTTCAGCTGCAACGCCTTGACCATGTCGGCCACGAATCGCTCGGAATGCAGGTAGACGACCTTGGCATTCGGATTCTTCTTGAGCAGATGGTTACCCACAGCATGCATCAAGTGCGTTTTACCCAGACCCACACCGCCATAAAGGAACAGCGGGTTGTAGCCATGCTTGGGGTTGTCCGCAACCTGCCAGGCAGCGGCACGCGCCAGCTGGTTGGATTTACCTTCGACGAAGTTTTCGAAGGTAAAGGTGCGATTCAGATAGCTGGTGTGCTTGAGCGCACCCTCTACCTGCACGGTGCGCTGCTCGGCGCGCACAGGGGCCGGTTGCGAACTGGCACCGGCCATGGGGTCGAAGCTGTCCCGCGACGGTTCTTCACTGGCCGCCGAAGGCTTGGAAACGGCCTCTACAGGCGCAACTGCAGGCACGGCAGCCACCGGGGCCGCCTGCGCCTGGCTTGCCGCTGCAGAGGCTGCCAGCGGGGCGTTGAATGCAGCGCGGGGCGTCGAGCTGCGGCGGCTGCCGATCAGCAACGAAAGCGCCGGCGCGAGTCCGTTGCCGTGCTCACCCAACAGTTCGAGAAGTCGTGTCAGGTATTTCTCGTTTACCCAGTCCAGCACAAAGCGGTTGGGCGCGTAGACCCGCAACTCGTCGCCTTCGGCTTCGACCTGTAGCGGACGGATCCAGGTGTTGAATTGCTGGGCAGGCAGTTCATCGCGCAGGAGTTCCACGCACTGCTGCCAAAGTTCCACTGACACAGGTATCCCCTGAATTGAAAGCCGGCAAGGCAAAAACAACCCCCATTGTACCGACGCTCAGCACACTTATCCACATGTAGGTCCGGCCACTGGCCTGGAAAGCGTGAAAAAACCGCTGTTCAATGCCTCGAAATCTGATTCCTGAGCTCTGTGGATAACCTGGCTTGAGATCTATGCACAAGTGGGGGTCGAGATCTGTGGATAACAGCCCTGTGGATATCCTCGTCTTTAATCCACAGGTTGTCCTTAGCATCGACACAGGCGCAGCACCTCTTCTGGACAGGGTTGCGAATCCCCAGGACGCACGGGCAGCAAGGGCTGAAGGTAGTTATCCACAGAAAAGGGCCTCACTAAGATCTATAAGCATTACAGAAAAGCTTTAAATAAGTCCCTTCTCTATTTCTATATTTGATCGGCTCTGGTGTGTCATACGCAGGCTTGGAAACAGGAGGCGGATGAATCGAAGGTGAGGGTCGATGTCTACGTGCAGCGCAGGGTTCTGATAAACGATGCAAAAGTAATAGCTGGTTGGAAATTGACCTTCTGCCGCGCTTTCACTAGAATCGCCGGTCTCTTAAAACGGGGTCCATTCCGGCCCGTTGTGGACGAACCAGGTAACAACCATGAAACGTACTTTCCAACCCAGCACCATCAAGCGCGCTCGCACTCACGGTTTCCGTGCCCGCATGGCTACCAAGAACGGCCGTACCGTCCTGTCGCGTCGTCGCGCCAAGGGCCGCAAGCGTCTGGCAGTTTGATCCTTCGGCACAGGTGGTGAGTCAGGACTACGGTCGGGAAAAGCGTCTGCTGACAGCCCGGCATTTCAAAGCAGTCTTCGACTCGCCGTCTGGCAAGGTACCCGGCAAGAACTTGCTGCTCCTTGCGCGTGAGAACGGCCTCGAACATCCCCGTCTGGGGCTGGTCATCGGTAAAAAGAGCGTCAAGCTCGCCGTTCAACGCAATCGCTTGAAACGTTTGATGCGTGACTCGTTCCGTCTGCACCAGGACATACTGGCTGGCTGGGACATCGTCATCGTCGCGCGCAAAGGTTTGGGCGACGTGGAAAACCCTGAATTGCATGAGCATTTTGGCAAGCTCTGGAAGCGCCTTGCACGTAACCGGCCCGCTCCAGTGGTGAAGACCGAACCTGCAGGAGTGGACAGTCAAGATGCGTAAACTGGCAATCGTTCCGATCCAGTTCTACCGCTACGCCATCAGCCCTCTCATGGCGAACCACTGTCGTTTTTATCCCAGTTGCTCTTGCTACGCGCTCGAAGCCATCGAGATCCACGGCCTCTTGCGTGGAAGCTGGCTGACCGTTCGTCGCCTTGGCCGCTGTCACCCATGGAATGCCGGTGGTTTCGACCCGGTTCCAGACGCCCCATCACCCCGTTCTTCTTCGATAGCCGAGTAATCATGGATATTAAACGCACGATCCTGATCGTCGCCCTGGCAGTCGTGGCCTACGTCATGGTCCTGAAATGGAACCAAGACTACGGTCAAGCCGCCTTGCCGACTCAGAATATGGCTACCCAGAACCCGACCCCGGCATTGCCGGAAACGGTACCGGGCACCAACACTCAAGCCAGTGCCGATGTACCCAGCGCCAATCCTGATGCCAATCTGCCTGTGCCGACCCCTGTCGTGGTCAGCAAGGACCTGATCTGGGTCAAGACCGACGTGCTCAACTTCGCTATCGATCCTACCGGTGGTGATATCGTCCAGCTGAACCTGCCCGAGTACCCTCGGCGCCAGGACATGCCGAACATTCCATTCCAGTTGTTCGACAACGGTGGTGAACTGACCTACCTGGCCCAGAGTGGCCTGACCGGTGCGAACGGCCCGGATGCGCGTTCCACTGGGCGCCCCGTGTACAGCGCCACGCAAAAAAGTTATCAACTGGCCGAGGGTCAGAACCAGCTGGTAGTCGACCTGACCTACAGCGACAACGGCGTCAACTACGTCAAGCGCTTCACGGTCGACCGCGGCGAATACGACCTGAAAGTCGGCTACCTTGTGGATAACCAGAGCGCGCAGAACTGGAGCGGGAACATGTTCGCCCAGCTCAAGCGAGACAACAGCTCTGACCCGTCGTCGACTACGGCCACCGGTACCGCGACCTACCTGGGTGCTGCCCTGTGGACAAGTGGCGAGCCGTACAAGAAAGTGTCGATGAAGGACATGGACAAGGCCGGCCTCAAGGAAACCGTGCAAGGTGGTTGGGTAGCCTGGCTGCAGCACTACTTCGTGACGGCCTGGATCCCTGCCCCCGGTGACAGCAACAACGTCATGACGCGCAAGGACAACCAGGGCAACTACATCATCGGCTACACCGGTCCGACGTTGTCCGCCGCACCAGGTGGCAAGGTCGAAACCACAGCCACCCTGTATGCCGGTCCGAAGGTACAGGACAAGCTCAAGGAATTGTCCCCAGGCCTGGAGCTGACCGTCGACTACGGCATCCTGTGGTTCATCGCGCAACCGATCTTCTGGCTGCTCAAGCATATCCACGCGATCCTGGGTAACTGGGGCTTCTCGATCATCTGCCTGACCATCCTGATCAAGCTGCTGTTCTTCCCCTTGTCGGCCGCCAGCTACCGGTCGATGGCGCGCATGCGCGCCGTTGCGCCGAAACTGGCATTGCTCAAGGAGCAGCATGGCGACGATCGCCAGAAGATGTCGCAGGCCATGATGGAGCTGTACAAGAAAGAGAAGATCAATCCGCTGGGTGGCTGCCTGCCGATCCTGGTGCAGATGCCGGTCTTCCTGTCCCTGTACTGGGTACTGCTGGAAAGCGTCGAGATGCGTCAGGCACCTTGGCTGCTGTGGATAACCGACCTGTCGATCAAGGATCCGTTCTTCATCCTGCCGATCATCATGGGCGCGACCATGTTCATTCAGCAGCGCTTGAACCCAACGCCTCCGGATCCGATGCAGGCCAAGGTGATGAAGATGATGCCGATCGTGTTCACCTTCTTCTTCCTCTGGTTCCCGGCCGGCCTGGTACTGTACTGGGTAACCAACAACACCCTGTCGATTGCCCAGCAGTGGTACATCACGCGCGGTATCGAGAAAGCTGCGGCAAACAAACCTGCCGTTTAACGGGTTGCTCGACTAACCTGTGCACAAAGCGCCCCCTCGTGGGGCGTTTTGCTATCTGAAATTCGACCGGAGTATCTGCATGAACGTCGTTCGCGAAACCATCGCTGCCATTGCCACAGCCCAAGGTCGCGGTGGAGTGGGGATCGTGCGTATCTCCGGACCACTGGCCAGCACGGCTGCCCAGGCGATCATCGGCCGCGTGCCAACGCCTCGCTACGCTCACTACGGCCCGATGCTCGACGCGCAGTGCCAGGTCATCGACGAGGGCCTGAGCCTGTACTTCCCCGGGCCCAATTCGTTCACCGGCGAGGACGTGCTCGAGCTGCAAGGCCACGGTGGGCCTGTGGTGATGGACATGCTGCTGCAGCGTTGTCTGCAACTGGGCTGCCGCCTGGCACGTCCGGGCGAATTCAGCGAGCGTGCATTCCTCAACGACAAGCTCGACCTGGCCCAGGCCGAGGCCATTGCCGATCTCATCGAAGCCAGTTCAGCCCAGGCGGCGCGCAACGCCGTGCGTTCGCTGCAAGGGGCTTTTTCCCGCCGTGTGGATAACTTGACCGAGCAGCTCATCGCGTTGCGTATCTACGTCGAGGCCGCCATCGACTTTCCCGAGGAGGAAATCGATTTCCTCGCCGATGGTCATGTACTGAGCCTGCTCGACAAGGTACGTGGCGAGTTATCCACCGTGCTGCGGGAAGCCGGGCAGGGGGCCTTGCTGCGTGATGGCATGAACGTGGTCATCGCCGGTCGACCGAATGCCGGCAAGTCTAGCCTGCTCAACCTGCTGGCCGGACGCGAAGCCGCGATCGTGACGGAGATTGCCGGCACGACCCGGGACGTGTTGCGCGAACATATCCACATCGATGGCATGCCGTTGCACGTGATCGACACCGCGGGGCTGCGCACCACAGCCGATGAAGTCGAGCAGATCGGCGTGCAGCGAGCGCTGAAGGCCATTGCCGAGGCCGATCGTATCCTGCTGGTGGTGGATGCGACGGCCGCCGAAGCGGCCGACCCGTTTTCGCTCTGGCCGGAGTTCCTCGAGCTCACGCCCGATATCGGCAAAGTCACGGTGATTCGCAACAAGGCGGACCTGAGTGGGGAACCCATCGGCCTGCAGCAGGACGGCGACGGACACGTCACGTTGAGCTTGACTGCCAAGGGGGCGGGCGAGGGGCTGCAGTTGCTGCGCGAACACCTCAAGGCCTGCATGGGGTACGAACAGACCGCAGAAAGCAGCTTCAGCGCACGTCGACGTCACCTCGAAGCCTTGCGCCATGCCGGCGACCACCTTGACCATGGACGTGATCAATTGACCCTGGCCGGGGCCGGCGAGCTGTTGGCCGAAGACCTGCGCCTGGCGCAGCAAGCCTTGGGTGAAATCACCGGAGCATTCAGTTCAGATGATCTGCTGGGACGCATCTTTTCGAGCTTCTGCATCGGCAAGTAGGCGTGCAAGCACCGCCACGACCCGCGCATGAAACTGATCAACAGCCGCCTTTCGAGGCGGCTTTTTTTTATACACGCTTCAGGAGCCCTGTGGAAAAGCCTGCCTGAGCCAGGTTGATAAGCGGGTCCGAAAGCTGATGATAAATCCGCCTGTGGGTAAGCAACCGTGTTACCCACAGGTTAATTTCGGTTATACACCGGGCTCATTAACAGGTGAACACAACCTTTAATTTCTCTGTACAGCACGAGTACAGAGGGTTTCAGAACCTTATCCACAGATTTGTCGTTGCATAGTAATAAACATAAAAACAAAGCTTTAATAAATCTCTCTCTTTTAATTTCTATTACCCGGTCTATCCACAGCTGGTTATTTTTTGTGCAGAAGGGTTCTTTAGCCGAGGCAAATTCCCTATACTGCGCCGCTATCCCAATTACCCACATTGAACAGGCACGAGGTGCGTGGTGGATTTCCCTTCCCGTTTTGAAGTGATCGTCATCGGCGGCGGTCATGCCGGTACCGAGGCAGCACTGGCCTCAGCACGCATGGGTGCAAAGACCCTGCTGTTGACGCACAACGTGGAAACCCTCGGTGCCATGAGTTGCAACCCGGCCATCGGCGGCATCGGCAAGAGCCACCTGGTAAAGGAGATCGATGCGCTCGGCGGTGCCATGGCACTGGCTACCGACAAGGGTGGCATTCAGTTTCGCGTGCTCAACAACCGCAAGGGCCCAGCGGTACGGGCCACCCGTGCCCAGGCCGACCGGGTCCTGTACAAGGCGGCGATCCGCGAAATCCTGGAGAATCAACCCAACCTGTGGATATTCCAGCAGCCGGCAGACGACCTGATCGTCGAGCAGGACGAGGTCAAGGGCGTGGTCACCCAGATGGGCCTGCGCTTCATGGCCGATTCCGTGGTGCTCACCACCGGTACCTTCCTGGGCGGGCTCATCCACATCGGTTTGCAGAATTATTCGGGTGGGCGTGCGGGCGATCCGCCGTCGATCGCCCTGGCCCATCGCCTGCGTGAACTGCCCCTGCGAGTAGGCCGGTTGAAGACCGGTACACCGCCGCGCATCGACGGCAAGTCCGTGGACTTTTCGGTGATGACCGAGCAGCCGGGCGATACCCCGATCCCGGTGATGTCGTTCATGGGATCCAAGGCACTGCATCCGCGCCAGGTCAGTTGCTGGATCACCCATACCAACGCGCGCACCCATGAAATCATCGCGGCCAACCTCGATCGCTCGCCGATGTATTCGGCAGCCGGTGAAATCGAAGGCATAGGTCCACGGTACTGCCCCTCGATCGAAGACAAGATTCACCGCTTCGCCGACAAGCAGAGCCATCAGGTGTTCATCGAGCCGGAGGGGCTGACCACCCACGAGCTGTATCCCAACGGTATTTCCACGTCCCTGCCGTTCGATGTGCAGTTGCAGATCGTCCGTTCGATCCGTGGCATGGAAAACGCACACATCATGCGTCCCGGCTACGCCATCGAATACGACTACTTCGATCCGCGCGATCTCAAGTACAGCCTCGAAACCAAGGTGATCGCCGGTCTGTTCTTCGCCGGGCAGATCAACGGCACCACCGGCTACGAAGAGGCCGGCGCGCAGGGGTTGCTGGCCGGCGCCAACGCGGCGTTGCGTGCACAGGGCAAAGACGCCTGGTGCCCGCGCCGGGACGAAGCCTACATCGGCGTGCTGGTCGATGACCTGATCACCCTGGGCACCCAGGAACCGTACCGGATGTTCACCTCGCGGGCCGAGTATCGCCTGATCCTGCGCGAGGACAATGCAGACCTGCGCCTGACCGAAAAGGGTCGCGAGCTGGGCCTGGTCGACGACGCCCGTTGGGCAGCGTTCAGTGCCAAGCGCGAAGCCATCGAAATCGAGGAACAGCGGCTCAAGAGCAGCTGGGTCCGACCGAACACTGCCGTGGGCGATGCGCTTGCCGAGAAATTCGGTACGCCGTTGACCCATGAATACAACCTGCTTAACCTGCTCAGCCGTCCGGAAATCGACTATGTCGGTCTGGTCGAAGTCACCGGTGGCGGCGCGCAGGATCCACAGGTGGCCGAACAGGTCGAGATCAAGACCAAGTACGCCGGGTACATCGATCGTCAACAGGACGAGATCGCCCGGCTGCGTGCCAGCGAAGACACTCGTCTGCCTGCGGATATCGACTACGTCGGCATCTCCGGGTTGTCCAAGGAAATCCAGGGCAAGCTGGGTGCTACTCGTCCCGAGACCCTGGGTCAGGCATCGCGTATACCGGGTGTGACGCCCGCTGCCATTTCGCTGTTGATGATTCATCTGAAAAAACGCGGCGCAGGCCGTGAGTTGGAGCAAAGCGCTTGAGTTCCATGGTCACCGAACAGCACCGCGAAGAGTTGTCCACAGGCGCCCTGCAATTGGGCGTCGAACTGTCCGAAGGCCAGCGCGACCAGCTGTTGGCCTACCTGGCCCTGTTGATCAAATGGAACAAGGCGTACAACCTGACGGCGGTGCGCAATCCCGACGAGATGGTTTCCCGGCACCTGCTCGACAGCCTGAGCATCCTGCCGCACCTGGCAGCGGCCGACAGCTGGCTGGATGTCGGCAGCGGCGGCGGCATGCCAGGCATTCCGCTGGCGATCATGTTTCCTGAAAAACGGATCGCCACGCTCGACAGCAATGGCAAGAAAACCCGCTTCCAGACCCAAGTGAAACTGGAGCTGGGATTGGCCAACCTGCAAGTTATCCACAGCCGCGCCGAAACCTTCGTCCCCGAGCAACCTTTCGCCGGTATCGTTTCCCGCGCGTTCAGCAGCCTGCACGATTTTGCCCACTGGACACGTCACCTGGGCAACGTCGACACACGCTGGTTGGCGATGAAAGGGCTGCATCCAGCTGACGAACTGGTAGCATTGCCAGCGGACTTCCACCTCGATAGCGAACACGCCTTGGCCGTCCCCGGTTGCCAAGGCCAACGCCATCTGCTGATACTGCGCCGCACGGCATGATTGGGAACACGAGCAATAATGGCTAAGGTATTCGCGATAGCGAACCAGAAAGGTGGTGTGGGCAAGACCACCACCTGCATCAACCTCGCAGCATCGCTGGTCGCGACCAAGCGCCGCGTGCTGCTGATCGACCTCGATCCGCAGGGCAACGCCACCATGGGTAGCGGAGTGGACAAGCACGCACTTGAAAACTCCATCTACGACGTGCTGATCGGCGAGTGCGACCTGGCCCAGGCCATGCACTTTTCCGAGCACGGCGGGTATCAGTTGCTGCCGGCCAACCGCGACCTGACGGCGGCCGAGGTGGTCCTGCTGGAAATGCAGATGAAAGAGAGCCGGCTGCGCAGTGCGCTGGCGCCGGTGCGCAACAACTACGACTACATTCTGATCGACTGCCCGCCCTCGCTGTCGATGCTGACCCTCAATGCGCTGGTGGCGTCCGATGGCGTGATCATTCCGATGCAGTGCGAGTATTTCGCCCTGGAAGGGCTGAGCGACCTTGTGGACAACGTCAAGCGAATCGCCGAACTGCTGAATCCGGACCTCAAGGTCGAGGGTTTGCTGCGGACCATGTACGACCCTCGCCTGAGCCTGATGAACGATGTGTCGGCGCAGCTCAAGGAGCACTTCGGCGACCAGCTCTACGATACCGTCATCCCGCGCAACATTCGTCTGGCCGAAGCTCCCAGCTATGGGATGCCGGCGCTCACGTACGACAAATCCTCACGCGGCGCCCTGGCCTACCTGGCACTGGCTGGCGAGATGGTTCGTCGGCAGCGTCGCCAATCTCGCACCGCTGCAGTCATTTAAGGAATCCAATGGCCGTCAAGAAACGTGGTCTCGGGCGTGGGCTGGATGCGCTGCTCAGCGGTTCGACCGTCAGTGCGCTCGAAGAGCAGGCCGTCACGGTCGACCAGAACGAGTTGCAGCATTTGCCCCTGGACGTCATCCAGCGCGGTAAATACCAGCCACGTCGGGACATGGACCCGCAGGCGCTCGAAGAGTTGGCGCACTCGATCAAGACCCAGGGCGTGATGCAACCGATCGTGGTACGGCCGGTGGCCAACTCGCGGTTCGAGATCATCGCCGGGGAACGCCGCTGGCGCGCGGCGCAACAGGCCGGCCTGGAGACAATTCCGGCCATGGTTCGCGATGTGCCCGACGAAGCCGCGATCGCCATGGCATTGATCGAAAACATCCAACGCGAAGACCTCAACCCGGTGGAAGAGGCCATTGCCCTGCAACGCCTGCAGCACGAGTTCCAGTTGACCCAGCAGCAGGTGGCCGACGCAGTGGGCAAGTCGCGGGTCACCGTGGCCAACCTGCTGCGCCTGATTGCCCTGCCTGAAGTGATCAAGACCATGCTGTCCCACGGCGATCTGGAAATGGGGCATGCGCGCGCGTTGCTCGGTCTGCCGGACGAACAGCAGGTAGAAGGGGCGCGACACGTTGTCGCACGCGGTCTGACCGTGCGCCAGACCGAAGCCCTGGTCAGGCAGTGGCTCAGTGGCAAACCCGAGCCCGTGGAGCCGGCCAAGGCCGACCCGGACATCACCCGGCTGGAACAGCGCCTGGCCGAGCGCCTGGGCTCTGCGGTGCAGATTCGCCACGGACAGAAGGGCAAGGGCCAGTTGGTGATCCGCTATAACTCGCTGGACGAGTTGCAGGGTGTGCTCGCACACATTCGCTGAAACAATTCCCTATGTAGCGCGCAGTCGGAAATCACTACCCGGCAGTTGAATAGGGGCGGAAGCGCCCCTATACTCTGCGCGCATTTTGTCGGCACAATTTATGCCAAGTTAAGGCTTATGGCACGTCGACCATTGAGGAGTCGCCACGATGGAAACCCGCACGCCAAACCGCCTGCCGTTCCATGAATGGGTCGTTTTCCCGATGTTGTTGGCGCAAGGTGTCGTCGCGTTGCTGGCAGCTCTGGTGCTGTGGCAATGGCTCGGGGCGGTCAGCGGTTATTCGGGTCTCTGCGGAGGCCTGATTGCCTGGTTGCCCAATCTGTATTTCGCCTGGAAGGCATTCCGGTTCACCGGAGCCCGGGCCGCACAAGCCATCGTCCGGTCGTTCTACGCCGGCGAGGCTGGCAAGCTGATTTTGACGGCAGTGCTGTTCGCACTGACGTTCGCAGGAGTGAAACCACTGGCGCCGCTGGCTGTATTCGGCGTCTTCGGGTTGACCCAACTGGTCAGCTGGTTCGCACCCCTGCTCATGAAAACAAGACTTTCGAGACCTTAGGGCGTTTGAGGCAACCATGGCAGAAACAACCGCTTCGGGCTATATCCAGCACCACTTGCAGAACTTGACCTTCGGTCAGCTACCAGAAGGCGGCTGGGGCTTTGCCCACACCGCTGCAGAAGCCAAGGAAATGGGGTTTTGGGCGTTCCACGTCGATACCCTTGGCTGGTCGGTTGCCCTGGGCCTGATCTTCATCCTGATCTTCCGCATGGCGGCGAAGAAGGCAACGTCCGGTCAGCCGGGCGCCCTGCAGAACTTCGTCGAGGTGCTGGTCGAGTTCGTCGATGGCAGCGTGCGTGACAGCTTCCATGGCCGCAGTGCGGTGATCGCGCCGCTGGCGCTGACGATCTTCGTCTGGGTGTTCCTGATGAACGCCATCGACCTGGTTCCGGTCGACTGGATCCCGATGGCTGCGGCCTGGATCTCCGGCGACTCGCACATTCCGTTCCGCGCCGTGCCGACCACCGATCCGAACGCGACCCTGGGCATGGCCCTGTCGGTATTCGCGCTGATCATCTTCTACAGCATCAAGGTCAAGGGCCTGGGCGGCTTCATCGGCGAGCTGACCCTGCATCCGTTCGGCAGCAAGAACATCTTCGCCAAGATCCTGCTGATCCCGGTGAACTTCCTGCTCGAATTCGTCACCCTGATCGCCAAGCCGATCTCGCTGGCACTGCGACTGTTCGGCAACATGTACGCCGGCGAGCTGGTGTTCATCCTGATCGCCGTGATGTTCGGCAGCGGCCTGTTGTGGCTCAGCGGCCTGGGCGTCGTGCTGCAGTGGGCGTGGGCCGTGTTCCACATCCTGATCATCACGCTGCAGGCATTCATCTTCATGATGCTGACCATCGTCTACCTTTCGATGGCACACGAAGAAAATCATTGAGACCCGCCTGGCGAGTCTGATGCCCCTCGCGCCCTGGCGCGAGGGAGGCCCCTCCGGGCCGAAACACCGGTTTGTAACACCGCTTTAAAACCTAAAAACCAAGCAAAAGACGACGTAAAAAGTCGGGAGGAAAGATGGAAACTGTAGTTGGTCTAACCGCTATCGCTGTTGCTCTGCTGATCGGCCTGGGCGCACTGGGTACCGCTATCGGCTTCGGCCTGCTGGGCGGCAAGTTCCTGGAAGGCGCTGCTCGCCAGCCAGAAATGGTTCCGATGCTGCAAGTCAAAATGTTCATCGTCGCCGGTCTGCTCGACGCCGTGACCATGATCGGTGTTGGTATCGCTCTGTTCTTCACCTTCGCGAACCCCTTCGTTGGTCAACTCGCTGGCTGATCTCTCGAACCTTCGAGTGGATTGGTGTGATGGACAAAGAACGAGCGAGGTGTTGGCGTGAACATTAATGCAACCCTGATTGGCCAGACCGTTGCGTTCTTCATTTTTGTGCTGTTCTGCATGAAGTTCGTGTGGCCTCCGGTCATCGCGGCTTTGCACGAACGTCAGAAGAAGATCGCTGATGGTTTGGACGCTGCCAGCCGAGCAGCTCGCGACCTGGAGTTGGCCCAAGAGAAAGTGGGTCATCAACTGCGCGAAGCGAAAGCTCAGGCAGCCGAAATCATTGAGCAGGCAAAGAAACGCGGCAACCAGATCGTCGAAGAGGCCGTTGAAAAGGCCCGTATCGACGCTGACCGTGTGAAAGTGCAGGCTCAAGCCGAGATCGAGCAGGAACTGAACGGCGTCAAAGACGCGCTGCGTGCCCAACTGGGTATGCTGGCCGTGGGCGGTGCCGAGAAGATTCTGGGCGCCACAATCGATCAAAACGCGCACGCGGAGCTGGTTAACAAACTGGCTGCTGAAATCTAAGCGAGGGCGATCATGGCAGAACTGACCACGTTGGCCCGACCTTACGCTAAGGCGGCCTTCGAGCACGCTCAGGCCCACCAGCAGCTGGCCAATTGGTCAGCCATGCTCGGCCTGGCTGCAGCGGTGGCGCAAGACGCCACCATGCAGAGCCTGCTCAAGGCCCCGCGACTGACGAGCGCAGACAAGGCCGCCACGTTCATTGACGTGTGCGGCGACAAGTTCGATGCCAAGGCACAGAATTTCATTCACGTCGTTGCCGAAAACGACCGTCTCCTGCTGTTGCCGGAGATCGCCGAGCTGTTCGACCTGTACAAGGCCGAGCAGGAAAAATCGGTCGACGTGGAAGTCACCAGTGCCTTCGCATTGAACCAAGAACAGCAAGACAAACTCGCCAAGGTTCTCAGTGCACGACTCGACCGGGAAGTGCGCCTGCAAGTTGCGGAGGATGCCAGCCTGATAGGTGGCGTCGTCATCCGCGCCGGCGACCTGGTTATCGATGGCTCGATTCGCGGCAAACTCGCGAAACTGGCCGAAGCATTGAAATCTTGAGTTTGAAGGGGCAGCAGAGCAATGCAGCAACTCAATCCTTCCGAAATAAGTGAAATCATCAAGGGTCGCATCGACAAGCTCGATGTGACTTCCCAAGCCCGTAACGAAGGCACCGTCGTCAGCGTTTCCGACGGTATCGTACGGATCCACGGTCTGGCCGACGTCATGTACGGCGAAATGATCGAGTTTCCAGGCGGCGTCTTCGGCATGGCACTCAACCTGGAGCAGGACTCCGTAGGCGCCGTGGTACTGGGCGCGTACACCAGTCTGGCCGAAGGCATGAGCGCCAAGTGCACCGGCCGCATCCTGGAAGTTCCGGTTGGCAAGGAACTGCTGGGTCGCGTCGTCGACGCACTGGGCAACCCTGTCGATGGCAAGGGTCCGCTGGGCAACACCGAGACCGACGCGGTCGAAAAGGTTGCACCGGGCGTTATCTGGCGTAAGTCGGTAGACCAGCCTGTGCAGACTGGCTACAAGGCCGTCGACGCCATGATCCCTGTCGGCCGTGGCCAGCGCGAGCTGATCATCGGCGACCGTCAGATCGGCAAGACCGCTCTGGCGATCGACGCGATCATCAACCAGAAGAACTCCGGTATCTTCTGCGTCTACGTCGCCATCGGTCAGAAGCAGTCGACCATCGCCAACGTAGTACGCAAGCTGGAAGAAAACGGCGCCCTGGCCAACACCATCGTGGTGGCTGCCAGTGCCTCGGAATCTCCTGCGCTGCAGTTCCTCGCGCCGTACTCCGGCTGCACCATGGGCGAGTTCTTCCGTGACCGCGGTGAAGACGCACTGATCGTCTACGACGATCTGTCCAAGCAAGCAGTGGCCTACCGCCAGATTTCCCTGCTGCTGCGCCGTCCACCAGGTCGTGAAGCCTACCCAGGCGACGTGTTCTATCTCCACTCCCGCTTGCTGGAGCGTGCTTCGCGCGTTTCCGAAGAGTACGTCGAGAAGTTCACCAACGGCGCAGTGACCGGCAAGACCGGTTCCCTGACCGCGTTGCCGATCATCGAAACCCAGGCTGGCGACGTTTCCGCGTTCGTTCCGACCAACGTGATTTCCATCACCGACGGTCAGATCTTCCTGGAATCGGCCATGTTCAACTCGGGCATCCGCCCTGCAGTGAACGCCGGTGTTTCGGTATCCCGCGTAGGTGGTGCCGCTCAGACCAAGATCATCAAGAAGCTGTCCGGTGGTATCCGTACCGCTCTGGCTCAGTACCGTGAACTGGCGGCATTCGCCCAGTTCGCGTCTGACCTGGACGAAGCCACCCGCAAGCAGCTCGAACACGGCCAGCGCGTGACCGAGCTGATGAAGCAGAAGCAGTACTCGCCAATGTCGATCGCCGACATGGCGCTGTCGCTGTATGCCGCCGAGCGTGGTTTCCTGACTGACGTCGAGATCGCCAAGGTAGGTAGCTTCGAGCAGGCCCTGATTGCTTACTTCAACCGCGATCACGCCGACCTGTTGGCGAAGATCAACGTGAAGGGTGACTTCAATGACGAAATCGACGCGGGCCTCAAGGCCGGTATCGAGAAGTTCAAGGCCACCCAAACCTGGTAAGCCGCAGCAGGGGCCGCAAGGCCCCTGCTTGCTAACCTGATAGGTGTTACATGGCAGGCGCAAAAGAGATTCGCAGTAAGATTGCGAGCATCAAAAGCACGCAAAAAATTACCAGCGCCATGGAAAAAGTGGCGGTCAGCAAAATGCGCAAGGCACAAATGCGCATGGCAGCCAGCCGTCCCTACGCGGAACGTATCCGCCAGGTGATTGGACATCTGGCCAACGCCAACCCGGAATACCGCCACCCGTTCATGATCGAACGCGCCGTCAAGCGCGTCGGCTATATCGTGGTGAGCAGTGACCGTGGTCTGTGCGGCGGCTTGAACACCAACCTGTTCAAGGCCCTGGTCAAGGACATGGCGGCCAATCGCGAACGCGGCGTCGAAATCGACCTGTGCGTGATCGGCAGCAAGGGTGCAGCGTTCTTTCGCAACTTCGGCGGCAACGTCGTGGCAGCGATCAGCCATCTGGGCGAAGAGCCGTCGATCAATGATCTGATCGGCAGCGTCAAGGTGATGCTGGACGCGTACCTGGAAGGCCGTATCGATCGCCTGTCCGTGGTGTCCAACAAGTTCATCAATACCATGACGCAACAACCGACGGTGGAGCAGTTGATCCCGTTGGAGGCAACCCCGGATCAAGAACTCAAGCACCACTGGGATTACCTGTACGAACCCGACGCCAAAGAGCTGCTGGAAGGCCTGATGGTGCGTTACGTGGAGTCGCAGGTGTACCAGGCGGTGGTCGAGAACAACGCTGCTGAACAAGCGGCGCGGATGATCGCGATGAAGAATGCAACCGACAACGCCGGCGACCTGATCAGCGATTTGCAGCTGATCTACAACAAGGCGCGTCAGGCTGCGATCACCCAAGAGATCTCGGAAATCGTCGGCGGCGCTGCCGCGGTTTAACGGTTCAAATATTCAGAGGATCCAGCTATGAGTAGCGGACGTATCGTTCAAATCATCGGCGCCGTTATCGACGTGGAATTTCCACGCGACAGCGTACCGAGCATCTACAACGCGCTGAAGGTACAAGGCGCTGAAACCACCCTCGAAGTCCAGCAGCAGCTGGGCGACGGCGTGGTTCGTACCATTGCCATGGGTTCCACCGAAGGCCTCAAACGCGGCCTGAACGTACTCGACAGCGGCGCAGCCATTTCCGTACCCGTTGGCAAGGCCACCCTGGGCCGGATCATGGACGTACTGGGCAACCCGATCGACGAAGCGGGCCCGATCGATACCGAAGAGCGCTGGGGCATTCACCGTCCGGCACCTTCCTTCGCGGACCAGGCAGGCGGCAACGACCTGTTGGAAACCGGCATCAAGGTCATCGACCTGGTCTGCCCGTTCGCCAAGGGCGGTAAAGTCGGTCTGTTCGGTGGTGCCGGTGTCGGCAAGACCGTGAACATGATGGAGCTGATCCGTAACATCGCCATCGAGCACAGCGGTTATTCCGTGTTCGCCGGTGTGGGCGAGCGTACCCGTGAGGGTAACGACTTCTACCACGAGATGAAGGACTCCAACGTTCTGGACAAGGTAGCCCTTGTCTACGGACAGATGAACGAGCCGCCGGGCAACCGTCTGCGCGTCGCCCTGACCGGTCTGACCATGGCCGAGAAATTCCGTGACGAAGGTAACGACGTTCTGCTGTTCGTCGACAACATCTATCGTTACACCCTGGCCGGTACCGAAGTGTCCGCACTGCTGGGCCGTATGCCATCGGCAGTAGGCTACCAGCCGACCCTGGCCGAAGAGATGGGCGTTCTGCAGGAACGCATCACTTCGACCAAGGAAGGTTCGATCACCTCGATCCAGGCGGTATACGTACCTGCGGATGACTTGACCGACCCGTCGCCTGCGACCACCTTCGCCCACTTGGACGCCACCGTCGTACTGTCCCGTGACATCGCCTCCCTGGGTATCTACCCAGCGGTCGATCCACTGGACTCGACTTCGCGCCAGCTGGACCCGAACGTGATCGGCCAGGAGCACTACGACACCGCTCGCGGCGTTCAGTATGTGCTGCAGCGCTACAAAGAGCTGAAGGACATCATTGCGATCCTGGGTATGGACGAGCTGTCGGAAACCGACAAGCAGTTGGTATCCCGCGCTCGTAAGATCCAGCGCTTCCTGTCGCAGCCGTTCTTCGTGGCTGAAGTCTTCACCGGTGCCTCGGGTAAATACGTTTCCCTGAAAGACACCATCGCAGGCTTCAAAGGCATCCTCAACGGCGACTACGACCACCTGCCGGAACAAGCGTTCTACATGGTCGGCGGCATCGAAGAAGCGATCGAGAAAGCCAAGAAACTGTAATCCTGGCGCCCGGCGACGGGCGCTAATCAGGTTGAGGCAAGTATGGCTATGACAGTCCATTGCGATATTGTCAGCGCGGAAGGAGAAATCTTTTCCGGTCTGGTCGAGATGGTGATTGCGCACGGTAACCTGGGTGATATCGGTATCGCTCCAGGCCACGCCCCGCTGATCACCGATCTCAAGCCAGGTCCGATCCGCCTGATCAAGCAGGGTGGCGAAGCCGAGGTGTTCTACATCTCTGGTGGTTTCCTCGAGGTTCAGCCGAACATGGTCAAGGTTCTTGCCGACACCGTGCAGCGTGCTGCCGACCTGGATGAAGCTTCCGCTCAGGAAGCCGTCAAGGCTGCCGAGAAGGCCCTGAACGAAAAAGGCGCAGACTTCGACTACGGATCTGCCGCCGCACGCCTGGCCGAGGCTGCAGCTCAGCTGCGCACCGTCCAGCAGATCCGCAAGAAATTCGGCGGCTGATGCGTCGACTCACTTGCGATTGAGTAAAAGGGTAGCCTCGGCTACCCTTTTTCTTTTTCAGCACTTTCTCCCCCGGTCAGCCTGCTGGCCATTCTCCGGACTGGTAGCCGTTCATGTCTCTCGATATCGTCATTCTCGCCGCCGGCCAAGGCACGCGCATGCGCTCGGCCTTGCCCAAGGTGTTGCACCCGGTCGCCGGCAATTCAATGCTCGGCCATGTTATCCACAGCGCCCGCCAGCTCAAGCCGCAGAACATCCACGTGGTGATTGGCCATGGTGCGGATGCGGTACGTGAACGCCTGGCCGCTGACGACCTGAATTTCGTGCTGCAGGACAGGCAGCTGGGCACCGGCCATGCGGTCGCCCAGGCTGTGCCAGGCCTGACAGCCGACAATGTATTGATACTTTACGGCGACGTTCCGCTGATCGAAGTGGCGACGTTGCAGCGCCTGCTGCAGAAAGTCAGTGCCGACCAGCTAGGCCTGCTCACCGTCGAGCTTGCCGATCCCACGGGCTACGGCCGCATCGTGCGCGATGCGGATGGCAAGGTGCAGGCTATCGTCGAGCACAAGGACGCCAGCGATGCACAGAAAGCCATTCGAGAAGGCAACACCGGCATTCTCGCAGTGCCTGGCAAGCATCTGGCCGAGTGGCTGGCGCGCCTGTCCAACAATAACGCTCAAGGTGAGTATTACCTGACCGATGTGATCGCCATGGCTGTCAGCGATGGCTTGGTGGTGGCCACTGAAACCGCCCAGGATCCGATGGAGGTGCAGGGCGCCAATGACCGCCGTCAACTTGCGGAACTGGAGCGTCACTACCAGTTGCGCGAAGGGCGTCGGTTGATGGCCCAGGGCGTGACCTTGCGCGACCCGGCGCGCTTCGATGTGCGCGGTGAAGTCAGCGTGGGTCGGGACGTGTTGATCGATGTCAATGTGGTGCTCGAAGGGCGGGTGGTGATCGAAGACGATGTGGTCATCGGGCCCAACTGCTACATCAAGGACAGTACGCTAGGCAGAGGCGTGGTGGTCAAGGCCAACAGCCATCTCGACGGTGCAGTGCTGCACGAAGGCAGCGATGCTGGCCCGTTTGCGCGCCTGCGACCCGGCACGGTGCTGGAAGCCCGGGCGCATGTGGGTAACTTCGTTGAGCTGAAGAATGCCCGTATGGGCGAGGGCGCCAAGGCCGGTCACTTGAGTTATCTGGGCGATGCGGACATCGGTGCCAACAGCAACATCGGCGCCGGTACCATCACTTGCAACTACGACGGCGCGAACAAATGGAAAACCACCATTGGTGAGGACGTTTTCATCGGTTCCAACAATGCGCTGGTCGCACCTGTGGATATCTTGGCGGGATCGACGACTGCTGCAGGTTCGACCATCACCCAACAGGTGCCTGCAGGGCAATTGGGCGTGGCACGTGCGCGGCAGCGTAACATCGAAGGGTGGAAGCGGCCGGTGAAGGTCAAGAAGCCTTAGTTATCCACAGGTGTAGCTATTGTATAAGGCCATTCGCGGGCAGAGCCCGCTCCTACAAAATTTCAGGTAGGACCCTGTTGGAGCGGGCTCTGCCCGCGAAGAGGCCATGATAAATACGATGACACCATTGACGAACCTTTCAGTTTAGGTTTCTATTGCCTTCGTTATCTTTCGAATCGAAACTTAGGCCATGTCGAAGCGCAATACGCCCCAACGTCGTCACAGCATCCTTGCCCTGCTCAATGAACAGGGCGAAGTGACTGTGGATAACTTGGCGAGGCATTTCGCAACGTCCGAAGTCACCATCCGCAAGGACCTTGCCGCCCTGGAAAGCCACGGCCTGCTGCTGCGTCGCTATGGCGGCGCGGTGACCATGCCGCAGGAGCTGATCGGCGAACCGAGCCAGCGCGTCTCGGCCATCAAGCAATCCATCGCCCGAGCCGCCGTCATGCGCATCAAGGAGCACGCGCGCATCATCATCGACAGTGGCAGCACCACCGCTGCGATGATTCCCGAGCTGGGCAAACAGCCGGGCCTGGTGGTCATGACCAACTCGCTACACGTCGCCAATGCCCTGAGTGCATTGGAGCATGAGCCCGTCTTGCTGATGACCGGCGGCACTTGGGATCCGCACTCCGAATCGTTCCAGGGCCAGGTGGCCGAGCAAGTGCTGCGCTCCTATGACTTCGACCAGTTGTTCATCGGTGCCGACGGCATCGATCTGGAGCGCGGCACCACGACCTTCAATGAGTTGCTGGGCCTGAGCCGGGTGATGGCCGAAGTCGCTCGCGAAGTGATCGTCATGGTCGAGTCCGACAAGGTCGGACGCAGGATCCCCAATCTGGAGCTGCCCTGGGGCCGCATCAGCACCCTCATTACCGATGATCGCCTGCCCCTCGAAGCACGCGATCAGATTCAGGCGCGCGGGATAGATCTCGTGCTCGCCGCTACCAGCTAGGAGAAGCGAACATGTGTGGAATCGTCGGCGCCATCGCGGAGCGCAACATCACTGCCATTCTGGTCGAGGGCCTCAAGCGCCTGGAATATCGCGGTTACGACAGCGCAGGCGTAGCCGTGTTGAGCGAGGATGGCAGCGTGCAGCGCCGGCGTCGTGTCGGCAAGGTAGCCGAACTGCAGGCCGCGCTGGCGGATGAGCCTCTGCTCGGCAAGCTGGGCATCGCCCATACCCGTTGGGCCACCCATGGTGCGCCGACCGAACAGAACGCCCATCCGCACTTTTCCACTGCTGAAGTGGCAGTGGTGCATAACGGTATCATCGAGAATCACGAAGTCCTGCGCACCCAGCTCAAGGAGCTGGGCTACGTATTCACGTCGCAGACCGATACCGAAGTCATCGCGCATCTGTTGCATCACACCCTCAAGGCATTGCCCGACCTGGCCGACGCGCTCAAGGCGACGGTCAAGCAACTGCACGGCGCCTACGGCCTGGCGGCCATCAGCGTGCACCAACCCGACCGTCTGGTGGCCGCCCGCAGCGGCAGTCCACTGGTCATCGGCCTGGGCATGGGCGAGAACTTCCTCGCCTCAGACCAGTTGGCGCTGCGGCAGGTGACCGACCGTTTCATGTACCTGGAGGAAGGTGACATTGCCGAGATCCGCCGTGAAAGCGTGCAGATCTGGGATGCCGCCGGCATGCCTGTGCAACGTGAAAGCGTGCAGTATCACGAAGGCGCCGAGGCGGCCGACAAGGGCGAGTATCGCCACTTCATGATGAAAGAGATCCACGAGCAGCCCACCGTGGTACAGCGCACCCTGGAAGGTCGCCTGGGCCAGAACCAGGTGCTGGTGCAGGCCTTCGGTCCGCAGGCCGCCGAGCTGTTCGCCAAGGTGCGCAATGTGCAGATCGTGGCGTGCGGCACCAGCTATCACGCCGGTATGGTTGCGCGCTATTGGCTCGAGGGCCTGGCCGGCATCCCTTGCCAGGTCGAAGTGGCCAGCGAGTTCCGCTATCGCAAGGTCGTGGTGCAGCCCGACACGCTGTTCGTTTCCATTTCACAGTCCGGTGAAACGGCCGACACCCTGGCCGCGCTGCGCAATGGCAAGCAATTGGGGTTTCTCGGCAGCCTGGCGATCTGCAACGTCGGCATCAGCTCTTTGGTGCGCGAGTCCGACCTGACCTTGCTGACCCAGGCAGGTCCGGAAATCGGTGTCGCTTCGACCAAGGCCTTCACCACTCAACTGGTTGCGTTGATGCTGCTGACGCTGTCGCTTGGTCAAGTTCACGGGACGCTGGAAGAGGGCGTGGAAGCCGAGCTGGTGGCCGAACTGCGCCGCCTGCCGACACGCCTGGGCGAAGCCCTGGCCATGGACACCACCATCGAGCGCATCGCCGAGCTGTTCGCCGAGAAACATCACACGCTGTTCCTGGGCCGCGGTGCGCAATTCCCGGTGGCGATGGAAGGCGCGCTGAAGCTCAAGGAAATCTCCTACATTCATGCCGAAGCCTATCCGGCCGGTGAGCTGAAGCACGGGCCGCTGGCGCTGGTGGACAAGGACATGCCCGTGGTAACCGTGGCGCCGAACAACGAGCTGCTGGAAAAGCTCAAGTCCAACCTGCAGGAAGTCCGTGCCCGCGGCGGTGAGCTGGTGGTCTTCGCCGATGAGCAGGCGCAACTTAGCAATGGTCCCGGCACCCATGTGGTGGCCATGCCGCACATCATCGATGCACTGGCGCCGATCCTCTATACCATTCCTTTGCAGCTGCTTTCGTACTATGTGGCGGTGCTCAAGGGTACGGACGTGGATCAGCCGCGTAATTTGGCGAAGTCGGTGACGGTGGAGTGAGGGGGGTGTGAGGCGGTAAGTGCCGTCATCGCAGAAATCAGCCGATCCTACCCAGAACGCCCAAGCGCACCTTCACACGCTGCTCTTGGGCTCCACACTCGCCAGGATCCGATCCAGCCGCTCGACGATCTCCTTGTCGATCTTTTCATGCAGCCGCATGATTTCCAGCTCCGCGCGCAGGTTCACCTCGAAGTCCAGGCTCGCGGCCAGGCGGTCTTTGGCCGACTGGCGGTTCTGGCTCATCATGATCACCGGCGCCTGGATGGCCGCGACGGTAGAGAGCATCAGGTTGAGAAAGATGTACGGGTAGGGGTCGAAGGCCAGGCCGAAATGATCGAGCACATCGGTGTTTAGCAGCATCCAGCCCAGCAGAATGATGGTGAAGGCGATGATGAATGCCCATGAACCGCCGATGGCCGCCACCCGGTCGGACAGGCGTTCACCGAACGTTGCGACTTCATCCGAGGCGTCACTGGCATCGCGGCTGACCGGCAGCCGGTTTTTCATCTGCTCGAGAACGTGGAGCTCTTCCGGTTCGAGCTGATGCGGGTGTTTGCCGAGGAAGCGTCGAGCCAGCGGTTCAAGTGGGTGCTTGGTGGCCATGGGGCAGGGTCTTCAGATGGGGAGGAAGACGGACACTATCCCATGGAATTCGGCAGCGCTGAATGCTCGGATGTGCCTGTGGCACCGCGCGTTCGGTGGAATTTCACCAGTGGCCCATGCAGTGCCATGTCAGCGACATGGAGGTTTTTTTCCCACCCAATGAGAATCCCCCTTCAGAATCGAGAATTTGTTCTTATAGTGCAGTCATGAACGACCCACGAACCACCAGCATTGTCGACCGTGTGCTGCAGGTGCTGACCTGCGTGGCCAAGGCTGGGCAACCGATTGCGGCCAAGCGCATTGCCGCGCAGGTGCAGATGCCGTTGAGCACGGTCTATCGGCACCTGGCGTCGTTGAAGAAGTGGGGTCTGCTGCAAGAACACATGACCACGGGGCTGTACGAGCCAGGCGCGACCGGCGTGCAGTTGGCGTGGGGTTTCGATCAGACCTCCAACCTGATCAGCCAGAGCCGCGACGAGATCAGCGCCTTGGCTGAACGCACGGGCGAAAGCGTCGGCTTGTTGGTGTACAGCAACGGCCAGATGGTGTGCATCGCCATGGAGGAGAGCAGCAGCTCGCTGCGTTGCTCGTTCACCAAGGGCCGCGCCCACTCCATGATGCAGGGCGCCTCGGCCAAGAGCCTGTTGGCGTTTCTGCCCGAATCGGTGCAGCGCCAACTGCTGAAAACGCAATCGCAGGAGGGCGCCATGGACATCGCGGCGCTGGAAAAGGAGATCGCCCGAATTCGCAAGAATGGCTACGCCACCAGTGACAGTGAGGTCGATCTGGGTGTTTGGGGCGTGAGTGTCCCGCTGATTTCGGCGGACGGTGCCCTGGAAGGCACCATTACGTTGATGGCGCCGTCACTGCGCGTTGGCCCACGGGAGGCTGAATTGATCAGTCTCACCAGAAAAGCAGCCAGCCGCATCTGCAATCGCTTCTAACTGCCGCCCAATCCATGTTTCAGGTCCTGACCGGACCTACCCTTGCCGAAGGAATTCGTGATGAAAGCGTTGAAGTTATTCACCCCCCTGGCTGCCGCGCTGACGCTGATGGCTTCGCTGTGCACCTCGGCCCAGGCAGCCGATGAAGTGATGCGTGTCGGCACCGATGCGACCTTTCCACCCATGGAGTTCGTGCAGGATGGCAAGCGCACCGGCTTCGATATCGAATTGATCGAAGCCATCGGCAAGCAACTGAACAAGAAGGTCGAGTGGATCGACATCGGCTTCAAGGGGCTGATCCCTGGCTTGATTTCCAACCGCTTCGACGTGGCGGCGTCGGCCATCTACATGACCGAAGAACGGCAGAAGGTGGTCAACTTCACTGATTCCTACTATCGCGGCGGCCTCGCTGTGCTGGTCCTGAAGGATGACACCAGCATCGATAAACCCGGCGATCTGGTCGCGGGCAAGAAGGTTTCAGCCCAGGTAGGTACCAAGTCGATCGACTTTCTGAAAACCAACTACCCCGCAGTGAGCGTGGTGGAAGTGGAAAAGAACCAGGCCATGTTCGACCTGTTGGCCATTGGCCGGGTGAACGCTGCAGTGACCGGGCGCCCGGCGGCGGTGGAATATGCCAAGCGTCAGCCCAAGGTCCGCGTGCTGGACGAAGGCCTGACCACCGAACTGTACGGTTTTGCCGTTCGCAAGAATGACACCGCGCTGCAACAGCAGATGAACCAGGCGCTGAAAACCCTGCGCAGCAATGGCGAATACGCCGCACTGACCCAGAAGTGGTTCGGCACCACCAAAGAATAAGTCGCCGTTGCAGGTTCGGCCGATGCTGCGACGAGCCTGCACACTTTACGCCTTCAACCGTAAGCCTCTGCGGAGTACCTCATGGATCTCGACTTTTCCCCGGTCTGGGACGGCTGGCGCGCGCTCGCCTCCGGTACCCTGACCACCATCGAAATCACCGCTGCCGCGTTGGTGCTGGGCTGTGTCCTGGGCCTGTTGATCGGGCTGGGGCGGCTGAATCCCAAGCGCACGCTGATCTACGGGCTGTGTACCACTTACTTGACGCTGGTCCGCGGCACGCCGCTGCTGGTGCAGCTGTTCATTCTGTTCTTTGGCCTGCCGCACTTCGGCATTCAGTTACCCGCTTATGTGTGCGGAATTTTCGGCCTGGGCATCTACAGTGCGGCCTATGTCTCGGAGATTGTCAGGGGTTCGATCCAGTCGGTGGAAAAGGGCCAGATGGAAGCCGCCCGCTCGCTGGGCCTGCCGCACAAACTGGCGATGCGCAAGGTCATCCTGCCCCAAGCCTTCGTGCGCATGATCCCCGCCCTGGGCAACGAATTCATCGCCTTGATCAAGAACTCGGCGCTGGTGTCACTGCTCACCATTGCCGACGTGATGCACGAAGGCGAGAAGATCATCAGCGTGTCCTACCGTTCGCTCGAAGTGTACCTGGCCATTGCCGTCATCTACCTGATGCTGACCAGCATCACCACCTTGATCCTGCGCCGCACCGAGAAGGTGCTGCGCGCCGACGGGAGAGTGTGATGAGCACCGCCATTATCGATATTCAAAACCTGAGCAAATCGTTCGGCACTCATCAGGTGCTGCACAACATCGACTTCAGCGTACAGGCCAGCCAGGTCGTGGTGGTGATCGGTCCCAGCGGGTCGGGCAAGAGCACCTTCCTGCGTTGCATGAACGGCCTGGAAACCGCCGAAGGCGGAACGCTGCGCGCGTGTGGCCATACCGTGGTGGAGCAGGGCAGGATGATGTCGGAAAGCAAACTGGACGCCCTGCGCAGCGAAGTCGGCATGGTGTTCCAGTCGTTCAACCTGTTCCCGCACCTCAGCGTGCTGGACAACATCACCCTGGCGCCCATGGCCCTGCGCGGCAGATCGCGCCAAGCGGCCGAAGAGCAGGGGCTGCGCCTGTTGAACAAGGTTGGCCTGGAGCACAAGGCGCAGGTTTACCCCGGCACTTTGTCCGGTGGGCAGAAGCAGCGCGTTGCGATTGCCCGCGCGTTGGCCATGGAGCCCAAGGTCATGCTGTTCGACGAGCCTACCTCGGCGCTGGATCCGGAGCTGGTGGGCGAGGTATTGCAGGTCATGAAGACCCTGGCGAGCGAAGGCATGACCATGATCATCGTTACCCACGAAATGGGATTTGCCCGGGAAGTGGCTGACGTGGTGGTGGTCATGGATCAAGGCGCGATTGTCGAGGCCGCGCCACCGGCGCAGCTGTTCACCGCACCGCGTGAAGCGCGGACCCGCAGTTTCCTGCACAGCGTGCTGTCGCGAGACGCAGCGCCCGTTCTTTGATGGCTTGCGCTTGCGCCACTGCCCAGAGGTTTTTGTGGATATACCAATCGATTCAGTTGCCAGCCAAGCCCAGGGCAGTCTGTTTGCCCACAGCGCCTTGCTGCCTGGTGGCTGGCAGCGCAATGTACTGCTGAGCTGGAACGCCGCTGGCGATCTGACCACCGTGGCCTGCGATGCCGTGCCCTTGGCCGGCACGCCGGTGGCGCGTGGCCCGGTGATCAGTGGCATGCCCAACTTGCACTCCCACACGTTCCAGCGCGCCATGGCCGGCTTGACCGAAACCCTGGGCGACCCCGCCGATTCCTTCTGGAGCTGGCGTACCCTGATGTATCGATTTGCCCAGCGCTTGCAGCCTCGGCACTTGCAGGCCATCGGTCGGCACCTGTACATCGAAATGCTCAAGGCCGGGTACACCTCGGTGTGCGAGTTTCATTACGTGCACCACGGCGCTGACGGCCAGCCCTACGCGAACCCCGCCGAATTGTCCCTGCGCGTGGTGCGGGCGGCCGAAGAAGTAGGCATCGGCATGACCCTGCTTCCCGTGCTTTACCAATACGGTGGGCTAGGCCAGGCAGAACCCTTGCCGCACCAACGTCGTTTCATCAATTCACCGGAGTGGATTCTGGAGCTGCGTCAGCACCTGCAAAAAGCCATGCCGCAGAACGGCAATCGGCGTTATGGCGTGGCGCCGCATTCGTTACGTGCCGTGAGCGAAGCGTCCCTGTCGAGACTGATGGATGGCCTGGATGCCGACGATCCGCGCGCGCCCGTGCATATCCATATTGCCGAGCAGACCCGCGAGGTTGAGGAATGCGAGGCAATCCTCGGCCAGCGACCGGTGCAGTGGCTGTTGGACCGCCAACCCTTGGACCCGCGTTGGTGCCTGGTGCACGCCACCCACATGGACGACGCTGAATACGCAGCGTTGGCGCGCAGTGGTGCCACCGTAGGGCTATGCCCGAGCACCGAAGCCAATCTTGGCGATGGATTGTTCGACGCTCAGCGGTTTCTGGCAGACAAGGGCCGTTGGGGTATCGGTTCGGACAGCAACGTAGCCGTCAACCCCTGGGCCGAGCTACGCCTGCTGGAATACGGCCAGCGCCTGTTGCACCGTCGGCGCAATGTGCTGGCCAGCCCCGACGCGCCGGTGGTGGCGGATCGCCTGTTCGATCAGGCGGTCAAGGGCGGGGCCCAGGCGACCGGCCGCTCGGTAGCCGGGCTGATGGTGGGGCAGCGTGCCGACCTGGTCGTCATCGATTCCGACGCCGTCAATATCGCCCCGGCCCATCCAGCCCAGCTGTTGTCCTCGCTGGTGTTCTGCGAGCACGGCAACAATCTGGTACGCGACGTCTTCGTCGGCGGCAGGCAGGTCATCGATGACGGCCAGCACGCCCTGCAAGTGCAGGCTCTGCAAGGCTACCGCGCCACCCTGGCCGATTTACTGGAGCATACGCTATGAATCGGGAACCTACCTTCGAGCTGCATCAGGGCGTCGGCCCTCTGCTGATATCGATGCCTCACGTCGGCACCTTGCTGCCGGACGAGCTGAAAGCGCATTACAGCCTGGTCGGCCAGGCGGTGGATGACACCGACTGGCATATTCATGAGTTGTACGACTTCGCCGTCGCTCTGGGCGCGTCGACGTTGCGTCCACGTTTTTCGCGCTACGTGATCGACCTGAACCGGCCTGCCGATGGCGCCAGCCTGTATCCGGGCCAGAACACCACCGGGCTATGCCCGCTGACGACATTCGACGACGTGCCGCTGTACCAGCCGGGGCACGAACCAGACGATGCACAAATCGCACAGCGTTTGGAGCATTACTGGCAGCCGTACCATCGAGCGTTGCAGCAGCAATTGGAACGAATCAAGGCGATCCATGGCTACGCCCTGCTGTGGGACGCGCACTCGATCCGTTCGGTCATCCCGCACCTGTTCGAAGGCCAGTTACCAGTGTTCAACTTCGGCACCGCCAACGGCAGCGCCTGCGCACCCGGCATCGGGGAGCAGCTGCTCGCCGTGGCCGAGCGGTTGGCTCCGCAGTTGCCGGCGGTACTCAATGGCCGCTTCAAAGGCGGCTACATCACTCGCCAGTACGGCCACCCGGCCCAAGGGGTTCACGCCGTACAGCTGGAGCTGGCACAGCGAGCCTACATGCAGGAAACCGCCCCCTACGGGTTGCAAGCAGACAAGGTCGAGACTCTCCAGCCGGTACTGCGTGCACTGATCGAGCGATTCATGGCGTTCAAGCCTGCCTGACATTCCTTTGGTAGCCAGATTCCGATGACCGATGCGCACGTATACCGCCCCGAAGATTACGCGTCCATGCCGTGGAAGAACGGCGGCGGCAGTACCCTGGAAATTGTCCGGCAGCGCTCCGTCGATGACAGCGGGTATGACTGGCGCCTGTCGATTGCCCAGATCAGCGCCGACGGACCCTTCTCCGTGTTCGCCGGTTATAGCCGGATCATCACCGTGCTGCACGGCGATGGCATGGTGTTGGAAGTGAACGGGGTGGAGAGCAGGGCGCTGGGTCCCATCCAGCCTATGAGTTTCGACGGTGGGGCGAAGGTACGGTGTCGGTTGCTGGGTTCACCCATCGAGGACTTCAATCTGATCTACCGCCACGATCGGATCCAGGCATCGTTGCGCTGGGTGGATTGCCATCCGGTGGTGGTGTTGAGCTCGGTGGCGGCCGAGGTGATTTTCTTCAACGCCTCTTCAGATGCTGTCCAGGTGACCGACGCGAGTGATGGACGCAGACACGAGTTAATCTCGCGGGCAACGTTGCGCTGCACCAACGCAAGCGGCCGGCGCCAGCGTTACAGCCTGGAGGGTACGGCCGCGCAGGTGTGCGTGGTTGAGCTGGACAGGGTGGGCTGAACCGCAGCGGCTGAATGTCCACCTTGTCGGGCGAACCGTCCCGCGCCTGCAACATCAGCCTTTGCAGCTTGCCCTTTGGAAGTCTGTACAGGGCTAGGAACGGCGCGTGGGTCCCTTGCAGCTCAGGCAGCGCCTGAACTGCAAGGACAGTCACCCGATGTTCAGGCTGCGCGCAGGGCGTTGGTGTTGCCCGACGTCTCACGCTTGCTCTTCACCACCCAGCGACTCAACGGACCCTGCAACAGCCACTGCCGCGTGCGGTTGCCAATCTGCTCCTGAAAGATCACGCACAGAATGATGCACGCCAGCAGCAGCAGCGGGTAGTAAGTCAGCGACAATGGATGCCCCTTGGCCTCTGCCACGCACGCCGCCGCATTGGTGAAGCACAGGTTCACGTCGATGTTCGCCAGCATTTCCAAGCGACGGAAGACGATGAAGATCGGCGTGTGCAGGGCGAACATCGGCAGTGACGCGGCGCCCAGCCGGCGAGCCCATTTGATATGCCGCTCGCTTTGCGCACTCGAGGCCATGGCGCACAGGATGATGACGCTGAGCACCATCGGCAGCAGCAAGCCATTGTGCAGCAGCACATACCAATGGCTCTCGCCTCGCCAGTTGACCTCGGCGGCGATCGCCACACCGAAGCCCAGGGCAATCACCGCCATCAATTTGCGAGGCCCGCGCAGGCCGGTACCCATCAGCCGATAATCGCGAAACAGCAGGTAGGCGACGATGCCTGCTAAAAAGACCGGCAGCCGCAGCAACGGGAAGTGGTGCAGGAAGCCAATCCAGATCGAGCTGTAGTCTTCATTGAGGACCACCAGCAATGGAGGGATCAGGCAGGCGGCCCAGATGATCAGCAGCAACCCTACCTTATGTTTGGCGGCTGCCAGGCGTGGCGCAAACCAGGGGAATGTCAGGTAGAAGAAGAACAGCGCCGAGATCGACCACAGCGGGCCGTTGTAGGCCAGGTAAACCGGGTTCCAGGCCTGCAGCAGGGTAACCTGCAGCACAGCATTCACGGCTATCTGGAAATCGCTGAGTTTGTATTTGAGCAGCTCGGGCGCGGTACGCTTGAGCAGGTCATCGGAACGATACGCCACACTCAGGTCAGTGTTGCTGTCGAACAGGCCTGTCAGCGATATCAGAACCACGCAGCTGGCGAGGCCGAATATGTGGATCGGATAGAGGTTGGCAAATCGTTTGGTCATGAAGGAGACCGGCGGCTCCCGCAGTTTGTTACCGTCGAGGTAGACGTGCGCGAGGAGAAAACCGGACAACGCAAAAAAGCTGCTTGTGGCAAAGAAACCCAATTCGGTGAATTCCACCAACCCACTCAGCTGTGTGTATTCCTCGTAGAACGGCAGCGTGTGGAACATCACCAGATACACGCCCAGGAAAAACCGCAGCCATTCCAAACCGATGAATCTCTCTTTCTCTGCGTTCATGCAGGTCCACTTCCCTTTAGTAATATCGAAGCCCGCTCATGGTACACGAAGCGTTTCCAATGTTTCCTTATATGTCTAAAGGCAGGCTTCGTTGCCGATCAGCTGACAAATTCGCCTACTGCGCGCTACAGGATAGGCGAAATCAAGCGCGCCACTCGCATACCGAGCTTTTCCAAACGATGTGTCTCTTTGCTATCACGGACATCTATTTCTCGTGACTGGGCGAAATCATCGAGCAACATCTGTTCCACTTCGCTGGTGAATGCCTTATCGACGGTCAGCAACATGATTTCGAAGTTCAAACGAAACGAGCGGTTGTCCATATTGGCACTGCCGATTGCCGTAATTTCATCGTCGACCAGCACCACTTTCTGATGCAGAAAGCCTGGGCCATAGCGATACATTTTCACCCCGGCGCGCACTGCTTCGAACGCGAACAGGCTGGATGCGGCATACACCACTTTGTGATCCGGACGCGAGGGCAGCAGGATACGGACGTCCACCCCGCGCAGTACCGCCAACCGCAGTGCGGCAAAAACCGCTTCGTCCGGTATGAAATAAGGAGTGGTTATCCACACTCTGTCATTCGCAGCGTGGATCGATTCAACGAAAAACAGCGAGCAGGTTTCATAGGGGTCGGCCGGGCCACTGGCCAGCACTTGGCACAACACGCCGTCTTCCTCATACGCTTCGGGGAGGATCAAGGGTGGCAATTCCCGTGCTGCCCAGAACCAGTCTTCGGCAAACGACTCTTGCAGGCAGGCGATCACCGGCCCGCTGATGCTCACATGGGTATCGCGCCAAGGCGAGAGCTTGGGGTTGCCGCCCAGATATTCGTCGCCCACGTTATGGCCACCGATGAAGCCTTTTACTCCGTCCACCACGACGATCTTGCGATGGTTGCGGAAATTGACCTGGAACCTGTTCAACCAGCCGCTCTGGGTAGCGAATGCTTTCACATTGACGCCACCCTCGCGCAGCCGCTCGACGTATTCGCGGGGCAGGGCGTGGCTCCCCACTCGGTCGTAAAGCACGTAGACCTCGACCCCCTCGGAGGCCTTTTGCAGCAGCAAGCCTTGCAGCTGCCGGCCGATATGATCGTCGTGGATGATGAAGAACTGCACCAGTACCGCTCGCCGGGCTTCGCGGATGGCTGCAAAGATGGCATCGAAGGTGGCGTGTCCATTGATCAGCAGACCGACCCGGTTATTGGCCAGGCATGGCATCCGGCCAAGTTTGGGCATGGCCCTGAGTGACGCGTAAGACGTGGATTTGCGTGCGGCAAGTGCTTCCTCTATCCAGGGGCGCCAATCCATGTCGGCGATGGCGGTGTGCATCTCCTTGTTGGCATGCCGGCGGGCCTTGATGTATGCGTCGAACGTGCTGCGGCCAAACACCAGGTAGGGGATCAACGTGAGGTAGGGAATGAACAACAGCGATAAGGCCCAAGCAATCGAACCTTGCGCGGTGCGTACGGTAAGAACTGCATGAACGGCGGCAGCGATGCCCAACACGTGCAGCAGGCCAAATAGATACCCAAAAAAAATCGGACTGTGATAATCCATTGCACGGCGGCTCCTTGATGCGCTGTGCTAAACAGACCACGTTCAGTGGCGGTTGTCGCGTTTTTATTACCGCGCAACTCGGCACCCGTTTCGACGTCAAAGACCCATGCCCGCACTTTTCCCAACGTTCTTGAGGAGTGGAATCAGATGAGATTTAAATGGCCGATGGCTGCATTGGTAGTGGGCCTTTCGGCAACCGGGGCACAGGCGCAGATGCTCCAGCCGGGCCTATGGGAAATGACCACCAGTAACATGCAAGTCGATGGCAAGCCGCTGCCTGACATGCAGGTGATGCTGGGCCAGCTGAAGATGCTTCCACCCGAGCAAAGGGCAATGATGGAAGGCGTGCTTGCCAACCAGGGCATTACGGTGGGCGGCAATGGCATTCGCTCGTGCCTGACGCCTGAACAGGTGAAGACCAACGACATTCCGTTGCAAGATGCAAAGTCCGGCTGTACGCAGAAGATCACTGAGCGCAATGGCAATGTCTGGAAATTTCAGTTCAGTTGCCCCAAGGCTCAGGGTACCGGGCAAGCCCAGTTTCTCAGCGATAGAGAGTTTCTTACCACGGTTAACGGCACGTTCAATGCCTCCGGCGTCGCGCAGAAGGGCAGCATGAACACTCGCGCCGTTTGGTTGGGAAACAACTGTGGGTCAGTGAAGCCTCGCACCTGATGGCTGCAATGCGTGTTCCACGTGGAACACGCGTTTCTCGGCCATGCAATTGTTGCCTAAAGCACAATGAATCAAGTCAGTGAGGACTTATATGTTATGTTATAACAATATAAGCGATGCAGCGTTCGTTGCACCTGTCACCGATGAGGTCCGTCATGCCCAACCGTTTACCCGTCACCGTGCTGTCCGGCTTCCTGGGGGCCGGCAAGAGCACGTTGCTCAATCACATCCTGCGCAACCGGGAAGATCTGCGCGTTGCCGTGATCGTCAACGACATGAGTGAGATCAACATCGACGGCAGTGAAGTGCAGCGTAACGTCAGCCTCAACCGGGCCGAAGAAAGACTGGTCGAAATGAGCAATGGCTGCATCTGCTGCACGTTGCGCGAAGACCTGCTCGAAGAAGTGGCCAAGCTGGCTGCCGAGGGGCGTTTCGATTACCTGCTGATCGAATCGACGGGCATCTCCGAGCCGCTGCCGGTGGCCGAGACTTTTACCTTCCGCGACGAGCACGGCCAGAGCCTGGCCGATCTGGCCCGGCTCGACACCATGGTCACGGTGGTCGACGGGGTCAATTTCCTGCTCGACTATCAGGCAGCGGAAAGCCTGGCGACGCGCGGCGAAACCCTGGGAGAGGACGACGAGCGAGCCATCACTGATCTGTTGGTGGAGCAGGTGGAGTTTGCCGACGTCATCCTCATCAGCAAGATCGACCTGATCAGTCAGGCTGAACGCACCGAGCTGATGGCAGTACTGCACACACTCAACCCCGGCGCGCAGGTCATGCCCATGGTCATGGGCCAGGTGCCGCTGGCACGCATTCTGGACACCGGGCTGTTCGATTTCGAGCGCGCAGCGCAGGCGCCAGGCTGGCTGAAGGTGCTCAGGGGTGAGCATGTTGCGGAAACCGCAGAATACGGCATTGCATCCACGGCCTACCGCGCCCGGCGTCCGTTCCACCCGCAGCGCTTCCACGACTTCATCGACAAACCCTGGACCAATGGCCGCCTGCTGCGCTCCAAAGGCTTTTTCTGGCTCGCCAGCAAACCCCAGGAAGCAGGAAGCTGGTCCCAGGCGGGTGGGTTGATGCGTTATGGCTTCGCTGGCCTCTGGTGGCGTTTCGTGCCGCAAACGCAATGGCCGCAGGATGTCGAGAGCGTGGCTGCCATCCAGCAGACCTGGCAGGCCGACACCGGAGACTGCCGCCAAGAGCTGGTATTCATTGGGCAGAAAATGGATTTCGCAGCGTTGGGCCACGCCCTGGACCAGTGTCTGCTCGATGATGAGGAACTGGCCCAGGGTGCACAGGCCTGGGTGCACTGGCCGGATCCGTTCGGCGAGTGGCACGATCAAGGCCAGCAGGCGTGATCCGGATTATTCAGGGCAAGATCCATTGTCCCTGACTGTTTTGCTCGCAGAACGGCTTGAGGTAGGCGGCGTCGCTCGCCACACCGTAGTAGTGGATGTCCTGTTCATAGGGCATGCGCTCGACCCGAGCGCCGCGGCAGATGCCGTAGGCGCCTTTCGGGCACTGCGCCATGAATTGCACTTCGACCTGCTGCCCCGGCAGGTTGGGTCGACAAAAACCTTCCTTGAACAGCTTCGGCGGTATAGTGCGATTCTGCTGGCACACTTCGACGCTTACCCGTTCTGCCTGGCTATGCACCACGCAGGCCTCGGCCCACACCTGGGTACTGGCCAGCAGCCCCAGCAAACCCCACACACGCATCGCTCAACCTCCATAGATATCCGACCATGCTGCAGAACATCCCCACCCATGTCATCGCAGGCCCCTTGGGCGCCGGCAAGACCAGCCTGATTCGTCGTCTGCTGGCGTGCAAGCCGACAAACCAGCGTTGGGCCGTGCTGATCAACGAATTCGGCCTGGTGGGCATCGACGCCGCGCTGCTTGCCACCACCGATGATGGTATCGCAATCGGCGAAATCGCCGGAGGATGTCTGTGCTGCGTGAACGGTGCGCCGTTTCAGATCGGCTTGGGCCGTCTGCTGCGCAAAGCCCGGCCGGATCGCCTGTTCATTGAACCCTCGGGCCTGGGGCATCCGTTGCAGATCCTTTCGCAACTGAGCGAAGCGCCCTGGCGCGGCGTTCTGGCGGTGCAACCGCTGGTGATGGTGCTCGACGCGCTGACCCTTGCGAAAGGCGTCGCGCTGCCAGCTGCACAGCGCGAAGCGGCTGAAGTGGCAGGCTTGGTGATCATGAACAAGGCAACGGCGCCGCAGAGCTTGTGTATAACCTCAGGGTTACCCACAGAGCGAATGCTGTGGCTCGATATCGATCAGGTGCGGTTCGAGCAGTTACCCCTTGTGGATAATTCAGCGCCACTGGTTGTGGACAGGCTGAGGGAGCCCCCGCAAGCCATGGGTGAAATCTGGGTGGATAAGTCCCAGCCGCAATGCCAGGTGCAGGATCACCGCGATGGTTGGAGCATCGGCTGGCGATGGCAAGCCCGAACGCAGTTCGATTTGCCAGCAGTGGAGCGCGCATTGGCCCCTTGGTCTTGGCGACGGGCCAAGCTGGTTATCCACAGCCCGAATGGATGGTTTTCGAGCAACCTGCTGGCGGGGCAGTCGGTGCAGTGGAAAACCAGTGAATGGCGTCGTGATTCACGTTTGGAGCTGATATTCGATACGCCGCAGGACGCAGCCGCTCTTCAGGATAACTTGCAGCAGGCACGCGTGGACGACCCATCGCAGCGCTGACGTCGCTCAGGGACGCCAGCGCTTGTGTTCCTGACGCCACTGACTCATCTCGATGACTTCGGCACTGGTCGCGGTTTTCACTTCGAACGGGTAGGGCGCCAGCTCGATCTGCACCGCGTGTGGCCCGAATTGGGTGGCGATGCCTGCATGGCGCTGCTCGCCGGTCACCGTGAATTCGAAGTTGTACACACGCGCCAGACGCTTGCGGCCGTTGGCATCGGCCAGCCAGGCAAAACGCTTGAAGGCCACGTTGTCGTCGAGCAGTTCCAGATCGAGCTTGCTGCAATGCTGCTTGACCCGCGCCAGGGCCTTTTCACGCAGGCCATGGTTGTGCCACAGCCAAGCCGCACCTGCGGCCATCAACATCAGGATGAACATATTGCCAAGGGTCAACATCGAAGTGCGCTCCAACCGGTTGCTCGCAGCTTAACTGTGTCTCCGGTCTGTCGTACAGGCTGCATTTCGCGCGATACTGCGCGCCATGAAGTCCTGTCACCGGTCCGGAATCCTTGCATGAAACGTACACCACACCTGCTCGCCATCCAGTCCCATGTCGTGTTCGGCCACGCCGGCAACAGCGCGGCGGTTTTTCCGATGCAGCGGGTGGGGGTCAAGGTCTGGCCACTGAATACGGTGCAGTTTTCCAATCACACTCAGTATGGCCAGTGGACGGGAGAAGTGTTGGCGCCGCAACACATTCCCGCACTGGTCGAAGGGATTGCGACGATTGGCGAGTTGGGCAACTGCGATGCCGTGCTCAGTGGCTATCTGGGCAGCGCCGCGCAGGGGCGAGCGATCCTGGGCGTGGTACGTCGGGTCAAGGCGGCCAATCCCAAGGCCCTGTATCTGTGCGACCCGGTGATGGGGCATGCGGAAAAAGGCTGCGTGGTGCCGGCCGAGGTCAGCGACTTTCTGCTCGATGAAGCCGTTGCCGCTGCCGACGTGCTGTGTCCCAACCAGCTGGAGCTCGACAGCTTCAGCGGGCGCAAGGCCCAATCCCTGCCGGACTGCGTGGCCATGGCGCGGGCGTTGCTGGCGCGCGGGCCCAAGGCGGTGCTGGTCAAGCACCTGGCCTATCCGGGCAAATCGGCCGAAGACTTCGAAATGCTTCTGGTCACTGCCGCGGGCAGCTGGCACCTGCGTCGTCCGCTGCTGGCGTTTCCGCGCCAACCGGTCGGTGTGGGTGATTTGACCAGCGGCCTGTTCCTCGCCCGGCTGCTGCTGGGCGATGACTGGCTGGCGGCTTTCGAATTCACCGCGGCGGCGGTGCACGAAGTGCTGCTGGAAACCCAGGCCTGCGCCAGCTACGAGCTGGAGCTGGTGCGTGCCCAGGACCGCATCGTCCATCCGCGCCTGCGGTTCGAAGCCGTGGCGCTTTAAATCGGCTCGTCCTTGAGATCGCGGTAGCGCTTTTCCAGCTCCTGGCGAATCTGCCGACGTTGCTGCGCCTGGATGAAGCGCCGCGTGCCTTCGGCATCCTGCGGCTGCAGGGGCGGTACGCTGGCCGGCTTGCGCTGGTCATCCACTGCCACCATGGTGAAGAAACAGCTGTTGGTGTGGCGCACGGAGCGTTCGCGGATGTTCTCGGTGACCACCTTGATGCCCACTTCCATCGAAGTATTGCCGGTGTAATTGACCGAAGCCAGGAACGTCACCAGTTCGCCGACATGCACCGGCTCGCGGAAGATCACCTGATCCACCGACAAGGTCACCACATACCGGCCGGCATAGCGGCTGGCGCAGGCGTAAGCCACTTCGTCGAGGTATTTGAGCAGGGTTCCTCCGTGCACATTGCCGGAAAAATTGGCCATGTCGGGGGTCATCAGCACCGTCATCGACAGCTGGGCGTTTCCAGGTTCCATAGTGAACTCACGGTTGGTTGGCAGAAGTGCAGGGGCGTCGCCTATATTGGCGTTTGCCGCTTTCAAAGGCTTGCATCCAGAAGCGGACGCCGAACGGACGGGCGCCGTCACGTCTATCGTGCCATTACGCAGGGCATAGCGGCGATCTGTTTCCGCATATTGCACCGACGTTCGCCTGCAATGGCCGGTGTTAATCTGCCTTTCTGAAACAATTGGTACAGCAATTCTGAATAGCAATGGAGGCTATCACCGTGCATGCCATCAGTTTTATCCAGGACCTGGCGGTGATCATGCTGGTAGCCGGCGTGGTGACGATTCTGTTTCACCGGCTACGGCAACCCGTGGTGCTGGGCTACATCGTTGCCGGCTTCATCATCGGCCCCCATACGCCGCCGTTCGGCTTGATCCACGACGAAGACACCATCAAGACCCTGGCCGAACTGGGCGTGATCTTTCTGATGTTCAGCCTGGGCCTGGAATTCAGCCTGCGCAAACTGTTCAAGGTCGGTGCCACGGCCTTTATCGCTGCGTTCCTGGAAATCGTGCTGATGATCTGGATCGGCTACGAAATCGGCCGCTGGTTCGATTGGGGCACCATGGACTCGCTGTTCCTCGGGGCTATCCTGGCAATCTCCTCGACCACCATCATCGTCAAGGCGCTCAACGACCTGAAGATGAAGAACGAGCGCTTCGCCCAGTTGATCTTCGGCGTGCTGATCGTCGAGGATATTCTAGGTATCGGTATCATCGCCCTGCTGTCGGGGATCGCCGTCAGCGGCGCGGTCAGTTCGGGCGAGGTGTTCTCGACGGTCGGCAAGCTCTCGCTGTTCATGGTCATTGCCCTGGTCGTGGGCATCCTGGTGGTGCCCCGACTGCTGGCCTATGTGGCCACCTTCGAAAGCAACGAGATGCTGCTGGTGACCGTGCTGGGCCTGTGCTTCGGCTTTTGCCTGCTGGTGGTCAAGCTTGAATACAGCATGGTGCTCGGGGCTTTCCTGATCGGGGCGATCATGGCCGAGTCGCGGCAATTGCTGAAGATCGAGCGTCTGATCGAACCCATCCGCGACATGTTCAGCGCGATCTTCTTCGTCGCCATCGGCCTCATGCTCGACCCCGCCATCCTGCTCGACTATGCCTGGCCGATTGCAGTCATCACCGTGGCCGTGGTGCTCGGCAAGATCGTCTCTTGCGGGCTGGGTGCGTTCATTGCCGGCAACGATGGCAAGACATCGCTGCGGGTGGGCATGGGCTTGTCGCAGATCGGCGAGTTCTCGTTCATCATCGCCGCGCTGGGCATGACCCTGCAGGTCACCAGCGATTTTCTCTATCCCGTTGCCGTGGCCGTGTCGGTGCTGACGACGCTGTCCACGCCGTACCTGATCCGGGCAGCCGATCCCTTGTCGCATCGCCTCGGCGCTATCGTGCCGCAACGTGTCGCACGCGTGCTGGGCATGTACGGGGAATGGCTGCGCAGCATCCAGCCGCGCGGGCAGGGCGCCATGCTGGCATCGATGATCCGCAAGATCCTCCTGCAGGTGGGGGTCAACCTGGCGCTGGTGATCGGCATCTTTCTGGCCGGCGCCTATTTTGCCGAACGTATCGGCGGTTACCTGACCACCTGGGTGGCCGAGCCGGGCGGGCAGAAGGCGCTGATCTGGGGCGCAGCCTTGCTGCTGTCGCTGCCGTTTTTGATCGCCGCCTATCGCAAGCTCAAGGCACTGTCGATGCTGCTGGCGGAAATGGGGGTGAAGCCTGAAATGGCTGGCAGGCATACCCAGCGGGTGCGGCGCGTCATCGCCGAAGTCATTCCGCTGCTGTCGCTGCTGGTGATTTTCGTGCTGCTGGCGGCACTGTCGGCGAGCATATTGCCGACCATGGAATTACTGCTGTTGATTGCGGTGGTTGCAGCTGCAGTGGTGGCCGTGTTGTGGCGCTGGTTCATTCGCGTGCATACGCGGATGCAGGTGGCTTTGCTGGAAACCCTGGATAACAACGTCGAGCATTGAATTTGGGTAGGCAGGTTTGGCCTTTTCGCGGGTAGAACCCGCTCCCACAGGGTTGGCGGCGCGCCGTCGAGCTGTGAAAAGGTCACACCTGCCTCTACCGATCAGCTTTCCAGCCAGACGTCTCGTACCCAGTGCCAGACCGACTCCCAGCTTTCCTCGGTCACCAGCTCTTCCTCGCCCGACCACAGCACCACGGTGCCGTCTTCTTCGACACAGTAGTAGTCCTCGCCGTCCTGACAGATCGGGATCAGCTCGCGTGGCACGCCGATGTCCCAGGCGCTGGCGGCGACCTCTGGCAGATACGTATGCGATTGCGGGTCGGTCACGGTGACCGGTTCCAGGCTGCCATACACGACGTCGCTGACGGTGAGCAGATACTCCTTGAAGACGAACGGAATATTGATGAACAACTGCTCTTCGATCTCGACCAGCAGGTCTTCGTCTGGCAGTTCCAGGGGAACCGGTACCGGTTCATTGGCTTCTCGGAGCTGCTCGATCACTTCTTCCACGATGTTTTCCTCTGACCAGAATACGCGCTGCGGTTTATACCTTAGCTGGAAATGGATGCAACGTTCAAAATGCAAAAACCCCGACCAGGGCCGGGGCTTTGCAAAGCGTGACGTGTATCAGTTCTGGCGGATACCCGCGACCAGCCAAGGCTGATTTTCGCCCTGGGCGCGTTCCATGTTCCAGCTTTCGCTGAAGGGTTCGCCCTTGTCGAAGCGCGAGGTCTTCGATACGCCGACGAATGTCAGGGTAGCGATGGTTTTCTCGGCGCGGTCATCGACACCTTCCAGCTGCACTTGCAGATCGTCGATGTAGGTGGACTGGAAGCCATCACCCAGCTCGGCACGTTCCTGCTTCAACGATTGCAGCATCTGCGGGGTAACGAACTCGGCGATCTTGTCCATCTCGTTGGCGTCCCAGTGCTGCTGCAGCGACTGGAAGTGGCTGCGGGCTGCGTTCAGGAAGCTTTCTTCGTTGAACCAGGCCGGCGCGTTGATCACCGGACGGGCTGCGGAAGCACCACTGGCGCCACCGAAGATCGACGGTTGGGCAGGTGCCTGGTCGATCGCTTCACGCTGGTACGGAGCACCGGCGCCGGCCATTTGCGGGCCCTGCTGCTGCTTGCGACGGCGAGCGGCGATGAAGCGGAAGATCAGGAAGGCAATGACCGCCATGATCAGGAAGTCGAAGATCTGCATGCCCTGGAAGCCATCGCCCATGAACATGGACGCCAGCAGGCCACCGGCGGCGAGGCCGGCCAGAGGGCCCAACCAGCGTGAGGCACCGCTGGCGGCTGGGGCTGCACGGCCTGGGACGGCTGCTGCGGCACCTGGGGTGGTGGGCGCGGCCTGGCGAGTCTGGTGAGTCGGGGCTGCGCCCATGCTCTTGCCGCCGCCGAAGCGTTTGGCACTGGCATCGAGGCTCATGGTCAGGCCGATGCACAGGGCCAGGGCCATGCTGAGAAAACGTTGCATAGGTTCATTCCGTTAGGTGGATTGCACGCGAGTCATGTTGCACAGGTGTGCTGTACATAGCTAGTGACAACATGTTTCGAGCTTTTGCGTAAATGCGAAGCGCGGCGTAGGAAAATTCGTTGCTCCTTGGAAAGGCCGTGTCGGCTTTTTCGCGGCCGCCGGGCACCGCGACAAAACCCTGCAGCCAGTGGCTACACTGGCTCGAGCTTCGCGTACCCCAGCATCAACCACTTGCTGCCCTCGGCGAAGTTGACCTGCACTCGCGCCTGCGCGCCGGAGCCTTCGAAGTTGAGGATCACGCCTTCGCCAAACACAGAGTGCTGCACGCGCTGGCCCAGGTTGAACTGGGTTTCCGGAATGTTGGCCGCACCGAACAGGCTGCTCGAGTTCTGCGCCTGGCCACCGCCGAAAGGACGACTCACGCTGTTGGACAAGCGCACTTCCTGGATCAGCCCGGCGGGCACCTCGCGCACGAAGCGCGACACCTTGTTGTAGGTCTCGCTGCCGTAGAGGCGGCGCGTTTCGGCGTAGGTCATGACCAGCTGCTGCATGGCCCGGGTGATGCCGACATAGGCCAGGCGACGCTCTTCCTCGAGACGGCCAGGCTCTTCCAGGCTCATCTTGTGCGGGAACAGGCCTTCTTCCATGCCCACCAGGAACACGTAGGGAAACTCCAGGCCCTTGGCGCTGTGCAGGGTCATCAGCTGCACGCTGTCCTCGTGCTCCTCGGCCTGGGTGTCGCCGGCCTCGAGCGAGGCATGGCCCAGGAACGCCGCCAGCGGCGTCAGGTCGGCTTCTGCCTCGCCGTTTTCGAAGTTGCGCGCAGCGCTGACCAGTTCCTCGAGGTTTTCCACCCGTGCCTGGCCTTTTTCGCCCTTTTCTTCCTGGTGGTAGATGATCAGGCCGGACTGCTCGATGACCGTCTGGGTCATCAGGTGCAACGGCATCTGCATGACCTTGGCGGCGAGGTTCTCGATCAGCTCGATGAACGCGCCCAGGGCATTGGCGGCACGCCCGGTCAGGCCCTTGTTGGCCACCAGTTGGCGGCCGGCTTCCCACATCGACACTTCGGCATGACGGGCATGCTGACGGATGGCTTCGACGGTCTTCTCGCCCAGGCCGCGTGGCGGGACGTTGATCACCCGCTCCAGGGCGGCATCGTTGCCGCGCCCTTCGAGCAGGCGCAGGTACGCCATGGCGTTCTTGATTTCGGCGCGTTCGAAGAAGCGCTGCCCGCCATAGATGCGATAAGGGATACGCTCGCGCAACAGCGCCTCTTCCAGCACCCGCGACTGGGCGTTGGAACGGTAGAGAATGGCGATGTCGCTGCGCGCCAGGCCGGTCTTGAGCGCGCTCTCGATGGTTTCGACCACATAGCGCGCCTCGTCGTGTTCGTTGAACGCGGCGTACAGGCTGATCGGCTCGCCGTCGCCGCCATCGGTCCACAGCTCCTTGCCCAGACGCCCGCTGTTGTTGGCGATCAGGGCGTTGGCGGCCTTGAGGATGCCGGCGGTGGAGCGGTAGTTCTGTTCCAGACGAATCAGCTGCGAATCAGGGAAATCGGCGGAATACTGGTGAATGTTTTCGATCTTGGCGCCGCGCCAGCCGTAGATCGACTGGTCGTCGTCGCCTACCACCATCAGGCTGTCGCCACCTTGTGCCAGCAACCGCAGCCAGGCGTACTGCACGGCGTTGGTGTCCTGGAATTCGTCGACCAGCACATGGCGGAAACGGCGCTGATAGTGCGCCAGCAGGCCAGGGTTGTCGCGCCACAGGTCGAGGGCGCGCAGCAGCAGTTCGGAGAAGTCGATCACCCCCGCCCGCGCGCAGGCCGCCTCGTACGCTTCGTAGATCGAGCGCATGGTCGCCAGGAACAGGTCGCCACCGGGCTGGATGTGCTGCGGGCGCAGACCTTCGTCCTTCTGCCCGTTGATGAACCACTGCGCCTGGCGCACCGGCCACTTCTGCTCGTCCAGGCCCAGCTCGCGCATGACCCGCTTGACCAGGCGCTGCTGGTCGTCGCTGTCGAGGATCTGGAAGTTCTGGTTCAGGCCAGCTTCCTGCCAGTGCGCGCGCAGCAGGCGATGGGCCAGGCCGTGGAAGGTGCCGACCCACATGCCGGCCGGATTGATGCCCATCAGCTGCTCGATGCGCTGGCGCATCTCGGCGGCCGCCTTGTTGGTGAACGTCACCGACAGCAGCGAGTGCGGCGAGGCGTTTTCGACCTGGATCAGCCAGGCGATACGGTGCACCAGCACTCGGGTTTTACCGGAACCAGCACCGGCCAGGACCAACTGACGGCCGACGGAGGCCGCTACGGCCTGGCGTTGGGCATCGTTGAGGGAGTTCAGCAGAAGGGAGAGGTCATCGCGCATCCGGGCATTTTAGGGTGCGCGATGGAGTTGGGGCAAACAAGAGTTGCGCGTCTTTGGATAAATACCTGCAGAGTCGGACATAAGGTGCAAGTGCGCCGCCTGTGCTTGTGTATTCTGGCTCGACGGATGGCACCTCACGACAAGCACATTGCCCATGACGCCGAACCTCAACCCGCTGGACTCGCCCCTGGAGCAGCAGGCCCTGCAGGAGCGCTACGCCGCGCAACTGGCCGCCGAGCGCACGCGCCTGCTGTACCAGGGCTCATTGCTGCCGACCTTGCTGATGCTGCTCAACGGCGGCCTGTGTGCCTGGCTGCTATGGACTCCGCAGCATTACCTGGGGGTCAGCATCGGGTTGCTGTGGCTGTTGCTGCTGGTGGCCGGACGAGTCATCCAGGTGGCGGCGTTCGATGCGGCCATGCCGGACCGGCAGGCCCAGGCCCACTGGCGGCGCATGTTCATCCTCGGCTCGGCCGTCAGCGGCGCGACCCTGGCGGCGGCGGCCATCATGCTGGTGTCCGAAGACAACCTCATCCAACAGGCCTGGGTGTTCGGCCTGCTCGGCGCGGCGACGCTGTCGGCCAGCGTGGCCTACGCGGTCAGCCTGCCGGCCTTTCTTGCCTATACCTTGCCGTGCCTGCTGCCGCCCACCGCCTACCTGTTCGTATGGAACGACGGCGCCCAGCGCGGCTGGGGCTGGTTCGGGCTGATTTTCCTGGGGGCATTGCTGGTGGTCGCCTGGCAGGTCAATCGCCTGACCAACCGCAGCCTGTTGCGGCGCTTTCGCAACCAGGAGCTGATCGAGACCCTGCAGTTGGCGCAAAGCCGCAGCGAGCGCCTGAACCAGGCCCTGACCACCGAAGTTGGCCAGCGCCGCGAGGCCCAGCAGCAATTGGCTCAGGCCCATGCGGAGCTGGAAAATCGCGTGCAGCAGCGCAGTCGTGAACTGGATCAGGCCAACCAGGCGCTGGGCAAGAGCGAGCAGCGTCTGGCCCTGGCGTTGGAGGCGAGCGGTTTGGGCCTGTGGGACTGGAACCTGAGCACAGACGAGGTCTACCACACCCAACTCAAGGAGCTGTTCGGCCTGGAGCCGGAATTCATGCAGGCAATGCTCAAGCAACTGCGCCCGCGCATGCACCCGGAAGACGTGCCGCGGGTGAAGCGTGCCATGATCGACCACCTCAAGGGTCGCAGCGACGACTACCTGGTGCAGTACCGGATCCGCCACCATGAAGGCCACTGGTTGTGGATCGAAGACCACGGTCGGGCCGTGGAGCGTGCGGCGGATGGCAGTGTTCTGCGCATGGTCGGCACCCGCCGCGACGCCAGCCGCGACATCGTCCTGAGCGGCCAGTTGGAGCTGGCGGGGTTGGTGTTCGACCATTCCAGCGAGGGCATCCTGGTGCTCGATGCTCATTGCAAAGTACTGACGTCGAATCCGGCATTCAGCCGTATTACCGGGCTGGCTGCGGATCAGCTCTGCGGGCGATCCTGGTGGCAGCTGCCTTGCAGTCGCGATGTGCGCAGGTGCGAGGCGTCGATTCGGCATGCCATGGACGTCGAGGGTTCATGGCAGGGAGCGCTGACCGAGACGCGACTGAATGGGGAGCAGTATGGTCAATGGCTACAACTGATCGGCGTGCGAAATGCCCGAGGTGAAGTTCACCAGACCATCGTTCTGGTCACCGACGTGTCGGCGCGTACCGGTGACCACCGCTAGCCTGGGCCGGGGTACGCGCAGGTGAGACTCATGGGTACCGATGACATTCGCAAAGGGCCGGATTTGGCGGCCGATCATCCTTGCTGAGACGTTTAACTGGGCGATCACAGAGGCCTGTAGTATAACTGCAGACTAGCTACATCCCGGCCCTTCGACCCCTTTAGCGGAAGCTGTCCCTTGAACCTGCTGCAACACATCGACCAGTCTCGCCACCTGCTGCGCAAATCCGAACTCAAGGTTGCCGAGCATGTGCTGCTGGACCCTGCGGCGGTGATGCACAGCTCCATGGCCGACCTGGCGCACAGCGTGGGCATCAGCGAGCCGACCATCGTGCGTTTCTGCCGGGCGATCGGCTGCACCGGTTTCCAGGACCTCAAACTCAAGCTGGCGCAAAGCCTGGCGGCGGGGGCGAGTTTCGGTCAGTTCGCCATCCACGAAGACGACTCGGTGGCCGACTACAGCCTGAAGATCTTCGACACCACCCTGCATACCCTGATGGAGGTGCGCGAGAAGCTCGACCCCGAAGCCCTGCAGCGGGCGATCCGCGCCATGGTCACCGCACAGCGTGTCGAGTTCTATGGTTTCGGCGCATCCGGCGCAGTGGCCGCCGATGCACAGCACAAGTTCTTCCGTCTGCTGCTGACGGCGGCGGCGTACTCGGACCCGCACATGCAGGCCATGTCGGCAGTGACACTGAAGCCGACCGACGTGGCCGTGTGCATCTCCCAATCCGGGCGCTCGAAGGACCTGCTGATCACCGCCAACCTGGTGCGTGAAACCGGCGCCACCCTGATTTCGCTGTGCCCGGGGCAGACGCCGCTGGCGGAACTGGCGACGGTCAACCTGGCGGTCGACGTGCATGAAGACACCGAGATCTACACCCCGCTGGCCTCCCGCATCGCCCACCTGGTGGTGATCGACGTACTGGCCATGGGCGTGGCAATGGCCCGCGGCCCGGACCTGGTCAATCACCTGAAGAGCGTCAAGCGCAGTCTGCGCAGCCTGCGCCTGTCGCCCAAGTCGTTGAAGGCCCACGAGGCTCACGAGGACTGAGCGACCGCTGCGGTTTAACCCGATGTTCACCGCCTCGTCGCCAAACCTTCACATAGCCACGCCACCCTGTACTCCCGAACTCGAACTGGGAGACACGCAATGGCTCGTTACTTCGATGGCTCGCAACCGCAGGGCAACAGCGCGACCCGTACCAAACGTCAGCAGGAAGATCAGCGCCGCATGGAGTTTCGCCGCGCGATCGAGAGCTATTCCGAGCAGCGTCGTTTGCTCCAGGAAATCGGCGACGATGCCGAGCTCAATTACTGGCAGGCGGCATCGACGGGTTCCCGGCAAAGCGCTCGACCAGCGCCGTGATCTGTACACGTTCGGCGCGGATGAATGCGGTAAAGGCCAACGCCACCGGCGACTGACGCCGTGCCTTGGCCTGCACCACGCACCAACTGCGCTGCAACGGCAGCTCTTCCACACGCAATTCGCACAAGGTACCTGTGGATAACTCCCTGGCGACGGCGTGGCGTGTCAGCAGTGCCAGCCCCAGCCCCGCGATCACGCATTCGCGCTGAGCCTCGGCGGAAGACACTTCCAGCGTCTGCGCAAAATGCACGCGCTTCTCTTTGAAATATTCCTCGCACGCTCGTCGTGTGCCCGAACCCTGTTCGCGTACCAGCAAGGTATAGGCTTGCAGGTCCTGCAGGTTCACCCGTTCCTGCTGGCACAGCGGGTGCTCGGGCGGAGCCACCGCCACGATCGGGTTGTTGAGGAAGGGCATAAAGTCCAGCCCCATGTCCTGCGGCACCATCGACATGATGGTCACGTCGTCGCGGTTGTCACTCAAACGGCGAATGACCTGCGCACGGTTGACCACCGTGAGCTGCAGATTGACTTCCGGATGCAGCGTGCGGAAGGCGGCGAACAGGTGTGGCGTGAAATATTTGGCACTGGATTCGACCGCCAGCTTGAGTTGCCCCTGCAGCGAGCCCTGCAGGTCGGACAGCTGCATGTCGAGGTTTTCCAGACGGCCGAAGATATCCCGGCTGGCGGCCTGCAGCGCTTGCGCTGCCTCGGTCAGGTAGAGCTTCTTGCCCACATAGTCGAATAAGGGCTGGCCCACCAGCTCTTCCAGCTGACGAATCTGCAAGCTGACTGCCGGTTGAGTCAGCGACATTTCTTCTGCCGCGCGGCTGTAGGAGCGCAGGTCGCACACTTCGTTGAACACTTGCAGCTGACGCAACGTCAAGCGCATCAATGACTTACGCATTTATTAATCCGATGTGCGGTGGGTAGTTCCTCAAATATAAGCTTTTACTAATATGTAACCCAACAAAGATTTATTTTTATTAATCCTCATGCCGCGCTAGCTTGCAGGGGCGACCAGGAAACAACTGGTTACCCAAAGGGTCGGCCACGCACCGACCCGAATGGATTCATCGGTCGAGGAAATTCCAAGTGATAAAAAAGATCCTGATCGCCAACCGAGGTGAGATTGCCGTACGTATCGTACGAGCCTGCGCCGAAATGGGCATTCGTTCGGTCGCGATCTACTCCGAAGCCGATCGCCACGCGCTGCACGTCAAGCGCGCCGACGAAGCCCACAGCATCGGTGCCGAGCCCCTGGCCGGTTACCTGAACCCACGCAAGCTGGTGAACCTGGCGGTTGAGACCGGCTGTGATGCCCTGCATCCAGGCTATGGCTTCCTTTCCGAGAACGCCGAGCTGGCGGATATCTGCGCCGAGCGAGGGGTGAAGTTCATCGGCCCGTCTGCCGAGGTCATCCGCCGCATGGGTGACAAGACCGAAGCCCGGCGCAGCATGATCAAGGCGGGCGTGCCGGTCACGCCCGGCACCGAGGGCAACGTGGCCGACATCCGCGAAGCGCTGGAGGAGGGCGAACGCATCGGCTATCCGGTCATGCTCAAGGCCACTTCCGGTGGCGGCGGGCGCGGCATTCGTCGCTGCAACAGCCGCGAGGAGCTGGAGCAGGCGTTCCCGCGGGTGATTTCCGAAGCGACCAAGGCTTTCGGTTCGGCCGAAGTGTTCCTGGAAAAATGCATCGTCAATCCCAAGCACATCGAGGCACAGATTCTGGGTGACAGCTTCGGCAATGTGGTGCACCTGTTCGAGCGCGACTGCTCGATTCAGCGGCGCAACCAGAAGCTCATCGAGATCGCGCCCAGCCCGCAGCTGACCCCCGAGCAGCGCGCCTACATCGGCGACCTGTCGGTGCGAGCGGCCAAGGCGGTGGGTTACGAGAACGCCGGCACCGTGGAATTCCTGCTCGCCGAGGGCGAGGTGTATTTCATGGAGATGAACACCCGGGTGCAGGTCGAACACACCATCACCGAGGAAATCACCGGCATCGACATCGTCCGTGAGCAGATCCGCATCGCCTCGGGGCTGGCCCTTTCGGTAAAGCAGGAAGACATCGTGCACCGCGGCTTTGCCCTGCAGTTCCGCATCAATGCCGAGGATCCGAAGAACAATTTCCTGCCCAGCTTCGGCAAGATCACCCGCTACTACGCGCCTGGTGGGCCGGGCGTACGCACCGACACGGCGATCTATACCGGCTACACCATTCCGCCGTTCTACGATTCCATGTGCCTGAAGCTGGTGGTCTGGGCGCTGACCTGGGAGGAGGCCATGGACCGCGGCCTGCGTGCGCTGGATGACATGCGCCTGCAAGGCATCAAGACCACTGCGGCGTACTACCAGGAAATCCTGCGCAACCCCGAGTTTCGCAGTGGCCAGTTCAACACCAGTTTCGTCGACAGCCACCCCGAGCTGACCCAGTACTCGATCAAGCGCAAACCCGAAGAGCTGGCCCTGGCCATCGCCGCCGCCATCGCCGCCCACGCCGGCCTGTGAGGAACACAACAATGTCCAATACGCCTGTTTCCAAGCGAATATTCGTTACCGACACCATCCTGCGCGACGCCCACCAGTCCTTGCTGGCAACGCGCATGCGCACCGAGGACATGCTGCCTATCTGCGACAAGCTCGACCGGGTGGGCTACTGGTCGCTGGAAGTATGGGGCGGCGCCACCTTCGACGCCTGCGTGCGCTTTCTCAAGGAAGACCCGTGGGAACGCCTGCGCAAGCTGCGCGAGGCGCTGCCGAACACGCGTCTGCAGATGCTCCTGCGCGGGCAGAACCTGCTCGGCTACCGGCATTACAGCGATGACGTGGTGCGGGCCTTCGTGGCCAAGGCGGCCGACAACGGTATCGACGTGTTTCGCATCTTCGATGCCATGAACGACGTGCGGAACCTGCGCGTGGCCATCGAGGCCGTGAAGGCAGCCGGCAAACACGCCCAGGGCACCATCGCCTATACCACCAGCCCGGTGCATACCGTGGCCGCGTTCGTGGCCCAGGCCAAACAGATGGAAGCCATGGGCTGCGACTCGGTGGCGATCAAGGACATGGCCGGCTTGTTGACGCCTTATGCGACCGGCGAACTGGTCAGGGCGTTGAAGGCCGAGCAGTCGCTGCCGGTGTTCATCCACAGCCACGACACGGCAGGCCTGGCCGCGATGTGCCAGCTCAAGGCCGTGGAAAATGGCGCCGATCACATCGACACCGCCATCTCGAGCTTCGCCTGGGGCACCAGCCATCCGGGCACCGAGTCGATGGTCGCGGCGCTCAAGGGCAGCGAATTCGATACCGGCCTGAGCCTGGAACTGCTGCAGGAAATCGGCCTGTATTTCTACGCCGTGCGCAAGAAGTACCACCAGTTCGAAAGCGAATTCACCGCGGTCGATACCCGTGTGCAGGTCAACCAGGTGCCGGGCGGGATGATTTCCAATTTGGCCAACCAGCTCAAGGAGCAGGGCGCGCTGAACCGTATGAACGAGGTGCTGGCCGAGATCCCCAAGGTGCGCGAAGACCTCGGCTTCCCGCCACTGGTCACGCCCACCTCGCAGATCGTCGGTACCCAGGCATTCTTCAACGTGTTGGCCGGCGAGCGCTACAAGACCATCACCAACGAAGTGAAGTTGTACCTGCAAGGCGGCTATGGCCAGGCGCCGGGTAAGGTCAACGAACAACTGCGGCGCCAGGCGATCGGCAGCGAGGAGGTCATCGACGTACGTCCCGCCGACCTGCTCAAGCCGGAGATGGACAAGCTGCGCAAGGACATCGGCGAGCTGGCCCAGTCGGAGGAGGATGTACTGACGTTTGCGATGTTCCCCGACATCGGGCGCAAGTTCCTCGAAGAGCGTGCCGCCGGCACGCTGGTGCCCGAGGTGTTGCTGCCGATCCCCGAGGCCGGAGCGCAGGTTGCGCGCAGCGGTGAAGGGGTACCGACCGAATTCGTCATCGATGTGCACGGCGAGAGCTATCGAGTCGACATCACCGGTGTCGGGGTCAAGGCCGAAGGCAAGCGGCACTTCTACCTGTCCATCGACGGCATGCCTGAAGAGGTGGTGTTCGAGCCGTTGAACGAGTTCGTCGGCAGCGGTATCGGCAAACGCAAGCAGGCCAGCGAACCCGGCCATGTCAGCACCGCCATGCCCGGCAATATCGTCGATGTGCTGGTCAAGCTGGGTGACTCGGTCAAGGCCGGCCAGGCGCTGTTGATCACCGAGGCGATGAAGATGGAAACCGAGGTCCAGGCCGGTGTGGCAGGCAAGGTCACGGCGATCCACGTGGCCAAGGGCGACCGCGTGAACCCCGGCGAGATACTGATCGAGATCGAGGGCTGATCTCAGGTTTCAAGGTTTTCCTCTGGGGGCCGGGTGGCCCCCTTTTTTTTGTCCACCCGGCAGCCGCGAGACTGATCAGAAGCGCATCTGCCACTGGCCGACCACAGCATGGTTGCGACTGTTGCTACCCAGCTCGCCGGTGTAACCAATGCCGACGCTCTGCCGCGCACTGACACCCAGGTCCAGGCCGGCTTCGACCATCAGGCTGTCGCGGTCCAGGGCGCTGCCTTCGACACTGAACGCATTGCCACCACTGGCAAACGCCTGCCGGGTGCTGTTGTCGACGTCTCCATAGGCATGACGCCAGCCCAGGCTGCCACGCGGGGTCAGGCTCATGCCGTTGTCCAATTGGCTCAAGTGAGCCAGGCGCACGCCGAAGGTGCTGGTGAAGTTGTCCTGTGTCTGGGCGTCCACGGCAAGGGCGGCGGCTCCGCCTTTTTCGCGGTAGCCGTCGCGGCTGTAGCGCTGGTAGCCCAGGTTGGCGAAGGGTTCGGCGCTGAGCCGGCCGCTGCCCAGGTCGTATCCCAGTTCGGCGAAGGCTTGCTGGCTGTCGGCGTCGTAGTCGCCGCGCAAACGGTCACTGAAGCCGGCGAAGTCGACACTGCGCTTGCTGTTGCCATCATGCTGGCTGTAGGCCGCACCCAGGCGCAGGGCCAGCGGGCCGCTCTGGCGCAGGGCATAGATGCCTGCGTGCCAGCTGTCGATTTTGCCGTCCACGCCGGATGCGTCCAGGTCGGTACGTGAATAACCACCCAGCAGACCCACGCGCCAGTCCGGGGCCAGTGCCCAGTCGATGCCCAGCACGGCGCCCGAAGTCCGTTGTTCGAGGCCATCGCTGCCGTGTTCGCCATCGAGCTTGCCGTAGCTGCCCAGTGCCTGGACCCAGACACGGCCCTGTGCGTTGGGGTCGTTGAGGTTGCGGGCCTGGTCGGGTATGCCGCTGGCGGCCAGCACCGGCGTGTCTTGTGCGCCCAGACCCACCAGCAGGCCGCTGCCGCTGCCCATCTGGCGCATGGCCGAGAGCATGCTGCTGCCGACCTGGGTGGTACCGGCCAGGGTTGCGGCAGCCAGGTTGGCGTTGCTGCTGCCAGCCAGTTGCTCGATGGCCGCCCCTGCGCTGGCGGTACTGGTGCCGAGCAGGGCGTTGTACAAGGTGCCGCTGCTTGCGGCAGCCAGGCTGCGGGCCGCATTGCCGCCATCGGTGGTGCTGGCGAAGTCGGCGAAGGCGATGTCGTTGCGGGTGTAGTCGAGGTCGACCGCGGTCGCGCCGTAGCTCAGGGTCGGGGTCAGAAAGGCGTAGTCGCTCGTCACCGTACCGAAGCGACCGTTCACGCTGCCCGCCTGCAGCACGGTGTAGCGGCTTTGCCAGGGGTATTCGCCACTGCTCGGGACAACGGCCAGGGTGGCGCCGTCGAGATTGGCCGCGCCTGCGACCTGCAGCGGCGCACTGCTGCCATCGGCGTTCACCCCATACGCCAGGGTTGCGCCGCGTGCCAGTGTCAGGTCGCCGTTGACCAAGGCAGTGCCCAGCTGGCTGTTGCTCGACAAGGTGCCGTTGACGAGCAGGTTGCCCACTGCGCCACCGCCGGCGTAGACGCCGCCCGGATCAACGCTGAGGTTGCCGGCAATACTGCCCTGGTTGATCAGCGTGGCGCCGTTGGCAATGCGACTGTCGGCGCTGAAGTCGCCGATGCTGGTGAGGGTCCAGGTGCCGCTCTGCACTTCCAGGGTTTCGAAGTGGCGGCTGTTGCCGAAACTGCCGCCGGCATTGCCCTCCAGGATCACACGATCGCGGCCGCTGCCGCCGTCGACCACACCGTTGAAGCGACCACCGCTAAGTACGGTCAAACGGTCATCGCCTGCGCCCATTTGCAGGGCCTGTCCATTGCTGCCGCCAATGGAGCCGGCGTTTATGACGGTGTCGGCGAAGGCGCCATTGAGCTGCACGCCGAAGCCGTTGAGCCCGCTGATGCTGCCATGGTTCTCCAGATAGGTGGCGCCATGGGCCGAGCCATTGCTGCCATCGTCGATCAGGATGGCATTGTCGGCGCCGTTGATGGTGGCGCCTGCCGCATTGAAAATATAACCGCCGCCCATGGCGATGCCTTCGCTGGCATTGAGGGGATCGCCTGGCTTGGCACCGGATGCACCGGTGCCGCGAATGGTGCCGTAGTTCTCGATATGGCCGATGTAGTCGATGTCCACACCGTCGCCATCACCCACGGCCTGCAGGCCGGACACATCGCCGGAGATCAGGCCATGGTTGATGACCGTGCCATTGCCGTCCGAACCGTAGCCCGAGCCATTGCGGCCTATCAGCGTGCCTTCGTTGTACAGCAGCGCACCTTCGTCCGTGGTCAGGCCGTGGCGGCCGCCGCTGATCAAGCCATGGTTGTACACGGACACGCCAGTGGCCGCCGCCACGTCGATACCGTCGTACTTGTCGTCGAGGCTGACGGTGTCGCCTGTGGATATCTCGCCGTGGTTGATGATCGTGGCATTGATGCCGGTTTTCATCGCGTCGTTCTTTTCGCTGCGGATCAACCCGCCGGCGCGGTTGTCGAGGGTGGTGGCGATGCCAGCGCTTTCCAGGGCTTCCAGATCGATAGCGCGCTTGTTCAGCGAGCGCAGCGTGCCACTGTTGTCGATGGCGATGGCGCCACGGCTGAAATCGTCCTTGATGCGAAAGGCATCGGACGAGCCTTGAATCAGCGCACCCGCGCGATTGATCAGGGTGTAGTTGCGCATTGCGCCGCTACTGGAGCTGTCGATGGCTCGATCGGCAGTGGAGATCAGCCGGCCCGAGTTATCCACAACCACGCCAGTACCCGCTGCCGAACCCTTGAGCTTGATCGCCTCGGCACTGGCCGTGATGCTCCCAGCCTTGCTCACCGTCAGGCGATCGGTATCGCTCAGGCTTTGCGTCGCCTGGATGGCGGTATCGATCTGCAGGTCTTTGGCGAAGGCCGCCGACATCGGCGTGCCCGGGGCGAGCAGAGCGATGGCAAGGGCGAGGCGGTGCGGAGAGTACGGCATGAGCGGACGACCTGATTGCAGTGAGGTCGTCCTGTATAGCCCCTGGTCTTTACAGAATTATTTAAACGCCGACGCGAAACTGTTCCAAGGGTTTGCGCTGGCCGGAAGAAGGCTGGTTGTCTACCGCCAGCCAGCCCTCGAACGCTGCCTCGATTGCCGGCCACTCGCTGTGGGTGATGGAAAAGTACGCCGTGTCACGGTTGCGACCCTTGACTACCATGTGCTGGCGGAACACGCCTTCGAGGCTGAAACCGACGCGTTCGGCGGCGCGGCGCGAACGTTTGTTGGCGTTGTCGCACTTCCATTCGACCCGGCGATAGCCCTGACCGAATGCCAGCTTGAGCGCCAGGTAGATCGCCTCCGTGCCCTTGGGCGTGCGCTGCATGGAGGCGGCAAAGGCCACGTGGCCCACTTCCAGGCGTCCGTGCGCCGGCACGATGGACATCAGGCTGAGGATGCCTTCGGCTTTGCCGGTGTGCTGGTCGACCACGCAGAAGCCCAGCGGATCGTTGCTGATGGCATAGCCGTCGAGCCAGATGTAGAACAGCTCCAGGTCGTTGAAGGGACCGTAGGGCAGGTAGTCCCACAGCTGCGCGTCGGACTGCGGCCCCTGCAGGGCTTCCCAGAGGTCTTCACCATGGCGCTTGGGATCGAGTTTCTCCAGGCGGATGAAGCGACCGTTCATGGTGGTCGCCACGGGTGCCTTTACGGGCTTCCAGTCGGATGCGGAGGCGGATGTGGGCATGGCAGCTCCTAGAGTGGCTTGCGAAATTGGATGAAACCGGGCTGCTCGGCGATATTCCGGTACAGCCCGATGGCGGTGCTGTTGGTTTCATGGGTGAGCCAGTGGACCTTGGCGCAACCGGCGGTCTTGGCGGTTGCGTAGACGAACTCGATCAACTGGCGACCCACGCCCCCACCGCGTACCGAAGCATCCACCAGCAGATCCTGCAGGTAGCAGGAGTTTTCAATGGTCCAGCACGAGCGGTGATAGATGTAGTGAACCATGCCGATGGCCACGCCGTCGCGCCAGGCAAGCGCCGCGTGCATGGGTTCGGCGTCGTCGAGCATGCGCTGCCAGGTGACCTGGGTCACGGCGTCGGGAATCTCGGTCTGGTAGAAAAGCTGGTAGGCCCGCCAGAGGTTCAGCCAGGCAAGATGGTCGGCTGCGGTAACAGGACGAATGGCGAGGTCGGACATGGTCGTGCTCCGGTGGGTCGTGACGGTCATCTTGGCATCTTGTGCGAGCGAGTGCATCCAACAGCACTCGGAAGATTATCCACACAGGTATCCACAGGGTTATACCCCCGGTTATGCACAGGTTTATCCACAGATCGCCCTAAGCGTCTGGTATTACATACAGTGAAATGGCTTGCTCAGCCGCGGTTGGACAGTTTCTGACCGGCGCGTCGAGGGAACGTTGCAAGAAGGTTGTTCACAAAATCCTGCGGGTGCCTGGCACCGATCACCTGCGGCCTGAAGTCGCTCTGGTCGCAGAGACGCATCAACACCTGGCTTTAGGTTTTATACTGCTGCGCTGTCTTGTCTCTCTATTCGGATGCTGCCATGAGTTCGACCTTTTCTGTTGCCCCACGGCGTGCACTGGGTGCGCCGCTGGTGGCGATCTCTCTGCTGGTGCTCGGCGGGGTGTTTCTCGCCGCTGCGGTGGGTTCGCGCCAGGTGCTGTTGTGGGCGGTCGGTGCGGCCCTGGGTCTGACGCTTTATCACGCAGCCTTCGGCTTCACGTCTGCCTGGCGGGTGTTCATCCGTGATCGCCGAGGCGCAGGGCTGCGGGCGCAGATGGTCATGCTGACGCTGGCGGTGCTGCTGTTCTTTCCGGTTCTGGGTGCAGGCAGCCTGTTCGGCCAGCCGGTGGTGGGGCTGGTCGCGCCCGCCGGTTTGTCGGTGGTGTTCGGTGCCTTCATTTTCGGCATCGGCATGCAGTTGGGTGGCGGTTGCGCGTCGGGGACGCTGTTCACCGTCGGTGGTGGCAACGCACGCATGCTGGTGACCCTGCTGTTCTTCATCTGTGGCTCACTGATCGCGACCCACCATGTGGACTGGTGGTTTGCCTTGCCATCGTTGCCGGCGATCTCGATCGTCAAGAGCCTGGGCGTGGTGCCGGCGCTGTTGCTGAGCCTGGGCGTGTTCGCGCTGATCGCGTGGGTGACCGTGGGCCTGGAACGGCGTCGGCATGGTGCGCTGGAAACACCCGACGTGCGGGCGACGCCTGGTTCGAACAGGTTCCTGCGCGGGCCGTGGCCCCTGGTGTGGGGAGCAGTCGCGCTGGCGCTGCTGAACTTCGCCACGCTGGCGCTGGCCGGTCGGCCTTGGGGCATCACGTCGGCGTTCGCCCTGTGGGGGGCGAAAGTGGCCAGTGGGTTGGGCGTGGACGTGGGCAGTTGGGCGTTCTGGCAAACCGCATCCAACGCCAAGGCGCTGGCTGCGCCGGTGTGGGAGGACATCACCAGCGTCATGGACATCGGTATCGTGCTGGGTGCACTGCTGGCGGCGGGGTTGGCCGGGCATTTCGCGCCCAGCTTGAAGATCCCGCGCCGGTCACTGATCGCGGCCGTGATTGGCGGGTTGTTACTGGGCTATGGGTCGCGCCTGGCTTATGGCTGCAACATCGGTGCGTATTTCAGCGGCATTGCCTCTGGCAGCCTGCATGGCTGGCTGTGGCTGGTTGCCGCCTTCATCGGCAACAGCGTTGGCGTTCGCTTGCGTCCGTTGTTCTTTCCCAACGAAGCGCGCGTGGAACGCCTGACCGGCTGCTGAGTGACAGTGACACCGCGGCGCCTGCTTCGCGGCCGCTGACCGCTTCTACGGGATCATGCAAGCTTCGTAGGAGCGGTCCGTGGCCGCGAAGGGCGCGCCGCAGTCTGTCTGATGCACCGCAGCGCCTGTTTCGCGGCCGATGACCGCTCCTACGGGATCGTGCAAGCTTCGCAGGAGCGGCCCGTGGCCGCGAAGGGCGCGCCGCAGTCTGTCTGATGCACCGCAGCGCCTGTTTCGCGGCCGCTGACCGCTCCTACGGGATCATGCAAGCTTCGTAGGAGCGGTCCGTGGCCGCGAAGGGCGCGCCGCAGTCTGTCTGATGCACCGCAGCGCCTGTTTCGCGGCCGATGACCGCTCCTACGGATGTGCGCAACCCTTGGAGCAGCGCGAAGGGCGCGCCGCGGTTTCGATCAGGCCAGTTCGCCGCACAGGTCGAGTTCTACCAGGCGGCGGACTTCTTCCACCGGCAAGCCTGCACCCAGCAATGCGTGCAGCTTGCCCAGTGCCGTCTCGCGGGTCATGCCGCCGCCGGAGAGCACGCCTGCATCGCGCAGGCGGCTACCGGCTTCATACACATCCAGTTCGACGCCGCCTTCCTGGCATTGCGTCAGCGCTACGACCACGATGCCCCGCGCCTGAGCTGCCCGCAGCGCGTCGAGGAACGGCGCGTTGTCGGACGGCCCGGTGCCGCTGCCGTAGCATTCGAGCAGCAAGGCCTGCACCCCGCTGTCCACGACCGCCTGCAACAGCGGCACGCCGAGGCCGGGGTACAGCGGCAATACACCGATGCTGGCAGGCTGACGTGGCTGGCGATAATCCAGCGCCGCCGGCATCGGTGCGACCCTGGCGGCGCCACCTGTGCGCCGCAATGCGGCAAACGGATTGCGCCCCGAGCTGCGCACCTTGGCGCAGCGGGTCGGCGGCAGCAGCGCACCGTGGAAATGCAGGTGTACACCCGGCTCCAGGCCCCGGGCGAGATCTGCCAGGGCGCCGTTGACGTTTTCCCAGGCATCGCTGCCGGGCACCCCGGCAGGCAGCATGGAACCGGTGAACAGCACCGGTGCCTGGAGCCCCAGCAACTGGAAGCTCATGGCCGCCGCGCTGTACGCCAGCGTGTCGGTGCCATGCAGGATCAGTACGGCATCGCAACCCTGCTCATCCACCGCTCGAACCACGGCTTCGCGCAGACGCTGCCAGTAGGCCGGCGTCATGTTGGCGCTGTCGATCAGCGGCAGCAGCTCCTCGAAGCTGAATTGCGGCACCACCAGCTCAGGCTGGGCATCGAGTTGTTCGCGCATGCGCGCCTCGAAGCCCGAAGCCGGAGCCAGGCCATTGGCACTGGCCTGCATGCCGATGGTGCCGCCGGTGTACAGCACCCGCACATGACGGGCAGGGGATGCGATGCTCATGCAGAAGGCTCCTTAACGCTGGACGGGCAGGGATGCCTGGGCCTTTTCATCGGCTGCCGACGGATTTGGTACCGGCCAGGCCTTCAGATCCAGGTCGAGGTCGGCGAACTGCCGCGAATCGAACACCGGTACCTTGATCCCGGCACTGCGCTGCGCATCATAGTCGCGCAGCAGGCGCAGGCCGGTCTTGAACAGCATGGCCAAAGCGATCAGGTTGACGAAGGCCAGCAGGGTCATGGTGATGTCGGCGAAGGCAAACACCGTTTCCAGGTTTTCGATGGCGCCCCAGAAGATCAGCAACAGCACGATCGCGCGGTACACCAGCACCGCCTTGCGGTTGTCGCCAATGAGGAAGCGCAGGCTGTTCTCGCCCAGATAATAGTTGTAGAGGATCGAGGTGAACACGAACAGCGACAAGGCGACACTGATGAACACCCGGCCCCATTCACCCACCACGTTGGCCAGCGAGTTCTGCGTCAGGGCAATGCCATCGCCCTCGAAGCCCGGCGTGTAGAAGCCCGACAGCAGGATCACCAGTGCGGTACAGGTACAGATCACGAAGGTGTCGAGGAAGACGCTGAACGCCTGCACCACGCCCTGTGCAACCGGGTGTTCGACCTGCGCCACGGCGGCCACGTTGGGCGCACTGCCCAGGCCCGCTTCGTTGGCGAACACACCACGTTTCACGCCCATGACGATGGCGCTGCCGAGCAGACCGCCGAATACCGGGTCCAGGCCGAACGCGCTGCGCACGATGGTCGCCAGCATTTCCGGAACCTGATCGAACTGCAGCACGATCACATAGAGGCTGACGGCGATGTAGGCCAGGGTCTTGACCGGCACCAGCAGGTCGGCGACCGCCGCGATTCGCTTGATACCACCGAAGAACACCAGGCCCAGCAACGCGGCCAGGCCTACGCCGGTCCAGGTGGTGGACAGGCCGAAGGCATCGTTCAGCGAACTGGTGACCGCATGCGATTGCAGGCCGTTGAAGGCAAAGCCGAAGGTCAGCAGCAACAGCACCGCCATGACCATGCCCAGCCAGCGCTTGCCCAGGCCGTGCTGAATGTAGAACGAAGGACCGCCGCGGTATTGGCCGTCGGGGTCGCAGCGCTTGTAGGCCTGCGCCAGGGTACATTCGAAGAAGCTGCTGGCCATGCCCACCAGGGCGGTGACCCACATCCAGAACACCGCGCCCGGGCCACCCAGGGTCACGGCAATGCCGACGCCTGCGATGTTACCGGCGCCGACTCGCCCGGCCAGGCTGAGCATCAGTGCCTGAAACGAGCTGAGCTGGTCTGAACTGTTGCGCAGGCTGTCGCGGAACACACTGAACATGTGCAGGAAGTGGCGCAGTTGGACGAAGCGCGAGCGCACGGTGAAATAGCCACCGAGGCCGACGATAAGCACGATCAGGACTTTTCCCGAGAGGAAGTCGTTGATGACTTCAAGCATGGGGGTTACCTCGTCAAGTTCAAAAGGGCGGCACTATACCCATAGGTGTAAGGCCGCGCAGCTTTTTGGTGCATAGGACTGGGCATATTCATCTTGTGGGATGTTTGACCCAGGGCGTTACAGCGGCACAAAAAAAGGGCTCCGAAATTGCTCTCGGAGCCCTCAAAAGGTGAGAGGTGTCTAGTCCCTCGACCTGGTGAGCGTACGGCCGGCTCAGGCCTTGAGGGGCACGAGGCGCGGCGCGATCATGTTTTCCGGGCGCAGGATGTCGGCCAGCATGGCGTCGTCGAGCAGGCCTTCCTCACGTACCAGCTCCAGCACGCCGCGACCTGTCTGCAGGGCGATGCGAGCGATACGGGTGGCGTTTTCATAGCCAATGTAGGGGTTCAGCGCGGTGACCAGGCCGATGGAGTGCTCCACCAGCTCGCGGCAGCGCTGTTCGTTGGCGGTGATGCCGACGATGCAGTGTTCACGCAGCATGTCCATGGCGCGCTGCAGCAGGCGGATGGAGTCGAAGATCTTGTAGGCGATCAGCGGTTCCATGACGTTGAGCTGCAACTGCCCGCCCTCGGCGGCGATGGTCAGGGCCAGGTCGTTGCCCATGATCTCGAAGGCGCACATGTTGACCGCTTCGGGAATCACCGGATTGACCTTGCCCGGCATGATCGAGCTGCCCGGCTGGCGCGCCGGCAGGTTGATTTCGTTGATGCCGGTACGCGGGCCGCTGGACAGCAGGCGCAGGTCGTTGCAGATCTTCGACAGCTTGACCGCAGTGCGCTTGAGCATGCCGGAGAACAGCACGAATGCACCCATGTCGGAGGTTGCTTCGATCAGGTCGGCGGCGGGCACCAGCGGCTGGCCGCTGATGGTGGCCAGGCGCGACACGGCCAGCGCTTGATAGCCCGGGTCGGCGTTGATGCCGGTGCCGATGGCGGTGCCACCCAGGTTGACTTCGGTCAGCAGTTCCGGAGCCAGGCTGCGCAGGCGGTTGAGGTCTTCGGTCAACGTGGTGGCGAAGGCCTTGAATTCCTGGCCCAGAGTCATCGGCACGGCGTCCTGCAGCTGGGTCCGACCCATCTTCAACACGTGGGCGAATTCCACGCCCTTGGCGGCGAATGCCTGGATGAGGCTGTCGAGGCTGGCCAGCAGGGCGTCGTGGCCCAGCAGCAGACCCAGGCGAATGGCCGTCGGGTAGGCGTCGTTGGTCGACTGCGCCATGTTCACGTCGTTGTTGGGGTGCAGGTACTGGTATTCGCCTTTCTGATGGCCCATGACTTCCAGGGCGATGTTGGCGATCACCTCGTTGGCATTCATGTTGGTGGACGTACCGGCGCCACCCTGAATCATGTCGACCACGAACTGATCGTGGAAATCGCCGCGCACCAGGCGGGCACACGCTTCACTGATTGCCGCATGCTTGGCTGTGTTCAGATGCCCCAACTGGTGGTTGGCATCGGCGGCGGCCTGCTTGACCATGGCCAGGGCCACGACCAGCTTGGGGTAGTGCGACAACGGCACGCCGGAGAGGCGGAAGTTGTGCACGGCGCGCAGGGTTTGAATGCCGTAGTAGGCTTCAGCCGGGACTTCGAGAACGCCGAGCAGGTCTTTTTCAGTGCGCAGTGATGCAGCGGAGGACATGATAGAGATAATCTCTGTAGAGGCCCGGCAAGTGCCGGAATGCTTGCAATGCTAGGCCTGTAGCAGATTTGCGGCTAATGCTGATGCTTGCTGGGGTATGCATAATCGGCATAATGGCGCATGTGACGCGCAAGGGTGATCCGGCGTATTCCAATGACGTCGGTGTTGTCCGCCGACGCGGCTTGCGCCGCTGCTACAAGGGATCCCTGTAGCAGCAGCGCGAGCCGCGTCCGGCTTTACACGCTGCCCGAATCAACGTACCGAGAACCGACATGAACCTGGAAAGCAAATGGCTGGAAGATTTCAGCGCACTGGCGGCCACCCGCAGCTTTTCACAAGCGGCTGAACGCCGCTTCGTCACCCAGCCTGCGTTCAGCCGGCGTATCCGCAGCCTGGAAGCTGCGCTGGGCCTGACGTTGGTGAATCGATCGCGCACGCCGGTCGAGTTGACCGAGGCCGGTCAGTTGTTCCTGGTCACGGCGCGCACGGTGGTCGACCAACTGGGCGAGGTCTTGCGTCATCTGCATCACTTGGAAGGCGGGCAGGGTGAAGTCATGCAGGTGGCTGCAGCGCACTCGCTGGCATTGGGGTTCTTTCCGGGCTGGATCGCGAAACTGCGCAACGACGGCCTGCCCATCGCCACGCGTCTTGTGGCCACCAACGTCGGCGATGCAGTGCATGCGTTGCGCGAGGGCGGCTGCGACCTGATGCTGGCGTTCTACGACCCCGATTCGGCGATGCAGATGGACCCGGAAATATTTCCGTCGCTGCACCTGGGCACCACCGAGATGCTGCCCATCTGCGCCAGCGACGCCCAGGGCCAGCCGTTGTTCGACCTGGAAGGCGAGGGCAGCATTCCACTGCTGGCTTACACCGCAGGCGCATTTCTCGGGCGCTCGGTGAACCTGCTGCTGCGTCAGCGCAGCCTGCGCTATACCACGGTGTACGAAACCGCCATGGCCGACAGCCTGAAAAGCATGGCGCTCGAAGGCCTGGGGATCGCCTGGGTGCCGCGCCTGAGCGTACGCGCCGAGCTGGCTCGCGGCGAGCTGGTGGTGTGTGGCGGGCAGCAGTGGCACGTGCCGTTGGAGATTCGCGTGTATCGCTGTGCGTTGGTGCGCAAGGCCAATGTGCGGCTGTTGTGGAAGCGGTTGGAGGGTGCGGCGGCGGGCAGCGCCTGACTGGATTCGGCGGTGCTGCCTTCGCGGCCACTGGCCGCTCCTACGCAGAGCCATCGGGATCCCCATAGGCGCGGCCATCGCGATCTCTGTAGGAGCGGCCAGTGGCCGCGAAGGATCCAGCACCTGTTTCACTGACCTGAAAGTCAACAAACCCGTGCTTCGCAGCCATTTGACGGCCGGTCGAGATGGCTGCAATAAATCTTCATTCTTACGGTATACTGCGCGGCCTTCGGCCGGTCTGTTCCGGCCATTATTCGCATAACGAGCCACGCCGGTCTTCCTGCGTGGCTCGTTGTTTTTTGACGCGCCTGCGGGCGCCCAAGAGAAGAGGCTCGACGATGAGTGCATTGGTTGGCGTGATCATGGGCTCCAAGTCCGATTGGTCCACCCTTAGCCACACCGCCGATATGCTGGAAAAGCTCGGTATTCCCTTCGAGGTCAAGGTGGTTTCCGCCCACCGCACCCCGGACCTGCTGTTCCAGTATGCCGACGAGGCCGAAAGCCGCGGCATCGAGGTGATCATCGCCGGTGCCGGCGGCGCGGCGCATCTGCCAGGCATGTGCGCGGCCAAGACGCACCTGCCGGTGCTGGGCGTGCCGGTGCAGTCGTCCATGCTGTCGGGCGTCGACTCGCTGCTGTCCATCGTGCAGATGCCGGCGGGCATTCCGGTCGCCACACTGGCCATCGGCAAGGCCGGCGCGATCAACGCCGCGCTGCTGTCGGCCAGCATCCTGGGCGCCAAGCACCCGCAGTTCCACACTGCGCTGAAAACGTTCCGCGCCGAGCAGACAGACAACGTTCTGGACAATCCCGACCCGCGCCAGGCCTGAGGTTCTTTGACATGAAGATCGGTGTAATCGGTGGCGGCCAACTGGGCCGCATGCTGGCCTTGGCCGGTACCCCCCTGGGGATGAACTTCGCTTTCCTGGACCCGGCGCCCGATGCCTGTGCCGCCCCCCTGGGCGAGCACCTGCGGGCCGACTATGGCGACCAGGATCACCTGCGCCAGTTGGCCGACGAAGTCGACCTGGTCACTTTCGAGTTCGAAAGCGTTCCGGCCGAGACCGTGGCGTTCCTGTCGCAATTCGTACCGGTGTATCCCAGTGCCGACGCGCTGCGCATCGCCCGTGACCGCTGGTTCGAAAAAAGCATGTTCAAGGACCTGGACGTGCCGACGCCGACGTTCGCCGACATCCAGTCCCAGGCCGATCTCGACGCCGCGGTGGCCAGCATCGGCCTGCCCGCCGTGCTGAAAACCCGTACCCTGGGCTATGACGGCAAAGGCCAGAAGGTCCTGCGCAGCGCCGTTGATGTGGCCGGGACCTTCGCCGAACTGGGCAGCGTGCCGTGCCTGCTCGAAGGCTTCGTGCCCTTTGCCGGCGAAGTGTCGCTGATCGCCGTGCGCGCACGCGATGGCGAGACCCGCTTCTACCCGCTGGTGCACAACACCCACGAGGCCGGCATCCTGCGCCTGTCGGTGGCAAGCACCGCGCATCCACTGCAGGGGCTGGCCGAAGACTACGCTGGTCGTGTGCTGGAAAAGCTCGACTACGTTGGCGTACTGGCGTTCGAGTTCTTTGAAGTGGACGGTGGCTTGAAGGCCAATGAAATCGCGCCCCGCGTGCACAATTCGGGGCATTGGACCATCGAAGGCGCCGAGTGCAGCCAGTTCGAAAACCACCTGCGCGCCGTGGCCGGGCTGCCATTGGGTTCGACCGCCAAGGTCGGCGAAAGCGCCATGCTCAACTTCATCGGCGAAGTGCCGGCAGTGGCGCAGGTCGCGGCCATCGACGACTGCCATCTGCACCACTACGGCAAGGCGTTCAAGGTCGGCCGCAAGGTCGGTCATGCCACCGTGCGGTGCGCCGATCGCGCCACGTTGCAACGCCAGATCGCCGAAGTGCAGGCCCTTATCCAGGGTTGAGGAACCATTGCCGACCATCAACCCTCTGATGGCTGTACGCCAAGGCTGCTATCGCAGCTTGGCATCAAGCCTGTTCATATCAGAGGGAATATCATGGGAATCATCGGGACTATCTTCATCGGCTTGATCGTTGGTCTGCTGGCGCGTTTTCTGAAGCCTGGCGATGACAGCATGGGTTGGATCATGACCATTCTGCTGGGTATCGCCGGCTCCCTGGCTGCGACCTACGGTGGTCAGGCGCTGGGTATCTACCGGGCTGGCGAAGGTGCCGGTTTCCTCGGCGCGCTGGTCGGCGCGATCATCCTGCTGGTTATCTACGGCATGGTCAGCAAGAAGCGTTGATTCAACGCGCCTGATACCTGCGTCAATCCTGCAGGTACCTGACTGGTTGCACCGCAGCCCCCATCGAGCTTGCCTCGATGGGGGCTGCGTCACGTCTGGGCTGTGGTTAGAATGGCCGACTTTCCACTCTGGGCCCTGCCATGCGCCGACTTCTACTGCTCTGCTTCATGTTCGCCGCAGCCACTGCGCATGCTGAACTGCCGGAAACCGACTGGCTGCAGCTGATGCCCAAGGCCGACCAGCAGGCTTTGGAGCAGATGCCCGAAATCGACCACGACTCACCCGAGGCGCAGGGCACGTTCACCGAAAAGGGCGGCATGAAGCAAGCCAAGGGTCTGCCGGCGGTGATGTATTCCACCAAGACCGTGGCGGCCATGAACGGCAAGGACATTCGCATCGGTGGCTACCCCGTTCCGCTGGAAAGCGATGCCAAGGGCAACAGTACGCTGTTCTTCCTGGTGCCATACCCAGGCGCGTGCATTCACGTTCCGCCGCCGCCGCCGAACCAGTTGATCCTGGTGCGCTACCCCAAGGGGCTGAAGCTGGCCGATATCTACACGCCGTTGTGGGTCACGGGCAAGGTCAAGGTGGAGAAGATCAGCAACGACCTGGCCGATGCGGCTTATGCGCTGGATGCACAGAAAGTGCGGGTGGTGGAGGAGTCGGATTTGTGAGTTTGCAGGCCTTGCCTCTTCGCTAGCCTTCTACCCGCGAAGAGGCCAGACCTGCCTGCAAATATCAAAGCTCCGAAGCTGTAAACCTCACACCCATGGCACACGCCGCACCGGGTGCCAGCGTCACCACGTCATCCCAGACGTTCGCCGTCTCGATGCACAGCATGCCCTGCCATCCATCGTCGGCCATGTCCGGCAAGGCCGTGGCGCGCTCGACCCACGGGTTCCACACCACTGCGCTGCGCGAGCCGGTGGAGGCGAGGGTCACCCGACGTTGCCAGCCTGGGTCGACGAAACTCAGCTGCGCTGGAGTATTCAGGTAGATCCGGTCGGTTTCGCCGGCAAACCCGAGCACGCCAGCCTGCTGGCGGGGCTGCCAGCCGTCCAGGGTTTCGATGTAGGTCAGGCCGCCCAGGCACTCGACGGTGGCCTGACGCACGTCGCTCACCGCAAAGTAACTGTGCAGTGCCTGGCTCAGGCTTACGGTATGGTCGTCCAGGTTGCGACTGTGCAAGGTGATCTCCAGCGCCTCGCCAAGCACCACGCACAGCCTGACCTCGACCTTGTGCGGCCACCCTGGCAATTCGCCGCGAGCTGCCTGCGGCACGCTCAATTCGACCTTGATGCCCGATTCGAGCTGGTCGATACCCAGCAACTCCCAGTCCAGCGTCCGCACCAGGCCGTGGGCAGGGGCCTCGTCGCTGGCGGTGCGCATGGCCTGCACCGCCTCGGGATTGCGCCCCAGGTTGCCGAACCATGGCCAACACACCGGCACGCCGGTGCGAACGGCCTTGCCCGGCTTGTAGAGGGCGGCCGGGTTGGGCCAGATCAGCGGCTGCTGACCGTGACGCTGATAGCTGATTACCTGGGCGCCTTGTTGCGCGATCAGCAGCTCAGCCTGATCGGTGCTGATGCGCCAGCAATTGAGTTCATCGAGCTTGACCGATTCGACCTGCGGCTCAGACATGAAGAGTTCTCGCTATGGGTTCAAAAAGTCGGCTGATGCGCCGGTGGTGTATCAGCGCCGCGGTGGTACCGCGCGTGTGCGGCCGCTGCCGTCGATGGCGACGAACACGAAGACGGCCTCGGTGACCTTGCGCCATTCGCTCGACAGTGGATCGTCGCTCCATACCTCGACCATCATCTGGATCGAGCTGCGGCCGATCTCCAGGGTCTGGGTATAGAAGGACAATTGCGCGCCGACGGCAACCGGGACCAGGAACGCCATGCGATCGATGGCTACCGTCGCCACCCGTCCACCGGCGACCTTGCTGGCCATGGCCGTTCCGGCCAGATCCATCTGGGCGACCAGCCAGCCGCCGAAAATATCGCCAAAGCCGTTGGTTTCGCGCGGCAGCGCGGTGATCTGCAAGGCCAGGTCGCCTTGGGGAATGGGATCTTCTTGTTCGAGTTCAATCATGCCGGGGGGCCTCTGACCCGTGACGCTTTATTGGAGTGGCGCATTGATCGGCGCCAATGACAAAAGCCTACACGGCTTTTCTTACAACTGGCGCACACAGGGTACCTCTGCGAAATCGGCTACAACGCTAGCTGCGTTTTCGCACAAGACCCTTTAATTAAGGCCAGTATATAGGCGCAGAACCGCCATAACGACCGTTCGCTGTCCAATTACTGCGATTGCCAATACAGGCCATGTGCTTTTTCTAGCAATTTGCTATCGTGCCTGCACTGCCAAACCCAAAACAGCAACAAAGCTGTGGATTTGTATATAAGAGAACATCACATGACCGCCGCGCCTTCGAGTATCGCTCCGCCTTCGCGTCCGCTGACCCGCAGTGATTACAAGACACTTTCGTTGTCCGCCCTGGGCGGTGCACTTGAGTTCTACGACTTCATCATCTTCGTGTTCTTTGCGGCGGTGGTGGGCAAGTTGTTCTTTCCTGCCGACATGCCCGAGTGGCTGCGGCTGATGCAAACCTTCGGCATCTTCGCCGCTGGCTATCTGGCGCGGCCGCTGGGCGGCATCATCATGGCGCACTTCGGTGACCTGTTGGGGCGCAAGAAGATGTTCACGTTGAGCATCTTCATGATGGCCGTGCCCACCCTGATCATGGGCCTGCTGCCCACTTACGCACAGATCGGCATCTTTGCGCCCATCCTGTTGCTGTTGATGCGGGTGATCCAGGGCGCGGCCATCGGCGGCGAAGTACCCGGGGCCTGGGTGTTCGTCTCAGAGCACGTGCCGGGGCGCAACGTCGGCTATGCCTGCGGCACGCTGACCTGCGGCTTGACCACCGGGATCCTGCTGGGCTCGCTGATGGCCACTGCCATCAACAGCATCTACACCCCGGCCGAGGTTTCGGACTACGCCTGGCGTATTCCTTTCCTGATTGGCGGTGTGTTCGGCCTGGCGTCGGTGTACCTGCGTCGCTGGCTGCATGAAACCCCGGTCTTCGCCGAACTGCAGCAGCGCAAGGCGCTGGCCGCCGAAGTACCGCTGCGCACGGTGCTGCGCGACCATCGCGGTGCGGTGGCCATTTCCATGCTGCTCACCTGGTTGCTCTCGGCGGGGATCATCGTGGTCATCCTGATGACCCCGACCATTCTGCAGACCCTCTACGGCTTCACCCCCAAGCAGTCGCTGCAGGCCAACAGCCTGGCCATTGTGTTCCTGAGCCTGGGCTGCATCGGTTCGGGCGCGCTGGCCGACCGCTTCGGCGCCGGCAAGGTGTTCGTGGTCGGCAGCCTGGCGCTACTGGCCACTTCCTGGACCCTGTTCCACAGCCTGCACGCGCATCCCGATTGGCTGTTTCCGCTGTATGCGGTGACTGGCCTGTGCGTGGGCGTGATCGGCGCGGTGCCCTACGTGATGGTCAAGGCGTTCCCGGCGGTGGTGCGTTTCTCCGGCCTGTCGTTTTCGTACAACGTGGCCTATGCCATCTTCGGCGGCCTGACGCCGATGGCAGTGACCCTGCTGATGAAGTCCAATCCCATGGGGCCGGCCTATTATGTGGCGGCGATCTGTGTGATCGGCTTCCTGTGCGGGTTGTACCTGATGGCCAAGAANCACGGAGGATGATGGCCATTCATCCTACTGTCACAATCCTTTCATAGAGTGTCCCCACGGCCCGCCAATACCGAGCGCCGAGTCAACACCCTTTTCTGGATTTGCTAGGAGCAAGGCATGAAACTCACGCGTTTGATGGCCGCCATGACCTTCGTCGCCGCAGGCGTTGCCACTGGCAATGCGGTAGCCGCCGTCGACCCTTCCATCCCTGCCTACGTCAAGACCACTGGCGTGTCGGGCAACTTGTCCAGTGTGGGCTCCGATACCCTGGCCAACCTGATGACCTTGTGGGCCGAGAACTACAAGAAGGAATACCCGAACGTCAATATCCAGATCCAGGCAGCAGGTTCGGCCACGGCGCCCACGGCGCTGATCGAAGGCACCGCCAACCTGGGGCCCATGAGCCGCAAGATGAAGGACACCGAGATGGCGGCCTTCGAGCAGAAATACGGCTACAAGCCCACGGCCATTCCGGTAGCCGTCGACGCCCTGGCCGTGTTCGTGCACAAGGACAACCCGATCCAGCACCTGACCATGGAACAGGTCGACGCGGTGTTCTCGTCCACTCGCCTGTGTGGCGCCAAGGCCGATGTGAAGACCTGGGGCGACCTGGGCGTGACCGGCGACCTGGCCAACAAACCGGTGCAGCTGTTCGGGCGCAACTCGGTGTCCGGTACCTATGGCTATTTCAAGGAAGAGGCCCTGTGCAAGGGTGACTACAAGGCCAACGTCAACGAGCAGCCAGGCTCGGCCTCGGTGGTACAGTCGATCAGCAGCTCGCTCAATGGCATTGGCTACTCGGGTATCGGTTACAAGACCGCCAGTGTGAAGACCGTCCCGCTGGCCAAGAAAGGCACCAGCGAGTTCATCGAAGACACCGAGGAAAACGCCCTGAACGGCAAGTATCCGTTGTCGCGCTTCCTCTATGTGTACGTCAACAAGGCGCCGAACAAGCCGCTGGCGCCGCTGGAGGCCGAGTTCGTCAAGCTGATGCTGTCCAAGCAGGGTCAGGAAGTCGTGGTCAAGGATGGCTACATTCCCCTGCCGGCCAAAGTCGCCGCCAAGGCCCTGGCCGACCTGGGTCTGAAGGAAGGCGCAGACGTCGCCAAGCAATAAACATCGCCACCCCGTAGGAGCGGCCGGTGGCCGCGAAACGAGCGCCGCGGTACACCTGATGCACCGCAGTGACAGGTTCGCGCCTACAGACCGCTCCTACGGGATTAACCTACATCCATTCGCCGACGGCCTTGAGCCGGCCGGCGTTTTTGTCGCGTCACCTCATTGTCATGTTTCTGTCATACAGGATCGCTAGGGTGTGCGCATGAACGATCTGGCCAATTCCCCGATGACCCCGACTTCTCCACCCAAGCGCATCGATTTCAACACGCCCGAGATGCAGCGCAAGCGGCGTATTCGCGCGCTCAAGGATCGCTTCACGCGCTGGTATGTGTTGGTCGGTGGCCTGGCCGTGCTGGCCGCGATCACCTTGATCTTCTTCTTTCTCGCCTACGTGGTGGTACCGCTGTTCAAAGGCGCAGACCTGACGGTCGAGCCGCCGCTGCATCCCGCTTGGCTGCAGGATGCCGGCAAGCCTCTGGTGTATGCGCTCGAAGAGCAGAACGAGGCGGGCATGCGCGTCTCGGAGCAGGGCACGGCACTGTTCTTCAATGCTCATACCGGGGAAGAGCTGTCGCGCACGGCGTTGCCGATTCCCGCCGGCGTGACCGTGACCGCCAGCGCCAAGGACCAGCCAGGTGCGCCACTGGTGGTACTGGGCCTGTCCAACGGCCAGGCTCTGGTGTTTCGCCACACCTACCGGGTGACTTACCCGGGTGGCAACAAGACGGTGACCCCGGCGATCGAATACCCCTACGGCAACGCCCCCATCGAACTTGATCCTCAAGGCCGCGCGCTGGAGCGGGTGAGCATCAATGCCAGCGACTCCAGCCTGATCCTGGCCGGTTCCACCGGTGACCAGCTCCACGTGCTGCAGCTCACCCGCGAAGAAAACATGATGACCGGCGAGGTCGCCAACGAGCAGAAGCGCATCGAGCTGCCGCAGATGAACCAGGCGGTAAAGGCGATCTTCATCGACCCGCGCCAGCAGTGGCTTTATGTGATCAACGGCCGTGCCCAGGTCGATGTTTTCAGCCTGCGCGACCGCAGCATGAACGGCCGCTACAAGCTCAGCGAAAACGCCGACACCCAGATCACCGCCAGCGCCCAGTTGGTCGGCGGCATCTCGCTGATCATCGGCGACTCCAGGGGCGGCCTGGCGCAATGGTTCATGGCCCGCGACGAAGACGGCGAACCACGCCTCAAGCAGATCCGTACCTTCCAGATGGGGCACGCGCCGATCATCCAGATCAGCTCCGAACAGCGGCGCAAGGGCTTCACCGCGCTGGATGCATCCGGCCAGCTGGGGGTTTTCCACAGCACTGCGCACCGCACCCTGCTGGTCGAGCCCGTGGTCGACGGCGCGGGTATCTACGCCATGGCGCCGCGGGCCAACAAGCTCATGGTCGAAGCCAACGGCGCGTTGCAGCCACTGACCCTGCACAACCCGCATCCGGAAGTGTCCTGGAGCTCGATGTGGAGCAAGGTCTGGTACGAGAACTACGACAAGCCGGCCTATGTCTGGCAATCGACCGCAGCCAACACCGATTTCGAGCCCAAGATGAGCCTGGCGCCGCTGACGTTCGGCACCCTAAAGGCCGCGTTCTACGCAATGCTGCTGGCCGCACCGCTGGCCATTGCCGCGGCGATCTACACCGCCTACTTCATGGCCCCCGGCATGCGCCGCAAGGTCAAGCCGGTCATCGAGCTGATGGAGGCCATGCCTACGGTGATCCTCGGCTTCTTCGCCGGCCTGTTCCTGGCACCTTATGTCGAAGGTCACCTGCCCGGTATCTTCAGCCTGCTCCTGCTTACCCCGCTGGGCATCCTGAGCGCAGGTTTCGTGGTCAGTCGCCTGCCGGAGTCGATCCGCCTGCGCATTCCGGACGGTTGGGAAAGCGCGATCCTGATCCCGGTGATCCTGCTGGTGGGCTGGTTTGCGGTGTACATGAGCCCGTTCCTGGAAACCTGGTGGTTCGGCGGCGACATGCGCCTGTGGATCAGCAACGACCTGGGCATCACCTACGATCAGCGCAACGCGTTGGTGGTGGGCCTGGCCATGGGCTTCGCGGTCATTCCGAACATCTATTCGATTGCCGAGGACGCCGTGTTCAGCGTGCCGCGCGGCCTGACCCTGGGTTCGCTGGCGCTGGGCGCCACACCCTGGCAGACCCTGACCCGGGTGGTGATCCTGACCGCCAGCCCAGGCATCTTCTCGGCGCTGATGATCGGCATGGGCCGGGCCGTGGGCGAAACCATGATCGTGCTGATGGCCACCGGCAACACACCGGTCATGGAAATGAACCTGTTCGAAGGCCTGCGCACCCTGGCGGCCAACGTCGCGGTGGAAATGCCCGAGTCGGAAGTGGGCGGCAGTCACTACCGCGTGCTGTTCCTCTCGGCCCTGGTGCTGCTGTTGTTCACCTTCGTCATGAACACCGCGGCCGAGCTGATTCGTCAGCGCCTGCGCAAAAAGTATTCGTCGCTTTGAGAAAAGGTAGCCAGCTGTGAAGCAGAACTCCCTGAAAGGCTGGTTCAAGAGCGGCTCGCCCGGCGTATGGCTGAGCGGCGGGGCCGTGTCCATCGCGGTGATCATGACCCTGGGGCTGCTGGCGGTGATCGCCGTGCGTGGCCTGGCACATTTCTGGCCGGCCGACCTGATACACGCCAGCTACAACGTGCCGGGAATGGCCAACCACCTGGTCATCGGCGAAATCGTGCAGAAGGAAGAGGTGCCGCGCGAACGTCTGAAAAGTGCCGGCCTGCCGGTGCCGGACAGCGGCCCCGAATTCATGACCCGCGAGCTGGTCAAGGTCGGCAACCGCGACATCAACGGTGTCGATTTCACCTGGATCGTCGGCGACTGGTTGGCCGAGCAGAGCACCCCGCCCGAGCTCATGGCGCTGGAGCGGCGCGAGTGGGGCAATTTCTATGGCTACCTGGTCAATATCAAGGAACAAGGCAAGGTTGTCGCCGAGGGCGAAACTGCCTGGCCGGAACTGCAAAGCCGCATCACCCGGGTCAGCGACCTGGCGGAGGCACTGAGGCGGCTGGAGAAGTCCGATATCGGCAAGGTCAACGCCGGCCTGGAAAGGCTGCGCCTGCAGGCCCGCCGACTGGAGCTCGAAGGCCAACTCACGCCTGTGGCGCAGGCCGACATGGACGCCGAGCGCGCCGAGCTCGACGCGAGTTACAAAGACATCGAAACCCGCCTGGGCGCGCTGCATGCCCAGGTCAATCGCGACAGCCTCACGGTGCGTGACGCCAACGGCAAGGAAATCGAGGTTCAGCTGGGCCAGATCGTCCACGCCTATCAGCCCAATGCCATGAATACGCTGACCAAGCTGGGTTTCTATTTCAGCAAGATGTGGGAATTCCTCAGCGATGACCCGCGCGAAGCCAACACCGAGGGCGGGATCTTTCCAGCCATCTTCGGCACGGTGATGATGACCCTGATCATGGCCGTCATCGTCACGCCGTTCGGCGTACTGGCGGCGGTCTACCTGCGTGAGTACGCCAAGCAGAATACCTTCACGCGTCTGATCCGCATTGCGGTGAACAACCTGGCGGGTGTACCGGCCATCGTCTATGGCGTGTTCGGCCTGGGGTTCTTCGTCTATGTGCTCGGTGGCTCGCTCGATCGGCTGTTCTTTCCCGAGGCCCTGCCGGCGCCGACCTTCGGCACGCCGGGGCTGTTGTGGGCGTCGCTGACCCTGGCCCTGCTGGCGGTGCCGGTGGTGATCGTGGCCACCGAGGAGGGCCTGGCACGAATTCCGCGGACCGTGCGCGAGGGCTCGCTCGCCCTCGGCGCGACCAAGGCGGAAACCCTGTGGAAGATCGTCCTGCCCATGGCCAGCCCGGCAATGATGACCGGCATGATCCTGGCCGTGGCCCGCGCTGCTGGCGAGGTGGCGCCGCTGATGCTGGTGGGTGTGGTCAAGCTGGCGCCGTCGCTGCCGCTGGACGGCAACTACCCGTACCTGCACCTGGACCAGAAGATCATGCACCTGGGCTTTCATATCTATGACGTCGGTTTCCAGAGCCCCAACGTGGAGGCCGCGCGACCGCTGGTGTATGCCACCGCATTGCTGCTGGTGCTGGTGATCGCTACGCTGAACCTGTCGGCAGTGTGGATCCGCAACCACTTGCGCGAGAAGTACAAGGCGCTGGACAGTTGAGGGGTGTGTCAGTGATGACCCCTTCGCGGGCAGAGCCCGCTCCGCCTGCGAACAGGTCATCACAGCCCTTGGAATATTCCGACGTTGAACCGAATTTGACAGCCTCTGGAGTCTGCCATGCAGCATGAAAACCCATCCCATGGCATCAACCTGTCGGCCTTGGGGCGCGACAAGCAGAGCCTGAACCTGGCGAAAGAGACCGTGGCCATCGAAGTGCCCGGCCTGAGCCTGTTCTACGGCGACAAGCAAGCGCTGTTCGACATCGGCATGAACATTCCCAAGCAGCGCGTGACCGCCTTCATCGGCCCGTCGGGCTGCGGCAAGTCGACCCTGCTGCGCACCTTCAACCGCATGAACGACCTGGTCGATGGCTGCCGCGTACAGGGTGCCATCAACCTCTATGGCCACGACATCTATAGCAAGGGCGAGGACGTCGCCGAGCTGCGTCGCCGTGTCGGCATGGTGTTCCAGAAGCCCAACCCGTTCCCCAAGACCATCTACGAGAACGTGGTCTACGGCCTGCGCATCCAGGGCATCAACAAGAAGCGCATCCTCGATGAAGCGGTCGAGTGGGCGCTCAGGGGCGCAGCCTTGTGGGACGAGGTCAAGGACCGCCTGCACGAGTCGGCGCTGGGCCTGTCCGGCGGCCAGCAGCAGCGTCTGGTGATCGCCCGCACCATCGCCGTCGAGCCCGAGGTACTGTTGCTCGACGAACCGTGCTCGGCGCTCGACCCGATTTCCACGCTCAAGGTCGAAGAGTTGATCTACGAGCTCAAGTCCAAGTACACCATCGTCATCGTGACCCACAACATGCAGCAGGCCGCGCGGGTGTCGGACTACACGGCGTTCATGTACATGGGCAAGCTGGTGGAGTTCGGCGATACCGACACGCTGTTCACCAATCCCGCCAAGAAGCAGACCGAAGACTACATTACCGGTCGCTACGGCTAGGGCTTCGCAGCGGTTGCTGGCATCATCCCGAGTGGACGCACCAAGGATTCGACCCATGATCAGTAAAGAAGGCCTCACCCATCACATCTCGCAGCAGTTCAACGCCGAACTCGAGGAGGTGCGCAGCCACCTGCTGGCCATGGGCGGGCTGGTCGAGAAGCAGGTCAACGACGCGGTCACCGCGCTGATCGAGGCCGACTCCGGCCTGGCCCAGCAGGTGCGCGAGGTCGACGAGCAGATCAACCAGATGGAGCGCAACATCGACGAGGAATGCCTGCGCATCCTCGCACGTCGACAGCCCGCGGCCTCCGACCTGCGGCTGATCATCAGCATTTCCAAGTCGGTGATCGACCTGGAGCGCATCGGCGACGAATCGACCAAGATCGCCCGTCGCGCCATCCAGCTGTGCGAGGAGGGCGAGTCGCCGCGTGGCTACGTCGAGGTGCGGCACATCGGCGACCAGGTACGCATCATGGTGCGCGACGCACTCGACGCCTTCGCCCGCTTCGACGCCGACCTGGCCCTGTCGGTGGCGCAGTACGACAAGACCATCGACCGCGAGTACAAGACGGCGCTGCGCGAGCTGGTGACCTACATGATGGAAGACCCGCGCTCCATCTCCCGAGTGCTCAACGTTATCTGGGTGCTGCGCTCGCTGGAGCGCATCGGCGACCATGCGCGCAACATCTCCGAACTGGTGATCTACCTGGTGCGCGGTACCGATGTGCGGCACATGGGCCTCAAGCGCATGAAGCAGGAAGTCGAAGGCACCCTCGACAGCGCTAATGTTCTGGACCAACCTGACGATAAGTAAGGTGGCCCGACACGAACGCCCGGCCTTTGCCGGGCGTTTTTCATTGTGGGTCGAAGCGAGGCAGCCGTGTGGCCAGCCACGCCACGTGGCACGTGGCCCTTGGCGAGCGGTAATGCCTGCGCGGTTTTCAGGAGCGGTCGATGAGCAAGATCAGTGTACTGGTAGTGGATGACGCGCCGTTCATCCGCGATCTGGTGAAGAAATGCCTGCGCAATGCCTTTCCCGGCATCGTCGTCGAAGATGCAGTCAACGGACGCAAGGCGCAGTCCTTGATGATGCACAACAGTTACGACATGGTGCTGTGCGACTGGGAAATGCCGGAAATGTCAGGCCTTGAACTGCTGACCTGGACCCGCGAGCAGGAAAACAGCAAGACCTTGCCCTTCATCATGGTGACCAGTCGAGGCGACAAGGAAAACGTCGTGCAAGCGATCCAGGCCGGCGTTTCCGATTACATCGGCAAGCCGTTCACCAACGAACAGCTGATGACCAAGGTCAAGAAGGCCCTGGCCAAGGTCGGCAAGCTGCAGGCATTGGCCGCCGGGGCGCCGACTCGCCAGCAGGCCGCTTCGGCCTTTGCCAACGATTCACTCAGTGCGTTGACCTCGGGCCGTGCCGAGCCTGCACGGGCTGCAGCACCGGCGTCTCGTCCTGCCAGCCCACTATTGGCAGGTGCAGCGCCGCCGCCCCCGCGAGCTTCAGCGCCCATGGGCCGCGGGCAGGGCCAACTGCGCTTGCCGGGTGGCAGCCAGCAGTGCGTGATCAAGGCCCTGAGCCTCAAGGAAGCGTTGCTGGTGGTACGCCGCGCAGCCGTGTTGCCCCAGGTGCTGGAGTTGGCTGTGCTGGACCTTGAGCAGGGCGAGAATGCCGAGGTGGCTCGCCTCAACGGCTACCTGCACGCCGTCGCCGCCTTCGAGCCCAAGCCCGACAGCGACTGGCTGCAGCTGACGTTCCGTTTTCTCGATCAGGATGCGCAGAAGCTCGACTACGTTTCGCGCTTGATCGCCCGTGGATCGGTGCAGAAACATTTCGTGCCAGGCGCCTGACAGATGGCACATTGCCGCTGCGCCGATACCTGCTAATCTTGGCGCTCGTTCCCCTTCAGACATCGCCCCCATGGTCTATCGCCTCCTGCTGATCTGCGGCCTGCTCGCGGCCGCCCCCATGGCTCAGGCGGCGACCGTCTACAAGTTCACCAATGCCGATGGCGTCACCTCCTATACCGACCGGCCCGTGCCCGGCGCGCGGGTCTTCGTGCTGCGCGAGCGCATCGTCGAGCGCATCGACCGGCAGGTTCGTCTGGAGGTGAAGAAAGGCAAGGGCAGCGCCAATTTCATGGTGCGCAACGATCTGTACGCGCCCGTCGAGGTCGAGCTGAAGCTGAGCAAGTTGCGCAACGTGCAAGGCCTGCCGCCCAGCAGCATCCGCCGGGTGGTGCCCGCGCGCAGCAGCGTCAGCCTGGTGGTGCTCACGGCCCAGCAGGCCGGCAAGCCGTTGGGCTATGCGCAGACGCTGGTGTCCTCGATCGGTGACCCGCAGGGCGAGGCGCATGGTTATCGCTATCCGTTCCCATGGCGCGGCGGACCTTTCCGCCTTACCCAGGGCCCCAATGGCAAATACAGCCATTTCGGCGCCAAGGGGCGCTATGCCATGGACATTGCCATGCCCGAAGGCACGCCGATCATAGCGGCGCGCGGCGGCATGGTGATCAAGGTGGAAAACGAGCAGGACAATCGCGGTGACAACCCGTCGGGCAACTTCGTGCGCATCCTCCACGAGGACGGCACCATGGGCGTCTATCTGCACCTGATGCGCGGTTCGGTCAGCGTCAGGGAGGGGCAGCAGGTCAGTGTCGGTTCGGCGCTGGCGCGCTCGGGCAACACCGGCAACAGCACCGGCCCGCACCTGCATTTCGTGGTGCAGCGCAACGTCGGCCTGGCGCTGGAATCGATCCCCTACCAGTTCGACCGGCCACTGGGCGTGCTCCCCAACTTCGCCGTCGGCGGCCAGTAGGGTTTCACATCACTCGATCTTGAGCACCTTGGCCAGGATGATCTTGGGCCCCTTCATCTTCTTGATGATGATGCGCAGCCCTTCGACTTCCAGCAGCTCTTCTTCCTCGGGCACCCGCTTGAGGGTCTCGTAGATCAAGCCTGCCAGGGTTTCCGCCTCGATGTGATCCAGGTCCACGCCCAACAGCCGCTCGACCTTGAACAGCGGCGTGTCGCCACGCACCAGCAGCTTGCCGGGCTGATAGGCGAGGATGCCGCGCTCGGCCTTGCGGTGTTCGTCCTGAATATCGCCGACCAACACTTCCAACACGTCTTCCATGGTCAGATAACCGATGATCTTGCCGTCGGCTTCCTCCACCAGGGCGAAGTGTGCGCCGCCCTTGCGGAACTGCTCCAGCAGGCGCGACAACGGCATGTGCCGCGATACGCGCTCCAACGGGCGGGTCAGCTCGGCCAGGTTGAACGACTCCGGCAGGTGGTCGAGTGCGGCCAGCTCCAGCAGCAGGTCCTTGATGTGCAACAGGCCGACGAATTCTTCGCGTTCGGTGTCGTACACCGGATAGCGGCTGAATTTATGCCGGCGAAACATCGCCAGGATTTCCTTGAGCGGCGCGTTGAATTCCAGGCTCACCAGGTCCTCGCGGGAGTTGGCCCAGTCGACCACTTCCAGCTCGCCCATCTCCACCGCCGACGCCAGCACGCGCATGCCTTGGTCACTGGGGTCCTGGCCACGGCTCGAATGCAGGATCAGCTTGAGCTCGTCGCGGCTGTAGTGATGTTCGTGGTGCGGGCCGGGCTCGCCCTGGCCGGCGATGCGCAGAATGCCGTTGGCGCTGGCGTTGAGCAGGTAGATGGCCGGGTACATCGCCCAGTAGAACAGATACAGCGGCACGGCCGTCCACATCGACAGCAGCTCGGGCTTGCGGATCGCCCATGACTTGGGCGCCAGCTCGCCGACCACGATGTGCAGGTAGGAGATGACGAAGAAGGCACTGAAGAACGACACGCCCTTGATCACTTCCGGCGACTGCACGCCGACTGCGCCCAGCAGGGGTTCGAGTATGTGCGCGAAGGCCGGCTCACCGACCCAGCCCAGGCCCAGCGAGGCCAGGGTGATACCCAACTGGCAGGCGGACAGGTAGGCGTCCAGCTGGCTGTGCACGGTACGCAGGATGCTGCCGCGCCATCCATGCTTCTTGGCGATGGCTTCCACGCGGGTCGAGCGCAGTTTGACCATGGCGAACTCGGCGGCAACGAAGAAGCCGTTGAGCAATACCAGGAACAGAGCGAAAAGAATCATGCCGAAGTCGGCGAACAATGACGAAAGGGAGATGCCTGTGGAAGGGTCCATGGTGGCGTTTTACGGTGTCCGTGTGCTGGAAGGGAAGTGAGGCGATACCCGGCGCGGGTAATGTGTTTGGCAATGTAACGGCTGGGCGGGCACTTGCCTAGTGGGGTGCGCCGATAAGGCTGCCATATGCAGCGTTCTCCCAACAGACTGCAGCGCCTGCTTCGCGGCCAATGGCCGCTCCTACAGGAACACCACGATTCCCGTAGGAGCGGTCCGTGGCCGCGAAGGGCGCGCCGCGCTCCCCCCTGCACACCGTAGCGCCTGCTTCGCGGCCAATGGCCGCGCCTGCGACAGGATCGCGCCCTGCGCGGTTACCGGATCACTACCTGCACCGCCGAGAAGTGGCAGGTGAAGAGGCTGCCACGGCCCGGCACGCTGCTGATCTCCAGCGTGGCCCGATGGCGCAGCAGCACGTGCTTGACGATGGCCAAGCCCAGCCCGGTACCGCCGGTGTTGGAAGCCCGGCTCGAGTCCACTCGGTAGAAGCGTTCGGTGAGGCGCGGCAGGTGCTTGGCGTCGATGCCGATTCCCGAGTCCTGGACCCGCAGGTGGGCGCCCTGGGCATCGGCCCAGCAGCGCACACGGATGGTCCCCTGTTCCAGCGTGTATTTCACCGCGTTGAACACCAGATTGGAGAACGCACTGCGCAACTCGGCCTCGCTGCCTTTGAGCAGTACATCGTTTTCGATGTCCAGGCTGATCGTCTGGTTACGCGGCCCGGACAAGGCCCGCGCGTCGCTGACGATGCTCTGCAGCAGAGGCGTGACCGCCACCGGCAGGTTGTCCGAGGGGTAGTCGGTAGCTTCCAGCTTGGCCAGCAACAGCAGATCGTTGAGCAGGGTCTGCATGCGCACGCCTTGCTGCTCCATCTGCTGCAGGGCCCGGGTCCAGCGTGGATTGACGTTTTCGACGTTGTCCAGGAGGGTTTCCAGGTAGCCGGTGATCACCGTCAGCGGCGTGCGCAGCTCGTGGGACACGTTGGCCACGAAATCCTTGCGCATCTGCTCCAGCTGATGAATGCGGGTCACATCGCGCACCAGCATCAGGTGTTCGTTGTTGCCGTAGCGGGTGATCAGAAACTGCACGCGCAGGCGGTCATTGACCGGCGAGGGGATTTCCAGAGGCTCGGCGTACTGCTCGTGCGCAAAGTATTCCTTGAAGCGTGGATGGCGTATCAGGTTGGTCACCGGTTGGCCGCTGTCCTGCGGGGTCTTGAGCCCCAGCAGGGTTTCGGCGGCGCGGTTCCACCATTCCAGGTTGCCGTCGGCGTCGAGCATGATCACCGCATCGCGCAGCGCCGCAGTGGACTCCTGCACGCGGTCGATCACGGCCTGCAGCCGCCCGCGCGCGCGCTGATCACGGCGCTGCATGTGATAGATGCTGTCGAACACTTCACCCCACAGGCCATAACCGTCGGGCGGCGGCTGGTCGGGCTGGTGCTCGCGCAGCCAGCGGTGCAGGCGCAACAGTTGCTTGAGGGTCCAGGCCAGGTACACCGCCAGCCCCGCTGCCAGGCACCAGCCGTAGTGGCCAGTGAGCATCCCGACCAACAGGCACCCCGCCACCAGCAGCAGCATGTGACGCACCAGGGTGGCATACCAGTCTTGTTTCACGTATCGCGCATCCTTTGCTGTGAAAGCCTGCCGGTTCAGCTCTTGGTGGAGAAGCGGTAACCGGTGCCGCGCACGGTTTGTACCAGATTTTCGTAGGCGTCACCCAGGGCTTTGCGCAGGCGCCGGATATGCACGTCCACGGTGCGCTCTTCGACATAGACGTTGCCACCCCAGACCTGGTCGAGCAACTGCCCGCGGGTGTAGGCACGCTCCTGATGGGTCATGAAGAACTGCAGCAGGCGGTATTCGGTGGGGCCCATTTCGGCAGGCTTGCCGTCGATGGTGACGCGATGGCTGATCGGGTCGAGCAGCAGGCCGCCGACTTCGATCGGCGATTCGCCATCGCTGGGGCCGGCGCGGCGCAGCACGGCCTTGAGCCGGGCCACCAGTTCGCGCGGCGAGAACGGCTTGGTGATGTAGTCGTCGGCACCGACTTCCAGGCCCTGGATCTTGTTGTCTTCCTCGCCCTTGGCGGTGAGCATGATGATCGGGATATCGCCGGTCAGCTCGTCGCGCTTGAGGCGCCGGGCCAATTCGATGCCCGAGGTGCCGGGCAGCATCCAGTCGAGCAGGATGAGATCGGGTTTGCGGTCGACGATGATCGCGTGGGCCTGCTGCGCGTTCTCCGCCTCGAGGCTGTCGTAGCCTGCCATTTCCAGGGCCACGGCGATCATTTCGCGGATCGGTGCCTCATCGTCGACGATGAGAATGCTCCTGCCAGCCATTGTGCGAACCTCTTGTCATTACCCTGTCATGCGCCGCATTAGATAACGCAATTATTGCAGTCGTGTGACAGGTGTTCGAGCGTATCAAATTAGTCAGACTGTACTAAGCTGTAAATCCCTGTTCATTGAAGACGAGAAGCACTCATGAAGACTCGCACGACTTCGGCCTGGACGGCCCTGTGTGGCGCCCTGGCGCTGACGCTGTCCGGCATGGCGATGGCCGCCGATCATCCGCGCCTGGAACCGGGCAAGGCATTCGTCGATGGTCGCGGCATGACGCTCTATACCTACGGCGAGGACGAAGACGGCAAATCGACGTGCAACGCCGACTGCGCCAAGAACTGGCCGCCGCTGATGGCCGACAAGGGCGCCAGCGACGATGGCGACTGGACCGTGCTCAGCCGCGACGACGGCAGCCTGCAGTGGGCCTACATGGGCAGCCCGCTGTACACCTACAAGGGCGACAAGAAGCCTGGCGAAACCAGTGGCGATGGCAAGAAGGAGAATGCCTGGCAGGTGGCGCGCCCTGTAGAAGACTGATCCGCTTCGCGCGCTACGCTGCAGCTGCCAGGGACGGCATCGACGCAACGCCCCTCAACGCAACGCATAGTCGAGCACGATACCGACGAAAATCGCCAGGCCCACCCAGTGGTTGTGCAGAAACGCCCTGAAGCAGGCCATCCGCTCGCGCTCGCGGCTGTGCCACCACTGCCAGCCGAAGCACACGGCGGCTACCGCCAGGCCTGCATGAAACCAGCCGCCGAGGCCGAACCGCGCGCCGGCCAGCAGCAGGCAGGCCAGCGCCAGCCCCTGTAGAATGACGATGATCAACCGATCGGCAGCGCCGAACAGGATGGCGGTCGACTTCACCCCGATGCGCAGGTCGTCGTCGCGGTCGGTCATGGCGTAATAGGTATCGTAGGCCACCGTCCACAGCAGGTTGGCGATCCACAGCAGCCAGGCGGCGGCTGGCAGCTCGCCGGTTTCGGCGGTGAACGCCATCGGCATGCCCCACGAGAACGCCATGCCCAGCACCACCTGTGGGTAGTAGGTGTAGCGCTTCATGAACGGGTAGCTCGCCGCCAATACCAGGCCACCGACCGACAGGCCGATGGTCTGCGCGTTGGTGCACAGCACCAGAATGAAACTGATGCTGACCAGCACGGCAAAGAACACCAGTGCTTCCTTGCTGCTGATCTTGCCGCTGACCAGTGGCCGCGCTTCGGTACGCTTGACGTGTCCGTCGACCTTGCGGTCGGCGAAATCGTTGATCACGCAGCCGGCCGCACGCATCAACACCACGCCGGCAACGAAAATCGCCAGGTTGGCCAGCGAAGGCCGACCTTCGCCGGCGATCCACAAGGCCCACAGCGTCGGCCAGAGCAGCAGGTAGACGCCGATGGGCTTGTCCATGCGCGTGAGCTGGACGAAATCCCAGGCGCGCGGGTTCAGCCGGTTCAGCGACTTGAGCAGGCTCTGGTACATCAACGGCTCTCCACTTGGGTACGAACGGCTTGCCACAGCGGCGGCAGGAAGACTTCGGCAACCAGCACCGCCAACGGGCCGCGGTCGAAACGCGAGCGCCGCGCCCACAGGCCCTCGCCAGCCTGCTGCGCGGGCAGCCAGCGGGCCGGGTAGCGGCAGGTCTGGATGGGACCGCGGACGAACGCCGGGTCGCAGAACAACAGCTCGCCCAGCGAGCGGTTGCCCAGCGCCTGCAGATCCAGGTCGCTGGCCTGCAGCCCGCTGCGCGCCGCCACGCTGCGGGCGAACACCCATGGCTGGCCGTGACCGAGCAGGCAGACCTCGCGCACCCAGCCCTGGCTGGCCGGCGGCACCCCCAGCGCCAGGCATTCTTCATCGCGCAGCGGCTGCCAGTCCTGCAGCAGCACGGTGACGCCGAAATGATCATCGCTGAGCTGGATCAAGCGGCGGGTCAGGGAGCCTGGGTCGAACAGCCAGTCGTGTACCAGCGGTTCGGCATCGGCCAGGCATTGCCAGTCGGGGGAGGGGTATCCTGAGTGGGGCACGGTAGTGGATCGGGTCGGCCGGAAAGACGCCGAGCTTATCATGTTTGCCAACGCCGATTGGCTGCCCGCGCCTGATGAAGCTTGCATCGCACGGCGTTGATCAGTACAAACCGCGAGAGCCGGGCGACAACGTCACACCATCGAGCGCCCGCCAGACCGCCTGAATACCAAGGGGAAATGATGAAGAAGTGGCAATGTATCGTCTGTGGCCTGATCTACAACGAAGCCGATGGCTGGCCCGAGGACGGGATCATCCCCGGAACCCGCTGGGAAGACGTGCCCGAAGACTGGCTTTGCCCCGATTGTGGCGTGGGCAAGATGGATTTCGAAATGATCGAGATCGGCTGATTGCTACCCACAGGCAGGCCCGGCGTGCGGATCGGCGCCGTTCTGTCGGAATAACCGGCATCTGGCCGCAACAAACCCGTGGCAGACACTGGCGCGCCCTCGTGCAGCGTGCCATTCTCACTCCGTCTGCCGCAGCGTAGAGCCTGCGGCGAGTTGGGCGTCGCCGTCCTCCAGGCAGCCGCCAATAAAAACAAAAACCGTCAATGAGAGGCTTCACCATGCGTAAACCAGAGCTCGTAGATGCCATTGCTGAAAAAGCGGACCTGACCAAGGAACAGGCCAACCGCGTCTTGAATGCCGTACTCGAAGAAATCACCGGCGCACTGCATCGCAAGGACAGTGTCACCCTGGTGGGCTTCGGCACCTTCATCCAGCGTCACCGCGGCGCCCGCACCGGCAAGAATCCGCAGACCGGCGAGCCGGTGAAGATCAAGGCCAGCAATACCGTTGCCTTCAAGCCTGGGAAATCTCTCAAGGACAGCGTGAACACCACCAAGTGAGGTGTCTGCTGCCGCGCCGCTGAGCGCAGTCCCATGGCACCCGGTTCGCCGGGTGCCTGCGACGTACGCGCCGCCGCCACTGCCGGCATACCTGCCAAACATCGTGCCCAGGCGTAGCCGGGCTGCCTTGGCCAAGGCATTGCCGGTACACTCGCCGGCACTTTCCCGTGCCGAGACTTCGCCATGAAATTCCGCCTTCTGCTCTGGGCCATGGGCCTGATGATGGCCCGCGCCAGCCGCAACAATCCGGCATTCGCCCAGCAACTCAAGGACAAGGACCTGGTGTTCCAGCTGCAGACACAGGACGGCAAGATCGCCCGGCACTTCACCGTGCGTGATCAACGCGTGACCAGCCGCAGCGGCAGCGTGGCGCAGCCGGCCTTCGCGATTGCGTTCAGGGATGCCGGATACGGCTACGACACCTTGCAGGCCAGCAACAAACAGCTGGCCTTCATGCAAGGCATCCAGGACAAGCACATTCAGATCAAGGGCAATCCGGCACTGGTCGTGTGGTTCCAGGGCGCGATGAAGTACCTCAGGCCGAAAAAGCGCTGAGGCACCCGCGCACCGGTCAGTCGAACTGGTGGGCCAGCTCGCGCAACAGCGCTTCGGCTTCCAGCACCTTGCTCACGACATCTTCGGCCTTGTCTCGGCTCAGCTCCAGGCGTTCGAGCAGGGCGTCCGGAATGTGTTGCTCGCCACTGCCGATACCGCGGCTGCGCAGCAAGCGGATGGCCAGGCAGACCAGGTTGGCGTAGGCGGCGTGCTCGCCGGTGTAGCCAGGGTCATGCTGAAAGCGCAGCGCCGTGCTCAGCTCTTCCGGCATTTCCCAATAGCGCATCAGCCAGGCACCCATCTGCTCGCGGGTGACACCCAGCAGGTGCTGCTCGACGAAGTCATGTTGCAGATGCGGATTGACCTCCAGGTGGCGACAGATCAAGGAAAAATGCGGCGGAAAGACGTGGGCGAGCAGCAGGTAGCCAAAGTTGTGCAGCAAACCGGCCAGATAAGTGAGGCCTGCCTCCGGACGACTGGCCCGAGGCATGGCACGCGTCAGGCCTTCGATCACCGCCGCGACGTAGATGGACTGGTGCCAGTAGGGCGTGGCGTGCTGAGGATGATCCTTGGGCAGGCTCATGGTCTTGCCCAGGGCGAGGCCCAGCGCCAGGTTGATGACCAGGTCGAAACCCAGCACGCGGACGATGGCATCTTCCACCGAACGGATCTTGCCCGGTGACGCGTAGTAGGGTGAAGCGGCCCAGCTGACCACTTGCGCGGCCAGCGCCGGGTCGGTTTCGACCACGCCGGTGATGTCGTCGATGGTCGCGTTGGGGTCGACACGCAGCTTGATGATTTTCTGCGCAGTGGCCGCCAGCGGTGGAATCTCGATGGTCGACTCCAGGCGCTGCTGGATTCGCCGTGCAGTGAAATTCTGCACGGCGCGATCGATTTCCTGGCTGTCGTCGTCGGGGCGATCGAGGTTGGGGCGAACATTGGCCAGTGGTTCGCCAAACACGCCTGAGCTGGCCTTGGTGAGCATCTTGCGGAAATCGTCGCCGCTGATCTCCAGCCATGTACCCGGTTCCCCGGAACTGATCAGCAGCGTGGGTTCGAGCATCAGGCGCTCATCGTACAGGCACGGCGAACTGGTGAGGATCGGCAGGGCCGGGAGCACGGTCAGTTGGTGCTTGCCCAGCATCTTCATCAGGCGCTCTTCGGGCACCGCGGTGAGCTTGCGCCCAGTCAATTCGGCCAGGCGGCTGAGGTCCAGCAGCTTGCTCTGTGGAAACAGCACCATGAGCGCGCCGATCGCATCGGCCAGCAGCACGGCCTGGATCGTACGACTGGCATCGGCAGCGGTCACGTGCTGTGCGTCCACCTGGCTCCAGGCGATGCCGAAATCGTCGAGCATCTTCTGGATCACCGAGGCGGCGTGCGGAGTGACGGCTTCCAGCGCATATTCATTCATGGTCTGCATCCATTGTCCTACATTCGCCTCAGTATACTCAGCTTGTCTGGGAAACCGAGACCTCTATCGCGCAAGTTTCCGGCGCGCGTCAGACTTGACCGTATTGCTGCCCGTGGCGCAGCCAGCGTTCCAGCAGCGGCGTGACGTGCCCGGGCCAGCGTTCGATCAGCACTTGAGCAGCGTCGCGCACGGCCGGCAGCAGGTCGGCGTCGCGCATCAGGTCGGCGACCTTGAACTGCAGCAGTCCGGTCTGCCGGGTGCCGAGCATCTCGCCAGGGCCCCGCAGCTGCAGGTCCTTTTCGGCGATCACGAAGCCGTCATTGGTCTCGCGCATGATGCCCAGCCGTTCCCGGCCGATCTGCGACAGTGGGGGGTGGTAGAGCAGCACGCAGTGGCTGGCGGCACTGCCGCGACCAACCCGACCGCGCAACTGGTGAAGCTGGGCAAGCCCGAGGCGTTCCGGGTTCTCGATGATCATCAGGCTGGAGTTGGGTACATCGACCCCGACTTCGATCACCGTGGTAGCGATCAGCAGCTGCAGTTCGCCGGCCTTGAACAGCGCCATCACCGCGGCCTTCTCGACCGGCTTCATGCGCCCGTGGATCAGCCCGACGCGCAGCTCGCCAAGGGCCAGGGTCAGCTCTTCGAAGGTACTCTGCGCGGCCTGACAGGTCAGCTCTTCGGATTCCTCGATCAGGGTGCAGACCCAATAGGCCTGGCGGCCCTCGGCACAGGCGGCGCGCACCCGCTCCAACACTTCCGGGCGACGGCTGTCGGCCACCAGCACCGTGTTGACCGGCGTGCGCCCGGGTGGCAGCTCGTCGAGCACCGAGGTGTCGAGGTCGGCGTAGGCGCTCATGGCCAGGGTCCGCGGGATGGGCGTGGCGGTCATGATCAACTGGTGCGGGCACAGGGTGCCGCCCACGCCTTTCTGCCGCAGCGCCAGACGCTGCTGCACGCCGAAACGATGCTGCTCATCGATGATCACCAGGGCCAGGCGGGCGAACTGCACCTCGGCTTGAAACAGCGCGTGGGTACCCACCACCATGGGCGCGCCGCCGACGATACGCTCCAGTGCACTGACCCGCGCCTTGCCCTTGAGCTTGCCGGCCAGCCACGCGACTTCGATGCCCAGCGGTTCGAGCCAGCGCTGGAAGGTGATGAAATGCTGTTCGGCGAGAATCTCGGTCGGCGCCATCAGGGCAACCTGATAGCCCGCCTCCAGCGCCTGCAGCGCAGCCAGCGCAGCTACCACCGTCTTGCCGGCGCCGACGTCGCCCTGCACCAGGCGCAGCATCGGCTCCGGTTGACTCAGGTCGTAGGCTATTTCCGCGCCGACCCGACGCTGCGCCCCGGTCGGTGCAAAACCCAGGTTGTGCAGGTAGCGCCCCGGCAGTTCTTTGGCCAGGGGCAGGGCGGGTGCGCGCTGGGCACGCAGGCTTTCGCGCAGGCGTTGCTGCGAAAGCTGATGGGTCAGCAGCTCTTCGAAGGCCAGGCGGTGCTGAGCCCAGTGATGACCGACCGCAAGCTCCTCGAGATCGGCGTCCGGTGGTGGACGATGCAGGTAGCGGATCGCTTCGTCCAGCGGCGCCAGTCGATGCTCGCGCGCCAACTCCAGGGGCAACCAGTCGGGCAGGCTGCGCGGCCCCAGCAGGTCGAGGGCCTGCTGGGACAACTGACGCAGACGCTGCTGGGTCAGGCCTTCGGTGGTCGGGTAGATCGGCGTCAGGTTCTGTTCGACCGGAATGTCTTCTTCACCGGTCAGGACGCGGTATTCGGGGTGGTAGATCTCCAGCCCCGAAGCGCCGGGCCGCGCTTCGCCGTAGCAACGCAGGTGCGTGCCGCGCTTGAGCGCTTCCTTCTGGGCATTGCTGAAGTGATAGAAGCGCAGGCTCAACGAACCGCTGCCATCGCCCAGGCGTACCAGCAGGCTGCGTCGCTTGCCCATGGACACGTCGGCGCCACTGACCACCCCCTCGATGACCGCATCCTGGCCGGGATGCAGGGCGCCGATCGGCACCACGCGGGTACGGTCCTGATAGCGCAGGGGCAAGTGGAACAACACGTCCTGCAGGTTTTCAAGACCGACCTTGGCGAGTTTTTCCGCCATGGCCTCGCCCACGCCCTTGAGCGCGGTGACCGCTACCTGAGCCAGCTCGGTCATGGCGCGTCGCGGCCCACCGGTTTGGCCACCGAACACAGACGGATCGAGTCGGCGAGGATCTCGATCGCCTTGGGCCGCGGGAAGCTCGCGCGCCAGGCGATGGCCACGGTGCGGAACGGCGTCGGCGGGGTCAGTGGGCGGACTTCGATGATGCCGGGGGCGTAGTGATGACTGTCGACTGCCGACAGCGGCAGGATCGAAACACCCAGGCCCGACGCGACCATGTGCCGAATGGTTTCCAGCGAACTGGACTCGACGGTGGTGTGCTTGGCACCCTCCGAACCCTTGGTCAGGGTGGGGCAGGCTTCCAGCACCTGGTCGCGGAAGCAGTGGCCTTCACCCAGCAGCAGCAGGCTCTTGTCGTTGAGCAGGCCCGAGTCGATGGTTTCCTTGCGCGTCCACGGGTGGTCGGCAGGCATCAGCACGTAAAACGGCTCGTCATAGAGCGGCAGGGTCAGTACATCGGCTTCATTGAACGGCAGCGCGATGATCACCGCGTCCAGCTCACCGTTGCGCAGCTTGTCGCGCAGGATGTGAGTGAAGTTTTCCTCGATGTACAGCGGCATCTGTGGCGCAACGCGGTGCAGTTGCGGAATCAGGTGCGGGAACAGGTACGGGCCGACGGTGTAGATGGCGCCGACCTTGAGCGGGGCCGTCAGCTGGTTCTTGCCAGCCTGGGCCAGTTCGCGAATGCCTTGGGCCTGCTCGAGCACCTTCTGTGCCTGGGCGACGATGCCTTCACCCACCGGGGTCAGGCGCACGGCGCTCTTGCTGCGTTCGAAGATCAGCACGCCGAGCTCGTCCTCGAGCTTCTTGACGCCTACCGACAGGGTAGGCTGGCTGACGTGGCAGCGTTCGGCAGCGTGGCCGAAGTGTTGTTCCTGGGCCAAGGTAACGATGTAGCGCAATTCTGTGAGGGTCATAACGTGCGTCCATGAAGTTGCGAGCCCAGCATAGCGGCTGCAACCGATAGACGCACGTTATCAACCGTGCTGAAACGCATCAATATCCGCGATTCAGCGCTTGTCCAGCGAGTAGACGAAAGGTGCGACCACTTCCAGGCTGCCGTTGACCAGAATCTCGGCCGGCGGCTTGGGCAAGGGTTGCGCTCGACGGATCATCTCCATGGTCGCGCGATCCAGTGCGGCACTGCCTGAACCGCCGGCCAGGGAGTAAGACAACACCTTGCCGTCGGCGTCCACCACGAAGCGCAAGCGGTTGACCCCGGTCATGCCGCGACGACGTGCGTCTTCGGGGTACTTCTTGTACTTGGCCAGATGACGCAGCAGGTCGCTCTGCCAGCTGGGCAGCGCGTTGCTGTTGGATGGCACACTTGGCGCGGGCGCTGCCGGCTTGGCCGGTTGCGGGGGAGCAGGGCGGCTGTCGACGGTCTGTTCGGCCGGCGGTTGCTCCTTGGGCGGTTCGGGTTTCTTCTCGACCTTGGGCGGCTGCGGTTTGGGCTTGGGCTTGGGCGGCGTCGGCTTGGGCACGGAGATGGTCGGCTTGGGCGCTTCGGCCAGCTTCGGCAACGGATCCTCGACCACCGGTTCAGGCGGCGGAGGGGGTGTGACGACCTGGGGTGGCGGCGGTGGCGCAGGCTCGGGCAGCGGCGCCATCTCCACCATCATGGCCTGCGGCGGCAGCTCGATAGGCTGCGGCGCGGGCCAGTTCAAGGCAATCACCACGGCCACTGCATGCACGCCGAGGACTACCGCCAGGCTGGCACCATAACGCGTCGTTTTCTGGCGCGTCGTGATCATTGCTTGGCTGCCGTCTCGAGTCCGACCAGGCCTACCTTCAGGTAGCCCGCGCCGCGCAGGGTGTTCATCACTTCCATCAGGTCGCCGTAATCCACGCCCTTGTCGGCCCGGAAGAAGATGGTCGTGTCCTTGTTACCGTGGGTCTTGGCGTCGAGGATCTGGCCCAGTTGCGCACGCTCGATCCGGTCATCGCCCACGTACAGGTTCTGATCGGCCTTGACGCTCAGGAATACTGGTTTTTCGGGCCGCGGCGCGGGCTTGGCGGTGGACGCGGGCAGGTCGACCTTGATGTCCACGGTCGCCAGGGGGGCAGCGACCATGAAGATGATCAGCAGCACCAGCATGACGTCGATGAACGGCGTCACGTTGATTTCATGGTTCTCGGCGAGATCATCGCCGCCTTCGTTCAGGTGCAGGCCCATAGGTCAGCCCACCTTGACCATCTGCGGCTGAGCTGCACGCTCGCCTGGCTGGTGGTCCAGGTCGCGGCTGACCAGCAGCAGCACCTGCGCCGAAGCGTCCGATACCTGCGCCTTGTAGCCGGCGATGGAGCGGGCGAAAACGTTGTAGATGACCACCGCGGGAATGGCCGCCACCAGGCCCAGTGCCGTGGCCAGCAGGGCCTCGGCGATGCCGGGTGCGACCACCGCCAGGTTGGTGGTCTGGGTCTTGGCGATGCCGATGAAGCTGTTCATGATGCCCCACACGGTGCCGAACAGGCCGACGAAGGGTGCGGTGGAACCGATGGTGGCCAGCACGCCGGTGCCCATGCTCATGTTGCGGCCGCAGGCAGCTACCAGGCGCTCGAGACGGAAGCTGACGCGCTCCTTTATGCCTTCACGCTCGCGCGCATTCGCCGACAGGTGCATTTCTTCGAGCGCGTCGTGTACCAGCAGGTTGGCCAGCGTGCCCTTGCGGGTGGCAGTCTCGCTTGCCTGCTTCAGGTTGGCGGCCTTCTTCAGCGCGGCAATTTCACCCTTGAGGCGACGCTTGGCGCCCAACAGCTCGAAGCCCTTGGCGATCCAGATGGTCCAGGTGATGATCGAGGCGATGGCCAGGCCGATCATAACGGCCTTCACCACGATGTCGGCGTTCTGGTACATGCCCCAGGGCGACAGGTCGTGGCCCATGCCCAGCGTGGTGTCCTCTACCAGCGCCTGCTCGGCCGGCGCCGGAGCCAGTGGCTCGGATCCCTGTGCAGGAGCTGCGGCAGGCACTGCATTGGCCGGTGCGGCCGGTACCGGTGCTGCGGTGCTGGCGGGCGCCGTGTTGGGTGCTGTGTTCGGAGCGGTGGCGTCGGCGAATGACAGCGGGGCGATGGCCAGGCCCAGCAGCAACGCTGCAATGGCGCGCCATGCGCGTGGCTGGTTTGGCGAAGCGGAAGGGTGTTTGCGAATCATGCTGGCCGGACCTGAGAAGAGAGAAAAGGGGTCAACGTTCTGCAAGGCCTCGCGAAAGACCGAGAACAGATTGGGGAAGTATTATTGCAAGTAATTCTTGTTAGCAAAAGTAATAATGTAACTTATTTAATTCCGCTGGCGGCCAAAGCCCCGGCGCAGGTAGGCTCGACGCCTGACTTTCAGGAGCCTTGCGCATGACCTCACCCACTGTATTGATAGCCGGTTGCGGCGATATCGGCAGTCGCGTCGCCCGCCGTCTGTTGGCGCTGGACTGGCGCGTGTACGGCCTGCGGCGACAGGTCGAGCAGCTGCCCACCGGTGTGCTCGGCGTCGCTGCCGACCTGCATCAGGCACGATGCCCCGACGCCTGGCCACGGGAGCCCCTGGATTACCTGCTGTATTGCGTGGCCGCCACCCAGCATGACGAGGCGGGTTATCAGGCGGCCTATGTCGACGGTCTGGGCCATGTGCTGGCCTGGTTGGCAGAGAACCGGCAGACACCCAGTCGAATAGTCTTCGTGTCCAGCAGCAGCGTGTACGGACAGAGCGAAGGGGAGTGGGTCGATGAGACCTCGCCGGTAGCGCCAGGCGGATTTTCCGGGCAGCTGATGCGCAAGGCCGAGCAACTGGCGCTGAACGCCCCGGTGCCGGCGACCGTTGTGCGCTTGACCGGCATCTATGGTCCTGGCCGTGAGCGGTTGGCGGCTCAGGTGCGCGAGGGGTATCAGGTCGCGTCGCAGCCACCGCTGTATGGCAACCGCATTCACGCGGACGATGCCGCCGGCCTGCTGGCGTTCGTGCTGCAAGCGGATGCTCGGGGTGAGGTGCTGGACGATTGCTATATAGGTGTCGACGACGCCCCGGCAGCACTGCACGAGGTCGTGGACTGGCTGCGGGCGTACCTTGGCGTCACCCATCGGTCGCAGACCCAGAGCATTCGCCGCACCGGTTCCAAGCGCTGCAGCAATGCGCGCGCCAAGGCGCTCGGCTGGCTGCCGCAGTACCCCACCTACCGTGAGGGCTACGCAGCCTTGCTGGAACGATAATCGTGCATTCGCCTGGTGTTACTTGCTGAGCAACCAGCGCCGGGTGCCGGGCACCAGGTTGGGCATTTCGTCATCCTGGGCCTGGTTGAGCGCCTGCAGGATTTCCAGTTGGTTGCCGTTGCGACGAAAGATGAACGCATTGCCGCGCTGTTGCTGTTCCAGCCACATGCTGTCGAACTCGCCACTCATGGCGGCGCAGTCGCCCGCCAGGCACAGCGCATAGCGATCCAGGCCGGCCAGCCCGTCGATGCGGCCGTCGGGAAGGAAATGCGCCACGCCGCCCTTGCCCGGGCCCTCGACCACTTTCCAGTCGCCACCCATGTAGGCGGTGTACAGTGCCTGCTCGAAGGTGCTGCCCGCTGGCGTGTCCGCACGCACGGGCGTCGCCGACTTGCTGAACGTCTGCACCGGGGTGTTATCGCTCGCTGCCTGCTGCAGGGTATCGCCGTCGACCTTCAGGGTGTCTTCGCCGTTACCGTAGAAGTCCACCTTGAGCTGGCCGTCGGCCTGGGGCAGCAGCTTGCCTTCGCCCTCTTCGAAGCCATTGCTGAACCGGGCCTGGCCGGCCACGGTGTCGATCGACCACTCCAGGGTCGGGCCGTTGGCCAGCAGCGCCTGGCGCAGGCTTGCGCCCTTGGCCGCGGCATCGATGGCTTTCTGATTGATCCAGACGCCGTTGGGGTCCACGTTATCGTGGCTGGCGCAGCCGCCCAGGAACAGGGCGGCCAGAGATAGGGCGAGCGCGTGACGCATGAAGGAAGTCCTTGCTGGCGGACGGCGCTGCAGCCAGTGGCCGCAGCGCGCGAAGCGGCTTATTCGATGACCAGGATAGCGTCCATTTCAACCTGCGCGCCTTTGGGCAGGGCGGCAACGCCAATGGCGGCACGGGCCGGATAGGGCTGCTGGAAATAGCGGCTCATCACTTCGTTGACCGTGGCGAAATGGCCCAGGTCGGTCAGGAAGATGTTGAGCTTGACGATGTCCTTGAACGAACCACCGGCCGCCTCGGCCACCGACTTGAGGTTCTCGAAGACCTGCACGGTCTGGGCTTCGAACCCTTCGACCAGCTCCATGGTAGTGGGATCCAGTGGGATCTGGCCGGACATGTAGACGGTATTGCCAGCCTTGATGGCTTGGGAATAGGGGCCGATGGCGGCCGGGGCCTTGTCGCTGGTGATTACGGTCTTGGTCATGAACAGCTCCTTGAAATGAAGGTTCTGCGCCTCACGCACGCACACGCGTGAGACGGGTGACGCCTGCCAGGGCGCGCAGTTTCTTGATCACGCGGGCCAGGTGCACGCGGTCGTGCACGCTGACCACCAGCTGGACCACGCTGATGCGGCCATCGCGTTCGTCCATGCTGATTTTCTCGATGTTGCCATCGGCCGCGTTGACGCTGCTGGCCAGCAGCGCGATCAGGCCGCGCTGGTGTTCGAGCTCCACGCGCAGTTCGACATTGAACTCGCCCGTGACGTCCTTGGCCCAGCCCAGCTGGATGCACTTCTCTGGATTGTGGCGGATTTCGCTGATGTTGCGGCAGTTTTCCAGGTGGACCACCATGCCCTTGCCCGCCGACAGGTGACCGACGATCGGGTCGCCGGGAATCGGCGTGCAGCACTTGGCATAGCTGAGCACCAGGCCTTCGGTGCCGCGGATGGCCAGCGGCCCCTCGGGGCTGGGCAGCTGCTCGCCGCCATCGGTCGCCAGCAGGCGTCGAGCCACCACATAGGCCATGCGGTTGCCCAGGCCGATGTCTTCGAGCAGGTCTTCGATGAGTTCCAGGCGGTACTCGGCCAGCATCGCCTGAATGCGCTCGGCGGGGATCGTGTCCAGAGCGCTGTCGAAACCATTGAGCACCTTGTTGAGCAGGCGTTCGCCAAGGTTCACCGACTCGGAGCGGCGCTGCAGCTTCAGGGCGTGGCGAATGTGCGTGCGGGCCTTGCCGGTGACCACGAAGTTGAGCCAGGCCGGGTTGGGCCTGGCGCCGGGCGCGCTGACGATTTCCACCGTCGAGCCGCTCTGCAGCGGCTCGGAGAGCGGAGCCAGGCGTCGGTTGATGCGGCAGGCAATGCAGCTGTTGCCCACGTCGGTGTGCACCGCATAGGCGAAGTCCACCGCGGTGGAGCCTTTGGGCAGCTCCATGATGCGACCCTTGGGGGTGAACACGTAGACCTCGTCCGGAAACAGGTCGATCTTCACGCTCTCGATGAATTCCAGCGAGTTGCCGGCACGTTGCTGCATTTCCAGCACGCCCTTGACCCACTGGCGGGCACGGGCATGGGTGCCCTTGGGCTGTTCGTCGTCGCTGGACTTGTACAGCCAATGGGCAGCGATGCCGTTGTTGGCCATCTCTTCCATTTCACGGGTGCGGATCTGGATCTCGATGGGCACGCCGTGCATGCCGAACAGGGTGGTGTGCAGCGACTGGTAGCCATTGGCCTTGGGGATCGCGATGTAGTCCTTGAAGCGACCCGGCAGCGGCTTGTACAGGTTATGCACGGCGCCCAGCACGCGGTAGCAGGTGTCGACCTTGTCGACCACGATGCGGAACGCATACACATCCATGATCTCGTTGAAGGCACGACGCTTGCCGCGCATCTTCTTGTAGATGCCATAGATGTGTTTCTGCCGCCCGCTGACATCGCCCTCGATGCCATCCACCGACAGGCAATGGGCCAGGGACTGCTCGATCTTGTTGACCAGCTCCTTGCGATTGCCCCGGGCGCGCTTGACGGCCTGGTAGATACGCGCCGAGCGCATCGGGTACATGGCCTTGAAGCCCAGGTCCTCGAATTCGACGCGCACGTTGTGCATGCCCAGGCGGTTGGCGATGGGCGCGTAGATCTCCAGGGTTTCCTTGGCGATGCGCCGGCGCTTTTCACCGGACAGCACCTCGAGGGTGCGCATGTTGTGCAGGCGGTCGGCCAACTTGACCAGAATGACGCGGATATCCCGGGCCATGGCCATGGCCATTTTCTGGAAGTTTTCCGCTTGGGCCTCGGCCTTGGTCTCGAAGTTCATCTGGGTCAGCTTGCTGACCCCGTCGACCAGATCGGCCACGGTTTCGCCGAACTGGGCACTGAGTGCTTCCTTGGCGATACCGGTATCTTCGATCACATCGTGCAGCATGGCCGCCATCAGGCTCTGATGGTCCATGTGCATGTCGGCGAGAATGCCTGCCACCGCCAGCGGATGCGTGACGTAGGCTTCACCGCTGCGACGGCGTTGGCCGTCGTGGGCTTGTTCGGCGTAGAAGTACGCTCGGCGGACCAGGTTGACCTGTTCCTTGCCGAGGTAGGTCGACAGGCGATCGGCGAGGGCGTCTATGCTCGGCAAGGGAAAACCTCCTGCCGATGTGGGATAGAACCTCGCGCCGTACAGCGTCGACCGGGCATGGACTCAGACGGCCTCGTTGGCCTCGTCTTCGAACGCTGCGAAGAGGGGCTCGTCTTCAACGATTTCAGCTTCAGCGATAGCAGCATAGTCGATCAGGCCTTCGGCGATTTCACGCAGGGCTACCACGGTAGGCTTGTCATTTTCCCACGCCACTTTCGGCTCTTTGCCGCCGGTCGCCAGTTGGCGAGCGCGTTTGGTGGAGAGCATGACCAGCTCGAAACGGTTATCCACGTGTTCTAGGCAGTCTTCAACGGTTACGCGGGCCATGGTCTTCCTCGTAGCAAATGCGATTATGCGCGCAGCCCGGATGGGCGAGCGGACTAGACAGTTTAAAAAATCACCAGCGTTTAGGGAAGCTTTGTTTTCAGGCAAGCAGCTCGGCCAGCAAATTGCCGTGCCTTTGCTGCTGCGCCTGCTGCTGGAGGCGGTTGGCGCGAAACACCGCTTTCAGGTCTTCCAGGGCCGAGGCGAAGTCGTCGTTGATGATCAGGTAATCGTATTCCACATAGTGGCTCATCTCGCTGACCGCTTCGCGCATGCGCGTCTCGATGATCTCGTCGCTGTCGGTGCCGCGGTTGGTCAGGCGCTGGCGCAGCGCCAGTTGCGAAGGCGGCAGAATGAAGATCGAGCGCGCCCCTGGCATCAGCCGACGCACCTGCTCGGCGCCTTGCCAGTCGATTTCCAGGATCAGGTCGTGGCCTTCGTCGAGCGTCTGCTGCAGGTGGCTCTGGGACGTACCGTAGAGGTTGCCGAACACTTCGGCCTGCTCCAGGAAATCGCCATGGCCGATCATGTCTATGAAGGTTTCGCGGTCGACGAAGTGGTAGTTCACGCCGCAGGCTTCGCCTGGCCGCATGGCGCGGGTGGTGTGCGAGACCGAGACGCGAATGGACGGCTGGGCGTCGATCAGGGCCTTGACCAGGCTGGTCTTGCCAGCGCCCGAAGGGGCCGAAACGATGTACAGGGTGCCGGTGCTGTGGTTCATGACGGGTTGGCCTTACTCAATGTTCTGCACTTGTTCACGCATCTGCTCGATCAACACCTTGAGGTTGACGGCAGCCTGCGTACTACGTGGGTCGAAGGCTTTGGAGCCCAGGGTGTTGGCTTCGCGGTTGAGTTCCTGCATGAGGAAATCCAGGCGTCGGCCGGCGGCGCCGCCGGCCTTGAGCACGCGACGCACTTCGGTAACGTGGGTGGCGAGGCGATCGAGCTCTTCGGCCACGTCGCTTTTCTGCGCCAACAGGACCATTTCCTGCTCCAGACGCTGCGGATCGAGTTCGACCTGCAGGTCGGCGCAGCGATCGAGGATCTTCTGCCGTTGCGTGCTGAGCATCTGCGGTACCAGGCTGCGCAGGGTGGCGACCTCGCTGCTCATGGCATCGAGCCGGTCGTTGATCAGTCGGGCCAGTTCGGCGCCTTCGCGCACGCGGCCATGCTTCAGCTCGGCCAGCGCCTGAGCGAACAATTCGTTGGCCGCCGTGCTCAAGGCCTGCGGATCGCTGGCATCGGCCACCAGCACGCCAGGCCAGGCCAGCACTTCCAACGGGTTGAGTGGCGCAGGCTGCTTGATCAAGCCGGCGATGGTCTCGGCGGCGGCTATCAGTTGGGTGGCGCGTTCACGATCGACCTGCAGGGGCTGGCCGCCGGTTTCCTCGGTGTAGCGCAGGGTGCATTCGACCTTGCCGCGCGAGAGTCCCTGGCGCAGTGCTTCGCGCACCGAGCCTTCGAGGTCGCGCAGGGCCTCGGGCAGGCGCAGGTGCGGTTCCAGGTAGCGGTGATTGACCGAGCGCAGCTCCCAGCTCAGGGTGCCCTGGGCCGCGGCGCGTTCGCAGCGGGCGAAGGCGGTCATGCTGTGCACCATGGGGGGGAAACCTCGCAGGCGGTGGAGGATGAATCGAGGCGCAGGATTGTAGCGCAACCTGGCGCTGGCTCCCAATGCTGCCTTGTCCATCCCCGCATGGCATTGCACACACTGTGGCAGCGGGGCGGGCGGTGAGCCCTGTGCCGGCGCAGAGGCCATCTGCAATGTCCCGCTCAGACCCCGCGCGGGCAATTCGTGGTCGGACGCCCTATAATGCCCGCCAGATTTGAGTCCAGTACAGGTATCCCGATGAAACGTCCAAGTGGTCGCGCCGCCGATCAGCTCCGCTCGATCCGCATCACTCGCAACTACACCAAGCACGCCGAAGGGTCGGTGCTGGTAGAGTTCGGCGACACCAAGGTGATCTGCACCGTCAGCGTCGAAAACGGCGTTCCGCGCTTCCTCAAAGGCCAGGGCCAGGGTTGGCTGACGGCCGAATACGGCATGCTGCCACGCGCCACCGGCGACCGTAACCAGCGTGAGGCGAGCCGTGGCAAGCAAGGCGGTCGCACCCTGGAAATCCAGCGCCTGATCGGCCGTTCGCTGCGCGCAGCGCTCGACATGAGCAAGCTGGGCGACATCACCCTCTACGTCGATTGCGATGTGATCCAGGCTGATGGCGGTACCCGTACCGCGTCCATTACCGGTGCCATGGTGGCGTTGGTCGATGCCTTGAAAATGGTCAAGAAGCGCGGCGGCCTGAAAGGCGGCGATCCGCTCAAGCAGATGATCGCTGCAGTATCGGTGGGCATGTATCAGGGCGAGCCGGTCCTGGACCTGGACTACCTGGAAGACTCCGCCGCCGAGACCGACCTCAACGTGGTGATGACCAGCACCGGTGGTTTCATCGAAGTGCAGGGCACCGCCGAAGGCGCGCCGTTCCAGCCCGCCGAGCTGAACGCCATGCTGGCGCTGGCTCAGCACGGCATGGAAGAAATCTTCGCCTTGCAGAAAGTCGCCCTGGGCGAGTGATGCAAACCTCTGTGGGGGGGCAGGCTCTCTCCAGGGGCGAGCTTACTGTGGGAGCGGGCTCTGCCCGCGAATGCAGACGCTGCGGTGCATCAGACTGACCGCGGGGTCTGTATTCGCGGGCAGAGGGCTCGCCGCCCGCCCCGCTCCCACAGTGTTTCAAGCTCTGCAAGAAGCAAACAAAAAAGCCGACCTCGAAGGGTCGGCTTTTTTGTGCCTGGCGATCAGATCGTCAGGGTCCAGTCGTAGTCCACGATCAGTGGCGCATGCTGGGAAAAACGCGGCTGGCGCGGCAGGCGCGCGCTGCGCACGAAACGGCGCAGGCCAGGTGTGAGCAGCTGGTAGTCGAAGCGCCAGCCCAGGTTGAGCATCTCGGCCTGTTCGTTGTCGGGCCACCAGCTGTACTGGTCGCCTTCGCGGCTGACTTCGCGCAGTGCGTCGACGTAACCCATGTTGCCGACGATTTCGTCCATCCAGGCGCGCTCGGGTGCCAGGAAACCCGGCGACTGCTGGCTGTCGCGCCAGTTCTTGATGTCGAGTTTCTGTTGCGCGACATACAGCGAGCCACAGTAGATGTATTCGCGACGCTTGCGCCGTTGCTTGTCCAGGTACTTGCCGAAGTCGTCCATGAGCTTGAACTTCTGGTTCAAGTCTTCATCGCCGTTCATGCCCGAGGGCAACAGCAGGGTGGCAATACTGAGCTTGTCGAAATCTGCCTGCAGATAACGCCCGTAGCGGTCGGCTGTCTCGAAACCCAGCCCACTGATGACCGCCTTGGGTTGCAACCGCGAGTACAGCGCCACGCCGCCTTGGGCGGGCACTTCGGCATCGCATGCATAAAGGAAGTAGCCGTCCAGTTGGAAGGCGGCGTCGTCCAGTTCAAAGGCGGAAGCACGGGTGTCCTGCAAGCAGATGACGTCGGCATTCTGGGCCTGCAGCCAACTGAGCAACCCGCGCTCGACTGCCGCCTGAATACCATTGACGTTCACACTGATGATCCGCATACATGGCCCCAAAAATCTTGTGCGTGTATGATACCCGAGCTCTACCTAATTAGCTAAATCCGTGGTATCCGGGACTTTTTCGATGCAGGCCTATCAGCGCGACTTCATTCGTTTTGCCATTGATCGAGGCGTTCTGCGTTTCGGCGAATTCACCCTGAAATCAGGGCGTACCAGCCCTTATTTCTTCAATGCCGGCCTGTTCAATACCGGCGCCGCACTGGCCGAACTGGCGCGCTATTATGCCGCAGCCATCGTTGACAGCGGCATTGCCTTCGACGTGTTGTTCGGCCCTGCCTACAAGGGTATTCCCCTGGCGGCCGCCACTTCCGTGCAACTGGCCGAAAGGCACCAGCTGGACGTGCCCTGGTGCTTCAATCGCAAGGAAGCCAAGGCGCACGGCGAAGGTGGCAGCCTGGTCGGCTCGCCGTTGGCGGGCAACGTGCTGATCATCGACGACGTGATCACCGCCGGTACGGCCATCCGTGAAGTGATGCAGATCATCCAGCAGCAGGGTGCGACCGCCGCCGGGGTCGTGATCGCCTTGAATCGCCAGGAGCGTGGCAACGGCGAGCTGTCGGCCATCCAGGAGGTGGAGCGTGACTTCGCCGTGCCGGTGGTCAGTATCGTTTCGCTGAACCAGGTGCTGGAATTTCTCGCCGATGATGCGCAGCTCAAGCAGCATCTGCCGGCGGTCGAAGCCTACCGTGCGCAATACGGTATCTGAGCACGTGCGTCTGCGCCTGGCGGTGGCGGCGATCAGCCTGCTGCCGGTGCTGGCGGCAACGGCGGCCGAGGCGCCGGGCATGCTGCTCTATCGCTACGTCGATAGCCGCGGCGTGACCGTACTGGATCGCCAGGGCGTGCCCCCGGAGTACGTGGGCAAGGGTTACCAGGTGCTCAACCAGACCGGTCGGGTGGTGCAGACAGTGCCGCCTGCACCCACGGCCGAGGAACTGCGTCTCAAGCAGCAGGCCGATGTGCAGGCGCAGGCCGATGCGCAGCTGCTCGAGCGCTATCCATCGCTGGAAGAGCTGGACAAGGCCAGTGCCCGTCGTCGGGCGGAAATCGATGCGCTGATTGCCGTGGCCACGGCGAACGTGAAGACCTTGCAGGGTCAGCAGGCGACATTGCAGGGGCAGGCTGCCGCCCAGGAACGCGCAGGTCAGGAGGTGTCGACGTCGATGCTCGACCAGCTGCGTGATGTGCACGCTCAAGTCGCCGAGCTGCAAACCCGCATCGCCAGGCTGCAGCAATCGCGCAGCGAAGCCGACGCCGGCTTTGCGCAGCAGCGAACCCAACTGGTCAAACTCCTCGAAAACCCTCTGTAGCAGCGGCGCAAGCCGCGTCGGCGATCGCTGCGGTGCGTTTGGCGCACCGCTGTCGGATCAACCGATTTTCTTGTTGCTGATCAGGGTACCGACACCGCTGTCGGTGAAGATTTCCAGCAACACGGCGTTGGGAACGCGGCCGTCGATGATGTGCGAGGTGGTCACGCCGCCCTGGACCGCTTCCAGTGCGCAGCGGATCTTGGGCAGCATGCCGCCATAAATGGTGCCGTCAGCGATCAGACCGGCGACCTGCTCGGTGGTCAGGCCGGTCAGTACATTGCCTTCCTTGTCCATCAAGCCGGCGATGTTGGTCAGCAGCATCAGCTTCTCGGCCTTGAGCGCCTCGGCCACCTTGCCCGCTACCAGATCGGCGTTGATGTTGTAGGACTCACCGTCCGGGCCGACACCGATGGGCGCGATCACCGGAATGAAATCGCCGTTGACCAGCATGTTCAGCAGATCGGTGTTGACCCCGGTGACTTCCCCGACGTGGCCGATGTCGATGATTTCCGGCTTGGTCATTTCAGGCGTCTGGCGAGTCACCGTGAGCTTGCGCGCGCGGATCAGCTCGGCGTCCTTGCCGGTCAGGCCGATGGCGCTGCCGCCGTGGCGGTTGATCAGGTTGACGATGTCCTTGTTGACCTGGCCACCCAGCACCATCTCCACCACGTCCATGGTCTGCGCATCGGTAACCCGCATGCCGTCGACGAAATGGCTCTCGATGGACAGGCGCTTGAGCAGGTCGCCGATCTGCGGCCCGCCACCGTGCACCACCACCGGGTTGATGCCGACAGCCTTCATCAGCACGATGTCACGGGCGAAACCGGTCTTGAGCTCTTCGCTCTCCATCGCGTTGCCGCCGTACTTGATCACCAGGGTCTTGCCGACGAAGCGGCGGATATAGGGCAGCGCTTCGGACAATACCTTGGCGACGTTGGTGGCGGCATCACGTTCGAGGGTCATGCGGGGCTCCAGTGAAACAAGTGGTCAGAACGGTAGGTGCAGGTCAGGTGCGACTTTCAACAGCTGGGTACGGAAGACGCCCTGGATTCGTTCGAGTTCCTCGGCGTCTTCGGCTTCGAAGCGTGTCACCAGCACCGGCGTGGTGTTGGAGGCACGGACCAGGCCCCAGCCTCTAGGGTAGTCCACGCGCACGCCATCGATGGTGGTGAGCTGCGCGTCGCCCCACTGGGCGCTTTGGTGCAAGGCGTCGATGAGGCTGAATTTGCTGTCTTCGGTCACCGGGATATTCAGTTCGGGCGTGGACACGTCGTCGGCGAATGCAGCGAACACCTCTTCGGCGCTGAGGTTTTCCCGGCTGAGGATTTCCAGCAGTCGCGCGGCGCTGTAGATGCCGTCGTCGAAGCCGAACCAGCGCTCCTTGAAGAAGATGTGCCCGCTCATTTCCCCGGCTACCAGCGCGCCAGTGCGCTTCATCTCTTTCTTGATCAGGGAATGCCCCGTCTTCCACATCACCGGACGCCCGCCGTGCTCCTTGATCAGAGGGCCCAGGCGGCGCGTGCACTTGACGTCGTAAATCACGTCGGCACCGGGATTACGCGACAGCACATCGCGCGCGAACAGCATCAGCAGGCGATCGGGATGGATGATGCGACCGGTGTTGGTGACAACGCCCACACGGTCGGCGTCGCCATCGAAGGCCAGGCCCAGGTCGGCGCCGCTTTCGTCCACCTTGGCGATCAACGCCTGCAGGTTGGCGGCCTTGCTCGGGTCCGGGTGGTGGTTGGGGAAATGCCCGTCGACCTCGCAGAACAGCGGGATGACCTCGCACCCCAGGGCCTGGATCAGTTCCGGGGCTACCACCGCGCCGGCGCCGTTGCCGCAGTCGACCACCACCTTGAGTCGACGGGTGAGCACGATGTCATCGCGGATCTGCGCGACATAGCGCGGCAGGATGTCCACCTGTTCGACACTGCCCTGGCCCTGGCTGAGGTCGTTGTGCAGCAGGCGCTGATGCAATGCCAGGATCTGTTCGTTGGCCAGCGTGTCGCCGGCGATCACCACCTTGAAGCCGTTGTAGTCAGGCGGGTTGTGGCTGCCGGTGAGCATCACCCCGGAACGTCCGGTCAGCACGTGGTTGGCATAGTACAACGCCGGTGTCGGCACCAGGCCCACGTCGCTGACGTGGCAGCCGGCGTCGACCAGCCCCTGGATCAGCGGCTGCACCAGCTCCGGCCCGGACAGGCGTCCGTCCCGGCCGACATTGACGTTGGCCTCGCCCATGGCCAGGCTTTGCGCACCGACGGCGCGGCCGACCCAGTAGGCCGTGTCGGCATTCAGGGTACTGCCGACGATGCCGCGGATGTCATAGGCGCGAAAGATCCCGTGGGGCAGCGCCGGTGGCAGGGTGCCTGGGTCAGGGTCAGGCTCCGCCGCGTCGACTTCGAGCATGTCGGTGTCCTGAAAGATCGGATTGGTCCAATTGTCCGCAGCAGGCGCTGGCACAGTGGCAGTGCCGTCGGTGGGTTGCGCGCTGCCTTCACGCAGCGACAGCCGCGCCAGGCCCTGTGCCAGGCCGTTGAGTGGCGCCAGGCTGAGGCCGAACGCCTTGACCGCCTTGCCGCCGGACAACTCGTCGAGCAACTGCTCGAGTTGCCGCGCATCGGCCTCGATGCGCGCATACAGCTGGCGCTGGGCGAGACGCACCGCCAGCGCCGCGCAGCCAATGGCAATTGCCGCCGCCAGCATCATCAGGCCCAGCGAACTCCAGGCGAAGGGCGGTTGGAACAACGGCCCCGGGCTGAATTCCAGGCGCCAGTTGGGGTTGGAGGTCGCATACGGATAGCGGGTGGCAGACGCGTTGCTGCCTTGCTCGACCAGCAGTTGCGGTGGGCTGCCCAGTACGCTTTGTTGCAGGCGCAACTGGCCGAACTCGGCGTCGGGCAATGCCAGCGCCTTGACCAGTGGCTGCATGTCGAACCCCAGCAGCAGCGTGCCCAGCACGGGTGACTGTGGGCCTTGCTGGACGGCCGCGACGGTGTAGATCCACCAGCGTCCGTTGACCTTGTAGGCTTCAGGCGGGGTGGCAACACCGCGTTCGGCGCGGCTGAGCATGTCCAGTACGGCAAAATTGATCGGGGCCGCGCCCTGCTGGTCGACCTTGGCCTGTCCCGGCAGGTTCAGGCGCACGCCTTGCAGACCGTCGATCAACGGCACTGCATTGGCGGCCTGGGCGACACCTGCGGGGTCCTGGCTGGCCAGCGCGGCCATGAGTGCAGGTGAATGGGCCAGGGCGGCGGCCTGGCCGGCCTGACGCGCGATCGCAGCGTCCAGGCCCGCGATGAAAGGCGCGGCGGCGCTCGCCTCGGCGTTCTGGAAGGCGCGGCCGGCCAGCGGTGCAACCACCAGAAACCAGATCAGCAGCAGGGCGGCAAGCACCCCGGCAATGGCGAGCAGCAACGCCTGGTTGCCGGCGTTGGGCCGTGCGTTCGCAGCCTGGCCGTGCTCGGCCGTCTTGGCATTGCGAGGAAATCCTTTCACCTGTCATCTCCGCATTGAACGCTCTGGAACGGCATGGTATCGCCACCGCCGCCTGATCTGCATGGCCGTCTACTGGGTGCCGGAGTGACCGAAACCGCCGGTCCCGCGCTGGCTTTCGTCGAAGCTGTCGACCAGCTCGAAATGGGCTTGCACCACCGGTACCAATACCAGTTGGGCGATGCGCTCGCCCACTGTCAGGGTGAACTCGATGTGGCCACGGTTCCAGCACGAAACCATCAGTTCGCCCTGGTAATCGGAGTCGATCAGGCCGACCAGATTACCCAGCACGATGCCATGCTTGTGGCCCAGGCCCGAGCGCGGCAGGATCAGCGCCGCCAGGGCCGGATCACCGATGTAGATCGACAGGCCGGTAGGAATCAGCAAGGTCTGCCCAGGTGCCAGCAGTGTGTCTTGCTGCAACATGGCGCGCAGGTCCAGGCCGGCGGAGCCGGGTGTGGCGTAGTGCGGCAGCGGGAAGTCCCGGCCCAGGCGTGGGTCGAGGATTTTGGCTTGAAGGGCGTGCATGAATGTCGTTAAACCTGATCGAGGCGCTTGGCGATGAAGGAAACCAGCTGGCGGGCGATCTTGCCCTTGCTGGTCTGGGCGAAAGCAGTGGTCTGCAGCTGGCGATCGATCACGCTGCAGGCGTTTTCTTCGCTGTTGAAACCGATGCTGGGGTTGGCGACGTCGTTGGCCACGATCAAGTCCAGGTTCTTGTCCTGGAGCTTGCGCGCGGCATAGTCGAGCAGGTGTTCGGTTTCGGCGGCGAAGCCGACGCTGAAAGGGCGATCGGCGCGGCCGGCGATGGTCGCCAGGATGTCCGGGTTGCGTACCATCTGCAGCAGCAGGCCGTCACCGCTGGCCGGGTCTTTCTTGAGCTTCTGCGCGGCCACCACTTCGGGGCGGTAGTCGGCCACGGCGGCGGATGCGATGAAAACGTCGCAGGGCATGCCGGCTTCGCAGGCAGCGAGCATATCGCGTGCGCTGACCACATCGATGCGCGTCACGCGGTCGGGCGTGGGCAGGTGCACCGGGCCACAGATCAAGGTGACGCGGGCGCCGGCCTCGACGGCCGCTTCGGCCAGGGCAAAGCCCATCTTGCCGGAGCTGTGGTTGGTGATGTAGCGCACCGGATCGATGTTTTCCTGGGTCGGGCCGGCGGTGATCAGCACGTGCTTGCCGGTCAAGGCCAGGTGCTCGAAGCAGTCGGCCGCGCACAGCGCAAGCTCGGTGGCTTCGAGCATGCGGCCCAGGCCGATGTCGCCACAGGCCTGGCTGCCCGCAGCCGGGCCGAAGACTTTCAGGCCACGGCTGCGCAGCAGGTGCAGGTTGTCCTGGGTGGCCGGATCGCGCCACATGGCCTGGTTCATGGCCGGCGCGATGGCCACGGTGGCATCGGTGGCCAGTACCAGCGTGGTCAGCAGGTCGTTGGCCATGCCCTGCGCCAGGCGCGCCATCAGGTCGGCAGTGGCGGGGGCGATGAGCACCAGGTCGGCCCATTTGGCCAGCTCGATATGGCCCATGGCGGCTTCGGCCGCGGGGTCGAGCAGGTCCATGTGTACCGGGTGGCCGGAAAGCGCCTGCAGCGTCAGCGGCGTGATGAACTCGCTGCCGCCCTTGGTCATTACCACGCGTACTTCGGCACCCTGCTCCAGAAGCCTACGTACCAGCTCGGCGCTCTTGTAGGCGGCAATGCCGCCGCCGACGCCCAGAATGATGCGTTTTCGATACAGCCGCTGCATAGGCCTGCCTTTATCATCTGGTAATAACACCACGGTGAAACCGCCTCCCGGGGCCGGGTCGCCGTGCAAAAAGTTGCGCTAAGATAGCACAGCGCTCGCTATGGAACAGCGAGGCTCACAGACAGGGAGTGGGGATGAGTATTCGCGATTGGCCCGAGGCCGAGCGGCCACGTGAGCGCCTGCTGGCGCATGGTCCGGGCAGTCTTTCCGATGGCGAGCTGCTGGCGATATTCCTGCGTACCGGCGTGGCCGGGCACAGCGCCGTGGACGTGGCGCGCAACCTGCTGATCCGCTTCGGCGGCCTGCGGGCCCTGCTCGAGGCCGACCAGAAAACCTTCAGTCAGCACTTCGGCATGGGGCCTGCCAAATACGCCCAGCTGCAGGCCTCCATCGAGATGAACCGCCGCTACATGGCCGAGCGGCTGAAACGCGGACCGGCCATGGAAGATCCCGAGTCGGTGCGCCGCTACCTCAAGGCCAAGCTGCGCCATGAGCGCCAGGAAGTGTTCGGTTGCCTGTTCCTGGACACCAAGCACCAGCCGTTGGGTTTCGAGGTTTTGTTTCGCGGCACCATCGACAGTGCGGCGGTGTATCCGCGCGAAGTGGTCAAGCGGGCCATAGCCATGAACGCCGCAGCGCTGATCCTGACGCACAATCACCCTTCCGGAAACCCGACCCCGAGCCAGGCCGACCGCGCGCTGACCCAGCGCCTCAAGGAATCACTGGCACTGGTCGACGTGCGCGTGCTCGATCACATCATCATCGGCGAAGGCGAGCCGCTGTCGATGGTCGAGCATGGCTGGATGTGAGTGGCCTCGCTGCGTCCTATTTACCTACAGACACCTTGGAAAAGTCCTGCCGGCCGAACGGGCTGACGCTGTACCCCTCGACGCCCTTGCGGGCCAGCACGGCCGCCGTCGGGTGTGCCAGTGGCAGCCACAGCGCCTGCTGCTGGATCTGCATCTGGGCCTGGTGGTACAGCTTGCTGCGTTGGGCCTGGTCGGTCACCGCCTTGCCATCACTGATCAGCTTGTCCAGGGTCTTGTCGCAATAGCGCGCGAAGTTGGTCCCGGACTGTACCGCCGCGCAGGAAAACTGCGGCGTCAGGAAGTTGTCCGGATCACCGTTGTCGCCAGCCCAGCCCATGAACAACAGGTCATGCTCACCGGCCTTGGCACGGCGGATCAGCTCGCCCCATTCGATCACGCGGATCTCGGCCTTGATGCCGACCTTGGCCAGGTCCGCCTGCAGCAGCTGCGCCCCCAGGCTGGGGTTGGGGTTGAGCAGGCTGCCCGATGGGCGGGTCCAGATGGTAGTGTTGAAGCCGTCCTTCAGGCCGGCCTTGGCCAGCAATTCACGCGCCTTGGCGGTGTCCTGCCGGTAACCCGGCAGGTCCCGCGCATAGCTCCAGGTATTGGGCGGGTAGGGCCCATTGGCCGCCTCCGCAGTGCCCTCGAACACGGCCTTGAGGTAGCTGTCCTTGTCGAACGCCAGGTTGATCGCCTGGCGCACTTCAGGCTTGTCCAGCGGCGGGTGCTGGCTGTTGATGGCCAGGAACGCGGTCATGAAGGCTTCGGTCTTGATCACCTGAAGGCTCTTGTCGTCGGCGGCTGCGGCAATGTCCAGCGGCTTGGGCGAGAGGGTCAGTTGGCACTCGTTGCGCCGCAGCTTCTGCAGGCGCACGTTGGCGTCCGGGGTGATGGCGAACAGCAGCGGGTCGACCGCAGGTTTGCCGGCGAAGTAATCCGGGTTGGCCTTGTAGCGCACCACGGCGTCCTTCTCGAAGCGTACGAAGATGAACGGGCCGCTGCCGATCGGCTGGCTGTTGAGTTTTTCCGGAGTACCGGCCTGCATCAGTTGCTCGGCGTATTGCGCCGAATAGATCGAGGCGAAGCCCATGCTCAAGGTCGCCAGGAACGTCGCATCGGGATGATCCAGGGTAAACCGGACGGTCAGCGGATCAGGCGCCTCGATCTTCTTGATCAGCCCCGGCAGCTGCATCGACTGGGCGTGCGGAAAGCCACTCTGCGCGACCTTGTGCCAGGGGTTGGCCGGGTCGAGCATGCGCTGGAAGCTGAACAGCACGTCCTGCGCATTGAGCTCGCGGTCGGGCTTGAAGTACGAGGTGCCGTGGAACTTGACGCCGGGGTGCAGCTTGAACGTGTAGGTCAGGCCATCGGCCGATACGGCCCAGCTGTCCGCCAGGCTGGGAACGACCTTGCCGGCTTTGGCATCGAACTCCACCAGGCGGTTCATCAGCACGTCGGCCGACGCGTTGGTGGTGGTCAGTGAATTGTACTGGACCACGTCGAAGCCTTCGGGGCTGGCCTCGGTACAGACTGTCAGCGGCGCGGCATGAGCCAGCGCAGAGGCAAACAGGGGAGCAAGCAAGAACGGCAAAGTCGCAAGACGCATGGTGTGTTCCTTGGCGTGTCGAGGGCCCATCTGCCTATGCAGTCTGGAGAAAAGTCCTACCCTAGAGATGTCCGGCAGCGTTGACTATCCCTAAATCGTTTTTTTGCGCGACGAGTGGTCGTGCCGCAGCACGCCCGCCACTGCTGCGCGTGAGCCAGTAGCTGTGTTGCGCGACACATTGATTGTGCATCTGCAGTTGTTGCGCCAAAGGCTTTCTGGTATAAAGCAGCGCTCTTTTCTAGGGCCCTGTTCCTCTGCCTTTACGGTGAGGTGGGTAAGACCCTGAAGAAACGCGGCGCCGTGCGCCAAATGACTGAAAGATAAGCGGCCAACCCATGCCGGGTTGGGCATGTGGTTTTAGAGGGCTGAGGCATGTCGAGAGTCTGTCAAGTTACCGGTAAGGGTCCGGTGACTGGGAATAACATTTCCCACGCAAACAACAAAACCCGTCGTCGTTTCCTGCCGAACCTGCAGCATCACCGCTTCTGGGTTGAAGAAGAGAAACGTTTTGTGCGTCTGCGCGTATCCGCCAAGGGCATGCGTATCATCGACAAGCGTGGCATCACTGTCGTGCTGGCCGAAATCCGTCGCGATGGCGGCAAGGTTTAAGGGAGCTTTATCATGCGTGAATTGATTCGTTTGATCTCGAGCGCCGGTACTGGTCACTTCTACACTACCGACAAGAACAAGCGTACTACTCCGGACAAGATCGAGATCAAGAAATTTGATCCGGTTGTTCGCAAGCACGTGATGTACAAGGAAGGCAAAATCAAGTAATTGATTTTGGCGACCAGAAAAAGGCCCGTATCGAAAGATGCGGGCCTTTTTTTTGGTGTGAATTCTGGATCGCGGGGGTGCTTTCGCGGGTAGAACCCGCTCCCACAGGTGCACTCGCTCTTACAGGGGGTGTGTGGAGCAGCCTCAATCCTTGGCTTCGAACACCACGTAGATCTTGCGGCAGGCTTCCAGTACTTCCCAAGTGCCACTGAAACCGGCGGGGATCACGAAGCGGTCGCCGGCGCGCAGCGTCTTGCCGTTGCCCTGGCTGTCGCGCAACACGGAGACGCCCTGCACGATTTCGCAGTATTCATGCTCGGTATAGTTGACTGTCCATTGCCCTACCTGGCCTTCCCATACTCCCGCGTTCATCTGCCCGCAGGGGCTCTGGTAGTGGTTGAACAGTGTCTGTTCGGGGTCGCCGCCAAGGATCTTCTCGGGCGCAGGCCGGTAGCGTTCCGGGGCGACGCTGTGTTGAGCAAAATCGACGATGCTGGTGATGTTCATGCAGGAAACCCCTCGCTTGTTGGATAAAACGCACATCCGTGGGCCTCTGTGCGCCAAGTGTCAAATATATTGAAAAGCGTCACACCGGTGGTTTAGGGTGGTTCGATGTCATCCCGTCCAGCCTTGCACGGCCGGGCTTTGCATTCAATCACAGGAGATCCGTATGACCACTCTGACTCGCGCTGACTGGGAACAACGTGCCCAGCAGCTGAAGATCGAAGGGCGCGCGTTCATCGACGGCGAATACACCGACGCCGTGTCGGGCCAGACCTTCGAATGCGTAAGCCCCGTCGATGGCCGGCTGTTGGCCCAGGTGGCCAGCTGCGACGCTGCCGATGCCCAGCGAGCGGTCGAGAATGCCCGCGCCACGTTCGACTCCGGCGTCTGGGCCAAGGCGGCACCGGCCAAGCGCAAGGCCACCCTGATTCGTTTCGCCAGCCTGCTGCGGGAAAATGCCGAAGAGCTCGCGCTTCTGGAAACATTGGACATGGGCAAGCCGATCAGCGATTCGCTGAACATCGACGTGCCTGGTTCAGCCAATGCCCTGGCCTGGAGCGGCGAGGCCATCGACAAGGTCTACGACGAAGTCGCCCCGACCCCGCACGATCAGCTCGGCCTGGTCACCCGCGAAGCCGTGGGCGTGGTCGCCGCAGTGGTGCCGTGGAACTTCCCGCTGATGATGGCCTGCTGGAAACTGGGGCCGGCCCTGGCCACGGGCAACTCGGTGATTCTCAAGCCTTCGGAAAAATCTCCGCTGACGGCCATTCGCATTGCCCAGCTGGCGATCGAGGCGGGCATTCCCAAAGGCGTGCTCAACGTGCTGCCCGGCCATGGCCACACGGTCGGCAAGGCGCTGGCCCTGCATATGGACGTGGACACCGTGGTGTTCACAGGTTCCACGAGGATCGCCAAGCAATTGATGATCTACGCTGGCGAGTCGAACATGAAGCGCGTCTGGCTGGAAGCGGGTGGCAAGAGCCCCAACATCGTCTTCGCCGATGCGCCGGACCTGCAGGCCGCGGCCGATTCGGCGGCCAGTGCCATTGCCTTCAACCAGGGCGAAGTCTGTACGGCCGGTTCGCGCCTGTTGGTGGAACGTTCGGTCAAGGAGCGCTTCCTGCCGATGGTGGTCGAGGCGCTCAAGGGGTGGAAACCCGGCAATCCGCTGGACCCGGCGACCAACGTCGGTGCCCTGGTGGATACCCAGCAGATGAACACCGTGCTGTCGTACATTGCGGCGGGTCAGGAAGGCGGCGCAACGCTGCTGGTGGGCGGCAAGCGCATCCTCGAGGAAACCGGCGGCACTTACGTCGAACCGACCATTTTCGATGGCGTGACCAATGCCATGAAGATCGCCCAGGAAGAGATTTTCGGGCCGGTACTGTCGGTGCTCACCTTCGACACCGCCGAGGAGGCCGTGCGCATCGCCAACGACAGCGCCTATGGCCTGGCCGCCGCGGTATGGACGGCGGACATCTCCAAGGCGCATCTGACGGCCAAGGCGTTGCGTGCCGGCAGCGTGTGGGTCAATCAGTACGACGGTGGCGACATGACCGCGCCGTTCGGTGGCTTCAAGCAGTCGGGCAACGGCCGTGACAAGTCGCTGCACGCTTTCGACAAATACACCGAACTGAAGGCCACCTGGATCAAGCTCTGATCCATCCACAGTGGGGCAGGGGAATCAAAGCATCTTCTCCAGCCCCACTGCCTCGCTGAACCATGCGTTCAGCCTTCGCCACCAGTCACCCGGCTCGCGGTAGAGGGTATGCATCTGCTGGTGGTCCTCGGTGTCCCATACCACCTGGCCATTTTCCAGGCGCACCTGATAGCTGCGCGCAGGCGACATGCCCTCATGGGCCAGGTGGCGCATCTGCGCTGCCAGTTCCGGGCTGTCGACCAGCACCCCGACCTCGGTATTCCACAGCACCGAACGCGGATCGAAATTGAACGAGCCGATGAAGGATTTGCGCGCATCGAAGATCATCGCCTTGCTGTGCAGGCTGGAATCGGAACTGCCGGTGAAACTCAGGGACACGTCGCCATCGTCACCTGGCTGGCGACGCAGTTCGAACAGCTTCACGCCATGTTCGAGCAGCGCCTTGCGGTAGGGCACGTACCCGCCGTGCACTGCGGGCACATCGGTGGCTTCCAGTGAATTGGTCAGCAGGCTGACGTCGACCCCGGCGTCGGCGCGCCCGGTGAGGTAGTCGCGGCCAGCCTCGCCCGGTACGAAATAGGCAGAGATCAACATCAGTTCATGCTTGACCCGGGTCAGCTCAGGCGCGAGCTGGGTGGTCAGCAGCAGGTGCGGATCGGGCTCGCCGCGGGCCAGCACCTTGGTTGGTGCATCCCACAGCGCCTGGCCCCAGGCCCAGATCAGTTGCTGCCGCCAGATGTCCATCTGCGGCGCGCTCTGATAGGTCATCAGGCGTTCGTAGAGGACATGGTGCTGGCGTCTGGATTCAAGCAGCGACTGCTCCAGGCGCACGCGCGTGGATGCCAGGTGCCTGGCCGTGGGAACGGTGAACAGAAAGTTGGCGATCGGCTGGCTCAGCGCACTGTTCCAGTACTGATCGAAGCTGTACCCCAGTTGCTGGGCCACCGGCCCGAAGCCGAGCAGGTCGATGTCGGTGAAGTTCATGTCCGGCTCGGCGTCGAAGTATTCGTCGCCCAGGTTGCGCCCGCCGACGATGGCCACGCTGTTGTCGGCCAGCCACAGTTTGTTGTGCATGCGCCGGTGTTGCCGGGACAGTTGCAGCAGGCGGCCCACTGCACGCGTGGCGCCGGTGGATCGGCCCAGGTGCGTCGGGTTGAAAAGGCGGATCTGGATGTTCTGATGCGCGGCCAGGGTGGCGATGGTCTTGTCCAGGCCATCGCTGGTGGTGTCGTCCAGCAGGATGCGCACGCGCACGCCGCGGTCGGCGGCCTTGAGCAGCTCGTCGACCAGCGCCCGGGTACTGAAACCGTCGTGGACGATGTAGTACTGCAGGTCGAGGCTGCCCTGGGCGTTGCGGATCAATTCGGCGCGTGCGCGAAACGCCTCATCGCTGCTCGACAACAGGCGGAACCCCGATTGTCCGTGGTGGGCCTGTACCTGAGCCTGCACCGACCTGCCGAAGGCCGATTGTTCGGCCGGTAACATTTCGCTGTAGTCCCGCGGCGCGTTTACGCTGGCGCAGCCTTGCAGGGCCAGGATCAAGGTCAACAGCAGCGGTAACAGCCTGGGGCAGGGCAAAGCGATCATCCTTGGCAGAGGGGGAGGCGTGCAGTTCGACCCTGGCGGGCCGTCAAAGGTCGGCATCGGGGTGTGGATTTTCCACCAGCAGTTGCCGTGCGCAGTTGCCCACCGCGCGCACCGCGGCCTCTATCTGCGGCGTGGGCTTGCTGGCGAAGTTCATGCGCAGGCAATTACGGTATTTGCCCGACGCCGAAAAAATGCTGCCCACCGCGATCTGCACCCCCTGGTCGAGCAGCAGGCGGTTGAGCTTGAGGGTATCGAAGCCGTCGGGCAATTCGACCCACAGCATGAACCCGCCTTGCGGGCGGCTGCAGCGGGTGCCGGCGGGAAAGTAACGAGTGACCCAGTCAATCATCAGGTCGCGGCTGCGCTGATACTGGGTGCGCATGCGCCGCAGATGCGGTTCGTAGTGGCCGCCCTTGATGAACTCGGCGATGGCCAGCTGCGGCTGTGTCGATGTCGACCCGGTGCCGATGTACTTCATGTGCAGCACCCGTTCCAGGTAGCGGCCCGGGGCGACGAAACCGATCCGCAGACCCGGCGCCAGGGTCTTGGAGAACGAACTGCACAACAGCACCCGGCCGTCTTCGTCGAACGACTTGATCGTGCGCGGACGTGGGTAGCTGAAGGCCAGGTCGCCATACACATCGTCCTCGATGATCGCCACGTCGAAGCGCTGGGCGAGCGTCAGCAGCGCGCGCTTGCGGGCTTCGGGCATGACGTAGCCCAATGGGTTGTTGCAGTTGGGCGTCAGCTGTATGGCCTTGATCGGCCACTGCTCCAATGCCAGTTCAAGCGCCTGCAGGCTGATGCCGGTCAGCGGGTCGGTGGGGATTTCCAGAGCCTTCATGCCCAGGCCCTTGAGCGTCTGCATGGCGCCGAAGAAGCTCGGCGAGTCCACGGCGACGATATCGCCGGGTTCGCAGATGGCGCGCACGCTGGCCGACAGCGCCTCGTGGCAGCCGGTGGTGACCACCAGTTCGCCAATGCTCAACTGGCAACCGGCGTCCACCAGCAACCGGGCGATCTGCTCGCGCAGGGCCTGGGTGCCATACAGCGAATCGTAGTACAGGCCTGGCATGGCCTGGTGTCGGCTCAGGCGGGCCAGCTCGCGCAGCAGGGGACGCAGGGTCGGGCTGCTGACATCGGGCATGCCGCGGCCCAGCTGCACCACGTCATCACGCGGCGCGGCGCGCATCAGTTCGACCACCTGGTCCCACTGCGAGATTTCCACCGGACGCTGCATGGGCCGGCCTACCGCTGGCAGCGCCGGCAGCTCACGGACGGTGGGCACGAAATAGCCGGATTTGGGCCGCGGTGCCGCCAAGCCGTGGTCTTCGAGCTGGCGATAGGCTTGCTGCACGGTGCTCAGGCTGACGCCGTGCTCGATGCTCAGGGCGCGCACCGAGGGCAGTCGATCGCCGGGGCGATAGAGGCCCTGTTCGATGCGCTGAGTGAGCAGCTGGGCGAGGTTCATGTACAGGGTCATAGGTTCGCTCGCGCGGGTAACCATACAGATGCGCCTAAAATACAGCATTCAGACCGGTAGGTCAGCTGACTGTATGGAAAACATAAGCCCTTTTTGAATCTGTATGAGATGCCCTCGGCTGCGGCACCATGGCCTTGCTGTCCAAACACTTCAAGGAGAACGGCCATGAATGGCTTGACCGATGTACGTCTGCTGCTGCGCACCGAAGAATTGCTGGAAGAGCCGAGGCTGCGCCCCTGCGCCGAGCGCGCACCGGCAGACCTGGGACGTTGGGCGCTGATGCTGCATCGCCTGCGCACACGGCCAGCCTTGCTGGAACTGGACAAGGACCAATTGCGCGATATCGGCCTGGATGCGCAGCAGGCGCGTAGCGAAGGCTTGAAGCCGTTCTGGCGCGTGTAGTGGTGCCGGGTCCTGGGCAGCTGGAGCGTTCGCAGCTTTAGCCCAGTTCCTTGAACCGGTGCCAGAGCATGCCCAGCGCCAGCAGCGGCGAGCGCAGGTGACGACCACCAGGAAAGGTCATGTGCGGGACCTTGGCGAACAGGTCGAAGCCGCGGCTGGCCTGGCCACTGATGGCCTCGCCAAGCAGCTTGCCGGCCAGATGGGTAACGTTCAGGCCGTGCCCGGAGTATGCCTGGGCATAGAACACGTTGGGCTGTTCCTTGAGCCGGCCGATCTGCGGCAAACGGTTGGCGCCGATGCCGATCATGCCGCCCCACTGATAGTCGATGCGCACATCCGCCAGTTGCGGGAACACCTCGAGCATCTTGGGCCGCATGTACTGGGCGATATCCTTCGGGTCACGCCCTGAATAGTGACAGGCACCGCCGAACAGCAAGCGCCGATCGGCAGACAATCGGTAGTAGTCGACCGTCACGCGCTGGTCGCACACCGCCGTGTTGCGCGGCAGCAACTGCCGCGCCTGCTCGGCATCCAGCGGCTCGGTGGCGATGATATAGCTGCCTGCAGGCAGCACCTTGCCGCTCAGCTGTGGGTTGAGATCGTTCAGGTAGGCATTGCAGCCCAGCACCAGGTAGCGTGCCCGTACCTGGCCCTGAGCGCTGTGCACGCGCACCTGCGGGCCATACTCGATGCGTGTCACCCGCGAGTGCTCGAAAAGCTGCACACCCAGCTGCCGCGCCACCTCGGCTTCGCCCAAGGCCAGGTTCAGCGGATGCAGGTGGCCGGAGCCCATGTCGACCAGGCCGCCGTGGTAGCGATCCGAACCGACCACGCTGCGCATGTCCTGCGCTTCGACGATCTGCAACTCGTGGGCGTAGCCGAGGCTGCGCAACGCTTCGGCTTCTTCCATGAAGCCCTGCAACTGGGCTGGTTTGTTGGCCAGGTCACAGTAGCCCCAGGTCAGGTCGCACTCGATACGATGCTGGTCGATGCGCCGGCGCACGATTTCGACCGCTTCCAGCCCCATCAGGGTCAGGTCGCGCACACCGTCGTCGCCGATGACCTTGCGGAACTGCTCCAGGCCGTGGCCGACCCCACGAATCAATTGCCCGCCGTTGCGCCCACTGGCGCCCCAGCCGATCTGGTGGGCTTCGAGCAGCGCGACGCTGAGCCCGCGCTGAGCCAGCTCGATCGCGGTATTGAGCCCGGAGAAACCGCCGCCCACCACGCAGACGTCGACGCTGACCTCACCCAGCAGGGGCGGGTATACCGGCTGCCGGTGCAGGCTGGCGGCGTAGTACGAAGCGGCGTGCTCGGCGTGAGCATTCATGGATAGGGTCCTGATGGCAGTGTGTGGAAAACCTGACGCAGCATAAGCCGGGGTTTCCCATGGCGGCAACCGCGCGGCACAATGGCGCCTTGCCCACCAGGTGACCCGTCATGAGCTGCAACAGCCACAAGCTCCGCTTTCTTCGCGAGCAGATTCCCTCGTTCGAATGCGTGCCGGGCTGCCACGACTGCTGCGGTCCGGTGACCACATCGTCCGAGGAAATGGCCCGGCTGCCGCGCAAGACGGCCGCCGAGCAGGAGGCCGCGATGGCCCGCCTCGACTGTGTGCACCTGGGGCCGCAGGGATGCACGGTGTACGAGGAGCGCCCGCTGATCTGCCGGCTGTTCGGGACCACGCCGACATTGCCGTGCCCCAACGGACGGCGCCCCACCGAGCTGATCGACCCTGCCGTGGAACATCAGGTGCACAAGCTGATCGCCAGTACGCGTCAGGTGCTGGTCTGAAGCGTCTGTGGATCAGTCCGGCACCGGCAGGTTCAGGCTCTCCTTCACTTCTTCCATGACGATGTAGCTCTTGGATTCGCGCACGTGGGGCAGTTTCAGCAGGATATCGCCCAGTAGCTTGCGGTAGGACGCCATCTCCGAGATACGTGCCTTGACCAGGTAGTCGAAGTCACCCGACACCAGATGGCATTCCAGTACATGGGGCAGCTTGAGCACGGCGCGGCGAAATTCTTCGAAGGTGTCGCCCGACTTGTAGTCCAGGCTGATCTCGACGAACACCAGCAGGCTGCCGCGCAGATGCTGCGGATTGAGCCGGGCGTAATAGCCCATGATGATGCCTTCGCGCTCCAGGCGGCGGACTCGCTCGGTGCACGGTGTGGTCGACAGGCCGACCTTCTCGCCCAGTTCGGTGAACGACATGCGCCCGTCGGCCTGCAGGATGCGCAGGATGTTGCGGTCGATCTTGTCGAGTTCGCGTTTGCTCTGGTGCTGGGTACGCACAGGCGATGCCCCTCCGTTAAAGCGCTGATGGCCGAGAATTGTCGCCAAATATAGCCTTGCATACAGTGAAAAGCACTGGCTGGACCTTTTTATACTGCCCACATCTTCGGACCTAACATCTTACGTCAGCGGATTTCCGCGATGAGGGCGACACACATGCGCGTTCTGGTACTCGGTAGTGGTGTGATCGGCACCGTCAGTGCCTATTATCTGGCTCGGCAGGGCATGGATGTGACCGTGGTCGATCGCCAGCCGGCCGTCGCCATGGAAACCAGCTTCGCCAATGCCGGGCAGGTATCGCCGGGCTATGCCTCGCCCTGGGCGGCGCCGGGTGTGCCGCTCAAGGCGATCAAATGGCTGCTGGAACGCCATTCACCGCTGGCGATCAAGTTGACCGGCGATGTCGACCAGTACCTGTGGATGGCGCAGATGCTGCGCAACTGCACCGCCAGCCGCTATGCGGTGAACAAGGAGCGCATGGTGCGCCTGTCCGAGTACAGCCGCGACTGCCTCGACGAGCTGCGCGCGGAAACCGGCATCGCCTACGAAGGCCGCACCCTGGGCACCACTCAGCTGTTCCGTACCCAGGCGCAACTGGACAACGCGGCCAAGGACATCGCCGTTCTGGAGCAGTCCGGCGTGCCCTACGAATTGCTCGACCGCGAGGGCATTGCCCGCGTCGAGCCGGCCCTGGCATCGGTGACCGGCATTCTGGCTGGCGCCCTGCGCCTGCCCAACGACCAGACCGGCGATTGCCAGATGTTCACCACCCGCCTGGCGCAGATGGCCAAGGATCTGGGTGTGCAGTTCCGCTTCGGCCAGGCCATCGAGCGCCTGGATTTCGCCGGCGACCGCATCAACGGTGTCTGGATCGACGGCAAGCTGGAAACCGCCGACCGCTACGTGCTGGCACTGGGCAGCTATTCGCCGCAGTTGCTCAAGCCATTGGGCATCAAGGCGCCGGTCTACCCGCTCAAGGGCTATTCGCTGACCGTGCCGATCATCAACCCGGCGATGGCGCCGACCTCGACCATTCTCGACGAGAGCTACAAGGTCGCGATCACCCGTTTCGACAACCGTATCCGCGTGGGCGGGATGGCCGAAATCGCCGGTTTCGACCTGAGCCTGAACCCGCGTCGCCGCGAGACCCTGGAAATGATCGTCAATGACCTGTACCCGCAGGGCGGCGATCTGGCCCAGGCCAGTTTCTGGACCGGGCTGCGGCCTACCACCCCCGACGGTACGCCGATCGTCGGTGCCACGCCGTTCAAGAACCTGTTTCTCAACACCGGTCACGGCACCCTGGGCTGGACCATGGCGTGCGGCTCGGGGCGCTTGCTTGCCGACCTGATCGCGCGTAAAACGCCGCAGATCAGCGCTGCCGGTCTCGACATATCGCGCTACGGCCAGCCGCACGACACGGTTCGCCGAGGCCAGTCAGCGCCGGCGCACTCGTAAGTTTCACACCTGCTCCTCGCCCGGTTCGGTATACAACCGGGCGACTTCGTCAACTTTTGCACAAGAAGCCCGCCATGCGTCCAGCTCGCGCCTCGATCGACCTTTCGGCCCTGCGCCACAACTATCGCCTGGCGCGTGAAATGAGCGGGGCCAAGGCGCTGGCAGTGGTCAAGGCCGACGCCTACGGTCACGGTGCAGTGCGCTGCGCGCAGGCGTTGGAGGGCGAAGCGGACGGGTTCGCCGTGGCCTGCATCGAGGAAGCCCTGCAACTGCGCGCGGCTGGCATCGAGGCACCGGTGTTGCTGCTCGAAGGTTTTTTCGAAGCCAGCGAATTGCCCCTCATCACCGAGCATGGGCTGTGGTGCGTGGTGCACTCGCTGTGGCAGCTCGAAGCCATCGAGCAGGCGCGGTTGAGCCAGCCGCTGCAGGTCTGGCTCAAGCTCGACTCGGGCATGCACCGCGTGGGCCTGCACCCCAAGGATTACCAGAGCGCCTATCAGCGCCTGCTGGCCAGCGGCAAGGTGGCCAAGATCGTGCTGATGAGCCATTTCGCCCGCGCCGATGAACTGGACTGCCCCAGCAGTACCGAGCAATTGGCGGTATTCGACACGGCGCGCCAAGGCCTGTCAGCCGAAATCAGCCTGCGCAATTCCCCGGCCGTGCTTGGCTGGCCGCAGATCCCCAGCGACTGGGTGCGTCCGGGCATCATGCTTTACGGTGCCACACCGTTCGAAACCGCCACGCCTGCCAGTGCCGCTCTGCAGCCGGTGATGACCCTGCAATCCAAGGTCATCAGCGTGCGTGAACTGCCTGCCGGGGAGACCGTGGGCTACGGTGCGCGCTTCGTCACCCAGCGGCCGAGCCGAATCGGCGTGGTGGCCATGGGTTATGCCGATGGCTACCCGCGCCTGGCACCCAACGGGACGCCGGTGCTGGTCGACGGCGTACGCACCGGGTTGGCAGGGCGGGTGTCGATGGACATGCTCAATGTCGACCTGACCGATGTGCCCCATGCCGGCGTCGGCAGCACGGTCGAACTGTGGGGCAAGCAGGTGCTGGCCAGCGACGTGGCCCATGCTGCCGGGACCATCGCCTACCAGATCTTCTGCAACCTGCGCCGAGTGCCTCTGCAGTACCTCTAGCGCAATCTCTGGCGCCACGGCCGAGGCGCGTTGCGCCCATGTGCCGCGGCGGCGCCTGCCAATGTGTTGTAAATCCCGAACGCTGTTGCCATGATACCGGCCATCATGAACTGCACAGCATTCCAGGAGGCTTACGCATTGGACGTCGGCGAACGACTGCAAGCCATTCGCAAACTCAAGGGTTTGTCCCAGCGTGAACTCGCCAAACGGGCGGGCGTCACCAACAGCACCATTTCCATGATCGAGAAGAACAGCGTGAGCCCCTCGATCAGCTCGCTGCGCAAGGTGCTGGGCGGGATCCCGATGTCCATGGTCGAGTTCTTTTCCGAAGAGCTGCAAGCCGAACGGCCAACCCAGGTGGTCTACAAGGCCAGTGAGCTGATCGATATCTCCGACGGCGCGGTCACCATGAAGCTGGTGGGCAAGGCCCATCCAAGCCGGGCCATTGCCTTTCTCAGCGAGGTCTATCCACCCGGCGCCGACACGGGCATGGAAATGCTCATGCATGAGGGCGAGGAGACCGGCATCCTGGTGGAGGGGCGCCTGGAACTGGTGGTCGGCCAGGACACCTACGTGCTGGAAGAGGGCGACAGCTACTACTTCGAAAGCAGCAAGCCGCATCGCTTCCGCAATCCGTTCGATACGCCGGCACGCCTTATCAGCGCCGCCACACCGGCCAATTTCTAGGGAGCCTGGGCATGGTCCAGCGATGTTCCATCGAGGCAGCCGTGGACCAGGTGCTCGAACGACTGCCTGCCCACATTCACATGGGCATGCCGTTGGGCCTGGGCAAACCCAACCGCTTCGTCAACGCGCTGTATGCCCGGATCAAGAGCCTTCCCCAGCGACGCCTGACGATCTACACCGCACTGGTGCTGGGCCGGCCACCCTTGGGCGACGGTTTGCAGAAGCGCTTGCTCGAACCCTTCGTGGAGCGCGTTTTCGGTGATTATCCCGAGTTCGAGTTTCTCGCCGACCTGCGCCGTGACGAGCTGCCCGCAAACGTCAGCGTGCAGCAATTCTTCATGCAGCCGGGCAGTTTGTTGAGCAGCACGACGGCGCAGCAGAGCTATATCAGCAGCAACTACAGCCACGCCGCTCGCGACATCAATGCCAAGGGGCTGAACCTGGTAGCGCAACTGGTCAGCCAGCACCCCGAGCAGGCCGGTCGCCTGAGCCTGAGCTGCAATCCGGACATCACTCTGGACCTGCTGCCGATGATCGAAAAGCGTCGCGCTGCCGGCGAGACCATCCTGGTGCTGGGCCAGATCCACGAGGCATTGCCGTTCATGCCGGGCAGTGCCGAAATCGACAGCGCGGCCTTTGACCTGCTGGTCGATACCGCAGAGCGCTCGACGCTGTTCTCGACGCCGAACATGCCGGTCGGCCTGCAGGATCACTTCATCGGTCTGCACGCCAGCACCCTGGTGCGCGACGGCGGCACCCTGCAGATCGGCATCGGTGCAATGGGCGATGCGCTGAGCGCTGCCTTGCTCGCGCGCCAGGCGGACAACGGCGGCTACCGGGCGCTGCTCGCTGAGCTCGATCTGTCGCCCTGGCAGGCGCTGATCCAGGCCGAAGGTGGGGTGGAGCCTTTCGCTACCGGCCTGTACGGTTGCAGCGAGATGTTCGTCAACGGCCTGCTGGCCCTGGCCGAAGCAGGCGTGATACGCCGCAAGGTGTATCCCGACGTGGCTCGCCAGGCGGCGGCCAACGCCGGTGTGCTGCACGCCGACGAGGACCGGGACGGGGTGGTGGTGCACGGCGGTTTCTTCCTCGGGCCGAACAGTTTCTATGAGCGCTTGCGCGAGCTGCCCCCGGCCAGCCTTGCGCAGTTCGATATGACCGCGATCAGCTACATCAACGAGTTGTACGGCGACGAGCAGCTCAAGCGTCTGCAACGGCGCGATGCGCGCTTCATCAACACCGTGTTCACGGCCACGGTCATGGGTGCGGCGGTGTCGGACCAGCTCGAAGACGGTCGGGTCATCAGTGGGGTCGGCGGGCAATACAACTTCGTCGTGCAGGGGCATGCCCTGGAAGGCGCGCGTTCGGTGCTGATCCTGCGCAGTTGGCGCGAGTCGGCGGGGGTGATCAGTTCCAATGTGCTGTGGGACTACGGCCATTGCACGATTCCACGGCACCTGCGCGACATCGTCGTGACCGAGTACGGCATCGCCGACTTGCGTGGGCGTACCGATGCCGAGGTGATCGAGGCGATGATCAACATCAGCGATTCGCGCTTTCAGCCCAGCCTGATCGACGAGGCCCAGCGTGCCGGCAAGTTGAGTCGGGATTTCGTGCTCGATCCGCGCTTCGCGAACAACACCAGCGAGCGTCTGCAGGCGATTCGCGAGCGGCATGCTCCGCTGTTTCCGGAGTATCCGCTGGGGTGTGACTTCACCGATGAGGAAAAGGACCTGCTGCGGGCGCTGAACTGGCTCAAGAGCAAGTTCAAGCTCAGCGAAATGCTCGAGCTGGGCAAGGCGGCGCTCGAAGCGCCCCCGGCCAACCGCTACCCGCTGCACCTGCAGCGCATGGCGCTGGACCAGCCGCAGGGTTTGCGCGAAGAGCTTTACCAGCGTTTGGTACTGGCCGCCCTGCAGGAGACCGAAACCCCGGTGTTCTAGGCGCTACACCGCGTGGCTCCCTTCGCGGCCGATGACCGCTCCTACGCAGGCCAATGATGCTCGCCGTAGCGGTCATGGGTCGCGTCTACGCAGGCCGATGATGCTCGCCGTAGGAGCGGTCATCGGCCGCGAAGGGCTGGATGCGGTGTATCAGGTCACTCCAGGAAGGTCACGACGCCGTTGGCCAGCGACTGCACGCGCGCCAGGGACTCTACGCGATAGCCCTGTGCATCGAGCTCGGCGCGGCCGCCCTGGAAAGATTTTTCGATGACGATACCCAGCCCGGCCAGCTTGGCACCGGCCTGGTTGATGATCGAAATCAATGCCTGCGACGCCTTGCCGTTGGCCAGGAAATCATCGATCACCAGCACGGTATCGCTGCTGTTCAAGTGACGCGGCGAAATGGCCACGGTGCTTTCGGTCTGCTTGGTGAACGAATACACCGAAGCCACCAGCAGGTTTTCCGTCAACGTCAGCGACTGATGCTTGCGCGCGAAGATCACCGGCACGCCCAGGCGCAGCCCGGCCATCACCGCCGGCGCGATACCCGAGGCCTCGATGGTGACGATCTTGGTGATCCCGGCATCGGCAAAGCGGCGAGCGAACTCGTCGCCGATCTGCTGCATCAAGAGCGGATCGATCTGGTGATTGAGAAAGGCATCGACCTTCAATACCTGATCGGAAAGCACGATGCCTTCTTCGCGAATCTTTTTGTGCAGAGCTTCCACGGTGGTTCCTCGATGTACCAATGTGCGCGGGCCGGCTGTGGCCCGGGCAGGGTTGAATTCAGCGTTTGAGCATGGCGCGGATATCGGCCAATGCAGTATTGCCGCGCACGGCTTTGACTTCCGTGGGCGTATCGTCGTTGCCTTCCCAGGCCAGGTCGTCGGGCGGCAGCTCGTCGAGGAAGCGGCTGGGCGCGCAATCGATGATCTCACCGTACTGCTTGCGCTTGGCGGCAAAGGTGAACGCCAGGGTCTGTCGCGCGCGGGTGATGCCCACGTACGCCAGGCGGCGTTCTTCCTCGATGGTGTCGGCCTCGATACTGGAACGGTGCGGCAGGATTTCCTCTTCCATGCCCATGATGAACACGTAGGGAAACTCCAGCCCCTTGGAGGCGTGCAGAGTCATCATCTGCACGCCCTCGGCGCCGTCCTCTTCTTCCTGCTGACGTTCGAGCATGTCGCGCAGCACCAGCTTGCCGATCGCCTCCTCGACCGTCATGGCGCCGTCTTCGTCTTTCTCCAGGGTGTTCTTCAAGGCCTCGACCAGAAACCACACGTTGCTCATGCGGTAGTCGGCGGCCTTCTCGCTGGAGCTGTTGGTGCGCAGCCACTGCTCGTAGTCGATGTCCATGATCATGCTGCGCAGCGTGCCGATCGGGTCTTCACCGGCGCACTGCTCGCGGACCTTGTCCATGTAGCGCTTGAAGCGGCCCAGGCGATCGGTGAAGCGGGCGTCCAGATGTTCGCCCAGGCCGATCTCGTCGGTGGCCGCGTACATCGAGATCTTGCGCTCGGTGGCATAGTTGCCGAGTTTCTCCAGGGTCGTCGAGCCGATTTCCCGGCGCGGCACGTTGATTACGCGAAGAAAGGCATTGTCGTCGTCCGGGTTCACGATGAGGCGGAAGTAGGCCATCAGATCCTTCACTTCCTGACGCCCGAAGAAGCTGTTGCCGCCGCTCAGGCGATACGGAATCTGGTGGTGCTGCAACTTCAGCTCGATGAGCTTGGCCTGGTAGTTGCCCCGGTAGAGGATGGCGAAGTCACTGTAGGGCCGGTCGGTGCGCAGGTGCAGGCTGAGAATCTCGACGGCCACCCGCTCGGCCTCGGCATCTTCGTTGCGGCAGCGGATCACGCGGATTTCATCGCCGTGACCCATTTCGCTCCACAACTGTTTCTCGAACGCGTGGGGGTTGTTCGAGATGAGCACGTTGGCGCAGCGCAGGATACGGCTGGTGGAGCGATAGTTCTGCTCCAGCATGACCACCTTCAGCGACGGGTAGTCGTCCTTGAGCAGCATCAGGTTTTCCGGACGCGCGCCACGCCAGGCGTAGATCGACTGATCGTCGTCGCCGACCACGGTGAACTGGTTGCGCGTGCCGATCAACAGCTTCACCAGCAGGTACTGGCTGGCGTTGGTGTCCTGATATTCGTCCACCAGCAGGTAGCGGACCTTGTTCTGCCATTTTTCGAGAACGTCGGGGTGGTCCTGGAACAGCTTGACCGGCAGCAGGATCAGGTCGTCGAAGTCCACCGCGTTGAACGCGCGCAGCGTACGCTGGTAGTGGCTGTAGACGATGGCGGCGGTCTGCTCCTTGGGGTTGCGTGCCTGCTCCAGCGCCTGGGGCGGCAGGACCAGGTCGTTCTTCCAGGCGCCGATCATGTTCTTGATCTCGTCGACGCCGTCTTCGCCCGAGTACTCCTTCTGCATTATGTCGGTCATCAGCGCTTTCACGTCGGCTTCGTCGAAGATCGAGAAGCCTGGCTTGAAGCCCAGCCGCGCGTGTTCCTTGCGGATGACGTTGAGGCCCAGGTTGTGAAAGGTCGAAACGGTCAGGCCGCGGCCCTCGCCGCCGCGCAGCAGGCTGCCGACGCGCTCTTTCATCTCGCGCGCCGCCTTGTTGGTGAAGGTCATGGCGACGATGTACTGGGCACGAATACCGCAGTTCTGGATCAGATGGGCGATCTTGCGGGTGATCACGCTGGTCTTGCCGGAGCCTGCACCGGCGAGCACCAAAAGAGGGCCGCCGACGTAGTTCACGGCTTCTTGCTGCCGGGGGTTGAGTCGGGACATGACGGGAGTCACTGACGAAATGGCCGCGCATTTTAGCACCGCTGGTTCAACTGTGCCGCGACCGCAGATCCATTAAAATTTGCCGGTTTGCCGACTTTGCAGCAGGATGTGGTTACACGTTGACACGTACTGTGGATTGGGTCTGCCCCGAGCTGCTGGCGAGGCCGTTTTTAAGCGCTATCGAATGACTGTGAAACTGTCCCAAGGAGCTCGTTTGTCTACGCCTGTCGAACCCGCGCGGCTGTTGCTGCTGGCCCAGGATCGCACCTGGGCCACGTCGCTGCGTGAGTGTCTGGCGACCCTTGGCAATGTGGCCACATTGATCGAGGCGTCCGCCTGGGATCCTGTGGCTGCGCACTTCGACAACCAGCCCGGCACCTTGCTGCTGACCACCACCGCCCTGCTGCCGGCGCCCGGCCGTTGCGCGCTGCCGATCGTGCTGCTGCTGACCCAGGAGCCGGACGAGCCGCCGCCGGGCGCCAGCGACTGGCTGGTGCTGGGCGAACTCACCAGCGACACGCTGCGCCGCTGCCTGCGCCATGTGCGCGAGCGTGGCGTGCTGCAGGACACCCTGCAGCGCCTGGCCGAGCAGGACCCGCTGACCGGCATCGCCAACCGCCCCGGTTTCCAGACACTGCTGGCCGCGCGCCTGGCCGAGCAGGAGGGCCGTGGCGTAGCCCTGGGCCACCTGGACATGGACAACTTCCGCCATGCCAACGATGCGCTCGGGCACCAGGCCGGCGACCGGCTGATCCTGCAGGTGGTGGCGCGCCTGAAGAAGCAGCTCGAGGCGGGCGATCAGGTTGCCCGCCTGGGCAGCGACGAGTTCGCCCTGTTGCTCGACACCCGGCGTGACCCGTCACGGGCCGAGCGCCTGGCCGCCAACATCATCGAGGCCATGGCCGAGCCGTATTACGTGGACGGCGAGAGCCTGCTGATCGGCTGCAGCCTGGGCATCGCCCATGCCCGCGCCGGTGCGGGCGCCGATCCGCTGATGTGGCATGCGCACATCGCCATGCAGCAGGCCAAGAGCACCCAGGGCTGCAGCTATCATCTGTTCAACGAACGCATCAACCGTCACGCGCGCAGCCTGGCGGACCTGGAAAGCGAGCTGCGCCGCGCCCTGCGGCGTGACGAGCTGGAGCTGCACTACCAGCCGCGGCTGGACCTGAGCGGCAATACCATCGTCGGTCTCGAGGCCCTGGTGCGCTGGCGCCACCGCGAGCGTGGCGTGCTTGCCCCCGGCGAATTCGTGCCCCTGGCCGAGCAGAGTGGGCTGATCGTACCGATGGGTTACTGGGTGATCGCCCGCGCCCTGCGCGACATGCAGACCTTGCGCGATGGTGGCTTCGAACCATTGCACATGGCAATCAACCTGTCGTTCCGGCAGTTCCAGGATAGCCAGCTGCTCAGCACTCTGGGGCGCTTGATCGCCGAGCGCGGCATCGACGCCGGCTGGCTGGAATTCGAACTCACCGAAACCGCCGTGATGCGCCGCAACGACCTGGTGAAGCGGACCATGGACGCCTTGGGCTGCCTGGGCGTGCGTTTCTCCCTCGACGATTTCGGCACCGGCTTCTCCTCGTTCGTCCACCTGAGCAGCCTGCCGATCGCCTTGCTCAAGATCGACAAGAGCTTCGTCAGTGGCATGGAGCAGCGTCCGGAAAACAGCAAGTTGGTTCACGCCATGATCAACCTGGCGCACAACCTTGACCTGAAGGTCGTTGCCGAGGGCGTCGAAACCCCCGAGCAGCTGGCGTTGCTGCGTGATTTCGGCTGCGATCAGGTGCAGGGTTACCTGATCAGCCGGCCCCTGCCATTGGAGCAGCTGCAGGCATTCCTGCGATTCGGCCAGGCCCAGGCCATCAGGTCGCCAGCGCCGTAGGCCCAGCCAAGCGGCGCAGTCGGCGCATGCGCCACTCGAACGCCCAGGTCAAGGTACAGGCCGAGCACAGCAGGCCCAGCGCCAACCCCCACCACACGCCCACCGCACCCAGCTGGAAGTGGAACGCCAGGCTCCAGGCCGCTGGCGCACCGATGGCCCAATAGCAGAAAAGTCCCACCAGGAACGTGGTCTTGGCATCCTTGAGGCCGCGAATGGCGCCCATGGCGATGGTCTGGATGCCGTCGAACATCTCGAACCAGGCCGCCACCGCCAACAGGCTGATGGCCAGCTCGATGACACCGTGGAAGGCCGGATCGGCGCGGTCCAGAAAGACGCCCACCAAAGGGCCCGGTGCGAGCCAGAACAGCAGGGCGAAGCCGAGCATCACCACCGCACCGAAGCCGATGCCGACCCGTCCGGCCAGGCGCGCAGCCAGCAAGTGCCCGGCGCCGTAGTGCTGGCCGATCCGCATGGTCACCGCGTAAGACATGCCGGCAGGCACCATGAAAGCCACCGAGATGATCTGCAGGGCAATCTGGTGCGCCGCCAGCGGCGTGCTGCCCATGGTGCCGATGCACAGCGCGGCGAAGGCGAACAGGCCGACTTCCACGGCGTAGGTGCCACCGATCGGCAGCCCCAATCGCCACAACTCGCGCAAGGCCGGCAGGTTCGGCCGGGCCAGACCCTTGAGCAGCGGGTAGGGCGTGTAGGCACGGTGATAGCGGATGTACAGCGCCAGCGCGATGGCCATCAGGTTGCTGACGATCGCGGTGACCATGCCGATGCCCACCAGGCCCAATTTGGGCAAGCCGAACAGGCCCTCGATGAACGCATGGTTGAGCAGGTAGTTGGCTACCGTGGCAATGATGCTGATGACCATCACCGGCGTCGCCCGACCCAGCGCGGCGGTGAAGCCGCGCAGCGCCATGAAGCTCAGGAAGCCTGGCAGCGCGAACGGCAGCAGCAAGAGGAACTGGGTGGCGAAAGCGACGTTGGCCGGAGTCTGCCCGAGCATGGCCAGGACCGGCCCCAGGTTCCACAGCAGTACCGCCGCCACCGCCGCCATGCCCCAAGCCAGCCACAACCCGGCCTGGGTCAGGCGCGCCACGCCTTGCTGGTCGTTGGCACCCTTGCGGATCGACACCAGGGTGCCGACTGCAGCGATCACGCCGATGCAGAAAATCGAGACGAAGGAATAGCTGGCCGCCCCCAGGCCGCCGCCAGCCAGCGCCTCGGGGCTCAGGCGGGCCATCATCAGGGTGTCGGTCAGGACCATCAGCATGTGTGCCAGCTGCGAGGCGATCAGCGGCCCCGCCAGCCGAAGCAGGGCCTGAAGTTCGATACGTACGGTGGGCTGCATGATGAATCCGGCTCGGTCGGCTCAGGGGTGGGACGCAGGATTCTCAGCCTTGTGGCAGCGCAACGCAAATGTGATGTGTAACGTTCATGTCGCAGTGCGGCGCTCAAGTATTCGTTTGGATCGCCGATGTAGCAGTACCAATAAAATCAAGGATGGCAGGTGCAAGAAAGGTCTGGACCATCCCTGGCACTGCCTGCCACGTACACGTTTCCCAGGAGCTTCACATGTCTCAACCTCGCGCTCGTATCGCCACGCAGCTGGGCATTGCCCTGGCCGTGATCCTCGCGATCGTCATCACCGGCAGCACCGCCTTCGCCCTGCGTTCGCTGGACATCGCCAACCTGGCCATCCGCGAACAGCACATGGCCAGCGAGGCGCGGCTGCTGGCCGACCAGCTCAGCACCTTCCACAGCACCCTGCGCGACAGCACCCAGCGTTTGAGCGGGCTGTTCGAGAAGCGCTTCGCCGGCGGCCTGAGCGTGGACGCCAGCAGCCCGGTCACAGTGGCCAACCAGCAGACACCGAGCCTGCGCCTGGGCAGCCAGACCCTGAACAACGACTTCAAGGAAGTCGACGATTTCAAGCAGCTGACAGCGGGTGTCGCTACGGTGTTCGTGCGCAGCGGCGCCGAGTTCGTGCGTATCAGTACTTCCCTGACCAAGCAGGATGGCAGCCGCGCGATCGGTACCGCGCTCGACCATGCCCATCCCGCCTACCAGCGTTTGCTCGACGGCCAGAATTACATCGGCCGTGCGGTGTTGTTCGAACGTTCCTACATGACCCAGTACACACCGGTGCGCGACGGCTCAGGCCAAGTGATTGCGGTATTGTTCGTCGGCTTCGACTACACCGACGCGCAGAACACCCAGTTCGCCAACCTGCAGCGCTTCCGCATCGGCCAGACCGGCTCGCTGGCCTTGCTCGACGAGCAGAATCGCTGGCTGGTAGCGCCAGCCAACGTCAACGACCCGGACGCCGCCGCCAAGGCATTGGCCGACCTGGCACTGCTGGATGGCAAGGGCCGGTTGTGGAACGACGGCAAGCAGGACATCTTTTCCGAAGCGGTGACATTCCCGGGCGGGCCCTGGAGCGTCGTGGCGAGCATGCCCAAGGCAGAAATCAATGCCGTGACCTGGAGCGTGGGGACGCAACTGGCGATCGGCAGCCTGCTGGCCATGCTGATCGCCGTGGGCGCAGCCATCTGGCTGCTGCGCAGCAAGCTGCGGCCTCTGGGCGAACTGGTGCGCCAGGCCGAAGCCCTGGGCGCGGGTGACCTCGATGCACGGCTGAAGGTGTCCAGCCATGACGAAATAGGCCAGCTGGCCAGCAGCTTCAACCACATGGGCGAAGCCTTGTCGAACATGGTCGTGCACATCCGCAATGCCGCCCATGAAGTCAGTGGCCGCGCGCAAACGTTGTCGAGCCTGTCGGCGGGCGCCTACGAGGGCATGGAACACCAGTCCGGCGAGATTTCCAGCATGGCCGGCGCAGTCGAGGAATTCAGTGCGACGTCCCTGGATATCGCCGACAACATGGGCCACACCCAGCGGATGGCCCAGGACAACGCCCAGCAGACCCGCATCGGTCGAACCTCCATGGACGAGGCGTCCAATTCTCTCGAGCAGATCGCCGGCGCGCTGAACAGCACCGCAGGGGTGATCAACACGTTGGGCCAGCGCTCGCAGGAAATCGGCGGCATCGTCGGCGTGATCACCTCGATTGCCGAGCAGACCAACCTGCTGGCCCTCAACGCCGCCATCGAAGCGGCCCGTGCCGGCGAGCAGGGCCGGGGCTTTGCCGTGGTCGCCGACGAAGTGCGCAGCCTGGCCTCACGCACCCGTCAGGCCACCGATGAAATCTCCGGCATGATCAGCAGCATCCAGAAGGAAACCGCCAACGCCATCAGCACCATGGACCAAGGCAACGTGTTGATGCGCGAAGGCCTGACGCGCAACGCCAAGGTCGCCCAGGCGTTGGCGCAGATCGACGAGCAGAGCCGTTCGGCCGGGAATCAGTTCGATGCCATCAGCACCGCCACCCAGGAGCAGAGCAGCACGGCCACCATGCTCAGCAGCAACCTGCAGAGCATTGCCATGACCAACGGCGAGCAGCGCGAGGTGGTGTCCAACCTGGCCCAGACCGCCCGCGAGCTGGAAGGCCTGGCCGCGGAGCTGCGCCAGGAAGTGAACCGTTTCCGTGTAGGCGGTGCCCGCTAGCGGCAGGCTTCGGCGCGACCGGCCTCAGTTCAGCGCGGCAAGGCCCAGTGCGCGGGCGCAGTCGTCCAGCGAGCGCTGCTGGGTCTGGGCGTACAGCGCGAGCTCGTCGAGTACCGTTCGGCCCAGGGCCTGATGGAAAGCCTCCTGGCTCGACCCCAAACCATAGTCGGCCTGGGCATCGTCGCCCAGGTTGGACTGGAAGATGCCTGCGGCGCTGACCGGCAGGAAATCTTCGTAGACCAAGGGCTCGCAGCGAATCGCGCCATTGTCCAGCAGACCTTTCAGCGTCGTCTGGCCCGCACTGGGCTGGCCGCTGGCGAAATAGCGGAAGAACGCCAGGTCCTGCTCGCGCATCTGCGCCAGATCATCCGGAAACTCACTGAACTGCTCGCCCAGCAGACGCATGTACTCGTCGGCATTGGTCTCGCTGGGGAACCCGGCAAGCGCGCTGCGCGAGGCGTTCAGCAAGCGATCGTACAGCGCACGCCCCTTGGGCGTCAGCGCCGCGCCGCGTTGCTCGATCTCGCCGAAGCGCGCGGTGTGGCTGCCTTCGGCGACAGCGGCCTGATCGGTGAAGGCGACCTTTTCCTGCAGCGCCTTGAAGCTGGTCTGCCGCAACAGGATGGCATGGCGACGCGTCGGCGGCCCTTCGATGACGGCCTTGGGTGTGATCCCGCGCGCGGGCATCAGCGCCTGCACCTTGTCGATGTCCAGCGTGCGCGGGGTCAGGTGATTGATGTGCGGCCCCTTGAACGCCACCACATCGGCGATCAGTCGATGGGCGTCGTGCAGGCGTTGATACTGGTCCGCTGTCACCGTGGCATCGTGGTGCCAGCGGAAGGTTTCCAGGGCCTGCTCGACGAACGCATCGGCGTCGGCTTGGTCGAGGCCGCCGTCGCGCTCGAATCGCTCGATCAGGGCCAGGCACGGCGAGGTGAATATCTGCCGCTGCGCCAGTAGTTGCGTGGCCTGTTCGCGCAATGCGGCATCCTCGATCAATTCCAGACGCAGCAGGGACGTGAACACGCGAAACGGGCTCACCTGCAAAGACTGTTCGTGCACCGCGCGAAATGCCGTGGAGTGCACCGGCACACCTGCCGAGGTGAGATCGTAGTAGCCCACCGGTTGCATGCCCATCACCGCGAACAGCCGAGCGATGGTCGCCAGCTCTGCGGCGGTGCCGACCCGAATCGCGCCATGGCGCTCGGCATCCAGACGCTCGATCTCGCCGGTGCGCGCCAGGGACGCGGCCAAATCCGGCTGTTGTTCCAGCCTCTGGCGATTGACTTCGCCGACCAGGCTCATCAAGTCGCCATACAACGGCACTTCGTTCTTGTACATCTCGGACATGGCGCGGGAAAACGCGGCACGGGTCTGGTCGGGGCTGACGAAAGGCATGGCGAACTCCTGGCGCAAAGGGCTGGGAGTATGAAAGCGGGGAATGACCTGCGCGATCAAGCGAAAAAAAGTGAGGGGGTCATTCCTGCAGGTCGGCTTCGCTGTCGTTCATTCTGCGCCGCTAGTGGGCGATCTGCCCCAGAATCCAGTCGACCAGCGCGCGCACCTTCGGCACTTCCGCGGCGTGTTCGGCAAAGGCGACGAAATGCGCGCCCTGGCTGCTCATGGTGTGCGGCCAGGGCATGACCAGATTGCCGTTGGCCAGGTGGTTCTCTGCCAGGTAGCGCGGCACCAGGGCCACGCCACAGCCGGACAGGGCAGCGCTGAGGCACATGTAGAAGGTATCGAAGCGCGGGCCGTGGTAGCTGTTCTGGGCGCTCAGGCCTTGCTCCAGAAACCACTCGTGCCACGCCTCGGGGCGCGACGTGCATTGCATCAATACCAGCTCGGCCAACTGTTCGGCGTGGGTCAGCGGCTGATCGAGCAGGTCGGGCGCACACACCGGCACCACCTGATCGTCGAACAGCTCGATGCAGGTCGCTCCGGGCCAGGTGCCCTGGCCGAAGAAAAACCCCACGTCGGCCTTGGCCTGCAGCAAGGCGAACGGCTCGAGTTCGTTGCGGATGTCCAGATGGATATTGGGGTGCGCCTTGCCGAAACCCTTGAGCTTGGGGATCAGCCAGCCCACGCCGAAGCTGGGCTGGGTGGCGACGGTGAGCACTTCGGTTTCGTCGCCGTAGGACAGGATGTAGCGGCTGGAAATGTCCACCTGGGTGAGGATCTTGTTCACCTCGGCCAGGTACAGCGAGCCGGCCGGTGTCAGTTGCAGGCGCCGACGAATGCGCAGGAACAGGTGGTGACGCAGCATGTCTTCGAGCTGCGCAACCTGCTTGCTGACCGCGCTCTGGGTCAGGTGCAGTTCTTCCGCTGCGCGGGTGAAGCTCAGGTGGCGGGCGGCCGCTTCGAAGCACTGCAAGGCCGTCATCGAAGGAACAAGGCGTTTTGACATGGAGGCATCGCCGCAAGGTCATGAGGTGAGGGAATGATATATGGAATATTGCTCCGTTGTGGTGGTCTGGCCTGCGGATTAATACTGATCTCAATTCGTTCTTATCGTTAAAGCCTTGTGAGGAGAAAACAATGGTCGATGGCCTGCTCGAAAGCCTGGGTGTTGCGGCGAGTGCACTCAAGGATGGCAACCATCCTGTTCACACCCCAATCGACGGCAGCCAGATCGCCTCGGTGAGCCTGGAATCCAAGGCGCAGGTCGTGGCCAAGATCGAGCTGGGGCATAGCGCCTTCCTGGCCTGGCGTACCGTGCCGGCACCCCGTCGTGGCGAGCTGGTGCGCCTGTTCGGCGAAGTCCTGCGCGCACACAAGGCCCAGCTCGGCGAGCTGGTCTCGGTCGAAGCCGGCAAGATCACCCAGGAAGGGCTGGGTGAAGTGCAGGAAATGATCGACATCTGCGATTTCGCCGTCGGCCTGTCTCGCCAGCTGTACGGCTTGACCATCGCTTCCGAGCGCCCTGGCCACCACATGCGTGAAACCTGGCAGCCGCTGGGCGTGGTCGGTGTGATCAGCGCCTTCAACTTTCCGGTGGCAGTGTGGGCATGGAACACCGCCCTCGCACTGGTCGCCGGCGATTCGGTGATCTGGAAACCATCGGAAAAGACCCCGCTGACCGCGCTGGCCTGCCAGGCGCTGTTCGACAAGGCCCTGCAGCAGTTCGGCGATGCGCCCGAAGGCCTGGCGCAATTGATCATCGGTGATCGCGAAGCGGGCGAGGCGCTGGTCGATGACCCACGCGTCGCCCTGGTCAGCGCCACCGGCAGCACCCGCATGGGTCGCGAAGTGGGTCCACGGGTCGCTGCGCGCTTCGGCCGCACCATCCTCGAACTGGGCGGCAACAACGCCATGATCCTGGCCCCCAGCGCCGACCTCGACCTGGCCGTGCGCGGCATTCTCTTCAGTGCCGTGGGTACCGCTGGCCAGCGCTGCACCACCTTGCGCCGGGTGATCGTGCACAGCTCGATCAAGGACGAAGTGGTTGCTCGGGTCAAGGCGGCTTATGCCAAGGTACGTATCGGCGATCCACGCAAGGACAATCTGGTCGGCCCGCTGATCGACAAGCAATCCTTCGATGCCATGCAGGGTGCCCTGGCCAAGGCGCGTGACGAGGGGGGCGAAGTGTTCGGCGGTGAGCGTCAGTTGGCCGATCAATACCCGAACGCCTATTACGTCGCACCCGCCATCGTTGAGATGCCTGGTCAATCGGATGTCGTGCGCCATGAAACCTTCGCGCCGATCCTGTATGTATTGAGCTACGAAGACTTCGACGAGGCCCTGCGCCTGAACAACGAAGTGCCACAGGGCCTGTCCTCGTGCATCTTCACCACCGACCTGCGTGAAGCCGAGCGATTCCAGAGTGCAGCGGGCAGCGACTGCGGCATCGCCAACGTCAACATCGGCACCAGCGGCGCGGAAATCGGCGGTGCCTTCGGCGGCGAAAAGGAAACCGGTGGCGGACGCGAATCCGGCTCCGATGCCTGGAAAGCCTACATGCGCCGCCAGACCAACACCGTCAACTACTCGCGCGAACTGCCGCTGGCCCAAGGCATCGTGTTTGATTGATGGTTGAGTGATGTGGTGGCGGGGCTGGCGCTATTGCGGGTAGAACCCGCTCCCACAGGGATCTTTGCTGCAATGGATATCCCTGTGGGAGCGGGCTCTGCCCGCGATGACGACGGCGCGGTCCGAACCCGATTTCCCTGGCTTGGAATGAGTCATGAGCGCACTACGGCAACAATGTCTTTGGGAACACATCACCGCCAGGCCCCCTCACACGGCGGCCCTGGCCAGTGCGGTAAAGGCGGACGTCTGCGTGATCGGCGGCGGCATCACCGGGTTGTGCGCTGCCATCGAGTTGCTGGAGCAGGGCAAGCGTGTGGTGCTGCTCGATGCCAGTGAAATCGGCACCGGCGGCTCGGGCCGCAACGTCGGGCTGGTCAACGCTGGCACCTGGATTCCGCCCGACGAAGTCGAGCAGACCTTGGGCAGTGCGGTGGGCGGTCGCCTCAACAGCGTGCTCGGCGGCGCGCCGGCTGAAGTGTTCGCGCTGATCAAGCGCTATGGCATCGACTGCCAGGCGCACAACGACGGCACCCTGCACATGGCCCACAACGCCAATGGCGTGGCCGACCTGAAATCGCGCTGCGAGCAATGGCAGCGGCGCGGCGCCGACGTCGAGCTGCTCACCGGGGCGCAATGCGTCGACTACTGCGGCACCGAAAAGATCGAAGCGGCCTTGCTCGACCGGCGCGCTGGTACCATCAACCCCATGGCCTATACCCGTGGCCTCGGCGCGGCCGTCGAGCGCCTGGGCGGGCAGGTGTTCCAGTACTCGCCGGTGTTGGGCCTGGAACAGCAGGGTGGTGGCTGGCTGGTCAAGACTGCCAAAGGCGAAGTCAACGCCGACAAGGTACTGATCTCTACCGGCGCCTACACCGAAGGCGACTGGTGCAATCTGCAAGGCCAGTTCTTCCGTGGTTACTACTACCAGGTGGCTTCCAAACCTCTGCACTCGGCCGCGGCAGACGCTGTGCTCAAACACGGCCAGGGTTCCTGGGACACCCGCCTGGTACTGAGCAGCATTCGCCGTGACGATGATGGCCGTTTGTTGCTCGGCAGCATGGGCCGCGTGGACAACAAGCCGGCCTGGTTCATCCGCCGCTGGGCCGACCGCATCCAGACCCATTACTTTCCCCAACTGGGCAAGGTCGAATGGGAAATGCACTGGACCGGCTGCATCGACTTCACCCCCGACCACCTCATGCGCCTGTTCGAACCCGCCCCGGGGCTGGTCTCGGTCACTGGCTACAACGGCCGCGGCAACACCACCGGCACCGTCGTGGGCAAGGCCTTGGCGCAGTTTCTGCTGCATGGCCAGGCCGACAAGCTGCCCCTGCCGTTCTGCACGGACAAACCGGTGTCGGCCCCAAGCCTGCGCACCGGTGTCTATGAAACCGGCTTCTCGCTCTACCACGCCGGCCAAGTCCTGCGCGTGGTTTTGTAGCCTCAACCCCTGTGGCAGCGGCGCAAGCCGCGTTGGCCCCGATCGCGTCCCGACAGATACACCGCACCCACCGCCGACGCGGCTCGCGCCGCTGCTACAGAGGTATCGCAATCCCCCGCCGGCGTGGTGAGCCCCGAACACCGCATTCACGACCGACGCGGTGATGCACGGCCACCGCATTCACGACCGACGTGGTGATGCCCGACCACCGCATTCACGACCGACGTGGTGATGCCCGAACACCGCATTCATGACCGACGTGGTGCTGCACGACCACCGCATCCATGGCCGACGCGGTCATGTATGAATACCCAATCCCCTGTAGCAGCGGCGCAAGCCGCGTCGGCGGTATCCCCGATTGGCCTGCTGAAACGCAATGACGCCTGGCGTCTTACCGATCACTGCGCCGACGGCCGATACTGCAACGCCTCCGCCACATGCGTCCGCTCGATGTCTTTCGCCTGCTCAAGATCCGCCAGCGTACGGGCCACCTTCAACAACCGGTGCGCCGCCCGCAGCGACAGCGTCAGCCGTTCACAGGCGGTTTCCAGCCAGCGCTCATCTTCGACCGACAACCTGCAATGCTCGCGCAACCCCGGCAGATCGAGAAAGGCATTGGCACACCCCTGACGCCGACTCTGCAACTCGCGCGCCTCGGCCACCTTGCTGGCAGCGCTGGCCGTATTCTCACCCGCCTGTGGCACATGGCTCAGCGCCGTCGCCTCGCGCGCCACCGTCAGATGCAGATCGATCCGGTCGAGCAACGGCCCGGACAGCTTGTTGCGGTACCGCTGAATCTGGTCGCTGCCGCATTGGCATTTGCCACTGGGGTCACCCAGATACCCACACGGGCACGGGTTCATCGCCGCCACCAACTGGAACCGCGCCGGAAAACGGATCTTGTCCCGCGCCCGCGCAATCACGATCTCTCCGCTTTCCAAGGGTTCGCGCAAGACTTCCAGTACCTTCCTGTCGAACTCCGGCAATTCATCGAGAAACAGCACGCCATGATGCGCCAGGGTGATTTCTCCTGGCTGCGGCCGACTGCCACCGCCTACCAAGGCAGCGCCCGAGGCCGAATGATGAGGATGCCGAAAGGGCCGCTGCGGCCAATTCTTCAGCGGCACATGGCTGGCCACCGACTGAATGGCCGCCACTTCCAGCGCTTCGCGCTCGTCCAGCGGCGGCAACAGGCCGGGCAAGCGGCTGGCGAGCAAGGTCTTGCCGGTGCCCGGTGGGCCGCTGAACAACAAATTGTGCGCGCCAGCGGCGGCCACCAGCAGCGCACGCTTGGCCGCAACCTGGCCCTGCACTTCGCTCAGGTCCGGGTAGGGCTTGCTCAACAGCAACAGGCCATTGGCATTGAAAGGACTGATCGGGTTGCGCCCATTGAAGTGACTGACCAGCTGCATCAGATCATCCGCGGCAATCACCGTCAGGTTCGAGGCCAGCGCTGCCTCTTCGGCGTTATCCCTGGGCACGATCAGCGTTCGCCCTGCATCGCGAGCGGCGAGGGCCGCGGGCAAGACACCCTGCACCGGCCGCACGGCCCCTGACAACGCCAGCTCGCCCAGGCATTCCACGTCATCCAGGGTAATGGCCGGGATCTGCCCGCTGCCCGCCAGGATACCCAGTGCAATGGCCAGGTCGAACCGCCCGCCGTCCTTCGGCAGATCCGCCGGCGCCAGGTTCAGAGTGATCCGCCGCGCCGGAAACTCCAGCCCCGAATTGAGAATCGCGCTGCGCACGCGATCCTTGCTCTCCTTGACCGAGGCCTCCGGCAGCCCCACCAAAGTCAGCGCCGGCAGCCCATTGGCCAGATGCGCCTCGACCGTGACCGCAGGCGCACCCACGCCCACCTGGGCTCGGCTGTGAACGATAGCGAGAGACATGCGTGCTCCATGCGTTGAAAGAGGAACCGCTTCCTGCGGTGTGGTGCGAGGGTAGTAGATGGGGAAGGGAGCGCCAGTGCGGAAATGATTCACGGTGCTACGGGTGGCAGCAGCAGGCAGGTCATGGTTTCCAGAGATTGCTTTTCAGCAACCAACCCGCCACCAAGGTGAGTTCGTGAGATGGGTGACACTTTGTTGCGACCCTACACCACCCCCCCTCGATCTCCCATGAACGCCTCCAGCCGCGACCGCAACCACCGCTCCGCCGGATCCGTATCGGTGATGCTCAACCACACCATCGACAAATCCAGCGTCGGCGCATCGAACGGCAGCGGTTCGTCGAACAGGTTTCCATGGGCGGCCATCGCGGTGGCGGCGTAGTCGGGCAGGCCGGCGAGCATGTCGGTGCCGGCGAGCAGGGCGGGCAGCGAGCTGAATTGGGGCACCGACAGCACCACTTGGCGGGTGCGGCCAATTTCCTGCAGCCACTCGTCCGCAATGCCGCTGGTGTGCGCAGTCGGCGACACCAGTACGTGGGGGCGGGCGCAGTATTCGTCCAGGGTCAGTGGGGTAGCCGACTTGTCGGCGCGCAGCACGCGCGGGCGCATGCGGCGCAGTAGTTTACGCTTGGCGTTGGCCGGCAGGCCGCGGGTCTGGCTGATGCCCACGGTGATGTCGCCGGAGGCGAGCAGGTCGGGAATGCGCCAGTAATCCACGTGCTGCACCACGATCACCACTTTCGGCGCCTCGGTGCGCAGTGCGCGCAGCACTTGCGGCAGCAGGCCGAACTCGACGTCGTCGGACAGGCCGATGCGGAAGGTCATGGTACTTACGGCCGGATCGAAATCATGGGTCAGGCTCAGCGCCACCGACATCGCGTCCAGCGCGGGGGAGAGGTGCCGAATGATTTCCTCGGCGCGCGCGGTGGGTTCCATGCGATGGCCGATGCGGATGAACAGCGGGTCGTTGAACAGGGCGCGCAGTCGGTTCAGCGCTGAACTGACCGTGGGCTGGCCGAGGAACAGCTTTTCCGCGACGCGGGTGACGTTGCGCTCGAGCATGAGGGCTTCGAACACCACCATCAGGTTGATATCAGCCTTGCGCAGCTCGTTGCGGTTCATCGAAGCACGTCCCTGCTGTTCAATGGCAATGCCGAGCGTGGCACAAAGCGGTGCAGCCGATCGGCAACCGAGCTGCGTCTCAGATATTACTCGGCCTTGGGTGCTGCCTTGGCTTCCATCTCGGCGACTTTGGCTTCCAGGCTCTCCAAGCGCGCGCGGGTACGCGCCAGCACGACCATCTGGCTGTCGAATTCCTCCCGGCTGACCAGGTCGAGCTTGCTGAAGCCGGACTGCAGCAATGCCTTGAACTGACCTTCGAGCTCCGCGCGCGGCTGTGCGGTGTCACCGCTGAACAAGCGCGAGGCGTGGTCGCTCAGGGTGTCGAGGAACGCTTTGGGCGGGAGCATGGGAAATTTCCTGAGACAAAGTGATGCGCAGTGTATCACGCAGCCATGCGCTGAAAAGCCGAGCCGCGGCGCACGGTTTTCGCGCACAGGTGTGCCCAGCGCTGCACCCTTGTTGTGCGCTTGCCCGCGCTGCCTGCTCAAACCGCTGCACAAAAGCCGCGCAGGGTGGCCAAATCTCGCGGTTTGCACGACATGGCAAGCTTTCTGCTTAGAGCCAAGAGACCCAGGCACTGATGGACTCGTCGTGACGAGAACGGTGCGCAGCTTCAAGGGAAGTGTTTCGTCAGCAGTTGTTTATCGGTTGTCGGTCCGGGCTGCGGGGTCGACGACGCGTTACAAAGCCAGGCACTGCGCTTAGACTTGATCCGGGTTTGTTTTCCTGGGGCAAGTCCACCAATTCGGGAGAGAGTTTCATGAAGCTAGTCACTGCCATCATCAAGCCATTCAAGCTGGACGACGTGCGCGAGTCGTTGTCGGAAATCGGCGTGCAAGGCATCACCGTTACCGAAGTCAAGGGTTTCGGTCGGCAGAAAGGCCATACCGAGCTGTATCGCGGCGCGGAGTACGTGGTCGACTTCCTGCCCAAGGTCAAGATCGACGTCGCCATCGATGACAAGGATCTGGATCGCGTCATCGAAGCCATCACCAAGGCCGCCAACACTGGCAAGATCGGCGACGGCAAGATTTTCGTGGTCAATCTGGAACAGGCGATTCGCATTCGTACCGGCGAAACCGATACCGACGCAATCTAAAAAAAAGCCGACACAACCCAACGCCCCAGGAGTAAACAATATGACTCTGCGTCAATTCGCAGGGCTAGGAGCCCTGTTGTCCCTCGCAATGCCAGGCCTTGCCCTGGCGGACGAGGCGGCAGCCCCCGTTCTCAACTCCGGCGATACCGCCTGGATGCTGACCGCGACCGCCCTCGTGCTGTTCATGACCATTCCTGGCCTGGCGTTGTTCTACGGCGGCATGGTGCGCTCCAAGAACGTGCTCTCGGTGATGATGCAGTGTTTCGCCATTACTGGCCTGATCAGCATCCTGTGGATGGTCTACGGCTATAGCCTGGCCTTCGACACCACTGGCATGGAGCAGGGCGTCGTCAACTTCAATTCGTTCGTCGGCGGGCTGTCCAAGGCTTTCCTCAGCGGCGTGACGCCAAGCAGCATCACTGGCCCGGCGGCACTGTTCCCTGAGGCAGTGTTCATCACCTTCCAGATGACCTTCGCCATCATCACCCCGGCGCTGATCGTCGGCGCCTTCGCCGAGCGCATGAAGTTCTCCGCGATGCTGATCTTCATGGCCATCTGGTTCACCCTGGTCTATGCACCCATCGCGCACATGGTCTGGTCCGGCAACGGCGGCCTGATGTGGGACTGGGGCGTGCTGGACTTCGCGGGCGGCACCGTGGTGCATATCAACGCCGGTGTTGCCGGTCTGGTTGCGTGCATCGTGCTGGGCAAGCGCAAGGGCTACCCGACCACCCCGATGGCGCCGCACAACCTGGGCTACACCCTGATCGGCGCGGCCATGCTGTGGATCGGCTGGTTCGGCTTCAACGCCGGTTCGGCTGCAGCGGCGAACGGCACTGCCGGCATGGCAATGCTGGTCACCCAGATCGCCACCGCCGCTGCGGCGCTGGGCTGGATGTTCGCCGAGTGGCTGACCCACGGTAAGCCAAGCGCACTGGGCATCGCTTCGGGCGTGGTTGCTGGCCTGGTGGCCATCACCCCGGCGGCCGGTACTGTCGGTCCGATGGGTGCACTGGCAATCGGCCTGGTGGCCGGTGTTATCTGCTTCCTCTGCGCTACTACGCTCAAGCGCAAGATGGGCTACGACGACTCACTGGACGCCTTTGGCGTACACGGCATCGGCGGCATCGTCGGCGCGATTCTGACCGGCGTGTTCGCAGCGCCCGCGCTGGGTGGTTTCGGCACCGTCGAAGACATCGGCGCGCAGGTCTGGATCCAGCTCAAGGGCGTCGGCTTCACCGTGGTCTACACCGGTATCGTGACCTACGTCATCCTCAAGGTGCTGGATGCGGTGATGGGTCTGCGAGTCAACGAGGAAGAAGAGGCCGTGGGCCTTGACCTCGCGCAGCACAACGAGCGCGGCTACAACTTGTAACCGTTCGGAAAAAAATGCCCGGCTTGCCGGGCATTTTTTTGCCTGCGATTTGTCATCTGCTTCAGGTCCGGCGGGTTTGCCGCCGGGGCTGTCGGCTGCCGTAGCGATCGCGCGCGGCGGCTCAGTGCAAAACAGTCGCGAACAGGCTCTTTGCTTTTTCCCAGAGCGCGCTAGAATGCGCCCCGAACGGACGAGAACGGTATGTGGCAGCAAACCCTCATCACCTTGCGAGCCAGGCCTCGCGGGTTTCACCTGGTGACTGACGAGTTGCTCGCACAACTGCCGCGCCTGCGCGAATGCCGCGTGGGCCTGCTGCATTTGTGGCTGCAACACACTTCGGCGTCGTTGACCGTCAACGAAAACGCCGATCCGGCCGTTCGAAGGGACTTCGAGCGTTTCTTCAACCGCCTCGTGCCACAGGGTGCAGACGGTTTCGAACACAACAACGAAGGGCCCGACGACCTGCCAGCGCACTTCAAGGCCAGCTTGCTGGGCTGCCAGGTGACCGTTCCGGTGACCTCGGGAAGGCTGGCGACAGGTACCTGGCAAGGTATTTATTTGGGCGAGCATCGCGATCATGGCGGCGCGCGTCGGGTCCTTGCCACGCTGTATGGCGAGGACGCTTGACCGCTGGTTACCAGTGGATGTGAATTTTTTCCGGCAACCGTCGACATAAGGTAAAGCTGGGCTATAAATAATCTGCTTTCGCAAGTCATGAGGTAGAACATGAGCGACGATGATCTGGAAAACGACGACCTCGAAGTAGGCGAAGAAGACGAGGCCGAAGAAACCCTCGAGGCGGCTGCCGAAGACGTTGCGGAGGACGACGGTGGCGACACACCCGTGCCCGCTGCCAAGGGCAAGGCCAAGGCGGCGGTGTCGGTGGATGAACTGCCGAGTATCGAAGCCAAGAACAAAGAGCGCGATGCGCTGGCTCGGGCGATGGAAGAGTTCCTGTCGCGCGGCGGCAAGGTGCAGGAAGTCGAGCCCAACGTGGTGGCCGATCCACCCAAGAAGCCCGACAACAAGTACGGCAGCCGCCCTATCTGAAGGCTCGTCGCTCGAAGCAACATTGAAAAAGCCCGCGGTCGCTGCGGGCTTTTTTGTGGGTGCGGGGCAGGCACTGACGGCCTCTTCGCGGGCAGAGGGCTCGCCGCTCGCCCAGCTAGCCCAGTTGCAGCAGCAGTGCAGGCAACTGTGCCAGGCTGGCGATCTCGGCGTCGGGTTTGCCTTCGGCGGCCCATGGCTTGCCTTGCGGGTTGTACCAGATGGCCTTCATGCCCGCCTTCTGCGCGCCGGCGATGTCATCGCTGGGGTGATCGCCAATGTGCACCGATTCGTGGGCGCCCGCATCGCCCAGGCGCATGGCTTCCAGAAAGGGCCGCGAATCCGGCTTGCCCACGCCCAGGTCTTCGGCACACAGCGCAAAGGTGAAGAAATCGGCGATGCCCAGTCGACGCACATCGGCGTTGCCGTTGGTAACCACGCCCAGGGTATAACGCTGGCAAAGGATCTCCAGGGCTGGCTGGGCCTCGGGAAAGATGTCCACCTGATGCCGAGCGTGCAGGAATACCTCGAAGGCCTTGTCGGCCAGCGAGGCCGCTTCATCCTCGGCATAGCCAGCGTCTTGCATGGCGTGCCGCAGCACACGACGGCGCAGCGCGCTGATGCGGTGCTTGAGCGAAGGGTCGGCGTCGACCAGGCGCTGGCGGATCTGGAACAGGTGCTCGACCGGCACTGGGCCCAGTCTCGGCGCCTGGTCGGCCAGCCAGTCGCGCAGGATGGCTTCGGCGCTGACAATGACCGGGGCGGTGTCCCACAGGGTGTCGTCGAGGTCGAAAGTGATCAGCTTGATGCTCATGAGTCGCCGCCTTTGCGTTTTGCCCGTGGGTGGGCACTGTCGTAGACACTGGCCAGGTGCTGGAAGTCCAGATGGGTATAGATCTGCGTGGTAGCGATGTCGGCGTGGCCAAGCATCTCCTGCACGGCGCGCAGGTCGTGGGACGACTCGAGCAGGTGGCTGGCAAACGAATGACGCAGCATGTGCGGATGCAGGTTCTGCCCCAGCTCACGCTCGCCGGCGGCCTTGACCCGTACCTGGATGGCACGCGGCCCTAGCCGGCGGCCCTGCTGGCTGACGAACACGGCATCGTCGATGGGGTTGCTCATCGAGCGCAGCGCCAGCCACTGCTCCAGCGCCGCGCGCGCCTTGCGACCCACGGGCAGTACACGGGTCTTGCTGCCCTTGCCATGCACCTGCACCAGGCCGTCGGCGAGGTCGAGCTGCCCGAGGTCGAGGCTGGTCAGCTCCGACAAGCGCAGACCCGAAGAATAGAACAGCTCGAGAATGGCCTGGTCGCGATGGGCCAGGAAGTCGTCTTCCACCGCACCTTCGAGCAGCTGCAGGGCGCGATCGGTGTCCAGCGTCTTGGGCAGGCGACGCTCGCCCTTGGGCGGCGCCAGGCCATTGGCCGGGTCGTGGCTGCAGAGGCCTTCGCGATTGAGGTAGCGATACAGGCCACGCACGGCCGAAAGCAGGCGCGCCAGACTGCGCGACGACTGCCCTTGCTGATGCTGGCGAGCGATCAGACGCCGCAGCAGCTGGATGTCCAGTGCCTGCCAGGTCGCCAGGCCTTCCTTCTCGCAGAATTCGACGACCTTGGTCAGGTCGCGCCGGTAGGCATCCAGGGTATGCACCGACACCTGGCGCTCACTGCGCAGGTGCGTGCAGTAGGCATCCAGTTGTTCGCGCACCTCAACGTACCGAGCGCAGCGCGCCGGTGTAGCGTGGCAATACCCGGCTGAGCACTTCGCCGATATGGCTGAGGAACAGCGTGCCCACCGAACTCTTGTAGTGCGCAGGGTCGCGGCTGCCGATGGCCAGTACGCCGTGCAGGCCTTGATGCAGCAATGGCACCAGCGCGGTCGAGCCGACCTGCGGGGCCTGGTCGCTGCCGAACAGGAACGCCAGTTCGTGTTCGCGCAAGGCACCACTGAGCGACTTGCCCTCCGACAACAGCCCACCGATGGCCTGCTGCGCTTCACCACTGGTCACGCTGCGGCCTACCGGGGCGGGAATGTCGTTGAACAGGATCAGGCTGACGAAGGGCACCTGGAAGTCTTCGCGCAGGCTGTCTTCGACGCTGATCACCAGCTCGTCCAGGGACGCGGCATCGAGCATGGCCAGAATCAGGCGGCGAGTCTTCTCGAACAGGCGATCGTTGTCGCGCGCGACCTCCATCAGGTGCGAGAGGCGCTGGCGCATCTCGCCGTTGCGGTCGCGCAGCAGCGTCATCTGCCGTTCCACCAGCGACACCGTGTCGCCGCGCTGGTGGGGCAGGCGCAGCTGAGTCAGCAATTCCTCATGCTGCTCGAAGAACGCCGGGTTGGCGGCAAGAAAGTCGGCCACGGCCGAAGCCTCCAGGACCTCCGCAGGCGCGGGTACTTGAGGCTGATCGGTCATTGGCTGTACTCGCTCATACACGCACTTGTCCTTCGAAGACCCGAACCGCAGGGCCGGTCATGATCACCGAATGGCCTGGCCCGGCCCATTCGATGGACAGGCGGCCTCCCGGCAGATCGAGCAGCAGCGGCGAGTCCATCCAGCCCTGGCTAATGGCCGCGACCGCAGCGGCGCAGGCGCCGGTGCCACAAGCCTGGGTTTCACCAGCGCCACGCTCCCAGACACGCAACTGCGCGCGGGTGCGATCGACTATGTGCAGAAAGCCCACGTTCACCCGTGCCGGAAAGCGCGGATGGTGTTCGATCTTCGGCCCCAGTGCGTGCACCGGCGCATTGTTGATGTCGTCGACACGCAGCACTGCGTGGGGGTTGCCCATGGACAGGGCGGCGATCTCGACGCTCTGGCCATCGACGGACAGCTCGTAGCTGCGCGCCTGGGAGTCGGCCTGGAACGGGATGTCGGCCGGCACCAGGCGCGGCGGGCCCATGTCGACGCTGATCTGACCATCGCTGCGGACGTCCAGAGTAATGATGCCGCCCTTGGTTTCCACGCGAATGGTCTTCTTGGCCGTAAGACGCTTGTCCAGCACGAAGCGGGCGAAGCAGCGCGCGCCGTTGCCGCATTGCTCCACCTCCGAACCGTCGGAATTGAAGATGCGATAGCGGAAGTCGACATCGGGATTGTTCGGCGCTTCGACCAGCAGCAATTGATCGAAGCCGATGCCGGTGTGGCGATCGCCCCACTGCTTGGCATGCTTGGGCAGGATATGGGCATGTTGGCTGACCAGGTCCAGCACCATGAAGTCGTTGCCCAGGCCATGCATCTTGGTAAAACGCAGTAGCATGGGATTACTCCGGCAACAGGCTTTCGCCGGCGAAAAGCTCGGCCACGGTTTCGCGGCGGCGTACTTCGAATGCCTGGTCACCATCGACCAGCACCTCGGCACAGCGGCCGCGCGTGTTGTAGTTCGAGCTCATGACGAAACCGTAGGCGCCGGCCGAATGCACGGCCAGCAAGTCGCCTTCGGCCAGCACCAGTTCACGCTCCTTGGCCAGGAAGTCACCGGTTTCGCAGATCGGCCCGACGATGTCGTAGGCACGTGCCTGACCTTCCCGCGGCTTGACCGGGCTGACATTCATCCATGCCTGGTACAGGGCCGGGCGGATCAGGTCGTTCATCGCCGCGTCGACGATGGCGAAATCCTTGTGCTCGGTATGCTTGAGGTATTCCACCTGAGTCAGCAAGACCCCGGCATTGGCCACGATGAACCGCCCCGGCTCGAACACCAGGGTCAGCTCGCGACCGTCCAGGCGCTCGCGCACGGCCTGGATGTAGTCGGCAGCCAATGGCGGCTGCTCTTCGCTGTAGCGCACGCCCAGGCCACCGCCCAGGTCGATGTGGCGCAGGTAGATGCCGCAGTCGCCAAGGCGATCGACCAGGTCGAGCAAGCGATCCAGGGCGTCGAGGAACGGTGCCAGCGTGGTCAGTTGCGAGCCGATGTGGCAATCCACGCCGATCACGTCGAGGTTGGGCAACTGCGCGGCACGTACATAGACGTCTTCGGCTGCAGCGATGTCGATGCCGAACTTGTTCTCTTTCAAGCCCGTGGAAATGTACGGGTGGGTGCCCGCGTCGACGTCCGGATTGACCCGTAGCGACACAGGCGCGCGCACGCCCAGCTCGGCGGCGACTTCCTGCAGGCGTTCCAGCTCGTCGGTGGATTCGACGTTGAAGCAGTGCACGCCTACTTCGAGGGCGCGGCGCATGTCGGCGCGGGTCTTGCCGACGCCGGAAAACACCACGCGCTCGGCGCGCCCGCCCGCAGCCAGCACGCGCTCCAGTTCTCCGCCCGAGACGATGTCGAAACCGGCGCCCAAACGCGCCAGGACATTGAGCACGGCCAGGTTGGAGTTGGCCTTCACGGCAAAGCAGACCAGCGACGGGGTGCCCTGCAGGGCATCGGCGTAGGCGTTGTACTGCGCCTCGATGTGGGCGCGCGAGTAGACGTACGTCGGCGTGCCGAAGCGCTGGGCCACGGCCGACAGGGCTACGCCTTCGGCAAACAGTTCACCGTCGCGGCGTTGAAAAGCGTCCATGGTGTTCCCTTAGTAGTGCTTGTGCGGTTGCGACGACTTGGCTTGGTCCTCGGGAGATTTGCTGTCATCGGGCAGGTAAAGCGGGCCCTTTTGACCACAGGCGGACACCAGGCAGGCAACGGCGACGAGCGCGGCCAGGGAAGAGATCAGGCGCTTCATGGCGAAATCCTTTGTATAAGCAGTAATTGCGCCCGAGTATACCCAGCGCCCGGCATGGTGGCTATGCAGGTGGGCCGCCAGCGGTGCCACCGATCCAGACGGGTGCATTATGCTTTGCATAAACCGCTGGCTGCTCGTATCTTGCCGCCCGTAGCGCGAACAGACACTTTCCGAGGTTCCTGCAATGAGTTTGACCGAAGCCCGTTTCCACGACCTGGTCGATGCCACCCAGCAGGCGCTGGAGGAGTTGCTCGAAGACCACGCCGACGACATCGAAATTTCCGCCGGCATGATGACCATCAAGTTCGACAACGGCAGCCAGCTGATCATCAGCCGCCAGGAGCCGTTGCGCCAGCTGTGGCTGGCCGCGCGCTCCGGTGGCTATCACTTCGATTACGACGAAGAGTCGGGCAAGTGGCGCTGCGAGAAATCCGAGGAATTGCTGGGCGAGGTACTGGCCCGGGCGACCGAGGAACAGGCCGGCGTCGAGCTGGATTTCGAAGAGATCTGATGGTGAGCCAGCCCGCACGCGCGCCCAAGCCGCTCTACAGCAACGTCAGCCCGTCGGTACAGTCACCTTGCGTGAGCCTGTGCCGGCTGGACGAAGAACGCGTTTGCCAAGGGTGTTTCCGCCATGTCGAGGATATCCGCGCCTGGCGCTCGGCCGATGACGATACGCGGCGCCAGATCATCGCTGTGGCCGAGCAGCGCCGGTTGCAGGCGCTGTCGGCGCCTGCTGGCGACTGACAGCACCTGCTTTCATCAAGCCCCGATGCTCAGGCAGGCTCGGCCACCGTCAGGATGGTGAGCAATGACTGCGCGTGCCCGGCAGCCTCATGGCCCAGGCTGGTCAGGTAGCCGCCATCGGGCTTGGTGATCAATTCCTTTTCATGCAGGCGAGTCGCGGCGGCAATGGCCGCAGGTGATGCAGTGTGGTGGATTTTCAGACCTTCCATGGTGTTGCCGAGGTTGAACAGGGCAAGGATTTCCAGCTCGGCAACCAGTTCCGGGGTGTAGGACGACATAGGCGCTCCCGACTTTCTTATGGAATGAACGACAGCACCGAGGGGCGCTGAACGCTGTACCCCGACACCGTGGCAGCGGGGTTTTTCCAGTGTAGTCAGCCGCAGGCGAACGCGCCTGTTCAGCGTCAGACTTTTTCCGCGGGCAGCTCGGGCAAGGCACGCAGAGCGGCTTCGTACCAGGCCGTGTCGAACGCGCGATCCTGCTCCAGAATGGCATCGATCTCGATCGCCAGTACATGGGCCATCATGTTGAGGATGTCCTCGCGCTCATAGCCCACCAGCGTCAGCTTGTTGAACGTGGCCTTGGCTGCGGGCGGGTTGTCGCTTTCGATCTGATTCTCGATGGCCTGGGTGAGGGTGGCTTCGGCAAATGCTTCGTCGTCGTCTGGCAGGTTGTCGCTCATGGGGATGTTCTCGATCGGGGTCAATGTCGGGTTCTGGGGGGAGCCCTTCGCGGGCAGAGACCCGCTCCCACAGGATATCTAACATCTACTGTGGGAGAAGGGCGCGAAGAGGCCGGGCCTGCCAAGCGCCTAGCGAGCCGCCAGCAAATCGCGGCCGCGAGCGACTGCCGCACGTACCTGAGCAGGCGCCGTGCCGCCGATGTGGTCGCGGGCATTGACCGAGCCTTCCAGGGTCAATACCTCGAACACGTCCGCATCGATCTGGTCGCTGAACCGGCGCAGCTCTTCCAGGCTCATTTCCGCCAGGTCATTGCCGGTGTCCACGCCATGCTTGACCGCATGCCCGACGATCTCGTGGCAATCGCGGAACGGCAGGCCACGGCGCACCAGGTAATCGGCGAGGTCGGTGGCGGTGGAGAAACCACGCAGCGCGGCTTCGCGCATCATGGCGTGCCTGGGCTTGATGGCCGGGATCATGTCGGCAAAGGCCCGCAGCGAGTCGCGCAGCGTGTCGGCGGCGTCGAACAGCGGTTCCTTGTCTTCCTGGTTGTCCTTGTTGTAGGCCAGCGGCTGGCCCTTCATCAGGGTCAGCAGGCCCATCAGCGCACCGAATACCCGGCCGCTCTTGCCGCGCACCAGTTCCGGTACGTCGGGGTTCTTCTTCTGCGGCATGATCGAGCTGCCGGTGCAGAAGCGGTCGGGCAGGTCGATGAACTGGAATTGCGCGCTGGTCCACAGCACCAGCTCCTCGGAGAAGCGCGACAGGTGCATCATCGCGATGCTGGCCGCAGCGCAGAATTCGATGGCGAAGTCACGGTCCGAAACGCCATCCAGCGAGTTGCCGCCGACGGCTTCGAAGCCCAGCAGCGTGCAGGTCAGCTCGCGGTCGATGGGGTAGGTGGTGCCGGCCAGCGCGGCGCTGCCCAGCGGCATGCGGTTGGTGCGCTTGCGGCAATCGACCAGGCGTTCATGGTCGCGGCTGAGCATTTCGAACCACGCCAGCAGGTGATGCCCGAAGGTCACCGGCTGCGCGGTCTGCAGGTGGGTGAAGCCCGGCATGATGGTGTCGGCCTCGCGCTCGGCCTGTTCCAGCAAGCCCTGCTGCAGGCGGGTGATTTCGCTGAGGATGAGGTCGATCTCGTCACGCAGCCACAGGCGAATGTCGGTGGCCACCTGATCGTTGCGGCTGCGTCCGGTGTGCAGCTTCTTGCCGGTGACACCGATGCGATCGGTCAGGCGCGCTTCGATGTTCATGTGCACGTCTTCCAGATCCGTGCGCCAGTCGAACTGGCCCGCCTGGATTTCCTGCTCGATGGTGCGCAGACCGTCGACGATGGTGTCGCGCTCCGCATCGGTGAGCACACCGACCTTGGCCAGCATGGTGGCGTGGGCGATCGAGCCCATGATGTCATGGCGGTACAGGCGCTGGTCGAAATCGACCGAGGCGGTGAAGCGTGCGACGAAGGCGTCGACGGGTTCACTGAAGCGGCCGCCCCAGGACTGGTTGGTCTTGTCAGTGCTCATGAATTGGCTCGTGCAAGGCGTGAACGGGAAATTGCCGCAATAATAACAAATGCGGCCCGGGTCTGTTGGCGGCATAGTGCAGGTGTCTATTGTCTGCATTCACTCCTTCGCGGGCAGAGGGCTCGCCGCCCGCCCCCGCTCTCACAAGTGATCACGTTGACCTGTGGGAGCGGGTCTCTGCCCGCGAAGAGGCCTGCGACACACTACAGCAGCCAGGAAGCCGTACATGTTCAGCAAGCCGTCGAACCCTCCCGAGCCGGACTTTTTCCTGCCCGAGCTATGCCTGCCCCAGGCACTGTTGATGCTGATCGTGCTGGCGCAGTTGCTGGTGTTCGTACTGGTGCTGGCCGAACCCATGAACCCAGGCTTCAACTGGGTACGCCTGGCCCTGACTTCGCTGTTCGTGCAATGGATCGTGCTGCTCTCGGCGGCCTTGCTCTGTGCCCTGCGCCCCTGGCTGGCGCGCCTGCGCCCCGGTATGGCGGGAGGGTTGTGCTGCGCCCTGGTGGTGGGCCTGACCCTCGCGGGCACGGCGGTGATCGACTACTTCCAGTTGGGCGGGCTCGACACGCCGACCGTGGAGGTCAATCGGTACCTGCGCCACGCCCTGATCGGGCTGATCATGTCGGCCCTGCTGCTGCGCTACTTCTACCTGCAGAGCCAGTGGCGGCGCCAGCAACAGGCCGAATTGCAGTCGCGTATCCAGGCCCTGCAGGCGCGCATTCGCCCGCACTTCCTGTTCAACAGCTTGAACAGCATCGCCAGCCTGGTGGTCAGCGATCCGGTCAAGGCCGAGCAGGCGGTGCTCAATCTGTCCGACCTGTTTCGTGCCAGCCTGGCCCAGCCCAACAGCCTGGTGATGTGGCGTGATGAGGTGGAGTTGGCCAAACGTTATTTATCGATTGAGCAATATCGTCTCGGCGAGCGTCTACAGTTGCACTGGAGGATCGAAACAATCCCGGATGATCTGCCGATCCCCCAACTTACTTTGCAACCGTTGTTGGAGAATGCGCTGGTACATGGCATCGCCCCTTTGATTTCGGGCGGGGTGGTCAGCGTGGAGGCCGACTACAAAGGGGGAGAGTTCATATTGACCATCAGCAATCCCTACCAAGAGGCCGCCACAGCGCAGGCGTCGGGCGGAACCCAGCAGGCGCTGACAAACATTGGCGCTCGACTTGCGGCACTTTTCGGTCCGCGCGCAAGTCTTAGCGTGAATCGCCGTGACGGTCGTCACTTCACTTGTCTACGTTATCCATGTGCGAGACTCACGCAGGAATCCAGCGCTCTATGAATGTCCTGATCGTTGATGACGAACCCCTTGCCCGCGAACGTTTGAGCCGACTGGTTGGCGAGCTCGAGGGCTACCATGTGCTCGAACCCGGCGCCAGCAACGGCGAAGAAGCCTTGAGCATGATCGAGGCACAGAAGCCGGACGTAGTCCTGCTCGACATTCGCATGCCCGGCCTGGATGGCCTGCAGGTCGCCGCCAGGCTGTGCGAGCGCGACACACCGCCGGCGGTGGTGTTCTGCACCGCCCATGACGAGTTTGCCCTGGATGCCTTTCAGGTCAGTGCCGTGGGCTACCTGGTCAAGCCAGTGCGCTCCGAACACCTGCTCGAAGCGTTGAAGAAGGCGGAAAAACCCAACCGCGTGCAACTGGCCGCCCTGACACGTCCGGCGGCCGAGGCGGGGACCGGTCCGCGCAGCCATATAAGCGCAAGAACCCGCAAGGGCATCGAGTTGATTCCGTTGGATCAGGTGATCTACTTCATTGCCGATCACAAGTACGTCACCCTGCGCCACGAAGGCGGCGAGGTCTTGCTCGATGAACCGCTCAAGGCGTTGGAAGACGAGTTTGGCGATCGCTTCGTGCGTATCCATCGCAACGCCCTGGTGGCCCGCGAACGCATCGAGCGCTTGCAGCGCACGCCCCTGGGTCACTTTCAGCTCTATCTGAAGGGGCTCAACGGCGACGCGCTGATCGTCAGCCGACGCCATGTGGCCGGCGTGCGCAAGATGATGCAGCACCTCTAGCCCTCAGCAGGCCTGCCCAGTCCGCCGGGCTGGGCGCGGCCTGGCGCACAGCTGGTATCATCGTCCGCTAATCTTCATACGGATCGATTCATGCCCATTCGCGAAATCCGCATCGCCACCCGTAAAAGCGCGCTTGCTCTGTGGCAGGCCGAATACGTCAAGGCCCGCCTGGAGCAGGCGCATCCCGATCTGCAGGTCACCCTGGTGCCGATGGTCAGTCGCGGCGACAAGCTGCTCGACTCACCCTTGTCGAAGATCGGCGGCAAGGGGCTGTTCGTCAAGGAGCTGGAAACCGCCCTGCTCGAAGGCACGGCGGACATCGCCGTGCACTCGATGAAAGACGTGCCGATGGACTTCCCCGACGGGCTGGGGCTGTACTGCATCTGCGAGCGCGAAGACCCTCGCGACGCCTTCGTTTCCAACGCCTGGGACAGCCTGGAGGCGCTGCCGCCCGGCAGCATCGTCGGCACCTCCAGCCTGCGTCGCCAGACCCAGCTGCTGGCGCGACGTCCCGACCTGCAGATCCGCTTTCTGCGCGGCAACGTCAACACCCGCCTGGCCAAGCTCGATGCCGGTGAATACGACGCGATCATTCTGGCTGCGGCCGGCCTGATCCGCCTGGGCTTCGAAGAGCGCATCACCACCAGCATCAGCGTCGAAGACAGCCTGCCTGCGGGCGGCCAGGGCGCGGTCGGCATCGAGTGCCGGACGGCCGACAGCGAGATCCACGCGCTGCTGGGGTCATTGCATCACCGCGATACCGAATTTCGCGTGAGCGCCGAGCGCGCCCTGAACAAACACCTCAACGGTGGCTGCCAAGTGCCCATTGCCTGTTACGCCGTGCTCGAAGGGGAGCAGATCTGGCTGCGCGGCCTGGTGGGCGACCCGGCTGGGCAGCGTCTGCTGCATGCTCAGGCACGCGCGCCGCTGGCCGATGCGCAACAGTTGGGCGTACAGGTGGCCGAAGCCCTGCTGGAGCAGGGCGCCGACGACATTCTGCGCGCGGTGTACGGCGAGGCCGGTCATCCTTGAACCCCTGGCGAGTGTTGCTGACCCGACCCTGCGACGAGTGCGCGCTGCAAGCCCAGGCGCTGCTGGAACAGGGCGTGTTCGCGGCGAGCCTGCCATTGCTGGCGATCGAGCCGCTAGCGGACAGCGACACTCAGCGGCAGGTGTTGGCCGAACTGAATCGATACAATGCCGTGATCGTGGTCAGCAAGCCCGCCGCGCGCCTGGCCCTGGACCGCGCGCCTGCCAACCTCGGGCAGACCTCGTGGTTCAGCGTCGGTGCCGGCACGGCGGCCATTCTCGAAGAGCGTGGGCTGACCGTGACGTATCCTGAAACAGGAGACGATAGCGAAGCCTTGCTGAATCTGGCCCAATTGCGCGTCGCATTGGCGAGCCCCCATCCACGGGTGCTGATCATCCGTGGCGAAGGCGGACGCGAGGCTCTGGCCGAGCACTTGCGTGAGCAGGGCGCGACGGTAGAGTATCTGCAACTGTACCGACGCAGCATTCCGGTCTACCCACCGGGTGCGCTGGCGTCCCGTATCGCATCGGAACGCTTGAACGCCTTGGTGGTCAGCAGTGGGCAGGGTTTTCAACACTTGCACCAATTGGCAGGCGAGCAGTGGTCGGTGATCCGTACCCTGCCGCTGTTCGTGCCCAGCCCGCGGGTAGCTGCGCTGGCGCGTGAAGCCGGTGCGGTGAATGTTGTGGATTGCCGAGGTGCCAGTACCTCGGCGTTGCTGGCGGCGCTGCGCACGCAGGCCGCACCCAGATCGTAAGGCGCGACCGCCAGCGAGGCGACCGCGCCCCTATGCAAAGGATGGACACGTGAGCGAAACAGCCTTGCCCAAAGACGAACCCAAGAGCGCCCCACAGGTGCCCTTCGAACAGCCAGCCGCCTTGCCCCCGCAGCGCTCGGCCAATGGCAACGGCTTGGCGATCATTGCGCTGCTGCTTGCCGCTGCCGGTCTGGCCGCAGCAGGCTGGGGCGTGTGGCAGGTGCGCACGCTGACCGCCGGCCACCAGCAGCAGTCGCGGGTGATCGAAGGGCTCGCCACGCAAACGCTGACGCTGGAACACAACGAACGGCAACTCAGTGCCGATCTCGCGCAGTTGCCCGACTCCAACGAACTCGAAGACCGCCACCGCCTGCTCGCCCAGTTGCAGGGCGATCAGCAGCGCTTGAGCCAGCGCCTGGAAACCGTGCTGGGCGCCAGCCGCAAGGACTGGCGTCTGGCCGAAGCGGAGCACCTGCTGCGCCTGGCCAGCCTGCGCCTGTCTGCTCTGCAGGACGTCACCAGCGCCAAGGCGCTGGTGCAGGGCGCCGACGAAATCCTGCGCGAGCAGGACGACCCGCAGGCCTTCGCCGCACGCGAGCAACTGACCCGCAGCCTGGCGTCGCTGCAAGGCACCACCCAGCCGGATCGCACCGGGCTGTTCCTGCAGCTGAGCGCCTTGCGCGAGCAGGCCACGCAGCTGACGGCGCTGGCGCCCGAATTCCAGGCGGCCGCGGCAGCTGCGCAGGGCAACTCACCAGAAGGCGAAACCCGCTGGCGCCAGTGGTGGAACAAGATTTCCGGTTTCTTCCGGGTCGACTTCAGCCCCGACGACAGCATCCGGCCGTTGCTCGCCGGGCAGAGCCTGAGTCAGGTTCGCCTGGCCTTGAGCCTGGCGCTGGAGCAGGCCCAGTGGGCTGCGCTCAATGGTCAGGGCAAGGTGTATACGCAAGCGCTGGACGACGCCCGCAGTATTCTGGTGGCGGGCTTCAATCGCGAGAATGGCCCGACCCAGGCCATGATCGAACAGTTGACTGCCCTGAAGAATCAGCCGGTTTCGGTCACCACACCTGATCTGGATGCAAGCCTCAACGCCATCCAGGCCTACCTGCAACATCGTCACACACCGGTCGAAGGCCTGCAGAAGTCGACCGAAGCAGCGCCGGCCGCTGTGGAGAGCCAACCATGAAACGGTTCTACGTGATCCTGTTTCTGGTGATTGCCGCCATGGTCGGCCTCGGCCTGGCCGTGGCCAAACACCCCGGCTACGTACTGATCGACTACCCCCATGTGATGCGCTACGAGTCGGGCCTGTGGAGCACGCTGCTGGCGTTGCTGGTGCTGGTCTTGGTGGCGTTCGTCGTCTACCTGCTGATCAGCGTGCTGGTCAGCTCCGGCCGCGTGGTCAATCCATGGTCGGGCCGCAATCGCAACCGCCGCGTGCAGACATCCATCGAGAAGGGCCAGCTGGACCTCGCCGAAGGGCGCTGGGCCAGTGCCCAGAAGCACTTGCAGCACGCAGCCGAAAATGAACGCCAGCCATTGCTCTATTACCTCGGCGCAGCACGCGCCGCCAATGAACAGGGCCGCTACGAAGACAGTGACAGCCTGCTCGAACGGGCCCTGGCACGTCAGCCACAAGCGGAATTGGCAATTGCCTTGAGCCATGCTCAGTTGCAGAGCGATCGCGGCGACAGTGACGGCTCCCTGCAGACCCTGCAGGCCATGCACGAGCGTCATCCGCGTAACGTACAGGTGCTGCGGCAGCTGCAGCGTGTGCATCAGCAGCGTGGTGACTGGCCAGCAGTGGTCAAGCTGCTGCCACAACTGCGCAAGGACAAGGCCCTGCCGGCGGCCGAACTCGCCGAGCTCGAGCGACGTGCCTGGGGCGAGAACCTGAGCGTGGCGGCGCACGCGCCCGTGCAGGAACAAGGGCAGGGAGAGGCCGGCCTGGCTGCACTGGAGCACGCCTGGCAGGCACTCAGCTCAGCACAGCGCCAGGAACCCGCATTGGTGCTCGCCTATGCCGAGCAACTGCGTCAGGTGGGTGCCCAAGCCCAGGCTGAAGACGTGCTACGGACTGCGCAGAAGCGTCAGTACGACACGCACCTGGCTCGCCTCTATGGCCTGGTGATCGGCACTGACCCTGCGCGCCAACTGCAGACTGCCGAAGGCTGGCTCAAACAGCACCCCCACGATGCCGGGTTGTTGCTGACCCTGGGTCGCCTGTGCCTGCAGAACCGCTTGTGGGGCAAGGCCCGCGACTACCTGGAAAGCAGCCTGCGCCTGCAGCGCAGCCCGGAAACCTGCGCAGAACTTGCACGCCTGCTCGCCCAGTTGGGCGATACCGAACGCAGCAACCAGTTGTTCCAGGAAGGCCTCGGGCTGCTTGACGAACGGTTGCTGGCTGCACCCCTGCCCACTTCGGTGCGCACGCTCTGAATTGCTTTCGCGTGTAGAACGAGGCCGCGCCACTGCTCTGCCCCCGTGCGCACCCGGAGGCAGGGGCAGGCGCCAGTAAAACCGGCATTTGGCGCAATGTCCCCCTGATTAAACGCTTGTATGAACTTTATCCGATGCGTACCTTGATGCCATTGGCGCACGGGCATAATCTCCCCCTGCATGTACATCGACATTCGCCGTCACAGACCGCGAATCGGTCCGAGCCCTGCTTCCTGTCGTACAGGAGCGCGAAGCCGGGCATGACCCACAAGGGAAGCACTCATCATGTTGGAAAGTTGCCAGAATGCCCAGGAACGTTGGGGCGGAGTTCACCTGCTGATCGATCGCTGGCTGCAGGAGCGCAATGAGCTGATCAAGGCGTTCGATGCATTGGGCGACACGCCTCAGGCCCTGGTCGAAGATCGCAAGAGGCTGCAGGATTTCTGCGGCTTGCTGGTCGACTACACATCGGCCGGCCATTTTGAAATCTACGAACAGTTGACCGACGAAGCCAAGGCGTTCAATGACAAGCGTGGTCTGGAACTGGCCGACACGATCTGGCCACGCATCGACGAAATCACCCAGAAAGCGCTCGACTTCAACGATTACTGCGACAAGGGCGACTGCTCCGATGCCGCCGTCATTCTGGACAAGCTCAAGGAGCTGGGTCGGTTGTTGCACGAGCGCTTCGAGCTCGAGGACTGCCTGATCGAGGTCTTGCACAACGCTCACAAGGAAGAGTCCGTCGCCCAGGCGTGACTCTCTTTCGACGCGGCCCTAAGGGGCCGTGGCCAGCAGATGAATGTCGAACGTCAGCGGTGTATTGGGTGGTATCAAGGCACCGGCGCCGTCTGTTCCATAGGCGTGGGCCGATGCAATGACCACACGCCACTTCGCGCCGACCGGCATCTGCGGCAACACCGTACGCCAGCCCTCGATGACGCTGTTCAAGCGAAACCACTGCGCCTGGGTGCTTTGGTCGAACACGCTGCCGTCGGGCAGCTTCCCCACGTATTGAACCTGCATACGCCCATCGGCGGTGGCAGGTGCCCCTGCGCCAGGTTCCAGTACGGTTACCAGAATGCCCTCAGCGATCTCCCGCACCCCGGCCTTGGCTCGTTCGGCGGCCATGAAGCGGCGCTCGGCGGCCAGCGCCTGTTCCGTATCGGCTGCTTCGTCAGGCTTGTCCGTCTTGTCCGCCTGTGCCTGATACTGAGCCAGCAATTGGCCGATGCGCTCGTCGCTCAATGCCAGCGGCTCTTGTCGATACGCCTCCTGCAAGCCCTTGAGCAGGGCGTCGAGTTGAAGCCCGGGGGCGTCCTGGCGCAGGCGTTCCCCCAGGCTGGCGCCCACACTGTAGGCCAGGTCGCGGGCACCGTCCGGCGCAGCTTGCGCGTGCGCTTGTGGCAGGGCCAGGGACAATGGCACCAGGGACAACGACAACAGCAGGCGAGGCAACATCACATTCTCCAGGACAAGACACGGCGAGCATGGACCGATTATGCCACCGACCGGGAAACGGGGCCTCGCGGACACAGTCAACATGTTCTGGCGGCTCTACAGCCACAGGTCTAGTATGAGCCTCTACCCATCGGCCAGGAGGTAACCCATGTCGGCTAACAAGAAGCCCGTAAACACCCCGTTGCATTTGCTTCAACAGCTTTCCGGCAGTTTGCTCGAGCACCTCGAAAGTGCATGTTCCCAGGCCTTGGCCGATGCTGAAAAACTGCTCGCCAAGCTCGAGAAGCAGCGCGGCAAGGCCCAGGAAAAACTGCACAAGTCGCGCACCAAGGTGCAGGACGCTGCTACCGCCGGCAAGAAAAAGAAGCAAGCCAAGGCGCACGACTCGGTGAGCGAACTCGAACAACTGCTCGACGAGCTCAAGGACCGCCAGGCCGAAACCCGCGCCTACATCGTCGAGCTCAAGCGCGACGCCCAGGAAAGCCTGAAACTGGCGGCCGGGGTAGGGCGCGTCCAGGAAGCGGCGAGCAAGGCAATCGAAACCCGTTCGGCCAAGCCCAAGGCAACCCCTGCGGCCGCGGCCAAGTCGGCCAGCCCGGCAGCCAAGCCTGCCGCTCGCACGCCTGCCAAGAGCACCCCAGCCGGGTCGACTGCACGTGCGGCCGCGAAGCCTGCAGCCAGCAAAACCACCCGTGTAGCTGCCGCCGCCACTGCGAGCAAGCCGGCGGTTTCCCGCAGCACTACGCGCAAGGCCCTGGCGGCCCCGGGCGCGGCGGTCAAGCCTGACGCCAAGGCACCCGCCAAGCCGGCTGCGCGGCCGGCCAGAAAGCCTGCGGCCGCCAAGTCGCTTGCCGCAGCCGTGCATTCGAGTGCGACCGAGTCCGGTGCTCCCGCCACTGGCGCTCAGGACGACAAGGGCGACGCATCTTCGAGCCAAGCCTGAGTCTCCCTGGCTGCCACGCCCAGCACGTGTAACGCCGCGCTCGAGTGCGCGGCCGCTGCGGGTAGCAAAGCAGGCAGCCAGGTCATGCTCAAGCCCTGCGTAGCGAGGGGCCAAGGTGCGGCCTGATCGTGCAGGCGCTGCAGCAACTGGCGTTCGGCGTTCAGTTCCAGTGCCTTGACCGATTCGCGCAGGTGCATCAGCTCAGGGTCTTGCACGGCCTGGGCTCGCCACTGCTGGCGCAATTCGCGCAAGGGTCGCACCACGTCCTCATGCCAAGGCGTGGCGATCGCCTCCAGCAGCGTCACCCGTTCGCATGTGCAGGCCACGCCCCTGGCATCCAGCCAGGCACCGCACAGCAGCAGGCACACGTTGGCGCCATCTGCCTGCAGCTGCAGGCAGGTGGTTTCGATGCCTGGTCGGGCATAGAGGTCCAGGGCAAACTTCCACAACTCATCATGCATCGTGCTACTCGCGCCAGTGGGCAAGGAAGCTGGTAGACTTCGCCGCCATTATGATCCGACTTCAGAACCTCACTTTACAGCGTGGCCCGCAGCGTCTGCTAGAAGACGCCGAGCTGACCCTGCACGCCGGTCAGAAAGCCGGCCTCATCGGCGCCAACGGTGCTGGCAAATCCAGCCTGTTCGCCTTGCTGCGTGGCGAGCTTGTGCCCGACTCCGGCAATTGCTACCTGCCCGCCGATTGGCGTATCGCTCACATGCGCCAGGAAGTCGATACCCTCGAACGCATTGCGGTCGACTACGTACTCGATGGCGATGTGCGTCTGCGCGAAGTCCAGCAGGCACTGGCGGACGCCGAGGCCACGCAGGACGGTGCGGCCCAGGCGCGCCTGCATGCCGAGCTCGACAGTGCCGACGGCTATACCGCGGACGCACGTGCACGCAAGCTGCTCGCAGGGCTTGGTTTCAGCAACGAGCAGATGGACCGTCAGGTCGGTGATTTTTCCGGGGGCTGGCGGATGCGCCTGAGCCTGGCTCAGGCCTTGATGTGCCCTTCCGACCTGCTGCTGCTCGACGAACCGACCAACCACCTGGATCTCGACGCCATTCTGTGGCTCGAGGACTGGCTCAAGGGCTATCCCGGCACCCTGCTGTTGATCTCCCACGACCGCGACTTCCTCGACGAAGTCGTCGATCACGTGGCCCACGTCGAACAGCAGAAGCTGACCCTGTACCGTGGTGGCTACAGCGCCTTCGAACGCGCCCGTGCCGAACGCCTGGCGCAGCAGCAGCAAGCGTACGAGAAGCAGCAGGTGCAGCGCGCGCACATGGAGAAGTACATTGCGCGCTTCAAGGCCCAGGCCACCAAGGCGCGTCAGGCACAGAGCCGGATCAAGGCCCTGGAGCGCATGGAAGAGCTGTCGGCGGCACACGTCGACTCGCCCTTCGACTTCGTGTTCCGCGAATCGGTGAAGATTTCCAGCCCCTTGCTCGACCTGTCCGAAGGTCGGCTGGGCTACGGCGAAACGGCCGTGCTGGAGAAGGTCAAGCTGCAGCTTGCCCCCGGTGCGCGGATTGGCCTGTTGGGCCCCAATGGCGCGGGCAAGTCGACCCTGATCAAGAACCTCGCTGGCGAGCTCACGCCCATCGGCGGACGCCTGGTACGTGGCGAGAACCTGGTGGTGGGCTATTTCGCCCAGCACCAGCTGGACTCCCTGGACAGCAAGGCCAGCCCGTTGCTGCATCTGCAGCGGCTGGCGCCGGGCGAGCGTGAGCAGGTACTGCGCGACTTCCTCGGTGGCTTCGATTTCCGTGGTGCGCGCATCGATGAACCGGTGCTGAATTTCTCCGGTGGCGAAAAGGCCCGCCTGGCGCTGGCGTTGATTGCCTGGGAACGGCCCAACCTGTTGCTGCTCGACGAACCGACCAACCACCTCGACCTGGAGATGCGCCTGGCCCTGACCATGGCCCTGCAGGAGTTCAGTGGTGCGGTGCTGGTGGTGTCCCACGACCGGCATCTGCTCAAGAGCACCACCGACGATTTCCTGTTGGTGGCCGATGGCAAGGTCGAGCCGTTCGATGGCGATCTGGACGACTACGCGCGCTGGCTGGTGGATTATCGCCAGCGTCATGCCCCGGTCAGCAATACCCCGGTCAACCTCGACAAGACCGACAAGAAAGCCCAGCGGCAGGCCGCGGCCGCGCTGCGTCAGCAACTGGCACCGCACAAGCGCCAGGCCGACAAGCTGGAGCGCGATCTGGGTGAAGTGCACGAGAAACTGGCGAAGATAGAAGCCGCCTTGTCCGACAGCGCCCTCTACGAGGCCGCGCGCAAGGATGAACTACGCGACCAACTTGCCCAACAGGCCAAGCTCAAGGTGCGCGAGGGTGAGCTGGAAGAGCAGTGGATGGAAGCGCTGGAACTGCTCGAAGACATGCAGGCGCAGCTCGAGGCATTGGCCTGATACTGGGGCTTGATGCCGAGCTGCCTGCACGGGCCCATAGCCAAATTCGCTGCGCCGTTTTACCTTAGGCTGTCCCTATTCGAGCGTCGAGGTTCGTATGCTGCTGGAAACCTGGTTGGCCTTTTTGGTGGCGTGCTGGATCATCAGTCTTTCGCCTGGGGCCGGAGCTATCGCGTCCATGTCCAGTGGCCTGCAGCACGGTTTCCTGCGCGGCTATTGGAATGCGATCGGCCTGCAGTTGGGGCTGCTTCTGCAAATTGCGATCATTGCGGCTGGCGTCGGGGCCGTGCTCGCGGCGTCGGCCACGGCGTTCCAGGCGATCAAGTGGTTTGGCGTGCTCTATCTGCTCTATCTTGCGTTCAAGCAATGGCGTGCACTGCCTGCCGACCTCGGTGAGGAAGCGGGGCAAAAGCCGGCTGGCAAGGCCTCGAGCCTGGTGCTGCGTGGTTTTCTGGTAAACGTCGGCAACCCCAAGGCGCTGGTATTCATGCTGGCGGTATTGCCGCAATTCATCAATCCGCACGCGCCACTGCTGGTTCAATACCTGACCATTGCAGCCACCATGGTGACCGTGGACCTGATCGTCATGGCCGGCTATACCGGGTTGGCGGCGAAGGTGCTGCGGCTGCTGCGCACGCCGCGTCAGCAGCGACGCATGAACCGCACCTTCGCCGGCTTGTTCGTGGCGGCGGCGACCCTGCTCGCTACGCTGCGGCGGGTGCCTGCCTGAATTCGGCGGTCAGGCCTGGGTGAGTTCGATCACCCGGTCCACCAGCTTGTTGATGCCGGCGGCGGCTTCGCTGATGGTCTTGGCGCTCATGTAGGCGGGGGTGCTGACCAGCTTGCGGGCGGGGTCCTCGACGATCTCGGTCACTTCGCATTCCTGGTGGGTGCCACCCATCTTCTCGATGGCCTGCGCGGTTTCGGCATCGGTACCGATGGTGCAGGTCACGCCGGGGCCGTAGATTTTTGCCGCCAGCGCCGGTGAGATGCAGATCAAGCCAACCGGCTTGCGCGCTTCGGCGAAGGCCTCGGCCAGTGCCTGCACTTGCAGGTTGACCGAGCAGGCGGCGCCGTCGCTGGCGAAAGAGGACAGATTCTTCGCCGCGCCGAATCCGCCTGGAACGATCAAGGCATCGAAGTCGTCGGCGTTGGCCAGGGCGATGTCCTTGACCTCGCCACGGGCGATCCGCGCCGATTCCACCAGCACGTTGCGCGACTCGGGCATTTCCTCGCCGTTCAAGTGGTTGATCACATGCTTCTGGGCGACGTCGGGCGCGAAGCACTGCACTTCGCAGCCGCGCTGGTCCAGGCGCAGCAAGGTGATCACGCTTTCCTGAATTTCGCTGCCGTCATAGACGCCACAGCCGGAAAGGATCACCGCGATTTTCTTGGTCATGTCGAACTCCGATTGTGGCCACTGCTTCATTGGCATGTGTTCAGTAGCATGGATCACGCTCGGCGGCGTGTGTTCAGTTCGAGCGGGCCCTCAGGGCTGCTCGTCACCGGGCGCAGGCGTCGCCGCAGGGGCTTCCAGGCGCGCCTGGCGGGCGATGCGTGCGGCCTTGATGCGGCGCCGTACCCACAGCAGGACGCCGATCAGCACCAGCGCGCCAAGGACCCACAGCTCGTATTTCTTGACGTTGCCCAGCATGTGTTCGAGGAACGAGCCGAAATGGTAGGCCGCCAGGCCCAGTGCCGTGGCCCATACTGCGGCGCCGATGCCGTTGAGCAGCAGGTAACGCCGTGGTGGATAGCCGGACAAGCCGATTGCCACTGGCATGACAGTGCGCAGGCCATAGACGAAACGAAAGCTCAGCACCCAGATGTCCGGATGCCGGCGGATGTGCTCCAACGCACGGTCGCCCAACAGCTGCCAACGAGGTTTGCGCGCCAGTAGCTTGCGTCCATGCTTGCGGCCCATGAAATACCATAGCTGGTCGCCTGCGTAGCTGCCGAAGAAGGCCACCACCACAACCATGTTGATATCCATGTAGCCACGGAACGCCAGAAACCCGGCCAGGACCAGAATGGTCTCGCCTTCGAAGAACGTGCCGAGGAACAGGGCGAAATAGCCAAAATCGTTCAGGAATTGTTGGAGCATTTTATCGATGCTGGCGAAGTGAATGCGCAGCCTAACCCGTCATGGACATACATGAAAGTGTCCAAATGTGTCTTGTCGTGAACAATGCTTGTCAACCTGAGAACGCAGACACCTTGTGGATGCGGCCGGTCATGTCATGCAACCGTCATAATCCATGCTTATAACTGTCGCGCCCCCCTTCCAAGCGTGCAGGCGTCAATGGCATCCTGACGCATTACGCGATCCGTGCCGCTCAATTGCAAAGGGCAGTTACGCCCTCGGGAACGCCAGATGAACAACGAAGCCCAGACTCAAGTCGCTCTCACCCAAGATCAGCCGGTGGTCGAAACCCCGGTAGAAGCGCCGTTGGTCATAGAAGCCATCGTCGAACCCGCGCACCCGAGCGAGGCCCTCGCGCCGGCGCCGCACATCGTCGTGCCGGGGCTGGACGACAGCAGCCTGTACATCCATCGCGAGCTGTCGCAGTTGCAGTTCAACATCCGCGTGCTGGAGCAGGCGTTGGATGAATCCTATCCGCTGCTCGAGCGGCTCAAGTTCCTGCTGATCTTTTCCAGCAACCTCGACGAATTCTTCGAGATCCGCGTCGCAGGGCTCAAGAAGCAGATCACCTTTGCCCGCGAACAGGCCGGCGCCGACGGTCTGCAGCCGCATCAGGCGCTGGCGCGGATCAGCGAGCTGGTGCATGGCCATGTCGATCGCCAGTACGCCATCCTCAACGACATCCTGTTGCCGGAGCTGGAGAAACACCAGGTTCGCTTCATTCGTCGTCGGCATTGGACAACCAAGCTCAAGACCTGGGTGCGTCGCTATTTCCGCGACGAAATCGCGCCGATCATCACGCCCATCGGCCTGGACCCTACGCACCCGTTCCCGCTGCTGGTGAACAAGAGCCTGAACTTCATCGTCGAGCTCGAAGGCGTCGATGCCTTCGGTCGCGACTCTGGCCTGGCGATCATTCCGGCACCGCGGTTGCTGCCGCGGGTGATCAAGGTGCCCGAGGACGTAGGCGGGCCGGGCGACAATTTCGTGTTCCTGTCCTCGATGATCCATGCCCATGCCGATGACCTGTTCCAAGGCATGAAAGTGAAGGGCTGCTATCAATTTCGCCTGACCCGCAACGCCGACCTGTCGGTCGATACCGAGGACGTCGAAGACCTGGCGCGTGCGCTGCGCGGCGAGCTGTTCTCGCGTCGCTACGGCGATGCGGTACGTCTGGAAGTGGCCGACACCTGTCCCAAGCTTCTGTCCGACTATCTGCTCAAGCAGTTCAACCTGTCGGACACCGAGCTGTATCAGGTCAACGGCCCGGTCAACCTGACGCGTTTGTTCAGCATCACCGGTCTGGACAGCCATCCCGAGCTGCAGTACCTGCCGTTCACGCCACAGATTCCGAAGCTGTTGCAGAACAGCGAGAACATTTTCAGCGTGGTCAGCAAGCAGGACATCCTGCTGCTGCACCCCTTCGAATCGTTCACGCCCGTGGTCGATCTGTTGCGCCAGGCGGCCAAGGACCCTCATGTGCTGGCCGTGCGGCAGACGCTGTACCGCAGCGGTGCCAATTCCGAGATCGTCGATGCGTTGGTGGATGCCGCCCGCAATGGCAAGGAAGTCACCGTCGTCATCGAGCTGCGCGCGCGCTTCGACGAGGAATCCAACCTGCAGCTGGCCAGCCGTCTGCAAGCCGCGGGCGCGGTGGTGATCTACGGCGTGGTGGGCTTCAAGACCCACGCCAAGATGATGCTCATTCTGCGCCGCGAGGCGGGCGAGATCGTACGCTATGCACACCTTGGCACCGGTAACTACCACGCCGGCAATGCCAAGCTGTACACCGACTACAGTCTGCTGACCTCGGACGATGCACTGTGCGAAGACGTCGGCAAGTTGTTCAGCCAGTTGATCGGCATGGGCAAGACCTTGCGCATGAAGAAGCTGTTGCATGCACCCTTCACGTTGAAGAAGGGCATGCTCGACATGATCGCTCGCGAGACCCAGTACGCCATCGAAGGCAAGCCGGCGCACATCATTGCCAAGTTCAACTCGCTGACCGACCCGAAGGTCATTCGCGCGCTGTACAAGGCCAGCCAGTCAGGCGTGCGCATCGATCTGGTGGTGCGCGGCATGTGCTGCCTGCGTCCGGGCATTCCCGGGGTGTCACACAACATCCATGTGCGCTCGATCATCGGGCGGTTCCTGGAGCACACGCGGGTGTTCTACTTCCTCAACGGAGGCGAGGAGCAGATGTTCCTGTCCAGTGCCGACTGGATGGAGCGCAACCTCGACAAGCGCGTCGAAACCTGTTTCCCGGTGGAAGGCAAGAAGCTGATCGTGCGGGTCAAGAAGGAGCTGGAAAGCTACCTGACCGACAATACCCATTCCTGGATCCTGCAGGCCGACGGGCGCTACGTGCGCAACACCCCGACCGGCAACCAGAACGCCCGCAGCGCGCAGGACACGCTGCTCGAACGGCTGAGCAACCCGATCCTGCCGGTGCGCTAGCAGTCAGCAAGATCGGAGGTGCGGCTTTCGCGGCCACTGGCCGCTCCTACGGGAATCGCGTTGCACCGTAGGAGCGGTCATCGGCCGCGAAACACCCGATGCGGTTTATCAGGCAGGTGGCGGTGCGGCTTTCGCGGCCACTGGGCGCTCCTACGGGAATCGCGTTGCACTGTAGGAGCGGTCATCGGCCGCGAAACACCCGATGCGGTTTATCAGGCAGGTGGCGGTGCGGCTTTCGCGGCCACTGGGCGCTCCTACGGGAATCGCGTTGCACTGTAGGAGCGGTCATCGGCCGCGAAACATGCGCTGCGGTTTATCGGGCAGATGGCGGTGCGATCTCAGCGCACGGTGAGGGTGAAGCCTACGCGGGTTAGCCATTCGGCTTCCTGGGCGAAGTCGGCCTGGGTCAGCTGGTTGTTCTCCAGCCAGCCATCGGGGAACACCACATCCAGGCTCTTGGCCTTGGCATGCAGGGACACCGCCGGCATCTCCTGGGTACCACGGATGTGGTGGAACAGGATGGCGAAGCGCAGCAGCACGCACAGACGGATCAACTGCACACCGTCATCGCCGAACTCGGCGAATTTGTCCTTGGGAATGTTGCGGCGGTGGCCGCGCACCAGCAGCGCCAGCATCTGCTGGTCTTCGCGCGAGAACCCGGCCAGGTCGGAGTGTTCGATCAGGTAGGCGCCGTGCTTGTGGTAATGGTAATGGGCAATGTCCAGGCCTATCTCGTGAACCTTCGCCGCCCAGCCCAGCAGCTCGCGCCAGACCCCGTCTTCCAGCTCCCAGTCCGCCGCCACCTGGTCGAAGGCATGCAGCGCCTTGCGCTCGACGCGCTCGGCCTGCTCGACATCGACGTGGTAGCGGGTCATCAACGAACCCAAAGTACGTTCGCGCACATCTTCGTGGTGATGACGGCCCAACAGGTCGTACAGCACGCCTTCGCGCAGGGCGCCATCGCAATGGTCCATGCGCTGCAGGGTGAGGGCATCGAAGATCGCTTCGAGAATCGCCAGCCCGGCGGGAAAGATGGTCCGGCGGTCCGGCTTGATGCCGTCGAAATCGATCTTGTCGACATCGCCCAGCTTGAACAGCTTGCGCTTGAGCCAGGCCAGCCCCTCGGCATTGACCTCGCCGCTGCCCTGGCCGCCGGCCTTGAGGGCCAGGCCGATGGCGCGGATGGTGCCGGAGGAGCCGATGGCCTCGTCCCAGCTGAGCCGGTGCAGGGCATTCTCGATGCTCATGATCTCCAGGCGCGCCGCCGTATACGCCTGGGCGTAGCGGGCCGGGGTGATCTTGCCATCGCGGAAGTAGCGCTGGGTGTAGCTCACGCAGCCCATCTGCAGGCTCTCGCGCAGCAGGGGTTCGAAGCGCTGGCCGATGATGAACTCGGTGCTGCCGCCGCCGATGTCGGCGACCAGGCGCTTGCCCGGCGTGTCGGCCAGGGTGTGGGAGACGCCCAGATAGATGAGGCGGGCCTCTTCGCGGCCCGAGATGACCTCTACCGGATGGCCGAGGATCTGCTCGGCGCGGACGATGAATTCGTTGCGGTTGCGGGCTTCGCGCAGGGCGTTGGTGCCCACGATGCGCACCGCGCCCAGGGGCAGGCCGTTGATCAGTTGGGCGAAGCGCTTGAGGCAGTCCAGACCGCGCTGCATCGACTCTTCGCTGAGCTTGCGCTCTTCGTCGATGCCGGCGGCCAGCTGGACCTTTTCGCCCAGGCGTTCGAGGATGCGGATTTCATTGACGTGGGCCTTGGCCACCACCATATGAAAGCTGTTCGAGCCCAGGTCGATGGCGGCGATCAGGGACAGGTTCTTGGCTTTGGTCTGCGGCATGGTCAAAGGATCTCGGTCGTTAACCCCCGCATCGTGCCACGATCAGGCGACGGCGCCAACGCGCCATCCTGATCTTTGCCCCAAGGTCCGAGCTCTGGCGAGCCCGAACGGCATTCATGCCGGCTGCATGCCGATGAACTGCGCCAGCTCGGGCGTGCGCGGATTGACGAACAATTCCTTGGGATCGCCCACCTCGTGCACCTTGCCATGGTGCATGAACACCAGCTTGTCGCCGACCTCGCGGGCGAAGCGCATTTCGTGGGTGACCATGATCAGGGTCATGCCGTCTTCGGCCAGCTTGCGCACCACGCTGAGCACCTCGTTGACCAGCTCCGGGTCCAGCGCCGAGGTGATCTCGTCGCACAGCAGCACCTTGGGCGACATGGCCAGTGCGCGGGCGATCGCCACGCGCTGTTGCTGGCCGCCGGACAGACGTTCGGGGAACGCATCGAACTTCTCGCCCAGGCCGACCCGTTCGAGCATCTCGCGAGCCAGTTCGCGGGCGCGAGCCTTGGGCACTTTCTGCACCACCTGAGGGGCCAGCATCACGTTTTCGCCCACGCTCAGGTGCGGGAACAGGTTGAACTGCTGGAACACCATGCCGACCTTCTGGCGCAGGCTGCGCAAGTCGGCGCGCGCCGCATCCAGGTATTCACCGTCGACTTCGATGACGCCGTCGTTGATCGATTCCAGGCCGTTCAGGGTACGCAGCAAGGTGCTCTTGCCCGAGCCGCTGCGACCGATGATCGCGACCACCTGACCTTCGTCCACACTCAGGTCGATGCCCTTGAGCACATGATGATCGCCGTAGTACTTGTGCAGGGCGGAAATCCTAAGCAGCGGCATGCAGCCTCCTTTCCAGATAGCGGGCACTGAGCGACAGCGGGTAGCACAGGGCGAAGTAGCCCAGGGCGACGAAGCCGTAGACCATGAAGGGTTCGAAGGTGGCGTTGGCCAGCATGCTGCCGGTCTTGGTCAGCTCGGTGAAGCCGATGATCGAGGTCACCGCGGTGCCCTTGACCACTTGCACCGAGAAGCCCACGGTCGGCGCCACGGCAATGCGCAAGGCCTGGGGCAGGATCACGTGGCGCAGCTGCTCGTTGCGGGTAAGCGCCAGGCTGGCGGAGGCTTCCCACTGGCCGTTGCCGATGGACTCCACGCAGCCGCGCCAGATCTCGGCCAGATAGGCGCTGGTGAACAGCGTCAGGGCCAGGGCGGCGGCCACCCAGGGCGAGATGTCCACGCCCATCAGCGCCACGCCGAAGAACACCAGAAACAGCTGCATCAACAGAGGCGTGCCCTGGAACACTTCGATATAGCAGCGTGCCAGCGTGCGCAGCGGATGCGTGGGCGAGATGCGCAGGGTCATCACCAGCAAGCCGATCAAACCACCGCCAATGAACGCCACCAGGCTCAAGGCCAGGGTCCATTGCAGGCCGATGAGCAGGTTGCGCACGATGTCCCACAGGGTGAAATCCATCAGCTGTTCCTCATGATGAAACGCCGACCCAGCCAGTTCAACAGCATGCGGATCAGGATCGACATGACCAGGTACACCAGCGTGGTCAGCAGATACGTCTCGAAGGCGCGAAAATTGCGAGACTGGATGAAATTGGCGTAGAAGCTCAGCTCCTGCGTGGCGATCTGCGAGCACACCGCCGAACCCAGCATGACGATGATGATCTGGCTGCTCAGCGCCGGCCAGACCTTGGCCAGGGCCGGCTGGAGAACCACGTAGCGAAACGCCTCGAAGCGGCTCATGGCCAGGGCCGCAGAGGCTTCGAGCTGCCCCTTTGGCACGGCCTGGATGCCGGCGCGGATGATCTCGGTGGAATACGCCCCCAGGTTGACCACCATGGCAAGCACCGCGGCTTGCCACTCGCTGATCTGCACGCCCAGGCTGGGCAGGCCGAAGAAAATGAAGAACAGCTGGACCAGGAAGGGCGTGTTGCGGATGAGCTCCACGTAGACCCCGAAGAGGCCGGCGAACGGCTTGATCTGCCAGGCCCGCACGGCGCCGCCGACGATGCCCACGGCTACCCCGAGCAGCGCGCCGATGGCGGTGAGCTCAAGGGTGAACAGCGCACCCTTGAGCAGCAGGTCGGCCTGTGCGAGTACCGGGGCGAAAGCGAACTGATAGGCCATTGGGTGCGCTCGACAATCAGAGGTCGGCGGGCAGCGGCTGCTTCAGCCAGGTCTGCGCATTCTTTTCCAGGCTGCCGTCACTCTTGCCCACAGCGATGATCTGATTGACCTTGGCCAGCAGCTCGGGCTGTTGCTTGTTGATGCCCACGTACACCGGCGAGTCCTTGAGCTTGATCTTCAAGGCTGGAATGCGTTTAGGGTTTTTTTCCGAGATGGCCACCATCACCACGTTGCCGCTGGCGATCAGGTCGGTCTGGCCGGCGAGGTAGGCGGCGATGGTCGAGTTGTTGTCTTCGAAGCGCTTGATGGTGAGGCCTTCGGGCGCGACCTTGCTCAGCTCGATGTCTTCGATGGCGCCACGGGTCACGCTGATGGTCTTGCCCTTGAGGTCGTCCAGCGTGGCGATCGGCGCTTCCGGCGGGCCGAACACGGCCAGGTAGAACGGCGCGTAGGCACTGGAGAAATCGATGACCTGTTCACGCTCGGCATTCTTGCCCAGGCTGGAGATCACCAGGTCGACCTTGCCGGTGGTGAGGTAGGGAATGCGGTTGGTGGAGTTCACCGGAGTGAGCTGCAGCTTCACTTTGAGTTGGTCGGCGATCAGCTTGGCCGTGTCGATGTCCAGTCCGCGCGGTTGCATGTCGGGGCCGACCGAGCCGAACGGCGGGAAATCCTGCGGCACGGCAACGCGCAAGGTGCCGCGCTCGGTGATGTCGCTCAAGCCATCGGCATGGGCTGCCTGGCCCAGCATGAAACTGGCGACCAGGGCGGTGAACAGCAGGCTGCAGCGCGAAATCATGGCGATACTCCGATTGCGATCGAGTCGAGGTTGCCAGGGAGGTAGCACAGCGCGTGCCAGAATGGGGCAGGGGGCGTGCGCCGCGGCGTGGGATCGGGGTTCGAGCTGCCACGAGTGCTCTGTGCCGGACTGGCCGCGCACCGTTGCGGAGCGCACTGGCCAGTGCCTGCGGTCATTCCTGGTGCGCCGAGCGGGGTTCCATTGCCTGTATCACCGATGTTCATAGTGATGATCAATGATCATCGGCTTCCTGTAGCAGCGCTGTGCCGCTATGATGGGCCACGTTTTTCTTTCCGAATATGACCACGGAGACACTCCATGAGCAGCGACCTTATTAAGCACGTCAGCGACGCCAGCTTCGAAGCAGATGTACTCAAGGCTGACGGTGCTGTACTCGTCGACTACTGGGCCGAATGGTGTGGCCCGTGCAAGATGATCGCCCCGGTGCTCGACGAAATCGCCGAAACGTACAAGGGCAAGCTGACCGTCGCCAAGCTCAACATCGACGAGAATCAGGAAACCCCGGCCAAGCATGGCGTGCGCGGTATCCCGACGCTGATGCTGTTCAAGAACGGCAACGTCGAGGCGACCAAGGTCGGCGCGCTGTCCAAGTCGCAGTTGGCAGCCTTCCTGGACGCCAATATCTGATACCTGAAAGGCCCCGCATTCGTCGGGGCTTTTTTCTGGGCGCGATACTGGACGCCTACAAATCGAGGTGTTACATTCGGCCTCGCATTGGTTTCTCCTCTGCCCCCTGCAAGCCGTCGCCGACGCACTCCTACTCGAATCAGTACGCGATCCTGTCGCCTTCTCTGCGGCGCGGCCTCATTAAGCCCAAAGCTTAATTTCTCCCCTCCATACATGATTACGTCATTCCCTTATGAACCTGACTGAACTCAAGCAAAAGCCGATCACCGATCTGCTCGAAATGGCCGAACAGATGGGCATAGAAAATATGGCCCGTTCGCGCAAGCAGGATGTGATTTTCTCCCTGTTGAAGAAGCACGCCAAAAGCGGTGAGGAAATCTCCGGTGATGGCGTGCTGGAGATTCTCCAGGACGGCTTCGGCTTCCTGCGTTCGGCTGACGCCTCGTACCTGGCCGGCCCAGACGACATCTACGTCTCGCCCAGCCAGATCCGCCGCTTCAACCTGCGTACCGGCGACACCATCGTCGGCAAGATCCGTCCGCCCAAGGAAGGCGAGCGTTATTTCGCCCTGTTGAAAGTCGATACCATCAACTTCGACCGTCCGGAAAACGCGAAAAACAAGATTCTCTTCGAAAACCTCACGCCGCTGTTCCCTACGGTGCGCATGAAGATGGAAGCCGGCAACGGTTCCACCGAAGACCTCACCGGTCGTGTCATCGACCTGTGCGCACCGATCGGCAAGGGCCAGCGTGGCCTGATCGTCGCTCCGCCGAAAGCGGGCAAGACCATCATGCTGCAGAATATCGCGTCGAACATCACGCGCAACAACCCTGAATGCCACCTGATCGTCCTGCTGATCGACGAGCGTCCGGAAGAAGTCACCGAGATGCAGCGTACCGTGCGCGGCGAAGTGGTCGCCTCGACCTTCGACGAGCCGCCAACCCGCCACGTGCAAGTGGCCGAGATGGTGATCGAGAAGGCCAAGCGCCTGGTCGAGCACAAGAAGGATGTGGTCATCCTGCTCGACTCCATCACTCGCCTGGCGCGTGCCTACAACACCGTGATCCCGAGCTCCGGCAAGGTCCTGACCGGTGGTGTCGACGCCCATGCCCTGGAGAAGCCCAAGCGTTTCTTCGGTGCCGCGCGTAACATCGAGGAAGGCGGTTCGCTGACCATCATCGCCACCGCGCTGGTCGAAACCGGCTCGAAGATGGACGAAGTGATCTACGAAGAGTTCAAGGGTACCGGCAACATGGAACTGCCCCTGGACCGCAAGATCGCCGAGAAGCGCGTCTTCCCGGCCATCAACATCAACCGTTCCGGTACCCGTCGCGAAGAGCTGCTGACCGCCGACGACGAACTGCAGCGCATGTGGATCCTGCGCAAGCTGCTGCACCCGATGGACGAAGTGGCGGCCATCGAGTTCCTGATCGACAAGCTCAAGCAGACTAAGACCAACGACGAGTTCTTCCTGTCGATGAAACGCAAGTAAGCCCACCCGCTGCTTGATCCGAATGGCGCCCTTGCGGCGCCATTCGCATTTTCAACGTTGCATAACCATGCCAGACCCGTTCGGCCGACAAGGATTGTTATGACTCACCTAGCCTATCGACGTGACATCGACGGCTTGCGCGCCGTGGCGGTCATTGCCGTGGTGTTGTTCCACTTTGGTATTCCAGGTTTTGCCGGCGGGTTCGTCGGCGTTGACGTGTTCTTCGTCATCTCGGGTTATCTGATCACCTCGATCATCTGCCGCGAGCGTGCCTCCGGCCACTTCAGTTTTGTGGAGTTCTGGGTGCGCCGTGCGCGGCGGATCCTGCCCGCCCTGGTGGTGATGGTGGTGGCCTGTCTGATCGTTGGCTGGTTCCTGCTGGTGCCGCGTGACTATGAAGAGCTGGGGCGCTCGGCGCGCTACCAGGCCATGTTCATGTCCAATGTGCTGTTCGCCCGGCAGGACGGCTATTTCGATACCGATTCGGAGCTCAAGCCACTGCTGCACACCTGGTCGCTGGCGGTGGAAGAGCAGTTCTATATTCTCTTGCCGCTGTTGCTGGCCGTGCTCGGCCGGTCTGTGAAGGCATGGCGCAGAGGCTTGTTCGGCATTGCCCTGGCATCGTTTGCGGTGAGCGTCTGGCAGGTTCAGCAAGCCCCGGCGCAGGCATTCTTTCTATTGCCGGCGCGCGCGTGGGAACTGTTGGCCGGCAGCCTGCTGGCGGTGGCGCCGGTGTTCCAGCGCCCACTGACAGTGGCCGTGCGTCAGGGCGTGGCCACCGCCGGGATCGCTGCCGTGGGCGTGGCCATTGCCTGCTATGACTGGCGTACCGCGTTTCCCGGCATGGCGGCACTGCTGCCGGTGTTGGGCACGCTGGCGATCATCTGGTCCGGCGCCGGCCAGCCGACCTGGCTGTCACGGCTGCTGGGCACGCGGCCGATGGTGGCGGTGGGCTTGATCTCCTATTCCTGGTACCTGTGGCACTGGCCGGTGCACGTATTCGCCGACTATGCCGCCGTGGACGGTATCGCTGGGCACGAAAACCTTGCGCTGATCCTGGGCAGTCTGCTGCTTGGCTACCTGTCCTGGCGCTGGGTCGAAACGCCCCTGCGCGGTCGGCGCTGGCTGGCCCAGCCGCGTCAGGCGCTGTTGGCCGCATTGCTGGCCATGGTGGTGGTGGGCCTGGCGGGGCAATCCCTGCGCTGGAGCGATGGCGTACCGTCGCGGCTGTCGGCGCAGGCATTGGCCTACGCCGAGGCCGGCGAATGGCATGCCGGGCAGCGTGACTGCATGTTCGAGAAAACCACTGCGCCCGAACGCCTCATTTGTCACCTTGGACGCCAAAGCAAAGACGTGCTGCCACCGCTGATCTGGGGCGACAGCCATGCAGCCGCGCTGATGCCGGCACTGCGCGTGCACAGCGAGCGCACCGGGCAGGCACTCGATCTGGCCAGCTCGGCCGGCTGCGTGCCGGTCGCGGGGCTGGAGCGCAACGACCTGTGCCGGCAGTTCAATGCGCAGGTCCGGAGCGTGATCGCACAGGCGCCGCAGCGCGACGTGGTGCTGGTCGCGCGCTGGACGTTGTACCTGTATGGCGACGAGCATGGCGACCTGACCTATCGCTTGCCCGGTACCGATGCGCCGGTGCAGATGGCCGAGGCGCTCAAGCGCGAAGTCCGAGCCTTGCGCCAGGCGGGCAGCCGGGTCTGGCTGCTCGATGAAGTCCCTTTGCAGAACGCCAACGCACCTTACCGGCTGAGCCGCCTGGCCATGCTCCAGCGATCGACCGACGGCATCGGGCGCCCGCTGCTCGAACACCGACAGCGTCAGGCGTTCATGCAGGGGCTGTTCGCCGAGCTGGCGGCCAGTGATCCCCAGGTGCGCATCCTCGATACGACCCAGCTGTTCTGCGCCGATGGCATGACCTGCGTGGCCGAGTCTGACGGGCGTTCGCTGTACATGGACGACAACCACCTGGGTGACGACGCGGCCGGGTTCGTGGCGCCCTTGTTCGCCCCGCTGCTTGCGCCCGTAGACGCGCCAGCGCCTGGCAATTCCCATTAAAGCCCAGCCGGCGGCTGCCAGCGGCCGCCAGAGCAGGTAGGATGTACGCTTATTTTCTAACTGGCATGGTCGATGAAATTCAAGGATCTTCGGGATTTCGTGCAGCAGCTTGAGCAGCGCGGAGAGTTGAAACGCATTCAGGTGCCCATCTCGCCGGTGCTCGAAATGACCGAGGTGTGCGACCGCACGCTGCGTGCCAAGGGCCCGGCCCTGCTTTTCGAAAAGCCCACCGGCTTCGATATCCCGGTGCTCGGCAACCTGTTTGGCACGCCCGAGCGGGTGGCCATGGGCATGGGCGCCGAATCGGTGAGCGAGCTGCGCGAGATCGGCAAGCTGCTGGCGTTCCTCAAGGAGCCCGAGCCGCCCAAGGGCCTGCGCGATGCCTGGTCGAAACTGCCGATCTTCAAGAAGATCATCGCCATGGCCCCCAAGGTGGTGAAGGACGCGCCCTGCCAGGAAATCGTCCTGGAAGGCGACGACGTCGACCTTGGCATGCTGCCCGTGCAGCACTGCTGGCCGGGCGACGTGGCACCCCTGATCACCTGGGGCCTGACCGTCACCAAGGGGCCGAACAAGGAACGCCAGAACCTGGGTATCTACCGCCAGCAGGTGATCGGCCGCAACAAGGTCATCATGCGCTGGCTGAGCCATCGCGGTGGCGCCCTGGATTACCGCGAGTGGTGCGACAAGCACCCTGGCCAGCCGTTTCCCGTGGCCGTGGCCCTGGGTGCCGACCCTGCGACCATTCTGGGCGCGGTGACGCCGGTACCCGACAGCCTTTCCGAATACGCCTTCGCCGGGCTGCTGCGCGGCAACCGCACCGAGCTGGTGAAATGCCGCGGCAACGACCTGCAGGTGCCGGCCACTGCCGAGATTATCCTCGAAGGGGTGATTCATCCGGGCGAGATGGCCGACGAAGGGCCGTATGGCGACCATACCGGCTACTACAACGAAGTCGACAAGTTTCCAGTGTTCACGGTGCAGCGCATCACTCACCGGATCAAGCCGATCTACCACAGCACCTACACCGGCCGGCCACCCGATGAGCCGGCGATCCTGGGCGTGGCGCTGAACGAAGTGTTCGTGCCCATCCTGCAGAAGCAGTTTCCGGAAATCACCGACTTCTACCTGCCGCCCGAAGGCTGCTCGTACCGCATGGCGGTGGTGACCATGAAGAAGCAGTACCCGGGGCACGCCAAGCGGGTGATGCTCGGGGTGTGGTCGTTCCTGCGCCAGTTCATGTACACCAAGTTCGTCATCGTCACCGACGACGACATCAATGCCCGCGACTGGAACGACGTGATCTGGGCCATCACCACGCGCATGGACCCCAAGCGCGATACCGTGCTGATCGACAACACGCCGATCGACTACCTGGATTTCGCCTCGCCGGTGTCCGGCCTGGGCTCCAAGATGGGCCTGGACGCCACGCACAAGTGGCCGGGCGAGACTACGCGCGAATGGGGTCGGGTCATCGTCAAGGACGAGGCCGTGACCCGCCGCATCGATGAACTCTGGAATCAGTTGGGAATAGATTGATGCGTGTGACCTTGCAACCTTCGGGCGTGGTGCTGCAAACCCTGCCCGGTGAGCAGATCCTGGCGGCCGCGCAGCGTCTGGGCTATGACTGCCCGCAGAGCTGCCGCAATGGCAACTGCCATGTGTGCAGCGCGGTGCTGGTGGAAGGCAGTGTTCGCGAGGAGGGCGCGGTGATCGACCGCGGCGAGTTTCATACCTGCATCGCCGAGCCGCTGGAAGACTGCGTGATCCTCTGGGACGGCGTACTGGCCAAGGGCGAGCTGCCGGTGCGCAGCCTGGCCTGCCAGCTGATCGACTGCGTCGATATCGGCGGCGATGTGTGGCGCGTGCGCCTGCGTGCGCCGGCCGGCAAGCCGCCGCGCTACCATGCCGGGCAATACCTGATGATCGAGCGCGACAACGGCGAAAAGTCGGCCTTCTCCCTGGCCTCTGCACCCCACAGCGGGCGCGACCTGGAGCTGCACGTACTGGTCCGCGAAGCCAGTGCGCAGAGCTTGATCGAGCAGTTGCAGCGCAATGGCATGGCCCGTGTGCACATGCCCTATGGCGATACCCACCTGGCCGAGTTGCCGGATGGGCCGCTGGTGCTGATTGCTGCAGGTACCGGCATGGCGCAGATGAACAGCCTCATCGAGCACTGCCGTCGCGCAGGGTTCAAGCATCCGGTGCATCTGTACTGGGGTGTACGTCGCCCCGAGGATTTCTATGCGCTGGAGCATTGGGAGCAATGGAAGCAGTTGCCCAACCTGTTCCTGAACAAGGTAGTGAGCGACCTGTGCGGCTGGGAAGGGCGCTGCGGCATGCTGCATGAAGCGGTCTGCGAGGACATAGCCGACCTGACCGCCGTGCATGTCTATGGCAGCGGTTCACCGGCGATGATCTACGCCACGCTCGATGCCCTGGTGAATGCCGGGATGGATGCGCACCAGATGCGTGCCGACGTCTTTGCCTACGCGCCGCGGCCCGCCTGATTGCCACTGCCCCTGCGTCATTTCGTTGCCTGCTTCTGCTGTCGTGATGCCTGCGTCGAACCTGACGCAGTGGCATTGCTGTGAAATCGTGCACGTCGATGTGTCCGTGAGCCTGTTTGGTGCTTATAACTTATTTATTTGAAGTTGATTATAAGCGCTTGTATTTATTGATCTATCTGCCATACGGTAGGAACGCGGCAGTTGCAATGCGTTAGAGTTGGGCTTCATTGCAATCTTACGGGGATAACAGGCGACTGCTTATGTCGGTACTCGAAACTGCGCACTTGAATGTGGTCTATCCGCCGTCGCTCGATCTCGGGCCGCAATTGACCCACGAGCAACTTCTTCATTCGTTGGACACCACGATGCGACGCCATCGTGGCGGGCCGGTCTGGCTGTTCGCCTACGGCTCGCTCATCTGGCGGCCCGAATGCAGCGCTGCGGAGCGGCGCCGAGCGCGTGTGCATGGCTATCACCGGGGCCTGTACCTGTGGTCCCACGAACACCGTGGCACACCCGAGCGACCCGGCCTGGTGTTCGGTCTGGACCGAGGCGGCTCATGCGCCGGGTTCGCCTATCGCTTGCCTCAGGAAGATCTGGAGAGTTCGCTGCTGGCGCTGTGGAAGCGCGAGATGCCCTATCCCTCGTACCGCCCGCATTGGCTCAACTGCCGTCTCGAAGACGGCACCAAGGTGCAGGCGTTGGGGTTCGTATTGGAGCGGCATTTGCCCAGCTATGCCGGCAACCTGCCGGATAACCTGCTGACGCAGATTCTCGACAGTGCCAGCGGGCGATTTGGCAGCACCCGCGATTACGTCGAGCAAACCATCAGTGCCCTGCGCAATCACGCAATGCCGGACAAGAACCTGGAAGCCAGGCTCAAGCGTTGCCACCAGGGCAGCTGCACTCAAGCCTCGCAGCAATTCCTGCCCTGACGGCGCTTCACGCCTTGCGTCAGGCGTTACGCTGGGTGCTGGCCACCTGTTTGTGCCAGAGCGTGGGGATCAGGAAGACGATCGCCAACAGGCAGGCGCCGATCAGCAGGACGAAACCACCGTCCCAGCCGAAGTGGTCCACGGTGTAACCCATCGCCGCGCTGGCGGCGACCGAGCCGCCCAGGTAGCCGAACAGACCAGTGAAGCCCGCGGCGGTGCCGGCCGCTTTCTTGGGCGCCAGTTCCAGGGCCTGCAGGCCGATCAGCATGACCGGGCCGTAGATCAGGAAGCCGATCGAGACCAGTGCGATCATGTCCACGGTCGGGTTGCCGGGCGGGTTGAGCCAGTACACCAGGGTTGCCACGGTCACCAGCGCCATGAACACCACGCCGGTCAGCCCACGGTTGCCACGGAAGATCTTGTCCGACATCCAGCCGCACAGCAACGTGCCGGGAATACCGGCCCACTCATAGAAGAAATAGGCCCACGAGGTGGTGTCGACGGTGAAGTGCTTGGCTTCCTTGAGGTAGGTCGGCGCCCAGTCCAGTACGCCATAGCGCAGCAGATAGACGAACACGTTGGCCAAGGCGATGTACCAGAGCATCTTGTTGCGCAGCACGTACTTGACGAAGATTTCCTTGGCGCTGAATTCTTCTTCGTGGCTTGAATCGTAGCCTTCCGGGTAATCGTTCTTGTATTGCTCGATGGGCGGCAGGCCGACCGATTGCGGTGTGTCGCGCATGGTCGCAAAGGCAAACAGGGCCACCAGCAGGGCAACTGCGGCCGGTACGTAGAACGCCGCGTGCCAGTCGTTGAACAAGCCCATGCCGAGCAGGAACAGCGGGCCGATCAAGCCACCGCCGACGTTGTGCGCAACGTTCCACACCGACACCACGCCGCCGCGTTCCTTCTGCGACCACCAGTGCACCATGGTCCGGCCACTCGGCGGCCAGCCCATGCCTTGCGCCCAGCCGTTGATGAACAGCAGGATGAACATCATGGTGACGCTTGACGTTGCCCACGGCGCAAAGCCGAAGACGAACATCACGCCGGCGGAAACCAGCAACCCGAACGGCAGGAAGTAGCGCGGGTTGGAGCGGTCGGACACGATCCCCATGAGGAATTTGGACAGGCCATAGGAGATGGCGATGGCCGACATCGCCAAGCCCAATTGGCCTCGGGTATAGCCCTGTTCTTCGATCAGGTAAGGCATGGCCAGCGAGAAGTTCTTGCGCAGCAGGTAGTAACCGGCGTAACCGATGAATATCCCGGCGAAGATCTGCCAGCGAAGGCGACGGTAGGTGCTGTCTATCTTTTCATCGGGCAGGGCTGCACGATGCGGGGCGGGGCGGAAGAAGGCGAACATTCACAAGCTCCATTTATTGTTATTTGCTGCGGATTCGAATGTTACAGTTTCGTTACCGAAAATAAAACGACTTACCGCCCAGCGGAGTTTGCGAAAATGTTGCAATGCGAACTTAAGCGGTTCAGTTCTGTTCACCAACTCGCTTGACGCTTCTGCATAATCGTTTCAGCTCGGTGGATTCGAACGAGCTACTGAATCGCCCGTGCTGGCCGATACAGTCAGCACACGATCTTGCGGAGACATATGTGATGAAAGCCTGGGTATTCATAGGGCTGGCGTTGGCCCTGCCGACCGCCGTGATGGCCAACGAGGCAGCCAAAGAGGGCGAGAACGCAGCGCCCAAGGTTGCCTATATCGGCATGACCCCACCGTTCGTGGGCAACTACGCCTTGGACGGTGGCCCCAAGCTGCACGTGTACAAGGCGGACATCGCTTTGAAGGTCACCGGCGCGGAAGCGGAAGCTGCCGTGAAGCGCCAGGACCCGCTGCTGCGCAATCAATTGGTAGCACTGTTCGCACAGCAGACCGCCGAATCGATGGGCAACGTCGAAGCCAAGGAGAAACTGCGTCAGGAAGCCCTCAAGCAATTGCAGCAGGTGATGAACGACGAAGAGGGCAAGCCTATCGTCGAAGACCTGCTGTTCAATAACCTGATCGTGCAGTGAACTGATTGTTTTGCAGCAAGGCGGACAGAAGATTGCCATTGGCGTAGGCTGTCTCAAAATTACCGAGTTTTGAGACAGCGATGTTCAAGATCCCTCCCGCCGTTATCCGCGATCCGCTTCAACGCATTGCTCGGGATTGTCCGGAGCGCATAGCTGAGTACCTGGCTCTCAACGCACCCTTGGATGGCAAGGGCCGGTATCAGCATTTCGACAAGCTTCGTTTCCGCATTCCTGAAGGACTGAACCATGAACTGGTGTGGTCGCTGGTGAAGTTGGCGCGTGAACGGCAACTGAGCGACGTCGTTGTACTGGGTCAGCCTGCACATCAATGCCAACTGCTACTGACGCCAGCGATCCATGCCGCGACCTCCGAGACTGACCGGCACACTACGGGTGCTGCATTGGAGTGGATGAGCAACAAGATCGGTGAGCAGAAACATGTGACATACCTGCTCAACGACCTCATAGAAGACGAGGCCATCAGCAGTAGCCAGTTGGAGGGTGCATCGACCACGACCCAAGTGGCCAAGGACTTGCTCAAGCGTCAGCGAGGTCCGCGCACTCCAGATGAAAAGATGATTCTGGGCAATTATCGGATGATGCAGTTCGTGTGGGAGCATCGCACACGACCGCTGAGTGCTGATTTGATCGCCGAGATCCACCAAGTGGGTGTGGAGAACATCGACGACGAGCATTATCACCCAGGTGTGTTCCGCGTTAACGATGAGGTAGTGGTCCAGGACGGCGATGGCAATGTGGTGTATACACCACCGCCAGCACGCGGTCTGGAGTCGCGGCTGGAAGCCTTGGCCGAATGGGCCAACAGCAACCATGGTGAGTTCAGGACCAATCGTTACCTGCATCCGCTGATCAAGGCGATCGTCCTGCACTTTGCCATTGGCTATGAGCACCCTTTTCACGACGGCAATGGCCGGGTGGCCCGGTCATTGTTCTACTGGTTCATGTTCAAGCATGACTTCGCTGCCTTTCGTTACATAGCTATCAGCAAATTGCTCAAGGCCGCCCCTGTGCAGTACGGCAAGAGTTATCTCTATACCGAAACCGACGATATGGACCTGACGTATTTCGTCGACTACCAAAGTCGCACGATCATTCGCGGCATCGCGGATTTCAAAGAAGCCTACGAAAAAACGCTGGCCGATATGAACTCATTCAATCGCTTCCTGTTCGACAGTGGTTTGTATGCACAGCTGAGCGACAAGCAGAAAACCGTACTGCAGGTGGCTAGCAACGAGAAGGGGATGAAGTTCACGGCTGTGAACCTGAAAGAGAGCTTGGGCTGCTCGTACAACACGGCAGCTTCGGTACTCAACGGTCTTGTGGATTTAGGTTTGTTTCAGAAACGCAAGGATGGACGTGAGTGGGTGTTTTCTTTGGCGCAGACGGGGCTGCATCGTTAGACGCTGAAAAGGTTAAGTCTTGTGCACACAACGCGCTATGCAGGTACGCATGGCGCACTGCGGCTATGTGGAGCGAGGGCCAGAAGCGTAACGTCATGGCCAGTTCGACATAGCCTTCTATCGCAATCCCAGGACAATTTCCCACTGCTGTGCCGTTACCGGCATCACCGAAAGCCGGCTGCCTTTTTGTACCAGCGCAAGTTCGGCAAGCCCGCTCTGCTGCTTCAACAAGGCCAAGCCGAGCACGGGGTCGAAGGTTTCGACGTGGGCTACATCCACCGAAGTCCAGGGGTTCTTTTCGGTGCTGGCCTTGGGATCGAAGTAATGACTGTCCGGGTCCAGGGCAGTGGGGTCGGGATAGTCGCTCGCGACGATGCGACCAATGCCGGCGATGCCTGGCTCGGGGCAGCTGGAATGATAGAAGAAGAACTGGTCGCCAACGGCCATGGTGCGCATGAAGTTGCGTGCCTGATAGTTGCGTACGCCGTCCCAGCGCGTCTGGCCAAGCGTGGCTAGGCCCTGGATGGACAATTCGTCAGGCTCGGATTTCATCAGCCAATAGGCCATGGCGAGTGTTCCTCAATAATGTGAAATGGCCAGCTTTTGTGGGATTCAAGCGCACCCGACAATTGGTCGTGAACAACGTTTGCTTGTCTACCAAGCTTGCCCCAGAATGCGCGCAAATTTAAGCCCGACGCTGCTGCTCGGCACGCCAGAAAATCGTTCTGTCGATTCTTTAATTGCCTGTAGGGGGGCAACGTCGATGCGCCGTAAGCCGGACTTGTTGTGGACATTGGTGATTTTGTTGGGCTTGGGTATCGTCACCACTGGATACGCGCAGAGTCTGTGGGCGAGCAAGGCGGATACCGCTGCAGAGCTGATCGTGGTGCAGGCTTCGATGGTGCAGACTTCGATGGTACAAGGTTCGATGGCAAGTCCGCGGTAACGATGGCGCCTGTTCGCGGCCACTGACCGCTCCCGCAGGTTGGCCCCGCGGCGCAAGGCTCACCTCAGATACCAACCCTTGTCCGTCACCGTTCCCTGCAGCGGTATATCCCAACTGGCCTGCGCCAGGCGCTCCACCTTCTGACACTCATGGGCCAGCCCCAGCAGCACCGGAGCTTGCCAGGCCGTGCGGCGATTGCGGTAGGCCAGGCTGCGGTCGTAGAAGCCGCCGCCCATGCCCAGGCGCCCACCTTCGTCGTCGAACCCCACCAGCGGCAGCAGGATCAGGTCCAGTGCCCAGATGGTGCGCTGGCGTGCGCGCTGGATACGGGGTTCTGGAATGCCAAAGCGGTTGGGACGAAGCTTTTCGCCTCGGCGTACCTGCTGAAACACCATCCTGGTGCGCGGCCAATCGCTGAGCACCGGCAGGTAGGTGCGCTTACCGCGCCGTTGAGCTTCACGCAACAGAGGCCGCGGGTCTATCTCGCCGTCGTTGGGCAGGTACAGGGCAATGTGTCGGGCACGGCGAAACAGCGGATGCTGGGCCAGTTGTCGGTAGAGATCGCGAGCGGCCAGGCGCTGCTGTGCAGGGGTAAGGGCGCGACGCGCCGCACGTAGCTGGCGGCGCAGGGATTGACGAGGCTGTGTTTGACGAGGCAGCGGCGCGGATACGGTCATGGGCGCGGTCGATCCTGATCAAGGGCGCCGTTGGACAGTGCTGCCCGGCGACGAATGAAAAAGCCCACGCCAAGTGTTGCCGGCATGGGCTGGAAATTCAGGTACTCCCCGACGAACCGCTGTCGGTGTAGCCCTTGAACCCGAAAGTTCAAGGTGGAGATCACAGGAGGTTTTAAGGCTTTCCGTCGAGCGGACATGCACACCAACCCCACGTGCAACCCCCGTGGTTGTGCGTATCGGCTCAGGGACATGACCGACTGGCAAGCACTCCAGGGAGTGATGCCAGTATACAGAAAAGCTTTGCGGATTTCAGCCCTTGGGCGTTTCCGGATCGGTGGCAAGCACCAGGTCCACGCGTTCGAGCAGGTCGCGAACCTGCTCGCGAGTGGTGCCGTTGACCGACAGCTCCGGTGTGTCCTGGCGATGCAGCAGATCGTGAGTGATGTTCAGTGCGGCCATGACGGCAATGCGGTCGGCACCGATCACTTTGCCGCTGCTGCGGATCTCGCGCATCTTGCCGTCCAGGTAGCGTGCGGCGTTGACCAGATTGCTGCGCTCCTGCGGCGGGCAGATGATCGAGTATTCCTTGTCCAGGATCTGAACGGTGACGCTATTGCTTGAACTCATGAGTCTTGCTCCAGGGCCTTGAGGCGCGAAATCATGGACTCGACCTTACGCCGGGCGATTTCATTCTTTTCGATGAGATTTGCGCGTTCCTCGCGCCAGGTTTTTTCCTGCGCTAATAGGAGTCCGTTTTGTCGTTTTAGTTGCTCGACTCGTCCGATCAATGATTCGAGTCGGCTCATCAGCGCTTGCAGGTCGTTGTGTTCCATGGAGTCCCGGTGGGTACGGTTGGGAAATGTTGCCCGCCGATGAACTGGCGGGCCCGGTGAAGATGAACACGTAGTTGTCCGCGTCGATAGTCTGGCGCGGTTGCCGGTGCTAGGATACAAGGCCTTCATTCTAGTCATTGCGCCGTCTGGCGCCTAGTTGCCCATGCCTATTCAGAATTCTCCCTATCACGCCTTCGCCGCCCTGCTCACCAGCAGCGGCCACACCGTTTCGCCCGCCGAACTGCACGGGCTGTTGCTGGGTCGCAGTTGCGCCGGTGCCGGCTTCGAGATCGAGCCATGGCTGCTGGATGCCGCCGATCTGCTGGGTACACCGGCCGCAGACAACGTTCGCCAGGCGCTCATCGGCCTGCAGGAAATGGTCAAGGGCGAACTCACCAGCGACGACATGACCGTGGTGCTGCTGGTCCCCAGCGACGAATCGCCGTTGCCCGAGCGCGCCGCCGCGCTGGGCGAGTGGTGCCAGGGCTTCCTCGCCGGTTTCGGCCTGACCGCGCGCGACACGGCGCTGAGCACCGAAGCCATGGAAGTGCTGCAGGACCTGGCCGCCATCGCCCAGGTGCAGGATGCGCTGGAGGAGTCCGAAGACGGCGAGGCCGACTACATGGAAGTCATGGAATACCTGCGGGTAGCACCGCTGCTGCTCTACACCGAATCGGCCAAGCAACCGACCGCAGCCAGCGCCAAGCCGTCGCTGCATTGACCGGAGCCTTTGCCTGCCCATGAGCCACATCCCGAAATCGGAATATGCCCGCCGCCGCAAGGCGCTGATGGCGCAGATGGTGCCCAACAGCATCGCCATCCTGCCTGCTGCCGCCGTGGCCATCCGCAATCGCGACGTGGAGCACGTCTACCGCCAGGACAGCGACTTCCAGTACCTGAGCGGCTTTGCCGAGCCCGAGGCGGTGATTGCCCTGATTCCGGGGCGCGAGCATGGCGAGTATGTGCTGTTCTGCCGCGAGCGCAATCCCGAGCGCGAGCTGTGGGACGGCCTGCGGGCCGGGCAGGAGGGGGCAATCCGCGATTTCGGTGCCGATGACGCTTTTCCCATCAGCGATATCGACGACATCCTGCCCGGCCTGATCGAGGGGCGCGACCGCGTCTATTCGTCGATCGGCAGCCACCCCGAGTTCGACCGGCACCTGATGGACTGGATCAACAGCATCCGTTCCAAGGCGCGTCTGGGCGCCCAGCCACCCAATGAATTCGAGGCGCTCGACCACCTGCTGCACGACATGCGCCTGTACAAGTCGGCCGCCGAGGTCAAGGTCATGCGCCGGGCCGCCGATATTTCCGCACGCGCCCATGTACGCGCCATGCAGGCCTGTCGTGCCGGGCTGCACGAGTACAGCCTGGAGGCCGAGCTGGACTACGAGTTCCGCAAGGGCGGGGCGAAGATGCCGGCCTATGGCTCGATCGTCGCGGCCGGTCGCAATGCCTGCATCCTGCATTACCAGCAGAACGATGCGGTGCTGCGCGACGGTGATCTGGTGTTGATCGACGCCGGCTGCGAAATCGACTGCTATGCCAGCGACATTACCCGGACCTTCCCCGTGAGCGGCCGCTTTTCACCCGAACAGAAAGCCATCTATGAGCTGGTGCTCGAGGCGCAGCAGGCGGCCTTCGCCGCCATCGGCCCCGACAAGCACTGGAACCAGGCCCATGAAGCGACGGTCCAGGTCATTACCCGGGGGCTGGTGCGGCTGGGCCTGCTCAAGGGTGAGGTCGACGAGCTGATCGCCCGCGATGCGCACCGCGCGTTCTACATGCACCGCGCCGGGCACTGGCTGGGGCTGGATGTGCACGATGTCGGCGAGTACAAGGTCGGCGGCGAGTGGCGGGTGCTCGAACCCGGCATGACCTTGACCGTTGAACCTGGCATCTACATAGCGCCCGACAACCTCAGCGTTGCGAAGAAGTGGCGCGGCATTGGCGTACGAATCGAGGACGATGTTGTGGTGACCAAGAAAGGCTGCGAGATTCTTACCGAGGCAGTGCCCAAGTCGGTCGCCGAGATCGAGGCGCTGATGGCCGCCGCACGGGCGGACGCATGAGCCGCTTCAACCTGGCCATCATTGGTGGCGGGCTGGTCGGCGCGAGCCTGGCCCTGGCGTTGCAGGCCGGGGCCAGGGCGCGCGGCTGGAAGATCGTGCTGATCGAGCGTTTCGCGCCGGGCGATGCCTATCAGCCCAGCTATGATGCGCGCTCCTCGGCGTTGTCCTTCGGCACCCGGCAGATCTACGAACGCCTGGGCTTGTGGCCGGCGATCAGCCAGCGCGCCGAAGCGATCCGCCAGATCCACGTGTCCGACCGCGGTCGCTTCGGCACCGCGCGGCTTCGTGCCGATGACGAGGGCGTGCCGGCCTTGGGCTATGTGGTGGAGAACGCCTGGCTGGGGCAGTGCCTGTGGCAGGCGCTGGACCAAGAGGTCGTGAGCTGGCGGTGCCCAGCGGAAGTGACTCGGATGCAGGCGCTGGCTGACGGCCATGAATTGACCCTGGACGACGGCACTCAGCTGCAGTGCGACCTGGCCGTGCTGGCCGACGGCGGTCGTTCCGAGTTGCGCGAGCAGTTGGGCATCGCCGTGCAACAGACGCGCTACGATCAGGACGCCCTGATTGCCAACGTCACCCCAGGCAATGCGCACCAGGGCCAGGCGTTCGAGCGCTTCACCGATGACGGGCCGATGGCCCTGTTGCCGTTGCCCGACAACCGCTGCGCACTCATCTGGACCCGTACGCCCGCCGACATTCGACGCTTGCAGGGCTTGCCCGACCAGGCATTTCTGCAAGAGCTGCAGGCGGTGTTCGGCTATCGCCTGGGCACGCTGCAGCGCGTCGGTGCTCGGCACGTCTACCCGCTGTCGCTGGTGCAGGCCGAAGAGCAGGTGCGCTCCAATCTGGTCGTGCTCGGCAACGCGGCGCATGCCTTGCACCCCATCGCCGGGCAGGGCTTCAACCTGTCGATGCGCGACGTGCAGGCGCTGGCCGAGGCCTTGCTCGCCAGCACCGGTCATTTGGGGCAGCTATCCCTGCTGCGTGGCTATGCGCAACGCCAGCGCCTGGACCAACGGCTGACCGTGGGCTTTTCGGACCAGTTGACGCGGCTGTTCGCAACGCCCGATCCCTGGCTTGCAGTAGGCCGTAACCTAGGCCTGCTGGGGCTCGATCTGCTACCGCCGGCCAAGCGCTGGTTCGCACGCCAGGCCATGGGCCTGGGCACTCGGTCGGAGATCGAAGGGCAATGAATACAGTGACCCATACGAATGAACTGCGCGCCGAACTGGTCATCGTCGGCGCGGGCATGGTTGGCAGCGCGCTGGCACTTGCCCTGCGTGACAGCGGCCTGGATATCCTGCTGATCGACGGCGGGCCGTTGACCGGCAAGCCTTTCGACGCACTGGCGCCGTTCGAGGCTAGGGTCAGTGCGCTGTCCGTGGCCAGCCAGCGCATTCTTCAGCGCCTGGGCGCCTGGGACGGTATCCAGGCGCGGCGTGCCAACCCCTACGGCCACATGTGCGTATGGGACGGCAGCGGTACCGGGCAGATCAATTTTTCCGCGGCCAGCGTGCATGCCGACACGCTGGGGCACATTGTCGAGAATCGCGTGGTTCAGGACGCGCTGCTCGAGCGGTTGCAGGACAGCGGAATCCGTCTGCTGGCCAATGCCCGGCTGGAGCAGTTGCGCTATTCGGGCGATGACCGACTGTTGACCCTGGCCGGTGGCCAGACCGTGCGTACCCCGCTGGTGATCGCCGCAGACGGCGCGCATTCGGCCGTCCGTGGTCTGGCGGGTTGCGAGACGCGCGAGTGGGATTACCTGCACCACGCCATCGTGACCAGCGTGCAGTGCAGCGAGGGGCATCGCGATACGGCCTGGCAACGTTTTACCGATGACGGCCCGCTGGCGTTTCTGCCTCTGCAGCGCGGAGATGGCAAGCATTGGTGCTCGATCGTCTGGTCGGCCACGCCGGAGCAGGCCGAGCGCTTGATGGCGCTGGATGACGCCGCGTTCTGCAAAGCCCTGGGGCAGGCCTTCGAGGGCCGTCTGGGCGAGGTGGTCGCTGCCGATGCCCGCCTGTGCGTACCATTGCGCCAGCGGCATGCCAAGCGCTACGTGGAGACCGGCCTGGCGCTGATCGGCGATGCCGCGCACACCATCCATCCGTTGGCCGGGCAGGGGGTCAACCTGGGTTTGCTCGACGCCGCCGTGCTGGCCGAAGAGCTGATACATGCCCGACAGCGAGGCGAACGGCTCGCCGGCCTGCCCGTGCTGAGCCGCTATGAGCGTCGGCGCATGCCGCACAACCTGGCCTTGATGGGGGCCATGGAAGGCTTCGAGCGCCTGTTCCAGGCCGATCAGCTGCCGCTGCGCTGGCTGCGCAACACGGGCTTGAAATGGGTGGAACGACTACCCGAAGCCAAGGCGCTGTTCGTCCGCCAGGCGCTTGGCCTCACGGGGGATCTGCCTGCGCTGGCACGCCTGTAGGCATGAGGTGTGATCAATGGCTGGTAACATTTGGTAACGGCTGGACCCCAAGTTCGGTTGAGAAGCTAAATGTGATTCACTACCATTTCGCCCTCACTCGAATGGCAAGGGTTCCCTCATGATGGCGCGCAAACGTCTTCTCGCTGCACTGGCGCTCTGTCTGTTGGGTGGCAACGCCCACGCTGCCGATGAAGTGGTCGTCTATTCTTCGCGCATCGACGAGCTGATCAAGCCGGTGTTCGACGCCTACACCGCGAAAACCGGGGTCAAGGTCAAGTTCATCACCGACAAGGAAGCGCCGTTGATGCAGCGCATCAAGGCCGAAGGGCAGAACGCCACGGCCGACCTGCTGCTCACCGTCGACGCCGGCAACCTGTGGCAGGCCGAGCAGATGGGTATCCTGCAACCCATCACGTCAGCCGTCATTGACGGCAACATTCCCGCGCAATACCGTGCCGCGTCCCATCAATGGACCGGCCTGAGCCTGCGCGCGCGGACCATCGCCTACGCCAGCGAACGGGTCAAGCCGCAGGAGCTGAGCACCTACGAGGCCTTGGCCGACAAGCAGTGGGAAGGGCGGTTGTGCCTGCGTACGGCGAAGAAGGTCTACAACCAGTCGCTGACCGCCACGTTGATCGAGACCCATGGCGCAGAGAAGACCGAGCAGATTCTCAAGGGCTGGGTGAACAACCTGTCCACCGACGTGTTCTCCGATGACATTGCGGTGCTGCAGGCCATCGACGCCGGGCAGTGCGACGTGGGTATCGTCAACAGCTACTACTATGGGCGCCTGCACAAGCAGCAGCCGAATCTGGGCGTGAAGCTGTTCTGGCCGAACCAGGGCGATCGCGGCGTTCATGTGAACCTGTCGGGCATTGGCCTGAACAAGTATGCACCGCATCCGCAGGCGGCCATTGCGCTGGTCGAGTGGATGACCGGGCCGCAGGCGCAGGCGATCTTTGCCGGGGTGAACCAGGAGTTTCCGGCCAACCCGACGGTGGCTCCATCTGCCGAAGTCGCCAGTTGGGGTGAGTTCAAGGCCGACACCCTGCCCGTGGAAGTGGCCGGCAAGCGTCAGGCCGAGGCGATCCGGTTGATGGACCGTGCGGGCTGGAACTGAGCTGATATCGGTGGGGCGGCCTTCGCGGGCAGAGACCCGCTCCCACAGAAGAACGGGTGCTATTGGTGCCTTTTTGCTTCCGCTGTGGGAGCGGGTCTCTGCCCGCGAACGGCGCGCCACCGTACATGCTGACACTGCGTAGTAAGCTCCACACGGCAGTGGACGGCGTCGAGAAGCCTGCAACCTGAAAACCACGAGTGAATCCATTGTCTTCTTCCGTCCAACGCCGTTGGTACCCGCTGGTCCTGGCCGTGGTCGGGCTGGTGCTGCTGCCGTTGAGCGTGCTTGTGCTTTCCTGGCAAAGCATCGACATGCAGATATGGTCCCACCTGTGGGATACGCAGATGCCGCGCCTGCTGGGCAATACGCTTACCCTGGTGCTGGGCGTAGGTACGGGCGTGACGGTGCTTGGCGTCAGCCTCGCCTGGCTTACCAGCCTGTGTGAATTCCCCGGCCGGCGCTGGCTCGACTGGGCCTTGATGTTGCCGTTTGCCATTCCGGCCTACGTACTGGCGTTCGTCTTCGTCGGCCTGCTGGATTTTGCCGGGCCGGTGCAGAGCCTGCTGCGCGAGTGGTTCGGCAGCGGCCTGCGCCTGCCGCGGGTGCGCTCCACGGGAGGGGTCATCATCGTTCTGGTGCTGGTGTTCTACCCGTACGTCTACCTGCTGGCGCGGACCGCGTTCCTGGCCCAGGGCAAGGGCTTGATGGAGGCGGCGCGCATGCTCGGCCAATCCCCCTGGCAAGCCTTCTGGCGAGTGGCCTTGCCGGTAGCCCGGCCGGCCATCGGTGCGGGCGTGGCACTGGCATTGATGGAAACCCTGGCGGATTTCGGCGCTGTGGCGGTGTTCAATTTCGACACCTTCACCACGGCCATCTACAAGACCTGGTACGGCTTCTTCAGCCTCTCCAGCGCGGCGCAGCTGGCCAGCCTGCTGTTGCTGGCCGTGATGCTGGTGCTTTACGGCGAGCGGCGTGCGCGCGGTCAGGATCATGCGGCCAACGAACGCCCGCGTGGGCAGGCGCTGTATCGGCTGCGCGGGCTCAAGGCATGGGTGGCCAGCGGCTGGTGTGCGCTGGTGTTCGCCTGCGCCTTCGTCGTGCCCATGCTGCAGTTGGTCGTGTGGTGCTGGCAGCGCGGGCGCTTCGACCTCGACGAACGTTACCGTGAGCTGATCGTGCATACCCTGTACCTGGGCGCCATGGCCGCGCTGATCACGGTCACGGTAGCGCTGCTGCTGGCGTTTGCGCGGCGGCAGGCGCCCACGCGAGGCATTCGCGCCGGTGTGGCGGTGGCGAACCTGGGCTATGCCTTGCCGGGGTCGGTGCTGGCGGTGTCGCTGATGCTGGCTTTCAGTTTTCTCGACCGCGAGCTGGTCGTGCCGTTGTCCGGCTGGCTGGGGGGTGCCGGGCGGCCATTGCTGCTGGGCAGCGTGGCGGCGCTGCTGGTGGCCTATCTGGTACGGTTCATCGCAGTGGCCTATGGGCCGCTGGAAAGCAGCCTGGCGCGGATTCGCCCCTCGCTGCCGGAGGCGTCACGAAGCCTGGGAGTGGGTGGTCCGCGGCTGTTCTTCAAGGTCTATCTGCCCCTGTTGCTGCCCGGCACGCTCAGCGCCGCGCTGCTGGTGTTCGTCGACACGCTCAAGGAGATGCCGGCGACCTTGCTGATGCGCCCGTTCGGCTGGGACACGCTGGCGGTGCGGGTATTCGAAATGACCAGTGAAGGCGAATGGGCGCGGGCGTCGCTGCCGGCCCTGACCCTGGTGCTGGTCGGCCTGCTGCCGGTCATCGGGTTGATTCGACGTTCGGCGCGCCAGGTCGGTCGAAACCACTGACCGGCTACGCGACCTTGTCGCTGCAGATATCACCACCGCGACCTTGTCGCTACAGATATCACGCCCGCGACCTTGTCGCTACAATGCGCCGCATCCGGCGCAGGCACCAAGGACAATTCGCCTGCGCTTTCGCCACGCCCGGAAGGAGAAACCCATGGGACAGCGTACGCCTCTGTATGACCTGCATCTTGCCCTAGGCGCAAAGCTGGTCGATTTTGGCGGTTGGGACATGCCCCTGCATTACGGCTCGCAAGTCGAAGAGCATCATCAGGTACGTCGCGATTGCGGCGTCTTCGACGTGTCGCATGTGACCGTGATCGACGTCCAAGGGCCGGACGCCCGGGCGTTCCTGCAATACCTGCTGGCCAATGATGTGGCCACCCTAACTGGCGCAGGTCAGGCCTTGTACAGCGCCATGCTCAACGCCGAGGGCGGGGTCGTGGACGATCTGATCGCCTACTGCACCGAGGAAGGCTATCGCCTGGTGGTCAATGCGGCGACCCGTGACAAGGACCTGGCCTGGCTGAGCGCCCAGGCAGGCACGTTCGATGTGCAATGGCGCGAGCGCCCCGAGCTGGCGTTGCTGGCCGTGCAGGGGCCGCAGGCACGGCGCAAGGTCGCCGACCTGCTGGGCAGCCAACGCCGCGAGCTGCTTTTGCAGCTGAACCCTTTCGAAGGCCGTCACCATCGCGACTGGTTCATCGCCCGCACCGGTTATACCGGCGAGGACGGTATCGAGATCGTCTTGCCTGCCGCGCAGGCGGTCGATTTCTTCAACGAATTGATCGGTGCGGGCATTTCGCCCATCGGCCTGGGCGCGCGCGATACGCTGCGTCTGGAAGCCGGGATGAATCTGTATGGCCAGGACATGGACGAGGCGCATTCGCCGCTGGCGTCCAACATGGCCGGCAGTGTGGCGTGGCAACCGAGCTCGCGCGCCTTCATCGGGCGCGAGGCGCTGGAACGTGAACGGGCCGCCGGGCCGGCGATGAAACTGGTCGGCCTGGTGCTCGAAGAACGCGGGGTGCTGCGCGCGCATCAGGTGGTCCGCATCGCCGGAGTTGGCGAAGGAGAGATCACCAGTGGTAGTTTCTCCCCTACGCTGAGCAAGTCGATTGCATTGGCGCGTGTACCGATGGCGACCGCGGACCGTGCGGAAGTCGAGATACGTGGCAAATGGTACCCGGTACGGGTGGTCAAGCCGACCTTCGTCCGGCATGGTAGAACCCTGATCTGAATCGTATGGCGGGCTGGCCGCTGACCCTTGTTGAGGACAATGTTATGAGCGATATCCCTGCTGAACTCCGTTTTGCCGAAAGCCACGAGTGGGCACGCCTGGAAGCAGATGGCACGGTGACCGTGGGCATCAGCGATCACGCCCAGGAAGCCTTGGGTGACGTGGTGTTCATCGAGCTGCCGGAAGTCGGCAAGGTCTTCGCCGCCGGTGATCAGGCGGGCGTGGTCGAGTCGGTCAAGGCCGCTTCGGACATCTACTCCCCAGTGGGGGGCGAGGTGATCGCGATCAACGAAGCGTTGGCCGATGGCCCGGAAAGCGTCAACGGCGAACCCTATGGCGCCTGGTTCTTCAAGCTCAAGCCAAGCGCTGCCAGTGAGCTGGACACGCTGCTCGACGCCGCCGGCTACAAGGCCGCCATCGGCGAATGACGGCCAGCGGGGGCGGCCATCGCCGCCCCCCGTGCGTTCAATACGGTCGATCCCCCATTATCGTCGCTCGATGCATCACGCGTCGCTGCGGGCGGTAGTCGTCTATCGCGTAATGCTGGGTCACGCGGTTGTCCCAGAAGGCCACGTCCCCTTGGCGCCATTGCCAGCGTACGCAGAACTCCGGACGCGTGCTGTGGGCGAACAGCAGGTCGAGCAGCGCCTGACTTTCAGCTGTCGAAAGTTCGTTGATGTGGGTGGTGAAACCATCGCTGACGAACAACGCCTTGCGCCCGCTGACCGGATGGGTCCGTACCACCGGGTGTGACAGCGGGGGATGTTGCCGGCGGGTCTGCTCCCAGCGCGCCAATGCCTGGGCATCGTTGCCAAAGCGTTCGAGCGGGAACGATTTGGCGAAATCATGGGTGGCGGTCAGACCGTCGAGCAGGGCCTGCATGGGCCTGGACAGCGCCTCGAATGCCGCGATTCCGCTGGCCCAGCAAGTGTCCCCGCCAAAGGGCGGTACCTGCTGGGCGGTCAGTATGGCGCCCATCGCCGGTTCCGCCAGAAAGGTCACGTCGGTGTGCCAGATGGCGTTGTCGCGTACGTCGGTCACGGCGGTGTCGAGCACCAGCACGTCGGGTTGCCCCGGCACACCGGGATAGATCGGATGAACGTGCAGGTCACCGAACTGCTGCGCCAGCCGTGCCTGCTGAAAAGGGGTCAGCGGCTGGTCGCGCCAGAACAGCACCTGATGGGCGAGCAGCGCGGCGTCGATCTCGCGCTGCTGGGCCGGGGTCAGTTCCCGACTGAGGTCGACGCCTTCGATGACCGCGCCGATAGTTGGGCTCAAGGGGGTGATGTGCAGAGTCATGTTGGTCAGCTCTGTTGGCAAAGTGGCTGGTTCAGTGGCTCTGGCCGTGCCAGGGCACCAGGCGCCGCTGCAGGGCGCGCAGGCCCATTTCCAGAGCGAAGGCGATCAGTGCGATTACCAGGATGCCCAGCACCACCACATCGGTGACCAGAAATTGCGCGGCCGACTGCACCATGAAGCCCAGGCCGCTGGTGGCTGCGATCAACTCAGCGGCCACCAGGGTCGACCAGCCGACGCCCAGGCCGATGCGGATACCGGTGAGGATGTCCGGCAGCGCACTGGGTATGATCACGTGGCGGATCAGTTGCGCCCGGGTGGCGCCCAGCGATTGCGCGGCGCGCAAACGGGCGGGATCGACATTGCGCACCCCGGTGGCCGTGGCGATGGCAATCGGCGCGAAGATGGCCAGGTAGATCAGCAACACCTTGGAGGTTTCGCCGATGCCGCACCAGATCACGATGAGCGGCAGGTAGGCCAGCGGTGGAATGGGTCGGTAGAACTCGATCAGCGGGTCGAGAATGCCTTGCGCTATGCGGTTGTGGCCAATGGCGATGCCCACCGGAATGGCGAACAGCACGGCGAATGCCAAGGCCAGGCCGATGCGCCCCAGGCTGGCACCCAAATGTTGCCACAACGTGGCGTCCATATAGCCCTGGGTTGCCAGCAGCCAGGCTTTGTCCAGCACCGCGCCGGGCGGGGGCAGGAACAGGGGCTCTATCAGCTCGGTGGCGGTTACCGCCCACCACAGTGCCAGCACGCCTGCCAGGGTCAGCGTGCTGATGGCGCGCGTACTCAAGCGCCAGGGCCGGCGCGCGGCAGGTGCGCGGGCGCTGTCGAGAGCGTGCGTCGGGTAGAGGCTCATGCCGGCTCCTTGCGCGCAATAGCGCCCTGTGTGACAACGCGCTGGGCGAAAACCTGGGCAAGGACGTGCTCGCGGGTTTCGATGAATCGGCGGTCGGACTTGATCGCCCGGGCGCTCTCGCCAGCGGCATAGCGCTGGCCGAAGTCCAGGCTCAGGCGCTCCTCGACATGGCCGGGGTTGGGCGCCAGCAGAATCAGGTCGGTGGCCAGGAATACCGCTTCTTCGATGTCGTGGGTAATCAGGAACACCGGCTTGGCGGTACGTTGCCAGACCTGCAACAGCAGTTCCTGCATCTGCTCCCGGGTGAACGCATCCAGCGCGCCGAACGGCTCGTCCATCAACAGCACCTGCGGGTCGGCCGCCAGCGCTCGAGCCAGGCCCACGCGTTGACGCTGGCCACCGGAGAGTTGCCATATCTGTCGCTCGCCGAAACCTGCCAGGTCGACCAGCGCAAGCATGTCCCGCGCCCGCGCCTCACGCTGCGCTCGGCCGGTGCCTGCCAGTTGCAAACCGAAGGCGACATTGGTCAGGACGTCCTGCCAGGGCAACAAGGCGTCATCCTGAAAGACCACGCCACGGTCGGCCCCCGGGCCTTTCACCGCGACGCCGTCCAGCGTGATACGGCCACTGCTGGGGGGCACGAAACCGGCGATCAGGTTGAGCAGCGAAGTCTTGCCGCTGCCCGATGGGCCCAGCGCGACGCACAGCTGCTGTGGCCCCAGGCTCAGCGAGATGTCCTGCAGCACCGGCTGCGCGGCGCCCGGGTAGTGGGCGCCGATACGGTCGAGAATCAATTGGGCCACGGTCGAACTCCGGTTGGCGTGCGCGCGATCACTGAACGAACCGGGCGCTGACGTACGGCGTGTAGTCAGGCAGCAGCGCTTCCAGCTTGCCCTGCTCCTTGAGGAACTCGGCCGTCTTGGCCACCGCCTGCGCGGTGCCGCCACCCAGCAGCGCGGCGGAGGCCTGGGCCTGGGCATCAGGGTAGGTGGAGCCGGCGAGCAGGTCGGGGACGTCGGTGGCGTTGGCCCCCGTCAATTTGGCGATCTTGCGCACCGGCTCGGAATCGGCGGTCCACTGCGCCTGGTTCTTCGCGTAGTCGGCGAACGAATCCAGCGTGACCTTGGCGAACCGGGCGATCACCTCGGGGTGCTTCTCGGCGTAATCCTTGCGCGCCACCCAGACCTCGAAAGTCGGTGCGCCCCACTGGCCGACCTGTGCGGCATCGGTCAGGGTCTTGCCGCTCTTGCGGATCTCGCCCAGGGCCGGCGACCAGACGAAGGCGCCATCGATGTCGCCACGTTTCCACGCAGCGGCAATTTCGGCCGGCTGCAGGTTGACGACCTTGACCTTGCCTTCCAGACCCCAATGCTTCAATGCGCCGAGCAGGCTGTAGTGGGAAGTGGACACGAAAGGCGTTGCAATGGTCTTGCCGACCAACTGCTGCGGATTGTCGATACCGCTGCCGTTGCGCACCACCAGGGCTTCGGCGGAATTGATCTGCGCCGAAACGATGAAGGCGACGATGGGCAGCTTGCGTGACGTGGCGGCTGCCAGCGGACTCGATCCCAGGTTGCCGATCTGTACATCGCCCGAGGCAATCGCCGTGACCACTTCCGGGCCACTGTTGAAGCGCCGCCAGTCGATCTTCTCGCCAATGGCCTTTTCATAGGTGCCATCGGCCTGGGCGACCTTGCTGGGGTCGATGCCGGTCTGGTAGCCGACGGTCAACGTGGCGGCCTGGATGCCCATGGCCAGGCTGGCCAGGGCCAGGGTGCTGACCAGTTTTCGTGCGAAATGCTGCTTGGCCATGGTGGCTGCCTTTTGCGAGAGTCGGGTGGCTGAGGACCTTCGAACCCGCGCTGCCAAAGCGCGAAACGGCAAGTGTCGGAAGGGCGAATGAGGGCGAATCTAAACGATATAAGAAACGGCTTTGAAATACCGTTTGGGAATTAGCTTATGTTTTGCAACTGGATTGAACTTTTTTGTTTGGACGCTCAAGGTTGTTATGCATTTAAATTCTAAAAAAACTTGAAACAATTCTTTTTGGTTTTGTGAAAATTTCGTTAACCTCGGCAACCAGAGTTTGGCTTAGACCAAGGTCTCGAATCGGCTTGTAAACATTGACTAACCGGTCACGCTTTGGCGCTAATCGCGCATCTGCGGACAAGGGGCGCCAGACCCCCGACCAAAGACACCACAAAAATTAGAAACCAGAGGAGCATCACATGTACAAGCAGTCGCTCGCCGCAGCCATCGCGCTCGCCAGCATCTCCACCAGTGTCTACGCCGCCGATCCGGCACCCTCGGGTTTCCTCGAAGCCAGCAAAGCAACGCTGAGCTCGCGGACCATGTATTTCCGCAACGATACCCGTGAAGGCACGGCGAACGACCAGGAAGAATCGGCTCAAGGCTTCCTCTTCAACTTCATTTCTGGCTACACCCCCGGCACCGTCGGCTTCGGTCTGGACGTGCAGGGCATGACCGGCATCCACCTGGACGGCGGCCGCGGTCACCACCCGAACAACAACAGCTTCTTCCCCAGCGACACCGACGGTTCGGCCGAGAAGTCGTGGTCGCGTGTAGGCGCCAACGGCAAGGTCAAGTTCGCCAAGACCGAACTCAAGGTGGGTAGCGCACTGCAGCCCAACCTGCCGATCCTGGTATCCAACGATGGTCGCTTGCTGCCTGCGGTTTACCAGGGCGGTATCCTGACCTCCAAGGACCTGGACAACTTCACCTTCACCGCCGGCCGCCTGAACAAGTCTGCGGGCCGTGCCACCAGCAACTACTCGGGCCTGGGCCTGAACGGCGGTACGCAGGACTCGAACAACTTCCAGTTCGCCGGTGTCGACTGGAAGGCCACCAAGGACCTGACCCTGCAGGTCTACCACGCGCAGCTGGAAGACTATTACAAGCAGACTTTCCTCGGCGCCGTGCACGTACTGCCATTGGGTGAAGACCAGTCGTTCAAGACCGACCTGCGCTACTTCGACAGCAGCTCCGACGGCAAGAACGGTGATGCTGGCTACCGCTTCAACAACAACAGCGGCTACGCCAAGAACCCAGGCGAAGTCGACAACAAGACCTGGAGTGCCATCTTCACCTACAGCATCGCTGGCCACGCATTCCTGGCCGGTTACCAGCAAGTGGGCGACGACGGCGGCATGCCGTTCATCAACAACGGCAGCGTTGTCGATGGCAACAACCGCAACGAAGGCAACGGCGGTTCCAGCGTCTATCTGTTCACCGACAGCATGGTCAACTCGTTCACCCGCGCTGGCGAAAACACCACGTTCGCCCAGTACTCCTATGACTTCAGCCGCATCGGCGTCCCTGGCCTGAAAGCCTCGGTTGCCTACCTGCATGGCGACGACATTCGCGCGGCCGGTACCGGTGACTCGAACAACTCCGAGTGGGAACGCGACATGCGCGTCGACTACGTGATCCAGAGCGGTCTGCTGAAGAACTTCGGCGCCACCCTGCGTAACGGTACCTACCGCAGCGACGTCGGCACCAACACCGATCAGACCCGTCTGATCTTCAACTACACGTACGCTTTCAAGTAATACGTGCCGTTGGAAAAAGCCCGCCTTGTGCGGGCTTTTTGTTTTCTGCCCTGGCGTTATTCCCGTTTCGCCTAGCCCCAGCACGATCCATTCTTTTTGTTTCCGGGCCGCTCAGTGCACAGTCATGCGCACAACAGCCCAGGAGCATCACCATGACCATTCGACTCGGCGACATCGCCCCCGATTTCCAGCAGGACTCGAGCCAGGGCACCATCAGCTTCCATCAGTGGCTGGGCGACCAATGGGGGGTGCTGTTCTCGCACCCCGCCGATTTCACGCCGGTGTGCACCACCGAACTGGGTTTTACCGCCAAGCTCGCCGACGAGTTTGCCAGGCGCAACGTCAAGGCCATCGCGCTGTCGGTGGATCCGGTCGAATCCCATCATCGCTGGATCGGCGACATCGACGAGACTCAGGGCACCACAGTGAATTTCCCGATCCTGGCCGATGCCGACCGCAAGGTGTCCCAGCTCTACGATCTGATTCACCCGAACGCCAGTGACACCCTTACGGTGCGTTCGCTGTTCGTCATCGACCCGAACAAGAAGGTGCGGCTGACCATCACGTACCCGGCCAGTACCGGGCGCAATTTCCACGAGATCCTGCGGGTGATCGATTCGCTGCAATTGACCGACAGCCACAAGGTTGCCACCCCGGCCAACTGGCAGGATGGCGATGACGTGGTGATCGTGCCTTCGCTCAAGGACGAAGAGGAAATCAGGCAGCGCTTCCCCAAGGGCTACACGGCAGTGAAACCCTACCTGCGCCTGACCCCGCAGCCCAACCGCTGATCTGAACCTGATACAACTTGCCCTCTGTAGCAGCGGCGCAAGCCGCGTCCGGGACGTCGCGGTGTATCGAATGCGCCGCATGGCCCGCTGACGCGGCTTGCGCCGCGGCTACAGGTATCGCGGTGATATCCATGCGGTGTGCGCAGCAGGGATAGGAAAATGCAGGTATATGTTTTTATCGAATAACCAAATGAATAAATATGATTTAAAGATATAAATCCTGCCTGCTACTGTTCCTTCCATTCCGGCGACTTCTCCAGAAGCGCTCCGATTTCGCTATTCAAGGATTTACCCCATGCTGGTCGTATCCCTGGGCGGCAGCCCCAGCCTGCGCTCGCGCTCTGGTGTACTGCTGGAGCGCAGCAAGCAGTGGCTGCAACGACAAGGCGTCGAAGTGGTGACGTTTCAGGTACGGGACTTCCCGGCCGAAGACCTGCTGCATGCCCGCTTCGACAGCCCGCACGTACTGCATTTCAACGAACTGGTCGGCAAGGCCGATGGCCTGGTGGTTGCCACGCCGGTATACAAGGCGTCGTTCTCCGGTGCGCTGAAGACGCTACTGGACCTGCTTCCCGAGCGTGCCCTGAGCAACAAGGTGGTGCTGCCCATTGCCACCGGTGGCAGCATCGCCCACATGCTGGCGGTGGACTACGCGCTGAAACCAGTGCTGGCTTCGCTCAAGGCCCAGGAAATGCTCCAGGGCATCTTCGCCGACGACAGCCAGATCGCCTATGGCGAAGGCAGTCATGCAGCCCAGTTGGCGCCGGCGCTCGAGCAGCGCCTGGAAAATGCGCTGCAGGAGTTTCATGCCTTCCTGCTGCGCAAACCACAGACCCATGACCCGGCCTTGCTCATGCAAAGCCTGCGCAGTGCCCGCTGGAGCATCTGATTCCAACCGCCGCTCGCGGCCGCGACACTTTTCGCTGTACCCACCTTACTGGCCCGCCAACGGGCAAGCAGGTGCAACCCAATTCCCCCTGCAGAAGGAGAGTGCCATGCGCACCCTGTTCTTGCGTCGTGGCGTGGTCGCACTGTTTGCTGCGGCTGTGTCGTTCGGCGCCATCACCCAGGCCCAGGCTGAAACCCTGCGCATCGGTTACCAGAAATACGGCACGCTGGTGCTGCTCAAGGCCAAGGGCACCCTGGAGAAACGCCTGGCGGCGCAGGGCGTGGACGTCAAATGGACCGAGTTTCCCGGCGGCCCGCAGTTGCTCGAAGGGCTGAACGTCGGTTCGATCGATTTCGGCGTGACCGGTGAAACCCCGCCGGTATTCGCCCAGGCCGCCGGGGCCGATCTGCTGTATGTGGCCTACGAGCCGCCGGCCCCGACCAGCGAAGCGATCCTGGTACCCAAGGATTCGACGATCCGCTCGGTCGCTGAACTCAAGGGCAAGAAGGTTGCGCTGAACAAGGGTTCCAACGTGCATTACCTGCTGGTGCGCGCGCTGGAAGAAGCCGGGCTCAAGTACTCCGACATCCAGACCGTCTACCTCCCGCCTTCCGCTGCCCGCGCGGCGTTCGAGCGCGGCAGCGTCGATGCGTGGGTGATCTGGGATCCCTACCAGGCAGCGGCCGAGCAGCAGTTGCAGGCGCGCACCCTGCGCAACGGCCAGGGCATCGTCGACAACCTGCAGTTCTACCTGGCCACCAAACCCTATGCCGAGCAGCACCCCGAGGTGATCACCGCGCTGGTCGAGGAGGTACGCGCCGTGGGCGAGTGGTCCAAGGCGCATCCCGAAGAAGTGACCGCCCAGGTCGCACCGTTGCTGGGCCTGCCAGCGGACATCACCCTGACTTCGGTGAAACGCCAAGGCTACGGCGCGCAATTTCTCAACCCGCAGACCGTTGCCGCGCAGCAGAAGATCGCCGACAGCTTTCACCAGCTCAAGCTGATCCCCAAGCCGCTGCGCATTCAGGATGTCATCTGGACACCGCCGGCCAACGTTGCCAAGGCACCGTGATCCGCTGCGCCCCCGCCACCGCACAACCGCACCGGTGCCCGCGCATCGGTTCCGAGCCACGTCAGGAGACAACTCCATGAGCCTCAATATTTTCTGGTTTCTTCCCACCCACGGCGACGGTCATTACCTGGGCACCTCCGAAGGTGCACGGGCGGTCGACCACGGTTACCTGCAACAGATCGCGCAGGCGGCCGATCGCCTCGGCTACGGCGGCGTACTGATCCCTACCGGGCGCTCCTGCGAAGACTCCTGGCTGGTGGCGGCCTCGTTGATTCCGGTCACCCAGCGCCTGAAATTCCTGGTTGCCCTGCGCCCTGGAATCATCTCGCCCACCGTGGCCGCGCGTCAGGCAGCGACCCTGGACCGCTTGTCCAACGGCCGCGCACTGTTCAACCTGGTCACTGGCGGCGACCCTGACGAGCTGTCCGGCGACGGTCTGTTCCTTACCCACGAGGAGCGCTACGAGGCGTCGGTGGAATTCACCCGTATCTGGCGCCGCGTGCTGGAAGGCGAAACGGTCGACTACGATGGCAAGCACCTCACCGTCAAAGGCGCCAAGCTGCTCTATCCGCCGGTGCAGCAGCCGCGTCCGCCGCTGTACTTCGGCGGGTCTTCCGATGCTGCTCAGGACCTTGCCGCCGAACAGGTGGAGATGTACCTGACCTGGGGCGAGCCACCGGCAGCGGTGGCCGAGAAGATCGCCCAGGTGCGCGAGAAGGCCGCCAAGCTCGGCCGGACCGTACGCTTCGGAATCCGCCTGCACGTGATCGTGCGTGAAACCAATGCAGAAGCCTGGCAGGCCGCCGAGCGGCTGATCGCCCATGTCGACGACGATACCATTGCCCGCGCCCAGGCTTCGCTGGCGCGCTTCGATTCGGTGGGTCAGCAGCGCATGGCCGCATTGCATGGCGGCAGCAAGGACAAGCTGGAGGTGAGCCCCAACCTGTGGGCCGGCGTCGGGCTGGTGCGTGGCGGAGCTGGCACTGCGCTGGTCGGTGACGGCCCGACGGTGGCCGAGCGGGTCAAGGAGTACGCCGCACTGGGCATCGACACGTTCATCTTCTCCGGCTACCCGCACCTGGAAGAGTCGTACCGCGTGGCCGAGCTGTTGTTCCCGCACCTGGACGTGCAGCGCCCGGAAGCGCCGACCGGCGCCAACTACGTCAGCCCGTTCGGTGAGATGGTGGCCAACGACATTTTGCCCAAGGCCGCCCAGCGCTGAGAAACTGCCATGAGTACAACGAGCAAAATCATCCACCGGCTGGCGCCCTGGGCGCTGCCGGTGGGTCTGCTGTTGATCTGGCAGCTGGCGGTCAGCGTCGGCTGGCTGTCGACGCGGATCCTGCCAGCGCCCAGCGCGGTGTTCGCGGCAGGCGTCGCGCTGTTCAAGTCCGGGGAGATCTGGACGCACCTGGCCATCAGCGGTTGGCGCGCGGGCATCGGCTTCGCCATCGGTGGCGGCATCGGTCTGCTACTGGGGCTGATCAGCGGCCTGTCGCGCTGGGGCGAGCGCCTGCTCGACACCTCGGTGCAGATGATCCGCAACGTCCCGCACCTGGCGCTGATTCCGCTGGTGATTCTGTGGTTCGGTATCGATGAGTCGGCGAAGATCTTTCTGGTCGCGCTGGGCACATTGTTCCCTATCTACCTGAACACCTACCACGGCATCAAGAACGCCGACCCCGCGTTGGTGGAAATGGCACGCAGCTATGGCCTGTCCGGATTTCGTTTGTTCTGGCAGGTGATTCTGCCCGGGGCGTTGCCTTCCATTCTGGTCGGCGTGCGTTTCGCCCTCGGCCTGATGTGGCTGACGCTGATCGTTGCGGAAACCATTTCCGCCAGCTCCGGCATCGGTTACCTGGCCATGAACGCGCGCGAATTCCTGCAGACCGACGTGGTGGTGCTGGCCATCGTGCTCTATGCGATTCTCGGCAAGCTGGCCGATTTGGCGGCGCGTGGGCTGGAGCGAGTGTGGCTGCGCTGGCACCCGGCCTACCAAACCAAGGGAGGTGCAGCATGACCGTTTTCAAGGAACAGCCGCAGAACCTGCGGCGCGGGATTCCACTGGCGGTTCGCCAGCTACGCAAGACCTTTGGCGAGCGCGAGGTACTGCGCGAGATCGACCTGAACATTCCGGCCGGGCAGTTCGTGGCCATCGTCGGCCGCAGCGGGTGCGGCAAGAGCACCTTGCTGCGCCTGCTGGCAGCACTCGACCAACCCACCAGCGGACAACTACTGGCAGGTTCCGGTCCGCTCAGCGATGCGCGCAACGACACCCGGCTGATGTTCCAGGAAGCCCGCCTGCTGCCATGGAAACGAGTGATCGACAACGTGGGCCTGGGGCTGTCCGGCAATTGGCGCGAGCAGGCCTTGCAGGCGCTCGAAGCGGTGGGCCTGGCCGAGCGCGCCGATGAGTGGCCGGCGGGGTTGTCCGGCGGGCAGAAGCAGCGCGTGGCGCTGGCGCGGGCCCTGATTCACAAGCCGCGGCTGTTGCTGCTGGACGAGCCCTTGGGGGCGCTGGATGCGCTCACGCGCATCGAGATGCAGCAGTTGATCGAGAGCCTGTGGCGCAAGCACGGTTTCACCGTGTTGCTGGTAACCCACGATGTGGCCGAGGCGGTGGCGATTGCCGACCGGGTGATTCTGATCGAGGAGGGGCGCATTGGTCTTGACCTGGCCGTCGAGTTGCCACGTCCGCGCGCTCGCGGTTCCCATCGCCTGGCGGCGCTGGAAAGCGAAGTGCTCAATCGAGTATTGGCGCTGCCGGGCAATCCACCGGAGCCCGAGCCGCCGTCGCCGTTGCCGACCCAGTTGCGCTGGGCACGCTGATCCGGACGCGGTACGTCAGGTATCCGCACGTACCGCCGACGCGGCTCGCGCCGCTGCTACAGGGACTGCATACCTAGACGAAACGGCGATCCCCCGTAGCAGCGACGCGAGCCGCGTCCGGGTGCGATGCGGTGTATCTGCCGCACGCAGTCCAGAAGACACGTGAAGCCCCCGTAGCAGCGGCGCGAGCCGCGTCCGGGGACGACGCGGTATACCTGCTGCACCGCCGCCCAGCAAATGCGTTCGTGAACACCGCGGCATGGCAGGCATACCGCGGCGCCCGGCCGTTACACGGTGTGCAGGTACCAGTTGTACTCGAGGTCCGAGATGGAGTGCTCGAATTCTTCCAACTCGCTTTCCTTGCAGGCCACGAAGATATCGATGTATTTCGGATCGATGTATTTGGCCAACACCTCGCTGTCGTCCAGCAGGCGCAGGGCATCGCGCAGGTTGGTCGGCAGGCTCTGCTCGTTCTGCTCGTAGGAGTTGCCCGTCACCGGCTCGTTGGGCTCGACCTGATTGGTCAGGCCGTGGTGCACGCCGGCCAATACTGCGGCCATCAACAGGTAAGGGTTGGCATCGGCGCCGGCAACGCGGTGTTCCAGGCGCACGGCATCCGGGGTTCCGGTAGGCACGCGCAGGGCAACGGTACGGTTGTCCAGGCCCCAGCAGGGCGAGTTGGGCACGTAGAACTGAGCACCGAAGCGGCGGTACGAATTGACGTTCGGGCACAGGAACGCCATCGACGCGGGCAGGGTCTCGAGCACACCGCCGATCGCGTGACGCAATGCGGCGTTCTGCTCGGGATCCTCACTGGTGAAGATGTTCTTGCCGTCCTTGTCCAGGATCGAGATGTGCACGTGCAGACCGTTGCCCGCCTGGCCCGGATACGGCTTGGCCATGAACGTGGTGTCCATCTCGTGGTCGTAGGCGATGTTCTTGATCAGGCGCTTGAGCAGCACTGCATAGTCGCAGGCCTTCATGGCATCCGGAACGTGATGCAGGTTAACCTCGAACTGCGCCGGCGCACTTTCCTTGACGATGGCGTCGGCCGGGATGCCCTGTTCCTTCGCCCCTTCGAGGATGTCCTGCAGGCAGTCCACGTACTCGTCCAGGTCGTCGATCAGATACACCTGGGTCGAATGCGGACGCTTGCCGGAGATCGGCGAGCGCGGCGGCTGCGGTCGACCGTTCACGTTTTCCTGGTCGATCAGGTAGAACTCCAGCTCGAAGGCGGCGCAGATGGTCAGGCCCATGGCGTCGAACTTCTCGACGACCTGGCGCAGCACTTCACGCGGGTCGGCGAAGAACGGCTCGCCTTCGAGTTCGTGCATGGTCATCAGCAACTGCGCGGTAGGGCGCTTCTGCCAAGGCTCGTTGCACAGGGTGTCGGGAATGGGGTAGCAGATACGATCGGCATCGCCGATGTCCAGGCCAAGACCGGTGCTTTCCACGGTAGAGCCGTTGATGTCCAGGGCAAACAGCGAGGCGGGCAGGTTGATGCCTTTCTCGTAAACCTTGTGGAGGCTGGTGCGCTCGATGCGCTTGCCACGCACCACACCATTCATATCTGCAATCAGAAGGTCGACGTACAGAACCTCAGGATGTTCCTTAAGGAATGCGTTCGCTTCGTTAAGCTGAACGGCACGCGGGGGTACCGACATGATGCAACACCTTTGTTGTTAAAAATATCAATCATTGGGTCGAACAGGTTTCAGTCAATCCGAAAGCCAACACTAAGTCAAGCGAGCCGGGTTTTGCCCTGAAAGAGCGCTGTTGAGCCTCTTTTGCTGCATATCGGGGCGCATGCGCCTGGCAATTACGGTGCTCTGCAACTGCCTGAAAAGTGTCTGCGGAAGTTTGCCGCCTGATAGTTGTGGAAAAAAATGAACAAGGCTAAGCTCGTTTTCAACCCGCCATTTCAATAATACCGAGGGTGAGTCATGGCACGCCTGCCATTATCTGATGGAGCTCGCTGCAGCCACCGGTTGCCGGCGACCAGAATAATTGACAGCCCACGGCGTTGCGTCTCTGTTTTTTTGTCCCTCCTGTACTGCCTGAGCCCCGAAACCGCTACCCTGAGCTTCACGTTCCGGCCGGGTATCGAGAGGCCGGGTGGGCAGTGTGCCGCCCTCGCTTGACCGCTTTCCCAACGACGCCCACGCGTCAACACGTGCCCGGCTCGCCGCGAGCCAGGTCAATGGCCTCCTGAGGTATTTATGAGTCCCAACCTCGACCAGCTCACCGATTGGTTGAAAGATCACAAGATCACCGAAGTCGAATGCCTGATCGCCGACCTCACCGGGATCACCCGCGGCAAGATTTCCCCGACCAACAAGTTCATCGCCGAAAAAGGCATGCGCTTGCCGGAAAGTGTTCTATTGCAAACCGTGACTGGCGACTATGTAGAAGACGACATCTACTACGAGTTGCTCGACCCTGCCGACATCGACATGATCTGCCGCCCCGACGAGAACGCGGTGTTTCTCGTTCCCTGGGCCATAGAGCCCACGGCGCAGGTCATCCACGACACGTACGACAAGCAGGGCAACCCCATCGAGCTGTCGCCGCGCAACGTGCTCAAGAAGGTCTTGAAACTGTACGCGGACAAGGGCTGGCAGCCGATCGTGGCACCGGAGATGGAGTTCTACCTGACCAAGCGCTGCGAAGACCCGGACTTTCCGCTGCAGCCGCCGATCGGCCGCTCCGGGCGTCCCGAAACCGGTCGACAGTCGTTTTCCATCGAGGCGGCGAACGAGTTCGATCCGTTGTTCGAAGACGTCTACGACTGGTGCGAAGCGCAGAACCTGGACCTCGACACGCTGATCCACGAAGACGGCACGGCGCAGATGGAAATCAATTTCCGGCACGGCAATGCCCTGCACCTGGCCGACCAGATCCTGGTGTTCAAACGCACCATGCGCGAGGCCGCGCTCAAGCACAACGTCGCCGCCACCTTCATGGCCAAGCCGATGACGGGCGAGCCGGGCAGTGCCATGCACTTGCACCAGAGCATCGTCGATTCGGCCACCGGCAAGAACATCTTCGCCAACGAAGACGGCTCGATGAGCCAGCTGTTCCTCCACCACGTCGGCGGCCTGCAGAAATTCATTCCCGAACTGCTGCCGCTGTTCGCACCCAACGTCAATTCCTTCCGCCGCTTCCTGCCCGACACCTCGGCGCCGGTCAACGTCGAGTGGGGCGAGGAAAACCGCACCGTGGGCCTGCGCGTGCCCGACGCCACGCCGCAGAACCGGCGGGTCGAGAACCGCTTGCCGGGCGCCGATGCCAACCCCTACCTGGCCATCGCCGCCAGCCTGTTGTGCGGCTACATCGGCATGGTCGAGGGCCTGAACCCTAGCGCGCCGGTGCAGGGCCGCGGTTACGAACGGCGCAACCTGCGGCTGCCGTTGACCATCGAGGATGCGCTGGAGCGTATGGAAAACTGCAAGACGGTGGAGAAGTACCTGGGCAAGAAATTCGTCGTTGGCTATGTTGCGGTCAAGCGCGCCGAACACGAAAACTTCAAACGCGTGATCAGCTCGTGGGAACGTGAGTTCCTGCTGTTCGCGGTGTGAGAAAAAGGAGCGACAGATGAGCAACAACAACCCCCAGACCCAGCATTGGCAAGACTTGAGCAGCGCCCACCACCTGGCGCCGTTCAGCGACTACACGCAGCTGGCGCAGAAGGGTCCGCGGATCATCACCAAGGCCGACGGCGTGTACCTGTGGGACAGCGAAGGGCACAAGATCCTCGACGGCATGGCCGGCCTGTGGTGCGTGGCGATCGGCTACGGTCGTGAGGAACTGGTGCAGGCCGCCAGCAAGCAGATGCGCGAGCTGCCGTACTACAACCTGTTTTTCCAGACCGCCCACCCGCCCGCACTCGAGCTGGCCAAGGCCATCGCCGACCTGGCGCCCGAGGGCATGAACCATGTGTTCTTCACCGGCTCCGGTTCCGAGGGCAACGACACCGTGCTGCGCCTGGTGCGCCATTACTGGGCGCTCAAGGGCAAGCCCGAGAAAAAGGTGATCATCAGCCGCATCAATGGCTACCACGGCTCCACCGTGGCCGGCGCCAGCCTGGGCGGCATGGCGGGCATGCACGAGCAGGGCGATCTGCCGATCCCGGGCATCGTGCACATTGCCCAGCCGTACTGGTTCGGCGAGGGTGGTGACATGACCCCGGACGAGTTCGGCATCTGGGCCGCCGAGCAGTTGGAAAAGAAGATCCTGGAAGTGGGCGAAGACAACGTCGCGGCGTTCATCGCCGAGCCGATCCAGGGCGCCGGCGGTGTGATCATTCCGCCCGAGACCTACTGGCCGAAGGTCAAGGAAGTGCTGGCGCGCTACGACATCCTGTTCGTGGCCGATGAAGTCATCTGCGGCTTCGGCCGTACCGGCCACTGGTTCGGCAGCGACTACTATGATCTGGCGCCCGACCTGATGACCATCGCCAAGGGCCTCACCAGCGGCTACATCCCCATGGGCGGCGTCATCGTGCGCGACGAGGTGGTGCAGGTGATCAACCAGGGTGGCGACTTCAACCACGGCTTCACCTATTCCGGGCATCCGGTCGCGGCGGCGGTGGCGCTGGAAAACCTGCGCATCCTGCGCGACGAGCACATCGTCGACACGGTCCGGACCGATGCGGCACCGTATTTGCAAAAGCGTCTGCGCGAACTGCAGGACCATCCGCTGGTGGGTGAGGTCCGTGGCCTGGGCATGCTCGGCGCAATCGAACTGGTCAAGGACAAGGCGACTCGCAGCCGTCACGAAGGGCGGGGCGCCGGTATGATCTGTCGGCAGTTCTGCTTCGACAACGGGCTGATCATGCGGGCCGTCGGTGACACCATGATCATTGCACCGCCGCTGGTCATCAGCCACGCCGAGATCGACGAGCTGGTGAGCAAGGCACGGCTTTGCCTGGACCTGACACTCGAAGCACTCGGGGGCTAGATGCTAGGCTTGCTCCCGTCGGGAGCATCGGTACGCAAAATGCGACGGCGTTCCGTAGGAGCGGTCACCGGCCGCGAAAGCTGCGACGCGGTCTCGACTGATACCGCAGTGGTTTCTTCGCGGCCAATGACCGCTCCTACGGATCATCAAAACACGGCACTCGATCAATATTGGCATCAGGTTAAGACCAAGAACATTTAGGAGCACAACGCATGAAGATATTTGGCAAGACCCTCCTCGCCGTGGCCCTGATGGGGGCGATGGCCAGTGCTGCGCAGGCAGACGACAAGGTTCTGCACGTGTACAACTGGTCGGACTACATCGCGCCGGACACGATCAAGCAATTCGAGGCGGAGTCGGGGATCAAGGTCGTCTACGACGTATTCGACAGCAACGAAACCCTGGAAGCCAAACTGCTGGCCGGCAAGTCCGGCTACGATATCGTCGTGCCTTCCAACAACTTCCTGGCCAAGCAGATCAAGGCCGGTGTGTACCAGGAACTGGACCGCTCGAAACTGCCGAACTGGAAAAACCTCAACGAATCGCTGCTCAAGGCGGTGTCGGTGAGCGACCCGGACAACAAGCATGCCTTCCCGTACATGTGGGGCTCGATCGGCATCGGCTTCAACGCCGACAAGGTCAAGGCTGCGCTGGGCGCCGATGCACCGACCAACAGCTGGGACCTGCTGTTCAAGCCGGAAAACGCGGCCAAGCTGAAGTCGTGCGGCATCAGCTTCCTCGATTCGCCCACCGAGATGCTGCCGATCGCCCTGCATTACCTGGGCTACCCGACGGACTCGCAGGACAAGAAGCAGCTTGCCGAGGCCGAGGCGCTGTTCCTCAAGGTGCGTCCATCGATCGGTTACTTCCATTCCTCCAAGTACATCTCCGACCTGGCCAACGGCAATATCTGCGTGGCCGTGGGGTATTCGGGTGACATCTACCAGGCCAAGTCGCGCGCCGAAGAAGCGGGTGGCAAGGTCAAGGTCAGCTACAACATTCCCAAGGAAGGCGCTGGCAGCTTCTTCGACATGGTTGCCATCCCCAAGGATGCCGAGAACGTCGAAGGCGCCTACAAGTTCATGACCTTCCTGATGAAACCGGAAGTCATGGCCGAGATCACCAACAGCGTGCAGTTCCCCAACGGTAACCAGGCTGCAACAGCATTGGTGGATAAAGCCATCAGCGGCGATCCGGGCATCTACCCGCCGGCCGATGTGCAGGCCAAGCTGTATGCCATTGCCGACCTGCCGGCGGCGACGCAGCGCATCATGACGCGCAGCTGGACCAAGATTAAGTCGGGCAAGTAAGCCGGGCTGGTATTGCGATGCGCCTTTCGCGGCCGATGACCGCTCCCACACATACCCCGTAGGAGCGGCCCGTGGCCGCGAATGGCGCACCGCGAGCTCGGGCCAGGTGAATCAGCAATTGCGGCGCGCGCGCATGGGCTGTAAGTTGCGCGCCGGTTTGTCTTATAGAACAAACGCTTGAGAGGACCTCCACTTGTCACACTCTTTGTTTCGCAAGGCCATGCTGATCGGTGCGGGTCTGACCCTGGCGCTCAATGCTCAAGCGGCAGGCACCGTACACATCTACAACTGGTCCGACTACATCGGCGAGAGCACCCTGGCGGATTTCGAAGCCGCCACCGGGATCAAGCCGATCTACGACGTCTTCGACTCCAATGAAACCCTGGAAGGCAAGTTGCTGGCCGGCCATACCGGCTACGACGTGGTGGTGCCGTCCAACCACTTCCTGGGCAAACAGATCAAAGCCGGGGCTTTCCAGAAACTGGACAAGGCCCAGCTGACCAACTATTCCAACCTTGATCCGGTGCTGCTCAAGCGCCTGGAAAAAAACGATCCGGGTAACCAGTACGCCGTTCCCTATCTGTGGGGTACCAACGGCATCGGTTACAACGTGGAAAAGATCAAGGCTGTGCTGGGCGTCGACAAGATCGACTCCTGGGCCATGGTGTTCGAGCCCGAAAACATCAAGAAACTGTCCAAGTGCGGCGTCGCCTTCCTCGACTCGCCCGACGAGATGTTTCCGGCCGTGCTCAACTACATGGGCCTGGACCCCAACACCACCGACGAGAAGCTCTACAAGCAAGCCGAGGCCAAGCTGCTCAAGGTCCGTCCGTACGTGACCTACTTCCATTCTTCCAAGTACATCAGCGACCTGGCCAATGGCAACATCTGTGTGGCCGTGGGTTATTCCGGCGACATATTCCAGGCCAAGGCACGGGCCGAGGAAGCCGGCAAGGGCATCAAGCTGGCCTACTCGATTCCCAAGGAAGGCGGCAACTTGTGGTTCGACATGCTGGCCATCCCCGCCGATGCGCCGGATGCCAAGCAGGGCCTGGCGTTCATCGACTACCTGTTGAAACCTGAAGTGATTGCCAAGGTCAGCGACTATGTCGGCTATGCCAACCCCAATCTCAAGTCCGGCGAGCTGATGGATCAGGATGTGCGCAACGACGAGGCGGTCTATCCGCCACAGGCCATCCAGGACAAGCTCTACGTCAACGTCGAGCTGCCGCCCAAGGTGCAGCGTTTGATGACCCGCAGCTGGACCAAGGTCAAGTCGGGCAAATAAATACTCGGGGCGGCCCGATCCAGAGCCGCCCCCACTCAAGTTTGGGAGTTTCGTGAATGGCTGTTGCCTCCAGCGCCTACAAAAAAGCCCTCGAAGGCAGCCAGCAACCGAAAAAGGTGCTGGTCCGGATCGAAAAGGTAACGAAGAAATTCGACGAAACGGTGGCCGTGGACGACGTGTCGCTGGAAATCAACCAGGGTGAGATCTTCGCCTTGCTGGGCGGGTCCGGTTCCGGCAAGTCCACCCTGCTGCGCATGCTGGCTGGCTTCGAACGGCCGACCGAGGGGCGTATTTTCCTCGACGGCGTGGACATCACCGATATGCCGCCCTACGAGCGGCCGATCAACATGATGTTCCAGTCCTACGCGTTGTTTCCGCACATGACCGTGGCGCAGAACATCGCCTTCGGCCTCAAGCAGGACAAACTGCCGGCGGCCGAAATCGACGCACGCGTGGCGGAAATGCTCAAGCTGGTGCAGATGACCCAGTACGGCAAGCGCAAGCCGCACCAGTTGTCCGGTGGCCAGCGTCAGCGCGTTGCGCTGGCACGCTCGCTGGCGAAAAAGCCCAAGCTGTTGCTGCTCGACGAGCCGATGGGCGCGCTGGACAAGAAACTGCGCTCGCAGATGCAACTGGAACTGGTGGAAATCATCGAGCGGGTCGGCGTGACCTGCGTGATGGTGACCCACGACCAGGAAGAGGCCATGACCATGGCCCAGCGCATCGCCATCATGCACCTGGGCTGGATCGCGCAGATCGGCAGCCCGATCGACATCTACGAAACCCCCACCAGCCGCCTGGTGTGCGAGTTCATCGGCAACGTCAACCTGTTCGAAGGCCAGGTGGTCGAGGACATGGAAGGCTACGCACTGATCAGCAGCCCGGAGCTGGAGCGCAGCATCTATGTCGGTCACGGTGTAAGTACCGCTGCCGAAGACAAGAACGTGACCTACGCCATTCGCCCGGAAAAGATGTTGGTGACCACCCAGCAGCCCGACAGCGAACACAACTGGTCGCGCGGCAAGGTCCATGACATCGCCTACCTGGGCGGCCATTCGGTGTTCCACGTGCAGTTGCCGTGCGGCAAGCTGGTGCAGTCGTTCGTGGCCAACGCCGAGCGCCGTGGCGCCCGGCCGACCTGGGACGACGAAGTGTTCGTCTGGTGGGAAGACGACAGCGGCGTGGTACTGCGCTCATGAAGCTGCGCAAGATCAAACGCAAGCTCAAGAGGATCATCCCCAACGGTCGCCAGATGGTCATCGGCGTACCGTTCCTGTGGCTGTTCCTGTTCTTCATGCTGCCGTTCTTCATCGTGCTCAAGATCAGCTTCGCCGAAGCCGACGTGGCGATCCCGCCGTACACCGAAATCTGGAGCTACGCCGAACAGAAGTTCGAGTTGATCCTCAATTTCGCCAACTACGCGCTTCTCACCGAAGACGATCTGTACATCTCGGCCTATCTGGGCTCGTTGAAGATGGCCTTCTTCAGCACCCTGATCTGCCTGCTGCTCGGCTATCCCATGGCCTATGCCATCAGCAAGGCACGCAAGGACCTGCAGACCGTGCTCCTGCTGCTGATCATGATGCCGACCTGGACGGCGATCCTGATCCGCGTGTATGCCTGGATGGGCATCCTGAGCAACAACGGCCTGCTCAATGCCTTCCTGATGTGGCTGGGGGTGATCGACCAGCCGCTGCAGATTCTCAACACCAACCTGGCGGTGTACATCGGGGTGGTCTATGCGTACCTGCCATTCATGATCCTGCCGCTGTTCGCCAATCTCGTGAAGCATGACAACAGCTTGCTGGAGGCTGCTTCCGACCTGGGCTCGAGCACCTTCAACAGTTTCTGGAAAATCACCGTGCCGTTGTCGAAGAACGGCATCATCGCCGGCTGCATGCTGGTATTCATTCCGGTGGTCGGCGAGTTCGTGATTCCCGAGCTGCTGGGTGGCCCGGAAACCCTGATGATCGGCCGCGTGTTGTGGCAGGAGTTCTTCAACAACCGCGACTGGCCCGTTGCCTCGGCATTGGCTGTGTTGATGCTGGCGATTCTGATCGTGCCTATCGTGCTGTTCAATCGCAGCCAGGCCAAAGAACTGGAGGGCAAGGCATGAAGCGTTTCGGGTTCTCCAAACTTATCTTAGTGCTGGGTCTGGTGTTCATCTATGCGCCGATGCTGATCCTGGTCATCTATTCCTTCAACGCCTCGCGCCTGGTGACGGTCTGGGGCGGCTGGTCGGTGCAGTGGTACGTCGGCCTGCTGGACAACTCCCAGCTGATGGGCGCGGTGATGCGCTCGCTGGAAATCGCCTGCTACACGGCAGTGACGGCCGTGGCCCTGGGGACCATGGCGGCGTTCGTGCTGACGCGCATCAGTCGCTTCAAGGGGCGCACCATGTTCGGCGGCCTGGTGACGGCGCCGCTGGTGATGCCCGAGGTGATTACCGGTCTGTCCTTGCTGCTGCTGTTCGTGGCCATGGCCCAGGTGATCGGCTGGCCGCAGGAGCGTGGCATCGCCACGATCTGGATCGCTCATACCACCTTCTGTGCCTCGTACGTGGCGGTGGTGGTGTCATCGCGGTTGCGCGAGCTGGACCTGTCGATCGAAGAGGCGGCCATGGACTTGGGTGCGCGGCCCTGGAAGGTGTTCTTTCTGATCACCATTCCCATGATCGCGCCATCGCTGGCGGCCGGCGGGATGATGTCCTTCGCGCTGTCGCTGGACGATCTGGTGCTGGCCAGCTTCGTTTCCGGGCCGGGTTCCACGACCCTGCCGATGGAAGTGTTTTCGGCGGTCCGCCTGGGCGTGAAGCCTGAGATCAATGCGGTGGCCAGCCTGATTCTGCTGGCCGTTTCGTTGGTGACGTTCCTGGTGTGGTATTTCGGGCGCCGGGCCGAAGAGCGTCGTCGCAAGGCGATCCAGCAAGCCATCGAGGAAAGCGCCGCCAACTCCTGGCAACAGCCGAAGACTCAGCGGCCGGCAGCGTCGGTGTGATGAGGGCAGGGCGCTGGGTCTTCAGCGCCCTTGCCAGCACACGTATTGCCTCGGAACAATCATCCATGCCCATTGCATTTCATCCCGACACCCTGCGAAATTCCCTGCCACCCTTGGGCGCCCGACAGCCGCTGTCCGCTGAGGCTCAGGCCTACCAGCGCTTCTATCAGCTAGACCTGCCCGTACAAAGCTGGCTGGGGCGCTTCAGTGCTGCCGGCTTCGACTTGGTGGCCCAAGTGTGGCTGCCGGAGCGGCCTGTCGCCACGCTCTTCGTCATGCACGGTTTCTACGATCACATGGGGTTGTACCGGCACGCCGTGCAGTGGGCCTTGGCGCGTGGCTTCGCGGTCATTTCCTGCGACCTGCCGGGCCATGGTCTGTCCAGCGGCGAGCGAGCCAGCATTCACAGCTTTGCCGATTACCAGGCCACGCTCGATGGCCTGTTCGCCGAAGCATGTACCCTGCAGCTGCCGCAGCCCTGGCACTTGCTGGGGCAGAGTACCGGTGGCGCGATCATCGTCGACCATCTGCTGCACCAGGGCGCGCAGTCCGCGGCGCAGGGGCAGGTGCTGCTGATGGCGCCGCTGGTGCGGCCCAGCGCATGGGGTTTGTCCAAACTCAGCTATCGCGTGCTCAAGCCGTTCGTCAACGGCATTGCCAGGCGTTTCAGCGCCAATACCAACGACCCGGATTTCATGCCGTTCCTGCAGGCGGACCCGCTGCAGCCCGTGCGCCTGCCGACAGCGTGGGTGGGGGCGTTGGTGCAGTGGGTGCAGCACATCGAGGCAGCGCCGCGCAGCCCGCGCACGGTGGTGGTCGTGCAGGGAGAGGATGACGACACCGTGGATTGGCGGCACAACCTCAAGGTGCTGCGCGCAAAGTTCGCCGAGGTGCGGGTGTTGCAGGTGGCGGGAGCCCGACACCATCTGGTCAATGAGCTGCCTGCGATTCGGGCGAAGTGTTTCGATTTCTTCGAACAGAATCTGTAACCGAGTCGTCTTCTTCGCGGCCGCTGACCGCTCCTACGGGGGTGGGCCATTGCTGCGGGTGGGTCAGCGGCCGCGAACGGCGCCCCTCAGTTTCCCGCCTTGCCCGGTGTCTGTCCAACCGCCAGCCCAGCCCGTACCGCCTCCAGGGCCGCCTGATAATAAGCCTGGCCAGCGGCAGACTCGGCGAAGCCGACGAACTCCTCCAGCTCCGGATCGGACAATTCGCGGTACACGTACAGCAGCGTATTGTTCAGGTCGATGGCGATCTGCTGTTGCAGCCGCTCGCGCTGGCCATCGAGCAGACCTGCAGCCTGGCCGCCCCCCAACAGACCTGGAATCATCGAGCTGAGGCTGTCGGCGGCCACCCCGGCGATCGCCAGGCTGACCTCTGCGCCAGCCTGGCGCGCCGGCAGTGCCTGCGCCAGATGGCCGATCAACAGCGCGCGGGTCGACTCGACCTGCAGTTTCGGCAGGCCCTGGGCGTTCTTGGCCAGTTGATCACTGCAGGTGGCCAGCAGCTCGGCGGCGACGATCTTGCGGCCCAGGGCAGACTCGAAGAAGGCGAGGGCCGGTTTGGGATCGGCCAGGCCCTGGCGCAGTCGCGCTTCGGCCCGCTGGTCCATGGCCTGCGCCGCGAAGCGTTGGTCGCTGTTGCTCACCAGTGCCTGGAAAACCGCCGGTGGCAAGCTGCTCTGGTAGCGCTGCTGGGCCGCCTTGAGGGCGTCGCTGAAATGCGCCCTTTGTTCAGGCCAGCCAGCGGCCTTGTACAGCAGGTCGTGGTCGTCGGCCCAGGCGGGCGTCGTACTGAACATCATCAAGAACACAAGGACGCGGCGCATAGGGACTCCTGTCGGCAAGGGGCCATTGTCCGTGGCATTGCCTGGCTTTGTCGAGAAGTGACATGCACGCTGCGCCTCGATGCATCGACTGCGCAGCGACCTCGTGCAAGCCTCTGTCGGTTTTGCAGGCGTATGGATACTATGCCGGGCATGCAAATACCTTCTGATCATCCACTGCTGCTGCGCATCGTCGACGACCTGGCCGAGCACGGCTGGTCGCAGCAGGAACTCTTCGTGCCCCAGGCTTTGACCCTGGCGCTGGCGGCCGAGTGCCGTACCCGCCATGCCCAAGGCGAACTGGCGCCGGCGGCCGTCGGGCGCGGTCCATCCCAGGAGATCCGCGAAGGCATTCGCGGTGACCGCATCCAGTGGATCGAACCGGGCGAAGCCGTGCCGTGCGACGTTTACATGCAGATCATGGACAGCCTGCGCGAAGCGCTCAATCGTGGTCTGTTTCTGGGCCTGGAAGACTTCGAATGCCATTTCGCCCTGTACCCACCGGGCAGCGTCTACCTGCGTCACCTGGATCGCTTTCGCGACGATGACCGGCGCATGGTGTCAGCGGTGCTGTACCTGAACGATGCCGACTGGGGCGAAGAGGACGGGGGTCAGCTGCGCATGTACCTGCGCGGGGACACGGCGTACGACGTGCAGCCGATCGGTGGCACGCTGGTGGTGTTTCTTTCCGGCGAGGTGCCGCACGAGGTGATGCCGGCGCAGCGCAATCGGCTGTCGCTGACCGGCTGGTTCCGCCGTCGGGGCAACGAGCCGTTCTGATACACCGCGTCGCCTGGTTCGCGGCTACTAGCCGCTCCTACAGGGGATCTGGGTTGATTGTAGGAGCGGCTGGCAGCCGCGAACCAGAGGACGCGGTGTGCCAGGCACACCGCAATCCGGCCGCTATCAGAACAATACGCGGCAGCGAATGGTTCCGGTGACCTGTTGCAGCTTTTCCTGCGCCAGGTCCGAGTAATCGGCGTCGACGTCGATCACTACATAGCCGACCTTTTCGTTGGTCTGCAGGAACTGGCCGGAGATGTTGATGGCGTTCTCGGCGAAGACCTTGTTGATCTCCATCATCACGCCCGGCACGTTCTCGTGGATGTGCAGCAGACGGTGCTTGCCAGGGTGCGCGGGCAAAGCCACTTCCGGGAAGTTGACCGACGACACCGAGGTACCGTTGTCGCTGTACTTGACCAGTTTCTCGGCCACTTCCAGGCCGATGTTGGCCTGCGCCTCGGCGGTGGAACCACCGATGTGCGGGGTCAGGATGACGTTGTCCAGGCCACGCAGCGGGCTTTCGAAGATGTCGTCGTTGGAGCGTGGCTCGACCGGGAACACGTCGATGGCAGCGCCGATCAGGTGCTTGTCCTTGATCGCCTCGGCCAGTGCGTCGAGCTCGACCACGGTGCCGCGCGCGGCGTTGATGAGGATACCGCCCTTCTTGATGGCACGGATTTCCTTCTCGCCGATCATCCACTGGGTGGCGGCGGTTTCGGGCACATGCAGGGTGACGATGTCGCTCATGCCCAGCAGCTCGGTCAGGCTGCCGACCTGGGTGGCGTTGCCCAGCGGCAGCTTGGTCACGGTGTCGTAGAAGTACACCTGCATGCCCAGGCCTTCGGCCAGGACCGACAGCTGGGTGCCGATCGAGCCATAGCCGACGATGCCCAGTTTCTTGCCGCGGATCTCGAAGGAGTTCGCCGCGCTCTTGATCCAGCCGCCACGGTGGCAGGAAGCGTTCTTCTCGGGGATGCCACGCAACAGCAGAATGGCTTCGGCCAGCACCAGTTCGGCCACGGAACGGGTGTTGGAATACGGTGCGTTGAACACCGCGATACCGCGTTCGCGAGCGGCTGACAGATCAACCTGGTTGGTGCCGATGCAGAAGCAGCCCACGGCGACCAGTTTCTTCGCACAGTCGAACAGCTCTTCGGTCAGCTGGGTGCGCGAGCGAATGCCGATGAAGTGCGCATCGGCGATCTTTTCCTTGAGTTCGGCTTCGGGCAGCGACTTGGTGTGGTACTCGATGCTGGTGTAGCCGGCAGCCTTGAGGACGTCCACGGCGGATTGGTGGACGCCTTCGAGAAGAAGGAACTTGATCTTGCTCTTGTCGAGGGAAGTCTTGCTCATCTGCGTAAACCTGTGTCCCGAAAAAAATGGCAGGAAGTGAAGCGGCGCACACCGGGCCAGGGCTCGATTGGCGGGGGGCGTATGCTAGCATAGCCTCCCTGTCGTACGCCCATCCTGGGTCATGAGCCGTTCTCAGGGTGACTATGAATGGTCCGAGGTTTCGCGGGCCGCGAATCGCCCGATTCGTGAATCCTTCACTTGCAGAGTCGCGTCCATGAACCGTCATGCCCTGATCGATGAACTCAAGACCCTGCTCGAGCCTGGCAAGGTCCTCACCGATGCCGCTTCGCTCGACACCTACGGCCGGGACTGGACCAAACAGTACGCCCCGGCACCCAGCGCCATCGCCTTTCCCAAGACCACCGAGCAGGTCCAGGCCATCGTGCGCTGGGCCAACGAGCGCAAGGTGGCGCTGGTCCCTTCGGGTGGGCGCACCGGTCTGTCGGCTGCGGCGGTAGCGGCCAACGGCGAGGTGGTGGTGTCGTTCGACTACATGAACAAGGTGCTCGACTTCAACGCCACCGACCGCACCGTGGTCTGCCAGCCAGGCGTCATCACCAAGCAGCTGCAGAACCTGGCCGAGGAAAACGGCCTGTACTACCCGGTGGACTTCGCCTCTTCGGGTTCCAGCCAGATCGGCGGCAACATCGGCACCAACGCCGGCGGCATCAAGGTCATCCGCTACGGCATGACGCGCAACTGGGTGGCGGGCCTCAAGGTGGTCACAGGCCAGGGCGATGTACTGGAGCTGAACAAGGACCTGGTCAAGAACGCCACCGGCTACGACCTGCGTCAGTTGTTCATCGGCGCCGAAGGCACCCTGGGGTTCATCGTCGAGGCCACCATGCGCCTGGACCGTGCGCCGAAGAACCTCACCGCGATGGTGCTCGGCACCGCCGACTTCGATGCGATCATGCCGGTGCTGCATGCGTTTCAGGGCAAGCTCGACCTCACGGCGTTCGAGTTCTTTTCCGACAAGGCGCTGGCCAAGGTGCTGGGCCGCGGCGACGTGCCGGCGCCGTTCGAAACGGCCTGCCCGTTCTATGCCCTGCTGGAGTTCGAAGCCACCACCGACGACATCGCCGACACCGCGCTGGCCACCTTCGAACACTGCGTGGAGCAGGGCTGGGTGCTCGATGGCGTCATGAGCCAGAGCGAGCAGCAGTTGCGCAACCTGTGGAAGCTGCGCGAGTACATCTCCGAAACCATTTCCCACTGGGTGCCGTACAAGAACGACATCTCGGTGACCATTTCCAAGGTGCCGGCTTTCCTGCGCGAGATCGACGCCATCGTCAGCGAGCGCTATCCGGCATTCGACGTGCTCTGGTACGGCCACATCGGCGACGGCAACCTGCACCTGAACATCCTCAAGCCCGAGCACATGGACAAGGACGCATTCTTTGCCGAATGTGCGCTGGTCAATACCGAGGTCTTCGAAACCGTGCGCAGGTACAACGGCTCCATCTCCGCCGAGCACGGCGTGGGCATGGTCAAGCGCGACTACCTGCAGTACAGCCGCTCGCCGGTCGAAATCCAGTACATGAAAGCCATGAAGGCAGTGTTCGACCCCAATGGGATCATGAACCCTGGCAAGATCTTTTCCATTTGATACGTTCATCTGAGCAGAGGTTCGAGCAATGAGCTACCAGCACCAGTACATCGACGGTACCCGCATCCACTTTCCGCTGGGCAAGGTGGTGTGCATCGGCCGCAACTACGCCGAGCATGCCAAGGAGCTGGACAACCCGATTCCGACCGAACCGCTGCTGTTCATCAAGCCAAGCAGCTGCGTGGTGCCGTTGCAGGAAACCTTCACCATTCCGACCGATCGCGGCGCGGTGCACTACGAGGCGGAAATCGCGGTGCTGCTGGGCAAGTCACTGAGCACCCGGCCCAGTGCCGAAGAAGTCATCGATGCCATCTCCGGCTTCGCCCCGGCGCTGGACCTGACCCTGCGCGACGTCCAGGCGCGCCTGCGCGAGAAGGGCCTGCCGTGGGAAATCGCCAAGTCGTTCGACGGCGCGGCAGTGATCGCACCGTTCGTATCGGCCGACAGCTTCCCCGACCTCACCGACATCCCGATACGCCTGACCATCGATGGCAACGTGCGCCAGGACGGCAACAGCAACCTGATGCTCAACGCCATCGTGCCGATGATCCAGTACATGGCCGGGTGCTTCTCGCTGCAGGCTGGCGACGTGATCCTCACCGGCACCCCAGCCGGGGTAGGCCCGCTCGAAATCGGCGCCGAAATCGTGCTGGAACTGCCCGGTGTCAGCCGCTTCACCAGCCGCGTCCAGTAGTCGCCCCACGCCTCACCTTTTTTTTACATTCGATCTGGATAATGCCCCCACCCAAGTGGGTGCATTGTTCGGATGTGCCCGTATGAATCCGTCTCCAGCAAGGGTACTTCATGGTCCGCGCCGCGCTGCATTCATCCCGCCCCCTGCACAAACGTTGGTACCTGTGGACCTTGCTGGTGCTGCTGATCGGCTACATCGTCGCGGTGGTCTTGCACTGGGACGACCGCGCCGAGCTGTGGGTGCAGGAGTGGACGCACAACAGCACCGAGCGCAAGGCCAGTGTCTGGCTGCCTGACTATGAAGCCGTAATCGACGCCAAGGCCCTGCCCGGAATGGAAGGCGACGAAGCTTCGGACATCACCTATCACCCCGGCACCCGTACCTTGTTCGCGGTGATGGGCAAGAACCCCTACCTGGTCGAGCTGAGCCTGCAGGGCGACGTGCTGCGCAAGATGCCGCTGACCGGCTGGAGCAATCCGGAGGCCGTCACCACACTCGCCGATGGGCGCCTGGCGATCATCGACGAGCGCCAGCACCAACTGACCGTGGTCAAGGTCGAGGCCGACACCCGCGAGCTGAACATCGCCGACTTCGCGCCGTTCGACCTCGGCCCTTCGGCGGACCAGAACAAGGCTTTCGAAGCCCTGGCCTGGGATCCGCGCAACCAGCGCCTGTTGCTCGGCGAAGAAAGACCACCGGCGCTGTTCTCGCTGAAGCTGGGCAGCGATGGCCTGCCCGCCGGCGAGAAGCAACGCCTCGATGCGCCCGACCTGGACATGCGCAACCTTTCGGCGCTGGCAGTGGATCCGCGCACCGGTCACCGCCTGCTGCTCTCGGCCGACTCGCACCTGCTCATGGAATACGACGAAACCGGCAAGCAGTGGAGCTTCATGGCCCTGCTGGGCGGCATGAACGGCCTCAAGGACACCATTCCCCGCGCCGAAGGCGTGACCATGGACGACGAAGGCACGATCTACCTGGTCAGCGAGCCGAATCTGTTCTACGTATTGCGCAAGCGTTGAGCCGGATAGCAGCGTCTTCTGGCGCTGCAATTGCTTCGACGTTTCCTACAAATCAATCCGTAGAAACTTAAGCCTGGCTTCATCATTTAATGGTTTGATGCGCACACTTCACTTCAGAGCCCGACGCGATGCGTTTCTTCGTTCGACCCATTCACCTGCTGCTGATCGCGGCACTGCTTGCACTGATCTGCGCCTTCGCCGCACTGCATCACTTTCGCTGGATCGAACGGGCCAGTTTCAACGTCGAGCGCTGGCTCGGAGGCCCGCTGCCAGGCGCAATCAACCTGGACAGCTATCAGGTGGATATCGAGGCGAAGGTGGTCGAAGGCCTGGACGACGACATCTCGGCACTGACCTTCGATCCATCGCGCAAGACCCTGTTCACCGTTACCAACCAGCGTTCGGAGCTGATCGAGCTGTCGCTGCAGGGCACCATCCTGCGACGTATCGCGCTGGTCGGGTTCGGCGACCCGGAGGCGGTCGAGTACATCAGCCCCGGTGTCTACGTGATCACCGACGAGCGCCAGCAGCGCCTGATCAAGGTCAACGTCACCGACGATACGCAGATCATCGACGCCCAGCAGGCCGAGCAGTTGAGCCTCAACTTCGGTGGCCGCAGCAACAAGGGTTTCGAGGGGTTGGCCTACGACTCGACCGGCAAGCGCCTGTTCGTGGCGCGCGAGCGCGATCCCATGCTGATCTACGAAGTGCAGGGCTTTCCGCGTGGGGTCAGCGACAAGCCGCTGGACGTGCAGGTGACCCAGGACCGCCGGCGCGATGCCGGCCTGTTCGTGCGCGACCTTTCCAGCCTGCAATACGACGAGCGCAGCGGCCACCTGCTGGCCCTGTCGGACGAATCGCTGCTGGTGCTGGAACTGGACGTGCAGGGCCGGCCCCTGAGCACCATGTCGCTGCGCAAGGGCCGCCAGGGCTTGAGCAAGAGCGTACCGCAACCCGAAGGCATCGCCATGGACGACGATGGCAACCTGTATATGGTCAGCGAACCCAACCTGTTCTACGTGTTCCGCAAGCGCTGAACGGCGCTAGCCCTCCGGGTGCAGGAACTTGTCGAGAAACTGCCGGGTACGTGCCTGCTGCGGGTTGGCGAACAACTCGCGGGCCGGACCCTGTTCCACGATCACCCCCTGGTCGAAGAACACCACGCGATTGGCCACGTCGCGGGCGAACTGCATCTCGTGGGTGACGATGACCATGGTGCGCTTTTCCTGCGCCAGGCCCCGAATCGTTGCCAGCACTTCGCCAACCAGCTCCGGGTCCAGCGCTGAAGTCGGCTCGTCGAAGAGGATGACCTGCGGCTGCATGGCCAGCGCCCGGGCAATCGCCACGCGCTGCTGCTGACCGCCCGAGAGCCGCCTGGGGTAGGCCTCTTCCTTGCCGGCCAGGCCAACCTTGGCCAACAGCTCGCGGCCCAGTTCGGTCGCTTCGGCCATGGCCATCTTCTTTACCACCAGCGGCCCTTCGATGACGTTCGCCAACGCCGTGCGATGGGGAAACAGGTTGAAGTTCTGGAAGACGAAACCCACCTGCTGGCGCAACTCGCGAATCAGGCCCTGCTGCTGCGCCACGCGGGCTCCGTCGATTTCGATGTCGCCCACACGGATCTGGCCACTGGTAGGTGTTTCCAGCAGGTTCAGGCAGCGCAGGAAGGTCGTCTTGCCCGAGCCGCTGGGGCCGATGATCGCCACCACCTCACCGGCGGCGATCTCCAGGTCGATGCCCTTGAGCACGCTGTGGCCATTGAACTGTTTGGTCAGGCCCTTTACCACGATCATTGCTTCATGCCTCTTGGTCGTGGCGGTTGACCCGCCGTTCCAGATGATTCTGCAGGTGCGCCAGAACGCTTGCCAACAGCCAGTAGATCAATGCGGCCGCCAGGTACATGGTGAAGATCTCGAACGTGCGGGCGGTGATCAACTGCGCCTGGCGGAACAGCTCCGGTACCTGAATGGTCGCTGCCAGTGCCGTGTCCTTGACCAGTGAAATGAAACTGTTGCCCAGTGGCGGCAGGGCGGTGCGCATGGCCTGCGGCAGGATGGCCCGGCGCAAGGTCTGCGCGCGGGTCATGCCGATGCTGGCAGCTGCCTCCCACTGACCGCGCTCGATGGACGCGATCGCCGCCCGCAGGATTTCACAGGCATAGGCGGCCATGTTCAGCGAAAAGCCGATGAGTGCAGCGGGCAACGGGTCCAGTTCGATACCGATCTGCGGCAGGCCGTAGTAGATGACGAACAGCTGGACCAGCAACGGCGTGCCGCGGAAGAACGACACGTAGACCCTGGCCGGCCAGCTCAGCAGGCGGCTTCGGGACAACCGCATCAACGCCAGGCCGAACCCCAGCAGCAGGCCGAAGAACATTCCGCCCAGGCTGAGGAAGACCGTGTAGTAGGCACCCTTGAGCAGAAAGGGTGCCGAATCGAGCATCAGCTGCAGGCTGCTCTCGATCATTGCGTGACGTCAGCGCTGAACCATTGCTTGGACAGCTTGGCCAGGGTGCCGTCGGCGCGCAGTTTGTCGAGAGCGTCGTCGAGTGCCTTGAGCAGTTCCGGCTCGCCCTTGCGCACGGCGATCCCGGCTTCCTGACGCGAGAACGCATCGCCTGCCAGGGCGAGGGTTTCGTTGGTCTTGTTGATCAGGTCGAATGCGGCCAGGCGGTCCACCAGAATCGCATCGATACGGCCGACGCGCAGGTCCTGGTACTTGGTCGGATCATCGTCGTAGGTTTTCACCACGGCGCTCGGCACGTTGTCCTTGAGCCACTGCTCGTAGTTGGTGCCCAGGCCCATGCCGACTTTCTTGCCGGCCAGGTCGGAGGCCTGCTTGATGCTGTCGGCATTCTTCTTCGCGACCACGGCCTGGATACCGGACACGGTGTAGGGCTTGGAGAAGTCGTACTTCTTCTTGCGCTCATCGGAGATGGTCACCTGATTGACCACGACGTCGAGCCGCTTGGACTCCAGCGCTGCGAGAATACCGGCCCATGGGGTGGGCTGCAGCTTGACCTTGACGCCCAGTTCCTTGGCCAAGGCCTCGGAGAGTTGCACTTCGAAGCCGGTCAGCTTGCCGTTTTCGTCCACGAAGCTGAACGGCGGGTAGGTACCCTCCAGGCCGATGTTGATGACACCGGCGTCCTTGATTTTCTGCAACTGTTCGCCAGCCATTGCCTGGCCCAGCAGCGAACTGCCCAGAACCAGGCCGGCGATCAGCAGGTGTTTGCGCAATGCGGGAAACTTCATGGCGGATCCTTGAAATGAGGGAGGGTTTCGCAGCGTCGGCGGCCACCTGTGCGGTTACCGGTCGTCGAGGCGAAGGCGCAATGGGAAAACAGGACTATAGGCACCGCCACGCTGGCCCACAAGCCCCCTCGGCGCCCACGGAACGTATGACCGCGGCTTATGTTCAGATGCTCCACGACACGTCCAAAGCGTTCTTTTTACCGCCTGGATTTTTCCCGTATGGTGGGCGCCAATCGGCGGCCATCGCTGTTTCCACACAAGGCAGGGTATAACCGTGAACGACATTCCTCAGGCACGCAGAGGCCATTGGCAGTTGCAGTCCATCGTCGGCCAGTTGCATGAGGCGCGCTCCGATTGGCGCCGGCAGAACGGACGCAGTTGCGGCATGCAGGGCGGCCGCGAGCTGCCGTCGCGCGAGGCCATGGCCAAAGTACTCGAGCAGTTGTGCGGCGCGTTGTTCCCGATGCGCCTGGGGCCGGTGGACCTGCGCGAAGAAAGCGAAGACTTCTATGTAGGCCATACCCTGGACGCCGCGCTCAACGAACTCTTGACCCAGGCCCGCCTGGAACTGCGCTACGCCGCGCGCAATGGCGACTGCGACTTGCCCGCCGTCGACGCCAGGGCCCTGGAACTGATCCAGGATTTCGCTGCGGCGCTGCCCGGCCTGCGGCGCCTGCTCGACACCGATGTGCTGGCCGCCTATCACGGCGATCCCGCGGCGCGCAGTGTCGATGAGGTATTGCTGTGCTATCCCGGCGTGCTCGCGGTGATCCATCATCGCCTCGCTCACCATCTGTATCTCGCCGGCCTGCCGTTGCTGGCGCGCATCAGCTCGGAACTGGCGCATTCGGCGACCGGTATCGATATCCACCCCGGCGCGCGGATCGGCCCAAGCTTCTTCATCGACCACGGCACGGGCGTGGTGATCGGCGAAACCGCCGTCATCGGCGAGCGGGTGCGTATCTACCAGCAGGTCACCCTGGGCGCCAAGCGCTTCCCCGCGGACGAGTCCGGGCAGCTGCAGAAGGGGCATCCGCGCCACCCGATCGTCGAGGACGATGTGGTCATCTACGCCGGCGCGACCATCCTGGGTCGCATCACCATCGGCCAGGGCTCGACCATTGGCGGCAACGTCTGGCTCACGCGCACCGTGCCGGCCGGCAGCAACCTCACCCAAGCCAACCTGGTGCACGACGACGGCAGTCAGAAATAGGGCTTGGCAGGACGCCGCGAACGGCCTGCCAGGCAGGACCGTTCGGCCCATCAATTGGCCATCTACCATCAGTCGTGTTTTAATTGAACGCTCGTTCAATAAAACCATGGATCGCGATTCGCGTTCAACAGGAGGCCATCCCTTGCTGAAAACGCCCAGTTTCTTCCATTTACGAACGTGTGGAGTGCACCGCGCATGAGTGCATCTTCATCAGCGCCAAGCGGCAACGTGCGCATGAACCCTCCGGTGTTCTACTTCGCCGCCAGTTTCATCCTGATTTTCGGCATCGTCGTCATCTCCTTTCCGCAGGCAGCTGGCCAGTGGCTGATGGCGGCGCAAAGCTGGGCCGCCAACACGGTCGGTTGGTACTACATGCTGGCCATGACCCTGTACCTGGTGTTCGTCGTGGTCACGGCGCTGTCGGGTTACGGCAAGATCAAGCTGGGGGCCGATCATGACGAGCCCGAGTTCAGCTACCTGTCCTGGGCCGGCATGTTGTTTGCCGCCGGCATCAGCATCACGCTGTTCTTCTTCTGCGTTTCCGAACCGCTGACCCATATGCTGCAACCGCCGCAGGGCGAGGCGGGCACCCAGGAGGCCGCGCGCCAGGCCATGCAGTTGCTGTTCCTGCACTGGGGCCTGCACGGTTGGGGCGTGTTCGCCTTCGTCGGCATGGCCCTGGCCTATTTCGCCTATCGCCACAACCTGCCGCTGGCGCTGCGTTCGGCGCTCTACCCCCTGATCGGCAAACGCATCAACGGGCCGATCGGCTACGCCGTGGACGGCTTCGGCATCATCGCCACCATCTTCGGCCTGGGGGCCGACATGGGGTTCGGCGTGCTGCACCTCAATTCCGGCCTGGATTACCTGTTCGGCGTTGCCCACACCCAGTGGGTGCAGGTGATCCTGATCACCCTGATGATGGGTGCAGCGATTCTGGTGGCGGTCTCCGGCGTCGACAAGGGCGTGCGGGTGATGTCCGACATCAACATGCTGCTGGCCTGTGCGCTGTTGCTCTTCGTGCTGTTCGCCGGGCCGACCCAGCACTTGCTCAGCACCCTGGTGCAGAACGTTGGCGATTATCTGGGTGCACTGCCCAGCAAGAGCTTCGACGTCTATGCCTACGACAAACCCAGCGACTGGCTGGGTAACTGGACGGTGTTCTACTGGGCCTGGTGGATTGCCTGGTCGCCTTTCGTGGGGCTGTTCATTGCGCGCATCTCGCGCGGACGCACCATTCGCGAGTTCGTCTTCGGCGTGTTGCTGATCCCACTGGGCTTCACCCTGGCCTGGATGTCGATCTTCGGCAACAGCGCCATCGACCAGGTGATCAACCACGGCATGGCTGCCATCGGCCAGTCAGCCATCGACGACCCGTCGATGACCCTCTACCTGCTGCTCGAAACCTACCCATGGGCGAGGACGGTGATTGCCGTTACGGTGTTCATCAGTTTCGTGTTCTTCGTCACCTCGGCCGACTCGGGCACCGTCGTGCTCTCCACCTTGTCGGCACGTGGCGGCAACCCCGACGAAGACGGGCCGAAATGGCTGCGGGTATTCTGGGGTGCGATGACCGCGCTGGTCACCAGCGGCCTGCTGTTCGCCGGCAGCATCGACTCGCTGAAATCGGCGGTGGTGCTGACCTCGCTGCCGTTCTCGATCATTCTGCTGGCGATGATGTGGGGACTGCACAAGGCGTTCCACATGGAAAGCCAGCGCAAGATCGCCCAGTTGTATTCGCTGGCCCCGGTTGCCAGCTCGCGCCCAGGGCGTGGCGGCTGGCGGCAGCGGTTGAGTCAGGCCGTGAGCTTCCCCTCGCGTGACGAGGTGTACCGGTTCATGGACACCCACGTACGGCCTGCCGTGGCCGAAGTGACCGCATCGTTCGCCGAGAAGGGCCTGGATGCCGTTGCGCAAGAGGACACGCCTCACGACAACGTGATCTTCGAGATCGGTCATGGTGAAGAGCGGCCGTTCATCTATCAGGTGCAGATGCGCGGTTACTTCACGCCATCCTTCGCCCGTGGCGGCATGGGCAATCAGGAACTGAAGAACCGGCGCTACTACCGTGCCGAGGTGCATCTGGCCGAAGGCAGCCAGGACTACGACCTGGTCGGCTACAGCAAGGAGCAGATCATCAACGACATCCTCGACCAGTACGAACGGCACATGCAGTTCCTGCATCTGGTGCGCTGACAGCGGCAAGGGGCCCACAGCCCCTTGCTCGCGCCCGTGCAAATAACCTGCACACAAAAAAACCCTCGCACCTGGGTGCGAGGGTTTTTTCATGGCTGCGCTGTCAGTTGTCGGCGACGGCGTTCCGGGCCAGGATGGCGTTGGCCAGATCCATGTCGGAAGCCTGCAGGCCAGGGTTCTCGGCGCGTACCTTGTGGATCGCGGCTTCCAGGTACGGGCCACGGATACCGCCTTCGCTGGCCACGAAGCTGCCGGCATCGTCCTGGGCGGCGATGATCAACTTGTGATCCTTGAAGGTCAGGTAGGAGGAGCCGGTCGTGGCGCCGGAAGAGAGCACGTTGCGCCAGAAGGGGTCGGCCATGGCCGAGCTTACGGGCAGGGACAGCAACGCGAGGGTAGCAACGGCGGTTTTGAGGCGCATGATCGAGACTCCACAGTGTGATCCGGTACGAATGTAATCCGGGGCAGTTGTCGTTCGCACGTTGGATACGGCCAACCACGTCCAAGTTCCCCAAGGCCAACGGCTTGCCTGCCGCGGTGGCGTTAAAGCGACTCGATGCGCGGGGTGACGCGCAGCACCTCCTCGAGCGTGGTCAGGCCGGCGGCGATCTGCCGTGCGCCACTCAGGCGCAGGCTGCGCATGCCCTCCCGGCAGGCCTGGCGCCGCAGCTCGGCGAGGTCGGTGTGGGCGTCGATGCAGGCCTTCACGCCGTCGCTTATCAGTAGCACTTCATAGACCCCGGCACGTCCGCAGTAACCGGTGTCGCGACAGCGCGGACAGCCGACGGCCCGCCGCGCACCCTCGGGCACGGCCATGCGCCAAGGCTCGATGAGCGCCTGCCAGCTCTTCGGGTCGATGCGCACCGGCGCCTTGCAGTCTTCGCACAGCGTACGTACCAAGCGCTGCGCCATGACGCCCAGCACTGTGGCTTTGATCAGGTAGTGCGCGACACCCAGTTCCAGCAGGCGAGTGATCGCGCCCACGGCATCGTTGGTGTGCAGGGTCGATACCACCAGATGGCCGGTGAGGGCCGCCTGGATCGCCATCTCGGCCGTCTCCAGGTCGCGGATCTCACCGATCATGATGATGTCCGGATCCTGCCGCATCAGTGCACGCAGGCCACTGGCAAAGTCCAGGTCGATGTTGTGCTGCACCTGCAGCTGGTTGAAGGCCGGTTCGACCATCTCGATCGGATCTTCGATGGTGCACAGGTTGATCTGCGGGGTCGCCAGCTGCTTGAGGGTGGTGTACAGCGTGGTGGTCTTGCCCGAACCCGTGGGTCCGGTGACCAGCACGATGCCGTGAGCCTGGGAGGTCATCTGCTGCCAGCGCCGCAGGTCTTCGGCCACCAGGCCCAGCTGGGCGAAATCCTTGAGCAACACCTGAGGGTCGAAGATGCGCATCACCAGCTTTTCGCCGAAGGCCGTGGGCAGGGTGGACAGGCGCAGCTCGATTTCCTGGCCCTGCGGCAGGCGGGTCTTGATCCGGCCATCCTGAGGCTTGCGCTTCTCCGCGACGTTCATGCGCCCCAGGCTTTTCAGGCGGCTGACGATAGCCAGAGTGACCTGCTCGGGGAACCGGTACACGCAATGCAGCAAGCCATCGATACGAAAGCGCAGCGCACCGAAGTCGCGCCGAGGCTCGATATGAATGTCACTGGCGCGCTGCTCGAACGCGTATTGGAACAGCCAGTCGACGATATTGATGACGTGCTGGTCGCTGGCAGCGGGCACCGTGGCCATGTCGCCCAGTTGCAGCAGCTGCTCCAGATTGCCCGCGGCGCCGGGCTGGCCCTGGACCCTGGCGCCGCTGACCGAGCGCGCCAGCTGAAAGAATTGTTCGGTGAAACGCTGGATGTCCGCGGGGTTGGCGACCACGCGCTTGATCGAGCGTTTGAGTGCGTGGGCCAGGTCGGCTTCCCACTGGCGCTGCCAGGGCTGCGCGCTGGCGATGGTAACGCTGTGTTCGTCCACGGCCACGGCGAGAATGTTGTGGCGCATGGCGAAGGCCTGGGGCATCAAGGCGACCACGGTGGCAACGTCGATGCACAGCGGGTCGATGCGCAGGTAGGGTTGCCCGGCGTGGTCCGCCAGCCACCGGCTCAAGACCTCGAGCGTCAGCAGGTGCCCGGGTTGACGCGGGTCAGGCAATCGGCAGTCGGCGAGCCGTTGCAGGGGGTGGGCTGGGTGCGCGCATTCCTGTTTCAAGTCGTCGCACAGTGCCTGGGCGACGTCCGCTGCGATGAGGCCTTCGACGAGCAGGGCGTCGATCAGATCATCGAGGTTCAGGCTGCCGTCGTGGCAATGTCGGCGGGGAGTGGCGACGAGCGTCATGCGGAGGCCTCCTTGGCGGTGCGCGATCTGTCGTGCTACCCAGCCTAGCGCCCGTGCCGGAAGTCGCCGTCATGGCAACCGTTGCCGCATTTGTCGGCCGCTCAAGCGTACGACTGTACCTGGGCCGGGTGCTGGGCATCGACCAGTTGCACATCGAACACGCTGATCAGGTTGCGCATCTTTTCCGCGATCACCTGTGCGCGGTGCCAGGTCAACTCGCCCACCTGCACCTGGATCTGCAGGCTGTCCGCTACCTGGGATGCAGCGAGCTGCCGGGGGATCAGGTACTGCATGGCAAACAGATTGAGCACCCGGCACAGCACGTCGGCCTCGATCTCGGCACTCAGGCTGAACTGCACGGTGGTGGTCAGGTTGCCTGCGGCCCAGACATCGGGGCGCGGCGAGGTCAGCAGTTCAAAGGCGGACATGGGCGATCTCCGTGGTCGATGGGAGAAAGTCTCCCACGCTGGAACGGGTATTTCTTGCCTGACTTGGCGAGTTATTGAGCTATCTTGAATTGTGCAATTCCATAAACAGCAAGGCAGAGGCATTTCTATGCAAAGTTCTTTGGATGCTTATGACCGGCGCATCCTCGCATTGCTGCAAGAGGACGCCACGCTCTCCAGCGCGCAGATCGCCGAGCAGGTGGGTTTGTCGCAGTCACCCTGCTGGCGGCGCATCCAGCGGCTCAAGGAAGAGGGGGTGATCAGGGCGCAGGTGACGCTGCTGGACCGCAAGAAGATCGGCCTCAACACGCAGATATTCGCCGAAGTGAAACTCAACGCCCACGGTCGCTCGAACTTCACCGAGTTCACCGAAGCGATACGCGGCTTTCCGGAAGTGCTGGAGTGCTATGTGTTGATGGGCAATGTCGATTTCCTGCTGCGCATCGTCACGCCGGACATCGAAGCATACGAGCGTTTTTTCTTCGAGAAACTGTCTATGGTGCCGGGCATTCAAGAGGTGAATTCGACGGTGGCGCTGTCCGAAATCAAGTCCACCACCAGTTTGCCGGTTAATCGGTGAGGCGCGATGCCAGCCGCTCCTACAGGTTCACAACACCCTGTAGGAGCGGCTGGCAGCCGCGAAGAGGTCGGAAAAACCCCGCAAAGCTTACTTGCGCAGCAGCAGTTTCCAGGCGCGGTTCTGGCTCACGGCAATGGCCTGCTGCATCCGCGCGTCCAGCACTTCATCGCTGATATCCAGGCTGGCCAATGCATGCAGCTTGTTCAGTTCGCCGAACAGGCGGTCCACTTCCGGCACGTCCAGCACACCGCGGGCCAGATGCAACCAGCTCTGGATGCGTTCGATGCGTGGCAACTGCTCGGCCAGGTCCTCGGGCTGCTGCTGGTAGCGCGGCAGTTGCAGCGCTGCGCCTTCTTCGGCCAGCAGGTGGCCCAGCCAGCTTTGCAGCTGGGCGGCGCCCTGGCGGTTGCCGCGGTTGTTGCGCTCGACCGTCCACAGGCGGCCCAGCAGCCAGCGCGAAGTGTTCAGCGAGAACTGGCCCCAGCGCACGTCCAGCAGCTCTTCGGCGAACTGCTCGGGCGCGGCCTTGCGCACGTCCTCGTCCTCCTGCCCGGCCTGCACCAGCGGGCGCCAGTCTTCGAGCAGCGCATCGAGGGAGGTGCGCAGCTCGTTGCTGCTGGTGCGTGGAGCGGCCTGGCCGAGACTGCCAACCAGTCCGCGCAGTTCGACGAGTTGTTGTACCCAGTCCTGCAGCAGGCGCCAGTGGCCGTTGAAACGGTACTGCTCGGCCAGGCGCTGGCTGTTCGCCAACAGGTGCCAGGCCAAGGCGGTGAAGGCGTCGTCGAGCGAGGTTTCAGCGTTCAGTTCCGGCGCCGGCAGGCTCAGGGCGTAGCTGTCCGGATCGCTGAGGCGATAGCCGCGCTCGGCCTTGCTGATGTCACAGGGCATCAGCGCCAGTTTCTCGGCCAGTTCGGCGGCCAGCTCGAGCAATGCCGATGGCTCACCTTCACGCAACTCCAGCTCCAGTTCGCAGATCTCTTCGGACTGCTTGCCGACGATGACCTTGCCCAGGTCCAGGGCGGCTTCGATCACCACCCGGGCCTTGCCGCGGCCCCAGGCGATCTCTGCCCGCTCGCGCACGAAATCGGTGGTGAACACCGGCTTGATGGTCTTCTTGTCGAGTTCGGCCAGTTGCTCGGGCCAGCATTCGCCGTCGAGTTTCTTCAGGTCGAGCTTGGCCTTGGGCAGGGTCCAGTCGTACTCGTTGCGCTGCGACAGCCCGGCCACGCTGCTGCCACGGGTCTTGAGGGTCTGGATGACTTCTTCGCCATCGCGACGCAGGCGCAGGGCAACCTTGGCCGCCGCCAGTTCGCGCGCAGGCGTGTCGAAGTACTGGTTGAACAGCTCTCGGCGCTCCCAGCCACTTTTGTTGCGCTTCTTCAGCAAAGGGTGCTCACGCAAGGCAGCGAGCGTTTCGCGGCTGACGCGCAGTTTGATTTCGGTTTCTTTGTGCATGAGGGGGCAATCCAAGCGCTGGCGGACAACAACGCGCTGATGACTAGATAAGGCCGTGCAGTGTACAGCAGTCGCGCCACGGCGGTTTATTCTTGGCGCCCGATGGCTCTATGATGGGGCTCGCCCCGGGAGGTTCGCCATGCCATTGCCGTCCATGCAGGAACAGTTCGCCGCCCTCATCGCGGCGCCTTCGGTGAGTTGCACCCAGCCCAGCCTGGACCAGTCCAACCGCCAGGTGATCGATCTGCTGGCCGGCTGGCTGTCCGACCTGGGTTTTGCCTGCGATATCCAGCAGGTCGAGCCCGGCAAGTTCAACCTGATCGCCACGTTCGGCAGCGGCCCCGGCGGCCTGGTGCTGGCCGGGCACAGCGACACGGTGCCCTACGACGAGGCGCTGTGGACAACCGATCCGCTCAAGCTCACCGAAGTCGACGGACGCTGGGTCGGGCTGGGCAGTTGCGACATGAAGGGCTTCTTCGCGCTGGCGATCGAGGCGGTGCGTGGCCTGATCGACCAGCCGTTCAAGCAGCCGCTGATCATCCTCGCCACCTGTGACGAGGAAAGTTCGATGTCCGGCGCCAAGGCGCTGGCCGCGGCCGGTCGCCCGTTGGGCCGTGCCGCGGTCATCGGCGAGCCGACCGGGCTCAGGCCGATCCGCCTGCACAAGGGGGTGATGATGGAGCGCATCGACATCCTCGGTCGCAGTGGCCATTCCTCGGACCCAAGCCTGGGCCACAGCGCCCTGGAAGCGATGCACGGGGCCATCGGCGAGTTGCTGAGCCTGCGCCGGCAGTGGCAGCGCGAGTACAACAACGCGCAGTTCAGTGTGCCCCAGCCGACCTTGAACCTGGGTTGCATCCACGGCGGCGACAACCCCAACCGTATCTGCGGGCAATGCTCGCTGGAGTTCGACCTGCGGCCGTTGCCGGGCATGGACCCGCAGGTCCTGCGTGCCGCGATTCTCGGCAAGCTGGCACCGTTGGCCGAGCTGCACCAGGTGAAGATCGACTACGCCCCGTTGTTCGCCGAGGTACCGCCCTTCGAGCAGCGTGCCGACGCCGAGCTGGTCCGGGTCGCCGAGCGCCTGACCGGGCACACTGCAGCTGCCGTGGGCTTCGGCACCGAGGCGCCCTACCTGCAGAGCATGGGGTGCGAAACCCTGGTGCTGGGTCCGGGCAATATTGCCTGCGCACACCAGCCCGGCGAATACCTTGAAATGTCACGTTTGCAGCCTACCGTGCGTCTATTGCGTGAACTGATCGGACATTACTGCCTCGAATCGGTGATTGCCTGAATCTGACCGCCCCCGAGGCCGCCATCCAAGCAAGGAGTGCACGCGTGTTGCCTAGCCTGTCACGACGATAACCCTCATACCGCTGTGCGCCGAGTGATGCTTTTCGTCCCACTTTTCTACAGGCTTTTGCTGTCATGCCCGACTACGTGAATTGGCTTCGCCACGCTTCTCCCTACATCAATGCTCACCGTGACTGCACCTTTGTGGTGATGCTTCCCGGCGAAGGCGTTGCCCACCCCAACTTCGGCAATATCGTCCACGACCTGGTGCTGCTGCACAGCATGGGCGTGCGCCTGGTGCTGGTCCACGGGTCGCGCCCGCAGATCGAGAGCCGCCTGGCCGCGCGCGGTCTGAGCCCGCATTACCATCGCAACCTGCGGGTCACCGATGCGGCCACGCTCGAATGCGTGATCGATGCGGTGGGTCACCTGCGGATCGCCATCGAGGCACGCCTGTCCATGGACATGGCGTCCTCACCGATGCAGGGCTCGCGGTTGCGCGTGGCGGGCGGCAACCTGGTCACGGCGCGGCCGATCGGCGTGGTCGAGGGTGTCGATTACCACCATACCGGCGAAGTGCGCCGGGTCGATCGCAAGGGCATCAATCGCCTGCTCGACGAACGCTCGATCGTGCTGCTGTCACCACTGGGCTATTCGCCCACCGGCGAGATCTTCAACATTGCCTGCGAAGACGTGGCCACGCGGGCAGCCATCGACCTGGAAGCCGACAAGTTGCTGCTGTTCGGCGCCGAGCCGGGCTTGCTCGACGAAACCGGTCATCTGGTGCGCGAGCTGCGTCCGCAGCAGGTACCGGCGCACTTGCTGCGTCTGGGCAACGACTACCAGGGCGAGTTGCTCGATGCCGCCGCTCAGGCGTGCAAGGGTGGCGTCAGCCGCGCGCATATCGTCAGCTACGCCGAAGACGGTGCACTGCTGACCGAGCTGTTCACTCGCAATGGCGGCGGCACCCTGGTGGCGCAAGAGCAGTTCGAACAGGTGCGCGAAGCCAACATCGAAGACGTCGGTGGGTTGCTGGACTTGATCAGCCCGCTGGAAGAGCAGGGCATTCTGGTGCGCCGCTCGCGGGAAGTATTGGAGCGTGAGATCACCCAGTTCAGCGTGGTCGAGCGCGAAGGCATGATCATCGCCTGCGCGGCGTTGTACCCGATCGCCGATTCGCAGACCGGCGAGCTGGCCTGCCTGGCGGTGAATCCGGAATACCGCCACGGCGGGCGTGGCGACGAGCTGCTCGAGCGCATCGAGGAACGGGCGCGCGCGCTCGGGCTCAACACCCTGTTCGTGCTGACCACCCGTACGGCGCACTGGTTTCGCGAGCGTGGCTTCGTGCCCAGCGGTGTCGAACGCCTGCCCTCGGCGCGCGCCTCGCTGTACAACTACCAGCGCAATTCGAAGATCTTCGAAAAAGCGCTGTAGCGGGGCATCCGCTGGATCGGCGGCGCCTTTTTCGCGGCCGATGACCGCTCCTACGTGAGGTCGAGGCCATCCGTAGGAGCGGTCCGTGGCCGCGAAGGGCGCGCCGCGGTTTGTCTGATGCTACGCGGCGCCCTTTTCGCGGCCGATGACCGCTCCTACGTGAGGTCGAGGCCATCCGTAGGAGCGGTTTGTGGCCGCGAAGGGCGCGCTGCGGTTTGTCTGATGCTACGCGGCGCCCCTTTCGCGGCCGATGACCGCTCCTACGTGAGGTCGAGGCCATCCGTAGGAGCGGTCCGTGGCCGCGAAGCAGGCGCCGCGGTCTTTCGAGGATCGACCGCTTGGTCAGTTGCTGATGGCGAGGATGCTTGCCTGATAGGAGCCGACGAACAGATCGAAATCGCCAACTTCTTCGGCTTCCAGCGTCGCCTGGGCTACCAGCGAATCGCGGGCTTGCTGTTCGAAGCGCGCCTGGTCCTGGGGGCTCAATGGCTGTTCGCGGAAGTAGTCGGCGTGAGCCTGGCTCTGGCTGAAGGAAAACTCGGCAAAACTCTGCTTCTGCTCGGCCATCTTTGCCAGTACCTGCGCCGACGGCGTCAGCGACGCATCGCCAACCTTGGCACGCTGCGCCGCCATCGCCTGCACATGCTCATCGGTACCAGTGCTGCGATCGAGCAGGGCGGCGACGGCGTCGATACGCTCCAGCAGATCATTGGCCCAGTCCTTGAGCTCGACCGCTTCCCCATTGCGCTGCAGCTGCAGGCCAGGGCGGCGACCCTCCTTGACCACATTGAGGAAATTGTCGGTGCACGCCGAGCACTCGGCACTGTCGATCTGCGGGCTGCTTTCCAGCGCGCAGAACAGCAGGAACGCATCGAGAAAACGCGACTCGGGCAGGTCAACGCCGGTGGGCAGGAACGGGTTGATGTCCAGGCAGCGCACTTCGATGTACTGCACGCCGCGCGCCATCAAGGCCTGGATCGGCCGTTCGCCGCTGTAGGTCACTCGTTTCGGACGAATGTTGGAGTAGTACTCGTTTTCGATCTGCAGAATGTTGGTGTTCAACTGCACCCATTCGCCATCCTTGTGCGTACCGACCTGGACGTAAGGTGCGTAGGGCGTGGCAACCGCCTTGCGCAGGCTGTCGGTGTAGCTGGCCAGATCGTTGTAGCACGGCGTCAAGCCCGCCTGGGCATTGCTCTGGTAGCCCAGGTCGCTCATGCGCAGGCTGGTGGCATAGGGCAGGTACAGGGTCTGCGCATCCAGTTGCTCGAGTTGATGGGCACGTCCGCGCAGGAAGCCTGCATCCAGCGCCGGCGAGGCGCCGAACAGGTACATCAGCAACCAGCTGTAGCGGCGAAAATTGCGGATCAGCGCGATATAGGCTGCCGACTGATAATCGCGATCGGTGCCGACGTAACCCTCGGCCTGCTTGAGCACCGGCCACAGCTGCTCGGGCAGGGAGAAATTATAGTGAATGCCGGCGATGCACTGCATGGTGCGGCCATAGCGCAGGGACAGCCCCTGGCGATAGACATACTTGAGGCGCCCGATGTTCGAGGTGCCGTAGTAGGCCAGCGGGATGTCTTCCTCGGCTGGCAGCGGGCACGGCATGGAAGGGCTCCACAGGTACTCGCTGCCCAGCTTGCTGTACACGAAGCGGTGGATCTGCTCGAGGCTGTGCAGGGTCTGTGCAGGATCCTGGAGCGCGGGCGTGATGAATTCCAGCAGCGATTCGGAATAGTCCGTAGTGACCTGTTCATTGGTCAGCGCCGCGCCCAACGCCTCGGGGTGTGGCGTCTGTGCCAGGCGACCCTCGTGGTTGACGCGCAGGCACTCGCGCTCTATGCCATGCAGGCACTGCGCGAGCAGGGAAAGGGTGGCAGGCTCGCCGAGCAAAGTCAGGCGGCGGTTGAGAAATTCGCTCAAGTTGGATTCCTTCACGCGTCAGTCGCCCCGATATGGGGGTGGAGCGGACGGTCTGCAAGGGTGAAGACAAAAAGGAACCGGCGTTGTCGCCTGGTTTCGATCGGGCAGGGTGCAGGCCGTGCGGCGTCCGGCACCGCCTGCGCCGTGCCGAAATTACCGCATAACGGCCCCTTCGGGCTAGAGAACCACGAAGGTACCTTGTGCTTTTGCCATCAGTTTTTCGCCCTGGAGCACTTCGGCCTCGACCACCATCGTGCGCCGACCGGCGTGCAATACCTGGGCCTTGCAGATCACCTCACCTTCTGACACCGCGCGAAGGTAATTGATCTTGCATTCGAGCGTGACACTTCGATTATCGAAACCGTGCGCGGTGGAACATGCCAGGCCCATGGCAATGTCGACCAGGCTGAAGATGGCGCCACCGTGCATCACCTGCCCACGATTGCGCAGGTGCGCGGCCAGTGGCAGTGCCACCTCGGCCACGCCGGCGTCCAGGCGCCGCACCTCGCAGCCAAGGTTGCGAAAGTAGGCGCTCTGGGTCAACTCGTCGTCGACCTGCATCAGCGCTTCTTCAGCTGTTTGGCATTGGCGAACAACGACGCCATGGCACCACTGGCCGGTGCGGCGGCAGGTTCCTTGACGCGCGCCGGAGCGGCCTGCTGGCGCCCGGCGGCACCAGGGCGGCTGCCACGTGCGCCGTCGATCTTCTCGCCAGGCGTGTCGCCCATGCGCATCGACAACCCTACGCGTTTGCGCGGAATGTCCACTTCCATCACCCTGACCTTGACCACGTCGCCAGCCTTCACCGCTTCACGCGGGTCCTTGATGAATTTTTCCGACAGTGCCGAGATGTGCACCAGGCCGTCCTGGTGGACGCCGATATCGACGAACGCGCCGAAGTTGGTCACGTTGGTGACCACGCCTTCGAGCACCATGCCCAGTTGCAGGTCCTTGAGGTCTTCGACACCGTCCTGGAATTCGGCGGTCTTGAACCCGGGACGAGGGTCGCGGCCCGGTTTGTCCAACTCCTGCAGGATGTCGGTGACGGTGGGCAGGCCAAAGGTTTCGTCAGTGAATTTTTTCGGATCGAGGCGCTTGAGGAAGCCGCTGTCACCGATCAGCGAGCGAATGTCGCGATCGGTGCCCGCGGCAATGCGCTGCACCAGCAGGTATGCTTCGGGGTGCACGGCCGAGGCGTCCAGCGGGTTGTCGCCGTTCATGACGCGCAGAAAGCCCGCCGCCTGTTCGAAGGTTTTTTCGCCCAGGCGCGAGACTTTCTTCAGCGCCGCACGGGTTCTGAATGCACCATGCTCGTCGCGGTGGGCGACGATGTTCTGCGCCAGTGTGGCGTTGAGCCCGGAGATGCGCGCCAGCAGCGCCACGGAAGCGGTGTTGACGTCCACGCCCACGGCGTTCACGCAGTCCTCGACCACGGCATCCAGGCCCCGCGCCAGCTTGAGCTGCGAGACATCGTGCTGGTACTGGCCCACGCCGATGGATTTCGGATCGATCTTGACCAGTTCGGCCAGCGGATCCTGCAGGCGGCGGGCGATGGAGACCGCACCGCGGATAGACACGTCGAGATCGGGAAACTCGCGAGCAGCCAGCTCCGAGGCCGAATACACCGACGCACCGGCTTCGGACACCATGACCTTGGTCATTTTCAGGCCTGGGTATTTCTTGATCAGCTCGGCCGCCAGTTTGTCGGTTTCGCGACTGGCCGTGCCATTGCCGATGGCAATCAGGTCCACGGCATGCTTGGCGCACAGCGCGGCGAGCGTGGCGAGGGTCTGGTCCCACTTGTTGTGCGGCACGTGCGGATACACCGTGGCGTGATCGAGCAGCTTGCCGGTGGCGTCCACCACCGCCACCTTGCAACCGGTGCGCAGGCCCGGGTCCAGGCCCAGGGTGGCGCGTGGGCCGGCCGGGGCGGCCAGCAGCAGGTCATGCAGGTTGTGTGCGAAGACGTTGATGGCCTCGCTTTCGGCGTTCTCGCGCAGCTCGCTCAGCAGGTCGGTTTCCAGATGCGTGTAGAGCTTGACCTTCCAGGTCCAGCGCACCACTTCGCCGAGCCACTTGTCGGCGGCCCGCTGCTGGTTTTTCACGCCGAAACGCTCGGCGATCATCATCTCGCACGGGTGCAGGGTACCCGGCAGTTCCTCGCCGACCTTCAGCGAAGAACCGAGGATGCCCTCGTTGCGTCCGCGGAAGATCGCCAGGGCGCGGTGCGAAGGCATGCTCTTGAGCGGTTCGTCATGCTCGAAGTAGTCGCGGAACTTGGCGCCTTCCTCTTCCTTGCCGGCCAGCACCCGGGCGCTGAGCACGGCTTCCTGCTTGAGGAAACCGCGCAGCTTGGCCAGCAGCGTGGCGTCTTCGGCGAAACGTTCCATCAGGATGTACTTGGCGCCTTCAAGCGCGGCCTTGGTATCGAGGACGCCCTTGTCGCTGTCGACGAACCGTGCCGCCTCCGCTTCCGGGGTCAGCGCAGGGTCGCCGAACAGGCGGTCGGCCAGCTCGCCGAGGCCGGCTTCCAGGGCGATCTGGCCCTTGGTGCGGCGCTTCTGCTTGTACGGCAGGTAAAGGTCTTCCAGGCGGGTCTTGGTGTCGGCCTGGTTGATCTCGCGGGCCAGCTCGGGGGTCAGCTTGCCCTGCTCCTCGATGCTGGCGAGGATGCTTGCCCGGCGCTCGTCGAGTTCGCGCAGATAGCGCAGGCGCTCTTCGAGGTGACGCAGCTGGGTGTCGTCCAGGCTGCCGGTCACTTCCTTGCGGTAACGAGCGATGAAAGGCACGGTCGAACCTTCATCCAGCAGTGCGACGGCCGCTTCGACCTGTTGAGGGCGGACGCCGAGTTCCTCGGCGATGCGGCTGTTTATGCTGATCATGATAACCACCTGAAAAATGTTGGGTACAAGGTGCAATCCCCGCCGAGCCCGGCTGACGAGCCGTGCAGTATACCCAGCGACATCGTCGCGGCGCGAACCCGACGCCCGGGCGATCGAGGATTGTGACTAGCGGGCCAGGAAAAATCTGCTAACAATGCACACGGCACGAGCGTTGGCAGCTACGCCATAATGCGCGCCGAGATCAGAGGAGCAACCCATGAGCAGTACCGCACAAGCAGCCGAAGGTGAAAAGATCCTCATCGTTGACGACGATCCGGGACTGAGCAGCCTGCTGGAGCGATTCTTCACCAGCAAAGGCTACCGTGCGCGCGCCGTGCCCAATGTCGAGCAAATGGATCGCCTGCTCGCCCGTGAAGTGTTCCATCTGGTTGTCCTGGACTTGATGCTGCCCGGTGAAGACGGCCTGTCTGCCTGCCGCCGCCTGCGTGCCAGCAACAACCAGGTCCCGATCATCATGTTGACCGCCAAGGGTGACGAACTCAGCCGGATCAAGGGTCTGGAACTGGGCGCGGACGACTACCTGGCCAAGCCCTTCAACCCGGATGAACTGATGGCGCGCGTCAAGGCCGTGCTGCGTCGCCAGTCGGCGCCGGTTCCCGGCGCTCCGGGCAGCGAGGACGAATCGGTTTCCTTCGGCGACTACGAGCTTTCCCTGGCCACCCGCGAACTCAAGCGCGGCGACGAAGTGCACATGCTGACCACCGGTGAGTTCGCCGTGCTCAAGGCCCTGGTGATGAACGCGCGCCAGCCACTGACCCGCGACAAGCTGATGAACCTGGCTCGCGGACGTGAATGGGATGCCCTGGAGCGTTCCATCGACGTGCAGATCTCGCGGCTGCGCCGCATGATCGAGCCCGACCCCTCCAAGCCTCGCTACATTCAAACGGTCTGGGGTGTGGGTTACGTGTTCGTACCCGATGGCAACGCTGCCCGATAGACTGCCGGGGTTTTTGTAGGAGCGATATCCTGAATCACTCGTTGATTCGGGATGTTCGTCATCCACAATGTCTGCGAGCCTGCTCGCTCCTGCAACGTATGTGATCGCCACGCAATGAAAACCCCTGTCTGGTTTCCCCAAAGTTTTTTCGCCCGAACCCTCTGGCTGGTGTTGGTCGTCGTCCTGTTCTCGAAGGCCTTGACCCTGGTCTACCTGTTGATGAACGAAGACGTGCTGGTCGACCGCCAGTACAGTCACGGCGTGGCGCTGACGCTGCGTGCCTACTGGGCGGCGGACGAGAACAACCGTGACCAGATCGCCGATGCGGCGGGCCTGATCCGGGTGGTCGGCGGCGGCGTGCCGGAAGGCGAGCAGCACTGGCCGTACAGTGAAATCTACCAACGCCAGATGCAGGCCGAGCTGGGCGAAGACACCGAAGTGCGCCTGCGCGTCCACGCCCCGCCCGCGCTGTGGGTGCGTGCGCCGAGCCTGGGCGCGGGCTGGTTGAAAGTGCCTCTGTACCCGCACCCGTTGCGTGGGCAGAAGATCTGGAGCGTGCTGGGCTGGTTCCTTGCGATCGGCTTGCTGTCGACCGCTTCGGCCTGGATATTCGTGCGTCAGCTCAACCAGCCGCTCAAGCGTCTGGTGTTCGCCGCCCGGCAATTGGGGCAGGGCCGCAGCGTGCGCCTGCCGGTGAGCGACACGCCCAGCGAAATGACCGAGGTGTACCGAGCGTTCAACCAGATGGCCGAGGACGTCGAACAGGCCGGCCGCGAGCGCGAGCTGATGCTGGCCGGGGTGTCCCACGATCTGCGCACGCCATTGACCCGCTTGCGGCTGTCACTGGAACTGATGACCTCGGACAACGAGTTCACCCCCGACATGGTCCGCGACATCGAGGACATGGACGCGATCCTCGATCAGTTCCTGGCCTTCATTCGCGACGGCCGTGACGAAAGCGTCGAGGTCGTCGATCTGGGCCACCTGGTGCAGGAAGTGGTCGCGCCCTATAACCAGGCAGAAGAACAGGTACTGCTTCGCCTGGAACCGATCCCGCCGTTCCCGCTGCGCCGGGTGTCGATGAAGCGCCTGCTGAACAACCTGATCGGCAACGCCCTCTACCATGCCGGCAGCGGCGTGGAAGTGGCGGTCCATGTTTCGGGCGACGACAACGCGCCCTATGTGGTGCTCAGTGTGGTGGACCGGGGGGCAGGCATTGATCCGGGTGAACTGGCCGGCATCTTCGACCCGTTCATTCGCGGGGACCGTGCCCGCAGTGGCAAGGGCACCGGGTTGGGCCTGGCGATCGTCAAGCGCATCGCTGCCATGCATGGCGGCAACGTGGAGTTGCGCAATCGGTCGACGGGTGGGCTGGAGGCGCGTGTCAGGCTGCCGCTGGGCCTGATGCTGCCCAGGGACGCCGTTTAGGGCTGCCGCCACGCAGGGGATGCCGTTCGCCAACGCTGGCCGAACGGCATGTTGCGGTGTTTAGCCCTTGCCCTTGGTGCGGGTCATGTTAGGGCCGCTGTTCTTTTCGATGTGTTCGATGATCATCCCGGCCACGTCTTTGCCGGTGGTCACCTCGATCCCTTCCAGGCCGGGTGATGAATTCACCTCCATCACCAGCGGGCCGTGGTTGGAGCGCAGGATATCCACGCCGGCGACGCTGAGCCCCATCACCTTGGCGGCGCGGATCGCGGTCATGCGCTCTTCGGGTGTGATCTTGATCAGGCTGGCACAGCCGCCGCGGTGCAGGTTGGAGCGAAACTCACCGGGCCTGGCCTGGCGCTTCATCGCCGCGATCACCTTGTCACCCACCACGAAACAGCGGATGTCGGCACCGCCGGCCTCCTTGATGTACTCCTGAACCATGATGTTCTGCTTGAGGCCCATGAACGCTTCGATCACCGATTCGGCGGCGTTGGTGGTTTCACACAGGACCACACCGATGCCCTGGGTACCCTCGAGCACCTTGATCACCAGGGGTGCGCCGTTGACCATGCTGATCAGGTCGGGAATGTCGTCCGGCGAGTGGGCGAAGCCGGTGACGGGCAGGCCGATACCGCGTCGCGACAGCAGCTGCAGCGAGCGCAGCTTGTCCCGCGAGCGGGCGATGGCCACCGATTCGTTCAGCGGAAAGACGTCCATCATTTCGAACTGGCGCAGCACCGCGCAGCCATAGAACGTCACCGACGCGCCGATGCGCGGAATGACCGCATCGAAGCCCTGCAGCGGTTTGCCGCGGTAGTGGATCTGCGGTTTGTGACTGGCGATGTTCATATACGCGCGCAGCGTGTCGATCACCACCATTTCATGGCCACGGGCAGTACCGGCTTCGACCAGACGACGAGTGGAATACAGACGCGGATTGCGCGACAGCACAGCGATCTTCATGCAACACCTGTGGCAGAGGTAGTAGAGGCCGGGAACACCGGCTTGTCTTGAACGTAGGTGACGCCCGGGTTCACGACCAGTTGGCCATGGACCAGCGCCTTGGAGCCGAGCAACAGGCGGTAACGCATGGACTTGCGGCAGGCCAGGGTGAATTCCACCGTCCAGACCCGGTCGCCCAGGGCCAGGGTGGTCTTGATCACGTAGCGCGTCTGCGCATGGCCATTGGAGCTCTTGATGGTTTTCATCGCCACCAGCGGCGCTTCGCAGCGCCGGTGGCGCAGCTGTACCACGGTGCCCAGATGAGCGGTGAAACGCACCCATTTTTCACCGGCACGGGTGAACGGCTCGATGTCCGTGGCGTGCAGGCTGGAGGTGCTGGCGCCGGTATCGATCTTGGCGCGCAGGCCGGCGACACCCAGATCGGGCAGCGCCACCCACTCGCGCAGACCGATAACGGTCAGATGGTCAAATGTCTTCAAATCGGCAAACCGCAAGAGGTAGGGATGGACCCGTATACGCAAGCTTCAGACCGGCGCGGACCGGATCAATTCAACCCAGCCCGACGCCGCTTGGCAAGCATGCGTGCACTGTAATCGCAAAGACCGCCGCTTGCATCCGACAGGCACGGTAGTACAGTTTGATGACGGCATTTCGCGAGGTGAGCCTGTGGCACAGAAGCACAAGCAGGAAGAAGAGGAAAAGGTCCGTCTGGACAAATGGCTGTGGGCGGCGCGCTTCTACAAGACGCGTGCGCTGGCCAAGGAAGCCATCGAGAGCGGCAAGGTGCATTACCGCGGCGAGCGCTGCAAGCCTGGCAAGGAGCCACACGTGGGCGACGAGTTGCAGATACGCACCGGTTTCGATGAGCGCAGCGTGATCATCGAGGCGCTGTCAATCGTGCGGCGTGGGGCGCCGGAAGCGCAGACGCTCTACCGCGAGACCGAACAGAGCCAGGCCAGACGCGAGGCCGCGGCGGCCATGCGCAAGGCAGGTGCCCTGGGTGTTACCACCGATGGCAAGCCTTCGAAGAAGCAGCGCCGGCAGTTGTTCAGTTTTCGCTCAGTGGATTGATGCAGCGCAGTGCCGGCCTCTTCGCGGGCAGAGCCGCTCCCACAAGGAAAAAACTGTGGGAGCGTGGCGGGTGGGAGCGGGCTCTGCCCGCGAAGAGGCCGGCACGGACGACACATCAGCCCGCGACGATACTCAACCGTCCCAGCACCGGTAGCTTCGCCAGCAGCCTGAACAGTGGCTCGGTGGCACGTACGAGCCACTGTGAAGTGTGGGCCGCGAAAGGTGTGTAATACCCCCACCCCAGCGCCCAGACGGCCATCAACACGCCACCAATGTAGTCGTCCTGCCCCCAGTGGGCGCCAGCCACCAGGCGCGGCAGCATGAACACCACGGCCAGGGCCCAGATGCACAGCCACCGCCCAAGCCTGCGGGTACAGACACTCATGAACAGCGCCCAGATCAACAGCACCGAAGCGTGATCGCCGGGAAAACTCTGGCTGGATCGGTCCTTGAGCTCCCAGTGACGTTCCAGGTTCGGGTACCAGTCGCTGAGCAGTACCGGGTCGGCCAATACCATGCTCGGGCTGTCATGGTCCCAGCCCATTGCGTGTATCCACTTGGAAAACAGCGCGCGCACCACCACTAAGAGCAACAGCACAGCCATGAAGCCGAAGAAAGCCTGGCGAACCTGACGGGCCTTGAACACCCAATTGCCGCGGATCAGCAGCGCCAGCATGATCACGCCGACCACGATATCGAAAGGGCGCAGACTGCCCAGGGTCCAGGCGTAACGCCAGGCGGCGTTGCTGGCCAAGGGCGCGTTGAGCAGCCGAAACAGCCATTCGTCGAATGCTGTACACAAATGATGGCCAATAGGCCATAACCAGAAGCACAACAGCATGATCGGGATTGTATTGCACAGCAGCAAGCCGCTAACGTTCCACCTGGCTTGGAACAGCGGGGCTTTGTTCATAAGATACCTCTACATCTACAGGGCAGTGAGCGATCAAGCGAACGCTCTGAAGCGGGCTTTATAAAAGCCGCTACACATTTTGTCACCATTCTCAGATACTGGAATTATGCACGATCTTCCTGAAGCCGATTTCACCCAACGCTTTATTTTCGATGACGCCGATGTACGCGGTGAGGCGGTAGCATTGGAGCGCAGCTATGCCGAGGTTCTGGCCAAGCACGACTATCCGTTGCCGGTGCAGTTGCTGCTGGGCGAGTTCATGGCTGCTGCGGCCCTGCTGGTAGGTACGCTCAAGTTCGACGGTTTGCTGATCCTGCAGGCCCGTTCCGAAGGCCCCGTGCCACTGTTGATGATCGAGTGCTCCAGCGAACGCGAGATCCGCGGCCTGGCGCGTTTCCACGCCGAGCAGATCAACGACACCGATGGCCTGCCCGAATTGATGCCTGCCGGAACCCTGGCGATGACCATCGACCCTACCGAAGGCCAGCGCTACCAAGGCATCGTGGAGTTGGAAGGTGCCGACCTGTCGGCAAGTTTCTCGAATTATTTCGCCCTCTCCGAACAGCTCGGCACGCGCTTCTGGCTCAAGGCCGACGGCACCCGTGCCCGTGGCTTGCTGCTGCAGCAATTGCCTGCCGCCGTGATCAAGGACGAGGACGAGCGCGCCGAGAGCTGGACGGCCGCCATCACCCTGGCGGACACCCTCAAGGCCGAAGAACTGTTGGGCCTGGATAACGAAACCGTGCTGTACCGCCTGTATCACGAGCAGGCACTGCGGCTTTTCGATACCCAGCCGATACGGTTTCGCTGCAGCTGTTCCAGGGAGCGTTCGGCACGAGCGCTCGTCAGCCTGGGGCACGACGATGCACGCGAGTTGCTCAAGGAGCATGGCGGTACGGTGGAAATCGACTGCCAGTTCTGCAACCAGCGCTACTTGTTTGACGCCACCGACGTCGATCAACTCTTCAGTGGTGCTGGTGTCGACGCTCCGTCAGATACCCGTCACTGAAGCGATTTAGTCTCGCTAAATGAAGAAAAACACGCCGGAATAACGCCGTTACCGACCGGAGGACGCTATTCTTTTCGAGCGTTTCTGGCATAATCCGGCCCACTTTTTAGCTGTAGTGGTTGTTGTAAACTTACTACAAAATGTTTGGAACACTCGGCCCAGAGCCGACGGGGAACCTCATGACGCAAGCCAAGAACGCCGTGTACGCCGATCTGACTGTAGACGATCTGGTTAAAGAAGCCCTGAACCGTGGTGAAGGCGAGCTTGCCGATACCGGTGCTCTGGTAGTGCGTACCGGTCATCGCACCGGTCGTTCGCCAGTCGACCGCTTCATTGTCGAAGAGCCCACCACCCAGGACGCCATCGCCTGGGGCCCGATCAACCGCAAATTCCCGGCCGACAAGTTCGATGCCTTGTGGAATCGTGTCGAAGCCTACCTGGGCGAGCGCGAGCGGTTCGTTTCCCATGTTCATGTAGGGTCCGATCCGGCGCACTACCTGCCGGTCAAGATGACCACCCAGACCGCCTGGCACAACCTGTTCGGCCGTTGCCTGTTCATCAACCCCGAGCAGTACAACGGCGGTGGCAAGGACGAATGGCAGGTGCTCAATGCGCCTGAGTTCGAGTGCGTCCCAGAGCGCGACGGCACCAATTCCGACGGTACCGTGATCATCAATTTCGCGGCTCGCAAGGTGCTGATCGCGGGCATGCGCTATGCCGGCGAAATGAAGAAGGCCATGTTCTCGGTGCAGAACTTCCTGCTGCCGGCTGCCGACGTACTGCCGATGCACTGTGCCGCCAACATGGGCGAAGACGGCGACGTCACTCTGTTCTTCGGCCTGTCGGGCACTGGCAAGACCACGCTTTCGGCCGACGAAAGCCGTTACCTGATCGGCGACGACGAACATGGCTGGGGCGTGGGCGTGGTGTTCAACATCGAAGGCGGTTGCTATGCCAAGTGCATCGACCTGTCCGAGAAGAACGAGCCGGTCATCTGGAAAGCCATTCAACACGGCGCCGTGCTGGAAAACGTCGTGCTCGATGCCGACAAGAAGGCCGACTACGCCGATGACAGCCTGACCCAGAACAGCCGTGCCGCGTACCCTCGCGAGCTGATCGAGAAGCGCGCGCCGAAGAACCTGGGCGGTGAGCCCAATGCCGTGATCTTCCTGACCTGCGACCTGACCGGCGTGCTGCCGCCTGTGTCCATCCTCAGCGAAGAGCAGGCTGCCTATCACTTCCTGTCGGGCTACACCGCACTGGTAGGTTCGACCGAAATGGGCTCGGGCAGCGGCATCAAGTCGACCTTCTCGACCTGCTTCGGCGCACCGTTCTTCCCGCGTCCGGCGGGCGAGTACGCCGAGCTGCTGATCAAGCGTATCCGTGGCTTCGGTTCCAAGGTCTACCTGGTCAATACCGGCTGGACCGGTGGTGGCTACGGCGTTGGCAAGCGCTTCAACATCCCCACCACCCGTGGCGTGATTGCAGCGATCCAGAGCGGCGCCCTGATCGGCACCGAGACCGAGCACCTGGACATCGTCAACCTGGACGTGCCAAAGGTTGTACCGGGCGTCGATACCAACCTGCTCAACCCGCGCAACACCTGGGCCGACCCAGCTGCCTACGACGAAGCGGCCAAAGGCCTGGCTTCGCTGTTCATCGAGAACTTCAAGAAGTTCGAAGTGAGCGATTCGATCAAGGCTGCCGGTCCGCAGTTGTAAGCGTCTGCTGAAATAAAAAACCGCCCCTTGAGGGCGGTTTTTTTATGGCTCTGGGACAGGCGGACGGTTAAGGCTTGCAGCTGGAAGCCTTGCCGCCTGCCGCGTTTGCAGAAAGCCTGGCTCAGCGATCGCGCCAGTGCTTGTTGTGGCCGACGTGGCGGCCGCGGTCGCGATGTTTCGATTTGCCGCGATTGTCGTGGCCGCGATAGCGACGATCGTCACGGTCGTCACGGTCGTCGCGGTCGGCCGAGGTGCCCATGTAGTTGCCCAATGCGCCGCCTGCGCCGCCACCCGTCGCCGCGCCCACCAGCCCGCCGGTGCTGCCGCCCACGGTGCGGCCCACCACGTTGCCACCTGCAGCGCCCAGCGCGCCACCAATGGCGGCCTGGCCGCGATTGCGCTTGTCTGCGCCCACTGCACTGCCGGCGGCACCACCCAGGCCTGCGCCAATGGTCGAGCCGGTGCTGCCGCCCAGTTGCTGGCCTACCACCGCGCCCAGAACCCCACCCAATGCGCCCCCTACACCGGCTTCGGTGTTGCTGCCTGCAGAAGCAGCGCCTGTCACCAGGCCAAGGGTCAACAAAAGTATCGAGGGAAATTTCATCGATCAGATCTCAGAGGGATGACGGCGCGACTTTGCAATGCGATGGGTCAGCCGACAAGCACGATGTGATGGAAAGCACGATGGGTACGCAGTTCCGAGATTCGGAAGTTTCATGGGGAAACTTTGAGCAGGGAGGGTGGTCGCACGTACTTCCGGAGTGGCGTCTTTTTGTCGAGATCGAGATCACGATCAAAAGCGACGCGGCTGGCGTCGCTGCTACAGGGCGTACGATCTACCCTGTAGCAGCGGCGCAAGCCGCGTTGGCGGCCCATGCGCCCCGACACGGGGCTGCGCTCGACATCAGGCGATGCGGGCGCTCGGGGCGGGCTGCTCCAGGCGGATGGCAACGAACTTCGAAGTAGGCGTGCTGCTGCCTTCGCCCACGCTTTCCAGCGGCACCAGCGGATTGACCTCTGGGTAGTACGCTGCGGCCTGACCGGCCGGAATGTCGAACGCCAGCAGTGTGAAGCCCTTCACGCGCCGTTCGCGGCCGTCCTCCCAGATCGACACCAGATCGGCTTTCTGCCCTGGACGGAAGCCCAGGCGAATGATGTCGGCTTCATTGGCGAACAGGACGTCACGCTGGCCACGCACGCCGCGATAGCGGTCGTCCAGGCCGTAGATGGTGGTGTTGTACTGGTCGTGGGAGCGCATCGACTGCATGATCAGGTCCGGTATCTGGCCGGTGGCGCGTACGCGTTCATCGATCAGGTCCAGCGGCAGGCGGTTGGGCTTGAAATTGGCCCGTCCGCTGGGGGTGTTCCAGCGGCGGGCACCGGCGCTGTTGCCCAGGTAGAAGCCGCCCGGATGCTTGAGCCGTTGGTTGAAGTCCTTGAAGCCGGGCAGGGTATCGGCGATCAGGTCACGAATGCGATCGTAATCGCCGATCAGCCAGTTCCAGTCCACCGGCTGCGTACCGAGCGTGGCGGCGGCAATGCCGGCAACGATGGCCGGTTCCGAGCGCATGTGCTTCGACAGCGGCTGCAGTTGGCCATTGGAGGCGTGCACCATGCTGAACGAATCTTCCACAGTGACCGCTTGTGGGCCCTCGCTCTGTTGATCGATGTCGGTGCGACCCAGGCAGGGCAGAATCAGTGCCTGCTTGCCGTGCATCAGGTGGCTGCGGTTGAGCTTGGTGCTGATCTGCACCGTGAGCGCGCAGTTGCGCAGCGCCTGCGCCGTGCGCGGGCTGTCCGGCGTGGCCTGGGCGAAGTTGCCGCCCAGGGCGATGAAGACCTTGGCCCTGCCTTCGGCCATCGCATGGATGGCTTCCACCACGTTATGGCCGTTGGTGCGCGGCACATTGAAGCCGAAGCGTTTTTCCAGGGCGTCGAGAAGGAACGCCGGTGGGCGCTCGTTGATGCCCATGGTGCGGTCGCCCTGCACGTTGCTGTGACCCCGCACCGGACACAGGCCGGCACCGGGACGACCGATGTTGCCGCGCAGCAGCATCAGGTTGGAGATTTCCTGAATGGTCGGTACCGAGTGGCGATGCTGGGTGATGCCCATGGCCCAGCACATGATCACGTTCTTGCCCTTGAGGTACATGCGCGCGGCAAGTTCGATGTCCTCCAGCGGCAGGCCGGATTGCTCGACGATGTGCGCCCATGGCGTGTCGTCGATCGCGGCCAGGTATTCCAGCACGGTGGCGGTGTGCTCGTTGAGGAAGTCGTGGTCGAACACCGACGGCGCATTGTTGGCCTGGGCCTCGCGTTCCCATTGCAGCAGGAACTTGGCCATGCCGCGCATCATCGCCATGTCGCCGCCCAGTGCCGGACGGAAGTAGGCGGTGTTGGTCGGACGGTCACCGTTGGTGAGCATCTCGATCGGATGCTGGGGGTGCTGGAAGCGCTCCAGGCCGCGCTCCTTGAGCGGGTTGATGCAGACCACCTGGGCGCCGCGCTGGACAGCTTCGCGCAGGGGTTCGAGCATGCGCGGATGGTTGGTGCCAGGGTTCTGCCCCCAGACGAAGATGGCGTCGGCGTGTTCGAAGTCGTCGAACGTCACTGTGCCCTTGCCCACCCCGATGCTCTGCGACAATGCAACGCCGCTGGCTTCGTGGCACATGTTCGAACAATCGGGGAAGTTGTTGGTGCCGAACGCCCGCACGAACAGCTGATACAGGTAGGCCGCTTCGTTGCTGGCCCGGCCCGAGGTGTAGAACTCGGCCTGGTCGGGGCTTTCGAGGTTGAGCAGATGCTTGGCGACCAGCGCGTACGCATCGTCCCAGGCAATCGGCACGTAGCGGTCGCTGGCAGGGTCGTAGACCATCGGCTCGGTGAGACGGCCCTGGTACTCGAGCCAGTAGTCACTCTGCTCGAGCAGGGAAGTGACGCTGTGCTTGGCGAAGAAGGCCGGGTCGACACGCCGCTTGGTCGCCTCCCAGTTCACCGCCTTGGCGCCGTTTTCGCAGAACTTCACCATGCCGCTTTCCGGCGAATCGCCCCAGGCACAACCGGGGCAGTCGAAGCCGCCATTCTGGTTGGTCTTGAGCAGGGTGCGGATGTTCTTCAGCGCGTTGTCGCTGCTCAGCCAGAACTGCGTCACGCTGATCAGTGCGCCCCAGCCACCCGCTGCACCTTTGTAGGGCTTGTAGCGGGGAACAGGGGTCTTGTCGGCTTGATTGTGAATGCTCACGCTTGATTCTCCAACGCAGGGCTATAGACCCGCGGCGCGCTGTGCTGCGGCAGGTGAATGAGGTTCAGGTTGTGCCGGCGTGCCCATTGCAGGGCCAGGCCGGTGGGCGACGACAGGCTGACCAGGGTCTGGATGCCGGCGCGCAGTACTTTCTGGATGAGTTCGAGGCTGCAACGGCTGGTGACGATGGCCAGGCCGCCGGTGCTGTCGATGTTCTGCCGCACCAGGGCGCCGATCACCTTGTCGAGCGCGTTGTGCCGGCCTATGTCTTCACGGCCCAGCAGCAGGGTGCCTTGGGCGTCCATGAACAGCGCCGCATGCACCGCGCCGCTGCGTTGCCCCAGGGGCTGGAAGGCGCCGATGCGCTGGCGCAGGCCCTCGAGCCACTGCACCGGCGGCAAGTCGGCGCCGGCCAGCACGGCCAGTTCAGGCAGTGCCTGCTCCACGGCTTCGACCCCGCACAGCCCGCAACCGCTGCTGCCGGCCAATTGCCGACGCTGGGTCTTGAGGTTCCAGAAGGCGCGGTTGGCGATCTGTACCTCGGCGTGGCGTGCCGACCCAGTGCCGCTGAGCTTGATGTCGTAGATTTCATTGGCATCGGCCACGATGCCGCTGCCGATGCTGAAGCCGGTGACGAAGTCTTCGAGATCGGTGGGCGTGACCAGCATCACCGCCTGGCTGATGCCGTTGTAGGCGATCGCCAGCGCCACTTCTTCGGCCAGCGGCGTACTGCCGGGCTCGTCCAGGCTCAAGCTGCAATAACTGTAGGTCTGGCTGGCGATGGGGTTGGCGAGGGGTGCAACCGAGGAAGAAACGGGCACCGCGCTGGCCGGGTGCTTGGCGTTCATGGGAATGGACCGGCAGTGAATTCAGCCTTTAGCCTAGGCGCAGGACGAGCCAGCGTCTAATTGCTATTGCCGATGCGACGATAGACCGCATTGATCATGGCGCGTCATACAGCTTAAAGCAGGCTTCGGCCAGTGCCGAGCGCGGCGCGGCGCGGCGCATGATCAACCCCAGCGGCGCCAGCGTGTGGGCGTCGGCGATGGGTTGCAGGCGCAAGTGCTCGGTCAGCCCTTCCAGCCCGCCGGCCAGGGGCATGATGGCGCAGCACAAGCCACCGTGTACGGCCTGGATCAACTGGTGAACCGCGTCGGTCTGCAGCAAGGGCTGCGGCGCCAGCCCGCGGGAGTGGAAATTGTGGTCGATGGACTGGCGAAAGTGCATACCGGTGGTGAGCATGCCCAGCGGCAACTCGATGAGCGCCTCCCAACTTAAGGCCTGCTCGCCGAAATCATAGTGGCGTTGATCGAACAACAGGCCCATGCGGGTTTCTCCCAGCGCCCTCGATTCGAAGCGCTCCTGATCGAGCCGCTCCAGAAACGATACCCCCAGGTCGATGCGGTTACTCGCCAGTTGCTCGAGGATCTGTTCGGAACTCAGCGAGCTGAGCTCGAAGCGCAGGTTCGGATGCGCACCGTGCAGGGTGTGCAGCAGTGGCACCGGGTCGAAGCTGGACAGCGGCACCACCCCCAGGCGCAAGGTGCCTACCAGATGCCCGCGACAGGCCGCGGCTTCCGCCTGCAGGCCGTCGTAGGCGGCCAGCACGGTGCGCGCCCAGGCCAGCACGCGCTCGCCTGGAGCAGTGAAGCCTTCGAAGCGCTGGCCGCGCTTCACCAGGGGCAACTCGAGCTCTTCTTCAAGGTTGCGCAGGCGCATCGACAGGGTCGGCTGGGTGATGTGGCAACGCGCTGCGGCCTGGCCGAAATGACGGGTTTCATCCAACGCGATAAGGAATTTGAGTTGCTTGATGTCCATGCTCGCTCCTGGGTAGGCGATGCGCAGTATAGCGGCACGCGCTGGTGGTGGGGCGGTGGGCAGCAGGGTGGGTCACAGACCTGCGATGAGCTCGCGGTAATCACCCACCGCCTCGAATTCTTCGGTGTCCTTGGCGCCCTTGCGGCTGTCCGGCTCGCACACCGCGAGCAGATGCTTGACCCCGTAGGCCTGGGCGCTGCGCAGCACCGGCAGGGTATCGTCGATGAACAGGCTGCGCGCCGGGTCGAAGCCGATGTCGGCCTGCAGGGCGTCCCAGAACTGCGCGTTTTCCTTGGGGTAGCCGTAGTCGTGGGAACTGATCAGCCGTTCGAAATACGGCGCCAGCTCGATGCGCTCCAGCTTCAGCGACAGCGAGTCGCGGTGGGCGTTGGTGATCATGATCACCCGCTTGCCGGCGCGCTGAATCGCTGCCAGAAACGTGTCGGCGTCGGGGCGCAGGGCGATCAGATCGGCCGTCTCCAGTTTCAGCTCGCGTACCGGGATGTTCAGTTCGCGGGTCCAGAAATCCAGGCAGTACCAGTTCAGCTTGCCGGCGTTGTCGGTGAACAGCGGTTGCAGCTCCAGCTGTGCCATGGCCAGGCTCACCCCGTGCAGTTGGGCATAGCGATGCGGCAGATGTTCGAGCCAGAAATGGTTGTCGTAATGCAGGTCGAGCAAGGTGCCATCCATGTCCAGCAGGACGGTATCGATGGTGCTCCAGGCGAGGCGTGGCATAGCGAAGATTCTCGGGCAGTGGTGGATCAAGGGTGGCCTGCCGCAGGCCAAGCCACGGTATAGTAACCCGTTCACGTCCAGGAGCTGCCCGATGCGCCAGAAACCCGAAGTCCTTGCCCGCGAAATCGTCGCCAGTAGTCGCCTGTTCCGTGTCGAAGAAGTGCAATTGCGCTTCTCCAATGGTGTCGAGCGTACCTACGAACGTCTGGTGGGGCGCGGCAATGGCTATGGCGCGGTGATGATCGTGGCGATGGCCGATGCCGAGCATGCGCTGCTGGTCGAAGAGTATTGCGGGGGCACCGACGCCTATGAGCTGTCGCTGCCCAAGGGTTTGATCGAGCCGGGCGAAGACGTGCTGGCTGCAGCCGATCGTGAGCTCAAGGAAGAAGCCGGATTCGGCGCCCGGCAGCTCGAGCACCTGACCGAGCTGTCGTTGTCGCCCGGCTACATGAGCCAGAAAATCCAGGTGGTTCTTGCGCAAGGGCTGTACGAGGAGCAGCTCGAGGGCGACGAGCCGGAGCCGATGCGGGTCGAGCGGGTGAACCTGCGCGAGCTGGCCAGCCTGGCCCAGCACCCGCAGTTCTCCGAAGGCCGCGCACTGGCTGCCCTGTACCTGGCGCGCGACCTGCTGATCCAGCGTGGAGTGTTCAGCCTGTGAGCGATCTCGAACGTCTGTTGCCAGAAGTAGTGGCGCTGGCTCATCGGGCTGGCGCGGCGATTCTGCCGTTCTGGCGGGCCGATGTGCAGGTCATGGCCAAGGCCGACGAGTCGCCGGTCACTGCGGCCGACCTTGCCGCGCATCATGTCATCGTCGATGGATTGAAAGCGTTGGCACCGGATATCCCGATCCTGTCCGAAGAAGATGCGGACATCGCGCTGGACGTGCGCGAGCAATGGACCCGCTGGTGGCTGGTCGATCCACTGGACGGCACCAAGGAGTTCATCAATGGCAGCGAGGAGTTCACCGTCAACATTGCCTTGATCGAGCGTGGTCAGGTGCTGTTCGGCGTGGTCACCGTGCCAACCACGGGCAGTGCCTACTATGGCGGTGTGGGGCTCGGTGCCTGGCACGCCGTGGGCGAGCAGCTGGCGCAACCGATCAGCGTGCGCCGAACCCCGGCACCAGGCAGCGCGTTCAGGGTGGTCGCCAGTCGCCGCCATTCCAGCCCCGGGCAGGAGCGCCTGCTCGCCGGGTTGGGCGCCGTGGTGGGCCCCCTGGATCTGGTCAGTGTCGGCAGCTCGCTGAAGTTCTGCCTGTTGGCCGAAGGCGCCGCCGATTGCTATCCGCGCCTGGCGCCAACCTCGCAATGGGACACCGCTGCCGCCCAGGGTGTGCTCGAAGGTGCTGGCGGCGAAGTGCTGCAGATCGACGGGCAGCCGTTCGTCTATCCTGCCCGCCAGTCGTTGCTCAACCCGTCGTTCCTGGCGCTGCCCAGGGATGTGCCATGGCGTCAGTCGCTGGTGACGCTGGCGCAGGCCGCGAGCGAGCACTAGGCAGTCGCTGCAGAGCCCTGGATTCACTCGTGTTCGTCGCCCCCGCCAAAGCTCAGGCCATGCTTGCGCAGCTTGTCGTGCAAGGTCTTGCGTGGAATGCCCAAGGCCTCGGCCAGGCTGCGGACGGAGGTGTGCGAGCGGCTCATCTCGGCCGCGATCAAGGCGCGTTCGAAATGCTCGACCTGTTCGCTGAGCCCGCCGGCGACCGTCCGCGCCATGTCCACGGGGCCGGACTCGCCGTTGTCCAGGGCCAGTTCGAGGCCCAGGGCGAAGCGCTCGGCAGCGTTCTGCAGTTCGCGCACATTGCCCGGCCAGCTGTGCCGCAACAACAACGCACGCTGGGCCGCCGACAGTTCGTTGGCCAGTACCCCGTGGCGCTCGGCGGCAGCGTCGGCGTAGTACTGGAACAACGCCAGCACGTCTTCGCCACGCTCGCGCAACGGCGGAATGCGTAGCGAGGCGACATTGAGGCGGTAATACAGGTCGGCGCGGAAGCGTCCCTGGTCGGCGGCCTGACGCAGGTCTTCCTTGGTGGCGGCAATCACCCGGATGTCCAGGCGGATCTGCTGGTTGCCACCCAGGCGCTCGACCACGCGCTCCTGCAGCAGGCGCAGCAGCTTGACCTGTACGTCCAGGCTCATGCTTTCGATTTCGTCGAGAAACAAGGTGCCGCCGTTGGCGAACTCGAACTTGCCGATGCGGCGTTTCTGCGCGCCGGTGAAGGCGCCGGGCTCATGGCCGAACAGCTCGCTTTCCACCACCGATTCGGCGAGGGCACCGGCGTTGATCGCCACGAAGGGACCGGCGCGGCGGCTGGACAGGTCGTGCAGGGCGCGCGCCACCACTTCCTTGCCGGCGCCGGTTTCGCCCAGGATCAGCACGTCGGCCCTGGTTCCGGCCAGGGCGCCGATCTGTTCGCGCAAACGCGCCATCGGCGCCGACTGGCCCACCAGGCGCGTGCTCAGCTGCTGGCGATCGCTCAGGGCCATGCGCAGGCTGCGGTTGTCCAGCACCAGCCGGCGCACGGCCAGGCCGCGACGCACGCTGTCGAGCAGCGCATCGCTGGCGAATGGTTTTTCGAGGAAATCGTAGGCACCGGCGCGCATGGCCTGCACGGCCAATGGGACGTCGCCGTGCCCGGTGATCAGCAGAACCGGCAGTTCGGTGTCCCGCGCATGCAGTTGTTCGAGCAACTGCAGGCCGTCGATGCCCGGCATGCGGATGTCGCTGACCACGACACCCGGCCAGTCGCGCTCGATGCGCGCGGACAGGCCCTGGGCGTCGGCCAGGGCCAGCACTTTCAGCCCGGCCAGGTCCAGGGTCTGGCTCAAGGCCTGGCGCAGGTGGGGATCGTCGTCGATCAGCACGACCTGGATCTTGCTGTCGATGGCGCTGTCGCTGGTCATGCCGATGGGTCCTCTGGAGCTTGCAGGCTGACCCCGGGCTCTCCGGCGCGCAAGCGCAGGATCAGCAGGGCACCGCCTTGGGGATGATTGGACAGCAGCAGTTCGCCGCCCAGCGCGCGCATCAGCGTATCGCAGATCGCCAGGCCCAGGCCAAGTCCCTGCGTGCGTGTCTTGGTGGTGAAAAAGGGTTCGCGGGCGCGGGCCATGGCCTCGCTGGTGAAGCCTGGGCCGTTGTCGCGGATGCGCAGTTCGACGCCGTCGGCCGTTTGTTCGGCGCTCAGCCACAGGCAGCGAGGGTTGGCCTTTTCGGTCAAGGCATCCAGGGCATTGGCCAGCAGGTTGCCCAGCACCTGGCGCAGTCGGGTTTCACCGGCCTGCACCCAGAGCGGCGCATCGGGCAGGTCGCGGATGAGTTCGACGGCCATGGCCCGGCGGCGTTTGGCGAGCAGGGCCAGGGCATCGTCGAGGGCTGGTTGCAGGGCGACACTTTCCAGGGCGTGACGGTCGCGTCGGGCGAAGGCGCGCAGGTGGGCGATGATCGAGGCCATGCGCCCGGTCAGTTCGCTGATCAGCTTGAGGTTGCCTCGTGCATCCTCGATGCGCTCGTGGTCGAGCAGCACTTCGGTGTTCTCGGCGTAGCTGCGAATGGCCGCCAGGGGCTGATTGAGCTCGTGGCTGATGCTGGCCGACATGGTGCCCAGCGCCGACAGCTTGCCCGCCTGCACCAGTTCGTCCTGGGCACGCACCAGTTCCTGCTGGGCCTGCTCGCGTTCGAGCACTTCCTGGCGCAGCTTGCTGTTGAGCCCTTCGAGCGCACTGGTGCGTTCCACCACCCGGGTTTCCAGTTCGTGCCGGGTACGCCCTTCGAACTCGATGCGCTCGAGGTAGTGGCGGCGGCGCTGCATCATCAGGCCGAGCAGCAGCATCAATGCCAGGAGCAAGGCTCCGCCCACGGCGACGACGGTGCGCACCGGTCGATCGAGCAAGGTTTTGGGGGCGAGGATGCTGACGTTCCAGCCGGTTTCGGCGATGGTGCGCGTTTGCGTGAGCCAGGCGTCGGGGTCCAGGTTCAGCGGCTGTGGATCGCGGGTGGGGTAGGGCAGGATCGAGACGATGGCCTGGCGCTCGCTGTCGCTGAGCGGGCGCGTGGCACGGAAGCGCCATTCAGGGCGCGAGGTCAGGATGACCACGCCGTTGTGGTCGGTGAGCAGCAGCTGTTCAGGCGTCTTGCCCCACAGGGTTTCGGTGTGGTCGAGGTCGACCTTCACCACCAGAACGCCAATGACCTTGTCCTGGTCATGCACGGCGGCGGCAAAGAAGTAGCCGCGCTTGGCCGAGGTCGTGCCGAGCCCGAAGAAGCGCCCCAGGCGCCCGGCCACGGCATCGCTGTAATAGGGGCGGAAGGCGAAATTGCGGCCGACGAAACTGTCGCGCTGTTCCCAGTTGGAGGCGGCCAGGGTATTGCCGTCGGCGTCCAGCAGGTACATGACTTCGGCGCCGGTCTGTTCGCGGATGTCCTTGAGCAGGTGGTTGGCGTCGAGGATCGCCTGGGCATCGCGGGGAGCGGCCAGCAAGGCGCGCAGCGCCGGCAGGTCACCGAGGATCTGCGGCAGGGTTTCGTAGCGGTGCAGGGTGCCCAGCAGGTTGGCGACGTAGAGGTCCAGCGTCTGCCGATTCTGGCTGACCAGCTCGCTTTTGTAATAGCGCTCGGCCAGATGCTCCAGTGGCCACAACAGTGGCGCCAGGCACAGGGCCAGGATTGCCAGGCTGCGCCAGCGGGGTCTGCGAGTGATGAAAGGTCTGGAGGTCATAGGACAACACGCCGGAATTGACCGGCGTATTATGCGCCACGTAAACGCCGCGAAGCACGGTCGACATGCATCGCGACGTTACCGCAGGCCGATCACGGGAACACGTCGGCCTCTTCCAGGCGCTTGCCGGCCAGGTCCTTGGCCGACAGCGACGGGGCTGCGTCCAGCTGCCAGTCGATTGCCAACTGCTCGTCATCCCAGGCAATGCTGCGCTCGGACGACGGGTCGTAGTAATCGGTGGTCTTGTAGAGGAACTCGGCGTACTCGCTCTGCACCACGAAACCGTGGGCGAAGCCCGGCGGAATCCACAACTGACGGCTGTTCTGCGCGGACAGCTCGACCGCCACCCACTTGCCGAAGTTCGGCGAGCTGCGGCGGATGTCCACTGCCACGTCGAGCACTTGCCCGGTGACCACGCGAACCAGCTTGCCCTGGGCATGCTGCACCTGATAGTGCAGCCCGCGCAGCACGCCGCGGGCGGAGCGTGAATGGTTGTCCTGGACGAACGGCAGCGTCACGCCGGTGGCCTCCTGGAAGGCCTTGGCATTGAAGCTTTCGTAGAAGAAGCCGCGCTCGTCACCGAAAACCTTCGGCTCGATGATCAACACATCGGGCAGGTCGGTAGCGATCACTTTCATCGGGTTTCTCCGGCCAGCGAGTACAGGTACTGACCATAGCCGGTCTTGCCGAAGTACTTGGCGCGTACCAGCAGCTGTTCGCGGTCGATCCAGTGGTTCTGGTAGGCGATCTCTTCCAGGCAAGCCACTTTCAGGCCCTGACGGTGTTCGATGGTCTGCACGTATTGCGAAGCATCGAGCAGGCTGTCGTGGGTACCGGTGTCGAGCCAGGCAAAGCCGCGGCCGAAGCGTTCCACGCGCAGGTCGCCGCGTTCCAGGTAGGCATTGTTGACGTCGGTGATTTCCAGCTCGCCACGGGGCGAAGGCTGGACATCCTTGGCAATGCGCACCACGTCGTTGTCGTAGAAATACAGGCCGGTGACCGCATAGCTGGACTTGGGCTCGGTCGGCTTCTCTTCGATGGACAGTGCACGCCCGTCCTGGTCGAACTCGACCACGCCGAAACGCTCCGGATCCTTGACCCAGTAACCGAACACGGTGGCGCCGGTCGGGTGCGCCGAGGCACGCTTGAGCTGGTCGCTGAAGTGCTGGCCGTGGAAGATGTTGTCGCCCAGGATCAGGCACACCGGGTCTTCGCCGATGAATTCCTCACCGATCAGGAACGCCTGGGCCAGGCCGTCCGGTGCTGGCTGTTCGGCGAACTGGATGTTGATCCCGAACTGACTGCCGTCGCCGAGCAACTGGCGGTATTGCGGCAGGTCCTGAGGGGTGGAGATCAGCAGGATCTCGCGGATGCCGGCCAGCATCAGTACCGAGATCGGGTAGTAGATCATCGGCTTGTCGTAGATGGGCAGCAGTTGCTTGGAAACACCCAGGGTAATGGGGTGCAGGCGGGTGCCGGAGCCCCCGGCCAGAACGATACCTTTCATCATGCGATCAAATCCTTAGGTTCGGTGAAGCCCAGGCGTTCACCTTGATAACTGCCGTCCTGTACGCGACGGCACCATTGAAGATTGTCCAGATACCACTGCACGGTCTTGCGCAGGCCGGTCTGGAAGGTTTCCTGCGGCACCCAGCCCAGTTCGCGCTCGATCTTGCTGGCGTCGATGGCATAGCGCACATCGTGGCCCGGGCGGTCCTTGACGAAGGTGATCAGGTCGGCATAGTGCGCCACGCCGTCCGGACGCTGTGGCGCCAGTTCGTCGAGCAGGCCGCAGATGCTGCGCACCACGTCGATGTTCTTCTGCTCGTTGTGGCCGCCGATGTTGTAGGTCTCGCCGACCACGCCTTCGGTGACGACCTTGAACAGGGCGCGGGCATGGTCTTCGACGTACAGCCAGTCACGCACTTGCATGCCATTGCCGTACACGGGCAGTGGCTTGCCGGCCAGGGCATTGAGAATCACCAGCGGAATGAGTTTTTCCGGGAAGTGATACGGGCCGTAGTTGTTCGAGCAGTTGGTGATCAGCACCGGCAGCCCGTAGGTACGCTGCCAGGCACGCACCAGGTGGTCGGAGGCTGCCTTGCTGGCCGAGTACGGCGAGCTTGGCGCGTACGGCGTGGTTTCGGTGAACAGGTCGTCCACGCCGTGCAGGTCGCCGTAGACCTCGTCGGTGGAGATATGGTGGAAGCGAAAGGCTTCGCGTTCGGCCGCCGGCAGGTGCTGCCAGTAGCCACGGGTGGCTTCGAGCAAGGCGTAGGTGCCGACCACGTTGGTCTGGATGAACTCGCCCGGCCCGTCGATGGAGCGATCGACGTGGGATTCGGCCGCCAAGTGCATGATCGCGTGGGGCTGGAAGCGCGCCAGCACGGCGCTTACCGCGGCCTGGTCGGCAATGTCGGCCTGGACGAATTCGTAACGGCTGTCGCTGGCGATTTCAGCCAGTGATTCGAGGTTGCCGGCGTAGGTCAGCTTGTCGAGGTTGAGTACTTCGTGCTCGGTGTTGGCGATCAGGTGACGCACCAGTGCCGAGCCAATGAAACCGGCGCCGCCGGTGATGAGAATGCGCATGTCGAAAGCCTTCTTCCTGAGCTGACAATGATTCGTTGCAGCCTAGCTTGTGTGGATGGGCGCGGCGGTGCAAGCCCGGTTTGTCAAACGAATGTGCAACGGTGTTCCACCCCAGGCCTGTTCATGAGTGACACAGGCCTGGGGCGGCGTAGTTCAACGGCAGTCTGCCTGCGCGATCGAATCGCGAGCGGCAGGGTTGCCGGCGGTGGAAATCCTGCGCGGCGAACCGCTACAGTACTTGCAAACCAGACCATCGAGGTTTCATTCATGCCGCTCGACATGCTCGTGCATCGCGCCAGTCGTCCCAACCCCGTGGTGAGTATCGAACAGGCGCAGGCATTGTTGTTCGAGCATTATGGCCTGCAAGGTCAGCTGCACAGCCTGGGCAGCCAGCAAGACCTCAATTTTCGCGTGGAAAGCGCCCAGCATCGCTGGGTGCTGAAGTTCTGTCACGATGACGCCCCCCAGGCGCTCGCGGCCCAGCATGCCGCGATGCACCATCTGGCTGGCCACGGCCTTGCAGTACCACAGGCACTGGCTGGCCTCGACGGTCGCGACACCCTTGGCGTACACCTGGGCCAGCAGCGCCTGCAGATGCGCGTGTTGAGCTATCTGGACGGTCAGCCGTTGACACGCCTCAAGCATCTGGGGCCGGCTGCGATCGCGCGCATCGGTCAGTTGTGCGGCGAGGTAGACCGCGCCTTGCTCGACTTTCAACACCCTGGCCTTGCGCGCACGCTGCAATGGGACCCGCGACATGCGCATAAGTTGCTTGATCATCTGTTGCCAGCGCTCGACGATCCCGGGCAGCGCGGCCGTGTGGTCGAAATGGCGTTCCAGGCGCAGCGTCGAGTGGGTGCGGTCAGTGCCAATCTGCCGCTGCAGGCGGTGCATCTGGACATCACCGATGACAACAGTGTCTGGCAGCGTGATGCCGACCTGCGCTGGCAGCTTGCGGGCCTGATCGACTTCGGTGATCTGGTGCACACCTGGCGGGTGGCGGACCTGGCGGCGACCTGTGCTGCGCTGCTGCATCATGGCCATGGCGATCCGTTCGCGGTGTTGCCGGCAGTGGCAGCCTATCATCGGGTCAATCCGCTCGATGCAGCGGAGTTGCGTGCGTTGTGGCCATTGGTGGTGCTGCGGGCCGCGGTGCTGGTGTCGAGCAGCGCCCGGCAGTTGAGCGTGGCACCGGACAACGACTACATCCGGGCCAATGTCGAACATGAGTGGGAAATCTTCGACATAGCTACCGCAGAACCATTCGAATTGATGGAAGCGGCAATTTTCAGCAGTGTGGGCCAGAGCATACCTGAATCAGGCGGAGATGGCATATTGCCTTTGTTCGCCCACGTGACGCATTCGACAGTTTGTCGAGTGGACTTGAGCGTACTCAGCGAGCATTTCGCGGACGGCAATTGGGAGCAAGCGAATATCGACGAACGGCTGCTGAGCGATGCCGCAGCGGGCAGCGGCTGGGCCTGTACGAGGTATGGTGAGTATCGCCTATCGCGTACCCGCATCGATACCTGCGCGGCGTCGGCGACCTGCGCGCTGCACGTGCAGGTTCAGGCGCCGCCGGGCACCAACCTGCAGGCGCCCTGGGCTGGCACGCTGAAGCGGTTGGCAGATGCCAGCGTGGTGCTCGAAGGTCCTTCCGTGAGCCTGCACCTGTGGGGGCTCGACTGCCCAAGCCCGGCGGGGACCGTGCTGGCTGCGGGCGCACCGTTGGGCAAGGTCGACGGTTCGCTGCTGGTGCAGTTGTGCCGCAGCCCTGATGTGAGCCCGCCACTGTTCTGCACGCCGGCGCGGGCGGCGGCCTGGCAGTCCCTGTGCCCGTCGCCGGCAAGGGTGCTCGGCATGGATTGCGACGCGCCGCTACCGCCCGACGCAGGTCTGCTGCTGCAGCGGCGCGACGCCAGTTTCGCTCGCTCGCAGAAGCATTATTACCAGGCGCCGCCGCAGATCGAGCGCGGCTGGCGCAACCATCTGATCGACATGCATGGCCAGTCGTACCTGGACATGCTCAACAACGTCGCGGTGCTCGGCCATGGACACCCGCGCATGGCCCAGGTGGCGGCGCGGCAATGGTCACTGCTCAATACCAACTCACGCTTTCACTATGCAGCGATCGCCGAGTTTTCCGAGCGCCTGCTGGCGCTCGCGCCGCCAGGTTTCGATCGGGTGTTTCTGGTCAACAGCGGCACCGAGGCCAACGATCTGGCGATCCGCCTGGCCTGGGCAGCCAGCGGCGGGCGCGACATGCTCAGCATGCTCGAGGCCTACCATGGCTGGTCGGTGGCCACCGATGCCATTTCCACCTCCATCGCCGACAACCCGCAGGCGTTGAGCACGCGACCGGACTGGGTCCATCCGGTCATGGCGGCCAACAGCTACCGTGGCACTTTCCGTGGTCCCGATTGCACCGCAGGCTACGTCCGCAGTGTCGACGACACCTTGCGTCAGCTGGATGCGCAGGGCCGCCAGCTGGCCGGTTTCATCTGCGAGCCGGTGTACGGCAACGCCGGCGGCATAGCCTTGCCCGAGGGCTATCTGCAGCAGGTCTATGACCGCGTTCGCGCGCGGGGCGGGCTGTGCATCGCCGACGAAGTGCAAGTTGGCTATGGGCGCCTGGGCGAGTATTTCTGGGGGTTCGAACAGCAAGGCGTGGTGCCGGACATCATCACCATGGCCAAGGGCATGGGCAATGGTCACCCGCTGGGCGCGGTGATTACCCGCCGCGAGGTAGCCGAGGCACTGGAGGCCGAGGGGTATTTCTTCTCATCGTCCGGTGGCAGCCCGGTCAGTTGTCGCATTGGCCTGGCGGTGCTCGATGTGATGGCCGAAGAGGGGCTGTGGGAGAACGCGAAGGTGGTTGGCGGGCATTTCAAGGCACGCTTGCAAGGGTTGCTCGACCAGCATCCGCTGGTGGGCGCCGTGCACGGGTCCGGGTTCTATCTGGGCCTGGAACTGGTGCGCGATCGCCACAGCCTGGCGCCGGCGACGCAGGAGACGGCGCTGCTGTGCGAGCGGCTGCGCGAGCTGGGCATCTTCATGCAGCCTACCGGTGACCACCTGAACATCCTCAAGATCAAGCCGCCGATGGTGACTACCCGACAGAGCGTGGATTTCTTCGTCGATTGCGTGGCGCAGGTGCTGGACGAAATCCAGGGCTGAAAGACAGGCCCGGGCGCGTTTCACGATCCGCTCGACAACCTGTAGAGTGCGCCCATACCTTTTTCATGGACCACCGGAGCCCTGACCCATGACCACGCTCGACAGTACCCCTCGCGCCGACGGTTTCTACATGCCGGCCGAATGGGCGCCCCATACCCAGACCTGGATGCTGTGGCCCGAGCGCCCGGACAACTGGCGCCTGGGCGGCAAGCCGGTGCAGGCGGCGCATGTCGCCCTGGCCAAGGCCATCGCGCGTTTCGAGCCGGTCACGGTCGGGGTGTCTGCAGGGCAGTACGACAACGCGCGCGCGCGCCTGGACGTGCCGAACATTCGCGTGGTCGAAATGAGCAGCGACGATGCCTGGATGCGTGATACCGGGCCGACCTTCGTGATCGACGAAAGCGGCCAGGTGCGCGGTGTAGACTGGGCGTTCAATGCGTGGGGCGGCTTTGACGGTGGCCTCTATGCGCCCTGGAACCGCGACGAGCAGGTGGCAAGCAAGGTGCTGGGCATGGAGCGCTGCCAGGGTTACCACACGCAAGGTTTCGTGCTCGAAGGCGGCTCGATTCACGTGGACGGCGAAGGCACGCTGATCACCACCGAGGAATGCCTGCTCAACCGCAATCGCAACCCGCACCTGAACCGCGAGCAGATCGAGCGAATCCTGTCCGATCATCTGGCAGTGGACAAGGTCATCTGGCTGCCCGACGGCCTGTTCAACGACGAGACCGACGGACACGTCGACAACTTCTGCTGCTACGTGCGTCCCGGTGAAGTGCTGCTGGCCTGGACCGACGACGCCAGTGACCCGAACTATGCCCGTTGCCAGGCTGCCCTGCAGGTGCTGGAAAGCAGTGTCGATGCCAAGGGCCGGGCGCTGGTGGTGCACAAGATGCCGATCCCGGGGCCCCTGTATGCCACCCAGCAGGAGTGCGATGGCGTCGATCTGGTTGCCGGCAGCCAGGAGCGTCACCCGTCCGTGCGCCTGGCCGGATCCTACGTTAACTTTCTGATCGTCAACGGCGGCATCATCGCGCCCAGCTTCGACGACCCCCTCGACAGCCAGGCGCAGGCCCTGTTGCAGCAGCTGTTTCCGGAGCACGAAGTGGTGATGGTGCCGGGCCGTGAATTGCTGCTCGGTGGCGGCAACATCCATTGCCTGACCCAGCAGCAGCCGGCGCCCGTGCGCGGCTGAGGCGGGCTGACCAGCCTTTGAAGCCCGACCTGATGTCGGGCTTTTTTGTGGGCGTTATGCCGCAAAGCGACCTGCTTATAGCGATAAAGTTTCACGAAATTTTGACTTTCGCGTCCTCCCATCGCTAGGATCCGACCCCGCGCACTGGCCCGCATAGACCCTGCCCCGCCCCTCCGAATGCCTGTTGCAGAGCGTTGCGCTGGTAATGCGGACGGCGGGAAACGAGCGGGTGGCCGTGTCGCGTCCTCACTGGTGATTAGGGAAAACAAGATGTTGAACAAGAAACTGGCTGTCCTCGCGCTGGGCGTGATGGCGGCGACCCAGGCCATGGCCAGCGAACAGGCCGATAGCAAGGGCTTCGTCGAAGACAGCCACCTCGACGTACTGCTGCGCAATGCCTACATCAGTCGTGACTACAAGCATGGCGGGCAGGACAAGGCCGAGTGGGGCCAGGGTGTGATCGCCAAGTTCAATTCCGGTTTCACCCAGGGCACGGTCGGCGTCGGCGTCGATGCATTCGGCCTGTATGCGCTGCGCCTGGACGGCGGCACCGGTCGCGCCGGTGCCGGCGGCATCGACTTTTTCAAGCGTGGCGGTACTTCGGACGATCCGAGCAGTGCGCCCCACGATCTGGCCCGCGCCGGCGCAGCGGTGAAAGTGCGCATCTCCAATACCGTGATCAAGTACGGCGACCAGATGCCGGCGCTGCCGGTGCTCAATTTCGACGATTCGCGCCTGTTGCCGGAAAGCTTCACCGGCACCCTGATCACCTCCAAGGAAATCGATGGCCTGGTGCTCAACGCCGGCCGCTTCACCCAGGAAGCGCGCAAGAGCGCCGAAGCCCGCGACAGCGGTGGCCTGAAGAAAATCGACGTGTACGGCGGCAGCTATCAGTTCAGCGACAGCCTGACCGGTGCCTTGTATGCCTCGGATGTCGAAGACCGGCTGAAGAAGCAGTACGTCAACCTCAACTACGTGCTGGCCCTGCCGAGCGAACAGTCGCTGACGTTTGATTTCAACGGCTACCGCTCGCACCTGGACAAGGACTACGCCAGCACGCTGGGCACTGGCCAGGACAACAAGATCTGGAGCCTGGCCGCGACCTGGGCCTTCGGTCCGCACTCGCTGACCCTGGCACACCAGCGCAGCACGGCCGATACCGGCTACAACTACGGTTTCTATCAGAACGCCGGTGGCGTGGGCGACGGTGGCTCGACCATTTTCCTGGCCAACTCGTACTGGTCGGACTTCAACGCCGAAGACGAAGTCTCCTGGCAGTTGGGCTACGGCATCGACTTCCGCACGTTCGGCGTGCCCGGCCTGACCTACAAGGTGGCCTACGTGCGTGGCGACAACATCCGCACCCCGACGGGCGATGGCCAGGAACGCGAGATCTTCAATCAGGTCCAGTACGTGGTGCAGAACGGCCCGGCCAAGGACCTGACCCTGCGTCTGCGCGGCTCGTGGTTGCGCACCTCGGACAACGTCCGTGCTTCGGGCTATAACGACGACGGCAACGAAATACGCGCTTTCGTCGAGTACCCGATCAACATCTTCTGATGGCGACCTGGTTGTGATGTTGTAAATGAAAAACCCCGCGAGAGCGGGGTTTTTCGTATGCGAACGATGCCGATCAATGCTCGCGCACGGCCTGCGTATCCGGCTCGCGGGTGACGGCCTTGACCAGTTTGCCGATGCTCAGGCCCTGCAGCAGGATCGAGGACAGCACGACGATGTAGGTGATGCTCAGCAGCAGGTCGCGTTCCGGGCCGATCGGCAGGGCCAGGGCCAGGGCGACCGAGACGCCGCCGCGCAGGCCACCCCAGGTAAGCACGCGAATGGTGCCACGCGGGACGCTGCGAAAGCGTCGCAGCAGCAGAATCGCCGGGGCCACCGTGAGCAACCGCGAGAGCAGGATCGCCACGGCCAGCAGGGAGGCTGCGAACAGGTGCAGCCAGGAGAACGGCAGCAGCAACAGCTCCAGGCCAATCAAGGCGAACAGCAGCGCATTGAGGATGTCGTCGAGCAACTCCCAGAAGCCGTCCATATAGCGCCGGGTCATATCGTTCATTGCCAGGTTGCGCCCCAGGTTGCCGATGATCAGCCCGGCCACCACCATTGCGATCGGCGCCGACACATGCAGCTCGTAGGCCATGGCCGAGCCACCGATCACCAGCGCCAGGGTCAGCATGACCTCGACCTGGTACTGCTCGATGCTCTTGATCATGCGGTAGACGATGTAGCCGATCAGGCCGCCGAACAGTGCGCCCCCCACGGCTTCATGCAGGAACAGCATGGCCGTTGCGCCCGCCGTCGGTGTTTCGCCCAGTTGAGCGATACCCAGCAGCACGGTGAACACCACCACCGCCGTGCCGTCGTTGAACAGCGATTCGCCGACGATGGTGGTCTTGAGCGGTTTGGAAGCATTGGCCGTGCGCAACACGCCCAGCACCGCGATCGGGTCGGTAGGTGAAATCAGGGCGCCGAACAGCAAGCAGTACAGGAAGCTGACGTGCCAGCCGAACAGGCCGAAGATCCAGAAGGCCAGGGCGCCGATGACGAAGGTGGCGATCAGCACACCGAAAGTGGCCAGCAGACCGATCGGCCAGCGGTAGTTGCGCAGGTCGGCGAGGTTCACGTGCAGGGCGCCGGCGAACAGCAGGAAGGACAGCATCCAGTTCATCAGCAGATCGCCGAAGTCGATCTGGTTCATCAATGCTTCGACGCGTTCTTCCAGGCCCGGGTAGCCGATGAAACTCAAGCCTTGCAGGATCAGCGAGAACAGCAGAGCGGTCACCATCACACCGATGGTAGGGGGCAGGCCGATGAAGCGGAAATTCACATAGGTCAGCAGTGTGGTGAGGCAGATGAATGTGGCAACTAGCTCGAGCATCCGGGCTCCTTTGGTCAAATGATGAAGATTTCTCGATAGATGAGGTCTATCAAACGCTGCAGTGTTGTTGGATGTTGCCGTGCGCCCGAACGGCACACCCGTTCATCCCGCCGCGTTGAGTGCCGCGGTTGGCCTGCGCTGCCAATAGATGAACACCACGGCGAGTATCAGGGTGCCGATGCCGGTTATGGCGCCGGTCCATGGCAAATCCACCAATGGTGCACCACTGGCGACAACCAGGCCGCCGACCCAGGCGCCGGCGGCGTTGCCCAGGTTGAAGGCGCTCTGGTTGAGGGTCGAGCCCAGGTTCGGCGCCTCGTGTGCCTGGTCGATGATCAGCAGTTGCAGGATCGGGCACAGCGCGAAGGCGAACACGCCCCACGCCAGCAATGTCAGCGCGGCCGGGATCAATGAGCCGCTGGTCTGGGTGAACAGGGCCAGGATCAACACCACCGCAATGGCCATGCCCACCAGCGAGGGCAGCAGGCGCGAGTCGGCCAGACGGCCACCGAGCATGCTGCCGATGGTCAGGCCGACGCCGAACAGCAGCAGCATCACGGTGATGCCGTGGGCGCTGACGCCGGTAACGTCCTGCAGGATCGGTGCAATGTAGGTGAACACACTGAACAGGCTGCAGGAGGCCATCGCGCTCATGGCCAGGGGCAGCAACACGTTGGGCTTGCGCAGCACGCGGAACTCGCGGGCCAGGTTGCCGCGTTCCATGGGAATGGCCTTGGGCAGCCAGACGATCTGCGCCAGCAAGGCAATGATGCCGATCACCGAGACGGCCCAGAACGTGGAGCGCCAGCCGGCGAACTGGCCCAACGCCGTGCCCAGCGGTACCCCCAGCACGTTGGCCAGGGTCAGTCCGGTGAACATCAGGGCGATGGCCTGGGCGCGCTTGTTCGGCGCCACCAGGCCTGCGGCCACTACCGAGCCGATTCCGAAGAACGCTCCATGGCACAGGGCCGTGATGATTCGGGCGCCCATCAGCGTGGCGTAATTGGGCGCCAGCGCGCACAGCACGTTGCCGAGGATGAACATCAAGGTCATGCCCAGCAAGGTAGCCTTGCGCGGCAGGTTGGCGGTGAGCACCGCCAGCACCGGCGCGCCGAAGACCACGCCCAGGGCGTAGCCGGTGATCAGCAAGCCCGCATCCGGGATGCTGACGGACAGGTCCTGCGCCACATCGGTGAGCAGGCCCATGATGACGAATTCGGTGGTGCCGATGCCGAATGCGGCGACGGCCAATGCAAACAATGCAAGTGGCATGCGGATGTTCTCGAGTAGGAGGGTGAGTTGCCCGACAAAGGCATGCGCCAGCCTCCGCATGAACTGCAGAGAACACGATTTATTGGAATAGGAGCGCAAAAGGATGCAGCGATACAGCGGCGCGTATTATAGGGAGTGCCGCAAAGGCGGCCAAATTGATAATTGCAATGGAACTCTGCGCGGGCGAACCTTTCGCGGCGTGTGTCCTCTTAATATCTATCGAGCGTGCATGGGCACATCGGTGTGGAAGACTCGAACAAGGAACTCTGTATGACCGTCGCCTTCTGGTGTGTCTTGATCGCTTTGGTATTGCCCTACGCATGCGCCTATATCGCCAAGTTCACGGGCGGCCACTTCGGCTTGCGCCACAACCATGATCCGCGTGCCTACCTCGACTCGTTGGAGGGCTTGCCCAAGCGGGCCCACGCCGCGCAGTTGAACAGTTTCGAAATTCTTCCCGGCTTCATCGCCGCAGTGGTCATTTCCGATATCGTCGGCAATGCGCAACAGGTGACGCTCGACGTGCTGGCAGTGGTGTTCATCACTACACGTCTGCTGTACATCATCTGTTACCTGGCCGACTGGGCTGCCTTGCGGTCGTTGGTATGGTTCACCGGGTTCGCGATCATTGTCAGTTACTTCTTCGTCTCGATGTAGCGGTACTTTGCGTACAGGCGGCGGATCATCGAGATGACTCGCCGCGCAATGCCCATTACTTGTCCAGCTCATCCATTGCTTCTTGCAGTTCCTTGCGCGACTCGGCGAGTTTGTCCTTGCGCTTGTTGATCTTCTCCGAATCGCCTTTCTTCATGGCTTTGTCCAGGTCGCTTTGACGCTTGCTGACTTCGCGCTTGGCATCGAGCACTTTGCCTTCACGTTCCTTGCGCAGCGAATTGTCGGTGCAGTTGGTCTGGATCTCGCGCAGTGCGGTGTTCAGGCCATCGACCTGATTCTGGTTGCCGTTGGCCTTGGCGACGGCGATCTGTGCCTGCACGTTCTGCTGCTTGGCGGCGCAACCGGTGGCCACTGCCGCCACGGCGGGGGCAGGAGGGGCAGCCATCGCCGGGGCGACAAGCACACCGGTGACCAGCAAAGCGCACAGGGAGGAAAGCTTGTTCATGGTGACTCCGTGAATATGATTCTGAATAGTTGACGATGAATTGAAGTAAATGTCTGTAGGACGCGTCCTATTCGTGGCACCACGTATCGAGTTGCTGCAGTGGCCCACGACATGATCCTTCCATTGAAGGACCTTTTGCCGGCCAGGTCAAAGCCGTCTCGCCTCGAAGCAGGCCTGCGCCCTTTGCGACGACACAAAAAAGCCCCGGCCAGTCACCCGGCCGGGGCTTTTCGTATACTGCTGTCAGGCGCCTGGCTTACTTGAGGCCGGCGGCGTCGCGCAGGGCCGCGGCACGGTCGGTGCGCTCCCAGGTGAACGCGGTGAAGGTGTCGTCGCCTACGGTCATTTCCACCGGCGCCCGGCCGAAGTGGCCGTAGGCCGCGGTGGCCTGGTACATCGGGTGCAGCAGGTCGAGCATGGTGGTGATGGCATACGGACGCAGGTCGAAGTGCGCACGCACCAGCTTGACGATCTGGTCGTCGCTGATCTTGCCGGTGCCGAAGGTGTTGATCGAGATCGACGTGGGCTGGGCCACGCCGATGGCGTAGGACACCTGGATCTCGCAGCGCTCGGCCAGGCCGGCGGCGACGATGTTCTTGGCCACGTAGCGACCGGCGTAGGCCGCAGAGCGGTCGACCTTGGACGGATCCTTGCCGGAGAACGCACCGCCACCGTGGCGGGCCATGCCGCCGTAGCTGTCGACGATGATCTTGCGTCCGGTCAGGCCACAGTCACCCACCGGGCCACCGATGATGAAGTTGCCGGTCGGGTTGATGTGAAACTGGGTGTCCTTGTGCAGCAGTTCGGCCGGCAACACGTGCTTGACGATCAACTCCATCACGCCTTCGCGCAGGTCCTTGTAGGACACGTCCGGGTTGTGCTGGGTCGACAGCACCACTGCATCGATGCCCACGACCTTGCCGCCTTCGTACTGGCAGGTGACCTGCGACTTGGCATCGGGGCGCAGCCACGGCAGCAGGCCGGACTTGCGCGCTTCGGCCTGGCGCTCGACCAGGCGATGCGAGAAGCAGATCGGCGCGGGCATCAACACGTCGGTTTCGTTGCTGGCATAGCCGAACATCAGGCCCTGGTCGCCTGCGCCCTGATCTTCCGGCCTGCTGCGGTCCACGCCCTGGGCGATGTCCACCGACTGCTTGCCGATGATGTTCATGACCGCACAGGTGGCGCCGTCGAAGCCGACATCGGAGCTGTTGTAGCCGATGTCGACGATGACCTTGCGCACGATGTCTTCCAGGTCGACCCAGGCCGACGTGCTGACTTCGCCGGCGATGATCGCCACGCCGGTCTTGACCAGGGTTTCGCAAGCCACGCGGGCGAACTTGTCCTGGGTGATGATGGCGTCCAGCACCGCGTCGGAAATCTGGTCGGCGATCTTGTCCGGGTGTCCTTCAGAGACGGACTCGGAGGTGAAAAGGGAGTATTCGCTCATCTCGACGGTTTCCTAAATTGACCGATGGTGAGTGTCGCCAGCTGGCCGCGAGAAATGTCGGACCTGAATCTGGAAACCATTACGTAAGCCCACGTAGAGGCTCTCTCCGGGTACAAGCCCCGCAGCGGTGGCCCAACGGGCCAGATCTTCCTGTTCAAAACCCAACCAGAGATCACCGCAGGCCTCCTTGGCCCAACTCTGGTTGTGGCTGCACAATTCTGTGACCAAAAGACTGCCACCCGGTTGCACGCGCTGGGCCAGATGACCGAGGGCCTGCTGCGGGTCGCTGAAGTGGTGCAGGACCATGTTCAGCACCACGCAGTCGGCGCGCAGGCTGGTGGGTGCCAAGGCATCGACCAGCTCCAGGCGCACGTTGCCCAACCGCTCGCGCAGGCAGACCTGACGCGCCAGTTCGAGCATGGCCGGGCTGTTGTCCTGCGCCGTGACCTGAGCAAAGCGCCGCGCCAGCTCGGGCAAGAAGCCGCCGTCGCCAGGGCCCACTTCCAAGGCGCTGGCCTGGCTGGTAAAGCTGAGTTTGTCGAGCAGGACCAGCAGGCTTTCGCGGTACTGCGGCAAGCCGGCGATGAGGTCCTGCTGGGCGCGGAATTTTTCTTCCATGCGCGAGAAGAAATCTTCGCTGGCCGCCGCGCGCTGGCGCTGCACCACGGCCATGCGCACCTGGGCCTCGGCCGGCAGGCTCAACGCGTCGACCTCTTCGAGCAAGGCGCTGTGCAGGCGCCCGCCCAGCGCGCGAGCGTTGGGCAGGGCGCGGCGGTAGAAAATCGCGTTGCCCTCGCGGCGGGTAGCCACCAGGTCGGCCTGGGCGAGCACTTTGAGGTGATGGCTCATGCCCGACTGACCCACTGCGAAGATCTGCGCCAGCTCCAGCACGCCGAACGAATCGCTGGCCAGCGCGCGCAGCACGTTGAGGCGCAGTGGATCGCCGCCGGCCTTGCACAGGGCCGCCAGATCGTCACTTGCCTGATGGTCGAAAGCAGGGGCGCGCAGGTTCATAGGTTCGGCAGTCTAGTGAGCGATGCGCAGCCTCGCAAGACCAATATCAAAAAGTTTTGATATTGGTTCGCAGCTGGTGCGGCCGTGCATTTGCCCGCTGGGGCAAATGTCCGATTGCCCAACCCCCTGCCGGTGGGGGAAAATGTCGTTCTTTGTTGTATCCCTGCCTACACAGACCCCAGGAGACATGCGATGCCCAGCCGTCGTGAGCGCGCCAATGCCATTCGTGCACTGAGCATGGATGCCGTGCAAAAAGCCAACAGCGGCCACCCAGGTGCCCCCATGGGCATGGCGGATATCGCCGAAGTGCTGTGGCGTGACTTCCTCAAGCACAACCCGGCCAACCCGGCGTTCGCCAACCGCGACCGTTTCGTCATGTCCAACGGCCACGGCTCGATGCTGGTCTATTCGCTGCTGCACCTCACCGGCTACGACCTGGGCATCGAGGACCTGAAGAATTTCCGCCAGCTGCACAGCCGCACCCCGGGCCACCCCGAGTACGGCTACACCCCAGGCGTGGAAACCACCACCGGCCCACTGGGCCAGGGCCTGGCCAACGCCGTCGGTTTCGCCATTGCAGAAAAAGTGCTGGCGGCGCAGTTCAACCGCGACAGCCACAAGATCGTCGATCACAACACCTATGTGTTCCTCGGCGACGGCTGCATGATGGAAGGCATCTCCCACGAAGTGAGCGCGCTGGCCGGCACCCTGGGCCTGGGCAAGCTGATCGCTTTCTACGATGACAACGGCATCTCCATCGACGGCGAAGTCGAGGGCTGGTTCACCGACGACACGCCGAAACGCTTCGAAGCCTACGGCTGGCAAGTGATCCGCAACGTCGACGGCCACGATGCGGACGAAATCAAGACCGCCATCGAGACCGCGCGCAAGAGCGAGCAGCCCACCCTGATCTGCTGCAAGACCACCATCGGCTTTGGCTCGCCGAACAAGCAGGGCAAGGAAGACTGCCACGGCGCGCCACTGGGTGCCGAAGAGATCGCTTTGACCCGCGCCGCGCTGAAGTGGAACCACGGCCCGTTCGAAATCCCGGCCGACATCTACAAGGAGTGGGACGCCAAGGAAGCCGGCGTTGCCGTGGAAGCCGAGTGGAACCAGCGCTTCGCTGCCTATTCCGCCGCCTACCCCGAACTGGCCAATGAATTCGTGCGGCGCATGAGCGGTGAGCTGCCAGCCGATTTCTCCGAAAAGGCCAGCGCCTACATCGCCGAAGTGGCCGCCAAGGGCGAGACCATCGCCAGCCGCAAGGCCAGCCAGAACGCCTTGAACGCCTTTGGCCCATTGCTGCCGGAAATTCTTGGTGGCTCGGCCGACCTGGCCGGTTCCAACCTGACCCTGTGGAAAGGCTGCAAGGGTGTCGAAGCAGATGACGCCGCCGGCAACTACATCTATTATGGCGTACGCGAATTCGGCATGAGCGCGATCATGAACGGCATCGCCCTGCATGGCGGCTTCGTGCCGTACGGCGCGACCTTCCTGATCTTCATGGAATACGCACGCAACGCGGTACGCATGTCGGCGCTGATGAAGAAGCGCGTGATCTACGTATTCACCCACGACTCCATCGGTCTGGGTGAAGATGGCCCGACCCACCAGCCGATCGAACAGCTGGCCAGCCTGCGCTGCACCCCGAACCTCGATACCTGGCGTCCTGCCGATGCGGTCGAGTCGGCGGTAGCATGGAAATTCGCCCTGGAGCGCAACGATGGTCCATCGGCGCTGATCTTCTCGCGTCAGAACCTCGATCACCAGACTCGCGACCAGGCCCAACTGGCCGATATCACCCGTGGCGGCTATGTGCTCAAGGATTGTGCTGGCGAGCCTGAGTTGATCCTGATTGCCACCGGTTCCGAGGTCGGTCTGGCGGTGAAGGCCTTCGACAAACTGACCGAGCAGGGCCGCAACGTGCGCGTCGTGTCGATGCCGTGCACCAGCGTGTTCGACGCGCAGGACGCAGGCTACAAGCAGTCGGTGTTGCCGCTGCAGGTCAGCGCGCGCATCGCCATCGAGGCGGCGCATGCCGACTACTGGTACAAGTACGTGGGCCTGGAAGGCCGCGTGATCGGCATGACCAGCTTTGGCGAGTCGGCACCGGCGCCGGCCTTGTTCGAAGAGTTCGGTTTCACCCTGGAGAATATCCTGGCCACCGCCGAAGAATTGCTCGAAGACTGATCCACACCCGCGTAGGAGCGGTCATGGGCCGCGAAGGGCGTGCTGCGGTGTGTCAGGTGTACCGCGGCGAGGCTTTCGCGGCCACGGACCGCTCCTACGGGGATTGCGGACCTCCTGTAGGAGCGGTCATCGGCCGCGAAGGGCGTGCTGCGGTGTGTCAGGTGTACCGCGGCGAGGCTTTCGCGGCCACGGACCGCTCCTACGGGTGGTCCTCGGATGCTCATAATAATTCCAGGCGTACTTGCTCATGTCTTCTCCACGCCCCTACAGAGTCGCTCTCAACGGTTACGGCCGCATCGGTCGCTGCGTGCTGCGTGCGTTGTGCGAGCGCGGTGCGCAGGCCGAGTTCGAGGTGGTGGCGATCAACGACCTGGCCGACATGGCCAGCATCGAGTACCTCACGCGCTTCGATTCGACCCACGGCCGCTTTCCCGGTGAAGTCACGGTGGATGCCGACCACCTGTTGATCAACGGGCAACGCATACGCGTCACCCGCAGTGCCACGCCCGAAGCGATCGACTGGGCCGCGCTCGACATCGACCTGGTGCTCGAATGCTCCGGGGCCTACAACACCCGCGGCGACGGCCAGCGTTTCCTGGCCGCCGGCGCACCGGCCGTGCTGTTTTCCCAGCCCATGGCCAGCGAAGCCGACGTCGATGCCACCATCGTGTTCGGTATCAATCAGGATTGCCTCAGCGGACGCGAACGGCTGGTTTCCAACGCGTCCTGCACCACCAATTGCGGCGTGCCACTGTTGCGCCTGCTGGATCAGGCCATCGGCCTGGAATACGTGTCCATCACCACCATTCACTCGGCCATGAACGACCAGCCGGTGATCGACGCCTACCACCACGAAGACCTGCGTCGAACGCGCTCGGCATTCCAGTCGGTCATTCCGGTTTCCACCGGCCTGGCCCGTGGCATCGAACGGCTGCTGCCGGAACTTGCCGGTCGAATCCAGGCCAAAGCAGTGCGCGTGCCGACCGTCAACGTGTCATGCCTGGACATTACCCTGCAGATGGCGCGCGACACCTGTGCCGTGGAGGTCAACCGGATTCTCTACGAAGCAGCGTGCAGTGGTCCGTTGCAGGGGCTGCTGGCCTACACTGAGTTGCCGCACGCCAGTTGTGATTTCAACCACGACCCTCATTCGGCCATCGTCGATGCCAGCCAGACCCGCGTTTCCGGCCCGCGCCTGGTGAACCTGCTGGCCTGGTTCGACAACGAATGGGGTTTTGCCAATCGAATGCTCGACGTTGCGGGGCAATACCTGCGCGTCATGAACAATTCCAAACGAGCTTGAAAGGACTGAACGCAATGACCGTGTTGAAGATGACCGACCTCGACCTGCAAGGTAAGCGCGTACTGATTCGCGAAGACCTCAACGTACCCGTCAAGGATGGCAAGGTAACCAGCGACGCGCGCATCCTCGCCTCGTTGCCCACCATCAAGCTGGCCCTGGAGAAGGGCGCGGCGGTGATGGTCTGCTCGCACCTGGGCCGGCCCACCGAAGGCGAATTCTCTGCCGAGAACAGCCTCAAGCCGGTGGCCGAGTACCTGAGCAAGGCCTTGGGCCGCGACGTGCCGCTGGTCGCCGACTACCTGGACGGCGTCCAGGTCGAGGCGGGTGATGTGGTGCTGTTCGAGAACGTGCGCTTCAACAAGGGCGAGAAAAAGAACGCCGACGAGCTGGCTCAACGCTACGCGGCGCTGTGCGACGTGTTCGTGATGGACGCATTCGGCACTGCGCACCGCGCCGAAGGCTCCACCCACGGCGTGGCCAACTTCGCCAAGGTGGCCGCTGCGGGCCCGCTGCTGTCCGCGGAGCTTGAAGCGCTGGGCAAGGCACTGGGCGCCCCCGCCAAGCCGATGGCCGCCATCGTTGCCGGCTCCAAGGTCTCGACCAAGCTGGACGTGCTCAATAGCCTCAGCGGCATCTGCGACCAGCTGATCGTGGGCGGTGGCATTGCCAACACCTTCCTGGCCGCAGCCGGGCACAAGGTTGGCAAGTCGCTGTACGAGCCTGACCTGCTCGACACGGCGCGCGCCATCGCGGCCAAAGTCAGCGTGCCGTTGCCGGTCGACGTGGTGGTGGCCAAGGAGTTCGCCGAAAGCGCCGAAGCCACGGTCAAGCTCATTGCCGACGTAGCCGATGACGACATGATCCTCGACATCGGTCCACAGACCGCCGAGCACTTCGCCGAGCTGCTCAAGTCGTCCAAGACCATTCTGTGGAACGGCCCGGTAGGGGTGTTCGAGTTCGATCAGTTCAGCAACGGCACCCAGGTATTGGCCAAGGCGATCGCGCAGAGCCCGGCCTTTTCCATTGCCGGTGGCGGCGATACCCTGGCGGCCATCGACAAGTACGGCGTCGCTGGCGACATCTCCTACATCTCGACTGGCGGCGGTGCGTTCCTCGAGTTCGTCGAGGGCAAGGTGCTGCCGGCCGTGGAAATGCTGGAACAGCGGGCCAAGGCCTGACGTCCTTTGAGGCTCGAGGAGAAGCGGATGCTCAAGGCACCCATCCTGGCGTTGCTGATCGGCCTGCTGGCCGGCTGTTCCGGTGCGCCGGCAACATCGGTCGACGACGGTCCGGCGCCGATCCCGGGCGGCTGTTCGCAGTCGCAGTGGCAGGCCGAAAGCATCCCGGTGGTCGGCAAGCGCATGGGGCCTGAGGCTCTGGAGCGCTACGAGCCGGAACAACAGGCGCAGGCACCGGGTTGTCCGTGAGGGCAACCAATGGCGCTTGCCAGGGGTCTTCTGTGGTGAGTTTCACGATTATCACTGCCTTTGGCACCAAGATTATCTGTGCCTGCGGCACAAGGAGTTCACCATGAAGATCGGTTCCGCGACATTCGGTTTGGCCACCCTGCTGGCAGCGGCGCTGTCCAGCGGTTGCATGAGTTCAGGCGCCGGCAGCGCCTGTGAAGTGTTCAGCCCGGTGTCTGTGGTGACGCCCACGACTCAGGACGATCAGCGGGTGCAGACCAACGCCACTGGTGCGCCGGCCGGTGCCCGGAACACGGCACAGGATTGCGGCGCGTGAGCCAGTGCTCAGAGGTATATGAATGAAAGGCGGTTTGGCAATAATGGCAATGGCGCTGCTTTCTGGCTGCGCCTACCTGGATAAGCCGATGCCGGTGTCCCCCGACTGGACACGTTGGCAGTGCGACAGCCAGGTCGAGGTGCAATGGCGGTACAGTGTCGCCGACAAGAGCGCGATGCAGGTGCGCCTGGCCGGCAGCGACAAGCAGTACGCCTTGACGCCCCAGGCCGGGGCCGAGGGCGAGCTGTTCAGCGATGGTGTGCTGGCGTTTCACAAGAAAGGTGACGAAGGCCTGGTGTACTGGGTCGCCACCGACGATTTGATTGGCCGGGGCTGCAAGGCTCCGTGACGGCTGGGCCCATTGCGCCAGCCCGATGATAGGCATTACTTCAAGAGCGGCCGCCGATGCGGTGAGCTGCAACGATCAACGACCCTGAACCGGGAGACACAACTACAATGGCACTTATCAGCATGCGTCAGATGCTGGATCACGCCGCCGAATTCGGCTACGGCGTACCAGCTTTCAACGTCAACAACCTCGAGCAGATGCGCGCCATCATGGAAGCGGCCGACAAGACCGATTCCCCGGTCATCGTCCAGGCTTCGGCCGGCGCCCGCAAATACGCCGGTGCCCCGTTCCTGCGTCACTTGATCCTGGCGGCGATCGAAGAGTTCCCGCATATCCCGGTGTGCATGCACCAGGACCACGGCACCAGCCCCGACATCTGCCAGCGTTCGATCCAGCTGGGCTTCAGCTCGGTGATGATGGACGGCTCGCTGGGCGTCGACGGCAAGACCCCCACCGACTACGACTACAACGTGCGCGTGACTTCGCAGACCGTGTCCTTCGCCCACGCCTGCGGTGTGTCGGTAGAGGGCGAGCTGGGCTGCCTGGGTTCGCTGGAAACCGGTCAGGCCGGTGAAGAAGACGGCGTGGGCGCCGAAGGCATCCTGGATCACAGCCAGATGCTCACCGACCCGGAAGAGGCGGCCGATTTCGTCGCCAAGACCCAGGTCGACGCCCTGGCCATCGCCATCGGCACCAGCCACGGCGCCTACAAGTTCACCAAGCCGCCTACCGGCGACATCCTGGCGATCGACCGCATCAAGGCGATCCATGCGCGCATTCCCAACACTCACCTGGTGATGCACGGCTCCTCGTCGGTGCCGCAGGAATGGCTGGCGATCATCAACGAGTACGGCGGCGCCATCAAGGAAACCTACGGCGTGCCGGTCGAGGAAATCGTCGAAGGTATCAAGTACGGCGTGCGCAAGGTCAACATCGACACTGACCTGCGCCTGGCCTCCACCGGTGCGATCCGCCGTTTCATGGCGCAGAACCCGGCCGAGTTCGACCCGCGCAAATATTTCGCCGAAACCGTGAAAGCCATGCGTGACGTCTGCATCGCCCGCTACGAAGCATTCGGCACCGCCGGCAACGCCTCGAAGATCAAGCCGATCTCCCTGGAAGGCATGTTCCAGCGCTATGCCAGCGGCGAGTTGAACGCCAAGGTCAACTAAGCCTTACCGCTGTCGAAAAACCCGCCTGTTGGCGGGTTTTTTCGTTCTGGCGCGGTGTTCTGGGCAGGGTACTGCCTTTTGAGCAGGGCGCGCCGTCCATCGGCGAGTGCTCATTCGTGACGCAAACCGTGGGAAATTGTCCTACAGCTTTGTGCCGAGCCCGTCTAAAGTAACGCAAGAAGTTTCCGGGCGAATCCGGATTCAGCACGTCTGAACGAGTATTAGCATGGAATGCGCCCCTGATCCGTCCGTTGACGGTGGTTCCACGTTGTTGGTGGTCGACGATTATCCGGAAAACCTGCTGAGCATGAGAGCCCTGCTCGAGCGCCAGGACTGGCAGGTGGTGACCGCAGCTTCCGGTGTCGAAGCGCTGGGCAAACTGCTCGAGCATGAGGTCGATCTGGTGCTGCTCGACGTGCAGATGCCGGGTATGGACGGTTTCGAAGTGGCTCGTCTGATGCGCGGCAGCCAGCGCACGCGCTTGACCCCGATCATCTTCCTGACTGCCAACGAGCAGTCGCAGGCTTCCGTGCTCAAGGGCTACGCCACAGGGGCGGTGGACTATCTGTTCAAACCGTTCGACCCGCAGATCCTGCGGCCCAAGGTCCAGGCGTTGCTCGAACAGCAGCGCAACCGGCGTGACCTGCAGCGTTTGAGCCGTGACCTGGAAGCGGCCCGCGCCTTCAATGCCTCGGTGCTGGAAAATGCCGGTGAGGGCATTCTGGTGGTCAACGAGCACGGTCTGATCACCTTCGCCAATCCGGCCATCTCGCGCCTGCTGGGCGCCACGGTCGAGCAACTGCAGCGCGGCGTGCTGGCGGATTACCTGCACAAGCCGCAGATTCCCGAATGGTCCGAGTCCGACTTCTACCGCGCCTACAGCACGCGCAATACCTACCGGGTGCATGATGCGCTGCTGCGCACGGCCAACGGCCAGCAGTTGCCGGTGGCTCTGTCGTGCGCGCCGTTGCCCGGCGAGCAGCGCGCCATGGTGGTGACGATCCTCGACATGTCGGTGGTGCGCAGCCTGCACCAGCAGTTGGAATACCAGGCGGTGACCGACCCGCTGACCGGGCTGCTCAACCGCCGCGGTTTCTATCAGGCCGTGGAGAGCGCGCTGGTGCGCAACGAGCGTGCGGAAAAGGCTCAGGCGCTGCTGTATCTGGATCTGGACGGCTTCAAGCGTATCAACGACAGCCATGGTCACGACGCTGGGGACAGGGCCCTGCGCTGGGTGGCCGAACAGCTCAAAGCGGTGCTGCGGCCCTTCGACGTGGTGGCGCGCATGGGTGGCGACGAATTCACTGCGCTGCTGGACAACCTCGACTACCCCGAGCAGGCCGCCAAGGTGGCCGAAAAGCTCATGGAACGCATCGCCATCGAGCAGACCGTGGATGGAGTGGACATCAGCCTGGGCGTCAGCATCGGCATTGCCACCTACCCCGAATGTGGCACCAATCTGGACAGCCTGCTGCGCGCTGCCGATATCGCCATGTATGCCGCCAAGCAGGCCGGTCGCCAGCAATACCGCTATTACGATCAGGATTTGAACGGTCGCGCGCGCTCGCGCCTGCTGCTGGAAACCAGTGTCGGTGAAGCCATCGAGAACCGTGATTTCAGTTTGGTCTACCAGCCCCAGGTGTCCCTGCTCGATGGGCGTCTGCGCGGTTTCGAGGCGCTGTTGCGCTGGTGCCATCCCAGCGTCGGCGACGTACAGCCCGGGCTGTTCATTCCCTTGCTCGAACAGGCGCGACTGATCAGTCGCCTGGCGAGCTGGATCTACACCGAAGGCGCCGCCCAGCGCCGCGCCTGGTCCAGCCGTTTTCCCGCCGAACTGGTGCTCAGCATCAGCCTGAGCAATGCCCAGTTCGCCATGCCCAACCTGGTGGCCGAACTGCAACGCGCGATTGCCTTGCATGGGTTGCGCCCGCGTCAGCTCGAGGTGGAGGTAGTGGAGTGCTCGCTGATGCACAACCTGCCCCAGGCAACAGCGCAGTTGCAGCAGCTGCGCAACCTCGGTGTGCGTATCGCCCTGGATGATTTCGGTACCGGCCCGTGCTCGCTGAAATTGCTGCGCGACCTGCCCATCGACACGCTCAAGCTTGACCGTCACCTGATCGCTCGACTGCCCGACTCCAAGCCCGATGGCGTGTTCGCGCGCAGCGTGATCCAGGCCTGCAACGCGTTCGACATCACGGTAATCGCCGAGGGCGTGGAGACCGCCGAGCAATGTCAGTGGCTGCGCGCCGCCGGTTGCGAGTGGATCCAGGGCTTCGTGATCGCCCGGCCATTGACGGCGCAGGCCGCCAGCGACTTTCCTCTGGTCAGCGCGGGCGTGCAGCCGGCAGCGGTGTGACGCCAGCGCCGCGCAGGCGTTACACTGGACACCTTTCTCAAGTCGAAACAGGCACCATGACCGCGCTGAAGTACCTGCAAGCCTACCCACCCGCACTGCAGGAGCAGGTCCGGCAACTGATCGCGCGCGGACAGCTGGCGGACTACCTGAGCCAGCGCTATCCGGATCGCCACGCCGTGCAGAGCGACAAGGCGCTGTACAACTATGCCATGGCCCTGAAGCAGGAGTACCTGCGCAACGCGCCGGCCATCGACAAGGTGCTGTTCGACAACCGCCTGGACCTGACGCATCGCGCACTGGGCCTGCACACCGCGGTTTCGCGGGTTCAGGGCGGCAAGCTCAAGGCCAAGAAGGAAATCCGCATCGCTTCGCTGTTCAAGGACGCGGCGCCGCAGTTTCTGCAGATGATCGTGGTGCATGAGCTGGCGCATTTCCGCGAGAGCGACCACAACAAGGCGTTCTACCAGCTGTGCGAACACATGCTGCCCGGTTATCAACAGTTGGAATTCGACCTGCGTGTCTACCTGACCTACCGTGATCTGCCCCCGCCGCCGTGAAGGATATCCCCATGCAAGTCAGCAAGACCCGCAGCAGTTTCTATCGCCGGCTCTACGTGGCCTGGCTGATCGACAGTGGCCAGGCGGCCACCGTGCCGGCCCTCATCGAGGCCACCGGGATGCCCCGGCGCACGGCCCAGGACACCATTGCGGCGCTGGCCGACCTGGACATCGCCTGCGAATTCGAGCAGCAGGATGGCGAGCGCAACCACATCGGTCGCTACGTGATCAGGCAGTGGGGCGCGATCGACCGTGAATGGATCGGCCAGAACCTGGGGCAGATCCGTCAGGTACTCGGTTACCCCTGAGCCTCGACGCGCCGGTACATGGCGATGTGCGCAATGTTGTCCTCCAGGTATTCCTGGCCGTGGGCAATGAAGCCGTAGCGGCCGTAATAGCCTTGCAGATGAGCCTGGGCCGATAGCTTTATCGGCATTTGCGGCCAGCGCCGCGCGGCGTGCTCCAGAGCGTTGGCCAGCAGCGCGTGGCCCAGGCCGGTACCGCGCGCAGATGGGGCAGTGATCACTCGGCCGATCACCACGTCACCGCCCTGTGTGGAAGGGTCGAGCAGGCGCAGGTAGGCCACCAGGCGGCCCTCGCTCCAAGCCAGCAGGTGACAGGTGTCGGCGTGCAGGTCCTGCCCATCGACGTCCTGATAGGGGCATTGCTGCTCGACCACGAAGACTTCGCTGCGCAGGCGCAGGATTTCGTACAGCTGGTGCACATCCAGCTCGCTGTGGTGCATGCACATCCATTCGATGGCCATGGTTACCTCGTTCAAGATTTCGGTTGCCCGCTAGCTGGCGGCAGCTGCGGTCGGGCCTTTGATCAAGTGCGCGGCCAGGGTGCGCAGTGGCCCCAGCTGCCGACAGATCAGCGCCAGTTGGGTCTGCATCAGACGCTGGCCTTCGTCGACCTCCTCGGGCATCTGTTCCAGTTCGTCGGCCAGCGCTTCCTCGCTGTCGCTCTGCACCTGCACTGGCACACGCGTGGCGAGGCCCGTGGCGATTTCGTCGATGCTGCGCGCCAGGCTTTCGCCGGCCCCGCCGATCAATTGTTCGCGCGCCTCGGCCGGCAACTCGGTGCCACGGTGGGCACCCAGCCCGGACAGGTAGCTGAGCAGGGTGTGCGACAGCACCAGGAAGCGGAAGCCGACGTCGGCTTCCTTGCGGAAGTGGCCGGGCTCCATGAGCATGTTGGCCAAGGTGGTGGAAAGCGCAGCGTCGGCATTGTGGGCGTTGCGTCGTGCCAGGCGATAGGCGAGGTCGTCGCTCTTGCCGTTGGCGTATTGCTGCATGATCTGGCGCAGGTAGATGCTGTTGCAGGTCAGCGTGTTGGCCAGCACCTTGTTCAGCTTGCGGCCTTGCCAGTCGGGCAGGAACAGGAACACCGCCAGGCCGGCGATCAGGCTGCCGAGCAGGGTGTCGAACAGCCGTGGCAGGAACAGCCCGTAGCCGTCGCCGGTCTGGTTGAAGCAGAACAGCACCATCAAGGTGATGGCGGCCGTGGCCAGGGTGTAGCGCGTGGTGCGGTTGACGAAGAACACCAGGCCGGCGCCGATGGCGAACAGCGACTGCACGATGGGGCTGGGGAACAGGTCGAACAGCGCCCAGCCCACGGTCAGGCCGATGGCGGTGCCGATGATCCGCTGGCCCAGCTTGCGGCGGGTGGCGCCGTAGCTGGGCTGGCACACGAACAAGGTCGTCAGCATGATCCAGTAGCCCTGGCTGGGGTGGATCAGGTGCACCATGGCGTAGCAGATCACCAGTGCCAGGGGCAGGCGCAGGGCATGGCGAAACAGCAGCGAGGTGGGCGTGAGGTTCTGCCGGATGCGGCCCCAGAAGTCCTTCAGGGTGTGCGGCGAGCGGTCCAGCAAGCTGCTGTCGCGGGCATCGGCAAGGCGGTCGGGATTGCCGGCGTCGCTGAGCAGGCGGTCGAGGGTGCCGAGGTTGGCCGCCAGCGCGCGCAGCGACCGCAACAGGCCGCGCCAGGCCGGGTTGCTCTGGATCCGCAGGTGTTCGAGCGAAGCGTGCAGGTCGCTCAAGGCCTCGGCGAAGCTGTCGTCGTAGATGAACGGCTGGCGCAACTGGATCGACTCGCCCAGCCGCTGGCAGGCCACGCCCTGCTGGCGCAGCAGGCGCTGACAGCGAAACAGCACGTCACTGTGGAAGAAGGCGTCGGCCAATGCGTTGTAGGGGTAGTGCGAGGAGCTGGCGCGCTCGTGGATGTCCTGGGCCAGGAAGTACAGCTTCAGGTAGCGGCTGACCTTGGAGCCGGGACGGCCGTTGCCGACTCGGTGCAGGATGATTTCCTTGGCCGCGTTGAGCGCGGCCACGACCCGACCGTTCTGCTTGGCGAGCTCCAGGCGGCGGGCTTCCACGTCCAGCTGGCGGATCGGTTCGAACAGGCTCGACTTGAGCTTGAGGTACTGCCCCAGCTCGCTGAACAGCCGCGCCAGGGCCTGTTGCACCGGCTGGTTGGAAAACAGTACCTGCCACAGCACCGACAGCAGGCCATACCAGGCGGCGCCGGCCACCAGCAGCACCGGCTCGCGCCACAGGTTGCTGACTTCGCCGCCACGCTGGTCGACGCCGATCATGGTGTAGACCGAGAGGATCAGGGTGGCGTAGGCGATGGCACCGTAGCGCTCGCCGAGCGCGCCGAGCATGGTCAGGGCGAAGCTGGCCACGGCCAGGGCCGTGACGAAGATGTAGGGGTAGGGGAACAGCAGTTCAACGGCAAAAGCGGCGACGGTGAAGCACGACAGGGTGGCTGCCAGGGCGCGGATGCGGCCTTGCCAGTTGTCGTCGGTTTCAGCCAGGGCGCAGGCGATGATGCCCAGGAACAGTGGCACCAGCAGACGCATCTCGTTTTCATACCAGCACAGCGCCATGCTGCCGGACAGCGCGATGAACACCCGTACGCTGTAGCTGAACTTGTCCAGCGCCCACAAGCGGCGCATTGATTGGCGGAACGACCTGGATGCCATGAAGAAGGAGTCGACCTGTAGGCGAGAGAACTGATGAACGGCGTCAATCTACCATTGTCGGCGCACGCCCGATACTGCGCGGCGGCCCCTGACGCGGCTTGCGCCGCTGCTACAGGGGCGGTGGCGGATCGAGAGAGTGTGGGGACTCTGTAGCAGCGGCGCGAGCCGCGTCCGGCAGCGCCGCAGATCCCCGGCGTGCTACACGTACTGCGCGGCGGCGTATCCGGAGGCCCACGCCCACTGGAAATTGAAGCCGCCCAGATGCCCGCTGACATCGAGCACTTCGCCGATGAAATACAACCCAGGGCTCTTCAGCGATTCCAGGGTCTTGGACGACACCTCGCGGGTATCGACGCCGCCCAAGGTCACCTCGGCGGTGCGATAGCCTTCGGTGCCGGCCGGCACCAACTGCCAGGCGCCCAGCGTATTTGCAACCGTTTGCAGCTCGGCCGGGGTGTACTGCTTCATCGGCTTGGACACGAACCAGTGTTCGGCCAGCAGGTTGGCCATTTTCTTGGTGAAGACTTCACCCAGCAGGGTCTTGAGCTCCGAATTGGGCCGCTCGGCCTGCTGTTGCTGCAGCCACGCCAACGCATCGTGATCGGGCAGCAGGTTGATCTCGACGGTGTCGCCGGGCTGCCAGAACGAGGAAATCTGCAGGATCGCCGGCCCGCTCAGGCCGCGATGGGTGAACAGCAGGTTCTCGCGAAACGCCTGGTCGTTGCAGCTGGCCACACAATCCACCGAGGTGCCGGACAACTCGGTGCAGATGTCCTTGAGCTGGTCGGTGATGGTGAACGGCACCAGCCCTGCGCGGGTGGGCAGCACACTGTGACCGAACTGGCGGGCGATCTGGTAGCCGAAGCCGGTCGCGCCCAGGGTCGGAATCGACAGCCCGCCAGTGGCCACCACCAACGACTGGCACGCCAGCAGGCCCAGTGAAGTCTGCAAACGATAGCCGTCGGCGGTTTTCTCGATGGACTGCACCGAGGTGTCCATGCGCAACTCGACGCCGGCGCTTTCGCACTCGGCCAGCAGCAGGCCGAGGATGTCACTGGACTTGTTGTCGCAGAACAGCTGGCCGAGTTTCTTCTCGTGGTAGAGCACGCCGTGCTTGGCCACCATGGCGATGAAATCCCACTGGGTATAGCGCGCCAGGGCAGACTTGCAGAAGTGCGGGTTCTGCGAGAGGAAGTTGGCCGGTTCGGTGTACATGTTGGTGAAGTTGCAGCGACCGCCGCCGGACATGAGGATCTTCTTGCCCGGCTTGTTGGCGTGGTCGATCAGCAGTACCTCGCGGCCTCGCTGTGCAGCGCTCAAGGCGCACATGAGGCCGGCGGCACCGGCGCCGATGATGATGACGGGGGTAGAGCGCACTGCGTGGTCCTCTTGCATCGTGGGGTGTCAGTACCGGCCTCTTCGCGGCCACTGGCCGCTCCTACAGGGGAACACGGTGTTCCTGCAGACCGCGAAGAGGCCTGGCCTGCGGTCAGAGAATCCGTACGCGCAGCGAACGGCCCTTGATCTTGCCGCTGTTCAGACGCTGCAGCGCCTGCTTGGCGATTCCGCGCTCCACGGCCACGAACGCCTGGAAATCGAAAATGGCGATCTTGCCGACCTGGGTGCCGGGAATGCCCGCATCGCCAGTCAGCGCGCCGAGGATATCGCCCGGCCGTACCTTGTCCTTGCGCCCGGCGCCGATGCACAGGGTGCTCATTGGCGGCAGCAGCGGCTCGCCGCCCTTGGAAGTCAGGCTGTCGAGTTCGGCCCAGGCCAGCGGCGACTTCTGCAGTTGCTCGATGGCCTGGGCGCGGTGCGCCTCGGCGGGGGCGACGAAGCTGATCGCCAGGCCTTTCTCGCCAGCGCGACCGGTACGGCCCACGCGGTGGATGTGGATTTCAGAGTCACGCGCCAGCTCGACGTTGATCACCATGTCCAGGGCATCGATGTCCAGGCCACGGGCGGCCACGTCGGTGGCCACCAGCACCGACGTACTGCGGTTGGCGAACATTGCCAGAACCTGGTCGCGGTCGCGCTGTTCCAGGTCGCCATGCAGCGCCACGGCGCTGATCCCCTTGCTGGTCAGGTGATCGACCACTTCCTGGCATTGCTGCTTGGTGTAGCAGAAGGCAACGCAGGACTGTGGGCGGAAGTGGCCCAGGGCGCGCACCACGGCGGCCATGCGGTCATCCGGCGAGATTTCGTAGAAGCGCTGCTCGATCTGGCTGTCGGCATGCAGTGCCTCGGCCTTGACCTGCTGTGGATCGCGCATGAACTTGGACGACAGCTGCTTGATGCCGACCGGGTAGGTGGCCGAGAACAGCAAGGTCTGCCGGCGTTCCGGGGTCTGCTCGATGATGTCGGCGATAGAGTCGTAGAAGCCCATGTCGAGCATGCGGTCGGCTTCGTCGAGCACCAGCGTGTTGAGCCCGTCGAGCACCAGCGAACCTTTGCGCAGGTGTTGCTGGATGCGTCCCGGCGTGCCGACGATGATGTGCGCGCCGTGTTCCAGCGAGGCGATCTGCGGGCCGAACGACACGCCGCCGCACAGGGTCAGCACCTTGATGTTGTCTTCGGCGCGGGCCAGGCGACGGATTTCCTTGGCCACCTGGTCGGCCAGCTCGCGCGTGGGGCACATGATCAGCGCCTGGCAGCCGAAATAGCGCGGGTTGATCGGGTTCAGCAGGCCGATGCCGAACGCGGCCGTCTTGCCGCTGCCGGTCTTGGCCTGGGCGATCAGGTCCATGCCCTTGAGAATCACCGGCAGGCTCTGCGCCTGGATCGGCGTCATCTGGGCATACCCGAGGGATTCCAGGTTGGCCAGCATGGCGGCGGACAGGGGCAGCGTGTTGAAAGCAGTGGCAATGGTGGTCACGGGACGGGCCTGCAAAACAAAATGTCGCGCAGTGTATCAGCCCCGTGGCCTTTCGCCCTAAGCCTGCTTAGTGCTCCACCGGAGGTTCCTGACGAGGTGCGCGCCGTCCATCGCTGTCGGACAGTTGCACGAAGATCCCGGCAGCCAGCATCGCCATCAACCCGATGGTCAGGAACGTGGCCTGGAACGCACCCAGCACCGTGTCCACACCCTCGTTGCCCAGAGACGCGGTGAATCCGCCCAGCAGAGCACCGGCGCAGGCCACGCCCAGGCCGAGGGAGAGCTGCGCCACCACCGAGAGCAGACCGTTGCCACTGCTGGCGCTTTCGTCGTCCAGATCGATCAGGGTCACGGTGTTCATCGCCGCGAACTGCAGCGAGTTGACTGCGCCGAGCAAGCCCAGTTGGGTCAACAGCAGCCAGTAGGGGGTGGTTTCAGAGACCAGGCCGAGGCTGGCCAGCAACACGCCCAGCAGCAAGGTGTTGCCGGTGAGCACGATGCGATAGCCGAAGCGTTCGATGATCGGCCGGGAAAACGACTTGGACACCATGGCGGCTGCCGCCAGTGGAATCATGCTCATGCCGGCTTCCGAAGGCGAATGCCCCAGGGCGACTTGCAGCAGCAACGGCACCATGAACGGCAGGGCGCCACTGCCCAGGCGGGCGAACAGATTGCCGAGAATGCCGATGGCGAAAGTGCGCGTGCGAAACAGGTTCGGCGAGAACAGCGGGTTGTCGATCTGCCCCGCCCGCAGCCAGTAGGCGGCCAGGCAGGCCATGCCGACGAACAGCAGCAGCATCACCCGCAGGTGCGGCAAGTGCAGCTCGCCCAGGCCCTCCATGGCGATGGTGATGAGTACCATCGCCGCCCCGAACAGCACGAAGCCGATGCCATCGAAGCGCGTGCGTTCGGCGCCGCGCAGGTCGGGCACGAAGTGCCACACCGCCCAGCAGCCCAGTGCGCCCACCGGCAGGTTGATGAGGAAGATCCAGTGCCAGCTCAGCCATTCGACCATCCAGCCACCCAGGGTCGGCCCCAGCAGCGGGCCGAGCAAGGCAGGCACGGTGATGAAGCTGAGGATGCGCACCAGCTCCGAGCGCGGGTAGGCGCGCAGCACCACCAGCCGGCCCACCGGCAGCATCAGGGCACCGCCCAGGCCTTGAATGACCCGAGCCGCGACCAGCATCGCCAGGCTCTGGGACAGTGCACACAGCAGCGAGCCGATGCTGAACAGCATGATGGCGGTGAAGAACACCTTGCGCGTGCCGAAGCGGTCGGAAATCCAGCCTGAGGCGGGGATCAGCAGCGCGACCGTCAGCATGTAGGCGATGATTACCGATTGCATGCGCAACGGGTTTTCCGCCAGGTCGCTGGCCATGGCCGGCAGCGCGGTGTTGAGGATGGTGCCGTCCAGGGCCTGCATGAAGAAGGCAATGGCGATGACCCAGGGCAGCCAGCGAGCGGTAGCGGGATCCAGTGTTGGGCGCGTGGACATGGGGCCTCTTGTTGTTTGAGGTGAATGACGAATGTTCATGGCAAACCCCGTAGCAGCGGTCACCGCGGTATGCCTGACGCTCTGCGGTGCCCTTTTCGCGGCCACGGGCCGCTCCTACAGTGACCGCAGTGCCGCGACCTGTCGTAGGAGCGGTCACCGGCCGCGAAGGGTTGCCGCGGTGTACCTGACGCTCTGCGGTGCCCTTTTCGCGGCCACGGGCCGCTCCTACAGTGACCGCAGTGCCGCAACCTACTATAGGAGCGGTCATCGGCCGCGAAGGGGTCGCCGCGGTGTGTCAGGCCGATGGCGGTGTACCTTTCGCGGCCACGGGCCGCTCCTACAGCGTCAACAGCAACCGCTTCACCAACGCGCCGGGCAGCAAACTGGAGCTGGTCTGGCGCTCACCGTAGGTGCTGGTCGAGAGGATCAGCTCGCGCTCGGCCGTCAGCGCTTCCAGCTGGTCCCCCAGGACACTGTAGACGCTGTCGTCGAAACGCATGGTCTGGACCGGTGCAACGATCTGACCGTCCTCCACCCAGAAAGTGGCGAACCGAGTCAGCCCGGTCATGCGCGCCGCTGGCATGTCGGAGTAGTTCAGGTACCACAGGTTACTGATGTACAGCCCGGTGCCGAGGCGTTGCAGCACCTGGGCCAAAGGCAGGTCACCGGCGGCCATCTGCAGCGCACCGGGCATTTCCGAGTTGTCCGCGCCGTTGCCTTGCAGGCCGTATTCGGCCGCGCTGCGCGAGTCCACCAGGCGTTCGACGGCCAAGCCGTGGCTGACCAGCGAGAGGTCCTTGCGCGGATAGCCTTCCTGGGAAAACGCCGGGGTCAACGAACCGCTGATGCGCTCCTCGAAGCTCACCTGCGCACTCAAGCGTGCCTCGCCGGCGTACAGCCGTTGCAGGGGGCTGTTCTTGCTGGCGATGGCTTGTGCAGAGAAACCGCCCCAGCCGAGCATGCCGATGATTTCATCCAGGGCCGCCGGCGCCAGGTAGGCGCGATACGCGCCCGGCAACAGCACCTTGGGCGGTCGGCTCAGGTGCTCCAGCTGCTCGCGGGCCTGGGCCAGGCGATCGGCGAAGGCGCGTGCCTGCCACTGCTGGCCGGCATAGTTCGCCTTGACTGCCTCGCCGTTGGCATGGAAGAGGCTGAAATCGAAATTGAAACTGTTGGCCTGATGCCAACCGCAGGCCCCGTCGCTGTTGGCGAAACCGCGGCAGATCGTGCCCGCGGCATAGATGCCGACCAGGTCCAGGCCGCTGGCCGCCGTGCCTATCTGTTCGACCACCTGACCTGCATCGGGCAAGGGCGTGTCGTCGACATGACGGGTCTGCCACGGCGAGGTGTCGAGTTGCAGGTAGGGGTCCGGTTGCAGCAGCGGCAGCGTCTGGCTCAGCTGGTGCAGGGCCTGGGTCAGACGCTGCCGGTCCACCTCCAGGTCCTCGGCCAAGGTCAGTTGTAGCTCGGCCTGACGACCGTCTTCGATCAGCTTCAGCGACACGGTGGCCTGGGCAACCTGCCCCGCCTGGCGTACCCGGGCGTGGTTGAAACGGATGAAATCCGAGGCCTCGGCGTTGTAGCTCAGGGTGAAGCGCTGGGTCGGGGCCACAGTCTGGCGCAGCCACTGCACCAGTGCCTGGAAATGCTCGGCGTGATGGCTCATGCGTCACCTCCGAAAACGTCGATCTGGCTGAACACGCAACTGGGCGAAGCGTGCCCCACACGGATGACCTGATTGGGCTCGCCCTTGCCGCAGTTGGGCGTGCCCAGCACCTGCAGCGTGCTGGCGTCGCCCACGGCGCTGAGTTTTTTCCAGAAGCTGGCGGAAATACCGCGATAGTTGGGGTTCTTGACCACGCCCTTGAGTTCGCCGTTCTCGATCAACCGACCCCATTCGCAGCCGAACTGGAATTTGTTGCGCGCATCGTCGATCGACCAGGAACGGTTGGTGGACATCAGGATGCCGTGCTCGATGCCGGCGATCAATTGCGCCTGGCTGTGCTCGCCCGGTTCGATGTTGAGGTTGGCCATGCGGTCGATCGGCGCCCGGTTCCAGCTGCTGGCGCGGCTGTTGGCCACGCCCGCCATGCCGCTGCGGTATTGCGACAGCGCGCCGCCCAGTGGCCGGACCAGTACGCCATCGCGAATCAGCCACTGCTTGCTCGCTGCAGTGCCGTCGTCGTCATGGGCATAACTGGCCAGCTCGTGGGGAATGTCCGGGTCGAAGGTCACATTGAGCAGCGGCGAGCCATACTGCAGGTGACCGAAGTCTTCGACCTTGACGAAGCTGGTGCCCGCGTAGTTGCGCTCATCACCCAGGATGCGGTCCAGCTCCAAGGGGTGGCCGATGGATTCGTGAATCTGCAGCATCATCTGGTCGGGCGTCAGCAGCAGGTCGCGCGGGCCCTGTGGGGCGTTGGGCGCCAGCAGCAACTGCAGGGCCTGGTCGGCGACCTGGCGAGCCGCGCCAACGATGCCGCAGCGCTCTATCACGTCGACACCGCCTTGCTGGCCGAAATTGTCGCGGCCCAGGCTGCGGGTCTGGCTGTCGTTGCCATCGAAAGCGGTGACGCTCAAGCCAGGAAAGACGAAGCGCTGCGCCTGGCGGATCTGCGCGCCGGCACTGTTCAGGTAGATCTGTTCGACATCGGTGACGCCCAGGCCGGCATACCAGCTGACCAGGCGGGAGTCGTCGGGCACGCTGGCCGACTCTTCGTTGAGCAATTGGTAGCACTGGGCCAGAGTCGGGAAGGCTGCCTGCACGTCGGGGGAGAGGTAGTCGCTGCGGGCACTGCTGACCGGTTGTTGCTGCAAGTCGAGCAGGGCATGCGCGGCGATCGCGCCTGCCTGCTGTTCGGCACGCGCCAGGGCCTGCTGCAACCCTTGCAGGGAAAGGTCGCCGGTGGCGGCATAGGCTTCCACGCCATGCACTCGAACGGTGACCATCACGCCTTCGTCGAGGCTCAGGCTCGGCGGTTCGGCAATGTTCTTGCGCACGGCCAGGTGCTGGCTGGATTGGCGTACATGGCGCAGGGAGAAGAATTCGGCGCGGGTGCGCAGGGCAGCGAAGCGTTGTTGCAGGGTGGCGGTGAAATCGAACATGGACGGGCCTCTGGGGGGCGTCGGTGCTCGGCCTGTTCGCGGCCGCTGACCGTTCCTACAGGGGATTACAGTGTCCTGTAGGCACGGGCAGCGGCCGTGAAAAAGTCTGCAAACCGAACCGGAATCTGGCAGGCCCACAGCTTAGGCCTGCCACCGGCACGGAGCAAATCTGGATCAGCCGCGGGTGGTCGCGCCCACTTCGCGCATCGGCTTGCCGCGTACTGGCGCATCGCCGGCGACATAGTAGGCCGCGGTCGAACGCGCTTCGGGCTTGCGGCCACGAATGCGGTCGGCGATCTTCTCGGCGATCATGATGGTCGGCGCGTTCAGGTTGCCGGTGGTGATGATCGGCATGATCGAGGCATCGACCACACGCAGGCCTTGCAGGCCATGCACGCGACCCTGACCATCGACCACGGCCATGTCGTCGGTGCCCATCTTGCACGAGCACGACGGGTGATAAGCCGTTTCGGCATGCTCGCGGATGAACTGGTCCAGCTGCTCGTCCGTCTGCACCTCGATGCCTGGGCTGATCTCGCGCCCACGGTACTGGTCCAGCGCCGGCTGCTGCATGATCTCGCGGGTCAGGCGAATGCCGTCGCGGAACTCCTGCCAGTCCTGCTCGCTGGCCATGTAGTTGAACAGGATGCTCGGGTAGTCGCGCGGGTTCTTCGACTTGACGTTGACGCGGCCGCGACTCGGCGAGCGCATCGAGCCCACGTGAGCCTGGAAGCCGTGTTCCTGAACGCCCTTGGTGCCGTTGTAATTGATCGCCACCGGGAGGAAGTGGTACTGGATGTTCGGCCATTCGAACTCAGGGCGCGAGCGGATGAAACCACCGGCCTCGAACTGGTTGCTGGCGCCGATGCCGGTGCCCAGAAACATCCATTCGGCGCCGATCTGCGGCTGGTTCCACCACTTCAGCGACGGGTACAGCGAGACCGGCTGGGTGCAGCTGTATTGCAGGTACATTTCCAGGTGGTCCTGCAGGTTCTGACCCACGCCTGGCAAGTCATGCACGACGTCGATGCCCAGGGGCTGGAGCACCTCGGCCGGGCCGACGCCGGAGCGCTGCAGAATCTGTGGCGAGGCGATGGCGCCGCCGCACAGCAGCACTTCCTTGCGAGCACGGGCCTGAATACGCTCGTCGCTGTCACCGACCAGATAGCTGACGCCAACCGCGCGCTTGCCGTCGAAGACGATCTTGTCGGTCAGGGCGTGAGTGACGATGGTCAGGGTGTCGCGTTGCTTGGCCTGGTCCAGATAGCCGCGCGCGGTGCTGGCGCGTCGGCCCTTGGGCGTCACCGTACGGTCCATGGGACCGAAGCCTTCCTGCTGGTAGCCATTGAGGTCGTCGGTGCGCGGGAAACCTGCCTGCACGCCGGCTTCGACCATGGCGGCGAACAGTGGATTGTTGCCGGCCTTGGGCGTGGTGACGCTGACCGGGCCTTCGCCGCCATGGTAGTCGTTGGGGCCGATGTCACGGGTTTCGGCCTTGCGGAAATACGGCAGGCAATCCAGATAGCTCCAGTCTTCCAGGCCCGGCAGCTTGGCCCAGCCGTCGTAGTCCATGGCGTTGCCGCGGATGTAGCACATGCCATTGATCAGCGAAGAGCCGCCCAGGCCCTTGCCGCGGCCACATTCCATGCGACGGTTGTCCATGTGCGGCTCGGGCTCGGTCTCGTAGGCCCAGTTGTAGCGGCGGCCCTGCAGCGGAAAGGCGAGGGCGGCGGGCATCTGGGTACGGAAGTCCAGGCGGTAGTCCGGCCCGCCGGCTTCGAGCAGCAGAACCGTCACGCCCGGGTCTTCGGTCAGGCGCGTGGCCAGGGTGTTACCGGCCGAACCGGCGCCGATGATGATGTAGTCGAATTCCTGGGACATGGAGGTTCCCTCTTTGAAAAAATGGGTCGGTGGGGCTGATGACCCTGTAGGAGCGGTCATCGGCCGCGAACGGCGCGCTGCGGTCCCGGGTCAGAACACCGAAACGTAATCGCCCAGTTCTACCTGTACCGATTTGATCCGGGTGTACTGCGCCAACGAACTGATGCCGTTTTCGCGGCCCACACCGGATTGCTTGTAGCCACCCACCGGCATCTTCGCGTCGGACTCGCCCCAGGCGTTGATCCAGCAAATGCCTGCTTCGAGCTGATGGATCACACGGTGCGCACGGTTCAGATCGCGGGTGACCACACCGGCAGCCAGGCCCATCTCGGTGGCGTTGGCGCGGCGGATCACTTCCTCTTCGCTGTCGTAGCCGAGGATGCTCATCACCGGGCCGAAGATTTCTTCACGCACGATGGTCATCTCGTCGCTGCAGTCGGTGAACACGGTCGGGGCGACGAACGCACCCTTGTCCAGTTCACCTTCGCTCAGCCGCTCGCCGCCGCACAGCAGGCGCGCGCCTTCGGCCTTGCCCTTGGCGATGTGGCCCAGCACGTTTTCCATGTGGGCAAAGCTCACCAGCGGACCGAAATTGGTGTTCTCGTCCTCGGGGTTGCCAATGCGGATACGCTGGACACGTTCCAGGATCTTCGCTTCCAGCTGGGCCTTCAGCGCGTTGGGCACGAACACTCGGGTGCCGTTGGTGCACACCTGGCCGGAGCTGTAGAAGTTGGCCATCATGGCGATGTCGGCGGCCTTGTCGAGGTCGGCATCGTCGAAGATGATCAGCGGCGACTTGCCGCCCAGTTCCATGGTCACTTCCTTGAGCGAAGAGCTCGAGGCGCTGGCCATGACCTTCTTGCCGGTGCTGACGCCGCCGGTGAACGAGATCTTCTCGATACGCGGATGCTCGGTGAGCCACGCACCGACTTCGCTGCCGCTGCCGGTCAGCACGTTGAACACGCCATCGGGCAGACCGGCTTCGGTGTAGATCTCGGCCAGCTTGAGCGTGGTCAGCGAGGTGACTTCGCTGGGCTTGAAGATCATCGCGTTACCGGCGGCCAGCGCCGGTGCGGACTTCCACAAGGCGATCTGGATCGGATAGTTCCAGGCGCCGATGCCGGCGGTCACACCCAGCGGCTCGCGGCGGGTGTAGACGAAGGAAGTGTCGCGCAGCGGGATCTGTTCGCCTTCGATGGCGGGGACCAGGCCGGCGTAGTACTCCAGCACGTCGGCACCGGTCACGATGTCGACGTAGCGGGTTTCCGAATAGGACTTGCCGGTGTCCAGGGTTTCCAGCAGGGCCAGTTCGTCGTTGCGTTCGCGCAGCAGGTCGACGGCTTTGCGCAGCACTCGCGAGCGCTCCATGGCGGTCATCGCGGCCCAGACTTTCTGGCCTTTCTCGGCGCTGGCGACGGCTTTCTCGACGTCCTGGGCAGTGGCGCGCTGAACCTGCGCCAGCACCTCACCGGTGGCCGGGTTGACGGCATCGAAGGTGCCGCTGCCGCTGGCGTCCACGTAGCCGCCATCGATGTAGAGTTTTTGCGTTGGGAAACGGGCCATAAGATCCTCGCGGTGCAGTTAAGGTGGCAGCAGGCGAGGCGCGAAGCTTCAGCGCTGCTGTTTTGCCAGTTGCATGTCCATGTATTCGCAGGCGATACGGTGAGCCTGGGCGGTGTCGAAGGCATCGCCCGACAGCGCGCCGCGCAACCACAGACCGTCGATCAGGGCGGCCAGGCCGCGTGCGGCGTTGCGTGCCTGTTCCACCGGCAATTCACGGCGAAACTGGCAGCACAGGTTGGAATACAGGCGGTGATCGTTGATCCGCTGCAACCTGTGCAGAGACGGCTGATGCATGCTGGTGGCCCAGAAGGCCAGCCAGGTCTTCATGGCCGGAGCGTTGACCTGGCTGGCGTCGAAGTTGCCTTCGATGATCACCTGCAGGTGCGCCCTGGCGCTGTCGTCGTTCAAGGCTTGTCGCCGTGTGGCGACGTTGTCGATCAGAACGTTCATCAAGTGGCGCATGGTCGCCGCGATCAGGCCGTTCTTGTCCTGAAAGTAGTGACTGATGATGCCGTTCGACACACCGGCCAGACGGGCAATCAAAGCGATGCTGGCGTCACTCATGCCGACCTGATCGACCGCCTGGAGCGTGGCTTCGATCAACTGTTGGCGGCGGATGGGTTGCATACCGACCTTGGGCATTGGGCAAATCTCCTTGGGCCTGCAGTACGGGCAGTGAGTGACAGCCGACTGAAGCCAGTCTAGTTTATTTTTATTGAACGATCAATCAATAAAAAAGGACGGGTGAATGTGCGCGTGGTTTTAGAGGATTGGGAAGGGGAAGGCAATGGGCTTCGAGAGGGGGGTGTCAGGTAGGTTGCGGTGATGCATTCGCGGCCGCTGACCGCTCCTACAGGGAATCGCACAGTCGTGTAGGAGCGGTCCGTGGCCGCGAAAAGGGCGGCGCGGTGGATCAGGGGGAATGCGGCGAGGCCTTCGCGGCCGCTGACCGCTCCTACAGGGAATCGAACAGTCGTGTAGGAGCGGTCCGTGGCCGCGAAAAGGACGGCGCGGTGGATCAGGGGGAATGCGGCGAGGCCTTCGCGGCCGCTGACCGCTCCTACAGGGGATGGCGCCCACAGGGTGTGGCCAGCAGAGGGAAGGCTCAGCCCAGGTTCTTGCCCAGCAGGGCATGGTACAGCTCGGTATCCCCGAGAATGCCTACCACCTGCTTGTCGCTGTCCTGCAGCACCAGTTTGTGCCCGGTCTGGTAGCGGATCTGCAGGGCGTCACGCATGCCGATGTCGGCATGGACCAACGTCGGGCGCCGCCCCAGGCCTTCCATGGCTTGCCCCGGTGCCCAGCCTTGCAGGTCGAGCACGGCATCGCCCTGACGTGCGCTGGTCAGCGAGTTGCCGGCGCCCAGGTTCAGCCATGAATCCACGCCTGGGTCCAGGCACACCGAACCATTGACGCGCGTGCACTTGTCCAGCGTGCGCATCAGGCTGCGCCCGCACAGCACATTGAGTGGATTGGTGTGAGCCACGAAGGTCCGCACGTAGTCGTCGGCCGGGTTGAGCACGATGTCCTCGGGCACGCTGTACTGAATGATCCGCCCGTCTTTCATGATGGCGATACGGCTGCCCAGTTTGAGCGCCTCGTCCAGGTCATGGCTGACGAACACGATGGTCTTGTTCAACTTGCGTTGCAGCTCCAGCAGCTCGTCCTGCAGGCCTTGGCGGATCAACGGATCGAGCGCCGAAAAGGGTTCGTCCATCAGCAGGATGTCGGCATCCATGGCCAGCGCCCGAGCCAGGCCCACACGCTGCTGCATGCCACCGGACAGCTCATCGGGTTTCTTGTTGCGCCACTGGGTCAGCCCCACCAGCTCCAGCTTCTCGTCGACCAGCTTGCGCCGTTCCTTTTCCGGACGGCCCTGCATCTCCAGGCCAAAGCTGATGTTCTCGCGCACCGTCAGCCAGGGCATCAGGGCGAACTTCTGGAACACCATGGCGATGCGCTGGGTGCGCATCATCTTCAGTTCCGCAGGTGTGCAGGAGGCGATGTCGATCTGGCGATCTTCATGCTCGACGAACAGCTTGCCGCGGCTCACGGTGTTCAACCCGTTGATGCAGCGCAGCAGGCTCGACTTGCCCGAACCGGACAGCCCCATCAACACGCAGATCTCGCCCTTGTTGACGTCCAGGCTGGCTTTTTCCACGCCCACGATCTGCCCGGTCTTTTTCAGAATCTCGTTACGGGTCAGGCCCTGGTCGAGCAGCTTCAGCGCTTCGCGTGGATCCTTGGCGAAGATCACATCGACGTTGTCGAATCGAATAATGCTCATGCATCACCCCCTATCTTCACGTCAGGTTGTTTGCAGATTCGGTCCAGCATGATCGCCAGCAACACGATAGCCAGACCGGCTTCGAAGCCCAGGGCGATGTCGGCGGTGTTCAGCGCGTTGACCACCGGCTTGCCCAGGCCATCGGCGCCCACCAGAGCGGCGATCACCACCATCGACAGCGACAGCATGATGCACTGGGTGATACCGGCGGCGATGCTCGGCATGGCATGCGGCAGTTCGATGCGCGACAGCAGTTGGCGTCGCGAGCAGCCGAAGGCCTTGCCGGCGTCCATCAGCTCTTGCGGCACGTCGCGGATGCCCAGGTAGGTGAGGCGAATCGGCGCGGCGATGGCGAACACCACCGTGGAAATCAGGCCTGGCACGACGCCCAGCCCGAACAGGGTGAGCGTGGGAATCAGGTAGACGAAGGTCGGTACCGTCTGCATCAGGTCGAGGACCGGGCGCATCATGGTGTAGAACATGGGTTTGTGCGCGGCCACGATGCCCAGCGGTACGCCGATGATCACGCAGACCAGAGTGGCGAACAGCACCTGCGCCAGGGTCTCCATGGTTTCCTGCCAGTACCCCAGGTTGAGGATCAGCAGGAACGACAGCGCCACGAACAGCGTGAGTCCCCATTTGCGCTGGATGAAGTGCGCCAGCGCGGCGATCAGTGCGGTGAGTACGTAGGGGTTGAACCAGGTGAGGCCGGCGGTGAAACCATGAATGATCGCTTCGAGCGTGGATGCGATGGCATCGAACGTCGAGGCCCCGTGTTGAGTGAGCCAATCGACGAACGCCGCGATGTACTCGCCCAGGGGGATCTTGTGGTCTGTCAGCATGGTAGTGAGTGTCCGCATGCGAGGGAACAAAGTGCCGGCCGGTGAGGCCGGCAACCGCCGGCCCGCTTGCCTGCGTTATTGCGCGAGCTTGGCCTTGACGGCTTCAAGACCCGGCTTGCCATCAATGGTGGTGACGCCAGCCAGCCAGGTGTCGAGCACCTGCGGGTTGTTTTTCAGCCAGGCCCGTGCGGCCGCGTCGGGTTTCTGCTTGTCGTCCAGGACATTGCCCATCAGCGTGCTCTCCATGGCCAGGCTGAACTGCAGGTTTTTCAGCAACTGGCCAACGTTGCTGCATTCTTGGGTGTAGCCCTTGCGGGTGTTGGTGTAGATGGTGGCCTGGCCGAAGTTGGGGCCGAAGAAGTCATCGCCGCTGGTCAGGTACTGCACCTTGAAGCGGGTGTTCATCGGGTGCGGTTCCCAGCCCAGGAACACCACGTCGGTGTTGCGCCGCTGAGCACGGTCGACCTGCGACAGCATGCCGGCCTCGCTGGATTCGACCACCTTGAAGCCGGCGTCCTTGAGGCCGAACGCGTTCTTGTCGATCATGCTCTGGATCAGGCGATTGCCGTCGTTGCCCGGCTCGATGCCGTAGATCTTGCCGTCCAGCTCCTTCTTGAACTTGACGATGTCGGCGAAATCCTTGAGGCCCTTGTCGTACAGTCCTTGAGGCACGGCCAGGGTGTACTTGGCGTTTTCCAGGTTGGCCCGTACCGTTTCCACGGTGCCGGCGTCGCGGTAGGGCTTGATGTCGTTTTCCATGGTCGGCATCCAGTTGCCGAGGAAGACGTCCATGTTCTTGCCATCGGCCAGGGACTTGTAGGTCACCGGTACGGAAATCATGGTGGTCTTGGTCTTGTAGCCCAGTGACTGCAGCACCGCGCTGGTAACCGCGGTGGTGACGGTGATGTCGGTCCAGCCGACATCGGAGAAATTCACAGTGGCGCATCGCGCCGGTTCCGCTGCTTGAGCCAGTGCAGGCAGGCCCAGCAGAGTAGCCAGCAGAATCGATGATGGACCTTTCATGGTGTGCTCCCGGTTTTTCTCGGCGTGGGCCTGACGGCGCGCCACGCTTGTCTGGATGCTCGATCGCCGCGCATGCGGCGGGTGCGCCGACACGGTGCCAGCGATGAGCCGTGAGTGATCATGTACCAGCGCAAATCAACCGCCTACAGGGTGCGTCGTATCCAGTGCGGACAGAGTCGTATCCAGTGTCGGTGACGTCGCTTACAGCTCATGAGGCTTGCAGCAGCGACCTTACCCGCGACATCGACGCACATCCACCTCTATGAGGTTGCCACACGAGCGTGCAGGCGTGAGCGCCACGCCTCTTTTTCGCGCGCTGTTCCCGAGATCCTTCGATCCACGCGCGCAGGGCCTGGCGACGGTGGGCAACGTGCTTGCGGTGACACTTGGCGGCGCAATGCCCCAACGGCTGCTACCGAAGTGCTCAGACCCCACGGCGGCTATGCTTTTGGCAAGAATCCAACGCCGCCGACGAAGACCCTGCGCACGGCTCTGCATAGCCCTGCGCGACGTCGTTTTCAGGCGCCGTGGAGTTCCCGACCAATTGTCGGCATGGCGTTTGCGTAGCAAAGTAAAGCCCCTGTCAAACAGAGGGTAATAACAAGAGCCTGCCTGAGGCCACCATCCGCTTCGCGTAAGGAGATACCGCAATGACGTCCTTCACCCCCGGCGCTCAACCGCAGACTCGCAGCCCTCAGTCCATCGGCTTCCTGCTGCTCGACAACTTCACGCTCATCTCCCTGGCCTCGGCGGTCGAACCGCTGCGCATGGCCAACCAGTTGTCCGGGCGCGAGCTGTATCGGTGGACCACCCTCAGCGCCGACGGTGGCCAGGTATGGGCCAGTGACGGACTGCAGATCACCCCGGATGCGGCCATGCACAAGGCTGCGCCGCTGGACGCGGTCATCGTCTGTGGCGGTGTCGGTATCCAGCGTGCCGTGGGCCGTGACCACGTCAGCTGGTTGCAGAGCCAGGCGCGGCAGTCCAAGCGCCTGGGTGCGGTCTGTACCGGTAGCTGGGCACTGGCCTGCGCCGGTCTGCTGGATGGCTTCGAATGCAGCGTGCACTGGGAATGCCTGGCCTCGATGCAGGAGGCCTTTCCTCGGGTGGCCATGAGCACGCGGCTGTTCACCCTCGACCGCAATCGCTTTACCAGTTCGGGCGGTACCGCGCCGCTGGACATGATGCTGCACCTGATCAGCCGCGATCATGGCCGCGAGCTGTCGGCGGCGATCTCCGAGATGTTCGTCTACGAGCGCATTCGCAACGAGCAGGATCATCAGCGCGTGCCGCTCAAGCACATGCTGGGCACCAACCAGCCGAAGTTGCAGGAAATCGTCGCGCTGATGGAAGCCAACCTGGAAGAGCCGATCGATCTGGACGAACTGGCGGTGTATGTAGCGGTGTCACGGCGCCAGCTGGAGAGGTTGTTCCAGAAATACCTGCACTGTTCGCCGTCGCGCTATTACCTCAAGTTGCGTCTGATTCGGGCGCGGCAGCTGCTCAAGCAGACGCCCATGTCGATCATCGAAGTGGCGTCGGTGTGCGGCTTCGTTTCCACGCCGCATTTCTCCAAGTGCTACCGCGAGTATTTCGGAATTCCGCCGCGCGACGAGCGGGTTGGTTCCAATACCACCCAGCAGGTGGCGATGTTGCCGATTCCGCAGGCCATGGTGCTGGCAGGTCCGTTGTCGGCATTGAGCCAGGCGCGCAACGAATCGACCTTTGCCAGTGTAAGGATCTGATACCCCAGCGCACCCTTCGCGGCCACTGACCGCTCCTACGGTAGTTCAGGCATCGCGACCTTCCGTAGGAGCGGTCAGCGGCCGCGAAAGGGCCGCCGCTGAAATTCAGGCCCGTTTCGAATGCTGGGCCAACGCTGGCAGCAAGGTCCGGTCGATCGCCTGGCGCACCGCTGGCAGGATGGTCGCGCTGCCCATCAGCATCTGTTCCACCATCTTGCGCAGGGCCTGGGCCCGTCCGCTGTCCAGGCCGCGCACTGCGCATTCACAGGCCTGCTCGGCCGTGGCGCCGGCTGGCATGTCGAAACCCAGCGCGCGTAGCTGGCCCAGCAGGTCATCCTGATCAATCAAGTCTGCATGCATCATGATGCTGATCCTTCTTCAAATGGCGTGACGGTGTGCCGATTCTGGTAGCCCTGCACGCGCTCGGCAAGCGTCGACGGTCGCCATGGCCGGATTGCACACAGGCAGGTCGTTTTTCGCATGCCTGCGTTCGGCCCTTGTAGCACCGGGGTATGGCACCGTGCGACGCAACCCTGAATACCCTTGCCGTTCACTTCCAATGGACGGCAATGGACATGCTCGACTTTCTCTCCTTCAAGGGCGTCGGCCCTTCTCCCGCGCTGGGGCCCATCGGGCTGGCGCCACGGCTGAACTTCATTACCGGTGACAACGGCCTGGGCAAGAGCTTCGTGCTCGATGCCGCCTGGTGGGTGCTGACCCGTACCTGGGCTGCGGGCAAACCCATCAAGGCGCGCGACAAGACGGCATTGCCGGTGATCGACTATCGGTTCACGGGTGCGGACCGCAGCGCCGGGCAGTGGGCCTGGCAGCAAGGCCGCTGGGCGGCGCTGGGCGACAGCACGCCGAGCCGTTCGCTGGTGGTGTATGCCCACGCCAACGGCACCTTCAGCGTCTGGGATCCGCTGCGCAATGCAGGCGAGCTGGCAGCCTATCACTTCGATGAAACCCAGTTGTGGCAGGGCGCTTCGATGGCTGGCCAGGGTCGCTTGTGCAACGGTTTGATCAGCGACTGGGTGCGTTGGCAGCGCAATCATGGCTGCAAGGCGTTCGCCGCCTTGAAGCAAGTACTGCATGCCCTGTCGCCCTCGCGCGAGGAGCTGTTGCTGCCCGGTCGCCCGTGTCACATCGGCCTGCTGGATGAAACCCAGTACCCGACCTTGCAGCGGCCCCAGGGGCAGGTGCCCCTGCCCGAAACCTCCAGTGCCATCCGCCGCGTGGTGGCCCTGGCCTACATGCTGGTCTGGACCTGGGAAGGGCACCGCCGCGCCTGCCGCCTGGCCGGTGTGCGGCCGAGCGATGAACTGGTGTTCCTGGTGGATGAGGTCGAATGCCATCTGCACGCTCAGTGGCAGCGCCGTATCGTCCCGGCGCTGATGGCCGTGGTCGGGGCGCTGACCCGTCAACGCCTGGCGGTGCAGATGATCGTGGCCACGCACTCGCCGCTGGTGCTGGCCTCCATGGAGACGCAGTTCGTCGAAGCGCGCGATGCACTCTTCACCTTGGGTGTGCAGGCCGGTGAAGTACAGCTGCACCGACACGTCTGGGCGCCCCAGGGCGATGCCGTGAACTGGCTGGTGTCCGAGAGCTTTGGCCTGCGCCAGGCGCGCTCGGTGGAAGCGGAAGCGGCGATCGATGCTGCCCAGGTCTGGATGCGCGGCGAGCGATCGGGGTTGCCCGAGGGGCTGGCCAGTGAAGCGGCGATCGAGTCGCAGCTGCTGCGCACCCTGCCCCCAGGGGACCATTTCTGGCCCGCCTGGGTGGTGACCAAGGCTGGAGCAGGGGCATGATCGAGCTCGTCAATCCGCTGCCCGAACCTCACGGCTTCGACGAGCGCTGCCGCCAACGCGGCAATGCCTGGTTGCAGGACAATCCCGACGCTGCCAGGCCACGCGACTACTGGTCGCCGTTTCGCCCGGAACTGGGCGAGGGCTTCGCCAACCGCTGCGCGTTCGGCGCCATGTACATTCCCAGCGGCACCGTGGAACATTTCATCAGCTGTGACCAGGACCGTGGCATGGCCTATGAGTGGAGCAACTACCGTTATGTCGACGCCTGGATGAACAGCGCCAAGGGCAGCAAGAAAGCCGAGGATTTTCTCGATCCGTTCGAGGTGCGCGAGGGCTGGTTCGAGGTGTTGCTGCCGTCGCTGCAACTGGTGTTGACCGACCAGGTGCCCGAAGCGGTGCGGGCGCGGGCCGAGTACACCCTCAAGCACCTGCCGCTGCGCGATGACGAGCGGGTGATGCGCGTGCGGCGGCAATGGTTGCGCTTGTTCGAAGAGGGCAAAGTCGGGCTGGAAGGGCTGCGCGAGATGGCGCCGCTGATTGCGGCGGCGGTGGAGCGCCAGGCAGAGCGCAGTGCGGCTTTCGCGGCCGATGACCGCTCCTACGAGGCGCCAGAAACCCCGTAGGAGCGGTCTGTGGCCGCGAAGGGGCGCGATGCGATGTATCAGGCAGAGCGCAGTGCGGCTTTCGCGGCCGATGACCGCTCCTACGAGGCACCTCAAACCCCGTAGGAGCGGTCTGTGGCCGCGAAGGGCGCGATGCGATGTATCAGGCAGACCGCAGTGCGGCTTTCGCGGCCGATGACCGCTCCTACGAGGCACCAGAAACCCCGTAGGAGCGGTCCGTGGCCGCGAAGGGCGCGGCGTGGTATTCAGCCAGGCAACGCAATTCGTCGCCCTGCGTACTCCGCCTCGGGCTGTTGTCGCTGCGCCTCGAAAGCCTCGGCCAGCACGGCCAATGAAGGCACCCCGAACAGCGCCGACTTCGGCCCCTTCAGATCCACATGCAAGAGCATCTGCTCGCTGGCGGCCAGCACCTCGTCCGTGCCTTGCAGGTGCAGCGTGTGGTACACCTGCACCCGTTTGTGGTCATGGGCCAGCACCCGCGTACGCACCTGAACCTGCGCCCCTTGTTTCACTTCATGCAGATAGTTGAGGTGACATTCCAGCGTGAACAGCGAGCGTCCGTCACGTTGCGGATCCACTCCGATCCGCAGCATGAACGCATCGGTGGCGTAGCTGAAGATCAGCAGATAGAACGCATCGCGCAGATGCCCGTTGTAGTCCACCCACTCCGCGAGCACCGGCGTCTGGTAGGTGATCATTCGGCGAAGCTCATGCCGTGCCGGGCCTTGGTCACCCGTACTGCGTCCAGCACCGCCAGCAGGCAATCATCGCGATAGCGCTCCAGGGCGCCGATGCTGTGTTCGCCCAGCTGCGCCGAGGTACCCGCAACCACCTCGTCGATCAGCGAGTCGGTCAGCTCCGGCGCCGGCAGGTAGGTCCAGGGCAACTTCAGCGCCGGGCCGAACTGGTTCATGAAGTGCCGCATGCCGGCGTCGCCGCCCGCCAGGGTGTAGGTCAGAAACGTGCCCATGAACGACCAGCGCAAACCGGCGCCAAAGCGAATGGCGTCGTCGATCTCGCCCGTGGTGGCCACGCCGTCGTTGACCAGGTGCAAGGCTTCGCGCCACAACGCCTCAAGCAGGCGATCGGCGATGAAACCGGGCACCTCCTTGCGCACGTGCAACGGGCGCATGCCCAGGCTCTCGTACACGGCGATGGCCGCCTGGATCGCCTCGGGAGCGGTGTGCCGGCCGCCGACCACTTCCACCAGCGGCAGCAGGTAGACCGGATTGAACGGATGGCCGACCACGCAGCGTTCCGGGTGTGTGGCGCCTTCATAGAATTCGCTGGGCAGCAGCCCTGACGTGCTGGAACCAATCAAGGCGTCGGGCTTGGCGGCGGCGCTGATTCGGGCGTGCAGGTCCAGTTTCAGTTCCAGCCGTTCTGGCGCGCTTTCCTGGATGAAGTCGGCGTCGCGCACACAGTCCTCGACGGTGGTGACAAAGCGCAGCCGCGACTGCGCTGCACCCGCCGCCAGGCCTTGCTTGACCAGGGCCGGCCAGGCGTTGGCGACGCGTTGGCGCAAGGCGGCTTCGGCGCCGGGCGCAGGGTCCCAGGCCACCACGTCCAGGCCATGGGCCAGGGCGCGGGCGACCCAGCCGCTGCCGATGACACCGCTGCCCAGGGCGGCGAAGGTTTTTATGTGGGTGATGAAAGTCATGGGTCATTCCTGGAGAGGTGTGTGGGGGATGCGGGCCTCTTCGCGGGCAGAGCCCGCTCCCACATGGGATCTTTGTGGGAGCGGGGCGGGCGGCGAGGCTGCTACCCGCGAAGAGGCCTGGAGAGCACCAAAAAGATCACCGCCGAACGAGGTTCATCTTTTTCCGCCCTTCGGCCGGTGTCAGCACCCGGGCGCCCAGGCGGGTAAGGATCTCGCCGGCGCGTTCAACCAATTGACCATTGGTGGCCAGCACGCCTTTCTCCAGCCAGATGTTGTCTTCCAGCCCGACCCGCACGTTGCCGCCCAGCAGCACCGCCTGCGCGGCCATGGGCATCTGCATGCGACCGATGCCGAAGCCGGCCCACACCGCGTCTGCCGGCAAGTTGTCGACCATGGCCTTCATGGTGGTGGTATCGGCCGGCGCACCCCATGGAATGCCCAGGCACAACTGGAACAGCGGATCGTGCAGCAAGCCTTCCTTGATCATCTGCTTGGCGAACCATAGGTGGCCGGTGTCGAAGATTTCCAGCTCGGCCTTCACGCCCAGCTCGGTGATGCGTTTGGCACCGGCACGCAATTGCGCGGGAGTGGACACGTAGATGCTGTTGCCGTCGCCGAAATTGAGGGTGCCGCAATCCAGGGTGCAGATCTCCGGCAGCAACGCTTCGACGTGAGCCAGGCGTGCCAGCGGGCCGATCAGGTCGGTGCCGGGGCCGAACGCCATCGGCGTTTCCCCAGGGCCGATCTCGAGGTCGCCACCCATGCCGGCGGTGAGGTTGACGATGATGTCGATGTCGGCCTCGCGAATGCGCTCCATGACTTCCCGGTACAGCGCCACGTCGCGGCTGAAGCGGCCGGTCTGTGGGTCGCGGACATGGCAGTGCACGACCGTGGCGCCCGCCTTGGCTGCCTCTACGGCGGCGGCGGCGATCTGTTTCGGCGTGACCGGAACATGCGGGCTTTTCGCGGTGGTGTCGCCAGCACCGGTCAAAGCGCAGGTGATGATGACGTCGTGGTTCATTGCAGGGTTCCTTGAGGTGTGTGTCTGATGTAACGCGGTTGTCGCCGGACGCGGCTTGCGCCGCTGCTACAGGGGATCGCGGTGTGTCCGGCAGAGCGCGGTTGTTCCCGGACGTACAAGGGAAACGCGCTGTTCTGTAGCAGCGGCGCGAGCCGCGTCGGCGGTAACTGCGATGTGGCTGATGCAGCGCGGTCTTGTTCATCTACCGTGGTGAACCATTCGCGGGTAGAACCCGCTCCCACAGAATCCGCTGCCACAGAACCCGCTCCCACAGAACCTGCTGCCACAGGCGGGGCTGCTACAGGGGTGCGTTCAAGCGGCGGGTTTGCCGTCGAAGGTGGTGACGCCTTGCAGCCAGCGCTGGCGGTCCTGAGGGTGGTCCTTGAGCCATTGCCGTGCCGAGTCGAAGGCGTCCTTGTGCTCCAGCAGCGGCTGCATCATTCGGCTCTCGTCGGCGGCCGTGAAGGTCAGGTTGCCCAGCAGCTTGTCCACGTTCGGGCACCGGCTGGCGTAGTCCGGCGCGGTCACTGTCCACACCGTGGCCATGCCTTCGTTCGGGCCCAGGGCATCTTCACTGCCGCTCAGGTAGGTCATGTCCTGATTGACGTTCATCGGGTGCGGCGCCCACCCGAAGAACACGATGGCCTCGTTGCGCTTCACCGCGCGCGTCACCGCCGAGAGCATGCCGGCTTCACTGGACTCGACCAGTTGAAAGTCGCCCAGGCCGAAGCGGTTCTTGGCGATCATGTCCTTGATCTGCGTGTTGGCGCCCGACCCCGGTTCGATACCGTAGATCTTGCCGCCCAGTTCCTTCTTGAATTTGGTAATGTCGGCGAAGCTTTTCAGGCCTTTGTCGGCCAGGTAGGTCGGCACGGCCAACGTGGCGCGGGCGTCCTTCAAGCTGGGCTCGGCCAGCACGCGGACCTGCTTCTGTTCCACGAAGGGAGTGATGGTCTGGGTCATCAACGGGTTCCAGTAACCCAGAAACATGTCCAGGCGCTGGTCGCGGATACCGGCGAAGATGATCTGCTGGGACGCGCTGGTCTGTTTGACGCTGTAGCCCAGGTCGTCGAGCAGCACCTGGGTCATGGCGCTGGTGGCGATCACGTCGGTCCAGTTGACTACGCCCAGGCGCACGTTCTTGCAACTGGCCGGTTCCGCGGCGCTGGCCGTGCCGGTCAACAGCGCGGTACCGGTAAGCATCAGCAGGCAGCAGCTGATCAATCTGTTCATGATGGCTCCCTCAGGCGGCAGTTCGAATTGTTATGGGGGCGGCGTCTGCGCGCCGTTTGCATAAGGTACGCAGGCCGTTGGCGGAAAAAACGCACTGCGGCGACCGGCTCTTGCACAGTGGCGACGTGGTGGGTATTAGTGGTGGTTCACAGAGGCCCTCTTCGTGGGCAGAGGGCTCGCCGCCCGCCCCGCTTCCACAGGATCGCGCTGTGGGATCGCTGACCGCAGAATTCACAGAGCACACCATGGCCCAAGACTTCAATTTCCTGTTGCTGCCCGGATTTTCCGCAATCGGCTTCATCTCGGCGATCGAGCCTCTGCGCGTGGCCAATCGCTTTCGCGGCGAGCTGTACCGGTGGCAGGTGCTGAGCCTGGACGGCGGCGCGGTACTGGCCAGCAACGGCATGTCGGTGAATGCCGATGGGGGACTCGGGCCGCTGGCCAAGGGCGTGACGTTGTTGGTGGTGGCGGGCTTCGAGCCGCTGGCAGCCTTTGATGCAACGCTGCGCGATTGGCTGCGGCGTCTGGATCGCGAGGGCGTGACCCTGGGTGGTATCGACACCGGCAGTTTCGTCCTGGCCGAGGCGGGCCTGCTCGAGCGCCACCGCGTGGCACTGCACTGGGAGGCCTTGGATGCTTTTCGCGAATCCTACCCCGCGCTCAGCGCCAGCCAGGAGCTGTTCGAGGCCGACAGCCTGCGCATCACCTGCGCCGGCGGTACTGCCTGCATCGATCTGATGCTCGATCTGATCGGCCAGGCCCATGGCAGCCCGCTGGCCATCCAGGTGTCCGAGCAGTTCGTGGTGGGGCGCATTCGCCCGCGCAAGGACCACCAGCGCATGGAAATCGCCTCACGCTACGGCCTCAGCAACAAAAAGCTGGTGCAGGTGATCGGCGAGATGGAACAGCACACCGAACCGCCGCTGAGCACCTTGCAGCTGGCCGAACTGGCCAAGGTCACTCGCCGCCAGCTGGAGCGCTTGTTCCGTCTGCATCTGAACGACACTCCGAGCAACTTCTACCTGCGCCTGCGCCTGGAAAAAGCCCGGCAGCTGCTGCGCCAGACCCAGATGAGCGTGCTGGAGGTGAGCATTGCCTGCGGTTTCGACTCGCCGTCGTATTTTACCCGCAGCTATCGGGCGCGCTTTGCCTGCTGCCCGCGTGAAGATCGGCGCGGGCGCGAGTCGGGGTAGGTCGTTCACCATGCAGCGGCCGTGCCGACGCCTTCGCGGCCACTGGCCGCTCCTACGGAAGGACTGTGATCCCTCTGCCTTCGCGGCCACTGGCCGCTCCTACGGAAGACTGTTATCCCTCTGCCTTCGCGGCCACTGGCCGCTCCTACGGAAGGACTGTGATCCCTCTGCCGCCTGAGCCACTGGCCGCTCCTGCGGAAGGACTGTGATCCCTCTACCGCCTGGGCCACTGGCCGCTCCTACGGATGGAATGTGTGCGTGTCGTAGGAGCGGTCTGTGGCCGCGAAGGCGCCGGTAGGGCCAATGCATATGTACCGTTCTGGCACGGCAGGCGGCCGCTAACCTGCGCGCTCATTCAGCGATAGAGGAATCATAGAGATGAGCAAGCAAGTCATGGGTGCGCCAATTCTGGCAGTGGCTCTTCTGGCAGTGGCCGGGCCGGCAGCGGCGGCGTGGTACGACTGCCGGGTCATCGACAACCAGGCCGACGACGCCTGGAACAACACCCTGGTTGATCTGCCCGTGGAGGCCGACAGCCTGGCGGATGCCGAGCACAAGACGCGTGCGTTCGTGGCGCAGGACCCCAGCAATCCGACCGACATCGGCCTGGACTGCCGGGTAAACGAGGAGGAATGAAAGACGACTGTTGACCGTTTCAGCGCGCCTTGAGCAATACCGCGCAGGCAGCCTTGTAGGCTTCGTGCTGGTATTTGTTCAAGCTGCCTGGCAGCTCAACCAGCTTCTTGGCCTGGGCGCTGATGGTCTGCGGCGACACCAGCACTGCCTCGCAGCCTTCGAGCAGCTGCAGCACGCCTTCGATCTTGAAGGTGGTCGGCCCGCCGGCGAACTCGCCTTTCTTGCCGCGCTTCTTGATGGCAAGCATCTTCAACCCGTTGTCGCCGACGAAAGCGGCCACCTGTTCGCGAAACTGCCGCACGTTCGCCGCGATGTCATCGTCTTCCAGCGCGATCTTCTTGAGGGAAGTGGGAAGATGCGCCAAGTCGGCACCGTCGAATTCCACCACTGCAAAGATCGCTTCGCTGCCCTTGATCTCGACCCCGACTATTTTCACGCTCACTCCAGGCCCACCGATTGCAGAAATTCGGAACGCTCGTCGCTTTTCTGCGCGCGACAATCGTTCTGGGCAATGTCATAGGCCTTGGTGCCTTTGCCGGCATTGACCGTGTACACGTCGCAATCGGCATCGCGCGACTTGGCCCACAGGTCCTGGGCGGTCTTGAGCCTGTCGGTGAACGCCTTGAGTTCGGGCGAGCCTTTGGGGAACTGGGAGTTGATGCGGTCGAGCAGGTCGGTGTACGACTCGCTCATCTCGGTTTCCGATGTCTTGCGGTTGTAGGCCGAGCAATCGTAGCTCTGCTGATCGGTTTCGACGTTATCGCACGGGGTGGGGCCGTCGGACTCTTCTGCCTGGGCGGCGAAGGACAGCAGGGCAAGCATCAGCAGCGTGAATCTCATGAGGATCTACCTAACCCGTTGAGCAGGACAATTGCCGCTGATTCTGTCTCAGGGGCGCTGGAAAGCATAGGGGCGCAGCGATGCCAGGCGGTTTATTTCATGCAGTGGCACGACCAAGCAGGTCTCCCCTGCAAGGTGGGTGGTCATCTTTTGCATCGTGCGTTGACGCTTTCGGCAATTCCCCTGTCGTTTTTGCATCCGGTCGCCCTGTCGCGCAGGCATATGCTGGCTCCATGAAGCGCCGACATACGATTCGGCGCCTGACTTGCCTGATGGGGACTGCCCGATGAGCCCAGCCGAACTGCACGCCGACAGCATCGTCATCGACGGGCTGATCATTGCCAAATGGAACCGCGAACTGTTCGAGGACATGCGCAAGGGCGGTCTGACCATGGCCAACTGCACGGTGTCGGTGTGGGAAGGTTTCCAGGCCACCATCGACAGCATCTGCAAGAGCCAGAAGCTGATGCGCGAGAACAGCGACCTGGTGATGCCCGTGCGCAGCACCGCCGACATCCGCAAGGCCAAGGAAACCGGCAAGACCGGCATCCTCTTCGGCTTCCAGAATGCCCACGCCTACGAAGACCAGATCGGCTACGTGGAAGTGTTCAAGCAGCTGGGCGTGGGCATCGTGCAGATGTGCTACAACACCCAGAACCTGGTCGGTACCGGCTGCTACGAGCGCGACGGCGGCCTGTCCGGATTCGGCCGCGAGATCGTTGCCGAGATGAACCGTGTGGGCGTGATGTGCGACCTGTCCCACGTCGGCTCCAAGACCAGCGAAGAAGTCATCCTCGAGTCGAAAAAGCCGGTGTGCTATTCCCATTGCCTGCCGTCGGGCCTCAAGGAGCACCCGCGCAACAAGTCCGATGAAGAGCTGAAATTCATCGCCGACCATGGTGGCTTCGTCGGCGTGACCATGTTCGCGCCTTTCCTGGCCAAGGGTATCGATTCGACCATCGACGACTACGCCGAAGCCATCGAATACACCATGAACATCGTCGGTGAAGACGCCATCGGCATCGGCACCGACTTCACCCAGGGCCACGGCCAGGACTTCTTCGAATACCTGACCCACGACAAGGGCTACGCCCGCCGCCTGACCAGCTTCGGCAAGATCATCAATCCGCTGGGCATCCGCACCGTGGGCGAGTTCCCCAACCTGACCGAAACCCTGCTCAAGCGCGGCCACAGCGAACGCGTGGTGCGCAAGATCATGGGCGAGAACTGGGTCAATGTCCTCAAGGACGTCTGGGGCGAGTGAATACCTCTGGAGCCTACTGCGCTCGCCGATAGCTGCGTCAGGTCCTCGCGAAAAGCTCGCCGTACCTCGGTACTGTCTCGCCTTTCGCTCCGGTCCTTCCTTGCTCTCGACGTGCTCGCTACGGCTCCAAAGGCATTCACACAACTGTCTATCTACGAGCAAAGCGATTCTGCGTTGCTTGCTCGAATCATGTTTATCGGAGATCACTCACCATGGCCAAGATCGCCCCGCAACTGCCCATCGAAGTCGACAGCGAAACCGGTGTCTGGACCTCCGACGCCCTGCCGATGCTGTACGTGCCGCGTCACTTCTTCGTCAACAACCACATGGGCATCGAAGAGGTGCTGGGCGCCGATGCCTACGCCGAGATTCTCTACAAGGCGGGCTACAAGTCCGCCTGGCACTGGTGCGAGAAAGAAGCCGAGTGCCATGGCCTGGAAGGCGTCGCGGTGTTCGAGCACTACATGAAGCGCCTGTCGCAGCGCGGCTGGGGCCTGTTCAAGATCCAGGACATCGACCTGGACCAGGGCACCTGTAGCGTCAAGCTGGAGCATTCCGCCTTCGTCTACGTGTACGGCAAGGTCGGACGCAAGGTCGACTACATGTTCACCGGCTGGTTCGCCGGCGCCATGGACCAGATTCTCGCCGCTCGCGGCAGCAGCATTCGTACCGTCGCCGAGCAAGTGTACGGCGGCTCCGAAGAAGGCCACGAAGATGGCCTCTTCACCGTGAAACCGTTGTAAGTCGAGGAATCAACCGTCATGGCTTTCGAAGCGATGTTCCAGCCGATCCAGATCGGCAAGCTGACGATCCGCAACCGCGTGCTCAGTACCGCGCACGCCGAGGTCTACGCCACCGACGGCGGCATGACCACCGATCGTTACGTGAAATACTACGAAGAGAAAGCCAAGGGTGGAATAGGCCTGGCCATCTGCGGCGGTTCCTCCAGCGTGGCCATCGACAGCCCCCAGGGCTGGTGGAAATCGGTCAACCTGGCCACCGACAAGATCATTCCGCATTTCCAGAACCTGGCCGACGCCATGCACAAGCATGGGGCCAAGATCATGATCCAGATCACCCACATGGGCCGTCGCTCGCGGTGGGACGGCGAGCACTGGCCGACCCTGATGTCGCCCTCGGGCATCCGCGAGCCGGTGCACCGCGCGACCTGCAAGACCATCGAGCCCGAAGAGATCTGGCGCGTGATCGGCAACTACGCCAGCGCTGCGGCCCGCGCCAAGGCCGGCGGCCTGGACGGCGTCGAGCTGTCGGCGGTGCACCAGCACATGATCGACCAGTTCTGGAGCCCGCGGGTCAACAAGCGCACCGACGAGTGGGGCGGCAGCTTCGAGAACCGCATGCGCTTCGGCATGGAGGTGATCAAGGCCGTGCGCAAGGAAGTCGGCGACGACTTCTGCGTAGGGCTGCGCATCTGCGGCGACGAATTCCATCCCGATGGCCTCAGCCACGAGGACATGAAGGAAATCGCCAAGTACTACTGCGACACCGGCATGCTCGATTTCCTCGGCGTGGTGGGCTCGGGTTGCGACACCCACAACACCCTGGCCAACGTCATTCCCAACATGAGCTACCCGCCCGAGCCGTTCCTGCACCTGGCGGCAGGGATCAAGGAGGTGGTGAACATCCCGGTGCTGCACGCGCAGAACATCAAGGATCCGAACCAGGCGACGCGTATTCTGGAAGGCGGCTACGTCGACATGGTCGGCATGACCCGGGCGCACATCGCCGACCCGCACCTGATCGCCAAGATCAAGATGGGCCAGATCGACCAGATCAAGCAATGCGTGGGCGCCAACTACTGCATCGATCGGCAGTACCAGGGGCTGGACGTGCTGTGCATTCAGAACGCGGCCACGTCGCGTGAATACATGGGCGTGCCGCACATCATCGAAAAGTCCACCGGCGTGAAGCGCAAGGTGGTGGTGGTCGGCGCAGGGCCTGCCGGCATGGAGGCCGCGCGCGTGGCGGCCGAGCGTGGCCACGACGTGACGTTGTTCGAGAAGAAGGACTTCATCGGTGGGCAGATCACCACTGCGTCCAAGGCGCCGCAGCGTGACCAGATCGCTGGCATTACCCGCTGGTTCCAGCTGGAACTGGCGCGCCTGAAGGTCGACCTGCGCCTGGGCACGGCTGCCGATGCCGATACCATCATGGACCTGCGCCCGGACATCGTCGTGCTGGCGGTGGGTGGCCACCCGTTTCTGGAACAGAACGAGCACTGGGGCGCCGAAGAGGGCCTGGTGGTCAGCAGCTGGGACGTGCTCGACGGCAAGGTCGCACCGGGCAAGAGCGTGCTGGTGTACGACACCATCTGCGAGTTCACCGGCATGTCGGTGGCCGACTTCCTCGCCGACAAGGGCAGCCAGGTGGAGATCGTCACCGACGACATCAAGCCGGGCGTGGCCATCGGCGGTACGTCGTTCCCCACCTACTACCGCAGCATGTATCCGAAGGAAGTGATCATGACCGGCGACATGATGCTGGACAAGGTCTACCGCGAAGGCGACAAGCTGGTGGCCGTGCTGGAGAACGAGTACACCGGCGCCAAGGAAGAACGCGTGGTCGACCAGGTGGTGGTGGAGAACGGCGTGCGTCCCGACGAACAGCTCTACTACGCGCTCAAGCAGGGGTCGCGCAACAAGGGCCAGATGGACATCGACGCCTTGTTCGCGATCCAGCCGCAGCCGTCGTTGAGTACTTCGGGCGACGACTATCTGCTGTTTCGTATCGGCGACTGCGTGGCCCAGCGCAACACACACGCGGCGATCTACGACGCGCTGCGCCTGTGCAAGGATTTTTGACCCTGCTCCCGTAGGAGCGGTCATCGGCCGCGAAGGGATCACTGCGGTGTACCTGATACAGCGCAGTGACCGTTTCGCGGCCGATGACCGCTCCTACGAGGGTCCACAGAGGCTGCACCATGCTCAATACACTGCTTCCCATCCTGCTGTTCGCCGCCCTCGCCTTGGCTGTTCTGGGCGCCGTGCGGCGAATCAATATGTGGCGCCGCGGTCGGCCATCCCAGGTCGACCTGCTGGGCGGCCTGCTGGCCATGCCCAAGCGCTACATGGTCGACCTGCACCATGTGGTCGCGCGCGACAAGTACATCGCCAACACCCACGTCGCCACGGCCGGTGGCGCGGTGCTGGCGGCGGTGCTGGCGGTGCTGGTCCATGGCTTCGGCCTGCACAATCGCATTCTTGGCTATGCGCTGCTGTTCGCCACCGCGCTGATGTTCGTCGGTGCCTGCTTCGTCTACGCCCGCCGCCGCAACCCGCCCGTGCGCCTGTCCAAGGGCCCGTGGATGCGCCTGCCGAAAAGCCTGCTGATGTTCTCGGCCACCTTCTTCATCGCCACCTTGCCGGTGGCCGGTATCTTGCCGATGAATTTCGGCGGTTGGGTACTGGCTGCGGTGCTGGGCATCGGCGTGCTGTGGGGCGTGTCGGAACTGTTTCTCGGGCTGACCTGGGGCGGGCCGATGAAGCACGCTTTCGCTGGCGCCTTGCACCTGGCCTGGCACCGCCGCGCCGAACGCTTTGGCGGTGGTCGCTCCACCGGCCTGAAACCGTTGGACCTGAACGACCCCACTGCGCCGCTGGGCGTGGAAAAACCCAAGGACTTCACCTGGAACCAGCTGCTGGGCTTCGATGCCTGCGTGCAGTGCGGCAAATGTGAAGCCGCGTGCCCGGCGTTCGCCGCCGGTCAACCGTTGAACCCGAAGAAGCTCATTCAGGACATGGTCGTAGGCCTGGCCGGTGGTACCGATGCGAACTTCGCCGGCAACCCCTATCCCGGCAAGGCGATTGGCGAACACGCGGGTAACCCGCACCAGCCCATCGTCAATGGCCTGGTCGATGCCGACACCCTGTGGTCGTGCACCACCTGCCGCGCCTGCGTGGAAGAGTGTCCGATGATGATCGAGCACGTCGACGCCATCGTCGACATGCGCCGCCACCTGACCCTGGAAAAAGGTGCCACGCCCAACAAGGGCGCCGAAGTGCTGGACAACCTGATCGCCACCGACAACCCCGGCGGTTTCAATCCCGGTGGCCGGATGAACTGGGCCGCCGACCTGAACCTGCCATTGTTGAGCGAGCGCAAAACCATCGACGTGCTGTTCTGGGTTGGGGACGGCGCCTTCGACATGCGCAACCAACGCACCTTGCGCGCCTTCGTCAAAGTGCTGAAAGCGGCCAAGGTCGATTTCGCCGTGCTCGGCCTGGAAGAGCGTGACAGCGGAGACGTGGCGCGGCGACTGGGCGACGAGGCCACCTTCCAGCTGCTGGCCAAGCGCAATATCGGCACCCTCGCCAAGTACGGTTTCAAGCGCATCGTCACCTGCGACCCCCACAGCTTCCATGTGTTGAAGAACGAGTACGGTGCGCTGGGCGGCAACTATCAGGTGCTGCACCACAGCACCTTCATGGCCGAACTGGTCACCGCCGGCCAGCTCCATCTGGGGCAGCACAAGGGCGGCAGCGTGACCTACCACGACCCGTGTTACCTGGGTCGCTACAACGGCGAGTACCAGGCCCCGCGCGATGTGCTCAAGGCGCTGGGTATCGAGGTCAAGGAAATGCAGCGCTCGGGTTTCCGTTCCCGCTGTTGCGGTGGCGGTGGCGGCGCGCCGATCACCGACATACCCGGCAAGCAGCGCATTCCCGACATGCGCATGGAAGACATCCGCGAAACCCAGGCCGAAGTCGTGGCCGTGGGCTGCCCGCAGTGCACCGCCATGCTAGAAGGCGTGGTGGAACCGCGGCCGTTGGTCAAGGACATCGCCGAACTGGTCGCCGAGGCGCTGGTCGAGGACAGTGTTGCCCCCGCCAGGCCCGCACCGGCCAAACGTGAAGTTGTCGAGGAGGTGCATTGATGAGTGACCTCATCCGTCGTGATCCGCGGGCCGAATGGATCGCCCGCAACCGCCTGCATCCCTTGCACAGTGCCCTGCAGCCTCAGGCGAGTGCGTGGATGGGGCCCAATGGCGTCATGCGCAAGAACCCCCACGGCATCGGTTTCATCGGTGCCAACGGGATCAAGCGCATCGACCGCAGTGGCGCCCAGCAGGGCGGCGCGAGCAAGCGTTCGGCAGCCGTGGAAGTGAAGCTGCCCTTGCACCAGGTGGCGGTGCCCCAATTTTACATCGCTGTGGTACCGGACATGGTCGGCGGCCGCCTGAGCAGCCACGACCGCGACGTGCTGGGCCTGGCCCATCGCCTGGCAGCAGGGGGTGGCGCGGTATTGGCTATCGTCTTCGGCGAATACAAGGAAAACGCTTTCGATAGCGCAGGCGTCGACCGGCTGTTGATTCTGCAGGGCGGCGAATTCGAAGGTTATGCGCCGGAACAGCGAATCCACGGCCTGCGCGCGGTGGATAATCAGTTCAGCCCACGCCATTGGCTGCTGCCCGACAGCCGTACCGGCGGTGGCGAGCTGGGTCGGCGTTTTGCCGCTTGCCAGGGTGAACGTCCCGCCACACGTGTGTGGCAGGTCAAGGACGGCCAGTGCATCAGCCGTGCCGGTGCCGGCCAGCAGGACATTGCCCGACCGCTGCCACGCTTGATCCTGGCGGCCGCCGAGTGCGCCGAACCGGTTGACGAGACTCGTCACGAAGCGCTGCCGGTGGCGTTGTCCACAGCCACGGCGCGCAGCCTGCCGCGCATCGAAGACCTCGGGGCGGTAGCAGTCGACCCGGCGGCCGTGCCCATGGCCGAATCGGAATTCATATTCTCGGGGGGCAATGGGGTCAAGGACTGGGAACTGTTCCACCGGACGGCCCAGGCCTTGGGTGCGACCGAAGGTGCCTCGCGGGTGGCGGTGGACGATGGTTTCATGCTGCGCGACCGTCAGGTCGGCGCCAGTGGTACCTGGGTGACCGCGCGGGTCTACGTGGCGGTGGGCATTTCCGGTGCCATCCAGCACTTGCAGGGCATTGGTGGTTGCGACAAGGTCATCGCCATCAACCTCGACGCCAACTGTGACATGGTCAAGCGTGCCGACCTGTCGGTGATCGGCGACGGGCAGGCGATCATGCACGCCTTGATCGACGCCATCCAGGCCTATCGCAACCAAGCCAAGCGCGATGCCGCCTGATGGGCGCCACGATGAAAGAGACACAGCCATGAACACCAAGGTCATCACCCTCGTTTCCATCGGCGCCCACCCGACGTCCGGCCGTCCCCGGCGCGCAGACCAGGATTCACGCGCCGTGGAGCTGGGCCTGCAACTGGCCGGAGATGACCTGCAGGTACTGCACGCCGGCGATGTCGCCGAGCCCGCGTTGCGCGCGTACCTGGGCATGGGCCTGCAGCAGTTGCACGTGCTTGAACAGCCACAAGGCGCCGATGCCCTGCCGGCCCTGTGCGACTACCTGCAAGCGGCCGGTGCGCACGTGGTGCTCACCGGTACCCAGGCCGAAACCGGCGAAGGCTCGGGCATGTTGCCCTTTCTGCTGGCGGAAAAACTCGGCTGGCCGTTGATCGTTGGCCTGGCCGAGGTTGAGTCCATCGACAACGGCGTGGCCCAGGTGCTGCAGGCCTTGCCCCGAGGCCAACGGCGGCGCCTCAAGGTGCGGCTGCCGTTGCTGGCCACCGTCGACAACGCCGCGCCCAAGCCTCGGCAGAGCGCCTACGGCCCGGCGCAGCGCGGACGGCTGCCGGTGGATGAGGTGGAGGTGATCAACGACGAACTGTTCGACAGCGCCGAGCTGCAACCGGCCAAGCCCCGGCCCAAACGCCTGAAGGTGATCAAGGCCAAGAGCGGCGCGGATCGCATGAAGGCCGCCACGGCCAAGGCCAGTGGCGGAGGAGGGCAGGTGCTCAAGGGCCTGAGCGCCGAAGAGGGCGCTCAGGCGGTGCTCAAGGCGTTGATCGAGGAGGGGGTGGTGCGGCTTTGATGCGCGCGTCGCTACAAGCCAAGCACGTCGACTTGATGCCGCTGGCGGAATGCGCTGGTGGCACCGGCAGCCGCTTGCAGATGGTCAACAGCCGTACTGAATTGCGCGACCAGGCCACCCAACGTCATGCTTTTTCCAGTGAACGTGCTATTGGTCAGCCCAGTGAGTTTATCGTCAGCCTCGGTCGCGTTGTACATCTTTGCTATCTGTAGCGTCCGCCGATAGAGCTCGGCGAACGCACCGTCCGCGCTGGTTTCCAAAAGTTCGAGCTTCGCCGGGTCTTTGTCTTGTTGGGTTTTATACAGTTCATAGCCAGCCTTGATTGCATCGACGCCGATCTTGACGGCGACGCCCGCTGGCCCTGCGGCTTTGGAACCTGCGGTTTTGGCGACTTCAGTGCCGAGGTTCAGGGCATTCTTGGGATTGTCGGGTACGTAAGTGCGAGATTTATAGTAGAACTTACCCACCAGACCGTTCTTGCGAATCTTCGCGTCATGAATGATCGATGAAGCACTCAGAGTTCCAGTACGCAGATGCAGAGTGGCGGTATTGCCGGCTTTTTCCATTGCCTTTTCCGAGGCGACACTGGCCAGCTTACCGAGCACCATGCCTATGCCAGCACCGGCCAGAGCCCCCGCCGGGCCCAATGCCATCGCCCCGACGGCTGTGCCAATGGCTGTTCCTGTGGCTGTAGAGCTCAAGTTGGAAACAACGATAGTCGCCCCTCGAAGTCCGACCGACTTCGCCAGCTCAGTAGTGCTTTCCATATTTTTCAGTGCCTGGATCACACCCTTGCTATTGGTTTCAGAGATTTCGTAGGCCGAAAGCAGTACCTGCGCGCGGCTCTGCCTGGTGCGATTGAACCAGGTCTTGCAATGGCCTTTCCAGTTCTCATATTTACGGCGTCGCTCGCTCTCGGAACCGATTCCCCAATACGGCTGCCCCGCCAGGTATTCGTCTGTAGGGCCCGCTTCAATCATGCTTTCAAGGGTGTCATGCTTTGTTTTAGCGCGCCCATCACCGTCCACCATGGTGATAGGATTGTTGCCTACCATCGCATAAAGGTTCAGACCGTCGATATCGCCCGCCGGATCCGGATTGATCCATCGGATCTGCCAGGGTGCGTAGTAGCGCAAGCCGTAATAGTAAAGACCGGTGGCGTCACGTTCCTTGCCGGAGTAGCGGATGGTTTTGTACTTGGCTTGCAGTGCACTGCGACCGGCCCAGCAGGCGGTGCCCCCGAACGGATAGTATTCTTCCCGGCTCAATAACTGGCCGTCGCTGCCCAACTCCAACGTGGCTGAGCGCAAATGGTTGCTCAGGGTGAAACGCAGTTGATCATTAGGCAAACCCCCGGGTTTGCCATGTGCCCAATGCAGCAGACGGACGCCGTTCTTACCCGCTTGCGCAACGATGACATGCAAGCGCTCACCGCTGCGGCTGTCCGTCCGAATTTCCAGCCCCGGTAGGTAGCGGACCTCACATCGACGTGCGCCGCTGCGCTGTTGGGCATGGGATATCTTGCGCAAACGACTTCCCGCAGCGTCGTAGATGTAGCGCTCATAGTCGTCTTCTTCATCGTCGCGCTGCACCGGTGCCACGCGCTGCAGCTGGTTGTATTCATCCCATGTCATTACCTGCCCGGGCAGCAGTTCGCGGGAGTTTCCATTGGCATCGAAGCCATCGGTCAACTGGCCTTCATCGGGGAGTTGCCCATTGCGCTCGGGCAGCGATCTGTTGCTGGCACTTGCCACCGCCATTCTGAGTGTTCGGTTCCGTTGCCCATTGACGTGGCGAAGCTCTGTCAGGTTGCCCGCCCGGTCATACTCCATGTTCTGCCGGTAGTTGAGCAGCAAGGAAGGATCCTGAGGCATTGCCAGCAACGGCGGCAGTGATGGGCCTTCGCCGCCCGCATTTGCAGCTTCGCGACCGGTAGCTTCGATCAGTTGGCAAAACGAGTCATAGCGATATTCGTTGACCGCTTCGATGCGACGATTGGCGTGGTATTTGGTGGGTTGAGATTGATCGCTGACCTTGATGATGTTGCCGGCTGGATCATACAGGTAGTGCAAATCCTGAAGCACGACCGCGTCGGCGCTTACGGACGTTGCCCTGAGTAGCTGTTGGTCGATGGGGTCGAACTCGGCGCGGCTTGTCACGCCATTGCCTATCGTTTGCGAAACGATCCGCCCGCCTGCATCATGACTCAACGCCGACAGCAGTTCACAGTTCAGCCCTTCGGCGGTCACCAGCCGGCTGGTAGCCTCCAGACCACTGATGTCATGGCCAAAATGTTGCACATTACCCAAGGCGTCTCTGTGGGTGACAAGCATGCCGGTGGCATCGTGGGTATAGGAGGTGCGATAACCCGGCCCAGGCTCTAGCAAGGCATCGCGTTCCGCCAGGGACACGGGCCAGTCGGGTAGCACCTCTGCGTCCAGAAAACGCTGCGTATAGCTGATCGCTTCGCCGTTGATGTCAAACCCATGGGCGATTCTGCTGCCCGCGTCATCGTCATGCCGATAGCTCGTGCCGCACAGATTGCGAGCAGCGTGCTCGCTGTCGACCGCTGCGTAATCGACGCGTTGCGTGACGCGTTGCCGGCCCTCGGCATCGCGTTTGGCAACCGATATCAACCTGGCGTGTCGGTCATAATTCAGCGTGGTGTGGATGCCTTTGCTGTCCCAGCTTTCCCGGTTGGAGCCTTGGGCGTCGAGCAACATCGCTTTCCAGCCAGAATCCGCATTGCGCTGCAACAACGGTGTACCCGAGAAGCTGAACACCGTTGCTTGATTCGGCGTCTCGCTCACACCGCTCTGGAAATGCTCGAACTGACGCGGATCCCACTGGCTGACAGGACGGCCTGCGTGGTCATGCCATTGGGCGCTGACCCGGGGCTCGGCAGGGACGTCGGCTTCGCGTCGGTAATAACCGATGGTACGTACGGCCAGGCCACGGGGGTCGGACACCACCAGCGCCGGGGTGCGGGCATGGATGGCGAGTTGATCGGAGATGCTTCGAAGGGGCGACATGCTGTCCTGCCTTGCTCGGATAGATTTCCCTCTTTATCTCTGATCGCCCGGCAGCCAGCCATGAACACCCACGGTATCAACGCTGCGCACAACTGTAGCGGCGATGCAGGCCGCGTTCAGCTTGCCGTGCCGGGTGCGTCATCGCGTTCGCAGGGGTGCGTAGAGGTGTATCAAAAGCGCTGTGAAAGAGGGTTCGAGCACACGGTTGCCGTGGCCGCTCAGGTGGTCGGCATCGGCGAAGAGTGGTGTTTCGTTCGAGTCGTAGGCCGAGCAGGTGTTGCCCGGGCAAAGGATCGGCAACGGATCCCAGACGTTCAGCGCCGGGTATTCGCGGGTCAGTATCGTCAGCAGATGCATCTGCGGCGCACGTAGCTGCACTATCCGGTCGTGTTCCACGCTCAGTCCGGGCGTGCAGATCGGATTCATTCGGTTGAATGGATCCGAGCAGCGGTTCGCCGGGGCCTTGAAGACCGGCGACGGTGCGTCGATCAGTACGGTCAAGCCCGCCGCCTGCAGCGGTTCGAGCACGGCGTCGGCGGCCTGGCGCGCCGCTTGGGCGTGTTGCACAGTGCGCTCGCCGCGTGCTTGTTCGAAGATTGCGTCCTCGCCCTGCTGCCAATCGCGGCCCGCCAGCTCCGGCATGCGCAGGGACGCCAGGAACACCACATCGCCTGGCTTGGCGCGTGCCTGAATATCGGCCAACGCGCTGCTCTGCCAAGTCGCGCAGGCGGGCGGATCGGCATCCAGCAGGCTGACCACCGCGCAGCCGCCGCGTTCGTATTCCACCACGTCGATGCCCAATCGCAGCGAGACGATGTTGAGCATCGTGCGGTAGGCGGCGGTGTGTGAGTCGCCCAGCACGAAAAGCTGGCGCCCGTGCAGGGCCGGCTGGTCGATCTTTTCGATCGGCTCCCGAGGGTAGTGTCTGTAGGCATGCCAGGTGTAGCTATCGGCCACGGTACTCAGCGATAAACGCTCGGTGGAGTGGATTGTCCACGCCGCAATCCCGGCGCACAGCCCCATGGTACTCAGCCCACCGCACACCGACAGGCCCGCACGGCGATGCCACCACGTGCCGCCACGGCGCACTGGCATTTCGACCCAGTGGTAGGACGCCGCTGCCAGGCCGAACACCAGCAACGGGTAGGCCAGCTGGATCCACAATGCTTCCAGGCCAATGGTCCAGCGCAGGAATACCGCTACGGGCCAGTGCCACAGGTACAGCGAATATGACAGGCGCCCCACGTACGTCAGGGCTGGCCATTGCAAGACCGTCAGCAACGGGCCTGCGGGTCGATCGCTGCCGAGCACCACGGCGGCGATCAGCAACACCGTGCCCAGCACCGGGACTAGCGCCCATGGGTACGGGAAGCGTGCAGCCGGCGTCAGGATGAAGCCTGCCGCCAGCAACGCCAGCCCGGCCACCAGCATCGCCTGTCGATGCCACGGTTGCAGGCGAGTCAGGCGGCCTTGGCCAATGGCCTGGAACAGCAATGCACCAGCGGCCAGTTCCCAGAAACGGCTGGGCAGCAGATAGAACGCCGACAAGGGTGCGGCGTGGGTCTGCTCCGCGCACCAGGCCAGCGAGGCAAGGGTCAAGGCAGGCAGCAGGCAGCGCGCGATCACGCTGTTTTCGCGGTAGCGCAGCCAGAGCAGGATGACCGTGGGCAATAGCAGATAGAACTGTTCTTCCACGCCCAGCGACCAGGTGTGCAGATACGGGTTGAACTCGGCTTTCGGTGAGAAATAGGTGTCGGTCTGCCAGGCCAGAACCAGGTTGCTCAGCCCCACGAATGCGGCCAGGCCGGTGTCTTCGTTCTGGCTGCTGAGCCATACCGGGGGAACGATCAGCGCCGACATCAGGACACTGGCGGTGAGCACAAGCAATAACGCCGGAAGAATGCGCAGCAGGCGTCGTTGGTAGAACTCCAGCAGGAAGGTGCGCAGCGGCAGGCCGCTCGTTTGCGCCAGGGAGCGGCTGATCACGTAGCCGGAAATGACGAAGAACATGTCTACGCCGGTGAAGCCTCCTGGCAGAAAGCGCAGGAAATCGACATGGAAAACGATGACTGCAAGTACCGCGATCGCGCGCAGGCCATCGATGCCCGCAACGTATGGCAAGCCGGGAGTGGAGGACATGGTGCCGCCCTTTTATTGTTGGGCAGCGACCATAGAATGCCTGGGCAGGAAAACGCCAGATTGCATCTTTTCAGGATGTATCCCGAGCTCGCCTATTACTCGTGCACTGCCACGCCCTTGAGATACGCCGCAGGCTCCGCCCCCAGGTTGCTCAGCAGCCGCTCGCTGTACCAGTCGATGAAGTTCACCACGCCGAACTCGTAGGTCTTGGAGTACGGCCCCGGCTGGTAGGCGGTGGAGTTGATGCCGCGCTGGTTTTCCTCGGCCAGGCGGCGATCCTGGTCGTTGGTCGCGTCCCACACCTGGCGCATCCGCGCGACGTCGTAGTCCACGCCTTCCACGGCGTCCTTGTGCACTAGCCACTTGGTGGTGACCACCGTTTCCTGCGCGCTGATCGGCCACACCGTGAACACGATGATGTGGTCACCCATGCAGTGGTTCCAGGAATGCGGCAGGTGCAGGATGCGCATCGAACCCAGGTCCGGATTCTTGATGCGCCCCATCAGTTTCTTACAGCCGACCTGGCCGTCCAGCGTCATCGACAGCGTGCCCTTGAGCAGCGGCATGCGCACGATGCGGTTGCGCAGGCCGTGGCTGGCGTGGGCGTAGGGGATCTTCTCGGCATCCCAGGCGGCAGCCGAGGCGGCCACATGGTCCTTGAAGGCCTGGTCGGCGCGCGGGTCGGTGACGTCGTCCCATTCCAGCAGGGTCTTGAGCAATTCGGGGTGGGCGCCGCCGCAGTGGTAGCACTCGCGGTTGTTCTCCAGCACCAGTTTCCAGTTGGCCTTTTCCAGCAGATCGGTCTGCACCGCGACCTTGGTGTTTTCCATGTCGTACGGTTCCATGTAATGGTTCAGCGTACTGAGGAAATTGTCGATCGCAGGCGGGTTCTCCGCCAGGCTGATGAAAATGTAGCCGCCTGAGGTTTTCACATGCACGGGCTTGAGGCCGTACTGCTTCATGTCGAAGTCGGCGCCCATCTCGGTGCCGGCGAACAGCAGGCGGCCATCCAGCTCGTAGGTCCATTGGTGGTAATGGCAGACCAGCTTGGCCACCTTGCCTTTTTCCTTGGTGCACAGTCGCGAACCGCGATGGCGGCAGACGTTGTGAAAGGCATGCACCACCCCTTCGGCCCCGCGCACCACGAGGATCGGATTGCTGCCGATCTGCAGGGTGAGGTAGTTGCCCTTGGCCGGGATCTCGCATGTCATGCCGGCGATCAGCCATTCCTTGTTGAAGATCTCCTGCATGTCGATCTGGAACAGGCGTTCGTCGTTGTAGAACGGCTGCGGCAGCGAGAAGGTACGCTCGCGTTCCTGCAGCATCTGGGCGGTTGCCTTGCGTGCGGGTTCCAGCGGATCGCCCAGACTCAGGGTAGTGGTGGCATCCATCGTGTTCATCCTCATGGCCAGGCAGTGTGGCCGCGAAAAAAGTGGCTGTTACGGTTGTCGACGCAAGGCGGCTGAAACGACGTTCAGATGCGGTGGAGTGTGCGACTCGCCGCGCCACGAACCTTATCCATGGGCGACATGGCCAAATCCATTCCCGACGCTGCAGGCTAGGCGGCATGGGGCTGGTCGCCATGAGCATGTGGATGTCGCGGATGGGAATGTGGCGGTGGCGGTGCACCCGCAGAATCGCTGCACGCACAGTCGGCAGTCGACCTTGGAGACCAGCATGTCCAACCCCTTCCTGATGCCCGTCAATACCCAGACCTGGGCCAATGGGCGCCACATCGTTCGTTGCGTCAAGGTGATCCAGGAAACCTGGGACGTGCGCACCTTCTGCTTCATGGCCGACCAGCCCATTCTGTTCTTTTTCAAGCCAGGCCAGTTCGTGACCCTGGAGCTGGAAATCGAAGGCCAGCCGGTGATGCGCTCGTACACCATCTCCAGCGCGCCGTCGGTGCCGTACAGCTTTTCCATCACCATCAAGCGGGTGCCGGGCGGGCGGGTTTCGAACTGGTTGCACGATACCCTGCACGAGGGCCAGGAGCTGGCGGTGCACGGCCCGGTCGGGCTGTTCAATGCCATCGACTTTCCGGCACCGAAGATTCTTTATCTCAGCGGCGGGGTCGGTATCACGCCGGTGATGTCGATGGCGCGCTGGTTCTACGACACCAACGCCAACGTCGACATGGTTTTCGTGCACAGTGCGCGTTCGCCCAAGGACATCATCTACCACCGCGAACTGGAGCACATGGCCTCGCGGGTCGACAACTTCAGCCTGCACATCATCTGCGAGAAGCATGGGCTGGGTGAGCCGTGGTCGGGCTACCGTGGCTACCTGAACCACAAGCTGCTGGAATTGATCGCGCCCGACTTCATGGAGCGCGAGGTGTATTGCTGCGGGCCGACCCCGTACATGACTGCGGTCAAGCGCCTGCTGGAAGCCGCCGGCTTCGACATGACCCGTTACCACGAGGAATCGTTCGGCGCCACGCCGCCCGAGGCGCGCGCCGACGCCGTGGAACAGGCCGAGCAGGCCGCCGATGCGCCGGAAGTGGACGTCTCGGAACTGCACCTGGTGGAGTTCACCGCCAGCGGCAAGAGCATTCGCGTGGCGCCGGGCGAAACCGTGCACGCAGCGGCTTCCAAGCTGGGAATGATGATTCCCAAGGCCTGCGGCATGGGCATCTGTGGCACCTGCAAGGTGCTCAAGCTGGGAGGCGAGGTGGAGATGGAGCACAACGGCGGTATCACCGAGGATGACGAAGCCGAGGGCTACATCCTGTCCTGCTGCAGCGTGCCGAAGGGAGATGTGCGCATCGAGTTCTGATGTGCGATTGCGGTGTCAGTCGTGGTTTCGGACGACCGCATCGAAGCCGGACGCGGCTTGCGCCGCTGCTACAGGGGGTCGCGGTGTTTCTGAACGCCTGCGTCGAAGCCGGACGCGGCTTGCGCCGCTGCTACAGGGGGTCGCGGTGTTTCTGAACGACTGCGTCGAGGCGGGACGCGGCTTGCGCCGCTGCTACGAGGTATTGCGGTGCATCTGAACGACTGCGTCGAAGCCGGACGCGGCTTGCGCCGCTGCTACGAGGTATTGCGGTGCATTTGAACGACTGCGTCGAGGCGGGACGACGAGGCATTGCGGTATTTCTGTAGCAGCGGCGCGAGCCGCGTCGGCGGTGCGCGCGGTGTCTATGAGTGAACGCGTCCAGGCGCTCGGTGCTTACACCTTGAAGCGCGCCACCAGCCCGTTCAGATCCACTGCAAGGCGCGCCAGTTCGCCGCTGGCTGCCGTGGTCTGCGCCGAACCTGCAGCGGTCTGCACCGACAGGTCGCGAATGTTCACCAGGTTACGGTCCACTTCGCGTGCCACCTGGGCCTGCTCTTCGGCGGCGCTGGCGATCACCAGGTTGCGTTCGTTGATCTGCACGATCGCGCCATTGATCGTCTCCAGCGCCATGCCGGCGCCTTTGGCTATGTTGAGGGTCGACTCGGCGCGCTCGGTGCTGTTGCGCATCGAGTCCACGGCCTGCTCGGTGCCGCCCTGGATGCTGCCGATCATGCGTTCGATCTCGCTGGTCGACTGCTGGGTACGGTGCGCCAGCGCGCGGACCTCGTCGGCCACCACGGCAAACCCGCGGCCTGCCTCGCCGGCACGTGCTGCCTCGATGGCAGCGTTGAGCGCCAGCAGGTTGGTCTGGTCGGCCAGGCCACGAATCACGTCCAGCACCTTGCCGATGTCGCGCGACTCGGTTGCCAGGTTGCCAATCAGCTCGGCGGTGCTCTGCACGTCGCCGCTCATGCGTTCGATGGCGCTGACGGTTTCCATGACCAGGTCACGGCCATCGCTGGCCGACGTGGTCGCGTCCTTGGACGCCTCGGAGGTGCTCACGGCGTTGCGTGCCACTTCTTCGACCGCACTGGTCATCTCGTTGACCGCAGTGGCGGCCTGTTCGATCTCGTTGTTCTGCTGAGTCAGGCCGCGAGCACCTTCGTCGGTGACGCTGTTGAGTTCCTCGGCAGCCGATGCCAATTGGGTCGCCGAACCGGAAATGCGCTGCAGGGTATCGCGCAGCTTGCCCTGCATCTTCTGCATGGCCAGCAGCAACCGCGCGGCTTCGTCGCGCCCCTCGGCATGGATCGGCCGGGTCAGGTTGCCTTCGGCAATTGCCTCGGCCGCCACCAGTGCCTGGTCGATCGGCCTGACGATGCTGCGGGTCAACAGCCAGGCAAACAGGAACGTCAGCAGGGTCGCCACGATCAGCATGCCCACCACCCAAGTGAACGCCGAGCGGTATTCATCCTCGGCTTGTTGATTGATCTCGCGGGTTTGCACATTGTTGATCTTGACCAGTTTCTCGAGCACGGCATTGACCTGCTCGGAATTGCTCAGCATGTCGCTGTTGAGCATGGTCCGCAGCTCTTCCACCTGGCCGTTGGCCGAGAAGCTCTTCATGCGAGCTTCGAGCTGGCGATACTGGCCCAGCAAACGCTTGTAGTCATCGTAGGCCGCCTGCTCTTCGTCATTGGAGATCATTTTCTCGTAACGGGCCTGGGCCTGGTTGATCTGCTCGTTGCGCTGGTCGAACAGCTGCACGGTTTTCTGCTGGATGTCGGCTTCGCGATTGAGCAACAAGCGGTACGACAGCACACGCAGGCGCAGCGTCAGCTGGGTCAGCTCGTCCAGGCTGGTGATGCTGGGTACGGTGTTGTTCTCGATGTTCTGGCCGGCGGCGCGGATGTGGCTCATCTGGACCAGGGAAAACACCCCGAGCACGATCATCAGCACGCCGATGAGGGAGAAACCGAGCAGCGCGCGCGGGGCGATGTTCATGTTGCGTAAAGACATGTGAGGTTACCGAAAGGTAGGGCGCGTCCGTGCGACACAAGAAAGGGCTGCACGGCTTATCGGTCGAATGTAAAAAGTCTGAAGGGGACAAATTGCCGCAGGTGATGCGCGTCATCGCGAGCGCTCAAGCGATGCAGACCGATGAACGGGACGAACCGAACAGCGATTTGGGGGTCCATCGGGGTCCTATCAAAGCTGGCCCGGGCGAGGTTTTTTCTTTATCGTTCGCGCCCCTGACAAAGTGTTGGAAATAGCAAATGTTGGAAGCATCCCTGAATCAATTGGAAAGCCTGGTAAACGACCTGGTCAAGCACAACCGGGAACTGGCCGAACGCAATGCCCAGCTGGCCGGCGAGCTGGCCCAGGCCAAGGATGACAACGACACGCTGCAGCTCAGTCTGCTGGAACAGGAAGAGCAGCAGGGCGCGACCACCGCACGTATTCAAGCACTGGTCGAGCGTGCTACCGCGGCGGCGGTATGAACCTTGACGACGGGGTTGAGGTCTTCTCGATCCTGGGCAACGAATATTCAGTGAAAGCACCGCCCGGCGAACAGCAGGCGCTGCGTCAGGCGTTCGGCATGCTCGAGCGCACGCTGGCGCAGACCAAGCGCAGCCATCCGACATTGATCGGCGACCGTCTGCTGGTGCTGGCCGCGCTCAATCTATGCCAGCGCCAGGTCGAGCTGAGCCAGGGCCACGCCCATGCCATGGACCAGTGCAAGAGCAGGATCGACGCCCTGGTGAGTCGCTGCAGCGATACGCAGGACTGATTCAGCCAGGCGGCCGGTGGTGCTGCTGCGCAGACCACCGCCCAGCCCTCGCCGGTGGCTTGTTGTTCTTTGCTCTGCGAAAATCCTCATACTTTTCTGCCGGATGTTGACATGACTCCCCTCAAGAACGACCGCTTCCTGCGTGCCCTGCTCAAGCAGCCCGTTGACGTCACCCCGGTGTGGATGATGCGCCAGGCCGGACGCTACCTGCCCGAGTACCGCGCCAGCCGCGCCAAGGCCGGTGACTTCATGAGCCTGTGCAAGAACCCGTCGTTCGCCTGCGAAGTCACCATGCAGCCGTTGGAACGCTACCCGCTGGATGCGGCCATCCTGTTCTCCGACATCCTCACCATCCCCGATGCCATGGGCCAGGGCCTGTACTTCGAAACCGGCGAAGGCCCGCGCTTCAAGAAGGTCGTCAGTACCCTGGCCGACATCGAAGCGCTGCCGATCCCCGATGCGCATCAGGATCTGGGCTACGTCATGGACGCGGTCAGCACCATCCGCCGCGAACTCAACGGCCGGGTGCCGCTGATCGGCTTTTCCGGGAGCCCCTGGACGCTGGCCACCTACATGGTCGAAGGCGGTTCGTCGAAGGATTTTCGCAAGACCAAAGCCATGCTCTACGACCAGCCCCAGGCCATGCACCTGCTGCTGGACAAGCTGGCGCAGTCGGTCACCAGCTACCTTAATGGCCAGATCATGGCCGGGGCCCAGGCGGTGCAGATCTTCGATACCTGGGGCGGCAACCTGTCGGCCGCGGCGTATCAGGAATTCTCCCTGGCCTACATGCGCAAGATCGTCAGCGGCCTGATCCGCGAACACGAAGGGCGCAAGGTGCCGGTGATCCTGTTCACCAAGAACGGCGGCCTGTGGCTGGAAAGCATCGCCGACGCCGGCGCCGACGCGCTGGGCCTGGACTGGACCTGCGACATCGGCGAAGCCCGTCGCCGCGTTGGCCACAAGGTCGCCCTGCAGGGCAACATGGACCCGACCGTGCTGTACGCCAAGCCCGAAGCGATTCGCACCGAAGTGGCGCGGATCCTCGCCAGCTACGGGCAGGGCACAGGCCATGTGTTCAACCTCGGCCACGGCATCACTCCGGAAGTCGATCCCGAGCATGCCGGCGCGTTCATCAACGCCGTGCATGAGTTTTCAGGGCAATATCACGGCTGACATCCTGCCGTGTTGAATCTTGACGCGGCTTGCACCGCTGCTACAGAAACACCCGCCCCTGTAGCAGCGGCGCAAGCCGCGTCGGCGGTGCATGCGGTTCATTTGGACGCCCCCACCGGCTGCAACTTCGCCAGCCTCGCCGCCACCACCAACGCCACCGTCAACAACCCCGCAATGAACCCGCCCACACCCGTCCAGCCACCGTAGTGCCAGGCCATCCCTCCCGCCGTCCCGGCCACGCTTGACCCCGCGTAATAACTGAACAGGTACAACGAAGACGCCTGCCCCTTGGCCGTCAACGCACGCCGTCCGATCCAGCTGCTGGCCACCGAGTGCGCACCGAAAAAGCCAAAGGTGAACATCAGCATCCCCAGCAGGATCACGGGTACCGGATTGAACAGGGTCACCAGCAGGCCTGCGAACATCAGCACGATGCTCATCCAGAACACCCTGCGTCGGCCATGCTTGTCGGCCAGCGAGCCCACCTGCGCCGAGCTGTAGATGCCGGCCAGGTACACCACCGACAGCAGCCCCACCAGCGCCTGGCTCATGTGGTAGGGCTCGGCCAACAGGCGGTAGCCAATGTAGTTGAACAGCGTCACGAAGCTGCCCATCAGCAGGAACGCTTCGAGAAACAGCCACGGCAGGCCGGCATCCTTGAAGTGCATGGTGAAGCCTTCCAGCAAGCCACGTGGGTTCATCTTGCGGGGGCGGAAGTTACGCGATTCCGGGAGGATCCTGACGAAAACCGCCGCTGCGACCAGGGCCAGGCCGCCGACCACCAACAGTGCAGTGTGCCAACTGACGAAGTCGATCAGCACGCCGGTGATCAGGCGTCCGCTCATGCCGCCGATGGCGTTGCCGCCAATGTACAAACCCATTGCCAGACCGATGTGTTGCGGATGAATTTCCTCGCTCAGGTAGGTCATGGCTACCGCAGCCAGGCCGCTCAGGCTCAATCCGGTCAAGGCGCGCAGCAACAGCACGCCGTCCCAGGTGGGCATCAAGGCACTGCCGAGGGTGCACAGCGCTGCGCTGAACAAGGCTGCCACCATCACCGGCTTGCGTCCGACACTGTCGGAAATCGGCCCGGTGATCAGCAATCCGATGGCCAGCATCCCGGTAGCCACCGACAGCACCAGGCTGCTCTGGGCGGCGTTGATGCCGAACTCGTGGGACAGGATCGGCATCATGGGTTGCACGCAATACAGCAGGGCAAAGGTGGCGAAGCCGCCGCTGAACAGGGCGAGTACCGTGCGCAGGAACTGCGGGGTGCCTTTTTCGATGTACTGCTCGTTGAACTGAGCGGCGTTTTGATGAGGGGTATCAACAGCTTGCGCAGCAGGCGCGACAGCAGTTTTCACGGTGACCTCGGGAGGGGGGCGGCAGGAGTTGAAAAACTATATAGCCGGCTAATGATTTCTGCCAACACTAGCACCCAGACTGCAGGAAATTGTAGGAAAAATCCGAGAATGAACGTCCCGGCGCGCTAGCAACTGTAATATTCTGGCCGCTACACTCGAGGCTTTGCCTGTCATGGAGGGATATAGATGCGGCGCGTGGTGTTCAATCAGAAGGGCGGCGTAGGCAAATCCAGCATTGCCTGCAACCTGGCGGCCGTCAGTGCCAACGAGGGCTTTCGCACGTTATTGATCGACCTCGATGCCCAGGCCAACTCTACCCAGTACCTCACCGGGCTGACGGGTAACGATATTCCGATGGGCATCGCGGACTTCTTCAAGCAGATCCTGTCGTCGGGTCCGGCCAGCAAGAAAGGCAAGGTGGATATCCATCAAACGCCCTATGACAACCTGCATGTAGTCACGGCTTCGGCGGAGTTGGCTGATCTGCAGCCCAAGCTGGAAGCCAAGCACAAGATCAACAAGCTGCGCAAACTGCTCGACGAGCTCAGTGAAGATTATGATCGGATCTATATCGACACCCCGCCGGCGCTGAATTTCTATGCGGTGTCGGCGCTGATCGCTGCGGATCGGGTGTTGATTCCCTTCGATTGCGACAGCTTTTCCCGGCATGCGCTCTATGGTCTGCTGAGTGAAATCGCTGAGTTGAAAGAGGACCACAACGAGGGTCTTGAAGTCGAAGGTATCGTCGTCAACCAGTTCCAGCCTCGGGCCAGCCTGCCTCAGCAGATGCTCGACGAACTGATCGCCGAGGGCCTGCCCGTGCTGCCGGTGTATTTGAACAGCTCGGTCAAGATGCGCGAGTCCCATGAGCTGAATATCCCATTGATCTACCTGGACCCGCGACACAAGCTGACCCAGCAGTTCGTCGAGCTGCATGACCTGCTCGAACAAGCCTGACCTCCCACCCCTGTGATCGACCGTGGGAGCGTTCTGCGGCCGCGAATCAGGCACCGCGATCTGCCTGATCCACCGAGGCGTTCGCCGACGCGGCTTGCGCCGCTGCTACGGGCACCGCGATCCGCCTGACCTACCGCGCCGTTCGCTGACGCGGCTTGCGCCGCTGCTACACGCACCGCGATCAACCCAATGGCGGGCCTTGCTCAATCCCCTGTAGCAGCGGCGCAAGCCGCGTCCGGCCTCGATGCGGTGCATCAGGTTGCTACAGGTTGGCGATACCCTGGGCACCGAGCCAGGCCAGCAACTGTGGCAACGGCATCGCGCCGCTCTGCCGCGCCACTTCTCGACCATTCTTGAACAGGATCAAACTCGGTATCGAGCGGATGCCAAGCTGCGTGGACAGCTGCGGGTTGGCCTGGCTGTCCAGCTTGGCCAGTCGGCATTGGCCCTGCAGTTGCTTTGCCGCCTGCTCGAACACCGGTGCGAAGGATTTGCATGGCCCGCACCAGTCGGCCCAGACGTCCACCAGCAGCGGCAGATCGCCCTTGATCTGGCTGGCATAGTCGCCTTGAGTCAGCTCGAAGGGTGTATCGAGCAACACCGCCGCCTTGCACCGCCCGCATTTGGGCTGGTCGGTCAGGCGCAAAGCAGGAATGCGATTGAGCCCGTTGCACTGCGGGCAGGGGATTACCAGTGAGTCGCTCATGTCCGGCTCCGATTTGAAAGATGGCCCCTGCGTATCTGGAGGCAGAAAGATCGGTTATCAACCCAAGCGCCACAGCCTACTCCGAAGGAGCGGTCATCGGCCGCGAAGGGCAGGATGCGGTCTGCCTGATGCACTGCGGTGCAGCGTTCGCGGCCAGTGTTGCTCACGACGAACAACTGATCTCCAGATGCTTGCCCCACTCTGGTGGCCGTTCGGCGTAACTTTCCATGCCCGGCTGCGCTTCGAATGGATTGCAAAGCACCTGGTGCAGGCGGCGCACCTCCGAATAGTCACCGTCTTCGGCCGCATCGATGGCTTTTTGCGCCAGGTAATTGCGCAGGATGTACAACGGGTTGACCTGGTTCATGCGTTCCGTGCGGCCTTCCACCACATCGCGCTCCATGCGCGCCTGGTAATCGCTTGCCCAGGCATCGAAGCCCTGGATATCGACGAAATCATCGCGCAGCACGGCCAGCGAGCCATCCTCACCCAGGCGGCGGAAAAACAGGTTGTAGTCCACACCGCTGTTCTGCATCAGCCCCAGCAGACGTTCTAGCAACGCCTTGTCGCCCTCTTCGGCCAGGGTGAAACCCAGTCGCCGCCGCATGATGTCCAGCCAGGCCGGCTCGTACAGCGGCAGGAACAACCCCAGTGCTTCCTGCAGCGCCTCCACGCTGATCAGCGGCGTCAACGATTGAGCCAGGGCACTGAGGTTCCAGTGCGCCACGGGCACCTGGTTGCTGAAGCTGTAGCGGCCTTGATGGTCGGAGTGGTTGCAGATGAAATTCGCATCGAAATCGTCGAGGAAGGCGTACGGCCCGAAGTCGAAGGTAATGCCCAGGATCGACATGTTGTCGGTGTTCATCACCCCATGACAGAACCCGTAGGCCTGCCACTGGGCGATCAGTTCGGCGTTGCGCTCGACGACTTCGCGGAACATGTCGAGGTAGGGTTCGGGCTGAGTTGCACAGCCGGGGAAGTGGGCTGCCAGCACATGGTCGACCAGCTGTTTCTGCAGTTCGGGTTGACGGGTGTAGTAGAAGTACTCGAAGTGCCCGAAACGCACATGGCTGGGGGAAAGGCGCAGGAGCATGGCAGCGCGTTCCTGTTTCTCGCGCCACACCGGAGTGTCCGATGCAATCACGCACAGTGCGCGACTGCTGGGAATGCCCAAGGCATGCAAGGCTTCGGAAGCGAGGAACTCGCGGATCGAGGAACGCAGCACCGCCCGGCCATCGCCCATGCGCGAGTAAGGCGTCTGCCCGGCACCCTTGAGGTGCAGGTCCCAGTGCTCGCCGGCCTCGTTGTACACCTCGCCCAGCAGCACCCCGCGGCCATCGCCCAGCTGTGGCGTGTAACCGCCGAACTGATGGCCCGAGTAGATCATCGCCCGTGGTTCGGTCTCGCTCCACAGTTTGTGCCCGCTGAACAGCTCGGCGAACAGTGGCGTCCGGGCGCATGCCGGGTCCAGGTCCAGCAGGCTCATCGCCGCATCGCTGGCCACTACCAGCCGTGGGTTGTCGATCGGCTCGGGCAGCACGTGGGTGGAGAAAACGTCGCCCAGGCGGGCGAAGCGGTTGTCGAAGATCAGTTCGTCGAGGCCTTTCATGTGCGTTCTCCGTTGGCGCGGTGCGCTCAATCAAGTTTCGAGGGCGGTGGCTTGGGTGCTTCCACGGCCTGGGGGGCGCTCGGTGGCTCGGCCGGCGCAGGCGTCGCCGCCGGCTGCAGGGTGCCGGCACTTTCTCCAGGCTCGGCGGGCACCAGCTTGTACTCGCGGCCGGTGGTGTTCTTCAGGTAGATCTCCATTTGCCGGAACGAAATGTTGATGTTCTGGCGCTTGAATTCCTTGTTGATGAAGCGGTTGATCTCGTCCAGGACCGGGTTGCGGTCACCCAGGTCACGCACGTGCATGCGCAACTCGTGGTCCAGGGTGCTTTCGCCGAAGTTGAGGAAATACACCAGTGGCTCCGGGTCCTTGAGCACCCGCGGGTTGTCCCGCGCAGCCTTGAGTAGCAGCGTGCGCACCAGGTCCAGGTCCGAGCCGTAGTCCACGCCCAGCTTCAACGTCACCCGGGTGATGGTGTCGGTCAGCGACCAGTTGATCAGTTGCCCGGTGATGAAGGTCTTGTTGGGGACGATGATGTCCTTGCGATCGAAGTCGGTGATGGTGGTGGCGCGAATGCGGATCTTGCTCACCGTTCCCGACAGGTTGCCGATGGTGATGGTGTCGCCGATGCGCACCGGGCGCTCGAACAGAATCATGATGCCGGAAATGAAATTGGCGAAGATCTCCTGCATGCCGAAACCCAGCCCTACCGAGAGCGCCGCGACCAGCCACTGCAGCTTGTCCCAGCTCACCCCCAGGGTCGACAGCGTGGACACGAAACCCACCCCGGCGATCACGTACGACAACAGCGTCGTGGTGGCGTAGGCGCTGCCCTGGGCCAGGTTGAGCTTGGACAGCACCAGCACCTCCAGCAGCCCCGGCAGGTTGCCGGCCAGCACGAAGGTGATACCGATGATCACCGCCGCACCGATGAAGTCGCTGAGGCTGATCGGCACCATGCTCATGGCCGCGCCGGTGCCGCTGGTGTACTCGTACAGGGTGATGTTGTCCAGATAGGCGAATACGCTGATCAAATCGCTCCAGACCCAGTACAGCGCGCCGATGAAGCCGGCCAGCAAGGCCAGACGCACCAGGCGCAGGGACTGCTGGTTGACCTGCTCGATGTCCAGGGTCGGCTCTTCGGCGACTGCTTCGCCTTCGCCGCTGTCCTTCGCCGTCTGCCGCTTGGCCAGTGCCCGTTGGTAGGCCAGGCGCCGGGCGGCGACGCTCAGGCCACGCACGAATGCGGCTTCGATGACCAGCCAGATCATCAGCAGATACAGGGTGTCGATCAGCCGGTCGGTGAGCTTGAGCGCCGTGTAGTAGTAGCCAAAACACACAGCCACGAACAGCGCGATCGGCAGCGCGGTGAACAACAGGCCGATGGTACGGCGGAACAGTGAAGCGCTCTTGTGGGTCGGGCTGCTGACCAACAAGCGTCCCAGCAGCCAGGCCATCAATGCGTAGCAGGTCAGCACCACGGCAATGCCGAGCACGTCATCCGCCAGCGCCGAGGGTTGCAGTTCGGCCACCGCCACCACCGACACCAGCGCCAGCACGACGAAGCCCAGCCGGCGCACCCAGCCCTGGAGGAAGGCCACCTGCGCACGCTCCCAGCGAAAATGCAGCTCGGCCACGCCGCCGGGGGCAAGGATGCGATAGGCGGTGTAGAACACCAGCCAGGCCTGGGCGATCTGCAACATGGCCGCGCCAAGACCGGCATTCTGCCCGCGAGCATCGATCAGCAAGGCGTAGCCGCACAGGGCCAGGCCCAGGGCCATGGGCATGGCCAGCAGAATGTTGATCAGAATCGCCGCCGGTGTGTGCCATTGCCGGTCGCGCTTGAAGTGACCGATGTCCTGATGCACCGCATTGAGCTTCTGGTAGAGAAACTTGCGCTTCCACTGCAGCAGGCCGATCACCAACAGCAGGGGCAGGAACAGCAACGGCCGCTGCACCAGGCCATCGGTCAATTCGCTTACGCTCGATGCCCAGGGCAGGGTGGTGACCTGGTTTTCCAGGCGTCGCGGCACGGCTTTGAACCACTCGTCATCCAGCGGCTTGTTACTGGGGATCCAGAACATCTGCTCGTCCAGCGTGGCACGCAGGCCTTGCGCGGTGCTGAGCAGTTGCTTCTGATTGAGCTGCAGGGTGATCGACTCGTTGAGCAGTGCGCTCAGCTCCCGGTTCAGGCGTTCGAGCAGGTCGCTGCGGGTGACCGCCAACTCCAGCAGGCTTTTGCGCAATTGCGGCGCGTTCTGGTCCTGTGGCTGATTGACCATCAGGTTGTCCACGTACGCCGCCGGGTTGCCGATGGCTTCGCGCTGCTGGTTGACTTCGAACTGATACAGGCGGATGTCGGCGATCTCGTCGGCCAGGTCGCGATCGACCTTCAAGTGCGGCAACGCCTGCTTCTGTTTGTAGAGAATCTTGGACAACAACAGGCTGCCCTTGAGCACGCTGATCTGCTCGTCCAGGGCCTGGTCGCTCTGCGTCACGCTGTCCAGCTGCTGGCGGGTCTTGAGGTTCTGCTGGGTCAGCTCGTTGAGCCGGTCGGTGCTGCGCAGCAGGTAGTCGGACAGCTTGACGTTGGTTGCACTCTCCGTGGCCAGCACGCTGCTGCCGCCGGCTTTCTGTGCTTCCAGCGACTGCTTGGTGACGGTTTCCTGGGACTGCGCCAGGCGCTTCTGGTTGATCAGCGTCTGCAGGTCCTGGATTTCCTGCTCCAAACGGGTGGTCTTCTCCAGCACCAGGTCGTGACGGGCATTGCCCAGGTCCTGCAGGGTACTGTTGCCGGCCAGCTCCTGGCGGCGCAGATTGATCAAGGCATTGATCGACGCCTGTTCGGCCGCCAACTGGTTGCGCGTGTCGGGGGTCAGCGCCTTGCCGTCGTTCTTGCCCAACTTGAGAATGCCGCTGATCTGCTGGATACGGTTCTGGCTGGCGCTGATTTCGGTCTGCGCGCGTTCCGGGCGGGTCTGCGCGGTGATGATCAGGCTGTTGGCATCGGACAAGGCCTTTTGCAATTCGCCCTGCTCGGTGGTGCGCTCGCTGAAGATCTGCTCCAGCTGCGGCACGCTCAAGGTGGCATAGCGCTGGCTCACAGGGATGATCGGCATGCCCTTGAGACGGCTCAGCTCGCGCTGCGCCTCCAGGGTCTGCTTCGGCGCATCGGCCAGTTGCTGCTTGAGCTCGGCCAGCTTGCGTTCATTGTCGGCCTGGTTGCCAAGCAGCCCCAGGGTCTGCTCGAACACCTGCTGCAGCGCCTTCTGGTCGGCTTCTGGCAGCTTGCGCTCGGCGATCTTGTCGAGGTTCTGTTGCACCGTTTCACGGTTGAGGGGGTCGGCAGCCTGAACGCCGGCGACAGCCATGCACAGCCCCAGTAGGGCTGCGGAAAGAAAATTGCGCATAGGTTAGACGTCGTACAGCTCGAAGAGAGATGGGCAGTTTAGAGGAAGAGTCCAGGCCCTGGACCACTTCCTTCGCGGAATTTGACGCCCACTTTCATGATCCGGTTCCCGTGCATGACCGCATTGCCTGACGCAGGCCAGGCTATGTCACGTGAACAGTCCGGTTCATGCGCCTTCGGTCCGTCGCACAGTCTCGGGCGGGGCCGGACTGCGGCCCCGACCAAATCGCTGGAGCCAGAGCCCTTCGAGCCAGTCTAGGCATCTTTAAGCAGAGACGTGTCGCCGGGCGGCTCGGTGCCACATTCCGGCTCTTTCTCAGGGCCGGAGCTCGCACTCACTCCAGCCCGAGGCTCCCTGAGCGTCAGCAGATCTGCAGGCGGCGCAGGCAGACGCATCTGGGCAATTTGCTGATCGGCTGCCGTTGAAAGAGGCATCCCCCAGGCGCGCACGAAGGCTCGCAGATCAGCCCAAGCGGCCATGCTCCCAAACAGTGCTAAATTATCGAACGATTGGGCTCGCGAGGGCGTTGTGCTCCAAGGGCCCTGCTCACGGGCAATCCGGTTCAACCGTGGCCAAAAAGCGTCGCCGAACCCGAGGCGTAGTTGCTCCAGGGCCGCCAGACGCTCGAACGCAGACAGCTGGGTTATGTCCAGATCAGCCGCGGCCTGCTTTTCCAGCGCATTGTCCCAGGTGTCCTTGCCGTTCGCGCCGGGGTGAGTCAGATTCGACCGCACACCGAATACCCGCTGGGTCGCCATGGCGGAGAGGTTGTTGGTCACTTCGCTGAAATCGTTGGGCAGGTAGGCGCGCATCTGGTTCTGATGACCTATTTCGTGAGGCACTGCCCACTCTGCCTTGAGGCGCTCGGGTTCAAGCAGCCCTCGTGCATACGCCATGTTGTACGCCGTGTATCCGTTGGAGGCATGGGCCGATCCAGCGCCACCGTGGTTACCCAGTACAAGGTGATATTTCAGCGGAGCCGGTGCATGGAGTTCTTCTGCCTTGTCCAGACCCAGTAACGTCTCTTGCACGTCAATGATGCGCTCGTAAGTTGCCATCAGCAGCGGTATGTCACTGTTCTTGTAAGCTTGCGCCGACGCCCGATCGACGGTCAGAACGACCCGGGCACTGTACAACTCCACGTACGGGGTTGGCCGCGCATCGAGCATAGCGTGATAGACCGCTGTTGAGGTATTGCCGTGCTCGAAGTAGGGAAGTTCCTGTGCACCCAGAATGATGACATTGGCGGCGTTTATTTCATTGGCCAGTTGGAAGTAGATGACCCCTCCACCAGGATCGGTAATGGTATTGGTGCCAAGTTGAAGGGGATAAGTTCGTTGCTGGGAGTATTGCGTGTCCGTGTCGGCGTAAGGGGCGCCAATGAACAGGTTCATCGCGATGGGCGGGGTGTCCGTGTGTACCACGATCACTTTGAAAGCGCTATTCTTGGGGGCGTAGAAACCTGTTGGTTGCCGGTTCATCAGGGGAAAGCGCGTACCCAGTCGATACACGGCCGCGAAACGGTCCACGGTGGCCTCGAACGTCGCCCAGCGGTGCCTGCGGATGCCTATGGAGCCATCGCCCTGGGTGACCAGCCGGAAGCGCTGGTTCAAGTTGCCGGCCACCAGGATCTCCATGGTCGGTGTCTGATGATTGAAGGTCAGCACGTACCCTGTCAGTACTGACTGGATCGATACGGTGTCATCCGAGTAGCGCCTGATTCGGAAACGTTGTGTGCGAACGTCTTCTTCCGGCTGCGCCCACAATCGAACGCCGTCGGAACTCAAGTGGTAACGTGTATAGCGGTTTTGCACGAATTGATCTTCACCAGCGTTCCCGGTCAACAGGAAACTTTGTGACTGGGAGCCGTTGTACAGTCGCGCATTTACCGCTGCGTCTTGAAAAGAAAGTACGGTATCCGGGAGCATGGGCTTGGCCTGATGGAAGTTGAGACATAATCAGGCTAGCAGGGTCAATGTAATGGTCGCGCCAGCGGAAACAGCAGAAACCAAAGGGGGAGGGGCGTCGCAATGTTGCACACTGTTCGCAACTTGCTGAGTAGAAAAGGTATTCCGCTTCAGTAGTTAAAGTCTGTACAAAGTTGGGGGGCTGAATGTTTTTTTACAGGATGAACGGTCGTATTGGTGTTGTTGAGTACGCAGACCGTTCATTCATCAGCAGGCTTGAATTCATTCGCCAGGAATTCAAAGGAAGAGCCCAGGCCCTGGACGACTTCCTTCGGGGAATCTGACGCCCACTTTCATGATCCGGTTTCCGTCCATGACCGCGACCGTCCAGACGGTGCCGTTCCATTCTACGTGGTCGCCAACGATCGGCGCGCCGCCAACCCGCTGAATGATGAAGCGGCTGAGCGGCATCTGCGGGTCGAGCCCATCGAGCTTGAGGCCGTAGAGCGCCGACACTGCGCCCAATTGCGCGTCGCCTTCGAGGACGAAGTCGCCGAAGAAACGCAGGTCCAGCCCGCGCTGCGGTGCCTGGCTGAACAGTTTGCCCAAGGCCGGCAGGTTGTGCTCGTGACCGATCACGCACAGCAGGTCGTCCACTTCCAGCACCGTACTGCCGGATGGGTGGAGCAATTGCTGGCCGCGGAACAGTGCGGCAATACGTGTGCCTTCGGGCATTTTCAGCTCGCGCAGGGCTGCTCCGATGCACCACTTTTCCGCACCCAGGCGATACACGAACAGCTCCCACTCGCTGGTGATGTGCACCTCGAGGGCCGAACGCGAGATCGGCGCGGGATCAGGCGGCACGGTGACCTTGAGCAGCTTGGCTACCCACGGCAGGCTGGTGCCCTGTACCAGCAGCGATACCAGCACGATGAAGAACGCCAGGTTGAAGAATAGCTGCGCATCCGGCAGCCCGGCCATCAGCGGGAACACCGCGAGGATGATCGGTACCGCGCCGCGCAGGCCGACCCACGAAATGAAGGCTTTTTCGCGGCCATGGAACGCTTTGAACGGCAACAGGCCGACCATCACCGACAGCGGCCGCGCGACCAGGATCATCCACAGGGCCAGGGCGAGCGCGGGCAGGGCGATGGGCAGCAGGTCGTGGGGCGTGACCAGCAGCCCCAGCACCAGGAACATGCCGATCTGCGCCAGCCAGGCCATGCCATCGAGCATATGCAAAATGCCATGGCGGCTGCGGATCGGCTTGTTGCCCATCACCAGGCCGCACAGGTAGACAGCCAGGAAGCCGCTGCCGTGCAGCGCGTTGGTCAGGGCAAACACCAGCAGGCCACCGGCTACCACCAGGATCGGGTACAGGCCGGCGGCCAGGTTGATGCGGTTGACCAGTTGCAGCATGACCCAGCCGCCGCCCAGACCAATCACGCCGCCAATGCCGAACTCGCGCAGCAGGTGCCCCAGCAGGCCCCAATGCAGTCCGGTCTGGCCGCTGGCGATCATGTCGATCAGGGTCACGGTGAGGAACACCGCCATGGGGTCGTTGCTGCCCGATTCGATCTCGAGCGTGGCGGTCACCCGTTCGTTCAGGCCCTTGCCGCCCAGCAGCGAGAACACCGCCGCCGCATCGGTGGAACCGACGATGGCGCCGATCAACAGCCCCTGGATCATGCTCAGGTCGAACAGCCAGGCGGCGACAGCGCCAGTCAGCGCGGTGGTGATCAGCACCCCCACCGTGGCCAGCGACAGGGCGGGCCACAACGCCACGCGAAAGCTCGATACCCGCGTGCGCAGGCCACCATCGAGCAGGATTACCGCCAGCGCCAGGTTACCGACCAGATAGGCCGTGGGGTAGTTGTTGAAGATGATGCCGCCGCCGTCCACCCCGGCGGCCATGCCTACGGCCAGGATGATCACCAGAATGGGAATGCCCAGGCGGGAGGAAAGCGAGCTGACCAGAATGCTCGCACCTACCAGCAACGCGCCGATCAAGAACAGGCTGTTGATGAAGGTGGCATCCAAGGGCGGTACTCCGGTTTCTGAAAACGAGGTGAAAAGGCAGTCGCTCATGCAGGCTGCGTGCCAAGGGATAATAACCTGTGTAAATGCATAACTGTCAAAGCCTTGCGTGGAATCATCACACGTCGGCGGTGTTGCAGACGGGCACCAGCAGCCATGCTGTGGTGTTACGGGCAGGAAAAGTCCTACAGGACTTACGGATGCGCCTTGCATATGTGGAGGAGGGTGTTTGTAAGAATCAGCACCCTTTCTCCTTTCCAAGGGGAGTGCGTAGGTTTTTGTTTCGGCGTAGGAAGTATCGCGTGGATGTTTGGGAAGCCTCTTTCGGACCGGCCTGTTTGCGCTGTAGGAGGATTCATCGGCAAGAGAAGGAAGCCTCCTGCTAGTTGGGCCAATCATGCAAGCAGTGCCGGGCTTCGTATCCACCAACCGAGCGTCGTCTGGTGGTAGCGCTTATGTAGCGCGCTGTTGTGAGCCGTGCTGTCCAGAGTGGTCGCCCAATGTGCAAGAGCGAACCCATGGACACCTCACTCGATGAACAACTGAACAGCCTGCTCAATACCCATATCGGGCAAGACCACCTGCGCACCCCTTTGCTCAATCGCCTGCAGAGCCTGGTCGATGCCGTTGCCCAGACAACGCTCGCGCAGCAGAGCCTGGCGGCAGGGGCACCGCTGCTCCAGTCTCTCGATCACCAAGCCCGGGCGCAGCTGCAAACGGACACCGACCTTTATTGGAGTGACCTGGCCCCTGGCACCGTGTTATCGCGGTTACAGCACGCAGAGGCGCTGCGCGCCGAAGACCTGATGCATCGCGCCCAGTTGCTGGCAGCGTTGGGCGAAGTGACCGAGGCCGGGCGCAGGCTGTTGCTGGACGCTCTGCAGCCAGGCGAGGACGCCGTACTGCTGGTGTGCAGCACGGTAACGCTGCTGGCCAGCGACGGCACACACGCCATGCTGCCCGGCGCCGAGTTGATCGAGCGCCGGGGTGGAGGACGCTGTTTGCTGGTGTGCCCTGGGCTGGAACAGCAGTTGTTCGAGTTCGGCTGCGCCACCGAGGCTGGACGTGGTCTGATCGAGTATCTGTTTTCCGCCCAGGGCCACGTGCTGCGGCAGCGCCTGGCCTTGCAGTTCTCGGCAAACGGCCTATCGGGCCTTTCCACAAGCCTGGGCGCCAGGGTGCGTTTCGTTCCACACACAGCGCGCGTACTCGAACATGGTTTGCGGACCAGTATCGCCAGCCAAGTGGTGGCCCAGGCCGAAGCTGGATCACCGCCTGAATACAGTGAGTCAGGGCAGCGATCGGCACACTTCTGGCTTCCTCTGCCCAAGGCCATCAGTGCCGTGGTGGCTGCTGCCATCAGGGCGGATGGCGAGCGCCAGCGGGCGCTGCTGACCTTTGGCGGCATCACGCCGGATATCGCCACGGCGTTGCTCAAGCAGAAGCTGGATGCCTGCGAAGGAGGTGTCCAAGGGTATGCAGGTGATGCCCTGGACAGCCCTGAACACAAGCATTACCGCCAGCTCCACGGTGCCTGGCAAGCGGCGCAAGGCAAGACTCGACAGCTGCTCGAGGCACTGACCACAGAGGCGTCCTGGCCTACCCGTGCATTCTGGGCCCACGACAGGGGGCAGGGCCTGTCGCGCCAGCATTCGCTGGCGCTGGAACTGAGCAACGCCCTGCGCCATGACGCCGGGCTGCAAGTCTGCGAGGGCACGCTTGCGGAGGCCGACCTTGAGCGGATACTGGAGGTCGTGAATCAGCCTGACGCTCACCTGCGGGGCGCGGAGGGTACGGTGGTCGCCGAATTGGCGGTGGGCGAGGCGACCTATGCCTGCACGCTGCCTGGAGCCTACATCATCGCTGCGGCCAGCGTGTGGGTGAACACCGAACAGGTCGTGCCTGCGCTGCTGTTCCAGACAGGAGAGAGCGGTGGCGTGCGTCGCTTCGCTTCGCTCGAGCAACTGTTGCAGTGCGTCACGGCCAGTCTGCGTGACCCCACCTTCACCGCGCTCTGGGCGCGCTTCCCTGCTGATACGCAGAAACGCCTGGCACCGCTGCTGGCGCTGGAAAAACTGCCACTGGTGACCACGCCGGTCGAAGGAGACTGGATCGACAGGCACCTTCGCGCGACGATCGATCGGTACGATCAGGCAGCAGCGCGGATGCCCGATGACCAAGGCCGGCAGCGTCTGCGAGAGGAGCTGGCGAGCGCATTGCGGCAACCGGCGCACGGCATACGAGAAACAGCCATCGGCCATATCGCTGAGCAGCGCCGTCTGCAGGCCGTGTTGCAGGCGTTGCCTCGCTGGCTGGCGACAGCGGGGCAGACCCAGCGAAACCACTATGCCGGCCTGCTCGATGACTACAACCGGCTGGCGGCGGGCCAGGAGGCGTATCTGCAAGGTCGGCCGACCACGATCCGGGCCTTCGCGGCCGATCTGCTCGAAACACGGCTCAGGGCCGACCTGAAGCAGAGCATCGACCCCGAGCGACTGCTGCTGAGGCTGCCCGACAGTGTCGAGGTCAAGGCGGTGCCCAATGTGCCCTCGCAGATTCAGGTGCCCAGCGCTGCGCATTCCACGATCAGTATCGTCGAATTGGCCTTGCTCAATATCGACCGGCAGATGACCTTGCGCCTGAGGTATGCGCAATGGGTGCATCGAGACACCGGTGCCGAGGTGAGCATGGCCGGCCTGGACATCCCCTACTTGCGCAGGTTGGTGCTTGAACTCGATGTGGCCCGGCGTTATCGGGAAAGCGTCCAGGCGCTGTTCACCATCGCTGCGGGTGCGTCGGCCAGGCCCGCGCTGCACGGGCAGATCATGGCGCTGCCCTACAGCGCGGCATTCAGGCTGCAGGCGTTTGGTGCCTGGTGTCAGGGTTGGCTGACCGAGCAGGCCTGGCAGATGCTGGAAAGGGCGGCGCAGTGCAGGTCCGCCGCCGCGCAAGCGGCGCTGGGGGTGTCACTCGGCGCGGTCACCCTGAGCCTTGGGCCCGGCCAGGCGGACTTGTCCAGCGGCCTGCTGCTGATCCAGGCACCCGCCCAAGGCCTTCACTGCCTGTACCTGCCCGATGTGCCGCACGGCGCTCACTTCATCCAGGCAACCAGTGTTCAAGGCCTGCGCGACAGCCTGTTGTTGCGCCTGCGCAGCGCATCGGTGCGCCGGTGGTTGGCGGGACAAGCGGGCGTCGGCCAACCCACGGCCGCGCGCGAAAGCTACATCGAGCAGGCTTATCAACGCAGCTATGGCCGCTTCATCAAGTTTTCCCCGTTGGCCGATCCTGTCTGGCCGTTGGCGACCAAACTGCTGCGCGATCACCGATCGAAGCTGCTCGATGATGCCAGCCTCATCTCTCGCAGCCGCGAGGATGTGCGTGCGGCTTTCGCGCGGCAACTGCGCGAGGGTGGTCAACAGTTATTGATGTCCGGGCTTGCCTACCTGCCGGGTATCGGTACGCTGATGCAGCTCAGCGACGGCTGGCATGACGCCAGGCAGGCGGTGCAGGCCTTTGCGGGCAGTGACCCCGCGCTGGGCTTGCGCCGCCTGGCATCGGCCGAACTCAACTTCGGTTTCGCCCTGCTGTCATTTCTGCCGGGGATGGCGGCTGCCAAAGTCGCGCGCAGCAGTTTGAAGCCGCGCCAGGGCCTGCGCCCGGCTGCGCTGCAGGTAAGCCCGCAGCGAACGCGGCTCGACGGTTTCGCAGGCCACGAGACGTCGGTCAGCCTGGTCGGCGCCAGGCTCCAGCGCGGACCCGACGCCGGTACCTGGAAACAGGGCGGCAAGCTCTATCTCTGGCAGGATGGCCAGGCCTACGAAGTGTTTCGTCGCCGCGGCGAACTCACTTTGCGCCTGCGTCGAACCGCAGCCAACAACCACGAACATCCGGTTCGCCCAGGCCCCGATGGACGCTTCGTCACTCATCTGGATACCGGTTTACGCGCCGGCGGCCGCTCGCGTGCAGGAAGCAGCACCGGGGCCACTGCCGACCCCAGCGCCATGGGCGACTACCTGATCGTACCGGATGATCGTCCGGTCATGAGCCAGGTACTGGCCCGAGGGGGGCGCTACAACCTCGATGAAATGGCTGCGTCGCTGCAGGCCACGCCGGGGGATGCAGCCCGCAGTCGGTTCTTCGCCCAGCGCCGGCAGTTGTTGCAGGACGCCGATGCCTACCTCGAGCACACACCGCGCGAACCGCGCGTGCCGCTGCCGGTGCTGGCCAGCGACGTTCAACCTGCTGCCTTGATTGCCGCCGTGTATGAAAACGCCAATGGCCTGGTGGTGGGGGAAGCCCATTCCTCGGCAGCCTCCAAGCGGTTTCTGATCGACAACTTCGCGACGCTTGCAGCCACTGGCGTGAAGACCTTGTACTTCGAGCATCTGCCAATGGATTTCCTGGCCGACGACCTCAAAGCCTTCAATGGCAGCGGCGTCATGACGCCGGCGTTGAAAGCCCGGTTGCAGTCGCTCGACACCGGCCACAAAGTGGACGCGGGGCAGCCTTTCACCTTCGAGCAGGTGGTGGTCAAGGCCCACGACGCCGGTCTGCAGGTGGTCAGCCTCGATTGCGCTGCCAGCTGGTATGCCAAGGGCGTGATGGATGCGCGCAGCACGGCGCGTCAGCGCATGTTCAGCTACCTGGCGACCCGGGTCATTGCCGACCATCAGCACGCCACGGGCGAGCACAACTGGGTGGCGCTGGTGGGCAACAGTCACGCCAACACCTTCAAGGGCACGCCAGGCCTGGCCGAACTCAACAAGGCCATCGGGGTACGGGTCAGTACGCCGGATGCCGGCGGCAGACCTGGCCTGCGTTCGGATCCGGGCTTCGAGACCCATTTCAATCAGGGCATGGTCAAAGCCGACTTTCTGCTGGAGCTGGAAGTACCCACCCAGCATCTGCGTCCGTCGGCTGGCACTGGCGAGCTCACTGCGTCGCAGCTAGCTTTGGCCACCGAGATGGAAGCCTTGCTGACCCACACGCCCGTCGGTCTGGGACCGGCGCCGCCGCGGTTGATCCATCCCGGCTCCTTCTACCTGCAGAAGGTAGAAGGCAAGCGCCAGGTGGTGCACCTGAGTCGCGACGGCAACATCTACCACACGCCCATCGAGAAGACGCTGGGCCGCTACTGGTTGTCGCGGCCCAGTTGGGACAAGGTCCATGGACGCAGGTTCTGGACACTGCAGGGCCTGCTGGCGGCCATGGCCGAGCAGAACCTGAGCCTCGTGCAGCCCTGAATACCGACCGATGCGCCTGATGGAGAGGCAAAAAAAACGCCACCGCGGCGCAGGCCGGGGTGGCGTTTTCCTTCGTGACGGCGTTAGCCGATGCTCATCAAGCTCGCGTTACCACCGGCGGCGGCGGTGTTCACGCTCAGCGCGCGCTCGATCACCAGGCGCTCCAGGCAGATGCCGGTTTCACCCTGCGACAGGCCATGCACACCAACGATGGCGCCGCTGCGCTTGGCGATCTGCTCGCACACCGCGCGCAGCTGGTCGGAGTCGCCGTGATGCAGTACGGCATCGAAGTGCACCTCGTCCTTGTTCCACTCCGGCACCAACTGGATGCGCGCCTGCACTTCCTTGGGCAAACGCCCGCGCACGGCCTTGCCCAGCTCGTTGTCGGGCACTACCGCTCTGGAGCCCACGGCCATCACCGCTGCCAGCTGCGCCAGCAGGTCGGCTTCGGTGTCGGCCAGGCACAGCACGTGCTCGCGCGGCAGAATGGTGTAGCTGTTGCGCTCGCCGGTGGGGCCGTCGAGCAGCCGGCTCACGCCGCTTTGCGATTGGGCGGCGAAGTCGCCGCACAGTTGCGCCAGTTCGGCCTGCTGGTTGCTCGAAGCCCAGGCCTGCAGGGCTTGCAACGGTTTGCCCAGGGCGTCACGCAGACGCACGTCCGGCGCCGTACCGGCATCGGTGCGGGCGAAGGACTGGGCGATGGCGTCGTTTGGCCGGGTCGACAGCAGGCGGTACAGGTACAGCGGACCACCGGCTTTCGGGCCGGTGCCCGACAGGCCTTCGCCGCCGAACGGCTGCACGCCCACCACGGCGCCGACGATGTTGCGGTTGACGTAGACGTTACCGGCATGAACGTTGTCGATCACCTTGGCGATGGTTTCGTCGATGCGTGTGTGCACGCCCAGGGTCAGGCCATAGCCGGAAGCATTGATCTGGCCGATCAACTGGTCCAGGTCGCGACGCTTGTAGCGCACTACGTGCAGCACCGGCCCGAAGATTTCGCGCTGCAACTCGTCGAAGCTTTCCAGCTCGATCAGGGTCGGCATGACGAAAGTGCCGCGCTTGATTTCGGCACTGTCGGCTATGGCCATCTGGTACACGTCGCGGCCTTTGTCGCGCATGCCCTGGATGTGTTTCTCGATACCGGCCTTGGCCTCGGCGTCGATCACCGGGCCAATGTCCACGTTCAGGCGCTCGGGGTTGCCCAGGCGCGCTTCGGCCATGGCGCCCTTGAGCATTTCGATCACACGGTCGGCCGAGTCTTCCTGCAGGCACAGCACGCGCAGGGCCGAGCAGCGCTGGCCGGCGGAGTCGAAGGCCGAAGACACGACATCGATCACTACCTGTTCGGTCAGCGCCGAGGAATCGACGATCATTGCGTTCTGGCCACCGGTTTCGGCGATCAGCGGAATCGGACGACCTTGCGAGTCCAGGCGCCCGGCGATGTTGCGTTGCAGCAACCGCGCCACTTCGGTGGAACCGGTGAACATCACGCCCTTGACGCGCTCGTCGCCCACCAGCCGTGCGCCCACGGTTTCACCGCGGCCCGGCAGCAGTTGCAGCACGCCTTCGGGGATACCGGCTTCGAGCAGCAGGCGCACGGCCTGAGCGGCCACCAGCGGGGTCTGCTCCGCAGGCTTGGCCAGCACCGGGTTACCAGCGGCAAGGGCCGCAGCGACCTGGCCACTGAAGATCGCCAGCGGGAAGTTCCACGGGCTGATACACACCACCGGACCCAGCGGCCGATGGGCGTCATTGCTGAAATCGTTGCGCGCCTGCACTGCGTAGTAGCGCAGGAAATCCACGGCCTCGCGAACTTCGGCGATGGCGTTGGCGAAGGTCTTGCCGGCTTCGCGGGCGAGCAGCCCCATCAGCGGCTGGATCTCGGCTTCCATCAGGTCTGCGGCACGCTCCAGCACGGCGGCGCGTTCGGCCGGCGGCGTGGCCTGCCAGATCGGGCCGTTGATCAGTGCGCACTGGATCGCGTTGTCGACGTCGGTGACCGTGGCTTCCTGAACATGGCCGACCACGTCGCGCAGGTCGGACGGGTTCAGCACCGGCTGGGCCGGTTCGTTGCTGGCCTCGCAGCCCAGCATCGGCAGGGCTTTCCAGTCGGTGTGGGCAGTGGCCAGCAGGGCCGACGACAGCGACGCGAGGCGATGCTCGTTGGCCATGTCGATACCGGCCGAGTTGGCCCGGTCGCTGCCGTACAGGTCACGCGGCAGCGGAATGCGCGGATGAGGCAGGCCGAACTGGCCCTCCTGGGTCGCCATCCGCTCGATGATGGCCACCGGGTCGGCGACCAGCTCCTGGATGGAAATGGACTGGTCGGCGATCCGGTTGACGAACGAAGTGTTGGCGCCGTTTTCCAGCAGGCGGCGGACCAGGTAGGCGAGCAGTGTTTCGTGGGTGCCGACCGGTGCATACACGCGGCACGGACGGTTCAGCTTGCCATCGGCGACCTTGCCCACGACCTGTTCGTACAGCGGTTCGCCCATGCCGTGCAGGCACTGGAATTCGTACTGGCCAGGGTAATAGTTCTGACCGGCAATGTGGTAGATGGCCGCCAGCGTATGGGCGTTGTGGGTCGCGAACTGCGGGTAGATGACTTCCGGCACCGACAGCAGTTTGCGCGCGCACGCCACGTAGGACACGTCGGTGTACACCTTGCGCGTGTACACCGGATAGCCTTCCAGCCCCTCGACCTGGGCACGCTTGATTTCGCTGTCCCAGTAGGCGCCCTTCACCAGGCGGATCATCAGGCGATGACGGCTGCGCCGAGCCAGGTCGATGACGTAGTCGATCACGTACGGGCAGCGCTTCTGGTAGGCCTGGATGACGAAACCGATACCGTTCCAGCCGGTCAGTTGCGGCTCGAAGCACAGACGCTCGAGCAGGTCCAGCGACAGCTCCAGGCGGTCGGCTTCCTCGGCGTCGATGTTCAGGCCGATGTCGTAGTGCTTGGCCAGCAGAGTCAGCGACAGCAGGCGCGGATACAGCTCTTCCATGACGCGCTCGTACTGCGCGCGGCTGTAACGCGGGTGCAGTGCCGACAGCTTGATGGAGATGCCCGGACCTTCATAGATGCCGCGACCATGGGAGGCCTTGCCGATCGAATGGATCGCCTGCTCGTAGGAGGCCAGGTATTTCTGCGCGTCGTGCTCGGTCAACGCCGCCTCGCCGAGCATGTCGTAGGAGTAGCGGAAACCCTTGTTCTCGAACTTGCTGGCATTGGCCAGCGCCTCGCCAATGGTTTCGCCAGTGACGAACTGTTCGCCCATCAAGCGCATGGCCATATCGACGCCCTTGCGGATCATCGGCTCGCCGCTCTTGCCGATAATGCGGCTGAGCGACGACGACAGGCCCGATTCGTTGTGCGTCGACACCAGCTTTCCGGTCAGCAGCAAGCCCCAGGTTGCCGCGTTGACGAACAGCGAGGGGCTGTTGCCCAGATGCGGGTGCCAGTTGCCGGTGCTGATCTTGTCGCGGATCAGGGCGTCACGCGTGCCCTTGTCGGGGATGCGCAGCAGCGCCTCGGCCAGGCACATCAAGGCCACGCCTTCCTGGGAGCTGAGCGAGAACTCCTGCAGCAGGCCCTGAACGATGCCGGCACGGCCACCGGCGCTTTTCTGATTGCGCAGCTTCTCGGCGATGCGCGCGGCCAGCTTGTTGGTGGCTTCGGCCATGTCGGCCGGCAGGCGCGCCTGCTCCAGCAGCATCGGCACCACTTCGGGCTCGGGGCGGCGATAGGCGCCGGTGATCGCGGCGCGCAGTACCGACTGCGGCAGAATGCTTTCGGCGAATTCGAGGAAACACTGATGGGCATGGTCGGGCTGGATGTCGCCCGCATCGTCATTGCCACTCACCCCGGCGCCGGTCAGTTCGGTCAGCGTCGCGCCGCCTTCCAGCTTCTCCAGGTAGTTGAAGATCGCCTGCTTGATCAACCAGTGTGGAGTGCGGTCGATGGACTGCGCGCAAGCCTTGAGGCGTTCGCGGGTCGGGTCGTCCAATTTGACGCCCAGGGTGGTGGTTGCCATTTCTTGTCCTCATCAGGGCCACGGTGCGTGGCAATAAAGCCGGCGGCAAGATTAGCCGTGCGCTTTGCTGGGTGCAACCAGGTGCAACCTGTATATCGATGAAAGTTGCACCGCTCGACGGAAAATCTTTTTGCATGGGTTGAATCTGCACAACGCAGGTGCGGCTGTGTAGCGGATGACAGGCGAATGCTCCGAAAGGAAGCAGATACACCGTGTTTATCCAGATGTTTCTGGAGGTGCAACTTGCTTGCCAAAAGGGGTTGCGCCCGTCTCCAATGCCGGCCTAAAGTTCGGCGCCGTTGGGTCAACCCGGACATCCTGCAATCTGCCGACCTGTACATGAAGCGCCGAAGCGCGCTCGCAGGCTCATAAAAACAACACAAGGAGACACCCATGAGTGTCAGCAACCCCACTCTGATCACCTTCGTGATCTACATCGCTGCCATGGTCCTGATCGGCCTGTTCGCCTACCGTTCCACCAACAATCTTTCCGACTACATTCTCGGCGGTCGCAGCCTTGGCAGCGTGGTCACGGCCCTGTCCGCCGGCGCCTCGGACATGAGCGGCTGGTTGCTCATGGGCCTGCCGGGCGCGATCTACATGTCCGGTCTGTCGGAGGGTTGGATCGCCGTCGGACTGATCATCGGCGCCTACCTGAACTGGCTGTTCGTCGCAGGCCGGCTGCGCGTGCAGACCGAACACAACGGTGACGCCCTGACCCTGCCGGACTATTTCGCCGGGCGCTTCGAAGACACCAGCGGCCTGTTGCGGATCATCTCGGCGGTAGTGATCCTGGTGTTCTTCACCATTTACTGCGCCTCAGGCATCGTCGCCGGCGCGCGGCTGTTCGAAAGCACCTTCGGCATGTCCTATGAGTCCGCCTTGTGGGCCGGCGCTGCAGCGACCATCGCCTACACCTTCGTTGGCGGGTTCCTGGCGGTAAGCTGGACGGACACGGTGCAAGCCACCCTGATGATCTTCGCGTTGATCCTCACGCCCATCGTCGTGGTGCTGGCCACTGGCGGCGTCGACACGGCCTTTCTGGCCATCGAGGCGCAGAACCCGGCCAACTTCGACATGCTGCGCGGTACTACCTTCATCGGCATCATCTCGCTGCTGGGCTGGGGGCTGGGCTATTTCGGCCAGCCGCATATTCTTGCCCGCTTCATGGCCGCCGATTCGGTGCGCTCCATTGCCAAGGCGCGGCGCATTTCCATGACCTGGATGATCCTTTGCCTGGGTGGCACGGTGGCCGTGGGCTTCTTCGGTATCGCCTACTTCTCGGCGCACCCCGAGCTGGCCGGTCCGGTCACCGAGAACCACGAGCGGGTGTTCATCGAGCTGGCCAAGATCCTCTTCAATCCGTGGATTGCCGGGGTGCTGCTGTCGGCCATTCTGGCTGCGGTGATGAGCACCCTCAGCTGCCAGTTGCTGGTGTGCTCCAGCGCCCTGACCGAAGACTTCTACAAGGCGTTCCTGCGCAAGGGCGCCTCGCAGCGCGAACTGGTCTGGGTGGGCCGCATGATGGTGCTGCTGGTGGCGTTGGTTGCCATTTGGCTGGCGTCCAATCCCGACAACCGCGTACTGGGCCTGGTCAGCTACGCCTGGGCAGGTTTCGGCGCGGCGTTCGGACCGGTGGTGCTGATCTCGGTGGTCTGGAAAGGCATGACCCGCAACGGTGCGCTGGCGGGCATTCTGGTGGGTGCAGCGACGGTGATCGTGTGGAAACACTTCGAGTTGCTGGGGCTGTACGAGATCATCCCAGGCTTCGTGTTCGCCAGCCTGGCTATCCTGATCGTCAGCAAGCTGGGCCGCGGGCCGTCACCGGCCATGGTCAGCCGCTTCGAACGCGCCGAGGCGGCGTTCCACCAAGGCAAGTGACGCAGTGGGGGCTGCCAGCTCCCCTGAAAAACCCCATCTGAAATGCTAGACTCCTGCGCATCTGCAGGAGTCCCCATGAACTATCGTCATGCCTTCCACGCCGGCAATCACGCCGACGTGTTCAAACATATCGTCCTCACCCGGCTGGTTGCGCTGATGTCGCGCAAGGAACAACCCTTCGCCTACCTCGACACCCATGCCGGGCTGGGGCTCTACGACCTGCGCGGCGACCAGGCCACGCGCACCGGTGAATGGCTCGAAGGCATCGCCCGCCTGTGGCAGGCCACCGACCGCCCGGCGCTGACCGACGACTACGTCAAGGTCATCAACCGTCTCAATACCGAAGGCGAGCTGCGTTACTACCCCGGCTCGCCCGAGCTGGCACGCCGGTTGATGCGCCAGCAGGACCGCGTGCTGCTCAACGAGAAACACCCCGAAGACGGCCAGTTGCTCAAAGAAAACATGAAGAAGGACCCGCGTGTGGCCGTGCACCTGGGCGAGGGCTGGCACGTGCCGCGGGCCCTGCTGCCGGTGGCCGAGAAACGCGCGGTGATGCTGATCGATCCGCCGTTCGAGCAACTCGACGAGCTCAAGCGCTGCGCCACTGCCCTGAAGGAAACCATTGGCCGCATGCGCCAGACCGTGGCGGCCATCTGGTACCCGATCAAGGACGACGAGCGTGCGCTCAAGCGTTTCTACCAGGACCTCACCAGCACCGGCGCGCCGAAGCTGCTGCGCGTGGAGTTGCTGGTGCACCCGCTGGACACACCGCAGAGCCTGAACGGTTCGGGACTGGTCATTGCCAACCCGCCGTGGGGCCTGGAAGAAGAATTGCGCGAGCTGATGCCCTGGTTGGCGAATCTGCTCGGCCAGAGCCAGGGCGGCTGGAAGATGGACTGGCTGATCGCCGAGTGACCCTCAAGGCGTGAGGCGCGCCCCTGTGCCGCCCGGCCCGCGATCCCCTGGCGGGTCGTTGGCCACGTACTGCCGGTGCTACGCCTCGGCACAGCGCAACGTCAGGCCTTCGGCCCGCGTGGATAGCGTTTGAGCCGTTCGATCAGTTCGGCGCCGGGAATCGGCTTGTCGAACAGATAACCCTGGCCGACGTCGCAGCGTTGACGCCGCAGGAAGGCCAGTTGTGCAGCGGTTTCGATACCCTCGGCCACGACCTTGAGCTTGAGGTTGTGCGCCATGGCGATCACTGCCGAGGTAATTTCCATGTCGTCCTGGTTGTCCGGGATCTCGTGGATGAAGCTGCGATCGATCTTGATCACGTCGATGGGGAATTTCTTCAGGTAACTGAGCGAAGAATACCCCGTGCCGAAGTCATCCATGGCCAGGGTCATGCCCAACTGCTTGAGCTGTTCGAGTTGCTGATGGGTGTCCACGGTGGCTTCCAGCAACAGGCCCTCGGTCAGCTCCAGCTCCAGCAACGAGGCGTCCAGGGCCTCTTCCTGCAGAATGCTGGCGATGGACGCAACCAGGTCGGGGTCGGAAAACTGCTTGGGCGACAGGTTGATCGCCACCTGCAGGCGGCCCAGCCCGGCCGCTGTGAGGGCTTTGCTCATGCGGCAGGCCTGACGCGCGATCCACTTGCCGATGGGGATGATCAACCCCGTCTCTTCGGCCACGCTGATGAACTGATCGGGGCGAATCATGCCTTTTTCCGGATGGTTCCAGCGCAGCAGCGCTTCCATGCCCAGCAGGCGGCCGGTGCGCAGGCACAGCTTGGGCTGGTAGAACACATCCAGTTCGTTCTGGGTCAGTGCGCGCCGCAGGTTGTTTTCCACGAACAGCTTGTAGCTGGCCTCGGCGTTCAACGCCTCGGTGAACACCTGCACCTGATGCTTGCCATTGGCCTTGGCCTTGTGCAGCGCAAGGCCTGCGTTCTTCATCAAGGTCTGCGGGTCGCGCCCGTGCAGCGGCGCACAGGCCAGGCCCACGGAGCCGGTGACGTTGATCAGCTGGTTATCCACGAACATCGGCTTGTCCAGCGTCAGCAGCACCTCCTGGGCAATGCGCTGGCCGGCTTCCAGATCAGTGTCGTGCAGCAGCACGGCGAATTCGTTGCTGGCAAAACGTGCCAGGCTGCCGGCCGGACTCAGGCTGTTGCGCAGCCGGCGCGACAGGCTCACCAGCAGCTTGTCGCCGGTCTGGTGGCCAAGGCTGTCGTTGATCCGTTTGAAGTTGTCGATGTCCACCAGCATCATGCTGATCGGCCGGTCGCTGTCGTGGGCGAAGCTTTCATCCAGGCAGCGGATGAACGCCGGGCGGTTGCCCAGGTTGGTCAGATTGTCGGTGTAGGCCAGGCGCTCGATGCGCTGCTGGGCCAACTTGCTCTGGGTGATGTCTTCGTAGATGCCGATGTAATGGGTCAGCTCACGGTCGTCGCCGTACACCTTGGAGATCGACAGCTGGCCCCAGTAGGGTTCCAGGTTCTTGCGGCGGCTCTTGAATTCGCCTTGCCAGCTGTTGCCGTTGGCCAGGCTCGAAGGCGCGTCGAACAACAGCTCGCTGAGGTTTTCCAGGGCTGGCAGATCCGCCAGGCGCTTGCCGTGGACTTCCTCGGTGCTGTACTGGGTGATCGCGGTGAAGCTGGGGTTGACGTACTCGACCACGCCATCGCAGTTGACCAGCAGAAAGGCATTGGCGCTTTGTTCGACCGCGCGCTGGAACAGATTCAAGGCGCTGGTGGCCGCACGACGGTCGTGGTTGTTGATCACCTGGGCGAACTGGTCGGCGAGCTCGCCGGCGAAGGCGATCTCGTCCGCACGCCAGACCCGCCCACCGCCACTCTGCTCCAGGCACAGCACGCCGACCACCTGGCCGTCGATACGGATGCTGGCATCGAGCACCGAGCTGACATCGCGCATTGCCAGTTGCCGGGCAAGCTGGCGCGTGCGCGGATCGCTGGCCACGTCGCTGGCGTCGATGGCGCGGCTGGCGTGCAGGGCTGCCAGGTAATCGGGGAATTCCCCCAGGTCTACAGGCTGCAGACAGCCATGCACCTGCCGATCACCGTAATAGGCGGTAATGGGCAGCAGCTGCTGGCCTTGCAGTGTCCACAGGCTGGCACAGTCCACGGCATAGATATCGCAGGCATTGCGCGTGATCAGTTCGGCCGCCTCGAGCAACGGCTTGTGAGGCCCGTAGCGTTGTTGTGCCAGGCTCAGGATCAATGCCTGCTGGGCGCTGGCGCGCTCCATGTGCTGCAGTTGTTCCTGTTGCGCGCGCTGGTTCAGTTCCAGCGCCATCTGCAGCGGGCTGCTCGCGCTGGCGGGTTTCAGCGTGTCGTCGACTACGTCGCCGACGGCCGCGTCGACCACCATCAGGTAGCCCCGCAACAGCTGCCGATTGCGTTGGCGAAAGGCTTCGCCCAGCTCCATCAGGTGCAGGCTGCCGTGGTTGCTGTGCAGAGTGTACCGCACGGTGTAATGGGCGCTGTCGACCAACTGCGCCTGGATGGCATCGTGCAGACGGTGCCGCGCCTCCGGCTCCATCAGGCTGGCGTAGGGCGAGCCGGTCAGCGAGCACAGCTGCGCAGCGGGAAGACCGAAGGTTCGTTCGCAGGCCGGATCCAGATAAAGCAGTGCCCAGCTGGCCTCGTTCAGCCGTTCGAAACGCAGCATTCCCAGGCGCGAGGGCACCGGCAGCTGCGTCACTACCTCGGCCACCATGCGGTTGGCGGCATCGGGCTGGCTTTTCATTGAAAACTCGCTTCAAGGGTACTGGTCGCGCAGGGACAACCATCCTTACAGGCTAGGGTCCCTACAGGCGGGCGCGTCAGGCAAGGTTGCATCATGGCGCTCGGGCTTACAAGCGGTACAGTGGCTCGGTGCTTCCATGTTGTCGGCAGGCGCACAAAATTCTGCAATTGGATCCGAAAATACTGGTTACATGAGGGCATTTACGCTCTGCGCTGCACACCGTTCCCGTACTTCGCGGTCGAATTCAGGGCAAAAAAAAACCCACCGGTAATGGTGGGTTTTTTTCATTCGGCCAGCGTTACAGCAGCATGGTGCGGATATCGGTCAGCAACTCGCCCAGACGTTTGGTGAAGCGCGCAGCGGCCGCGCCGTTGATCACACGGTGATCGTAGGACAGCGACAGCGGCAGCATCAGCTTGGGTTGGAACGCCTTGCCATCCCAGACCGGCTGGATGGTGGCCTTGGAGACACCCAGGATCGCCACTTCCGGCGCGTTGACGATCGGCGTGAAGCCGGTGCCGCCAATGTGCCCGAGGCTGGAGATGGTGAAGCAGGCACCCTGCATGTCGTCTGCCGAGAGCTTCTTGGTCCGGGCTTTTTCGGCCAGAGCGGCGGCTTCGGCAGCCAGTTGCAGCAGGCTCTTCTGGTCGACGTTCTTGATCACCGGCACCAACAGGCCGTCCGGCGTATCGACCGCGAAGCCGACGTTGACGTATTTCTTGCGGATGATCGCCTTGCCACTGGGCGCCAGCGAAGCGTTGAAGTCCGGCAGCTCCTTGAGCAGGTGCGCACAGGCCTTGAGCAGCAGCGGCAGCACGGTCAGCTTGACGCCGGCCTTTTCCGCCACGGCTTTCTGCGCCACACGGAACGCTTCCAGCTCGGTGATATCGGCCTGGTCGAACTGGGTCACGTGGGGCACGTTCAGCCAGCTGCGATGCAGGTTGGTGGCACCGGCCTGCATCAGGCGGGTCATCGGTACTTCTTCGGTTTCGCCGAAGCGGCTGAAGTCGACCACCGGGATCGGCGGAATGCCAGCACCGCCGGTGGCGCCGGCAGCAGCGGCCGGTGCCTCCTTGGCCTTTTGCATCATCGCCTTGACGTAGACCTGCACGTCTTCCTTGAGGATGCGACCGTGCGGGCCGGTCGGGCTCACCGCGTTCAGCTCGACACCGAACTCGCGCGCCAGTTGGCGAACGGCCGGGCCGGCATGCACCTTGGCACCGGCCGCTGCGGCAGGTGCTGCGGGTGCGGCAGCAGGCTTCTCGGCAGCCGCCGGGGCAGCTGCAGGCTTGGACTCAGCCGCAGCGGCAGCCGGTGCAGCCGCCTGGGCAGGCGCTGCGGGGGCAGCACCGGCCACTTTCAGCTTGAGAATCAGGTCGCCGGTACCCACTTCGTCTTCCAGCTTGACGCTGACGCTTTCAACCACGCCGGCAGCCGGAGAAGGAATCTCCATGCTGGCCTTGTCCGATTCCAGGGTGATCAGCGACTGGTCGGCTTCGACCGTGTCGCCGGCCTTGACCAGTACTTCGATGATCTTGGCCTTGCCGGCCGAACCGATGTCCGGCACGTGGATGTCCTGCACGCTGTCGCCAGCAGGCGCTGCGGCCGGCTTTTCAGCCGCTGCAGGCGCCGCTGCGGCAGGTGCAGGAGCGGCGGCCGCTGGGGCAGCAGCAGGGGCTGCGCCTTCGACCGCAAGCTTCAGGATCAGGTCACCGGTACCGACTTCGTCGTTCAGCTTGACGCTGATGCTTTCCACCACGCCAGCAGCCGGGGATGGAATTTCCATGCTGGCCTTGTCCGACTCCAGGGTGATCAGCGACTGATCGGCGGTGACGGTGTCACCCACCTTCACCGAAATCTCGATGATCTGCGCCTTGTCCGACGAGCCGATGTCCGGCACGTGGATGTCCTGGCTCGAAGCCGCGGCAGCGGGAGCAGCGGCTGGGGCAGCGGCAGGCGCGGCCTCGGCTTTCTCTTCCAGCTTTGGTGCAGCCGCAGGCTCGGAAGCCTGGGGTGCTTCTTCAGCACCCTCGACTTCCAGCTCCAGCAGTTCGTCGCCTTCTTTCAGGCGGTCGCCCAGCTTGACCTTGATGCTTTTCACGACGCCCGCCTTGGGCGCCGGTACTTCCATGCTGGCCTTGTCCGATTCGAGGGTCAGCAGGCTCTGCTCCGCCTCGATGCGGTCGCCGACCTTGACCAGCAATTCAATGACTTCACCTTCACCGCTGCCGATGTCAGGTACGCGAATGAGTTCGCTCACAAAAAATCTCCTCAGCAGTCCAGTGGGTTGCGTTTGTCAGGGTCGATACCGAACTTGACGATGGCCTCGGCCACCACCTTCGCTTCGATATCGCCGCGATCTGCCAAGGCTTCCAGAGCAGCCAGCACGACGAAGTTGCGATCCACTTCGAAGAAGTGACGCAGCTTCTTGCGGCTGTCGCTGCGACCGAAGCCATCGGTACCCAGGACTTTGAATTCCTTGGAAGGAACCCACTGACGAATCTGCTCGGCGAACAGCTTCATGTAGTCGGTAGAGGCAATGACCGGACCCTTGCGGCCGCTCAGGCACTCTTCGACGTAGGTGGTCTGCGGCTTCTGCCCGGGGTGCAGGCGGTTCGAACGCTCGACGGCCAGGCCGTCGCGGCGCAGTTCGTTGAAGCTGGTGACGCTCCACACGTCGGCGCCGACGTTGAACTCTTCGCGCAGGATCTTCGCCGCTTCGCGGACTTCACGCAGGATGGTGCCCGAGCCCAGCAACTGGACGTGGTGCGCCGCTTCCTTGGTGTCTTCCTCGAGCAGGTACATGCCCTTGATGATGCCTTCCTCGGCGCCGGCCGGAATGGCAGGCTGGGTGTAGGCTTCGTTCATCACGGTGATGTAGTAGAAGATGTCCTGTTGCTCTTCGGTCATCTTCTTCATGCCGTCCTGGATGATCACCGCCAGCTCGTAGCCGTAGGTGGGGTCATAGGTGCGGCAGTTGGGGATGGTCGCGGCAAGCAGATGGCTGTGGCCGTCTTCGTGCTGCAGGCCTTCGCCGTTCAAGGTGGTACGGCCGGCGGTGCCGCCGATCAGGAAGCCACGGGTGCGGCTGTCGCCAGCGGCCCAGGCCAGGTCGCCGATACGCTGGAAACCGAACATCGAATAGAAGATGTAGAACGGCAGCATCGGCTGGTTGTGGTTGCTGTACGACGTACCGGCGGCGATGAACGACGACATGGCGCCGGCTTCGTTGATGCCTTCCTCGAGGATCTGGCCCTTCTTGTCCTCGCGGTAGAACATCACCTGGTCCTTGTCGACCGGATCGTAGAGCTGACCGACGGAGGAGTAGATGCCCAGCTGGCGGAACATGCCTTCCATACCGAAGGTACGGGCCTCGTCCGGGATGATCGGAACGATACGCTGACCGATTTCCTTGTCCTTGACCAGCTGCGACAGAATCCGCACGAACGCCATGGTGGTGGAAATTTCACGGTCGCCCGAACCGTCCAGGATCGCCTTGAGGGTTTCCAGGGGTGGCGTCGGAATGCTGAAGCTCTTGGCCCGGCGCTGCGGCACGAAACCGCCCAGTGCGGCGCGGCGCTCGCTCAGGTAGCGGGCTTCGGCGCTGCCTTCTTCAGGCTTGTAGAACGGCATGCTTTCCAGCTCGTCGTCCTTGATGGGGACGTCGAAGCGGTCGCGGAATTTGCGCAGGCTGTCGACGTCGACCTTCTTGGTGTTGTGCGCGGTGTTCTTGGCTTCGCCTGCACCGGTGCCGTAACCCTTGATGGTCTTGGCCAGGATGACGGTCGGCTGATCCTTGTGGTTCACCGCCTGATGGTAGGCCGCATAGACCTTGTACGGGTCGTGGCCACCACGGTTGAGCTTCCAGATCTCGTCGTCGGACAGGTCGGCGACCATGGCCTTGAGTTCCGGCGAGTTGAAGAAGTGCTCACGGACGAACGCACCGTCCTTGGCCTTGTAGTTCTGGTACTCGCCGTCGATGACTTCGTCCATGCGACGCTGGAGGATGCCGTCGACGTCTTTTGCCAGCAGTGGGTCCCAGAAACGGCCCCACACGACTTTGTTGACGTTCCAGCCACCGCCACGGAACACGCCTTCCAGTTCCTGGATGATCTTGGCGTTGCCGCGAACCGGGCCGTCGAGGCGCTGCAGGTTGCAGTTGATGACGAAGATCAGGTTGTCCAGCTTCTCGCGGCCTGCCAGGGAGATCGCGCCCAGGGATTCGGGCTCGTCGCACTCGCCGTCGCCCATGAAGCACCAGATCTTCTGCTTGCCGGCAGGGATGTAGCCGCGGGCTTCCATGTACTTCATGAAGCGCGCCTGGTAGATCGCCTGGATCGGGCCCAGACCCATGGAAACGGTCGGGAACTGCCAGAAATCAGGCATCAGCCAAGGGTGCGGATACGAAGACAGGCCCTTGCCGTCCACTTCCTGGCGGAAGTTGTTCATCTGGTCTTCGCTGATGCGGCCTTCCATGAAGGCGCGTGCGTAGACGCCAGGCGAAGCGTGGCCCTGGAAGTAGATGAGGTCGCCACCGTGTTCGTCGGTGGGGGCCTGGAAGAAGTAGTTGAAGCCGATGTCGTACAGGGTCGCGCTGGAGGCGAAGCTGGAAATGTGGCCGCCCAGATCCGGGTCGCGCAGGTTGGTGCGCACCACCATCGCCAATGCGTTCCAACGCACCAACGAGCGAATGCGGCGTTCCATGAACAGGTCGCCAGGCATGCGTGCTTCGTGGGTGACGGGGATGGTGTTGCGGTACGGCGTGGTGATGGCGTAGGGGAGTTGTGAACCACTGCGGGTGGCCAACTCGCCCATGCGGGTCATCAGGTAGTGAGCGCGGTCTTCGCCTTCTTTGTCGAGGACCGACTCCAGGGCATCCAGCCATTCCTGGGTTTCGACGGGATCGAGGTCTTGCATGGCTTGCTCCAGGGCGGAAAGGCTTCCAGAATCGAAGCCTGAGTTTGCGACTGGCCTTGTGGGCAGACGATATTGAATTCTTGGATTACCGGCAGCTTTTCCGGCGAGCTGTAGTTTTACTACAAATCCCTGCCCTTTTCATGCCCCTGCGGGCGGTGGGCAGCCGGGTAGACACAGGATACAGGCTTTTGGCCCCCTGTCCGGTTGTGGGTTGGATCGTTACCTGTGATCGAATGTATTCATCTTGAGGCCATGCGTGAGTGACTTGTGCCAACATATTGGAAAAGTCAGCTATTTATCACCTTTGTTCGACAGATCAGGGACAGATGAACCTGTCTATACAGACCTTTACCAGGCTCTTCACGCTGCACAAGGATAGACCATGAACCTGCCTTTGCTGGTCGAAATTCCGGCTGTTCTCACGCCTTTGGTGTCACGCAATCGCGAGTCGTTCCAGGCGGCGGTGGCGGGGGCTGAGGACCTGTTCGCCGATCTCAGCAGCACCACGCACACTGTGGGAGCGGGCTCTGCCCGCGAAGAGGCCCTCCCAGTCACCACCCCCCTCAACTGGCTCACCAAGCGCTGGCAACAATGGGACCGCGTCACCACTGCCAGCGACTTCGTCCTGCAGCAGGCCATCCAGAACCCCGCCATGCTGCTCGGCCTCATCGCCAGCGGCGACCTCGACCGTCCCTTCAGGCCCGGTGAACTGCGCGAGCAGATCGCCCTCGCCGTGGCCCAGGCCGAGAGCGAAGACGACCTTGCCCGCATCCTGCGCCGCCAGCGCGCGCGGCAGCAGGTGCGCATCATCTGGCGCGACCTCAACCGCCTCGCCGACCTGGTGCAGACCTGCCGCGACCTGTCGGACATGGCCGACGCCTGCATCGACCAGGCCTATCAATGGCTGTACCCGCGCCAATGCCAGCAGTTCGGTACGCCCATGGGCCGACGCAGCGGCGAGCAGCAGCACATGGTCGTGCTCGGCATGGGCAAGCTGGGGGCAGTGGAGCTGAACCTGTCGTCCGACATCGACCTGATCTTCGGTTACCCCGAAGGCGGCGAAACCCAAGGGGTGAAACGCCCCCTCGATAACCAGGAGTTTTTCATCCGCCTCGGCCAGCGCCTGATCAAGGCCCTGGATCCGATCACCGTCGACGGTTTCGTCTTCCGCGTCGACATGCGCCTGCGCCCCTACGGCTCGTCCGGTGCGCTGGTGCTCAGTTTCAACGCGCTGGAGCAGTACTATCAGGACCAGGGTCGCGACTGGGAACGCTACGCCATGATCAAGGCGCGGGTGGTGGCCGGCGACCAGCAGGCTGGTGCGCAACTGCTCGATATGCTGCGACCGTTCGTCTATCGCCGCTACCTGGATTTCTCCGCCATCGACGCGTTGCGCACCATGAAGCAACTGATCCAGCAGGAAGTGCGGCGCAAGGGCATGGCCGACAACATCAAGCTGGGCTCGGGCGGCATCCGTGAAGTCGAATTCATCGCCCAGGCGTTCCAGTTGATCCACGGCGGACGTGACCTGAGCCTGCAGCAGCGACCCTTGCTCAAGGTGCTGGCGACCCTGGAGGGGCAGGGCTATCTGCCTGCTGCGGTAGTGGACGAGTTGCGCGAGGGCTATGAATTCCTGCGCTACACCGAGCACGCCATCCAGGCCATCGCCGATCGGCAGACACAGATGCTGCCCGACGATGAGCGGGACCGTGCGCGCATCGCCTTCATGATGGGCTTCGCCGACTGGCCGGCTTTTCACGCGCGCCTGATGCACTGGCGCGGCCGCACCGCCTGGCACTTCGCGCAGGTGATCGCCGACCCGGACGAAGACGCCGAGAACAGCGAGGCAATGGTGATCGGCGGCGAGTGGCTGCCGCTGTGGGAGGAAACCCACGACGCCGATGCGGCCTGCCGGCAGTTGCAGGAAGCCGGTTTCAGCGACGCACGCCAGGCGCTCAAGCGTCTTGAAGACCTGCGCAGCAGCCCGCAACTTCGGGCCATGCAGCGCCTGAGCCGCGAGCGCCTGGACGCCTTCATTCCGCGCCTGCTGGCTCAGGCGGTGGAGCACGCCGACCCGGACCTGATTCTGGAACGGGTGCTGCCGCTGGTGGAAGCCGTGGCGCGGCGCTCGGCGTACCTGGTACTGCTGACGGAGAACCCCGATGCCTTGCGTCGCCTGCTGACCCTGTGCGCCGCCAGCCCATGGATCGCCGAACAGATTGCGCGTTTCCCGTTGCTGCTCGACGAACTGCTCAACGAGGCACGGCTGTTCAACCCGCCGTTGGCACCGGAGCTGGCCGCCGAGTTGCGCGAACGGCTCACGCGCATCCCCGAGGACGACCTGGAGCAGCAGATGGAAGCGCTGCGGCATTTCAAGCTGGCGCACAACCTGCGCGTGGCCGCTTCGGAAATCGCCGGCGCCTTGCCGCTGATGAAGGTCAGCGATTACCTGACTTGGCTGGCCGAGGCGATTCTTGCGCAGGTGCTGGCCCTGGCCTGGCACCAGACCGTGGCGCGCCATGGCGTGCCCAAGCGGGCCGACGGCAGTGACTGTGATCCGGCCTTCGTCATCGTCGGTTATGGCAAGGTCGGCGGCATCGAGCTGGGCCATGGCTCGGACCTGGACCTGGTGTTCATCCACGATGGCGACCCGAGCCTGGAAACCGACGGCGCCAAGCCGATCGACAGCGCCCAGTTCTTCACCCGCCTGGGCCAGCGCATCATTCACCTGCTGACTGCACAGACCAACTCCGGCCAGTTGTACGACGTCGACATGCGCCTGCGTCCCTCCGGTGCGGCGGGGCTGCTGGTCAGCTCGGTGTCGGCGTTCTCGCGCTACCAGCAGACCGAGGCCTGGACCTGGGAACACCAGGCGCTGGTGCGCGCCCGGGTGCTGGTAGGCTGCCGCCAGACGGGCGCCGAGTTCGAGAAGGTGCGTGGCGCCGTGCTGGCCAAACCGCGCGACCTGGATACGCTGCGTGCCGAGGTCAGCGAGATGCGCGCGAAGATGCGCGACAATCTGGGTACGCGGCAGACGGCAGCAGGGCGCGGCGCCAATGCCTTCGAAGCTGGCCAGCGCTTTGACGTCAAGCAAGACGCCGGTGGTATCGTCGATATCGAATTTATGGTGCAATACGCGGCTCTGGCGTGGTCGGGCAAGCACCCGGACCTGCTGCGATACACCGACAACATTCGCATTCTCGAAGGCCTGGAAGAGGCCGGATTGTTGCCCGCCGCCGATGCGGGGTTGCTGCGCGAAGCCTACAAGGCCTACCGCTCGGCCGCTCATCGTCAGGCCCTGCAGAAGCAGGCCGGGGTGATCCCGGGCAACCAGTTCATCGATGAACGGCGCGAGGTGATGCGGATCTGGGGTGAGTTGGGGTTGAGTTGAAGGCGGTACCCACCTATTTGCCCCGTAGGAGCGGTCAGTGGCCGCGAACAGGGCTCCGCGGTTTTTCAGGCACTGCGCGGCGTCTGGTTCGCGGCCGCTGACCGCTCCTACGGGTGACCCCGATCCCCGTAGGAGCGGCCAGTGGCCGCGAACAGGCTGGCACCGAAATCCCTGGCACCACCGCACCACCCGACTGACTGTTCTGGAAAACTATGAGAATTCTGATCATTGGGCCCAGCTGGGTCGGTGACATGGTAATGGCACAGACCCTGTTCCAGAGCCTCAAGCAACGGCACCCCGACTGCCTGATCGACGTGCTGGCGCCTGAATGGAGCCGCCCGATTCTGGAGCGCATGCCCGAAGTGCGCGCCGCCTTGAGCTTTCCGCTCGGCCACGGCGCGCTCGAACTGGCCACGCGCCGGCGCATCGGTAAAAGCCTCAAGGGTCATTACGATCAGGCCATCCTGCTGCCCAACTCGTTGAAGTCGGCGCTGGTGCCGTTCTTCGCCGGCATCCCCAAGCGCACCGGCTGGCGCGGCGAATTTCGCTACGGCCTGCTCAACGACGTGCGCACCCTGGACAAGCAACGCTACCCGTTGATGATCGAGCGCTTCATGGCCTTGGCCTTCGAGCCCGGCGCCCTGTTGCCGCAGCCGTATCCGCGCCCCGAACTGCGTATCGACCCGGCCAGCCGCGACGCTGCCCTGGCCAAGTTCGGCCTGGCCCTGGATCGCCCGGTGCTCGCCCTGTGCCCCGGCGCCGAGTTCGGCGAAGCCAAGCGCTGGCCGTCCGAGCACTATGCCGAAGTGGCCGAAATCAAGATCCGTGAAGGCTGGCAGGTCTGGCTGTTCGGCTCCAAGAAAGACTTCCCGGTGGGCGAGGCGATCCGCGAGCGGCTGATTCCCGGCCTGCGCGAGGAAGCCTACAACCTGTCCGGTGAAACCGCGCTGGCCGAGGCCATCGACCTGATGTCTTGCGCCGACGCCGTGGTGTCCAACGATTCGGGCCTGATGCACGTGGCCGCCGCGCTCAACCGGCCGCTGGTGGCGGTGTACGGCTCGACCTCGCCAGGTTTCACGCCCCCCCTGGCAGAAAAGGTCGAGGTGGTGCGCCTGGGCCTGGATTGCAGCCCGTGTTTCGACCGCACCTGCCGCTTCGGCCACTACAATTGCCTGCGCCTGCTGGAACCCCAGCGGGTTGCCGATGCGTTGCAGCAGGTAGAAGGGCCGGCCACGGTCGAACTGACAGTCAAGGCGGAATGAATTGCGGGTACTGCTGATCAAGACCTCGTCCATGGGCGACGTCATTCATACCCTTCCAGCGCTGACCGACGCGGCCCGCGCCGTGCCGGGCATCCGTTTCGACTGGGTGGTGGAGGAGGGCTTCGCCGAGATTCCGAAATGGCATCCGGCCGTGGACACGATCATTCCAGTGGCCATCCGCCGCTGGCGCAAGAACCTTTGGCAGGCCTACAAGAGCGGTGAATTCAAGCTACTGCGCCAGCGCCTGCGCGCCAACCGCTATGACTTGGTGATTGATGCTCAGGGGCTGCTCAAGAGCGCCTGGCTGACGCGTCTGGTCAAGGCCCCGGTGGCCGGCCTCGACAAGGGCTCGGCCCGCGAAGGCCTGGCCAGTCGTTTCTATCATCGGCGTTTGGCCGTCGCGCGCGGCCAGCACGCGGTCGAACGCGTGCGCCAGCTGTTCGCCCTGGCACTGGGCTATGACCTGCCCAAAGGCACCGGCGACTACGGCCTCAATCGCCTGCAGTGGCGCGACCTGATTCCCGGCCCGGCGTTCGTGGTGTTCCTGCACGGTACCACCTGGGACACCAAGCACTGGCCGGAAGCCTACTGGCGCGAGCTGGCCGAACGCTTGGGGCATGCCCACATCCAGGTGCGATTGCCATGGGGCAGCGACAGCGAACGCGAACGCGCGCAACGCATTGCCGCAGGCCTCAAGAACTGCGTGGTGTTGCCTCGGTTGAACCTGGCCGGGATGGCGCAGACCCTGGCCGAAGCGCGCGCCTGCGTGGCGGTCGACACTGGCCTTGGCCACCTGGCCGCCGCCCTCGACGTGCCGACCATCTCCCTGTTCGGCCCGACCAACGTTGGCCTGACCGGCGCCTACGGTCGTGGCCAGATCCACCTGGCCAGCGATTTCCCACCCTGCGCGCCGTGCCTGCAGAAAACCTGTACCTACCAGCCGACGCCGGAAGACCAGCGTCGGTTCGATCTCAAACGCGAGTGGCCGCTGTGTTTCACCCGGCTCGACCCCGAGCGCGTGGCAAGCCGACTGAGCACCGTGTTACTGGCCGAGGATCTTCGCTGATGCAACTGGCATTCGTGCTCTACAAGTATTTTCCCTTCGGTGGCCTGCAGCGCGATTTCATGCGCATTGCCCTGGAGTGCCAGCGCCGTGGCCACGGCATCCGCGTCTACACGCTGATCTGGGAAGGCGAGGTACCCGAAGGTTTCGAGGTGCACGTCGCGCCGGTCAAGGCGTTCTTCAACCATCGCCGCAACGAGAAACTGCTGAGCTGGATGCAGGCTGACCTGGCCAAACGCCCGGTCGATCGCCTGATCGGCTTCAATAAGATGCCCGGGCTGGACGTCTACTACGCGGCCGACGGCTGCTACGAAGACAAGGCACAGAACCTGCGTCATTCGCTGTACCGCTACTGGGGGCGCTACAAGCATTTCGCCGACTACGAGCGGGCTGTGTTCGGCCGCGATGCGAAAACCGAAATCCTGATGATTTCCGAGGTCCAGCAACCGCTGTTCATCAAGCATTACGACACCCCGCTGGCGCGCTTTCACCTGTTGCCGCCGGGCATCGCCCACGACCGTCGTGCGCCGCCGGACGCGGCGCTGATCCGCGCCGAATTCCGTGGCGAATTCATGCTCGAGGACGACGAGCTGCTGTTGGTGCAGATCGGCTCCGGCTTCAAGACCAAGGGCGTGGACCGCAGCCTCAAGGCCATGGCGGCCTTGCCAGCGGCGCTGCGCAAGCGCGTGCGGCTGATGGTCATCGGCCAGGACGACCCCAAGCTGTTCCAGATGCAGGGCGCAGCGCTCGGCCTGGGCGACCGGGTCCAGTTCCTCAAGGGCCGCAGTGACATTCCGCGCTTCCTGCTCGGCGCCGATGTACTGATTCACCCCGCCTACAACGAGAACACCGGCACCGTGCTGCTCGAAGCGGTGGTGGCTGGCTTGCCGGTGCTGGTTTCGGCGGTGTGCGGCTATGCCCATTACATCGCCCAGGCCGACGCCGGGCTGGTGCTCAGCGAGCCCTTCGAGCAGGAAGAGCTCAACCGCTGCCTGCAGCGCATGCTCGAGGACGACAGCGCCCGCGCGGCCTGGTCGGCCAATGGCCTGGCCTTCGCCGACAGCGCCGACATCTACAGCATGCCCGGACACGCTGCCGACGTTATCCTGGAGGCGCGACCATGAAGCTGGTGCTCGACGAGCCGTTCAAGACGCTGTGGGCCGGGCGCGATCCATTCGTGGCCGTCGAAGCGCTGCAAGGCGAAGTGTTCCGCGAGCTCGAGGCACGCCGCACGCTGCGCACCGAAGTCGACGGCAAGGGCTATTTCGTCAAGATTCACCGTGGCGTCGGCTGGGCGGAAATCACCAAGAACCTGCTCACCGCCAAGCTTCCGGTGCTTGGCGCCGGCCAGGAGTGGAAGGCCATCCAGCGCCTGCGCGAGGCCGGCGTGCCGAGCATGACGGCGGTGGCCTACGGCGAGCGCGGCAGCAACCCGGCCGATCAGCATTCGTTCATCATCACCGAAGAGCTGGCGCCTACCATCGACCTGGAAGTGCTGAGCCTGAACTGGGCCAAGCAGCCGCCGCAACCGGCGCTCAAGCGCGCACTGATCGCCGAAGTGGCGCGCCTGGTCGGCATGATGCACCGCGCCGGCGTGAACCACCGCGACTGCTACATCTGCCACTTTCTGCTGCACACCGACAAGCCGGTCAAGGCCGACGATTTCAAGCTCTCGGTGATCGATCTGCACCGTGCCCAGGTCCGTCCGCGCATCACCCGCCGCTGGCGCAACAAGGACCTCGCCGCGCTGTATTTCTCGGCGCTGGACATTGGCCTGACGCGCCGCGACAAGCTGCGCTTCCTGCGCGACTATTTCCAGCAGCCCCTGCGCCGCGTGCTCAAGGAAGAAGCCGTACTGCTCGGCTGGCTCGACGGCAAGGCGAACAAATTGTACGACCGCAAATTGCGCTACGGGGATGCTCTCTGATGGCGGGCTGGAACCTGGAAGCGGGCTACGAGCACCTGCAGGCCGACTTCGGCAGCCTGGACAGCGTGTTCGCCCTCACCGGCGAGCGCCTGACCCGCGACCCGTTGTCCGAGGTGATTCGCGTGCAGCGCGGTGGGGTCAACTATTACGTCAAACGCTACGTGGGTGCCGGCAAGGGCCTGCGCGCACACCTGGGCAAGCCAAGGGTGAGGGCCGAATGGCAGAACCTCAAGCGCTTCGCCAAGTGGGGCATTCCCACTGCCGAAGTGGTGGCCTGGGGCTTGGAACGCAATGGCGCCAGCTATGACCGCGGGGCGCTGATCACCCGCGAACTGCCCAATACCCAAGACCTGCACCAACTGGCGCTGAGCGACGATCCGCGGTTGCGCAACCGGACCTGGGTCGACCACATCAGCCGGCAGCTGGCACAGCACACGCGCACGCTGCACGACAACCACTTCACCCACAACGATCTGAAGTGGCGCAACCTGCTGGTGGACGACAAGGACGTGCTGTACTTCATCGACTGTCCCAATGGTGCTTTCTGGCGCAGCTTCATGTTGCGCTATCGCATCATCAAGGACCTCGCCTGCCTGGACAAACTGGGCAAGAGCGAACTGTCCAACACCCAGCGCCTGCGCTTCTACCTGCAGTACCGCCGCCGCGAAAAGCTCAATGCCTCGGACAAGCTGCGTGTGCGCAAGATCGTAAAATTCTTCGAGGGCCGCGAATGAGCGACTTCATCGCCAGCGAGGAGCGCGCCTTGCTGGAGCGCCACGGGCTGGCCACATTCGATGCACTGTGGAACCTGCAACTGGACGCCGTGGACGAACCCAACACCGGCCGTGGCGGCTGGAGCAGCGTGTATCGGCTGGACCTGGAAGGCCGTGGTTTCTACCTCAAGCGGCAAAGCAACTATTTGACCCGTACCCTGGCCCGGCCCTTCGGCGAGCCAACCTTCGCCCGCGAGTTTCGCAACATCAGCCGCTATCGCAAACAGGGCATCCCGGCGTTGCAGGCGGTGTTCTACGGTCAGCGCCAGGTTCAGGGTGAAACCCGTGCCATGCTCATGACCCGCGCCCTGGACGGCTGGTCCGACCTTGAAGCGGTGCTGCAGCAGTGGCCGACCCTGGCCCCGCAAGAGCGCCGCGCGGTGCTGGTGGCGTGCGGCGAGCTGGGGCGTATCCTGCATTCGGCAGGGCAGGTGCACGGCTGCTTCTACCCCAAGCATATTTTTTTGCGCGCCACGGCCAGCGGCTACCAGGCGCAATTGATCGACCTGGAAAAGACTCGCCCGCTGCTGTTCGGCCAGCGCGACCGCGCCAAGGACCTCGAACCGTTGCTGCGCCGGGCACCGCGCTGGCAGGCCGCTGACATTCGCGTTTTGCTCGCCGCGTATCTGGCCCAGCCCGAAACCAGCCCCCAGGTCGACGCCTGGCTGCAGCGCCTGAGCCGCCGTCGCAACCACAAGGAAGGCCGCTGATGCGCCTGTCTGAACTGACCCAAGCCGGCCGCACTCCCGCGTTGCCCCTGAGCATCACCCTGGCTGACGCCGCCGGCCCCGCCGAGCTGCAACTGCTGACCCTGTTGCGCGTGCTGCCCGGCCAGCGTTACGTCGGTGCCGGTATCTGGCGCGGCCGCACCGTGCTCGCCAAACTGCTGGTCGGCAGCAAGGCCGCCCGGCATTTCCAGCGCGAACTGGAAGGCGTGCGCCTGCTGGCCGAACAACACCTCACCACCCCGCAACTGCTCGCCGACGGCCTGCAGGAAGGCGAGGGCGGCTGGCTGCTGTTCGAGTACCTGGAAAACGCCCACAGCCTGGCCGACGAATGGGCCCGCGTGGAAACCCTGCCACCTCTGGCCGACGAACAGACCGTGGTGCTCAGCGAAGCCCTCGGTGTCATCGGCCAGATGCACGGCAAAGGCCTGTGGCAACAAGACCTGCACCTGGACAACCTGCTGCGCCACAACGGTCAGGTGTTCCTCATCGACGGCGCCGGCATCCAGGCCGAAGAGGCCGGCAAGCCCCTGTCGCGGCAAAAGATCCTGGAAAACCTTGGCGTTTTCTTCGCCCAATTGCCCAAGCACCTCGAGCCCTTCACCGAAGAGCTGCTGGTGTATTACCTGCTGGCCAATGGCGAGCACGGCCTGCCCATGGAAGCCCTGCAAAAGCAGATCGACAAGGTCCGCGCCTGGCGCCTGAAGGACTATCTGAGCAAAGTGGGCCGCGAATGCAGCCTGTTCAGCGTGCAGGACAGCGCCTCCAGCCTGCGCGCCGTGCGCCGCGAAGAAGAGGCGGCCCTGCTGCCAGTGTTGCGCGATGCCAATGCCCTGCTCGAACAGGGTCATATCTACAAGACCGGTGGCGCCGCCACGGTCGGCCGCGTGCACAGCCAAGGCCGCGACCTGCTGATCAAACGCTACAACATCAAGAACCTGCTGCACTGGGGCAAGCGCTTCTGGCGCCCGAGCCGCGCCTGGCATTCGTGGGTCGAGGGCAATCGCCTGCTGTTCCTCGGCATCGCTACCCCCAAGCCGCTCGGTGTGCTGGAAAAGCGCGTGCTGTGGCTGCGTCGCGAAGCCTACCTGGTGACTGAACACCTGGGTGGCCCGGACCTGATCGAAGCCTTCGCCACCCATGTCGACACGGGTGACGTTCCCGAGGATCAGCTCCAGGCCCTGGACCAGCTGTTCGCCGACCTGATCCGCGAACGCATCAGCCACGGCGACCTCAAGGGCCACAACCTGTTCTGGCACGACGGCCGCTGGGCGCTGATCGACCTCGACGCCATGCAGCAACACGGCAGCGACAGCAGCTTCGCCCCTGCCCACCAGCGCGATCGTGAACGGTTGCTGCGCAACTGGCCGGACGGCAGTGCCCTGCGTGTGCTGCTGGATCAGCGTTTGCCCCGAGAAATGTAGCCGCAACGTACGTCGCGCACGGAATTCAGGACTTTTCCTGCATTTGCGTCGGATGGGTCCTACAGACGTGCTTCCACAACTCCCGGAAACTCCTGTCGCTTGGCGGCCCTACGTGGGCCAGCGGCAGAGCAGGGGGGTTGGACATGAAACTGGGCTACTTCATCCGGTTGGGCGACAAGACATCGTGTGGCGGCACGGTCCTTGGTGGCGAGCGGGCCGTCACCCTGCTCGGCGTTCCGCGTTCGCGCGAGGGCGATCGCGTGTCCTGCGGAAAAAGCACCGGCGAGTTCCACATCGTCGGCGGCGTCGAGCAGCTCAAGAGCAACGGTCGGCGTGTCGCCGGCAGCCTCGACAGCACCAGCAGCTGTGCCTGCAACGCCCTGCTGATCCCGTCGTCGTTCAGTACCCAGTACGAGTCCCTGCGCCCGGTCAAACCGCGGCTTGCTGCCATGCCCCTCGTGGAGACGGCGCAGAGCTGCGGCCATCCGGACCAGTTGCTGTCGATCACCACCTACATGGCCGGCGAGATCAACCGCAACGTCCGTCACCCGACCATCGCCAGGATCAGGCAGCTCAATCGCTACGATGCCACCCAGGCCATGCGCACCTACAACGCGCTGCCCTGGCACGCGCGCTGGTGGGCACGCGATCCACAAGTGGTCGCCAACGCTTGCAAGAACGAAGCGGTTGCCCTGTGGGTTGGACAAATGGATGACAACCGTGAGTGGAACTACCAGGCCAAGGTCGCGCAGTTGCAGAACTCCACTTGGCACAAGCAAGGCCGATACCTGTATCACGTCGGGTTGTGGGCGGGTATTCATTACGGCTATCTGGGCATGGCTGCAGGTTTTTGCCCAGCTGTGCTGCTCGATGGCATCGATGCACAAACACCGCTGGAACAGCGCCGCACCTTGCGCCACTGCCATGCCACCGCCGAGCGCCTGGCCATCAACATCGGCATGGACCTTTACAAGCGCCACTCCGAAGGCGTGGTAACTGCCAAGGCCATGATCAATGCGGTACTCGCAGCCGAGCGGGAAAACTGGGGCAAGGGCAGGCGTGAGCATCGGTGCAGTTCTGGTCTGCGGTCGGATGCTGGAAAGGGACGCTAGGGGGGGGCTGCAAGCTACTTGAGTGTCGGGGGCGTGTTGGCGAGGGTGTCAACCATACTCCCGGTTTGCCAGCAGGGTGGAAGTAGAAGTGGGCAACCGCCAATTCTGGACTTCCACTCGCTGGTTTCGCCGCTATTAACAGAAGCGGGATTAGTGGCCGGGCCTTTTGCCTGTGAACGCTTCCTCGTTTTGTTTGCGTATCAAGACACCTATTCGACATTATCGGACTATCGGTAGGTCAACGTGATCTCATCGATCATGATCGCGGTTCCTCGATGATAAAAACGGATGGCAGCGATTCGTCGTGGAACCTGAGGCGAGGATATAACCTGTACGCCAATGCGGGCATAAGATGTGGCCATAATCACACCTGACCTGTCCTTGTATTGTATTTCGCACTCGTTTGGCGCTCGGTTGAGGTTTAAGCTAAGACGGATACTTTTGATAGGAGTGGTGAATGTCCAATCCACAGGATAATAGCTGGAGTTCTCAGAGTGGCCCCTCACGCCATAATACCTTCCTGAAAAGGTCGGATAGGGCAGTCCGCTATTAGGTCCGGTAATTGACGATGAAGTGTCAGTGATCGAATTAAAGTAGCGGAATCTAATATTTTGATAAGGTTGGAATTCTCGAGGTTGCTCAAGCTCGAAGTCTTCCTTCACCCAGTCAGGCACATCTGCCCGGACGAATCCCCACGCAACCGAAGACTCGCCGCTACCGTACAGCGTCTTGGCAGTGAGTGAATGGTTGCCTGCTGCAAGGGCACTCACGCTATGAGTCCAGTTTCCTGCGGCGTTCACCTGTGCAACGCCATTTGAAATGGCTCCGTTATCGAAGATTTCCACTTGCGTATTGGGCGTGGCGGTACCGCTGATCGAAACCGTCAGGTCAGGCGTGGTGCCGCCATTAGGTACTTCCTCAATTGAATCCCGCACGCTGGAAATGATCGGTGCCGTTTGAGCCGCCTTATTGAAGGCCCTTGCTGCCGAAACCAACCCACTGCCATAAAGCCCTTTCGCCGTGATCGAATGTGTTCCCAGCGCCAGGCCCGACAGGGGAGCGCTCCAGTTCCCCCCCGTATCAACGGAAGCGTTACCCTTGGACGTCGCGCCGTCGAACAGCTGTACTTGCTGGCTGGCAGTGGCCGTACCGCTCACCGTAACGCTGTTGTCGTACGTGGTTCCGCCGGGGCTGATCTCGCTCCACGAATCCCGCACGCTGCTGATCGTTGGCGCGTTGTCGGCCACAGCGACCACCGCATATGCGCGAGAATCGAAGATCGTCGCTGTTGCTTCGTTGCTTCCCCCGTTCATGGCAACCTTGAAGGTCACAGTCAACCTACTCTGATGCCTCAAAGCCTTCAATTCAGCCACAGGGACTTTCACCGTCTTGCTTCCCGAGCTTACCCAGGCACTGTCGACAGCGTCAGGTGGTGCCAGCATCCGTATGTTGTATTCAGTTCCATTCGACCTGTAGCCCTCGAGGGTCAGCCATACCTGTTGTCCCGCAACGATCAGTGGCCAATGACCAACGCGCAGCGTAGCGTCATCTGTCAGGGCACTCACATCGAGGCTTCCACCGATGGCTTCTAGAATCTGCAGGTCGCTGAGCGTATTGGCTGGCAACGTCAGCACCTGCAAACTCAACACCTCGGACACCGGCCTCACCGCCCCACTTTGATTGACCGCATAAAACACCTCCGCCGTCTTGCCCAGCGAAGCCGCCAGAATCGGCGCAGGAATGGCCCCCTGTGCCTCACCCGCAACGCTGACGTTGATGGGCGGGATCGCCTGGTCGGCATTCCCCGCCACACGCCAGAACGGCATGACGCTATCGCCTATGCGCAGGCGCGTATCGCGCAGCACGAAGTTCGCGGTGTTGGCTTGTGTGGTGCCGGGTCTGACAGGGCTCCAGGAGGTAACCGGTGCGCCGGTCGAGTCGTGAATCTGCGGCGCCGGCCAGGTCTGGCTCGCGGCATCCTGCACCGAGATCAGCACGCTTTCGGAAACCCCCGTGGCTCCCGCGCTGGGAATCAGCTCGTACC
>NZ_JACYUT010000006.1:0-429126 GCF_014841915.1 Pseudomonas sp. CFBP 13727
TTGGCAACCATGGACAACCTCTGTAGGAGCGGTCCGTGGCCGCGAACCGGGGACCGAGGTGTATCAGCCCATCGGCGGCGCCCTTTTCGCGGCCGCTGACCGCTCCTACGGGAAACACATCCTTGGCAACCATGGACAACCTCTGTAGGAGCGGTCCGTGGCCGCGAACCGGGGGCCGAGGTGCATCAGCCCATCGGCGGCGCCTTTTCGCGGCCGCTGACCGCTCCTACGGGAAACGCATCCTTGGCAACCATGGACAACCTCTGTAGGAGCGGTCCGTGGCCGCGAACCGGGGGCCGGGGTGTATCAGCCCATCGGCGGCGCCCTTTTCGCGGCCGCTGACCGCTCCCACGGGAAATGTGCGAGCACTGATTCCCCGCGCGGCGCTTCTTGCTAGGCTTTTTGCGAAGGCAGCCTTTATCATGGCCACAGTTCCACACCAGAGCCGACCATGAAGTTTGCCATCGCTGTCTATTCGCCCGCCCACTCGCCGGCCTCGCGGCGCGCGCTGCTATTCGCCCGAGCGGTCTTGGCTCAAGGCCATCAACTGCTGCGGGTGTTCTTCTACCAGGACGGCGTGCACACGGCTTCCAGCAACATCGTCACCGCCCAGGATGAAACCGACACGGCGGCGCAGTGGCGCGCGTTCGTCGTCGAACATCAGATAGACGCGGTGGTGTGCATCGCCGCGGCCCTGCGGCGCGGCGTGCTCGACGAAGAAGAAGCACGTCGCTACCAGCGCCCGGCCGCCAACCTGAGCCAACCCTGGCAGCTGTCCGGGCTGGGGCAATTGCACGAAGCCGCCCAGCAGGCCGATCGGCTCGTCAGCTTCGGGGGCCATTGACATGGCCAAGTCCATGCTGATCATCAGCCGCCAAGCCCCCTGGGCAGGCCCCGCCGCGCGCGAGGCGCTGGACATCGCTCTGGCCGGCGGTGCCTATGACCTGCCGCTGGCCATGCTGTTTCTCGACGACGGTGTCTACCAACTGCTGGACACCCAGGCGCCGGCTGTTCTGCAACAAAAGAACCTGGCGGCCAATCTGCAGGCGCTGCCGCTGTTCGGTGTCGACGAGGTATTCGTCTGCAGCGCCAGCCTTGCCCAACGTGGCCTGGCCTCCTCGGGGCTGGCCCTGCCCGCCCAGGCACTTGCAGATGCGCAATTGCGCGAGCTGCTGGCGCGCTTCGACCTTGTGGTGACCTTGTAATGAGTACTCTTCACGTATTGTCACACTCGCCGTTCAGCGACCAGCGCCTGTACAGTTGCCTGCGTCTGCTGGGCGACGACGACGCCATTCTGCTCAGCGGCGATGCGGTCTACGCCCTGGCGCCCGGCAGCGAGCCCTGGGCAGCGCTGGCGAGCGCCGGCGTCGCCGTCTTTGCCCTGGCCGAAGATGCGCAGGCACGCGCTTTGCCGAACAACCCCGGGGTCGAGCTGCTCGATTACCCGGCGTTCGTCGAGCTGACGCTGGCCTATGAAAAGGTCAATAGCTGGCTATGACGACACTCATCGTCGACGGGCGCAGCATCGCGCTGGATCAGGACGGCTACCTGCAGTCGCTCGCCGACTGGAGTCCGCAAGTCGCCCAGGCGCTGGCCGGCGCCGAGGATCTGCAACTGACCCCTGACCACTGGCAGATCATCGAGCTGCTGCGCCGCTTCCATGCCCAGTACCAGCTTTCGCCTGCCACCCGGCCGCTGATCAAGTACGTGGCGCAGCAACTGGGCGCTGACAAGGGCAACAGTCTGCACCTCAATCGCCTGTTCAATGGCACTCCTGCCAAACTCGCTGCCAAGCTGGCGGGCCTGCCCAAACCGACCAATTGCATATGACCGACTACCCTGCACTGATGCTGGAAACCCCCGAAGAGCACCCGTTCGCCCAATTCGTGCGAGCCCTGGGCAAGGGCAAGCGCGGCGCACGCAACCTCACCGGTGAGGAGGCCCGCGAGGCCATGGGCATGCTGCTCGATGGCCGGGTGGAAGACACACAGCTGGGCGCCTTCCTGATGCTGCTGCGACACAAGGAAGAAAGCGCCGAGGAACTCGCCGGTTTCACCCTCGCCCTGCGCGAACGCCTGCAGGCGCCGGCGCTGGCGGTCGATCTGGACTGGCCGACCTACGCTGGCAAGAAGCGCCACTTGCCGTGGTACCTGCTGGCTGCGAAATGCCTGGGCGGCAGCGGCCGGCGCATATTCATGCACGGCGCGGGCGCCCACACCGCCGGGCGGCTGTACAGCGAACAATTGCTCGGCACCTTGAACATCGCGCTGTGTCGGGACTGGGATGCCGTCGGCCAGGCGCTCGACCAGCACGGCCTGGCGTTTTCCCCGTTGATGGACTGGGCAGCGCCACTGCAACGCATGATCGACCTGCGCAACACCTTGGGCCTGCGCTCGCCCATTCATTCGCTGGCGCGGATTCTCAACCCGCTCGGGGCACGCTGTGGCCTGCAGAGCATCTTCCACCCGGGCTACCAGGCAGTGCATCGCGATGCCAGCAGCCTGCTCGGCGACACGGCGATCGTGGTCAAGGGCGACGGTGGCGAAATCGAGATCAACCCGGACAGCGCCAGCCATCTCTATGGCACCGGCGACCACCTGCCCTGGGATGAGGAATGGCCTGCCCTGGCCGCCCAGCGCCACGTGAAGCCGCCGACTCTCGAAGTCGGCCACCTGGTTGAGTTCTGGCAGGGTGAGCGCCAGGACAGCTACGGCGAAATGGCCTTGATCTCCACCATGGCCCTGGCCCTGCGAGGGCTGGGCAGCTCCCGCGAGCAGGCCTTCGACGAAGCCCGCGCGCTGTGGGCAGCGCGCGACCTGGCGGCGTGCACGAAGAAGAGCTGACAGCGCCCTCTGTGGGAGGTCTGTGGCCGCGAAACAGGCCCTGCGGCTTGCCTGATCCATCGCGGCGCCAGTTTCGCGGCCACTGACCGCTCCTACGGAGAATCGCGGCGCGTATGTAGCAGCGGCGCAAGCCGCGTCGGCGGTACATACGGTGTGCCCGGAATACCTGTGTAGCAGCGGCGCAACCGCGTCAGCGGTACACGCGCTGTGCCCGGAATACCCATGTAGCAGCGGCGCAAGCCGCGTCAGCGGTACACGCGCTGTGCCCTGATTACGCGTGTAGCAGCGGCGCGAGCCGCGTCAGCGGTACACGCGCTGTGCCCTGATTACGCGTGTAGCAGCGGCGCGAGCCGCGTCGGCGGTACACCTGGTATGGGCCGCTGCGGCGGAGCAGCGTGATACAGTTCGCCGATACGCACTCGGGAGACGACCATGGGTTTGCTGATCGAAGGACGCTGGCACGACCAGTGGTACGAAAGCAGCGAGGACGGCGCGTTTCAGCGCGAGACCTCGCAGCGCCGCCATTGGGTCACGGCCGACGGCCAACCCGGCCCCAGTGGCCAGGGCGGCTTCAAGGCCGAAGCCGGTCGCTACCATCTGTACGTCTCGCTGGCGTGCCCGTGGGCCCATCGCACCCTGATCGTGCGCAAGCTCAAGGCCCTGGAAACGCTGATCGACGTATCGGTGGTGAGCTGGCACATGGGCGAGCACGGCTGGACGTTCGACAGCCAGACAGGCTCGAGCGGTGATCACCTCGAGCCTTTGCGCTACCTGCACGAACGCTACACCCGCGACGATCCGCGCTACACCGGCCGAGTCACGGTGCCGGTGCTGTGGGACAAGCAGCAGAGCCGTATCGTCAGCAACGAGTCGGCCGAGATCATTCGCATGTTCAACAGCGCCTTCGATGCCCTCACCGGCAATCGCCTGGACCTCTATCCCGAGTCGCTGCGCCCAGCCATAGACCGCGTCAACGACGCGGTTTACCCGAATGTGAACAACGGCGTCTACCGCGCCGGCTTTGCCACTTCGCAGCAGGCTTACGCCAGTGCGTTCGACGATGTATTCGCCGAACTCGACCGCCTCGAAGCCACGCTGGACACCCAGCGCTACCTGACCGGGGAGTCCCTGACCGAAGCCGACTGGCGCCTGTTCACCAGCCTGATCCGCTTCGACGCGGTGTACCACGGACACTTCAAGTGCAACCTGCGGCGCATCGCCGATTATCCGAACCTGTCGAACTGGCTGCGCGAGCTGTACCAATGGCCGGGCATCGCCCAGACGGTGGACTTCGAACACATCAAAGGCCACTACTACACCAGTCATCCGACCATCAACCCGACCGGTATCGTGCCCAAGGGGCCCGCGCAGGATTTCAACGCTGCCCATGACCGTGAGCGCCTTCACGGCCGGGGTATCTGGCAACACGGCGAGGGGTGAGCCCGGTGCAGTCCTCACTGTTCGATGAGCCACAACAACCCAGTCGTCGCGAATCCCTGGGCGAGCAGACCTTCGTCCTGCGTGGCTTCGCCCTGCCCTGGCTGGACGACATCCTGCCGGCCTTGCGCGAAGTGCTCAGGGCAGCCCCGTTTCGGCGCATGGAAACGCCCGGTGGGCACACCATGTCGGTGGCGTTGAGCAACTGCGGGCAGTTCGGTTGGAGCACGGATGCGCGAGGATATCGCTACGTCAGCGACGATCCTCTCACCGGCCGCCCGTGGCCGGTGCTGCCCGAGGTGCTGCGCACGCTGGCTCGGGAAGCAGCGGCAGCGGCCGGTTTCGATGATTTCATACCCGATGCCTGCCTGCTCAACCGCTACGTGCCGGGCGCCAGGATGTCCCTGCACCAGGATCGCGATGAACGTGACTACGGCGCGCCCATCGTTTCGGTTTCACTGGGCCTCGCGGCGATGTTCCAGCTCGGCGGCCTGCAGCGCAGCGACCGCCCGCTGCGCGTGCCCCTGCTGCACGGCGATGTGATGGTATGGGGCGGTGTCGACCGTCTGCGCTTTCACGGCGTGCTGCCGCTCAAGGAAGGCGTGCACCCGGTGATGGGCCCACAACGGATCAACTTCACCCTGCGCAAGGCTGGCTGAGCGCAAGCAGCGGAGTGTCAGTGCCCGCAGCAACGGCTAACATGGCTGCTTCGACGATCCACGGAATCGCGCCATGCCCACCCCTACCGCTCACCACAGCCAACTGGTTGCCGCCGCCTGCCGCCAGATCGAGGCCAGCGACGCTCCGCCCGAGTTGAGCGCGCTGGCCGAACGGGCCGGCTTGAGCCCATGGCACTTCCACCGGGTGTTCAAGGCCGTGACCGGGCTGACGCCGCGCAGCTACGCCAGTGCCCGACGGGCGCAGAAGGTCCGCGAGCAGCTTCAGCAGGGCAAATCCGTCACCGAAACCCTGTACGCCAGCGGCTTCAATTCATCCGGGCGGTTCTACGAGGCCGCCAACGGCATGCTCGGCATGACCCCGGCGGCGTTCCGCCAAGGGGGCAGCAAGGCTTCGATCCATTTCGCCCTTGCCCAATGCAGCCTGGGCGCGGTGCTAGTGGCCTGCAGCGAGCGCGGTGTGTGCGCGATCCTGCTCGGTGACGAGCCGCAAGCCTTGCTCGATGATCTGCAACGGCGCTTTCCCAAGGCAGCACTGATAGGCGCCGACTCAGACTTCGAAGCGATCGTGGCCAAGGTGCTGGGCTTCATCGAGGCGCCGAGGGCGGGTCTGGACTTGCCCCTGGACATTCGCGGCACGGCTTTCCAGCAACGGGTATGGCAAGCGCTGGGCAAGATCGAACCGGGCACTACCGCCAGCTACGCGCAGGTTGCGGCCAGCATCGGCGCGCCGAGCGCGGTACGTGCGGTGGCCGGGGCCTGCGCGGCGAACGCCCTGGCCGTGGCGGTGCCCTGTCATCGAGTGGTACGCACCGACGGTGGGCTTTCCGGATACCGCTGGGGTATCGAGCGCAAGCGCGAACTGCTCGAGCGCGAGCGTCGGCCTGACACGCCTTGACGCCGATCTCGTCAGTGGACTTCTCGCAGGCTGCGGACAACAGCGTGCAGGACTGGCAAAGCGCTATATATTTTGCTATATGACGGTAGTCTTTTTTCCCACAGAGCGCCGTCCAATGAAGTTCACCACTCGCCTGCTTGCCCTCGGCGCCGCCATGGCCCTCAACAGTGCGTACGCCGATGAGGTACAGGTGGCTGTCGCCGCCAATTTCACCGCCCCCATACAGGCCATCGCCAAAGCCTTCGAGGCCGACACCGGGCACAAGCTCGTCGCCGCCTATGGCTCGACCGGCCAGTTCTATACCCAGATCAAGAACGGCGCGCCGTTCGAAGTGTTCCTGGCCGCCGACGACAGCACCCCGGCAAAACTGGAAAGCGAGCAGGAAACCGTTCCGGGCTCACGTTTTACCTACGCCACCGGCACCCTGGCGCTGTGGTCGGCCAAGCCTGGCTACGTCGACGCCGAAGGCGCCGTGCTCAAGGGCAACAGCTATCAGCACCTGTCCATCGCCAACCCCAAGGCCGCGCCCTACGGGCTGGCGGCGACCCAGGTGTTGGCGAAGATGAACCTGACTCAGGCCACCCAGCCCAAACTGGTCGAAGGGCAGAACATCACCCAGGCCTTCCAGTTCGTCTCGACCGGCAATGCCGAGCTGGGTTTCGTGGCACTGTCGCAGATCTACAAGGATGGCAAAGTCGAACAAGGATCGGCCTGGATCGTCCCGGCCGCCTTGCATGATCCGATCAAGCAGGACGCGGTGATTCTCAACAAAGGTCGTGACAGCGAAGCCGCCAAGGCGCTCATGCAATACCTGAAAGGCCCGGCAGCTGCGGCCATCATCAAGTCGTACGGCTACCAGATCTGATGCCGCTGGACGCCAGCGACCTGGGTGCGATCTGGCTGACGGTGAAGCTGGCCAGCCTGACCACGGTGATTCTGCTGCTGGTCGGTACGCCCGTCGCCTGGTGGCTGGCGCGCACCGCGTCGCCCTGGCGCGGCGCTGTCGGCGCAGTGGTGGCGCTGCCCCTGGTATTGCCGCCGACGGTCATCGGTTTCTACCTGTTGCTGCTGCTGGGTCCCCACGGTTTCATCGGCCAGGCAACGCAAGCGCTGGGTCTGGGCTCGGTGGTGTTCAGCTTCACCGGGCTGGTGATCGGTTCGGTGATCTACTCCATGCCTTTCGTGGTCCAGCCGTTGCAGAACGCTTTCAAGGCCATTGGCGAGCGACCTCTGGAAGTGGCCGCGACCTTGCGTGCAAGCCCTTGGGATTGTTTCTTCACCGTGGTGCTGCCGCAGGCCAAGCCTGGTTTCGTCACGGCCAGCATTCTGGGCTTTGCCCATACCGTGGGTGAATTCGGCGTGGTACTGATGATCGGCGGCAACATACCGGACAAGACGCGGGTGGTGTCGGTGCAGATCTTCGACCATGTCGAAGCCATGGAATACGCCCAGGCGCACTGGCTGGCCGGCGCCATGCTGGTGTTTTCCTTCGCCGTGCTGCTGTTGCTGCACCGCGGCCGTCAATCGCGCTCGGCGTGGAGTTGATGGAATGATCCGTGCCCGTATCGACATGACCTATGGCGCGTTTTCGCTGGACGTCGACCTGCAACTGCCCGGACGTGGTGTCAGCGCGCTGTTCGGTGACTCCGGATCCGGCAAGACCACCTGCCTGCGCTGCCTGGCCGGGTTGGTGAAAGCGCCCGATGCCTGCATCGAAGTCAATGGCGAGGTCTGGCAGGACAGCGCCAGGGGAATTTTCCTGGCGCCGCACAAACGTGCGCTCGGCTATGTATTCCAGGAAGCCAGCCTGTTCGAGCACCTGTCGGTGCGCGGCAATCTTGAATACGGCTGGCGGCGGATCAAGCCTGGTCAACGCAAGGTCGCGCTCGATCAGGCGTGCGACCTGCTTGGCATAGAACATCTGCTGGAACGCCAGCCGGCCAACCTGTCCGGCGGCGAACGGCAGCGCGTCGGCATCGCCCGCGCGCTGCTGACCAGCCCCGGGCTGCTGCTGATGGACGAGCCGCTGGCGGCGCTGGACAGCCGCCGCAAGGCCGAGATCCTGCCCTATCTGGAACGGTTGCATGACGAACTGGACATTCCCGTGGTGTACGTCAGCCATGCCCAGGATGAGGTCGCGCGACTGGCCGACCATCTGGTGGTGCTGCAGGAGGGCCGCGTGCTGGGCAGCGGGCCGCTGGGGCCGACGCTGGAGCGCCTCGATCTGCCCATGGCGCGCGAAGCCGACGCAGGTGTGGTAGTGCAGGCCACGGTCCGCGGCTACGATCCGGTCTATCAGCTGCTGTCCCTGCAACTGCCGGGGGCCGTCGAACCGCTGCGCGTCGCCCATACCCCTCGGACGGTTGGCGACCGCCTGCGGGTCAAGATCCAGGCCCGTGACGTCAGCCTCAGCCTGAGCCCGGACGACGCCAGCAGCATCCTCAATCGTTTCGCCGTCACCGTCGAGCAGGTGTCGACAGCGCACAATCCGGCCCACGTGCAGCTGAGTCTGCGCGCCGGCGAGACAGTGATCCTGGCGCGAATCACCCGTTATTCGGCGGATCAGTTAGGGGTGGTGGCGGGCCTGCAGGCGTGGGCGCAGATCAAGGCCGTGGCGGTATTGGCCTGAGCACTGCAGCGCACCCGGACGCGGCTTGCGCCGCTGCTACAGACCGCGATCCCCTGTAGCAGCGGCGCTAGCCGCGTCATCTGCGCATGCGATCCACCTGACACTCCGCAGCGCACCCGGACGCGGCTTGCGCCGCTGCTACAGACCGCGATCCCCTGTAGCAGCGGCGCTAGCCGCGTCATTGGCGCACGCAACCCACCTGACACTCCGCAGCGCCCCCGGACGCGGCTTGCGCCGCTGCTACAGACCGCGATCCCCTGTAGCAGCGGCGCTAGCCGCGTCATTGGCGCACGCAACCCACCTGACACTCCGCAGCGCCNCGGACGCGGCTTGCGCCGCTGCTACAGGTCACGCGCACGCGGACGGGGCTACTCCCGGCGTATCGGTTGCAGCGTTTTCGGTTGCTGGAGACGTTCGCGCAGCGCGTCGGCGCTCAGCGGCTTGGCGAAGTAGTCGCCCTGTCCGCGCAGGCAGCCGAGGTCGAACAACAGCAGATGATGCACCGCACTCTGCACCCCCGCCACCGTCAGTTCGATACCCAGGGTGCGCGCGGCGACCGACATGTGCTGCACCACCGCCAAATGGCGCGACTGGTGCGGGGCTTCCAGCAGAAAGGGTGACGCCAGACGCAGCTGGTTGATCGGCCACTGACACAGGCGCTGCAGCGAGGCACCGCCGAAACCGAACCCCTGCATGCCCAGGTCACAGCCCATCAACCGCACGCGCAACAGGGTTTCCAGGTATTCCGCCTTGGGCCGGGCCAGGCCGACATGGCTGAGCTCCAGTGCCACGCGGTGCTTGCCGGTCAGGTGCCCACGCAATATGCCCAGCAACTCGTTCATCAGCGGCTGGTGACCGAGTTGTTCGAGCCGCATACCCAGGCTCAGGCCCACCTGCAATCCGGCTTGGGCAAGCTGCTGCTGGACCTCGACCGCCTGCTCGGCCATGTACAGCAGCAACGCATTGCCCAGCCCGGCCCGCTCCACCGCCGGGCAGAACTGCGGCATGGCCAGCAGGCCATGCCGTGGATGCTGCCAGCTCAGTTGCGCATCGACGCTGCGGATGCGTCCGTCGGCCACCGTGCAGCGCGGCAGGAAGCACACCTCGAACTGGCCGCCAGCGATCGCCGCCTGCACCTCCACGCGCCCGATCCGCACCTTTGCAGGCGCTGGCACCAGCGCGCCGCGAGGCGTGTTCAAGGCTTCGAAGAATCGCTGCAAGCGGTTGAAGTCCAACGGGCTGCCAGCGTCGACCAGGTACTCCAGGCCGAGCATCGACACCCACTGGTACAGCCCGGTGCGCACTTCCGGCTCGATCCCGCCGCCGATCAGCACGGCGCGCACACGCTTGCGGGTAACCGCTTCCTGGATGATGCGCAATGCACCCACGCCCAGCACGTCGACGTTGCACACCAGCACATCGATGGGCTGGTGCTCGCGCAGCAACTGCAGCGCCTGCTCGCTGGTCTGCGCCTGGTACACGCACGAGCAACCCAACTGGCTGAGCATCTGCACCGCGATCGCACGCTGGAACCCATGACTTTCGACGAGTAACACCGTTGGCTTGATGTCTGACACGATCACTTCCCCTGTTTCTTCATGCCTATGTTCAACTCCGTGCAATGACCGGGATGCAGGCAATTTCCCAATACGCATCGGAAAATTCCTACGGTTTGCCGGATGTGCCGTGCCGTGCCAGGTAGTCATCGAGGCCAACCATGGCCGCTGCCAGATCGTCGACGCCACGCCGCATCCGCTCAACCGAAGAGCTTGCCGTGCAGGCCTGTTCCAGGGCTTCGCAGGCCGCCAGTAGGCGTCGCGCCCGAACGATGCGGGCCCCGCCCTTGATCCGGTGCACCAGGTCGGCGACTTCGCCGGTCTGGTAGGGCTGAGACAGCGAATGCAGGCGCTTGAGGTCCTGCAGATTGCTCTCGGCCAGATCATCGAGCAGGCGCAGCAACAGGCTGGCATCGCCGCCGGTGAGCTGATCGAGACTGCCCAGGTCGACGTCGTCTTCCGGCGCACCGAGCATGCGACGGGCGCGGTGCGGGTCCAGGTGCAGTGCCAGGGTTTCCAGGCTCAACGGTTTGAACAAGCAGTCATCCATGCCTTGCTGCAGGCAACGGCGGCGCTCGCTGATCTGGGCATTCGCCGTACAACCGAGGAACAGGCACGGTTCCTGATGCTTGCGCCGTTCGTGCTCACGCACCGCCTTGACCAACTGATAGCCATTGATGCCGGGCATGTTGCAGTCGCTGATGACCACGTCGTAGGCGCCGCGCAACCAGGCGCGCAACCCGGCGGCACCGTGCTCGGCTACCGTTACGCGGTGGCCGAGGAATGTCAGTTGGCGCTCCAGCAGCACCCGATTGGCGGGGTAGTCGTCGACCACCAGCACCTGCAACGCCGGCAGGTCAATGCGCGCAGGCTCGCGAGCGGCCGACGGCGGTGCGTTCGCGCCAGGCACCGCGTCGAACTGCAGCTGCACCCGCGTGCCGCAGCCAAGCACACTGTGCAATTCCAGCCTGCCACCCATCAGGTCGGCCAGGCTGCGGCAGATACTCAAGCCCAGACCGGCACCGACGCGGCTGCCGCGGCCACCGGCGGCCTGTCGATAAGGCGCGCCCAGGCGCAACAGGTCGGCCTGGGCAATGCCCTGCCCGCTGTCCTCCACACTCAGTTCGACTCGCGCGCCGTGCGCCTGCGGCCAGACCCCGAGCACCACCGAGACCTGCCCCTCGCGGGTGAACTTGATGGCGTTGCTCAGCAGGTTGGCGATGATCTGCTTGAACCGCACCGGGTCGACGCTGAGCCAGGTGTCGGGGGCACCAAGCACCTCCAGCTTGAGCCGCAGGTATTTCTCCCGCGCCTGGGCCTGGAACAGCCCCACGGTTTCACCGGCCAGTTGCCCCAACTGGCACGGCGCCGGCAGCAGTTCCAGGCGACCGGCCTCGATGCGCGTGACATCGAGAATATCCCCGATCAACGCCAGCAGACCGTTGGCCGACTGCGAGGCAACCTCCAGCGCAGGCTTGTCGAGCATGCCCTGCTCGGCTTTCTTCAGGGCCAGTTCGAGCATGCCCAGCACGGCGTTCATCGGCGTGCGGATTTCATGGCTCATGGTTGCCAGGAAGGTGGTCTTGGCCTGGTTGGCCGCTTCGGCCTGCGCCTGGGCGTCACGGTACGCCTGGCACAGACGCTGGCGCTCGGTGATGTCGACCCACCCGGCGATCAGCCCCTGGATTCGTCCGTCGCCGCCGCGGTACGGCAGCATCCAGTGGTGAATGATCAGCACCTCGCCCGACGGCAAGGTCAGCGTGCGATCCTCGACCACTGGCTCGCCGCGCTCCATGGCTTGCAGATACGCGTCCTGGGCCAGCTGGGCGTGCCGTTCTTCGAGCAGGCCATAGCCGGTCAGCGGCTTGTTCAGGATCGCCTCGCGGGTGACACCCAGGGCTTGCAGGTAACTGGTGTTGCAATTGATCAGGCGTGCCTGGCGATCTCGGATGTAGATCGGATGGGGTGTGCCGTCGATCATTACCCGCATGAACTCCAGCTGTGTGGTCAGGGCCCGTTCGGCATCGACCCGCTGGCGGATCAGACGCTTGAGGTAGCTGACCCAGCCCAGTGCCAGCAGCAACAATAGCGAGGCGGCGGCGAACCCCTGGATGATGGCCCCGCGGTAACGTTGCCAAAGGCCATCGGCGACGATCATCTCGGTGCGCCAATGGCGCGTCAGCTCGCTCATGTGTGGCGGCGGAATGTCCTGCAGGGCGCTGTCGAGGATCGACTGCAACACCTGGGCCCGGGGCGAGACGGCGAACGCGAAATGTACCGGCGCCACCGGCAGCGCCGCGCTGACGCGCAGCCGATCACGGTACTGCCGCGCGATCATGTAGCGCGCCGCGATCAATGGCAGCACCGCCGCGTCGGCCTGACCGCGGTCGAGCATGGCCAGGGCCTCGGCGGAGCTTGCGGCGCGCAGGCGGTTGATCGAGGGGTAGTGTTCCTGCAGCCACTCATGCAGCAGGCTGCCCTCCACCAGCACCACCCGCTTGCCCGCCGATTGTTCCAGCGAAACCGGCCCGCGCCCGCCCTCCCGCGTGACCAGCACCGGGGAGCTGCTCAGGTAGCCGCGGCTGAACGCCAGGCGAGTCTGGCGCTCCGGGCTGGGAATCATCGCGGCGATCAGATCGGCCTCGCCGCGCTCGATCATTTCGCTCATGCGCGTGAGCGAGGTGCTTTCGATCACCTCGATGGCGAGCCCGGTGCGCCGCGCGATCTGGTGCAGCACGTCGGCGGCCACGCCGGCGAAGCGGCCCTGATCGTCACGGTAGCTGACCGGCACGAAGCGCGGATCCATCAGCACCCGCAGTTCGGTACGCCCGGCCAGCCATTGGCGCTGCGTGGCGGTCAGGGGCAGTGCAGCCGGTTCCGCCACGCGCGGGCGCTCGACGCTCCAGCGCCGGGCGATGGCCGCCCGGGCCTCGTCGGGCACCACCGCCAGGGCCTTGTCGAGCAGGCGCAGCAGACGCGCATCGCGTGGGTTCACGGCGAAGCCGAAAGCATTGCCGCCAATGCCCTCGGCCGATTGCAGGCGCAGGCCGGGCAGCTGGCTGCCGTCGGCCTGGTGGAACACCGCCAGCGCGTTACCGACGAACAGATCAGCCTGCTGATAGGCCACCGCTGCCAGGGCGTTCGAGGGTGTCGGATGCAATTGCAGCTGGGCCTCCGGGAAGCGTTCGCGGACCTCGCTCGCCGCGACGTGATCGCGCACCAGGGCAATGCGCAGCGGCGCGGTCGCGTCGAGCGACTGGCCGGGTCGCATGGCGAGCACGGGCCGATCCTGTATGTAGGCGTCGGAAAGCAGCAGGCCGTGACGCAAGGCTTCACGGCGGCTGGTGGTGCCCAACACTTGCACCTCGCCCGCTTCGAGCGCGGCAAGCGCAAGCTCGCGGGAAGGATAGGCCTGCACCTCGACATCCAGTTCGAGCAGCCGAGCCACCAGCGCCAGGTAGTCGGCGCTGATTCCCTCATAGCTGCCGCCATTGGCGGAAAGGTCGAAAGGGCCGTAGTCCGGACGGCTCACGGCGACGCGCAAAACGCGTCGTGCGCGCAGCCACTGTCGGTCGCGGTCGGCCAGTTGCATGTGCAACCGTTCGAACCAGGCCGGCTCGGGCTGCGAGCGTCCGTGCAACGGCAGCAGCTGGGCATGGGCGAGTGCCGTGCCGGCCAGCCACACCAGCACCCAGCGAGTGCTGCGGCCGACCCACGCGATCAGGCTCATCACACCAGGAAGTTACGTTTGGCGAGCTCGGCCAGTTCCACCAGCGAGCTCATCTGCAGCTTGTCCATCAGGCGGAACTTGTAGGTGCTCACGGTCTTGTTGCTCAGCAGCATCAATTCGCCGATGGCCTTGTTGCTCAGCCCGCGAGCCAGGTGCTGGAGGATGGTCAGCTCGCGATTGGTCAGGCGCGCGATGCACTCCGTTTCGCTGCCCAGCCCGTCACTGCTGCGCACCGAGCTGAAAGCCACGACCGGAAAATAGGTGAACCCGGAGCCGATGGCCGTCACCGCCTTGCGCAGCTCGTTGAGGTCATCACGCTTGGACACATAGCCCATGGCGCCCAGCTTCATGCAGCGCAGGGAGAAGTGCTCGGCGGCCTGGGAAGTGAGAATGACGATCCGGCTGCTGGTTCCCAGCTCCTTGATTCTGGCGATGACTTCCATGCCGTCCAGCCCGGGAAGGGAAATATCCAGGACGATCAGGTCGGGGTGGTGAGTCTTTGCCATCAGGACTCCGTCGACACCGTCCTGGGCCTCCGCCACTACGCTGAAGCGTTCCTGTTTGAGCAAGAGTTTGACGCTCGATCGAATGAACGGGTGATCATCGATTATCAGTGCTGTACGCATGTCTTTCTCCTGAGTGCGTGAGCGCGGGACGGCGCTTGCATGCCCGGCGCGGGCTTCCTTTGCAGCGTGCTGCATCGACTCTGTTGGTTCTGGATCAGGAGACAGCTGTCAAGCGCAGACGAGGCCATCTACCGTAGGAGTGTTCCGTAAATTCAGGCCGAAGTCGGTCGTCAAATTCTGAATTAGCGATGGGAAGGTTCCGGGATACCTGAAGGAAATTTTCCCGCACACCGTAGGATGTCCGTGCCCGTGTCGCCCTCCTTGTTCGGCGGCAGCAGTATTGCCGCGCCGGGATGACATTGAAGCCGGACATTTCCCAAGCTTTCGGCGAAATCTCCTACGGAGCCGACCGTTTCGGCACGGGGCTCAGATCAATTCGTGACGCCTGGCCAGGTCCGTCATTTCCATCACCGAGTTGAGCCGCAGCTTGCGCATCATGCGCATCTTGTAGGTGCTGACGGTCTTGTGGCTGAGCAGCATGGTGTGGGCGATGTCCTGATTGCACAGGCCTTTGGCCAGGTTCACCAGCACCAGAATCTCGCGGTCGGTGAGGCTGGAGATTCGTGCCGCCTCGGTGCTGTCACTGTCCACGCGGCCCAGGGACACGTCGGTGCAGTCCGGAAAATAGGTGTATCCCGATTGCACCGCGGCGATTGCCTTGCGCAGTTGGTCGAGCGCATCGGATTTGGAGACGAAAGCGGTCGCACCGGCTTTCATGCTGCGCATCGAGTAGTAGCCGGGAGGCATGGAGGTGAGCACGATGATCTTGCCCGGCGAGGTCGATTCCCTCATGCGCCTGAGCACATCGAAGCCGTCGAGGCCGGGCATCGACAGGTCGAGGATGACCAGCTCCGGCCGCTCGTCGCGATACAACCGCACCGCTTCGGTGCTGTTGCCGCTTTCGATGACCTGGTACTGCAGCTCCTGAGCCAGCAGCGTCCTGACACTGGCGCGGATAAACGGATGGTCATCCACGATCAATGCCTTGCGCATGGAACACCTCCTTGGAGTGGGTGAGTGTTGTATAGCGCATCGGCCAGTGGCACAAATCCGGACTTTTCCGCTTGCGATGTAGGTAGATGCTCCAGTGTGCGCAGGGCGTTTCCGACTGTGTGCACCCTACCCTTCACTGATCACCTTTCGCCGCGCCTGACCCTCGATCAGCTCGAAGCTGTAGGTGCGCCCCGGTTGCTTGTCGAAACGCCGTTCCAGGCCGGGCAGTACGTGATGCAGGGTGGCGGTTGCGCAGCTTTTGCCGCTGCGATCGCAGTCGTTGAAGTGGTCCATCACGATGGTGGCGTTGCCGTCATTGCGCACCTGAAGGCTGCCGGGGGTTTCACGGATATCGGTGGCGTACCGGGTGTCCTGCGGCTGTACGAAGAGCAACGCACCGTAACCGGAAAGCACCTGCACGCCGGCTCGCAGTGACTCGCGATACTGCTGCGCCTGCTGGTCGGTCATGGCGAAGTCGTCGTTGCCGGTGGGCATCACTGGCATGAAGCGCACGCGAAAGTAACGTTCCTGCTGGCGCTCGCCACGGTGCAGCAAGCGCACGCTTTGCATGCCGTTGGCCGGCACAATCAACCGCGCCGGGCTGGCGATCAAGGGCCGTTCGGCCACGGGCAAGCCTTCCAGGGATCGCTCCAGATCGGGCTGGCCCGGGCGATGAATGATTTCAACCACTTCGACCTTGACGAATGCGGTGGCATCGCCGCCGTTGCGCACGCGCTTGACCAAGGTACTGCGCGGGCCTTCCAGGTAGTCGTAGAAGGCGCCGATATTGAGCTCGGGGCCGGCGAGCACGGCGCTACTGGCCATCATCAGGGCCAATGCCCCCAGAGTCTTGTGCATGGGTTGGATCTCCTTGTTTACAGTTGTGCATCGAAGACAATCCGCACCCAGCCTTCATAACGAGCTCCGGCGCGCTGCATCATCTGCGCGACGTAAGGCTGCACCACCTGGTAATGCAGCATGCCCGGGCGATTGAGCAGCGGTGCCTGAGCGTCGAACTCCAGGGCGTTCACCGCCTCCACCGGCAGCGCAACTCGCCGCGCCGGTGCGCCGTTGTGCTCGGCGCCGCTGGGCAGAGACAGAGCAACCTCCACCGGCACCCGGTGGTCGTCGCCGGGGTTGCGGATCGCACACTGGCCAGCCATGGGAAATTCACACAGGGTATGCACCTTGAACGGGCCCGCCGACCACAGTCGCAGGGGGTGGTCGCGGTACAGACGCGGTGGCGTCCGCGAGCCGCCGCTCCAGTTCAATCAGCCGCCCTGCGGTTCGAGCACGGCCAGCTCGGAACCGGGCGGGGTTTCCACGATGAAGGGGTGCTGCACGTCGAGCTGGAACTTGATGGTGAGGGTGTCGTCGTTGAGTTCGGTCACCTGGTTGCCCAGGTCGATCTGCCCGCCGTTGCCCACGGTGAAGGTGACTTCACCGGTGTAGCGGCCGTTCTTCATTCTGAATGGCGAAGGGGTTTGAAGGGTATAGAGGATGCCGAACTCGGTGACCCTACTGCTGCGCAAGTCTCCGGGACTGCCTCGGTGACTGCTCGAATAGCAACCGGCGCCGCTGGTGGTGCTGCGCAGCCGCCAGAGCGCAGCCGCCCAGGTGGTATCCGATGCCACGGCGTTGATGGCGCAACTACTGTTGTGCGGGGTGGTGTTGGGAGGGCCGTCTGGTGAGGTCCGCGTGTGGTGGCTATGGCGTGTCGTGGTGAACACCACATCATGCGTATCGCCTACCTGATTGCGCAGCTGTACCGTCACCGGCGTAGGCATGCGGATATAGAACTGGTCGCGGACGTCGGGCGCCGAATGCTCGGTGCCCTTGCGATACGTGATAGGCAAATTGGCCGATGCGCTTGAGAGACACATCCCAGGAAATCGCGAGCAGAAACGCGCAACCGGTGTGGTGGTCCTGAAGCCTTGCTGTGTAGCGTCGTAGACAGCAGAAAGCACAACGTCGGCAGCCCACGCAGGTGCTGCCAGAACCATCAGGGCCCAGGCCAGCAGGGCACGTGACCGATGTTTTGCGACAATGCCGTTCATCCGGCCTCTCCTGTCGGTTTCGGTGTCGTCAGGGCGGCAACGCCCTCGGCGACGCATGCAAGATCACCCAGCAGCAGCACATCCTGCTCGCGCTTGCTGGTGTGGGTGTCGAGGGTCAGCAGGCAGCGCTGGACGCCGCCCTGGCGGATCTCCAGGGTCGGATTGCTCTCGCTCATTTCCAGTGCGAAGAAGCCATCGGCTTCGGTCACGCTGCGGCTGGCATGGTTGATCACCTGCGCCCCTTTCAGTGCCCTGCCCTCGTGGTCGACGACCCGACCCAGTACGGTGACGGTACGCACCACCTTCAACTGGCGGTACTGCACCGCGCCTTTGTTGAGGTGGTAGTCCAGGGTCGGCGGCTGGATGTCGGCCGCCAGGTGGTCCTGCTTATCGAAGCCCAGCTGCACGTGACCAGCGCGATAGGCACCCACCGGCAGCACGTTGCGCCCGGGACGCAGCAGCGCAGCGCCGCCCAGGTGGTCATCGGCACGCAGCTCGAGCCCGGGGACGTCCGACTCCAGGTCGACGATCAGGCTGGCGTCGTGGGGCATGACTTCACCACTGAACGCAGCCTTGCCATCACCCAGCGCCAAGGTGCTTTCAATGTTCAGGCCCGAAGACAATTGGCCGTTGTAGGAAGAACTGAGCGCAAACGCATCGCCGTACAGGGCGCTGTTCTGGAACCCCGCGTTGACCCCCAGCCCGGTGCCGTAGCGGTCGGCATTGAGGGTCCCGCCCAAGGTACGCAGCGTGCCTTGCCCCATGTCCTGCTGGTAGCTGAGCGAGGCATTGCGATCGCGTTCGCCGTCGCGCCCGGTGCGGGTGCCCAGGCTGGCAGACAAGCGCTTGCCCGGCCCACCCAGCGCCATGCTCAGCGTGAGGTTGATACCGCGGTTGCGCTGGTCGTCGGTGCTGGCGGTGCCGGGGCGGTCGAACAGCGAAACTCGCCAGTTGGCGTCGGTGCCCATGAACTGGCCATAACGTGCCCAGCCCAGGTCCAGTGCATTGCCGGCTTCAATCCCGTCGGTTCGGCTGAGCCGGGCGGTGAGCGTGCTGTTGCGGGTGAGCCGATGGCTGACCGACAGCGAGGTCTGGGTGGTGAGCCGAGCGGGCTCGCGACGGTCCACGTAGTAGCTGTCGCCGCGTTCGCGCTGGGGGTGCAGCCAGGCACGGTTGTGGTTGAGCACCACATTGCCCGAGCCATGGCTCCACACGCCCTGCAGGTCGTAGCCATTGCCGCGACGGTCGGTGCGGTACAGGTTGCCATACAGCTTGAGGCGGTCCAGGGCATCCCAGTCCAATGACGTGCCCACTTGCGTCTGCGTATCGACCTGCTGCGCCGAAAGCCCCACGATTGCCCGGGGATGCATCAGGTAGTTGGTCATCACGCCGGCAGCCAGCCCGCCGTTCGGGTCTTGCTCCCAGTTACTGAACAGCGTGCTCTGCCGACCCACGTAGGCGTTGTAGCGCCAGCGCTGTTCCGGGTTGCGCCAGGCACTGGGCTTGTACACGAATTCGTTGCTGCGCGACGTCACCTGGCCGTCCTCCAGCAAGCGCACTTCCACCGCGTAGATGCCGCCGGGCAAGACCCGAGTGTCCAGGGTCTGCAGGCCCGGCTGCACCGCCTGGGTGTTGATCAGCTGGCCATTGCGGTAGATCTCGACCGTACCGGGCCGGCTGGGCGTGACATAGATGGGCGTGGTACTGGTTGTGCCATTGTCGATGTACAGCGTGTCGCTGCTGCCGAGCATGACCCCCAAGGCGGTTTGCGCCGTGCTGCCCATCAACCGCGGCTGGCGTATCAGGCCTTGGGCGACCGGGTCGAAATACCCCAGGCGCAGGAAACGATCGCGCTCGATGCGTTCGGCATAGAGCTGGTCCACGCGATGGCGCAGGCCATGAAAATTGGTCTTGTCCATCTGCAGGTTGGCCTGAGTGCTCCAGTCGCCGACACTGCCCACCCCTTGCACGGCGTAGCGGCCAACGGTTTCATCGCCTGCCTGGCTGAGGTTGAGCTGGTTGCGCAGGATCAGCCCGTGCTCGGCCTGCTCGGGCAAGGCATGGTAGCGCTGGACATCGGTGGTCTGCTCGACGGCGCGCGTCAGCAACGAGAGCTGCGAGTTGACCAGGCTGTAATGCACGGCCACCAAGCCATCGGTGCACTGTGTCGTGCAGCTGCCCAGACTCACGCCCTCGCTCAACCGTTGTGCCCAGCGTTGCCGTACCACCGGGGTCTCCCGGCTTTCGCTGGTATCGGTGTACTCGAGCCACTGCAGCGTGTCGTCACGGCCGAGCACCACCAGCGCCTCGCCCAGCAGGCGGCCGTCCAGATCGACACGCACCGCCAGCGGGACATCGAAGAAATGCTCGGCGAAATCTGCCGGCAGGCCCTGGGCCTGGCCGAGGATCCCCAGGGCAGGCGGCGTGTTGGCGGCGTGCGCCGGCACGGGTCCGAGCAGCAGCCAGCCCGCGCCTAGCGCCACACCGATGGCGTTGGCCAATGAGGTAGTCTTGAACATGCAGGTCTTTTCGTGAACGCGCTTCGCGGCCCAGCACGAGTGGATGGCCAGGAAGCGCGTGGGTGGTGGGGTCTATCCCGGGTCAGGGCGCAACGACTGGACCGGGCTCGAACATCATGTTCACTTCACCCTGGTAGTTGCCTGCGTTCGGTGCGGTACCGGCCGCCAGTGCCGAGGCGATCTGGAAGTCCACCACGGCGCCGTTGCCGGCCTGGGCATCGGCCTGGGTGACCACCAGCTGCGCAGTGGTGTGGTTCAGGCTCTTGCCGCCTACCGACACGGTGAGGGGGATCTGGTCGGCACCGCTGACGATCACCGCCGGGCGCATCAGTTTGGCGCTGATACCGCCGGCGGCGGTGTTCTTGGCCTGCAGCTGCTTGCGGATCGGTGCGAAGGTCTTGGTGAACGAGTTGTACGCCATGTCCTGTGGGTCGTTCATCCAGTTGCCGCCGATGGGCTCGACGAAGAAGGCAGCGGTGGGAACCGTTGCGGTCACCGTGACCTGCTTTTCGATCTGATCGGCAGCCCACACCGGGCTGGCCAGACAACATGCCAATGGGAACGCGGCGTAGATTTTCTTCATGGGGACTTCTCCAGCTTGGGCATAGGGACGATGGATCGAATTGGCCGCAGCGTTCACGGCTGAGCGGCGTTCAACTCGATGGGCGACATTGTCCCGAAGCCTCGCTGGCTTGGCTGTCAGACAGGTCTGACCGATGAAGTGACGAGTCTGACAATACGGGCGATCTGTCTGACTGCACGGCGAAAGATTCCTACTGTCTACAAGGCTAAGTACCTTCACTGAGCCGAGCCATGCCTGACATCGAAGACGACCTTCAGACCGTTGTACTCCCGCCAGACCTGCATTACGTGGACGACAACCAGCCAGGGTTGCGCCGCAAGACCCTGCGCGGCAAATTTGCCTACTTCGATGCCAGCGGCGAGCGCATCACCGATGCCGACGAGATCAAGCGCATCAATGCACTGGTGATTCCACCGGCCTATACCGATGTGTGGATCTGCGCCGACCCCCAAGGCCATTTGCAGGCCACCGGGCGCGATGCCCGCGGCCGCAAGCAGTACCGCTATCACCCGCGCTGGCGCGAGGTGCGCGACGAAGACAAGTATTCGCGCATGATCGAGTTCGGCAAGATGCTGCCCAAGGTGCGCCGGCAGCTGGAAGCACATCTGGCTGCGCCGGGCCTGGACCGCAACAAGGTGATGGCCGCGGTGGTCTCGCTGCTCGACAACACGCTGATCCGGGTTGGCAACAGCCAGTACGCCCGGGACAACAAGTCCTATGGACTGACCACGCTGCGCAACAAGCACGTGGAGGTCAAGGGGCATACCATCGCGTTCCAGTTTCGCGGCAAAAGTGGCGTCGAACACGCCGTGACGGTGAAGGACCGTCGGCTGGCCACCATCGTCAAGCGCTGCATGGAGCTGCCTGGGCAGAACCTGTTCCAGTACCTGGACGAGCATGGTGAACGCCATAGCGTCAGCTCCCATGACGTGAACGCCTATCTGCACCAGATCACCGGCGCGCATTTCACCGCCAAGGACTACCGCACCTGGGCCGGCAGCGCGCTGGCGCTGGCCATGCTGCGCGAGCTGCACTGGCAGCCCGAACCCGATGCCAAACAGCACATCGTCGACATGGTCAAGGCCGTGGCGAGGCAGCTGGGCAATACCCCCACGGTGTGTCGCAAGTGCTACATCCACCCCAAGGTGCTGGAGCATTTCGTCATGGGTGAGCTGGCCAAGTTGCCCAAGCCGCGTCAGCGCAAAGGGCTGCGCCTGGAAGAAGTGGCCCTGGCCACGTTCCTGGAGCGGCTGGTGGCGGCGGCCTGAGCGAGCGCTGCAACGACCACCGGAATTGTGCGTGGCCACTGCGGTCGGTTATAGCAACGCTCATACATTCCAAGGCTTTTCATGAAACCTACCGCTCCCAGCGGCTACGTCCAAGTGCGCGGCGCGCGCGAACACAACCTCAAGAACGTCGACGTCGATATACCCCGCGATGCCCTGGTGGTGTTCACCGGGGTGTCGGGCTCGGGCAAGTCGTCTCTCGCCTTCGGCACCCTGTACGCCGAAGCCCAGCGGCGCTATTTCGAATCGGTGGCGCCCTACGCCCGGCGCCTGATCGATCAGGTCGGGGTGCCCGATGTCGACAGCATCGAGGGGCTGCCGCCGGCCGTGGCTTTGCAGCAGCAGCGCGGCACGCCGAGCACACGCTCGTCGGTGGGCAGCGTCACCACCCTGGGCAGCCTGGTACGGATGCTCTATTCGCGGGCCGGCGCCTATCCGCCTGGCCAGGCCATGCTCTACGCCGAAGATTTCTCGGCCAATACGCCACAGGGGGCATGCCCGCATTGCCACGGCCTGGGCCGGGTGTACGAGGTCACCGAAAAAACCATGGTGCCCGACGACAGCTTGACCATTCGCCAGCGCGCGGTCGCGTCCTGGCCGCCAGCCTGGCAGGGCCAGAACCAGCGCGACATCCTCGTGACCCTGGGCTACGACGTCGACGTGCCGTGGCGTGACCTGCCGAAAAAGCAGCGCGACTGGATTCTCTTCACCGAGGAAACCCCGACGGTGCCGGTGTACGGCGGGATGACCCCGGCGCAGACCCGCGACGCGCTAAAGCGCAAGCTGGAGCCCAGCTACCAGGGCACCTTCACCGGCGCACGGCGCTATGTGCTGCACACCTTCACCCACTCGCAAAGCGCGCTGATGAAAAAGCGCGTCAGCCAGTTCATGATCGGTGCCGCGTGCGAGGTCTGCGCCGGCAAGCGGCTCAAGCCGGAAGCACTGAGCGTGACATTTGCCGGGCTGGACATTGGTGAGTTCTCGCGACTGCCGCTCACCCAGCTGGCGCAGAAACTCAAGCCGGTGGCAGATGGCAAGCAAGTCGGCAAGAAGCTCAGTGAAGAGAAGCGCATGGCCGCCGAGCAGCTTGCGCAGAACCTGCTGGGTCGCCTGAACACCCTGATCGACCTTGGTCTGGGCTACCTGGCGCTGGAGCGCAGTACGCCCACCTTGTCCTCGGGCGAGCTGCAGCGCTTGCGCCTGGCCACCCAGCTGGGCTCGCAGCTATTCGGCGTGGTCTATGTGCTGGACGAACCGACCGCCGGCCTGCACCCCGCCGATGGCGAATCGTTGCACGCCGCCCTGCAAGGGCTGAAAGCGGCAGGCAATTCATTGTTCGTGGTCGAACACGACCTGGACACCATGAGCCGCGCCGACTGGGTGGTGGATGTCGGGCCACTGGCGGGCGAGCAAGGCGGCCAGGTGCTCTACAGCGGACCGCCCAAAGGGCTGGCCCAGGTCGACGCGTCGCAGACCCGTGCCTACCTGTACGGCAGCGCCGTGCCGCTGCCGCGCCCGCGTCGGCCTACCGCAAGCTGGCTGAAGCTGGCCGACGTCAGCCGCAACAATCTGCACAAAGTCGCTGCCGACTTTCCCCTGCAGTGCTTCACGGCCGTTACCGGGATTTCCGGCTCGGGCAAATCGAGCCTGGTCAGCCAGGTGCTGCTGGAACTGGTGGGCGAGCATCTGGGCCAGGCTCGCGAAGACGTCGAGGACGTGCTCGAAGACGCCGTACCGCAGACCGAATCGGGGTATATCGTCGAAGGCATGCACAGCATCAAGCGCCTGGTGCAGGTCGACCAGAAGCCTATCGGTCGTACGCCGCGTTCGAACCTGGCCACCTACACCGGGCTGTTCGACGCCGTGCGCAAGCTGTTCGCGGCCACCCCCGATGCGCAGCGGCACGGTTTCGATGCCGGGCAGTTTTCTTTCAACGTGGCCAAGGGACGTTGCCCTGAGTGTGAAGGCGAAGGCTTCGTCAGCGTCGAGCTGCTGTTCATGCCCAGCGTGTTCAGCCCCTGCCCGACCTGCCATGGCGCGCGCTACAGCCCCAAGACCCTGGCGGTAAAATGGCAAGGCCGCAGCATTGCCGACGTGTTGCAGCTCACGGTCCACCAGGCGTGCGAGGTGTTCGCCGAACAGCCGGCAGTGCTGCGGCCATTGACCGTGCTGCGTGACATCGGCCTGGGTTACCTGCGCCTGGGCCAACCGGCCACCGAACTGTCCGGCGGTGAAGCACAGCGCATCAAATTGGCTACCGAGCTGCAGCGCAACCAGCGGGGCGCCACGCTTTACGTGCTCGATGAGCCGACCACGGGGCTGCACCCCAGCGACGTCGACCGGCTGATGCAGCAACTCAATCATCTGGTGGATGCCGGCAACAGCGTGATCGTGGTGGAGCACGACATGCGCGTGGTAGCGCAGGCGGACTGGGTGATCGACATCGGCCCGAAGGCCGGTGACGAAGGCGGTAAAGTCGTCGCAGCCGGGCGCCCGGAAGACGTGGCCAAGGTCAGCGCCAGCCGCACTGCAACCTATCTGCAAAGCGCACTGGCGGAACCTGTATAGCGGCTGTCCACCGAGCACACATAGCGGCAGCCCCAGCGCGCGGGGCTGCCCAGGGTTGCTTCAACCGACCGGCTTGCTCTGGCCTTCGTCGGACGGGCTGCGGGCCTTTTCGCCCTGTTGGTTGGCGCGCTTGTGTTGCTCACCCACCTTGCCGGCATTTTCCGGCTTGTGGTCGAGGTCTTCACGCTTGGATTCTTTGTCCACGGTGTCTCTCCTGGCAGGGGCTGGACGGCTCATCGAGCCGGTACTTGATTTAGGCAGCTGCCTTCGGCATTCGTGCCCAAACGTTTCTGCGCTGAACTCCCGCACCGCATCGCCAGTCAGCATTGAAACGCCATTATTGGAGGATCATCCCGGATGCAGATTTCATTGGACAAACAGGTTGCCCTGGTCACCGGCGCCAGCTCCGGCCTGGGCGCCGCTGCCGCCAAGGCACTGGCCGCCGCCGGGGCCGCTGTGGTCGTCAACTACAATTCCCACGCCGAGCCCGCCGAACGCCTGGTTGCAGAGATTCGCGAGGGGGGTGGCAAAGCCATTGCGGTGGGCGCGGACGTGTCGAAGGAAGACGACGTCGAGCGGCTCTTCGCCGCCACCATCGACACCTACGGCGCACTGGATATTCTGGTCGCCAATTCGGGCCTGCAGCGTGATGCTGCCACGGTCGACATGACCCTGGCCGACTGGAACAAGGTGATCGAGGTCAACCTCACCGGCCAATTCCTCTGTGCCCGCGCTGCCCTGCGACAGTTCCAGAAACAGGGCCCGCGCTCCTGGCTGTCGCGGGCGGCCGGCAAGATCATCCACATGAGCTCGGTGCACCAGTTGATTCCCTGGGCCGGCCATGTCAACTACGCCGCCTCCAAGGGCGGCATCGATCTGCTGATGCGCAGCATCGCCCAGGAAGTCGGCGAGCAGCGCATTCGCGTCAACTCGATCGCCCCTGGCGCGATTCGCACCGCCATCAACGAAGAAAACACCCAAGGCGACGCCGAGAAGAAGCTGCTCGAACTGATTCCCTACGGCCGTGTCGGCGAGGTCGACGACGTCGCCAACGCGGTCGTCTGGCTGGCATCCGATCTGAGTGACTACGTGCACGGCACCACGCTGTTCATCGACGGTGGCATGAGCTTGTATCCGGGGTTCCGAAACAATGGCTGAAGACGTCTGCAGCACCCTGCAAAGCCCGATCGAGGCCCACGGCATCATCGGCGACATGCGCAGCGCCGCGCTGGTCGCGGACAACGGCAGTATCGACTTCTGCTGCTGGCCGGAATTCGACAGCCCTTCCATTTTCACGGCCCTGCTGGACTGCGAGCGCGCAGGTGTGTTCGAACTCGCCCCGGACCTGCCCGGCGCGCGTCGCCAGCAGATCTACCTGCCCGACAGCAACGTGTTGCAAACCCGCTGGATCGACCAGGACGCAGTGGTCGAGGTCACCGACCTGATGCCGGTCGCCGCAGCGGCCGACGCCCTGCCCCGGCTGATACGTCTGGTAGAAGTGCGCAACGGCACTGCCACCATCCGCTTGCGCTGCCGGGTTCGGCACGACTACAGCCGCGCCGATACCCAGGCCCACGCCAGCGGCGAGGACGTCTGCTTCAGCGCCGAAGGCCAGCCCACCTTGCGGCTGTCGGCGACCCAGGCTTTGCGCATCGAGGCGCACAGCGCCATCGCCGTGTTCGAACTCAAGGAAGGCGAATGCGCCGAATTCATCCTCGGCGGCGCCGAAGACCCGATGGTGCGTGCCGGTGAAGGCCAGGCCTGCCTGGACGAAACCCTGGCGTTCTGGCGCAACTGGATCGGCCACTCGAACTACAAGGGTCGCTGGCGCGAGATGGTCGATCGCTCTGCACTGGCCTTGAAACTGCTGACGTCACGTCGTCACGGCGGGATCATCGCCGCCGCGACGTTCGGCCTTCCCGAAGCGCCCGGTGGCGTGCGCAACTGGGACTATCGGTATACCTGGATCCGCGATGCATCGTTCACCGTGTACGCCTTCATGCGCCTGGGTTTCACCACCGAGGCCAACGACTACATGCGCTGGGTACGCGACCGTGTCGGCGAATGCTGCGACGAGCCAGCCCGGTTGGGCGTGGTGTATGGCCTGGACGGACGCGAAGAGCTGCCAGAGTCCGAGCTCGATCACTTGAGCGGGCATGGCGGTGCCAAGCCGGTGCTGGTGGGCAACGGCGCCCATGATCAGGTTCAGCTGGATATCTACGGCGAACTGCTGGACGCCGTGTACCTGGCCAACAAGTACGGCGAGGCGATCTCCCACCAAGGCTGGAAACACGTCACCCACATCGTCGACAAAGTGTGCAGCAGCTGGCATCAGAAGGACGTCGGCATCTGGGAAATGCGCAACCCGCCCGAGCATTACCTGCACTCACGCCTGATGTGCTGGGTTGCTCTGGATCGGGCCCTGCGTCTGGCCGAGAAGCGTTCGCTGCCAGCTCCATTCGAGCGCTGGGACAAGGAACGCCAGGCGATTCACGACGACATCTGGAATAATTTCTGGAACGCCGATGCTGGGCATTTCGTACAGAAGCTGGGCAGCGTCGAGCTCGACGGCTCCATGCTGTTGATGCCACTGGTGCGTTTCGTGGGTGCCAGCGACCCGCAATGGCTGAGCACACTGGAGGCAATCGAGCGCACCCTGGTGCGTGACGGCATGGTCTACCGCTACCGCCAGGATGATGGCCTGCCGGGCGACGAAGGTGCGTTTACCGCCTGCTCGTTCTGGTATGTGGAGTGCCTGGCACGGGCTGGCCAGGTGGAAAAGGCGCATCTGGAGTTCGAGCAGTTGTTGCGCTATGCCAACCCGCTGGGGCTGTTCGCCGAGGAGTTCGATCGGCATGGCCATCACCTGGGCAATACCCCCCAAGGGTTGAGCCATCTGGCTCTGATCAGCGCCGCCAGCTTTCTTGACAGGAAGCTGAGTGGCCAGCGTACCCAGTGGCAACCCTAGGGTTTCGTTTCAGCGATGGTGGCAAGAGTGCCACTATCGCCCCGATAAACCAAACGTAATGCCAATCTGCTAGGCGCCTGTACAGAACCACGCCATACTGGCGCCTAGTGCCACTCGTTGTGCCATGACTGCCGCGTATCCACAAACAGGGCGCTCCGAGGGAATTAAAATTGTCATGTTGCGTCCGTATTCAGGTAGCAACCGACACACTTCAAACACCGGATAAATTCTAAGCAAAGGAATCAAGGAGCCGTTCATGCTGATACTCACCCGCAAGGTAGGCGAAAGCATCGTCATTCATGACGACATCAAGATCACTATCCTTGGCGTGAAAGGGATGCAGGTGCGAATCGGCATCGATGCGCCGAAGGATGTACAGGTACATCGCGAAGAAATCTTCAAGCGTATCCAGGCAGGCAGCCCTGCACCGGAAAAGGGAGATGGCCAGGCCTGATCGGCCACTTGCCGCGGTCCTTCGAACGCCGCCATGCAGCTGGCTTCAGCCAAGCTGCACAGCGGCGCGAAGTCACCGCTCACACGGTCAGACAGGCGTTGCCTGGTGATGATTGTCGTCTGGAGCCCCTGCCCCACCCCCTGCATGACGCTTTGCCTTGTCTGTGGCGAACGCCAGTGCATCCTTGGCACATGTCAATCCATCGCGGATTTCGGTCTGTTCCTTGATCACCCGGCCATCCACGCCGTAAGTACCGAAGAACACCGAGATTTTGTCTTCACCGATCTTGCGTGCGCGCACCACGATACGGCAGCCGTTCTTGAGGGTTTCCTCATGGCGAACCTGCTCGTCCAGATAATTCGCTGACGAGTCTTCCCATTCCATGAACTGCTTGGTGGTTTCCAATTCTACGTCTGTCATATGCCTACCTCTTGTGGGTAATCAAGGCGATGCCTTATGTAACCGACCTTCTACACGGCTGGTGGTTCAGTACAACTCTGCCGGAAGAACAGTTGCAGGCAGGGTGCGCGCATTCAAAAGGAATTATTCCCGCACGGCATACGTCACTAATCAGAGATGCCAGGAACGAAATCCCCCGAGCGCAAGGATTCCATCATGCTGATATTGACGCGCAACACCGACGAAAGCATCGTTATCGAAGACAATATTCGTATCACCATCATCGACGTCAAGGGCGGTCAGGTCCGCCTGGGCATTGACGCGCCACGGGATGTGGCCGTGCATCGCCAAGAGATCTACGAACGCATCAAGGCAGGCGTGCCGATGGTACCCAAAACGGCCGGCCGCTAGATCGGCAGGCATCGGTCGCTAGGCACGGAAGGCAGCGCTGATCTTGCTCGCCAGGTCCTGCTCGCGAAAGGGTTTCTGGACCAAAGGATAGTGCTCGGAATCGAGGCCGTCGAGCTCGGCATAACCGGTCACGAACACGATCGGCAATCGTGGGTGACGGCGGCGGATCATATGCGCCAACTCGCCGCCGTTGGTGCCAGGCATGGCGAAGTCGGTCAGTACCAGGTCGACACTGGGGTCCAGCTTGTTCAGCGCCTGCTCGGCACTGTCGGCCTCGATCACACTGTAGCCGAGGCCCTGCAACATGGTCGCCGTCACTTCCCGCACGTCGTGATCATCGTCTACCAGCAGTATAGTCTGGCGCTCGCTTTCGTCATGATCGGCAGCGACATAGGCGGGCTCGTCTGCCTGCGCCACGAGTTGATCCGGAACGCCCGGCAAGTAGACCTTCACAGTGGTGCCGTAGCCCGGCGAGGTCATGATCGCCACGCCCCCACCCGACTGTTTGGCAAAGCCGAACACCTGAGCCAGACCCAAGCCTGACCCCTTGCCCACTTCCTTGGTGGTAAAGAACGGCTCGAAGGCCTTGGCCACCACCTGCTGGCTCATGCCAGTACCCGAATCCTGGATCGACAGCACCACGTAGTTGCCGGGCTCCGGGTCTTCCGGACGCTGCGCCGCCATGCTCACCGTTTCGTTGGCCGTGGACAGGCGCAAGGTGCCGCCACCGGGCATGGCATCGCGGGAGTTGATCGCCAGGTTGAGAATGATCATCTCGGTCTGGGTCGGATCCACCAATGCATTCCACAAGTCGGGCGCGGTGTCGGTTTCGATCCAGATGCTGCCACCCAGGGTGCGCTGCAACAGCTCGATCATGCCTTCCACGGTACCGTTGAGGTTCACCGCCACCGGCTCGAGGCGCTGGCGGCGGGAGAAGGACAGCAACTGACCGGTGAGCTTGGCACCGCGTTCGCCCGCCTCCTTGATGTTCTGCAGGCGGCCCTGAATGCGTTCGGTCCTGCCTTTCTCGAAATCGCGCGCAATGAAGGTGGTACTGGCCAGGATCACCGTCAGCAGGTTGTTGAAGTCGTGCGCCACACCCGCCGTCAGCTGGCCGACCGCTTCCAGGCGCTGCAGCTGGTGCAGCGTGGCCTCGATGCGTTGGCGCTCGTCGATCTGCTCACGGAGCTGATGGTTGGCACCGGCCAGCTCATCCAGCACTTCACGCTCACCGGTGATGTCGCGCACGGCGGTGTACATCAGCCCCTCGTCCGGAACGATGGTCCAGGATAACCAACGGTAGTTTCCGTCGGCGTGGCGCATGCGGTTGACGAAGCGGGTCGAGACATTGCCGTTGGCGATGTTCTCGGTCTCGCGGCGGGTTGCCGCGAGATCGTCGGGATGAATGATCTCCCACAACTGGATGCTGCCCAGATGCTCACGGGTCCAGCCCAGTGTGGATTCCCACGCGGGGTTGAGCGACACCGGCGACATGTCGAAGCGCATTACCCCCAGCAACTCGCGGGACAGCTCCCAGGTGCGGTCGCGCTCGCGGGTACGCTTGACCACCCGCTCCCCAAGCATCTCGTTGAGCTGCTCAAGGGCCTGGGTCGCTTGCTTCTGCTCGGTGATGTCCTGGATGACGCCGGTGAAACGCACGCACACGCCGTCTTCGAAGAAGGCCTGCCCATGGCTGGCAATCCAGCGCAGGGTACCGCTGGCCAGACGCACGCGATACTCGATGTGAAACAACCGCCCATCGTCGACCGTCAAGGCTGCAGTCATGCGCTCCTGAACCACGGGCAGGTCTTCGCCGTGGCAGTAGTCGAGAAACAGCGCCAGGTTCACCTCGGCAGCGGGGTCAAGCTCGTACAGTGCCCGGCAGCGTTCATCCCAGAGCAGTGTGTCGCTGGGCGGCGCATAGTCCCAGACACCCATGCGCGCCGCGTTGGTGGCGATGTGCGCACGTACTTCGGCATGCTGCAGGGAACGTTCCGCGTCGCGCCGACGATGACGCTCGTGAACTTCGTCCATGGCGCGCTGGATGGCGCGGGGCAACAGGCTCAGGTTCTGCTTGAGCACATAGTCGATAGCGCCCTGGCGCATCATCTCGACCGCATGCTCTTCGCCGTAGACCCCGGACAGGAAGATGAACGGCGTCATCGGCGCCAGGCGCTGCGCTGCCTGCAGCACCAAAGGGCCGGATGAGCCTGGCAGCATGTAGTCACACAGAATCAGGTCGAACGCACCGTCCGCCAGCGCCTGCTCCACACCCTGATGATTGAACACCAGGGTCGACTCGACGGCCACGCCCGCGCGCTCAAGGGTCATCAGCGCCAGTTCGGCATCGAGGGGGCTGTCTTCCACGAACAGCAGTTGCAAAGGCTTGGGCGGCATAGAGATCCGAATACGTGGCTGGAGTGTGGCGCGCTTAGCGCCGTCCGTGCGCCATTGGGTGGGGCACGCTGGGTGTGGTTGGTCTCGACCGTCACACAGCGCGAGCAGGACTCAAGAGCCGGGACGACGAACGATTCGCGACGAGCCGGGTGGGGGCTCGTTCAACACCGCCCAGAAAATACCCAGGTCGGAGATGGCAGACACGAATTCCTTGAATTCGACCGGCTTGACCACGTAAGCGTTCACTCCAAGTGAGTAAGCCCGTTCAAGATCCGGTTCTTCCCTGGATGAGGTCAGCATGACCGTGGGAATACTGCGCAACTGTTCGGTTTCGCGGACCACCTTGAGCACTTCCAGCCCGTCGACCTTTGGCAGCTTGAGATCCAGCAGCAGCACCGCCGGGTTGCCCGCGTCACGCGCCGCATGACTGCCGCGGCGCAGCAGGTAGTCCAGCGCTTCGGCACCGTCACGCATGACGATGACTTCGTTCGCCAGTTGGCTGCGCTCCAGCGCCACCAGTGTCAGCTCCAGGTCTTTGGGATTGTCCTCGACCAGAAGAATAGGTTTGAGCATCGCTTACCTCGGTAGATTCGTGCCGGCGGAATGTGTACGTCGCGGCAACGCCATGTAGAAAGTGGCGCCCTGATCCAGGGCGCCTTCGGCCCACACCCGGCCGTCGTGTCGTTCGATGATGCGGCGCACGCTGGCCAGGCCAATGCCGGTGCCTTCGAACTCTTCCATGCGGTGCAGGCGCTGGAACACCCCGAACAGCTTGCCGGCGTAGGCCATGTCGAAGCCCACGCCATTGTCACGCACGAAAATGATCGTCTCGGCGTCCTGCTGGTAGGCGCCGACTTCGATCACCGCATGCTCGCGGGTGCGGCTGTACTTGATGGCATTGGACAACAGGTTGCGCAGCGCCAGGTGCACGAACGCGGCGTCGGCCACCAGGCGCGGCAGTGCCGCCACCTGCCATTGCAGATCGCGACCTTCGTAATCGGGCTGCATCTCCAGGCGGATGGACTCGACCAGCGCGTTGAGGTCGACGTCGGTGAAACGCAGGGCCGAACGGCCCATCTGGGAAAAGCTCAGCAGGTTGTCGACCAGGGTGCCGGCAAACCGCGCCGACTCGCCGATGTGTTCGAGAAAACGCAAGCCTCGCTCGGACAGCTTGGGGCCTTCGAAATCGGCCAGCAATTCGGCGTAGCCGGCAATGTGACGCAACGGTGCACGCAGATCATGGGACACGCTGTACGAGAACGCCTCGAGCTCCTTGTTGGATTTCTTCAGTTCACCCGCCAACTGCGCCAGTTCCTCGGCCTTGCGCAGGACGATGCCCAGCACGGCGGTGCGCAGTTCGTGTACGCCTTCGATCTCGAGTGCGTCCCAGGGGCTTGAGAAGCCGCTGACTTCCTGCTTCCAGCTATCGAAGCTGGCGCGTGGATTGAGCACACCGGCACTGTCCAGGCTTTTTTCTGCCCGCCCTGCCCAAGTCACCGTGTGCGATTGCTCCGGCTTGAACCAGATCAAATAGTGGGAATGAATCTCGGAAATCGCCACGGCCAGCACACCGCCGCAGTAACGCGCCAGTTCGGGCAGCTCGGGCAGGTCCCGACCGACGTTGTCGCTGTGAAATATTTCCTGCCCGCCGCGCTCGGCCAGCCACACTGCCAGGGCATCGACCAGCGCCTGCGGGGGCGTGTCACCCAGCAATTCGCAGCGCGCCTCGGCGATGATCGCCGCACCGCTGGCGCGGACGAAGCCCAGAAAGGTCTCGGGCAGCGTCAGCAGGCCGGCACGCACGCTGTCGCTGTCGGCCATGGCGGAGAGCAACTGGACGATCTGCCGACGCAGTTCGAGCATGCGCTCATGCTGCGCATGGACGGCTTTGGTTTCGATCTGCAGCGACAAGACGCTGCCCAGCAGCTCACAAGCAGTGCGGGTCTGAAAACCGACCGCATGAGGCTGGTCGTGGTGACAGGAGATCAGCCCCCAGAGCCGGCCGTCGACCACGATGGAAATCGACATCGACGCCATCGTCTGCATGTTGCGCATGTACTGCACATGCACGGGTGAAACGCTGCGCAGTGCTGCATGACTGAGGTCCAACGGCTCGCCGGTCAGGGGGTTGTTGGCCGGCATCAGCGGCGATGCCTGGTAGTTGGCATCTTCGATCACCCGGATGCGGTTGATGCAGTACAGCTCCCTGGCCTGACGCGGAATATCGGACGCCGGGAAGCACAGCCCCAGGTAGCTGGGGTAGCCCTCGTCCCGTGCCTCGGCCAGCACGGTGCCGTTGCCCGTCTCGTCGAAACTGTAGGCCTTGACCCGACCGAAGCCGGTCACGCGCTTCACCTCGACCACCGAGCGCTCGCACAACTCGAGAATGTCCTGGGCGTTGTGCAACTGGCCAATGAACGTCCGCACCATTGGGTACAAGGCGCCATAGGCATGGGCCTCATCAGCAGCGGGCTCGAACTCGGCGACGATCACCCCGTCGACGCGGTGCACCATCATCGCCGTGGCAATCTGGCGACGGCTGCCCTGGGCGAAGCGCACATCGGCGAAATGAAATGGCTGCTGTTCTTCCCCGGACCAGGCGGCCAGGCGCGCCGACAGTGCCGCACCTCGCTCGATCAGGTCGGCGACCGGCGTTTCCAGCAGGTGCGCAGGCTCGAGCTGCAGCCAATGGCGGACGTTGTCGCTGACCTGCAGCACACGCTGGGCGGCGGCGTCGAGCACCAGCATGAAACCCTGCGGCTGGATGCTGCCCGGCGTACGTATGGGCTCGCTCGCGCACTGCTCGATGGCAGCGGCGAGCAGGACCGAAGTCTCGCGTGATGTCACAGTGGATCTCCTGGCGGCCTATCAGCGCGGTGCTGCAAGCCATTGCATGGTCGCCAACCGTGGCATGTGAAAAACTTACAATCGGCTACCACCTTAGCAAATTAAGACGCGCCATGTAGGCTTTACGTTCATTAATGGCAAATTGATTTTAGCCACTGCGGGTGCATGTTTTGCAGGCCGCGCCATCGAACCATTAGCGCATGACATTTCTCAGCCTAATCAGTATGATGCGCGACTATGCGAGGTTGGCGAAATTGGTAGACGCATCAGACTTAAAATCTGACGACCTTTGGTTGTGCGGGTTCGATTCCCGCACCTCGCACCATCTCGATTTCTCCCCCCTCTTCCCAATCTTCGGGAACTCCTGCCCTCTCAGCTTGCCGACTTCCTATACGCCACGCATTTCGCCTGGTGACACAAGGAGGCCCGACCCATGCCTGATGCTCAGGGAAAAATTCGTTACGCCGTGGTTGCCGGTGGCTGGATTTCGCAAGGTGCGTTCATGCCCGGTGTGGACCAGACCAGCAATTCGGTGATGACTGCACTGGTGACCGGCGACCCGATCAAGGCCGATGAACTGGCTGCGATGTATGACCTCAAGAGCTACAGCTACGAGCAGTTTCCCGAACTGCTGGCGTCGGGCGAGATCGATGCGATTTACCTGGCCACGCCCAACTTCCGTCATCGCGAATTCGCCGTCCCGGCGCTCGAAGCCGGTATCCATGTGCTGCTGGAAAAGCCCATGGCTGCCAGCGAGGAAGACTGCTTGGCAATCAATGCGGCTGCCGAGCGTGGCAACGCCAAGCTGATGATCGCCTACCGTCTGCATTGCGAGCCGGGCACCGTGGACATGGTCCAGCGCGTGCGCCGCGGCGATATCGGTGAGCCACGGCTGTTTACCGCCACCTTCACGCAACATACCGATGCCGAGAACCACCGGATGAAAAGCGGCTTCTGGGCGGGCCCAGCGGCGGACATGGGGCCCTACCCGCTCAATGCCGTGCGCAACCTGTTCGGCGGCGAGCCGCTGGAAGTTCATGCCGTTGGTGCGCAAACACCCGGACGGCCGATCAACACGCCAGACACCGTCAGTGTGACTCTGCGGTTCTCCGAGCAGCGTCAGGCTACGTTCACCGTCAGCTACAGCCTGCCGGCAACCGAGCGGTTCCAGTTGATCGGTACCAAGGGGGAGTTCGAGGCATCGCCTTGCTTCGGTTTCGGTGAAGGCGTCGCCATTGCCTATCGCGCGATCATCGACGGCGAAACGCAGGCTCATACCTTCCCGGTGGTCGATCAGTTCGGCGGTGAGACGGAGTACTTCTCTCAGTGCATCCTCGAAGACCGCCAGCCCGAAGCGGATGGTGACGAAGGTTGGCGTGACGTGCGAGTGCTGGCCGCTATCGAGCGCTCGCTGCAGACCGGCGAGATCCAGAAGCTCGAGCCGCTGGCTTCGCGTCAGGGCATCCAAGCCGATCAGGCGCGATCGCTGACCCTGGCCAAGGTGCCGCCGTACGTCAATACCACTGAACCCAACGACTGAGCAGTGCACCGATCTGCCTGAATGACCGCAGCGCCTGCTTCGCGGCCGATGACCGCTCCTACGAAGATTGGGGTTCCCCCTGTAGGAGCGGTCCGTAGGCTGTACCGGACACCCTTTTCACAGCCGATGACCGCCCGAAAAGAGGAACCGCAATCCCCGTAGGAGCGGTCCGTGGCCGCGAAGAGCGCGCGGCGGTGTGGCGGGTGCACTCCGGGTTCAGCAGCGGCTCAGCAGGGTCGTTGCCAGGCGTTTGGCCTGCGCCGCGACGTCGGTCACAGCGGTACTCTCCCACCACATCCCCCGCAACGGCGGGCCCATGGCGAACAGTCGCTCGGCGACCAGCCCCTGGGCATCCACGACAGCACCTTCGACGTCAGCCTCTATGCCCAGGGCCAAAGGCCCCGGCCGGATCAAGCCACGCGCCAGAAGCTGGCGCGGCAACGGCTTGTCGACCCGCCGCCAGTCATATTCGATACCACTGGAATTGATCAACGCATCCCCGTGCAGCTGCACCGAGGCAGATTCGCCCCGCCGGCGGATGGTCAGGGTCGTGCCGTCGGCGCGCTGATAGCTGGCCGCCTGAAGGGTCAGCCGCCCCTCGCGTATCAGCCTCTGCACCAGCGCGTCGCTGGGCGGCGGTGACCGATGGTGGTGGCTTTCCCACCAGGGCCGTACATGGCGCACGAACTGGCGTTTCTGGCGTTCGCTGGCCTGGCTCCAGAGCCGGGCGATATGCGCACGCACGGTGTCCAGCGGCGCCTGCCAGTCGACGCCTTGCTGCTGCGCCTGGCGGCATTGCTTGCGCACCTCGGCCATGAGCTGGCGCGGGCTGCGCACATCGTCGGCCGCCGCCAGGAAATCCGGCCAGCTCGGCGGCTGGCGACGAACATGAGGCCACAGACCGTGCCGCGAAATCACCGTGATCGGCCCGCGATGGCCGGCCTGGTCGAGCGAAACCACGGCATCGACCATGGTCAGTCCCGAGCCGATGATCAACACCCGGGCCTGACGGTCAAGGCCACGCATGGCCTGCACGTCCCACGGGTCGACCGCCCCAGCGTTCAGCCCACCCGGCGCCTTCAAGGCGGTGCGCGCGGCGGGAAACATGCCCGTGGCCAGCACCGCCTGGCGCCCGAACCACACTTGGCCGTTGTCCAGGGTGATCTCGACCTGCTCAGGATGGGTCTGCAGATCGATCGCCTGTGCGCGCACATGCTCTGCCGTGGCCCCGTACCGGGCACCCGCTGCACGTGCCTCGGCCAGGCGTTGCTGGGCATAGAGCCCGAAGATGCCGCGCGGCGGGAACAGCTCCGCCACCGGCAGCGACTGCTCGGCCGACTGCGGCCACCCGCCGTCGTCGATGAACCGGGTGAGCCACTCGGTCAGGTCGTCGGCGTTGTCGGGGTCGACGCTCATGCGCGCCGCGTTGCCATTGAGGGTGTGCCCCAACTCAGTGGCACTGTAAGCCTCACCTCGGCCGAGCTCGGGGCGCGGCTCGATGATGACGATCCGCCGTGCGTGAGATTGCCTGAGCAACTGCACCGCCAGCAGGGTCCCGCTCAAGCCGCCACCGATGATCACTACATCGGCGTGCCTGGATACAACATCGGTCATGGGTAAGTTCTCAAGGACGATGGCGCCGATCATACGTCATGCAAGGCACCCGGCCGCTGCGACGCCGCCACGATGCCCCGGCAAGCCGCCAGATCCAGATCGTGCAGTGCTGCGGGCCGGGCGAAGTAATAGCCCTGGGCCTGGGAAGCACCCATCTCGCGCAACAACTGCAGGGTGGCAAGGTCCTCCACCCCTTCGGCGACGACCGTCAGCCCGAGCGATTCGGCCATGCGCACGATGGCACGGACGATCGCCCGGCTGCGCGCGCTGCTGGTCAATTCGAGAATGAACGACTTGTCGATCTTCAACCCGTTGAATTGGTATTGGTGAACGTAGCTGAGCGATGAAAAACCGGCTCCGAAATCATCGAGCACCACGCTCATGCCGTGCTCGGCCAGCTGCTGCATGGTCCGCTGCGCCATGGCCGGCTCGGCCACCAGCGCGCCCTCGGTGAGTTCCAGGCAGATTCGCGACGCCGCTACGTGGTGCCGCGCGAGCACGGCCAGCACTTCGTCGGCGAACCCGCTGCGGGTAATGCTGTAGCTGGAGCAGTTCACGTGCACCGGCGGCCAGTCTGCGTGCGCCGGCTGGGCGAGAATCTCCGCTACGCAGGTCAGCATGTAGAGGTCGAGGCGGCCGATCAGCCGCAGGCCTTCGAGCGCGGGCAGGAAATGCCCGGGGGCGACGATGCGCCCGTCCGGCTGGTGCCATCGGATCAAGGCCTCCAGCGCCCGCACCTCGCCGGTCTGTACGTCGACGATGGGCTGGAAATAGGGCAGCAGTTCGTCGCTGCGCTTGAGCGCATTGCGCAACGCCCCCTCCTGCTCGACCTGGTCGGAGACTTCGCGGCGCAACGCCTGGTTGAACACTGCATAGCTGTCGCGACCGGCATTCTTGACCCGGTACATCGCTTTGTCGGCGTCACGCAGCAAGTCGGCCGTTTCGCTGTGGAACTGGCTGTCGGCGCCGACGATGCCGATGCTGCACGAGGAAAACACCTCGTGGGCATTGATGAAAAAAGGCCGGTCGAACGCCACCAGAATGCGCTCGGCAATTTCCACGGCAGCTTCCAGGTTCGAATCCGGCGCCAGCACCGCGAACTCGTCGCCGCCCAGGCGGGCCAGCAGGTCATCTTCACGCAGGCAACTGCGCAGGCGCGCACCGGCTTCCCTGAGCAACTGGTCGCCGAAGTGATGACCAAAACTGTCGTTGACCATCTTGAAACGGTCCAGGTCGATGAACATCACCACCAGTTCTCGGCCATCGGTGCAGTACTGGTCCCAGGCCAGGGCCAGACGCTGCTGCAGGTGAATGCGATTGGGCAGCCCGGTCAGTGCGTCGTGGGCGTTTTCGTACTGCAGCTTGGCGTTGGCATGGTCAAGCTCGCGCGTTCGACTCTGCACCCGCGCTTCCAGCCGCAGGTTGGCTTCGTAGATGGCTTCGGCAGCGCTGCGGCGCGACAGCGCGGTGTCGATGTGGCGCGAGACGAAGGTCAGCAGGTCCTGGTCGCGCAGGGTGTAGTGCACGTCACTGGCGTAGCTCTGCACCACCAGTACGCCGCGCACGCGATCATCGTCGAACAGAGGAACACCGAGCCAGGATTGCGAGCGGACCAGCTCGCGGCTGTCTTCGATTTCACCCTGGATCATCAGACGCGTCGCGGCGTCGAAGTCGATCAGGCAGGCGCAGCGCTGGCGAATCACGTACTCGGTCAGGCCACGCCGCCCCCGGCGCGGCTGCGGGCGGCCGGTGAGCTGCTCATCGACATAGTAAGGAAAGCTGACTTCGCCGCTTTCGCCGTCGAAGATCGCGATGTAGAAGTTGCGTGCGTACAGGAGGTCGCCGACGATCACGTGCAGGCTGTGATAGAGGCCGTCGATTTCGCCTGGCTTGCTCGACAGCTCGGCAATCTGGAACAGCGCGACCTGCAGGTGCTCTGCGCGCTTGCGCTCGGAGACTTCCAGGCGCAGCGCGGCATTGAGCTGGGACAATTCCTGGGTACGCCGCGACACCGTTTCTTCCAGGTCGGCACGATGCAGAATCCGATCCAGAGCCATGGCAACGTGCCGGGCGACCACCAGGAACAGGGCACGGTCTTCCGCACTGTAGGCCCGTTCCACGTCGTAGACCTGCATGGCGATCATGCCGAACACTTCATCGCGGGCGTTCTTGAGCGGCGAACCCATCCAGAATTCGGGGATGTGCCCCACGCAGTGGAAACGCCCCTGCCGCCCTGCCAGGGCGATACCCTTGGCGTCGATCAGCAGGGGCTGGCCGCTGGTCAGTACCTGGCCGGTCAGCGACAGATGTTCGGGGGTCAGGTACTCGTAGTTTTCCGCTTCCAGCGCTTCGACGTCGATGACGTCCACGTAGTAGGGGTAGGTGATCTTGCCGCTTTGCGCATCGTAGAGCGCCAGGTAGAAGTTCTCTGCATCGATCAGGCTCGCCAGGAGCTTGTGTACACCCACCAGGAAAATCCCGCGGTCGCGAGTCGAGCTGGCCAGGTAGGTGATTTCGTAAAGTACGCGTTGAGTGATCTGCGCGCGGGCCAGAGCGTCGGTCTGCACCTGGCGACCGATGGCAGCGGCCAGGTCGGCGAGGGCCCCGTCGTGGGTGACGTGCACAGGGGCCATCAGCCAGCCGAGTACCCCTTCGCCCTGCCCGGTCGGCCACAACTGGAGACTGCAGCTTTCGCAGAAACGCTGCAGTTCGTGGTTGGCCAGCACCAGGGGCCAGTGTCGCTGCAGGTCGCCCTGGCCTTCGAGATGCAGCTGTTCGCCCGCCCGGTACCACGCCCACGCAGTGCTGTGGGGCCATTCACGGGCCTGCTGCAGAATCGCTTCCAGCGATGCTGCCTCGAGCATGGGCGTAGAGCCCTTGCCGAACTCGGCAAAGGTCGGGGAATCGGAACTCATAGACGCTCCATGCCAGAAAACCAACGGCGTACATCTTCGAGCCTATGGCCATCTAATGGCAAGCCCCACGAACGGCCCTGACGTTTACGGCAAACCTTTGTGTCGCAAACCCCTTGTCCCGCCACAAGCGACACAACATCGACGCTCTGCTGGCGGATCCGCAGGAGCGGTCCGCGGCCGCGAACCCGGCGCCGCGGTGTGCCAGGTATACGGTGCCAGCCCTTCGCGGCCGATGACCGCTCCTACGGGAGGGGTAAATGCAATCTCTGTAGGAGCGGCCCGTGGCCGCGAACCAGGCGCCGCGGTGTGGCGGGTACACGGCGGCGATTCTTTCGCGGCCGATGACCGCTCCTACGGGAGGGGTAAATGCAATCTCTGTAGAAGCGGCCCGTGGCCGCGAACCCGGCGCCGCGGTGTGGCAGGTATACGGCGGCGATTCTTTCGCGGCCGATTACCGCTCCTACGGGAGGGGTAAATGCAATCTCTGTAGGAGCGGTCCGTGGCCGCGAACCAGGCGCCGCGGTGTGGCGGGTACACGGCGGCGATTCTTTCGCGGCCGATGACCGCTCCTACCGGAGGGGGTCGGGTTTACAGGCCGCCGCCGACGTCCAGCAGGGCGCCGGTGGTGTAGCTGGCCTGATCGCTCACCAACCACATGATCGCCTGGGCAATCTCATCCGGCTGGCCACCGCGGCCCATGGGCACGGCGCCTTCCTTGCGCGTAACCCGGCCCGGTTCACCGCACAGGGCATGGAAATCGGTGTAGATCATTCCGGGACGAACCGCATTGACCCGTATGCCCTCGCCGGCCACCTCCTTGGCCAACCCGATGGTGAAGCTATCGATAGCCCCCTTGGACGCCGCGTAGTCGATGTACTCGTCCGCGGAACCCAGCCGAGCGGCGATCGACGACACGTTGACGATCACCCCACCCTGGCCGCCATGCCGCCGCGACATCCGCCCTACCGCATGCTTGGCGCACAGCATGGGGCCGACTACGTTGGTCGTCATCAACCCGAGCAGGCGCTGCTCGGACATCTCGTCCAACCGCGCCCTGGGGCCGTTGGTGGCCGCGTTGTTGACCAGCGCAGTGACCCGGCCCAACTCGGCATCAACCTGGCTGAACAAACGGAACACACCCTCTTCGCGGCTGACGTCGGCACGCACCGCGATGGCCTGCACGCCCAGCGCCCGCACTTGCTGCAGCACATCCATGGCCGCTGCGTCGTCACTGCGATAGTTGATGCACACACGATAGCCCTGGCTTGCCGCAAGCAGCGCGGTCGCAGCGCCGATACCTCGGCTGCCACCTGTGATGACAATGACTTTTTCCATGAAATACGTAGCCTCCAAAGACGGATTCAGGCGCGGCTGGCGCTCTTGACCTGCCTGGCCGCCTGAATGTCGTGCATGAAACGCTCGGCCGGAAGCGGATGGCCAAGCAGATAGCCCTGCAAGGAATCACAGCCCAGGCGGGTCAGGAACTGCTGTTGATTGCTGGTTTCCACACCTTCGGCCACGATCCGCAGGCCCAGCGCCCGACCTAGCGCGACGATCGCCGACACGATGGCGGCGTCGTCGCTGTCCTGCTCCAGGTCACGGACGAAACCGCGGTCGATCTTCAGCTCGTTGGCCGGCAGCCGCTTGAGGTACATGAGGCTCGAATAACCCGTGCCGAAATCGTCGATGGACAGATCGACACCCATGTCCGAAAGCTGCTGCAGCACGTTCATGCTGGCGTCGGCGTCGCTCATCGCCGTGGTTTCGGTGATTTCCAGGGTCAGGTTGGCCGCGTCGAGCCCGTGCCGATCCAGGGTGCTGGCCACCCCGCGGACCAGGCCGGCATGGCCGAACTGCAGGGCGGAAAGATTGACCGCGATGCGCCAGTGCCCGAAGCCCTGGTCGACCCACTCGCGCATCTGCCGACAGGCCTCGTCGAGCACCCAGCTGCCAATGTCGATGATCAGCCCGGTTTTCTCCGCAAGGTCGATGAAGGCGGCAGGCGCCAGCAGGCCCATTCGCGGGTGCTGCCAACGCAGCAGCGCTTCGGCGCCGATCGGCTCGCCGCTGCGGGCACCGAACTTGGGCTGGTAGAACAGACGCAACTGCTGCTCGGTGACTGCCATGCGCAGTTCCTGCAGCAGCTGCAGTTGCTTGCGGGCATTGGTGTTCATCGAGCTTTCGAAAAAGCTGTAGCCGTTCTTGCCGATGCTCTTGGCGTGGTACATGGCCGCGTCGGCATTCATCAGCAACTCGTTCTGATCGACGCCGTTGCCTGGGTACAGGGCAATACCGATGCTCGCTGAAATCTGCAATGTGTGCCCTGCCACCTCGAAAGACTGACCGATAAGATGCACCTGCTGCGCGGCGATACCCTTGGCATAGGCCGGCTCTTCCAGGCTGACGAGCAGGACGAACTCGTCGCCGCCGATCCGCGCCAGGGTGTCCTGACCATGCAGACCGCCGCGCAGACGCGAGCCCACGGCACGCAGCAACTGGTCGCCCATGTGATGGCCGAAGGCGTCGTTGACGGGCTTGAAGCCATCCAGATCGATGAACATCACCGCCAGGTAGCCGCCGACGGCATCGACCTGGCTGATCGCCTGGCCAATGCGGTCGGCCAGCAGTATGCGGTTGGGCAGTCCGGTCAGGTTGTCGTGCAGGGCCAGTTGCGTCAGTTCCTGGTTGGCCAGGGTCAGGGAGTTGGCCAGCGCCGAGGTACGTGACTCCATGCGCGCATCCAGTACCGACGTCAACAGGGTCATGCCCAGCACCGCCAGGGTGGTCACCAGCACCAGATAGTCGAGGCCGTCGCCGGTCAGGCCGTTCAGGGCCCCGCCGCAGACGCTGCCCGCCGGGAATTCGGCCGCAGCCATGCCGGTGTAGTGCATGCCGACGATGGCGATGCCCATCACCACCGAGGCTCCAGCACGGGCCACGCGTACATTGGGACGATTGCGGCGCAGGCGGAAGGCGATCCACAACGCGGCACCGGAAGCCCCTGCGGCAATCGCCAGCGACGCAACGAACAGCACAGGGTCGTAGACGATGCCTGGCTGCATCTGCAGCGCCGCCATGCCGGTGTAGTGCATGCTGCTGATACCGGCGCCCATGATCAGTGCGCCGACGGCCAGTTGCGGCCCCGGAAGCTGCGGCTGGCTGACCAGCCACAGGGCAAAGCCGGAACTGAGCACGGCAATGAGCAGCGAAGCTGCCGTGAGGCTGAGGTCGTAGCCCAACTGGATCGGCAGTTCGAAAGCGAGCATGCCGATGAAATGCATCGACCACACGCCGATGCCCATGGCCAGCGCCCCGCCGCTCATCCACAGGTACACAGCCCGGCCCTGCGCCGTGGCAATACGCCCGACCAGATCAAGCGCGGTGTACGACGCCAGAATGGCAACACACAGCGATACGACGACAAGAGCGGAAGAATAAGTACCAATTAGCATCGATATCTCGACAAGGCCGTGCGGGGTTTCAAAGGGTGACGTGACTCTGCGCAGCCATCCTGTAGCAGCGGCGCAAGCCGCGTCACGAACGCCATGGTGAATCCGACGAAAGGCGCCCAGCGTTGACGCAGCTTGCGCCGCTGCCAGGGACGTGCGCGTGACAAACCCGCTATTGTGCCGGTTCCTGCCAGCCGCCGCCCAGCGCCGCGATCAACTGCACGCTGGCGACCAGCCGACTCTGCATCAGCGTCAATACGCTGCGTTCGTTGCTCAACGCCGTGGCTTGCACGTTGACCACATCAAGATAGCCAATAAGGCCGGCTTTGTATTGGTTCGATGTAAGTCGCAACGATTCCCGCGCCGCCTGCAGCGCCTCGTTGCGCACCGAGGCTTCCTCGTCGAAGACTTTCAACTGGCTCATGTAGTCTTCCACTTCGCGAAAGCCATCGAGCACCGTCTGCCGATACTGCGCGACGGTCTGGTCATAGGCCGCCTCGCTGCGGTCCACTTCGGCCGCCCGCTGCCCACCGTCGAACAGGGTCATCGCCAACTGCGGGCCGACCGACCAGAAGCGATTGGGCAACGATACCCAGTTGCTGAAACTGCTGCTGCTGTAGCCGCCCGCCAGACTCAGGGTCAGGTCGGGAAAATAGGCCGTCTTGGCCACGCCTATTTCGGCATTGGCGGCCATCACCGAGCGCTCGGCGGCGGCGATGTCGGGACGGCGCTCAAGCAGTTGCGACGGCAGCGCCAGGGGAATGGCCGGCAACGACGGAATGTCGGTACTGCCGGCCAGGCTGAATTCCGAAGGTGCCATGCCGATCAGCACCGCGATCGCGTTCTCCAACTGCGCCCGCTGCCAGACCAGATCGATCAGGTCGGCCTGGGTCGATTTCAGCTGGGTTTGCGCGAGGAACACCGCATCCTTGCCGGAAATGCCCGCGCGGTACTGATTCTGGGTCAGGTCGAGGGAGCGCTGATACGCCTGGACGGTCGCCTCTAGCAAACGCTTTTGCTCATCGATCACGCGCAACTGCAGGTAGTTCTGTACCAGCTCCGACTGCAGGCTCAGGCGCATCGCCGCCAGATCCGCCAGGCTGGCCTGGGCGCTGGCGCGGTCGGCTTCCAGCCCGCGGCGCAGTTTGCCCCAGATGTCGGCTTCCCAGCTCACGCCCAGCTGCGTGTTGTAGGTGTCGCGAATACCACTGCTGGATTGGCTCAGGCTCGAACCGCTGCTGCCGGTGCCCTGGCTGGAGCGGGTCTTGCCGGCGCTCAGATCGACGGTGGGAAACAGCGCGCCGCGGGTGCTGCGGACCAGCGCCTGGGCCTGCCGGTATTGCGCTTCGTACTGGGCAACGGTCTGGTTGGAACGGTTGAGCCTGACCACCAGCGCATCGAGTTGGCGATCACCGTACAGTTCCCACCAGGCGCCACGCGCCAGGGCATCGCTGGGATTGGCCTGGCGCCAGCCATCGGCCTGTTTGAATGCCACCGGCGTGGCGACGGTCGGGCGTTGGTAGTCCGGGCCCAGGGTGCAGGCACCCAGCATCAGGCTGCACAGCGCCACACTGGCAAGGCGCGAGACGCGCGGAAAAACGGAATCGGTCATAGCGGAGTGTCCAGAGCGGCATCGGTACGCACGCCGCGCCACGCGTTGAAGCGGTGGCGCAGGCGGTCCAGATAGAGGTAGACCACCGGAGTGGTGTAAAGCGTGAGGATCTGGCTGAACACCAGGCCGCCGATGATGGTCAGGCCCAGCGGCCGGCGCATCTCGGCACCGGCGGCGGTGCTGAACATCAATGGCAGTGCGCCGAGAATGGCCGCCATGGTCGTCATCAGGATGGGGCGCAGGCGCAGCAGGCACGCGCGGCGGATCGACTCGGCCGGGCCCAGCCCTTCGTTGCGCTCGAGCTGCAGCGCCAGGTCGATCATCATGATGGCGTTCTTCTTCACCACGCCGATCAACAGAAACAGGCCCAGCAGCGAGATCAGGCTGAACTGGCCACCGGTGAGGTAGATGCTCAAAAGCGCGCCCACCCCCGCCGAGGGCAAGGTCGACAGAATGGTCAGCGGATGGATGTAGCTTTCGTACAGAATGCCGAGCACCAGATAGACCGCGACCAGCGCGCCGAGAATCATGAACGGCTGGCTCTTCTGCGCCGCCGCGAAGGCATCGCCGGTGCCGGCGACCTTGACGATGATGTCTTCGGGCAGGCCGACTCGCACCAGCGCCCGCTCGATCAACGGCGTGGCGACGTCGAGGGTCACCCCGTTGACCAGGTCGAAGGAGATGCTCTCCGAGGCGAACTGCCCTTCATGGCTGACACTGTCGTCGGCCAGGCTGTTTTCGTAGTGGGCGATGCTCGACAGGGGTACGCGCTTGTTGTCCATGGTGATCACCTGCACCTGCTCCAGGGTGATCGGGTCCTGGGCGTACCTGGGGTTGATTTCCATCACCACCTTGTACTGGTTGAGGCTGTCGTAGATGGTGGAAATCTGCCGCTGGCTGTAGGCGTTGTTGAGCACCGAGGTCACAGTACTCATGTCGATGCCCAGGCGCTTGGCCTTGTCGCGGTCGACGATCAGCGTCACCTGCGCGGCGCCACGCCCTTCGCGCGCGTCGATGGCGGTCAGTTCCGGCAGTGCGCGGAAGGCCGCGACGATTTTCGGGTACCAGGTGCGCAAGGCCGACAGATCACCGCTCTGGATGATGTACGAATACTGCGAGGTGCTCTGCTCGCGTGCGCCGCCGAACTGCAGGTCCTGGTCGGCCATCAGCATCAGGCGGCCGCCGGGCACCTTGGGCAGTTCCTTGCGCAGCCGTTCGATGACCTGCTGCGCGTTGATCTTGCGCACTTCGATCGGCTTCAGGCGAACCAGAATGGTCGCGTTGTTGCTGCCGTTGTTGCCGCCAATGAAACCGGCCACGCTGTCGACCGCAGGGTCGGCGAGCAGCGCGCGGCGATAGGTTTCCATCTTCGGCTGCATGACCGAGAACGACAGGCCGTCGTCGCCACGCACGAAGCCGATCAACTGGCCGGTATCCTGTTGCGGCATGAAGGTCTTGGGCACCACCACGTAAAGTGCCACGTTGCCGACGATGGTCAGCAACAGGCTGAGCAGGGTCAGCCGACGATGACGCAAGACCCAGCCAAGGCTGCGGTCGTAGCCGGCGACCATGCGCTGATTGATGCGGTTGCTCAGGCGCTGCAAGCGGTTGTCGTGCTCGGGCCGATGCGGCTTCAACCAGCGCGCGCAAAGCATTGGGGTCAGGGTCAGGGAAACGAACAGCGAAACCACGATGGCCACGGCCAGGGTGATGGAGAATTCGCGGAACAGGCTCTCGATGATGCCACCGATGAACAGGATCGAGAGGAACACCGCCACCAGCGAGACGTTCATCGACAGCAGGGTGAAGCCCACTTCCTGCGTGCCCAGGTAGGCGGCGCGCAGCGGCGGCACGCCGTCGTCAATGTGCCGGGAAATGTTCTCGAGCACCACGATGGCGTCATCCACCACCAGCCCGGTCGCCAGGATCAGCGCCATCAACGACAGGTTGTTCAGCGAGAAACCCCACAGGTACATGATCGCGAACGTGCCAACCAGTGACACCGGAACGGCCAGGGTGGGAATCAGCGAGGCGCGGAAATTGCCCAGGAACAGGAACACCACCAACACCACCAGCACCACGGCGATGAGCAGGGTCATCTCGGCCTCGTGCAGGGTGGCGGTGATCACCGGCGAGCGGTCCATGGCGATGTTCAATTCGACACTTTCGGGCAACAGCGCTTCCAGGGCCGGCAGCTGTTCCTTGATCTGGCTGACGGTCTGGATGATGTTGGCGCCAGCCTGACGGTTGATCACCAGCAGCACGGCCGAGTTGTCGTTGTAGAAGCCGCTGTTGTAGCGATCTTCCACACCGTCGGTGACCTTGGCCACATCGCTCAGGCGCAGCACCGAGCCGTCCTGGTAGCGAATGATCAGTGGCTTGTAGTCGTCGGCCTTGTCCAACTGGTCGTTGGCCTGCACCTGCCACTGGCGCTCGCCGTCCTCGACGAAACCGATGGGCCTGCGCACGTTGGTGCCGTCGATGGCCGTGCGCACGTCATCGAGCGAGACGTTGTACTGGTTGAGCAACTGCGGTTCGAGCTCGATGCGCACTGCGGGCAGCGAGCTGCCGCCGATCTGCACCTCCCCTACCCCGGGCACCTGGGACAGGCTCTGCGACAGGATGGTCGAGGCCAGGTCATAGAGCTTGCCCTTCTCCAGCACATTGGAGGTCAGCGACAGGACCATGACCGGGGCTTGCGAGGGGTTGATCTTCTTGTAGGTCGGCATGCTGCGCATACCGCTGGGCAACAGGTTGCGCGAAGCGTTGATCGCCGCCTGCACTTCACGGGCCGCGCCGTTGATGTCGCGGTCGAGGTCGAACTGCAGAATGACCCGCGTCGAGCCCTGGCTTGAGCGGCTGCTCATGGTGGTCACGCCCGGAATCGCCCCGAACGAGCGTTCCAGGGGCGTGGCCACGGTCGAGGCCATGACCTCGGGGCTGGCACCGGACAGGTTGGCGGAAACCACGATCACCGGAAAGTCCATGCTCGGCAGCGGCGACACTGGCAGCAGGCTGAAGCTGACCCCGCCGAGCAGCATGATCGCCACGCTCATCAGGAAGGTCGCCACCGGGCGGCGGATGAAAGGTCCGGACAGGTTCATGATTCAGCCTGTTCCACGGCGGCCGGCTGGCGTCCCCAGCGCCGCCCCAGGCGGTCGAAGTACAGGTAGATGACAGGGGTGGTGAACAGGGTCAGCACCTGGCTCACCAACAGCCCGCCGACCATCACCAGCCCCAGCGGCTGACGCAGTTCCGCACCCGAGCCACTGGCAAGCATCAGCGGTACCGCGCCGAACAGCGCGGCCATGGTGGTCATCAGGATCGGCCGGAAACGCAGCAGCGCGGCCTGGTAGATTGCGGTTTCCGGGTCCAGACCCTGATTGCGCTCGGCCTCCAGGGCGAAGTCGATCATCATGATCGCGTTTTTCTTGACGATGCCGATCAGCAGGATGATGCCGATGATGGCGATCATGCCCAGGTCGTTGCCGCTGATGAGCAATGCCAGCAGGGCCCCCACCGCCGCCGAGGGCAGCGTCGACAGAATGGTGATGGGGTGGATGTAGCTCTCGTAGAGCACACCCAGCACGATGTACATGGTGACGATGGCCGCCAGCACCAGCAGCAAGGTGCTCTGCAGCGACGCCTGGAAGGCCTCCGCCGCACCCTGGAACTGGGTCTGCACACCCAACGGCATGCCGATGTCGCGCTGCACCTGCTCGATCACGTCGACCGCCTTGCCCAGGGCCACGCCCTCGGCCAGGTTGAACGACATCATCACCGCCGGAAACTGACCGATGTGCGCGATCGCCAGTTGCGCCTGGCGCTGTTCGATGTGCGCCAGGCTCGACAGGCGCACCTGGGTGCCGCTGGTCGCCGTGGTGTCGCTGTCGGCGGTCTGGTTGGTGGTACCGGTGCCGTTGACACTGGCCTTGACGTAGATCTGCTCCAGCGCCTGCGGTCCCAGGGTGCTGGCATCGGTGGCCTGCAGCACTACGCGGTATTGGCTGGACTGGGTATAGATGGTGGAAATCTGTCGTTGACCGAAGGCGTCGTACAGCGCGTCGGTGATATCGGCGACGTCCACTCCGACCCGCTTGGCAGCATCGCGGTCGATCACCAGGTACACCTGCAGGCCTTTGTCCTGCAGGTCGCTGGCGACATCGGTGAGCTCGGGTCGCTGCTTCAGGGCGTCCACCAGGCGTGCGCTCCAGGTGGCGAGCAGGTCGGCATCCGGAGACGACAGGCTGAACTGGTACTGGGTGCGGCTGACCCGGTCTTCGATGGTCAGGTCCTGCACGGGTTGCATGAACAGGCGCATGCCCAGCAGCTTGTCGACCTCCGGCTGCAGGCGCGCAATGATCTGGCTGGCCGTGAGGTCGCGCTCGCCGTGGGGCTTGAGGTTGATCAGCAGCCGGCCACTGTTGAGCGTGGCGTTGTCGCCGTCTACCCCGATGTACGAAGACAGGCTGGAGACGGCTGGATCCTGCAGGATGATCTTGGCCAGGGCTTGCTGCCGCTCGCTCATGGCCTTGAAGGAAATGGATTGCGGGGCCTCGGAAATGCCCTGGATGACCCCGGTGTCCTGCACCGGGAAAAAACCCTTGGGGACCACCAGGTACAGCAGCACCGTCAGGCCCAGGGTGGCAACCGCCACCAGCAGGGTCAGCGGCTGGTGGCGCAGCACCCAGCGCAGACCGCCGGCGTAGCGCGCGATCAGCCAGTCGATCCAGGCGCCGCTGGCCTTGTAGAAGCGGCCCTGCTCCTCTTCCTTCGGCTCGCGCTTGAGCAGGCGCGCGCACATCATCGGCGTCAGAGTCAGCGAGACCACCAGGGAAATGAGGATGGCTACCGCCAGGGTAATGGCGAACTCGCGGAACAGGCGTCCGACCACGTCGGCCATGAACAGCAGCGGGATCAGCACCGCGATCAACGAGAACGTCAGCGACAGCAGGGTGAAGCTGATCTGCCGCGCGCCCTTGAGCGCAGCCTGCATCGGTGTTTCGCCTTCTTCGATGTGGCGCGAGATGTTTTCCAGCATGACGATGGCGTCGTCGACCACGAAGCCGGTGGCCACGGTCAGCGCCATCAGGGTCAGGTTGTTGATCGAGAACCCGGCCAGGTACATCACCCCGAAGGTGCCCACCAGCGACAGCGGCACGGCGATGGACGGAATCAGGGTGGCGCTGAAGCGACGCAGGAACAGGAAGGTGACCATCACCACCAGGGCAATGGCGATAAGCAGTTCGTGCTGCACGTCGGTGACCGAGGCGCGGATGGTCTGGGTGCGGTCGGTCAGCACCGTGACGTCGAGCCCGGCCGGCATGGTGTCGGTGATGGTCGGCAGCAGCGCCTTGATCCGGTCGACCACGTCGATGACGTTGGCGCCCGGCTGGCGCTGGATGTTGAGCAGTACCGCCTGGTTCTGATTGGCCCAGGCAGCCAGCCGCTCGTTCTCGGCGCCGTCGACGATCTGCGCGACGTCACGCAGGCGCAGCGGCCCGCCATTGTTGTACGCCAGGATCAGATTGGCGTATTCCTCGGGGGAGCGCAGCTGGTCGTTGGCGTCGAGCATCGACACCCGCGTGGGCCCATCGAAGTTGCCCTTGGGCTGGTTGACGTTGGAGGCGCCGATCAGGGTGCGCACGTCGGACAGGTTCAGGCCGTTGGCCGCCAGGGCTTCAGGGTTGACCTTGATGCGCACCGCCTGGCGCTGCCCTCCAGCGATGCTGACCATGCCCACACCGCTGATCTGAGCGATCTTCTGCGCCATGCGGGTGTCGACCAGGTCGTTGAGCTTGGGCAGCGGCATGGTCTTCGAGCTGATGGCTATGGTCAGCACCGGGGTGTCGGCCGGGTTGACCTTGTTGTACACCGGCGGCGCGGGCAGATCGGACGGCAACAGGTTGCTCGCCGCATTGATCGCCGCCTGCACCTGCTGCTCGGCGACGTCCATGTTGATTTCCAGGCTAAAGCGCAGGGTCAGCACCGACGCGCCGCCCGAGCTGGTCGAGGCCATCTGGGTCAGGCCGGGCATCTGCCCGAACTGGCGTTCGAGGGGGGCGGTGACCGCACTGGTCATCACCTGCGGGCTCGCGCCGGGATAGAGCGTCATGACCCGAATCGTCGGGTAGTCGACCTGCGGCAGCGCCGACACCGGCAGCAAACGATAGGCGAGCACGCCCGCCAGAACGATGGCGAGCATGGTCAGCGTCGTTGCGACAGGCCGCAGGATGAACAGCCGCGAGATATTCATGCGCCGGTCTTGCCCGTCGTTCCAGGCACAGCGGCTCCGTCCTGCCCCTGCAGGTGTTGCCCAGGCGAGGTCGGCACCTTGGCGCTGTCATCGACCACTTCGACACGGCTGCCGTCGCGCAGGCGGTCGGTGCCTTCGAGCACCACCCGGTCGCCTTGCGCCAGGCCCTGCTCGACGACGGTATTGCTGCCGTCGGTCGCGCCCACCTTGAGCTGGCGGATCTTGACCTTGTCGTTGCCATCCATGGCGTAGACGAAGGTGCCGTCGACGCCATACTGAACGGCCGCCGAGGGCACCAGCACCACGCCCTTGAGGGTATCGGACAGCAGCCGCACGTTGACGAACTGGTTGGGGAACAGGGCTTCGTCCTGGTTCTCGAAGCGCGCCTTGAACTTCAGCGTGCCGGTGGTGGTGTCGATCTGGTTGTCCAGGCTGCCAAGCACACCGGTGGCCTGTTTGCGCGTGTCGCCTCGGTCCCAGGCCTCAACTGCCAGTTTCGCGCCGCTGCGATAGCGCGCCAGCACCGGGGTGAGCTGGCTTTCAGGCAAGGTGAAGGCCACCGTGATCGGCTGCACCTGAGTGATCACCACCAGCGCATTGGTGTCGTTGGCGGCCACCAGGTTGCCGATGTCCAGCTGGCGCAAGCCCAGACGGCCGGCAATGGGCGCGCGGATGCGGGTGAAGTCGAGGTTGAGCTTGGCGTCGTTGACCGCAGCCTGGTTGGTCTGGATGGTGCCCTGATATTGGCCCACCAGTGCCTGCTGGGTGTCCAGGGTCTGGCGGGCGATGCTGTCTTCGGCGAACAGACCCTTGTAACGCTGCAGGTCGATCTGCGCGTTCTTCAGCTGTGCCTGGTTCTGCGCCAGCGTGCCCTGGGCTTGCTGCAGGGCGATTTCATAGCTGCGCGGGTCGATTTCGGCCAGCAGGTCCCCGGCCTTGACTCGCTGCCCTTCCTGGAAGTTGACCTTGATCAGTTCGCCTGCGACACGGCTGCGCACATTCACGGTATTGGTCGCCGTCACCGTACCCAGGGCCTTGTAATACACCGGGAAGTCGCCGGTGATCACCTCGGCAACACGCACCGGGGTGGGCTCGGCAGAGCCGCCGAAGCCGGGCCGCGCGGCACCTGCATTGCGCCCGGCGGCGGGCGCCGAGGCCGCGTCGTTCTGGGAATTCTTGGTGGCTGGCCAGAACCACCAGCACAACACGGCGACAACCACCACCATCAACAGGCCGAACAGCCAGCGACGCGATTTACGGGGACCTGGGGACTGCATTGAATGATCGACCATTGTGCGGGTGGGCTTCTACTTTGAGGAGGCTGAACGATAAGGAGTCGGGATGCATAAGCAAAGCGCCTTTACGGGCAATTTACCTTGGCAGGAAATAACACGCCCTGTAGCAGCGGCGCGAGCCGCGTCGTGGCTTGCGCGCAAGCATCAGACACATCGCAGTGCTCCCGGACGCGGCTTGCGCCGCTGCTACAGGAGCGCGGTGCTGCCGGACGCGGCTTGCGCCGCTGCTACGGGAGCGCGGTGCTGCCGGACGCGGCTTGCGCCGCTGCTACGGGAGCGTGGTGCTGCCGGACGCGGCTTGCGCCGCTGCTACGGGAGCGCGGTGCTGCCGGACGCGGCTTGCGCCGCTGCTACGGGAGCGCGGTGTCGCCGGACGCGGCTTGCGCCGCTGCTACGGGAGCGCGGTGTCGCCGGGCGCGGGTTGCGCCGCTGCTACAGAAACATCGCAATTTTTGTAGCAGCGGCGCGAGCCGCGTCCGGGGTCACTGCGGGCTGTCAGATACTGCGACGGATCACTTCAGTACAGCGAGGGCGGCTGCGTAGTCAGGTTCCTGGCCGATTTCCGGTACCAGCTCGCTGTGCAGCACCTTGTCGTTCTCGTCGAGTACCACGACTGCACGCGCGGTCAGCCCCTTGAGGGCACCGTCGGCAATGTCGACGCCATAGGCGTGATGAAAATCATAGGCGCGGAAAGTCGACAGGTTCTGGACGTTTTCCAGGCCTTCGGCGCCGCAGAAACGGGCCTGGGCGAACGGCAGATCGGCGGAGATGCAGAGGATGGCCGTATTGGCCACGTCGTTGGCCTGGGCATTGAACTTGCGCACGGAAGTGGCGCAAGTCGGGGTATCGATGCTTGGGAAAATGTTCAGCACCTTGCGCTTGCCGGCCAGGCTTTGCAGCGACACCTCGGCCAGGCCACCGCCGACCAGGGTGAACGCCGGCGCCTGGGCACCGACCTGGGGAAGCTCGCCACTGACGTTGATCGCGTTGCCTTTGTGCGTCACTTGAGCCATGAGCCTTGTCCTTTTTCGGGATTGAGAAAGGGCAAAGTTAACCATGAAAAGTGACGCACGGCCTATGCGTAGATTGAAAATAAGTGTTCCAGCCACACAGACGCCCTGGCACTCCTGAAACGAGGCTCAACCAGCTCTGGCACGGGCATGGACAGTGGTGGCAGGTTGCGGCTTTTCCAGTTCCAGAACGAGCCGTGCCCGTTCGACAGCGCTGACCACTCGTTGAAAGGGAATATCCGCCTTGAAGAGCTCGACCTCATCGGTCTGCTCGTTCAACAGCTTGATACACAGCGATTCATCGCCGATCACTGTGCACACGCATTTGCGTGGCAAAAACGCCAGTTCGACGATATTGCGCAGCTCCAGCGCGCTGAGTCCGGGGGGAAGCATGGTCTATCTCCTGTAGAGCCTGTGATCGGCGTCCTACCCGCGGCGGACTAGGCCTCGGGACTACAGAACAGTTTCGTTCCAAGAGATATATACCTGCGCTCGAACAGGTGCAACGAGAGTTTGCGGCTCAGCGAAAAATCAGCGCAACCCACTGAAATCAATAGAAATAAAATACTTGTACAGAAATTTCAAAGAAGCGTTTCAGCACCGTGAAAGCCCTACAATGCTTGCAGTCGGCGGCGTCGCGCTGCTCAGTCGCGCGGCTTTGGAATCAGCCCCTGAAGCTGCTGGGCGAAGAAATCGGCATCCAGCACATTGGACTCCGCTTCCTTGGTGCCACGTTCCTTGCGCCAGTACCAGGCACCATCCGCCGAGTCCTTGACGATGGAAATGCTGCCGTGACGATCCGAAGTCAGACCCGCGACGGCTATCACCATCGCCCCACCCTGCCCCATCACCTGCGGCACCAGTTCGACCCGGCGCTGGGCGAGAATGATTGCCAGCGATTCACTGATGAAAGGCGAGTGCTCGCTGGGGTAATTGCTGCTGGTGGCGACCCAGGGCGAACGTTCGATCGCCAGCAGTTGCCGATCGGTAAGGGGCGCCAGCCAGGTTTCGATTTGACCGAACAGTGCCTGGATGCTGGCTTGCCAGTGCTGGCACTGGTCCTTGAACGCCTGCTGCAGGCGTTGCTGGGCTGCGGCGTGTTCCTTGAGCATGTCAGCCAGTTGCTGTACTTCGTCCATCGCGACCACCTCGGTGCGCGCCCGCCCTGGGCATGCCGCAAATCGGCGGCCGCAGGTCGGGCATCGAGGGTCAGTGTAACAGGCTTGCTCAGGCGCTCAGCGAATAGACCAGCGCCGAAATCGCCACCAGGCCTACCAGCGTCACGAATACGTTGGACACGTGCCCGGCGTACTTGCGCATGGCCGGCACACGCCGGATCGCGTACATCGGCATGAGGAACAGCAGCGCGGCAATGACCGGCCCGCCGAAGCTTTCGATCATGCGCACAATGTTCGGATTGAGCGTGGCGACGAGCCAGCAGACCAACAACATGAACAGTGCGGTGAAACGATCCAGGGCCTTGGCATTGGGCCGACGGCCGGATTTCAGAACCAGACCCTTGATGCCTTCGCTGGCACCGATGTAGTGGCCCAGGAACGATTTGGCGATGGCCACGATCGCAATCAGCGGTGCGGCGAACGCTATCACCGGATTGCTGAAGTGGTTGGCCAGGTAGGACAGGATCGACAGGTTCTGCGCCTTGGCTTCGGCAAGCTGCTCAGGCGACAGGGTCAGCACGCAACTGAACACGAAGAACAGCACCAGCACCACCATCAAGCCATGGGCGCGCGCCAGGATCTGGCTGCTGCGCTGGTCGGCGTGCTCGCCGTAGCGACGCTTCTGGTCCACGGCGAAGGCCGAGATGATCGGCGAATGGTTGAAGGAAAACACCATTACCGGGATCGCCAGCCACAGGGTATGGATCAGCGCACCGGGCGCGGGCAGGTCCCCGGCGGTCGCCAGGATGCCACCATTCCAGTGCGGAATCAGGTACAGCGCGAGCAACACCAGCGCGACGATGAACGGATAGACCATCAGGCTCATCGCCTTGACGATGAACTGTTCGCCGCAGCGCACCACGATCAACAGACCGAGAATCAGTACCAGCGCCAGCACCGCCCGTGGCGGCGTATCCATGTGCAACTGATGCTCCATGAAACTGCCGACGGTGTTGGTCAGGCCCACGCTGTAGATCAGCAGGATCGGAAAGATGGCGAAGAAGTACAGCAGCGTTATCAACGCCCCCGCCTTGAGGCCGAAGTGCTCCTCCACGACATCGGTGATGTCCGTGCCGGCGCGGCCGGAAAGCACGAAGCGGGTCAGGCCCTGGTGCGCGTAGTAGGTCATCGGGAACGCCAGCACGGCCAGGATGACCAGCGGCCAGAAACCACCAAGGCCGGCGTTGATCGGCAGGAACAAGGTGCCGGCGCCGATCGCAGTGCCGAACAGGCCGAGCATCCAGGTGGTGTCGTGGCGGCTCCAGGGGCTCTGGGCGGCGGGCGCCTGGGCGTAGCGTGGGTCGAGGCTGTTGGCCTGCTCGTTCATCCGGTCGAATCTCCGCTTGCCTGTGTTCAACTGATGGCCGGAAGCGGGAAAAACGTGCAGCTGGCAGCGCCCCGGCCTTGAAAAGGGGCGTGATTGTCCAAGATTGTGCAAGGAAAGCAAAGGGTTAGTCGAGCAACGGTCCGTCGGTGCACGGCCATCCGGCCCGACAACGGCGCGTTTAGGTCGAGGTTGCCAGCCATTTCTCCGGTACGAGGCTCTGCACCAGCCAGGTCGCGGTAGTGTCCGCGGGCATGGGCCTGGCGAAGTAATAGCCCTGGACATAGCGACAACCCAGCAATGCCAGCGCCTGCGCCTCCTCGCGGGTTTCCACCCCTTCGAAGATGCAATCCAGGTCCATGTCCTGGGTCAAGGCCAGCAGCGATTTGACGATCTTGTAGCTGGCCGGTTTCTCGTGCAGGCGGGCGACGAAACTGCGGTCCACCTTGAGCTTGGTCAGGGCCAGCGCGTGTAGATGGCTCAGGCTCGAATAGCCGGTACCGAAGTCGTCGAGCGAAATACCGCAGCCCAGGGCCCGCAGGGATGCGATCGCTTCCTGAACCAGGTCCAGATCCTGCAGGGTCGCCGTTTCGGTGATTTCCAGGTCGACTCGGCTGGGGTCGAACGGGCCGCTGGCCAGGAGTTTGACGATGGCCTGCACGGCGTCGGGGGAGCCGCAGTCGTGGGCCGACAGGTTGAAGGACAAACGGATCGGCGCCGGCCAGGTGCATGCACCCTGCAGGGCCTTGGCCAACAGTGGCAGGGTCAGACGATTGATCATGCCGCTGCGCTCGGCGACCGGAATGAACTGGCCGGGCGGCACGGGCCCCAGCTCCACGCTCTGCCACCGAGCCAAGGCTTCGAACGCCACGGTGGCGCCGGTCTGCAACTCGACGATAGGCTGGAAGGCGACGCTGAACTCGCGATCCAGATCGGCACGACGCAGCGCCTGCTCGGTGAGGATCGCGCTCTGCAACTGCTTCCTGTGCAGCGCCGAGAACAGCGACATGTGACCGACGACATGGCGCTTGCTGTGGTACAGCGCGTAGTCGGCGTACTCGAACAGCTCGTGCGCATCGGTGGCAAGGTCCGGGAAGGTCGCCAAACCCATCGAAGCACCGACCTGGATTGGCACATCGACCAACAGGTAGGGCTTGCCCAGTTCGATGCAGATGCGTTCGGCAAAGGCTGCAATCTGCGCGTTGTCGCCGCAATCGGGCAGGATCAAGGCAAACTCGTCGCCACCCAGACGCGCAACGTGAACGCCGTCCGGCAGCAGCGCAGCAAGGCGCGTGCCGACCTCGGCCAACAGGCGGTCGCCGACACTGTGCCCGTACAGGTCGTTGACCGGCTTGAATCCGTCAAGATCGAGAATGCCCACGCCCAGTCTGTGCCCCTGCTCCCCTGCCTGGGCCAGACAGGTGTCCAGGCAGTTGAAGAACCAGCGGCGATTGGGTAGCCCGGTCAGGCTGTCCTTGTTGGCCAGCAGGAAGTTCTCGTCGCTCAGCGCTTCGCTGTGCGCCTGGGCGTTCACCAGGCCGGTGAAGTTGCGGTAGTTGTTCTGCAACACCACCAGCATGATGCCCGTGACCAGCATCACGTTGACGCTGGTGGCGATGAACGTCGGGTTATCGGTGGAGGCGAAAAAGGCAATGAAGGCCACGTTGACCACGGCGGCCGTCATCAGGGCGGCGGAGCGCAGGTGCATCAGGCAGAAAATGCAGCCGATCACCGTGATGGCCATGTAGAACGCCACATGGGCCTTGGCGTAGCTGTCGCCATAGGGAAACAGGGCCAGCGCCCACACGGTGAAACCGATGGCTACCACGCAACAGATGCGGTTGGTCCGTGCCAGCGCCTGGGCGACTTCGACGTCGTCTGGCTGGTGCTGCCAACCGCGGCGCCAGGCCAGCGCTCGTACCAGGCTGATGAGGGTCAGTACCAGCGGTATGTGCACGGTCATCCACACGGGCGAGCTGGCCATGTGGGTGAAGGCCAGCGCCCAGCTGTTGATGAGCAGGATGAAGTACATCAGGGGAATCTGCCTGGCCAGGGCCTGGTACTGGGCCGCCAGCAGACGCGAATTGCCTTGAGGTACGCTGCACAACCGTTTGATCAGCGCGAACAGGCCGGTGCAGGTGAAGCGTCTGGTCGTAGACATCATGTCCGAACGTATGGGTGTAATCAGAAGTTGTCGGCCGAACTCAGCTTTACTGTAGCCAACCGTGGGTCATCCAGGCAGTTTATTTGCGAGCGTCCGAATGTTCTGCAGAGGCTGCATCCGCTTTGCCACCCAGGTACCAGCCCACCGCTCCCCACAGCGCCGCGCAGGCAGCGCCCACCAGGGCGATCAGCAACACGCCGTGTCCGAGCAGGTCGAGCAGGCTCTTCACCCAGCCACTGAAGGCATCGCCGCCGCGGTAGACCACCGTGTCGATGAAGTTCTTCGCCTTGTATTTGGTTTCGGCGTCCAATGGGGCGAAGAGCATTTCGCGACCGGGACGTACGAAGGCGTATTCGCCGATGCGGCGCACGATCATCAGCCCAGCCAGCATGGCGAAAGTGGGTGCCAGCGCCAGGCCGATGAAGCCCAGGCAGACCAGCGCCGGCACCAGCGCCAGCAAGGTCTTCACTCCCAGCCGTTGCGCCAGCCGGCCGGTGATGAACAACTGCGCGATGAGCGCACCGGCCTGGACCACGAAATCGATGATGCCGAATACCCTCACCTGTTCCTCGCGACCGGGGAAGCGTTCGGCGACCAGACGGGCCTGTTCGAAATAAAGAAAGGTGCTGACCGTGGCCAACAGCACGACGAAGGCGCAAATGCCCAGCAGGTAGCGCGATTGCAGCACACGCGTCAGCCCACTGAACGGGTTGCCGGCCACCGGCTTGCGCGGGCTTTCGGCGTGCGCGGCACCCGGCCGCCCTGCCCCGTGCTCGGCACGCCAGCTCATCAATCGGTGTTTCAGCAAGATCGCGACGCCAAGCAATGCTGCCGCCAGTATCGACAGCCCGCTGGCGCCGATGGCGCCGACCAGCAGCGCGCTCGTGGCCGGCCCCGCCAGGCCGCCGACGCTGGCTCCAGCGGCGATGAACGCGAACAGGCGCTTGGCCTGGGCGCCATCGAACACATCGGCCATCAGGCTCCATGCCACCGAGATGACGAACAGGTTATAGACCGAGATCCATACGTAGAAGATTCGCGCCAGCCAGATGCCCTGCTCGGCAGCAGCGAAGGCGGCGGCGAACAGCAACAGGTTGCCGCCGAAGAATCCGTATACCCAGTCGATGTAGTGAAGCCTGGGCACCCTGGAGTTGAGCCAGCCGAACAGCGGCACGGCAACCAGCATCGCGACGAAGGTGGCCGTGAACAACCATTGCAGGTTTTCCACACCGCCCTGGATGCCCATGGATTCGCGGATCGGCCGCAGCATGAAATAGCCGCAGAACAGGCAGAAAAACAACGCGAACGCGGCCAGCGCTGCCCGCCCTTCATCGGGTCGGGCATTGATCGCCTGACGCAGACGCGCACTGACGCTGATCATAGGTAGCGCACCTCAGGCGAATTCGGCGGCGATGCGTTGCAACTGGCCGGCATCGGGCAGGCGGCCCTGGCCGGCCAACAGGTTGTCGAGGACATAGCGCGGCTGCGAGGTGGCTGGAATCACCGTGGTGACCGCAGGGTTGGCCAGCACGAACTTGAGCATCAACTGGGCCCATGAACTGGCATCCAGCTCGGCCGCAGCCCACTCGGGAAGAGCGCGGCCTTTGACCTTTGCGAACAGCCGGCCAGCTTCGAACGTGCGGTTGATCAAGGTGGCTATGCCGTGATCGGCGCAGTACGGCAACAGGGTACGCTCGGCGTTGCGCGCGCCTATCGAGTAGTTGACCTGGACGAAATCGACCGGCTCTTTCTTCAGCACGGCCAGCAGCTCGTCGTGGGCCGATTCCACGTAATGCGTCACGCCTATGTAGCGAATACGGCCTTGGGCCTTGAGTTCACGCAGCAATGCCAACTGGGTACGGGTGTCCTGCAGGTTATGGACCTGGATGAGGTCGATCCTGTCGGTCTGCAGCGCCTTGAAGCTGGCTTCGATCTGGCGCATGCCGGCCTCGCGTCCGGTCGCAGATACCTTGCTTGCGAGAAACACCTTGTCGCGCACGCCGGCCTGGTTCACCAGGTCGCCGGTCACCTGCTCGGCGCGACCATAGCTGGGCGCCGTGTCGATCACCCTGGCGCCACCGTCGACGAAGGCCCTGAGCACATCGCGCAGCGGCGCCATGTCTGCCGAAGCAGGGTCGACGTTGAATGTTTGCGAGGTACCCAGGCCGATGGCCGGAAGCTGTTCACCGGAGGCGGGAATCTTGCGCTGCAACAAGGGTTGTGCGGCAAATGCCAGGGGTGACATGAGCGAGCCCCAGCTGGCGGCTGCGCTCAACATGGCGGTGTACTGAACGAATTGGCGGCGGGTCGGCATGGAGTAGCCCCTCAGGGTTTTCACGCGAGTCGGGAAGACATTTCCCACGAAGATGGCAGACCCCAGTATGGCCAAGCACACAGGATTCGGGGCGCCATCGATGACAAATGAAACATCAGGACAACAAATTTTCGACCGCGAGATCGCATTACACCAGGCTCAAACGACACGCCCCCGGGCAATGGAATTGCGCCGGGGGCGTTTTTTGTCATGCAACTGCTGGATGAATCAGTGCATGAATAGCGCGATCAAGATGATGATCGGGATAGGCACACCGAGGAAAAACAAGAGAATCGAGCGCATGGCAGTACTCCTTGATCAGCGAATCGAAGTGGGTGCGTGAGTGCGGGTGCGGTCGCGTTCATGCCAGACTACGGCATCCCGGCTGCGGCCACCGAAGGTCGCCGCGAAGCTGGCAAAGAACGCGCCGCAGAGCAAGGCGACGAACGTCCACAGCGCCGTGGCGGCAGCAACTTTCTTGGCGGTATCGGCAGCCTGGCGGGCGGCCATTTCAGCGTCTTCGACCGACTTCAACGCCTGACCGTAGACCTGATCGACGCGCTGCTCGGCCTGAGCCTGGGTCAGGTTGGTACGCTGGCTGACCAGTTGCGCCAGATAGGCGCGGTCTTCACCGGCGAGCTGGCCGTCGTTGCTCACAGTCCGGGCGAAGATGCGGGTCACCACGGCATGGGCCGCGTCGTCGCTGACCGCTACCGGGCGGTTGTCGCGAAACAGCATGTCGACGAAGTAGCCGTACGGGTCGCTGGCGTTGTCATTCGCGGAACTGCCCGCTGCCACGGCGGCACCGGAGGCAACGCTGGCACCGGCCTGCACGCCGCCGCCGATCGCACTGCCGACCGAACCCAACACCAGCATCGCAGTGACCAGCGAGGCCACTGCCCACGCCAGGAAGCCGTGCGCGGTATCGCGGAAGTACACTTCGTCGCCGTGCATGTTGGCCCACTTCACCCGCAGGCGGCCGGCCAGATAACCGCCCATTCCGGAAGCGACGATTTGCGTGAATGTCAGCCAGATTACTGTGGAGACGCCCAGGGTCGTTGCGCTGACCCCTTTGTCGGCCCAAGGCGATATGGCTGAAAATCCGAGGCCGAAGCCCAGCACAACCAGGATCATCGACAAGGCGGCGGCACCCGCTGCGCCGGCGAAAATCGCGGCCCAGGATACACCGGAGTGATTGGAACTGTCCGTCGAAGCGGACAGCGCGGCAGGAGGAAGGTGGTCAGCAGGGGTCATCATTATTGTCGTGCTCCTAGCAGGTTCAACGTGTGTGATCGCTCACGAAATGCTTGCGGGGAGAACACTGCACCACACGTGCCACGCAGGATAAAAATAATAGCTTTTAAAATCATAAGTTTAGGTAACTAACCTAAACTTGGACTCATGCAATTTGCCCGAACCGTCAACGCTTGACCGGGCTTTCTGCATTGTTCTGTAACGCAAACGAGCTTGACTAGTGACTAGTGGTATTTTTCTGCTCCGCAGGATAGAACTCACCTTCCATGTTCTGCTTGTCCAGCGCGGTACGCAGCCTGGCCTCCAGTGTCGCAACGGCAGGGTTGTCGCAAATGTCAGCGACGACCAGCCACAGCCGCTGCAGGTTCTGCTCGTGAGTGCCCTCACTGAGCATTTCGTGGCTGACAACGGGCCTTCCACGCCAGAAACACAGGGTGTCGATCTCGCTTTCTGCACTGAACGTACACGCCGGGCCCGCTAGCCATATTTCACTGACGGTGCGCAGATTGGTTTGTTCTATATCGTGATGCTGGATTCTAAGTGGCATTGCATTACCCATTGCGCAGGAGCGATACGGCTTGGAACCCACCGCACATGCCCAAGTTCTACCGGGAATGCCATTGTCGAGAATGCCCCTGTCGGGCCAGACCCTGCTCGTTGAAAGGAGATGGAACATGAAAAACCTGATCACAGCCCTGGCGCTGGGCGCGTCGCTGGCCCATGCCAGCGACGGCAACCCGCTGGTTGCCGAACGCTGGCAGAGTCGTCCACTGATCGTCATTGCGCCTGATGCACGCGATGCCACCCTGGTCGACCTGCGCACCGCGCTGGCCAGGCCGGTCAACCGCGAGGCGTTCGTCGAACGTGAGATGGTGCTCTACGAAATCGTCGGCGGCCGGGCCAGCCGCAATGGCCAGCCGTTGGGCAATGAGGCAAGCGCGGCGCTGCTCAAGGCGCTCAGGCACCCGGCCGATGCCCAGGCCCGGGTCTTGCTGGTGGGCAAGGACGGCGGCATCAAGGTCGACCAACCGGGGCCCGTCGATCCGCAGGCTTTGTTCAGCACCATCGACCGCATGCCGATGCGCCAGGGCGAGTGAATAGACGAGTCAGATGCCTTCGCGGGCGATGTCCATGGCGAAGTAAGTGAAGATCAGGTCGGCACCGGCGCGCTTGATCGCGCCCAGGCTCTCGCGCACGATACGCTGCTCGTCCACCGCGCCTGCCTGGCCGGCAAATTTGATCATCGCGTATTCGCCACTGACCTGGTACGCAGCCAGCGGCAGGCGCGACGCCTCGCGGATATCGCGAATGATGTCGAGGTAGGCCCCTGCAGGCTTGACCATCAAGGCGTCCGCGCCCTCCTGCTCGTCGAGCAGCGATTCGCGCACGGCTTCGCGACGGTTCATAGGGTTCATCTGGTAGGTCTTGCGATCACCCTTGAGGGCCGTGCCACCGGCTTCGCGGAACGGGCCGTAGAACGACGACGCGAATTTGGTCGAATAGGCCATGATCGACGTGTCGAAGAAACCGGCTTCGTCCAGTGCGCTGCGGATCGCCTGCACCTGGCCGTCCATGGCCGCCGACGGTGAAATGAAATCGGCACCGGCGCGCGCCGCAACCACGGCCTGCTTGCCAAGGTTGATCAGGGTCGCGTCGTTGTCGACATGATCACCGTGCAGAACCCCGCAATGGCCATGGGAGGTGTATTCGCAGAAACAGGTGTCGGCCATGACCACCATCTCTGGAACCGTGTCCTTGCAGATACGGGCAATGCGCGCCACCAGGCCGTCTTCGTTCCAGGTGTCGCTGCCATCGGCGTCTAGGTGGTGGGATACACCGAACGTCATCACCGATTTGATGCCGGCACGCGCGTAGCGCTCGATCTCACCCGCAAGCTTCGACTCGGGAATGCGCATGACTCCCGGCATGCTGTTGATGGGCACGAAGTCGTCGATCTCTTCTTCGACGAAAATCGGCAGCACCAGGTCGCCAAGATTGAATTCGGCTTCCTGGAACAGGTCGCGGAAAGAAGCGTTGCGGCGCAGGCGGCGCGGCCTGGCGGAAGGAAACTGGCTGGGCATCATGGATTCCACTGATAAGGGCGTACGGCATCGAACGGGCAAGCTTAGGCCGGGAGACGGGCGCCGGGCAAACCGGATTTCGATAAAGCTGAGTTGCACGGCAGGTAACAATTGGTTGAAGTGCAGAGCACGGCCTTGCAACGCAACTTACCCGGCCGCTCAAGGGTCAACCCTGACGACATCTTCACCGCGATTTCCTCGCGAACTCAATGTGGGATCGAATCAATATGACAAATCAGATTTCCAATCCAGCCAGTTCCACCGCCACCGACCAGCTGTGCATCAATACCCTGCGCACGCTGGCCATGGATGCCGTGCAGAAAGCCAATTCCGGGCATCCCGGCACACCCATGGCCCTGGCGCCGGTGGGCTATACCCTGTGGAGCCGCTTCCTGCGCTACCACCCCGAGCATCCCGACTGGCCCAACCGCGACCGATTCGTGCTTTCCGCCGGCCATGCTTCCATGCTGCTGTACGGGCTGTTGCACTTAGCGGGCGTCGAAGAAATCGACGAGCACGGGACCAAGACCGGCCAGCCTGCAGTCAGCCTGGACGACATCAAGCAGTTTCGGCAGATGGACTCCAAGACTCCCGGGCATCCCGAATACCGTTTCACTACCGGTGTCGAGACTACCACCGGGCCGCTGGGCCAAGGTTGCGCCAACAGCGTTGGCATGGCCATGGCTCAGCACTGGCTTGCGTCGCGCTTCAACCGCGACGACCTGAAGCTGTTCGATTACAACGTTTACGCGATCTGCGGCGACGGCGACATGATGGAAGGCGTCAGCAGCGAGGCCGCGTCGATGGCCGGCCATTTGAAGCTGGCCAACCTGTGCTGGATCTACGACAACAACACGATCAGCATCGAAGGCCACACCGAACTGGCGTTCAGCGAAGACGTGCTGACCCGGTTCAAGGGCTACGGCTGGAACACCTTGCACGTTACCGACGCCAACGATACCGAAGCGTTGGCCAAAGCCTTCGAGCAGTTCACCCAGAACCGCGACGCGCCGACCTTGATCATGGTCGACAGCGTGATCGGCTACGGCGCGCCGAACAAACAGAACACCGCCGCTGCCCACGGTGAAGCGCTGGGTGACGATGAAATCAAGCTGGCCAAGAAAGCCTACGGCTGGGATGAGAACAGCAGCTTCTCGGTGCCTGACAGCGTGGCCCATCATCTGCGTGACACTTTGCTGAACAGCCATGGTGAACGCCATGCGCAGTGGGAACGGCAGTTGCAGACACTGGCAGAACGCGAACCCGACCTGGCCGAGGAACTGCGGCGCATGCGCGCTGGGGAAATGCCCGAAGGTTGGCACGCCGAACTGGAAGCCTTCGACACCGACGCCAAGGGTGTGGCGACGCGTGCCGCGGGCGGCAAGGTGCTGAACGCGTTCGCCAAGAAGATTCCCTGGTTGCTGGGCGGTTCGGCCGACCTGTCGCCGTCGACCAAGACCAACCTGACGTTCGACGGTGCAGGCAGTTTTTCGGCAACCCAGCCTGGGGGGCGCAATCTGCACTTCGGCATCCGCGAGCACGCCATGGGCGCGATCGCCAATGGCCTGGCGCTGTGCTACATCCGTCCGTACACCTCGACCTTTCTGGTGTTCAGCGACTACATGAAACCGCCGATTCGCCTGGCGGCGATCATGGAGTTGCCGGTGGTGTTCGTCTTTACCCACGATTCCATCGGTGTCGGTGAAGACGGCCCTACCCATCAGCCCATCGAGCACCTGACCCAGCTACGTGCCACCCCAGGGCTGCTGACGTTGCGCCCAGGCGATGCCAACGAAACCACCCAGGCTTGGAAGATTGCCTTGGCGCAGACTGATCGGCCGTCGTGCATCGTGTTGTCGCGTCAGCCTATGGCGACCTTGGATCGCGAACGCTTCGGCAGTGCCGAGGGCGTCGCCCGTGGCGGCTATGTGTTGGCCGACAGCGAGAATCCGCAGGTGATTCTGATCGCCACTGGCAGTGAAGTGGGCCTTGCCGTGCAGGCTTATGAGCAGTTGCACGAGCAAGGTATCGCGGCCCGCGTGGTCAGCCTGCCGTGCTGGGAGTTGTTCGAGGAGCAGGATGCGCAGTATCGCGAACAGGTGCTGCCGGCTGCGGTGACTGCGCGCGTGGCCATCGAGCAGGCCGGACCGCTGGGTTGGGATCGCTACGTGGGTGCCACCGGTGCGAAGGTGGTGATGAACAGCTTCGGGGCCTCGGCGCCGATCGACAAGTTGCAGGCCAAGTTCGGGTTCACCGTGGACAATGTGGTGAAGCTGGCGAAAGAGCAGATCGGCTAGCCCTATCTCGGCGGCGCGGCCGGACACCCTGTAGGAGCGGTCCGTGGCCGCGAAATGAGCGGCGCGGCGAGTCTGGAACTCCGCGGCGTTGCTTTCGCGGCCGCTGACCGCTCCTACGGTATCAGGCTTCCGTGTAGGAGCGGTCTTTGGCCGCGAAACGGGCGGCGCCGTCCATCGGCGGCTCCGCGGCGTCCCATTCGCGGCCAAAGACCGCTCCTACGGATGCATGCAGCGCCGCGCACCGGCTAGAATGGCTGCATTCGCCTGCGCCTTTCGCATGCACCCTGCCGTGAAGCCGACCCCATGTCTTTCGATCTTCTGTCCAATCTCAGCGTCACGCCGAGCATCCTGCTCATTCTCGTGCTGGTCGCATTCGTGGCCGGGTTCATCGACGCCATCGCTGGCGGTGGTGGCCTGCTCACCACGCCGGCCCTGCTCACTGCAGGCTTGCCACCGCACCTGGTGCTGGGCACCAACAAGCTCAGCTCGACCTTTGGCGCCGCGACTGCAAGCTATACCTTCTACAAACGCAAGCTGTTCCATCCGCGGCAATGGAAGAATGCCCTGCTGGGCACCCTGGTCGGCGGGTTTCTCGGTGCGGGTGCGGCGCACTACATGCCCGCCGAATGGCTGAACCGGATGCTGCCGGTGATCGTCTTCGCTTGCGGCCTGTACCTGCTGTTCGGCGGCACACCCAAGGCGCCGCTGGACAGCCACGCGCCGATCAAGCGCAAATGGCAATTGCCCCAAGGCTTGACGCTGGGCTTCTACGATGGCGTGGCAGGCCCCGGCACCGGGGCCTTCTGGACCGTCAGCACGATGCTGCTGTACCCACTGGACCTGGTCCGCGCCAGCGGCGTGGCGCGCAGCATGAACTTCGTCAGCAACATCGCCGCACTCACGGTGTTCATCATCAGCGGTCAGGTCGACTGGCTGATCGGCCTGAGCATGGGCCTGGCAGTGACGGTGGGTGCGTTCTTCGGCGCACGCACGGCGATCGGCGGCGGCGCCAAGTTCATCCGCCCGGTGTTCATTACCATCGTGCTGGCCCTGACCGTGCGGCTAGCCTGGCAGCACTGGTTCGGGCAGGCCTGAGCGGCGCGCCACGTACAGGTCGATGAGGTGCCGGGCAATCGAGCGCCCGGCCGGCAGGGCCGGCAATGCATCGATGCGAAACCACTGGGCGTCTTCGATTTCGTCGAGCTGCGGCACGATCTCGCCGGCGGCGTATTCGGCATGGAAACCCAGCATCATCGAATGCGGAAACGGCCAGCATTGGCTGCCGATGTACTGGATGTTGCGTACGCTCACCTGCACCTCTTCCATCACCTCACGGCGCAGGCAGTCTTCGGCAGACTCGCCCGGCTCGGCAAAGCCGGCCAACGTGCTGTAGACACCCGGCACGAACCGTGGAGAGCGAGCCAGCAAGACTTCATCGCCGCGGGTGACCAGTACGATCATGCTCGGCGAGATCCGCGGATAGCTGCGCAACTCGCAGCGCGCGCAATGCATCGCACGTTCACCTGGCACCTGCAACGTCGGGCCGCCGCAACTGCCGCAAAACCGATGCTCACGCGCCCAGGTGCCGATCTGCGCGGCATAGCCGAGCATGCGGTAGACCTGGAAATCGCCTTCGAGCATGAACTGCCGCAGGCCCTGCCAGTGACAGCCGTCCGGTGCGTCCGGGCTGCGCAGCTCCAGAAGGTACACCGGCCGGCCGTCGAAATGCCCGATGCCGTGTTCGGTCAGGACATCGATGGGTTGCTGCCTGAGCCAGTCACGCTCGAACAGTACGCCTTGGGCGTTGCAGAGAAATCCCTGGCTGCTGCGAGCCACGGCCCAGCCACCGGGTTGTGCGGTATCGAGCACCGCTGTGGTCCAGCGTTCACTCATCGAATCGAATCCTCGTTTTGCAGCCGCGCGATCATTCCACGCGCGCGCCCACTGCGGCGGCAGCGCGGGCCTGGGCCGGGTTCTGCGCGCGGTACAGGTTGAGCGCGGTATTGATGATGCCCAACTGGCTGAACGCCTGGGGAAAATTCCCCAGCATGCGCCCCGCCTGTGGGTCGTACTGCTCGGCCAGCAGGCCAACGTCGTTGCACAGACCAGCCAGGCGCTCGAACAGCCGTTCGGCGTCGGCCATGCGGCCTTGCAGCACATAGACATCGGCCAGCCAGAAAGAGCACACCAGAAAAGTCCCTTCGCCAGGGTTCAGGCCATCGACCCCGTGGGCGGTGTCGTAACGCAGCAGCAGGCCGTCGCGGATCAACGTGCTCTCAATACGTGCCACGGTCGCCACCACCCGCGGATCGTCCGGCGGCAGGAAACCGGTCAAGGCAATCTGCAGCAGGCTGGCATCGGTGTGGGTCGAGCCATAGGCCTGAACGAAATGCCCCAGCTGCGCATCGATGCCTCGGCTGCAGACCTGGGCATGGATGCGGTCGGCGACGGCGCGGTAACGCGCGGCCTGCTCCCGTCCCTCCTCTGTGGGCTCGGCGAGGTTCGCCGCACGGTCGAAAGCTACCCAGGCCATGACCTTGGAGTGGGTGAAGTGCTGCGGCGCACCGCGAATCTCCCAGATCCCCTCGTCCGGCTGCTCCCAGATGCTTTCCAGGTACGGCAGTATGACGCGGAAAATCGCGGCGCCACGCGGGTGTCGCGGCAGCCCGGCGCGGATGGCCTGGCTCATGGCGTCGGCCACTTCGCCGTAGACATCCAGCTGCCGCTGGGTCGCGGCGCCGTTGCCGATGCGCACCGGCGCCGAACCCTCGTAGCCCGCCAGCCATGGCAGGGTCTGCTCGGGCAATCGGCGCTCGCCGGCCAGGCCGTACATGATCTGCATCTGCTCGGGGTTGCCAGCGACCGAACGCATCAACCACTTGCGCCAGGCAGCGGCTTCTTCGTAGTAGCCCAGGTTCATGAAGGCCAGCAAGGTCATGGTGGCATCGCGCAGCCAGCAGTAACGATAATCCCAGTTGCGCTCGCCGCCCAACTGCTCAGGCAGCGAGGTGGTGACCGCAGCGACGATGCCGCCCGTGGGGACATAGGTCATGGCCTTGAGGGTCAACAGCGAGCGCTTGACCAGCGGCGTCCATGCCCCCACGTCGGGGCAGCGCTCGGCGAACTCATGCCAGTAGCGCTCGGTTTCGGCCAGGCAGCGGTCGGCATCCACGGCCGGTTGGAGCGGCAGGTGCGAGGCCTGGAAACTCAGGCGATAGCACAGCCGCTCGCCGGCGGCGACCGTGAAGCGGCTGCCGGTGCGGTGGTCCACCGCGTGCAGGTCGGACGCGCTGCGCAACACCAGCATGTCGGGGCCGGCCACCGCAGTGAGGGTCCGGGGATGGGCCTGCTCGACCCAGGGCACGCTGCTGCCGTAGTCGAAGCGCATGACCAGCTCCATGTCGAAAGCGACCTTCCCGCTCAGGCCGACCACAGTGCGCACTACGCAGTCCTGGTCACCCACCGGCATCCAGTCGACGAGCATGGCGCTGCCGTTTTCGGTATGGAACACCGTCTCCAGGATCATCGTGCTGTCGCGGTAGCGGCGCTCGGTAGCGGTCAAGGCATCGCTGGGGCAGATACGCCAGCGGCCGTTTTCGCTGTCACCCAGCAGGGCCGAGAAACAGGCAGGGGAATCGAAACGAGGAAAGCACAACCAATCCAGCGAACCCGACTTGTCAACCAGAGCAGCGGTACGGCAGTTGCCCAACAGGGCATAGTCTTCGATCAGTGCCGGCATGGAACCCTCATGACCACGGGCGCGGACCGGAAGTCGGTGCCACGCCGGAAAACTGTATCAACGTCGAGCGCGGGGCAATATCAGCTCATGAATGGCTTGCGCCACGCCGTCTGCCGCATTGCTGGCGGTCACTGCATCGGCCTGGTCGCGCACCGCCTGCTCGCCCTGGCCCATGGCCACGGAAAAACCGGCCCGCTTGAACATGGCCACATCGTTGGCGCCGTCACCCAATACGGCGGTGTTGGCCAGGTCGATGCTCAAACCGGCAGCCAAGGTTGCCAGGGCTTCGCCTTTGTTGGCCAACACCGCGGTGATGTCCAGATAATACTGCTGCGAGCGTGCCGCAATCGCCTTGCCGCTCAGCGGCCCCTGCAGCTGCCGTTCCAGATCGATCAGCAGTTGGAAGTCGCTGGAGGTGGCGACCATCTTGTGCACGCGGTCCTGATAGGGCGTGAAATCGTCGACGATCAACGGCTCGTAGCCCAGAGCGTGCAGCTCCTTGGGAAAATAGTGAGCGTCGCGGTCGCGTGCCAGCCACTGGTCGTCGGCGAACACCCAGACGTCCAGCCGGTGCTGGGCAAACAACGCCAGGCAAATATCGACCGCCGCGCGCTCCACCCAGTGGGACTGCAGCTCACTGCCGTCGGGATTGACCAATACGCCACCGTTGAATGCAGCGGTCGGCAGGTCGATTCCCAAGGTCTGGATCTGTTGGCGCATGGCCCGCGGCGGGCGGCTGCTCGCCAGGGTAAACCGCACCCCTGCCTCGCGCAGCTGCGCCACCGCTTCGATAACCGCGGGGCTCAGGCTGTGATCGGGCATCAGCAGGGTGCCGTCCATGTCGCTGAGGACGAACTGGATGAGGTGTTCCGAAGCCGCACTCATCCCAGTCGATGCCAGTGGTGGCCATCGCGTGCCAACAACTCGTCCGCCGCCTCCGGACCGTCTTCGCCCGCCGCGTAGGTGGCAATGCTGCCGCCCTCGCGCCAGGCGTCGAGGAACGGCTGCACGGCGCGCCAACCATTTTCGATGTTGTCGGCGCGCTGGAACAGGGTCTGGTCGCCGATGAGACAGTCGTAGATCAACGTCTCGTAGCCCGTGGACGGCTGCATCTGGAAGAAGTCCTTGTAGGCGAAGCCCAGCTTGACGTTCTCCAGCTCCATTGCCGGGCCGGGGCGTTTGGCCTGCAGGTCGAACCACATGCCCTCGTCGGGCTGGATCTGGATCTTCAGGTAGTTGGATTTAAGCCGGTCTACTTCGGTGTCGCGGAACTGCGCATAGGGCGCTGGCTTGAAGCAGATGGCGATCTCGGTGTCGCGCACGCTCATGCGCTTGCCGGTGCGCAGATAGAAGGGCACACCGACCCAGCGCCAGTTGTCGACCATGACCTTGAGCGCCACGTAGGTTTCGGTGCTGCTCTGCGGGTCGACCTTGGGCTCCTCGCGATAGCCGGGCTTGTCGCCCTGCCCCGCGGTGTACTGGCCACGGACCGAATTCTTCAAGGCATCGGCCTTGGACCAGGGGCGAATGGCGCCGATCACCTTGGCCTTCTCGCCGCGGACCGCGTCGGCGCCGAAGGCCGCCGGGGGCTCCATGGCAATCATCGCCAACAGCTGGAACAGGTGATTGGGGACCATGTCGCGCAACGCGCCGGTCTGGTCGTAGAAATTGCCACGGGTTTCAACCCCGACCGTTTCGGCGGCAGTGATCTGCACGTGGTCGATGTAGTGGTTGTTCCAGAACGCTTCGAAAATACCGTTGGAGAAACGGCTGACCAGAATGTTCTGCACCGTCTCCTTGCCCAGGTAATGATCGATGCGATAGATCTGCTTCTCGCTCATCACGCTCAACAGGCAGGCGTTGAGCGCTTCGGCGGACGCCAGGTCGTGACCGAAGGGTTTTTCGATCACCACCCGGCGAAAGGCGTCAGGCTGCTCCTTGAGCAACCCGCTGCTGCCCAGTCGCTGCGCGACTTCACTGAAGAAGCGCGGCGAGGTGGCCAGGTAGAACATGGCATTGCCGGTACCGTTGACTTCGATGCGCTCGGCAATCGCCTGGTAGGTGGCGTCGTCGAGGAAGTCGCCGGAAATGTAGCTGATGCGCTTGCGCAGCTTGGCCCAGAGCGCCGGATCCAGCACTTTTTCCGGCTCGTCGATGCCCTTGGCGCGCGCCTGTTCGATGATGAAAGCTTCGAGCTTGGCGGCGAAGTCCGCGTCGCTCACCTCGTTGTGATCGACCCCGACAATGTGCAGGCCGTTGTCCAGCAGTCCATCCCGGCTCAGGTTGTACAAGGCCGGCATCAGCAAGCGTTTGACAAGGTCGCCGTGGGCGCCGAACAGAAACAGGGTTGACGGTGGAGCGGCATCTACTTTCGAGGTCGCTCTACTCATTTGGGAACCTCGACGTGACCGCCGAAGCCGAAGCGCATCGCCGAGAGGATCTTGTCACCGTAGGTCGCGTCCTGACGCGAGCGGAAACGCGCGAACAAGGCGCTGGACAACACCGGTACCGGAACGGCCTGCTCGACCGCTGCGTCGATGGTCCAGCGGCCTTCACCACTGTCCGACACGACGCCGGAATATTGACTCAGCTGCTGATCGCTGGCCAGGGCATCGGCCGTCAGATCGAGCAACCACGACGACACCACGCTGCCGCGACGCCAGACTTCGGCGATATCGGCCAGGTTGAGGTCGAAACGCTGATCTTCCGGCAACTCGCTGCTGGATTTGGTCTTGAGGATATCGAAGCCCTCGGCGAAGGCCTGCATCATGCCGTACTCGATGCCATTGTGGATCATCTTGACGAAGTGCCCGGAACCGGCCGGACCTGCATGGATGTAGCCACGCTCGGCACGATCGTCCGAACTGTTGCGATCACGGGTACGCGGGATGTCGCCCATGCCCGGCGCCAGGCAGTCGAACAGTGGGTCGAGGCGTTCGAAGATGTCCGGCTCGCCGCCGATCATCATGCAATAGCCACGGTCCAGGCCCCACACGCCGCCAGAGGTGCCGACGTCGACGTAGTGCAACTGGCGTGCCGCCAGCTCGCGTGCGCGACGGATGTCATCCTTGTAGAAGGTGTTGCCCCCGTCGATGATCACGTCGCCCGGCTCGAGCAGATCGCCCAGCTGGGCGATGGTCGCCTCGGTCGGAGCGCCGGCGGGCAGCATGACCCAGACCGCGCGCGGCGTGTCCATCTTGCTCACCAGATCGGCTAGATCGGCGGCCCCGATGGCGCCCTCACCGGCCAGGCCATGCACTGAATCCTGATTACGATCGAAGACCACCGTTTGATGACCCGCGCGCATCAACCTTCTGGCGATGTTGCCGCCCATGCGGCCCAGCCCAATGATTCCCAGTTGCATGCGAGAGCTCCACTCTATGTTGCTTGAAGAAGATATTTCTTGAACGGTGTTGTCCTGAAAGCCTGTACGGGTATTGCCCGATCGAGCTTCCAAGTTAGTCCCGGACGATACCGGTAAGTTTCCGAGTATACCTTTGGTCGATTGCGACGCTGGGCAAAACTTGGCTTTTTTTGTCGATTTCATCAACGTTCATACCTGGGATCCGACACAAATCGCAACGGTTTGCGAGGCCGGCATGGACGACCGCGCAAAAGCGCTTTCGGCGCACAGCCAAAGTGCGCTGGAAGCCCTCTGGCAGAGGCCTGTAGTACGAGTGTGCCAATAATTATCGGCCGTCAGTCGCGCGCCTGGCCCAAAAAAATGGCGGATCTCCTACACTCAGGCCACAGGCGATGTATCGCTTGGAAATCCGATGCAAAAAACTCGAAACTTTTTGCAAATCAGACAGGTCAGGATAGGGAGCAGGTTATTTGATGTTTCTTGTCCGCCAAGCCTGCCATCCCGTGAATCATTGCAGCCTGCGGCAGGAACGCCGTTGCCTGCGGCGCCTGTGCGTGTGTCAGCGGGAAGCGCTAATCGATCAGCGCTTTTTTTAGAGTCAGGATCTGCCATACAAGTACGTAATGCACGGGAGAGAACAATGATCAGTGCCGCTGTCGAAAACCACGGAGAGCGTTTCAACAGGCAAGCGGCGGAACCTGCCCACTTGCAGGTTCCCACGCCTACCAGCAAAGCACTGCAGACGCCGTCTGGCGTCCACAAACAAAAAGTTCTTTTCGTGACATCGGAAATTGCCGACCTGGTCAAGACCGGCGGCCTGGGTGACGTGTCGGCGGCGCTGCCACGCGCCATGAGTCAGGTACATGACGTTCGCGTACTGATTCCCGGCTACCCGCAAGTGCTCAACAGCGACAACCCGATCCACGTGGTCGGCGAACTCAGCGGCCATGCCGCCCTGCCACCGTGCAAGATCGGCCGCATGGACATGCCCGACGGGCTGGTCATCTACGTGTTGCTCTGCCCAGAACTATATGAGCGAGATGGCACCCCCTACGGCGCCAACAACGGTCGTGACTGGCCGGACAACCATATCCGCTTCGCCCGCCTGGGCCTGGCAGCCGCCGACATCGCCGCAGGCCAGGGCATGGTGCATTGGAAGCCCGACCTGGTGCACGCCCACGACTGGCCAGCCGGCCTGGCGCCTGCCTACATGCACTGGCGTGGTCTGCGTACGCCTACCCTGTTCACCATCCACAACCTGGCCTACCAGGGTGTGTTCAGCCGCGGCTGCTGCCCGGAGCTGGGCGTTCCCAACCATGCGATGCAGCAGGACGGCATGGAGTTCTTCGGCAAGCTGTCGTTTCTCAAGGCCGGCATGGCCTACGCGAACCACATCACCACGGTGAGCGCCACCTATGCCGAAGAGATCACCACACCCGAATTCGGTTGCGGCCTGGAAGGCTTCCTCAGCAGCAAGGCGCAGCAAGGCAAACTCAGCGGCATTCCCAACGGCATCGACGCCAGCTGGGAGTCGGCCACCGACCCGCACCTGGTCTGCCCGTTCAGCCTGAACGACTGGGAAGGCAAGGCGGTCAATGCGGCCCACGTGCGCAAGCTGTTCGAAATCGAAGAATCTGATGGTCCCCTGTTCGCGGTGGTGTCCCGCCTGGTCTACCAGAAAGGCCTGGACCTTACCGAAGGCGTGACACAGTTCATCGTCGAAAACGGCGGCCAGGTGATCATCATCGGCCGCGGCGAGCCCGAGGAAGAGCAGGCCATGCGCGAGCTCGCCCTGCGCTTCCCGGGTCGCGTGGGTGTACGCATCGGCTTCAACGAAACCGATGCCCGGCGCATGTTCGCCGGCAGCGACTTCCTGCTGATGCCGTCACGCTACGAGCCCTGCGGCCTGAGCCAGATGTATGCACAACGCTTCGGCTCGCTGCCCGTGGCGCGCAACACCGGCGGCCTGGCCGACACCATCGAGGACGGGGTAACCGGTTTTCTGTTCGGCGAGTCGACCATCGAGAGCTACAAGGCCGCCCTGGCGCGCGCCTTTTATGTCTTCGGCAAGCCCGAACTGCTGAACGCCATGCGCTGCCGCGCGATGACCCAGCCTTTCAACTGGAGCGAGGCGGTGGAGCCTTACGCCGAGCTTTATCAGGCGCTGGTTCATGGCAGCAAGACTTCTGCGAATCATAAATAACGGCGATCAATCAATAAATGGAAGAGGTTTCATCGATGCCTTCACGGAAAACTGAAACCTGGTCCCACGGTGCAGTAATGCAGGACTCCGGGCTCACTCACTTTGCATTGTGGGCACCGGACGCTTTCTCGGTCGGGCTGCAGATCGCCGACGGCGAATCGTTGCCCATGCTCGCCGGCAACGACGGCTGGTTCACCCTGGAACACAAGTGCGCGGCCGGTACCGCCTACCGTTTCGATATCGATGGCGAGATGGCAGTGCCTGACCCGGCGTCCCGCGCCCAGCAGGACGACGTGCATTCAGCCAGCCTTGTAGTCGACCCGCTGGCCTACAGTTGGCAGAACACCAGCTGGCTGGGCCGGCCATGGTCCCAGGCGGTCATCTATGAACTGCACGTGGGTGCGCTGGGCGGCTACGCCGGTGTCGAGTCCCACCTGGCACGCCTTGCAGCCCTGGGCGTCACCGCGATCGAGTTGATGCCCATCGCCGAATTCCCCGGCGAACGCAATTGGGGGTACGACGGCGTCCTGCCGTATGCTCCGGAAGCCTCCTACGGCACACCCGAACAGCTCAAGCATTTGATCGATTGCGCCCATGGCCATGGCCTGATGGTAATCCTCGATGTGGTCTACAACCACTTCGGCCCCGATGGCAATTACCTTGGCCGCTACGCCAAGGGCTTCTTCCGCCACGACAAGAAAACCCCGTGGGGCGATGCCATCGACTTCCGTCGTGATGAGGTAAGAAGTTTCTTCATCGATAACGCGGCCATGTGGCTGCTCGAATACCGTTTCGACGGCCTGCGCTTCGACGCCGTGCATGCCATTCAGGACCCGACCTTCCTGCAGGAGATGGCCACCACCCTGCGCGAGCAGGTCGGCGCCGATCGACACGTCTGGCTGATGCTGGAGAACGAGCACAACCAGGCTCATCTGCTCGAGCAGGGTTACGACGCGCAGTGGAACGACGACGGTCATAACGTGCTGCATGCACTGCTGACCGGTGAAGACGAGGCGTACTACGCCGACTTCAGCGAACAGTCGACCGAAAAGCTGGCGCGGTGCCTGAGTCAGGGTTTCATCTATCAGGGCGATACCAACCAGAAGGGCGAATCGCGTGGCGAACCCAGCGGTCATCTGCCGCCCACTGCCTTCGTGCTGTTTCTGCAGAACCACGACCAGATCGGCAACCGCGCCATGGGTGAGCGCCTGAGTCTGCTGTGCAGCGAACCGGCCCTGCGCGCCGCCACTGCCTTGCTGTTGCTGTCGCCGATGATTCCCATGCTGTTCATGGGCGACGAGTGGGCCGCCGACGAGCCGTTCCTGTTTTTCACCGATCACCACGGCGAATTGGCCGGAGCGGTCCGCGAGGGGCGTCGCGCCGAGTTTGCCGCGTTCGACGCCTTCGCCAACGAAGCAACCCGGGCGAAGATTCCCGATCCGAACGCTGCCAGCACGTTCGAAGCGTCGCGGCCGGACTTCGCCGAATTCCAGTTCCGCCAGGACGGGGCCTGGGTGCAGTTGTATCGCCAGTTGCTGGCCTTGCGCCGCGACGAGATCGTGCCGCGGCTCGATGGTGCCCAGTCACTGGGTGCGCAGGTATTGGCCGACAAGGCGGTGACGGCAAAATGGCGAATGGGCGATGGCAGCGTGTTGCGCATCGATCTGAACCTGAGCGAGGCGACCGTGCCGGCCCATCTGCAGACCGAACACCTGCTGTTCGACAGCCGGCCCCAGAACGACACCACCACCGTACTGACCCAAGGACTGCCCGCCTTTACCGCTCTGGTCAGCTTGATTCCGGCGGGTGACTCGGAGACAGCGGTATGACCGAACAACGCCAACTCCACGATCTTGCCGAGCGCGCCGGCATCGCCGTCGACTGGACCGATGCCAATGGCAAGCCGCAGACGGTTGCCGACGGTGTCCTGCGCAAGGTGCTGCGTGGCCTGGGCCATCCTGCCGATTCAGTGCAAGAGGTCGAGCAAAGCCTGGACGAGTTGCGCAAGACGGCACAGTCGCATCGCCTGCCTCCACTGTTGACGGTCGAACACGGCCAGCCGCTCGATCTTGCGCGGTTCTTCGAGCCGGGTACGGCCTGCGAAGTCAAGCTGGAAGACGGCAGCACGCTGTCGCTGAGCCTGGACAAAAACGGCGCACTGCCCGGCCTGTTGCCCGTCGGTTATCAGGACGTGCACATCGAGCAGCAGCATTTCACCCTGGCTGTAGCGCCACCACGCTGCTTCAGCGTCGCCGACGCCTATGGCCAGGACACCGCCCACGCCTGGGGGCTGGGTGTTCAGTTGTACGCAGTGCGCCGCAGCGGTGATGGCGGCTTCGGCGATACCCAAGCCCTGGAAACGCTGGTGCGCAGTGCCGGCGAGCGCGGTGCCGATGCCTTGGCGATCAGCCCCATGCACGCCATGAGCAGCAGCGACAACACGCGCTACAGCCCCTACTCGCCTTCGAGCCGGCTGTTTCTCAACAGCCTGTACGCGGCACCTGCCGCGGTGCTCGGTGAAGACGCCGTGCGCACCGCTATCGAAACTTCCGGGTTGGGCGATACCCTGCACGCGCTGGAAGCCTTGCCTTTGGTCGACTGGCCAGCTGCCGCCGGGGCCAAGCAGCGCTTGCTGCGTGCGCTCTATGACAGCTTCTGCCAGAACGAACACCCCCTCAATGCGGATTTCAACGCGTTCCGCCACACCGGTGGCGAAGCGCTGGAGAATCACTGCCGCTACGAGGCTTTGCAGGCCGACTTCAAGGCTCGCGGTGAAAGCCTGGACTGGCGCCAGTGGCCCCAGCAGTGGCATGACCCACGCGGCACGGCCGTGGCCGAGTTCGCTGCAGCCCACAGCGATGAGATCGCCTTTCATGCATTCTGCCAATGGCTGATCGACCGCTGCCTGGCCAAGGTGCAGCAAGCGGCGCGCAGCAGCGGCATGAAGATCGGTCTGATCGCCGACCTTGCCGTGGGTGCCGACGGCGCCGGTAGCCAGGCCTGGAGCCGTCAGGACGAGTTGCTCGCCGACCTGACCGTGGGCGCGCCGCCTGACATTCTGAATCGCTCGGGGCAAAGCTGGGGCATCTCGGCATTCTCGCCCGAGGGTCTGCAGCGCAATGGCTTCCGCGCATTCATCGAGATGCTGCGGGCCAATTTCGCCCATGCCGGTGGCCTGCGCATCGATCACATCATGGGCCTGCAGCGCCTGTGGCTGATTCCGGCCGACGCCAAGCCCGGCGAAGGTGCCTACCTGCAGTTTCCCATCGACGACATGCTGCGCCTGCTCGCGCTCGAATCCCACCGTCACCAGGCCGTGGTGCTGGGCGAAGACCTCGGCACGGTGCCCGATGGCTTGCGTGAGAAGCTGGCAGCCCGGCAGATGCTGGGGATGCGCGTGCTGCTGTTCGAACAGAACGACGGCGTGTTCATCGAGAATCAAGCGTGGCCAGACAACGCCCTGGCCACCTCGACCACCCACGACCTGCCGACCCTCAACGGTTGGTGGCGCGGGCGTGACATCGATTGGAACCGCGACCTGGAACTGATCGACGAGCCGACCGAGAAACACTGGCGCGAGACCCGCGAACACGAGCGTCGCGCGTTGCGCCAGGTGCTTGCACACGAACTGCAGCAGAGCCAGGTGGAGGGCGTGGACAACATCGATGCGATGATCGACGCCAGTACCCGCTTCCTTGGCCAGACCCCTGCTCCGCTGGTATTGCTGCCGATCGACGATGCCTTGGGTATCGAGGAACAGGCCAACCTGCCGGGCACCATAGACAGTCATCCCAATTGGCGCCGCCGCTACAGCGCCCATGCCCAGAATCTTCTCGACGATGAAGACGCTGCCAGACGCCTAGAGCTGCTGGCCTGCGCCCGCCAACAAGCCAGTGAGCGTTACCGATGAAAAAAATGACGGCCAGCGTTCGGCTGCAGTTGCACAAGGATTTCACCCTGGATGATGCCGCTCGCCTGGTGCCGTATTTTTCCCGGCTCGGCATCAGCCACGTGTACGCGTCTCCCATTCTCAAGGCCCGCCCCGGCTCGATGCACGGCTACGACGTCGTCGACCCGACCCAGGTCAACCCCGAACTGGGTGGCCAGCCCGCGCTGGAGCGGCTGATCGCAGCGCTGCGCGAGCAGGACATGGGTTTCATTCTGGACATCGTGTCCAATCACATGGCCGTGGGCGGTGCGCACAACCCGTGGTGGCTCGACCTGCTCGAGTGGGGGCGTCGCAGCCCGTATTCGGAGTTCTTCGACATTCAGTGGCACTCGCCCGACCCGTTGCTCGAAGGCCAGTTGCTGTTGCCCTTTCTGGGCAGTGACTACGGCGCGGCCCTGCAGGGCGGTGAACTGGTGCTCAAGTTCGACGCCGAGCAAGGCAGCTTTTTCGTCGAGCACTACGAGCATCGCTTTCCGATCTGCCCGATCGACTACCCGCACATCCTGGCGGCGTCGGGCAATGCACCGGTCAGCGAGTTGGGCGCGCGCTTCGCCAACCTGCATGGCAGCGACGACGCGTACGGCGAGGCTCGCGCGCTGCAAGCCGATCTGGCGACCCGTGTCGCCAGCGGCGGCCTGAACGATGGCATTAAAGCCTCCCTGGCCCAGTTCGATGCTACCAGCGACGAAGGCTTCAACCGCCTGCACGAGCTGCTGGAGCGACAATCCTATCGCCTGGCAAGCTGGCGCACCGCCGGTGACGACATCAACTGGCGGCGCTTCTTCGACGTCAACGAGTTGGGCGGCCTGCGTGTCGAGCGGCCGGCGGTGTTCGAAGCGACCCATGCGAAGATCTTCGAACTGATCGGCGCAGGCCTGGTGGACGGCTTGCGTATCGACCATATCGACGGCCTGGCCGACCCGCGTGGCTATTCGCGCAAACTGCGACGTCGGGTCAACGCCCTGTTGCAGCAGCGCCCGGAGTCCGCGCGCATCGATCACGTACCGATCTACGTCGAGAAGATTCTGGGTGCAGGCGAAACACTGCACCGTGACTGGCAGGTAGATGGCACCACCGGCTACGAGTTCATGAACCAGGTGTCGTTGCTGCAGCATGACCCTGACGGCGAGCAGCCACTGGGCGAGCTGTGGAGCCGCGTCAGTGGCCGCCCCAGCGAGTTCATCGAAGAAGCCCACGTGGCTCGCAACCTGGTACTCAACGGTTCCCTCGCCGGCGATTTCGAGTCCGTGGCCCAGGCCTTGCTGCAAGTGGCCCGCGGCGACTTGATGAGCCGCGACCTGACCCTGGGCGCCATCCGCCGAGCGCTGCAAGAACTGATCGTGCACTTCCCGGTGTACCGTACCTATATCAACCCGTGCGGACGCCCGGCTGAAGACGAAGCCTTCTTCCAGAAGGCCATGGACGGCGCACGCGGCACCTTGGGCGAGGCCGACTGGCCGGTACTCGATTACCTGCAGCGCTGGCTGGGAGGCGAACGCTGGCGCGCGCTGCCCATCGGGCGTCGACGCAAGCTGATTCGCCACGCCTGCGTGCGCTTCCAGCAACTGACATCGCCAGCGGCGGCCAAGGCTGTCGAGGACACTGCATTCTACCGCTCTGCCGTATTGCTTTCGCGCAACGACGTCGGTTTCGAGACCGAACTGTTCGCCGGCACCCCGGAAGCGTTCGACCAGGCCTGTCAGCGGCGCCTCGAGCATTTCCCGGACAATCTGCTGGCCACTGCCACCCACGACCACAAGCGTGGCGAAGACACCCGTACGCGCCTGGCCGTGCTCAGCGAGCGCGCACCCTGGTACGTCGAGCAAGTGCAGCAATGGCTGGAGCTGGCTGCGCCCCTGCGCAGTGCCTTCGGCGACGGCCATGCACCGAGTGGTGGCGACGAGCTGATGCTTTACCAGGCACTGCTGGGCAGCTGGCCGCTGGACTTGCGCAGTGACGACGTCGAAGGCCTGACCGCCTACGCCGAGCGCCTGTACCAATGGCAGCAGAAGGCGTTGCGCGAAGCCAAGCTGATCAGCAGCTGGAGTGCGCCAAACGAAGCCTACGAAACAGCCTGCCGCGACTTTCTCGAGCAATTGCTGCTGAGCGACAAGGGTCGCCCGCTGCGCGATGCCATTGCCGCCGCCAGTCGCACCATTGCGCCCAGCGGCGCGCTGGACAGCCTGGTGCAAACCCTGCTGCGCATGACCGTGCCAGGCATCCCCGATCTGTATCAGGGCGCCGAGTACTGGGATTTCAGCCTGGTCGATCCGGACAATCGTCGTCCGGTGGATTACGCCGCACGCGAACATTCGCTCGATGCCCGCCCTGCGGTCAGCGAATTGCTGCAAGACTGGCACGATGGTCGCATCAAGCAGGCCATGATCCAGCGCACGCTTCAGGCGCGTGCCGCACACCCGGCGCTATTCCGGGACGGCAGCTACCAGAAGCTCGACGTCCAGGGTGTGCATGCCGATCGCATTCACGCGTTCGCTCGCGTACTGGACGGCACGACGGCCATAGTGATCGTGCCCCGTCTGGCCAGCGGCCTGTTGGCCGATGCCCAGACGCCTTTGATCAATGCCAGCGCTTGGGGCGACACCCGTGTCGTTTTGCCATCGGTGCAATCCGGGGCTACATTGAAGGGACTTTTCTCCGACCACGCAGTCACAGCAGAGAAGGAATTGTTGGTGAGCACTGCGCTGAAAGAGTTTCCCGTCAATCTCTTCCTACAAAGTGAGCTGTAATAAGGAGCGTTGAAATGAGTGCCGACGATAAACGAGTCCGCGAATTCGCCTATCAGATCTGGGAATCCGAAGGTCAGCCCGAAGGGCAGGACGAGCGCCATTGGGAGATGGCACGCAAACTGGCCGAGGCCGAGGCGCTAGCGCCTTCCAAGCCGGCCAAGGGCAAAGCTGCGGCCAAGCCCAAGGCGGCCGCTCAGCCCAAGCCCAAGCCAGCTGGCGAGGGTCCTGCTGCCAAACCCAAGGCCCCGGGCAAGGCTGCTGAGCCAGCCGATGCAGCAGCGGATCCCGCCGCCAAGGCCGACGGTGCTGGCAAGCCACCGGCACCGAAGAAGCCGCGTCCACCGAAAAAGCCCGCTGCAAAGTGACACCCGCCCGCGTACTGCCGCTACCTGGCACGCGGGCACATCTTCCGTCGGTCCAGCCCCAGGGCTGGATGACTGCAGTTACCGAACTTCACGTGCCCGTCACCCGGACGGCACGTTCACCGACCCGTTGCCTGCCTCAGCACCTCCCGACTCTGAAGACACCGATGATGCTATGACATCTGCCTGCGCCGTATGTGTGCAAACCAAGAGCAAGGATCGACCATGAGTCCGCACAAGAAAGCTGCACCCGCGCCAGAACCGACCGAACCGTCGCGTATTCGCGAAGGCCTGCCCTTCCCGCTTGGCGCCACCTGGACCGGTCTGGGTGTGAACTTCGCGCTGTTTTCCGCCAATGCCACCAAGGTCGAACTTTGCATCTTCGATGCCAGTGGCGAAGAGGAAATCGAGCGCATCGAGTTGCCCGAGTACACCGACGAGATCTACCACGGCTACTTGCCCGACGCCCACCCAGGGCTGATCTACGGCTACCGTGTGCATGGCCCTTACGATCCCGAGAACGGCCACCGTTTCAACCCCAACAAGCTGCTGATCGACCCCTACGCCAAGCAGCTGGTAGGCGAACTCAAGTGGTCCGAGGCCCTGTTCGGCTATACCATCGGCCATCCCGATGGTGACCTCAGTTTCGACGAACGCGACAGCGCTCCATTCGTGCCGAAGAGCAAAGTCATCGACCCGGCCTACACCTGGGGCCGCGACCATCGCGTCAGTGTGCCGTGGGACAAGACCATCTTCTACGAGGCACATGTGCGCGGCCTGACCATGCAGCACCCTGCCGTGCCTGAGTCCCTGCGCGGGACCTTCGCCGGCCTCGCCGTGCCGGAAGTGGTCGACCACCTGAAGAACCTGGGGGTGACGTCGATCGAGTTGCTGCCGATCCATGGCTTCGTCAACGACCAGCACCTGTTGCAGAAAGGCCTCAACAACTACTGGGGCTACAACAGCATCGCGTTCTTCGCGCCGCATTCGCGCTACATCGCCAGCGGCAAGATCGCCGAGTTCAAGGAGATGATCGCGCACCTACACGACGCCGGCCTGGAAGTCATTCTCGACGTGGTCTACAACCACACCGCCGAAGGCAACGAGCAAGGGCCGACGCTGTCGATGCGCGGCATCGACAACGCCTCGTACTATCGCTTGATGCCCGAGAACAAGCGCTATTACATCAACGACTCAGGCACCGGCAACACGCTGGACCTGAGCCATCCCTGCGTGTTGCAGATGGTCACCGACTCGCTGCGCTACTGGGCCTCGGAAATGCACGTCGACGGCTTCCGCTTCGACCTGGCAACCATCCTCGGCCGCTACCACGACGGCTTCTCGGAACGGCACAGCTTCCTCGTCGCCTGTCGCCAGGACCCGGTGCTGCGCTCGGTGAAGCTCATCGCCGAGCCGTGGGACTGTGGCCCCGGTGGCTATCAGGTGGGCGGCTTCGCGCCGGGTTGGGCCGAATGGAACGATCGCTTCCGCGACACCGTACGGGCGTTCTGGAAAGGTGACGACGGCCAGCTTGCCGACTTCGCCGCGCGCATGACCGGCTCGGGCGACATGTTCAACCAGCGCGGTCGCCGGCCCTATTCTTCGGTCAACTTCATCACCGCGCACGATGGCTTTACCCTGCGCGACCTGGTGTCGTACAACGACAAGCACAACGAAGACAACGACGAAGACAACCAGGACGGCACCAGCAACAACGTCTCCTGGAACCACGGTGTCGAAGGCCCCAGTGACGATCCGGAAATCATCGAACTGCGCCTGCGCCAGATGCGCAACTTCTTTACCACCCTGTTGTTCTCCCAGGGTACGCCGATGATCGTCGCCGGCGACGAGTTCTCGCGCACGCAGGGTGGCAACAACAATGCCTACTGCCAGGACAGCGAGATCGGCTGGGTCAACTGGGAGCTCGACGAAGACGGCAAGGGCCTGCTGCGTTTCGTCAAACGCCTGATCAAGCTGCGCAACAGCTACCCGATCCTGCGCCGCAATCGCTTTCTGGTCGGCGAGTACAACGAAGCCATCGGCGTCAAGGACGTGACCTGGCTTGACCCGCTGGGCAACGAGATGACCGCCGAGCAATGGGAAGACGCCCATGGCCGCTGCCTGGGGATGATGCTCGATGGCCGCGCGCAGCCCAGTGGCATTCGCAAACCGGGCGCCGATGCGACCCTGCTGCTGATCGTCAATGCTCACCATGACGTCGTCAACTTCACCCTTCCCGAAGTACCGGAAGGTGAATACTGGAATTGCCGCATCGACACCAACCGCCCGGACCTGGGCGAGCATGAGCGTCTGGAATTCGGCAGCGAATTCCAGGTGACCGGTCGCTCGATGCTGATGTTCGAACTGCACCGGGATGTCGAAGAATGAAACCGACCCTGACCGAGGCTCTGACCTGGCCGGCGCAGGGTTACGCCGACACTGCAGCGCTGGGCAAGGAACTGCGGCGGCTGTGCGCCTCGGGCCTGGACAGCCTGCCGCTGCCCGCCGGTGGCGACACTTTGCAGCGCTGGCAGTGCCTGGCGGCCGTGGCCGGGCATGATCTGGGCCTGTGCAAACTGTACGAAGGCCACACTGACGCGTTGGCCATCATGCAGGAACTGGGCGCCGATCCCGCGCCCGAGGGCTCGATCTGGGGCACTTGGGCCTCGGAGCCGCCCCAGGCACGGGTGATGGTTCGCCACGAAGGTGAGCGCGTGCTGCTCAGCGGCCGCAAGGCCTGGTGTTCGGGCGCCAGCGTCGTCACCCATGGCCTGCTTACGGCATGGGATGACGATGGCCAGCAACAACTGGTCGCGGTGCCGATGGACCAAGCCAACCTGTGCGTCACCGACGACGGCTGGAACGCCGTGGGCATGGCCAACACCGGCAGCGTCGAGATCCTGCTGGAGAATGCCGAGGGCTGGTACGTCGGAATCGCAGGAAGCTACCTCAACCGCCCCGGTTTCTGGCTGGGCGGCATCGGCATCGCCGCGTGCTGGTTCGGTGCTGCCCGTGAGCTTGGGCGCTATCTGGCCGAGCACTGCCATGCCCGGCCCGAACCTCATGCACTGGCGCACCTGGGCGCAGTGGACCGGGCATTGGCGGCCTGCATTGCCGTCCTGCGCCAGGCCGCCATTGCTGCCGACCTGCAGCCCGATGGCCACTTCGAGCATTCGGCGCGACTGTGCCGCGCGGTGGCTGAACAGACCGCCGTCACCGTCATCAGCCATGTCGGCCGAGCCCTGGGCGCGGGCCCGTACTGCAAGGATCCTCATTTCGCCCGGTTGATCGCCGATCTGCCGGTATACCTGCGACAGAGCCATGCCGAGCGCGACCTCGCTGCGCTGGGCCAGTTGCTCGGCGCCCCCACGACGCGGACCTGGAGTTTATGAAAGAAAACCCTATCGTAGGCCAGGGCACGCCCCTGCAGGCCTGGCGCGGCTCGCGGCACTTGGCCGAACTGCCATTGATCGACGCCCAGACCCTGGTACCGGCCGGCTCGCGGGCGGTGATCATCGCCCCGCATCCGGACGACGAAGTGCTCGGCTGTGGTGGGCTTTTGCAATTGCTGGCAGGGCTGGATCGGCAGATCCTGATCATCTCCGTCACCGACGGGAGCGCCAGCCATCCGGGCTCGCAGACGTGGCCGGCCGAACGCCTCAGCGCCGTGCGGCCGCAGGAGAGCGCCGAGGCGCTGCACCGGTTGGGCTTGCCGTTGCACAGCCTGCAATGGATTCGCGGAGGCTTCGCCGACAGCGGTGTGGCGCACGAGGAGCAACGCCTGACCGAGTTCATTCAGCGCTACCTCAAGCCCACCGATGTGGTGTTCAGCACTTGGTGCAACGATGGCCACACCGACCATGAGGCGGTAGGCCGTGCGGGCGCAACGGCGGCCGCGGCTGCTGGCGCGAGCCATCATGAACTGCCGATCTGGACCTGGCACTGGGCGCAGCCCGAAGACGATCGGATCCCGTGGTCGCGCGCGCGCAAGCTGCCGCTGGACAAGGTGATGGTGGCGCGCAAGAGCCATGCGGTGCATGCCTTCGCCAGTCAGCTGGAAGGCGATCCACAGATAGGCCTGGCGCCTGTGCTGCCCCCCTACGTACTGGAGCGGTTGCTGCAGCCGTTCGAGGTGGTGTTTCTATGAGCGGACAAAGTGTCGACAACCAGTATTTCGACAAGCTCTACGAGGGCAACGACGACCCCTGGGCCATGCGTCATCGCTGGTACGAGCGGCGCAAGCGGGCATTGCTGCTCGCCTGCCTGCCGAAGGAGCGCTATGGCGCGATCTTCGAGCCCGGTTGTGCCAACGGCGAGACCAGCCTGGCACTGGCCACGCGCTGCGACGCCCTGCTCAGCTGCGACATGAACACCCGCGCGGTGGGCCTGACCCAGGCGCGCCTGAGCGACATCGCCCACGCCCAGGCGCGACAGGCCGCCCTGCCCGCCGACTGGCCAAGCGAGCGCTTCGACCTCATCGTGCTCAATGAACTGGGTTACTACCTGAGTCGCACCGACCTCAGCCAGGTCATCGAGAAAGCTCGTGCTTGCTTGAACCCCGGAGGCCAAGTGGTTGCTTGTCACTGGCTGGCGAGCATCGAGGGTGCGCCGCAGACGGCCACGCAGGTCCACGAACAGCTGCACGCGGAATTGGGCATGCACCGGCTGGTGGAACACAGGGAGGGTGATTTTCTACTGGAACTGTGGAGCTGCGAGTCGACGACCGTCGCTCAGCACGAGGGATTGCGCTGACCCTTGGAACACGCAGACTTGATACTCAGTCGAAAAAAAGGGGCTCCGTGAAGGAGCCCCTTTTCATTACCGTCAGCCCTGGATATCGGCCCGCGTAGGACGCAGGATCAATACACCCAGCGGTGGCAGGTTGAGGCTGATGGCGTGAGGTTGGCCATGGCTGCCCTCCTCTTCGGCGAAGACCTTGCCGCCGTTGCCGTAGTTGGAGCCAGCGTACTGCTCGGCGTCGCTGTTGAGCAGCTCTTCCCACTCGCCACCGAACGGCACGCCTACGCGGTAGGCCTCGCGCGGAACCGGCGTGAAGTTGGCAACCACCAGCACCGGCTCGTTATTGGCACTCCAGCGCAGCCAGGCAAAGACACTGTTGGTGGCGTCGTCGCCGATCAACCACTGGAAGCCCTCGGGTTGGCAGTCCTGCTGGTGCAGTGCCGGTACTTCGCGGTACAGCCTGTTGAGGTCGGCGACCAACTGCTGAACACCCTTGTGTTCGGAGTACTCGGTGAGGTACCAATCCAGCTGATGATCGTGGTTCCACTCCCGCCATTGGCCGAACTCGCAACCCATGAACAACAGCTTCTTGCCCGGATGAGTCCACATGAAACTCAGGTAGGCACGCAGGTTGGCAAACTTCTGCCAGCGGTCACCGGGCATCTTGTCGATCAGCGAGTGTTTGCCATGCACGACCTCATCATGGGAAATCGGCAGCACGAAATGTTCTGAATAGGCATACACCAAACCAAAACTGAGCTGCCCGTGATGATGCGGCCTGTGGATCGGATCGTTCTGGACGTAGTTGAGCGTGTCATGCATCCAGCCCATGTTCCACTTGTAGTCGAAACCCAGGCCGCCTTCCTGTGTGGGCTGAGTCACGCCCGGCCATGCGGTGGACTCTTCGGCTATCACCATGGCCCCCGGTGCTTCCTGTTTCACCACGTCATTGAGGTGACGCAGGAACGCGATGGTTTCCAGGTTCTCACGGCCGCCGTACTCGTTGGGCACCCATTCCCCTGACTTGCGCGAATAGTCGCGGTACAGCATCGACGCCACGGCATCGACGCGCAGGCCGTCGATATGGAACTGCTTGAGCCAGTGAACCGCGGAGGCAATCATGAAGCCATGCACTTCAGTGCGGCCCAGGTTGTAGATCAGCGTGTTCCAGTCTTGATGGAAGCCCTCCAGCGGGTTGTCGTATTCGTACAGCGCAGTGCCGTCGAAACGCGCCAGGCCATGCTCGTCGGTGGGGAAATGCGCCGGGACCCAGTCCAGGATCACACCGATTTCAGCTTTGTGGCAGGCATTGACGAACGCCGCGAAGTCCTCCGGCGTGCCATAGCGGGCCGACGGCGCGAATTGCGACAGCGGTTGATAACCCCACGAACCGCCGAATGGGTGCTCCATGATCGGCAGCAGCTCGATGTGGGTGAAGCCCATCTTCTGTACGTACGGAATCAGGCGCTCGGCCAGTTCATGCCAGTTGTAGGGACGAACCACCTCGCCTGCTTCGTCGAGCTCGCACATCCAAGAACCGGCATGCAGTTCGTAGATCGACTGTGGTGCACCCAGGGCGTGGCGCTCGGCGCGGATATCCAGCCAAGCGTTGTCGTCCCAGGCGAACTGCATCGGCTTGGCCACCCGCGAGGCGGTGGACGGCGGCAACTCGGTGCACAGGGCAATCGGGTCGGCCTTGAGCGGCAGAATGCCGTGCTGGCCAAGAATCTCGTATTTGTACGGTTCGCCAGGCTGCAGGCCGGGGATGAACAACTCCCAGACGCCGGCCGGGAAGCGTTGGCGCATTGGATGACGGCGACCGTCCCAGACGTTGAAGTCACCGACCACCGAAACCCGCTTGGCGTTCGGTGCCCAGACGGCGAAGCGCACGCCCTGCACGCCTTCGATTTCAATGAACTGGGCGCCGAAGACGCTGCCCAGGTTGCGATGCTTGCCCTCTGCAAACAGGTAGATGTCCATGTCGCCGAGCAGATTGCCATAGCTGTACGGATCTTCGCTGACCTGCACACCCCCGGCCCACTGCACGCGCAGCAGGTAGGGTTGGCTTTGCTCGATACGGCCGGTAAACAACCCGGGCACGTCGCCCTGGTCGAGGGTCGTCAGTGGATGCCCCCCGTCCTTGGCCAATACCTGCACGCTCAGGGCCGTCGGCAGGTAGGCACGGATGTAGCTGCCTGTGCCGCCATCGCTATGGGCACCCAGAACCGAGAACGGATCGGAATGGTCGGCACGGATCAGCGCCTCGATATCGGCTTTTGCCGGCAACGCGCCGGAATCGCGCTTGCCATGTTCGCTGTGCGCACTCATTGCTTATTCTCCCTCGTACTCAAGAGCCCGAACAGTCCGTGCAAGGGCACGGCCAACCAGCTCGGGCGATTCTCCGCTTCATAAGCGATCTCGTAGGCAGCCTTTTCCAGGCTGAACAAATCCAGTGCCGCGCGCGCGCCGTCCGGGTCCTGCCACTGATGTGGCACGGCCTGGGTCGCCAGGTCGTAGGCGCCGATGAACGCATGGCGGGCCTCGGCCAGGTAGCGCTGGGCCACGCGCTGGCGCGCCGATGCCGCTTCCTCCGAGGCATCGGTGCTTTGTACATTGCGGATCGCCATGGCCGCAGCGTAGTCGAACGAACGCAATACGCCCCCTACATCCTTGTAAGGACTGTATTTCGCGCGGCGCTCTTCGAGTGGCCGTGCAGGCTCGCCCTCGAAGTCGATCAGGTAGGCATCACCCTGCACCACCAGCATCTGGCCCAGGTGCAGGTCACCATGAACCCGCATGATCAGGCCGCCAGTGGCCTGCGCGCTGAGGCGCTCGACCTGGGCCAGCAACTCTTCGCGTCGGCCCAGCAGTTCGGCCACCAAAGCCTGGTCCTGCTCGGCAAATTCGGCGCGGCGCTGCTCGAGCAGGCCCAGCGCCCGCTCGACCTGGCTGACGATGCTTGTAGCCCAGCCTTGGGCATCTTTCTCGTTGCTCACCCGGGCGAGGAAATCGGCCTGGGCGCCGGACGCCGCCAGGGCGACGTGCATCTCGCCCAGGCGCTGGCCGAGCATGCCGGCAAAGTCTGCCAGCTCGCCCAGTGCGTCGTAGCGCTGGCCTTGTTCGGAATGGGCGAAGGCCATCTCGTCGCGAATCGCGCGCTCGAGGTTGTTCTGGGTCCATTCCCAGGCGTCGCCCTGATTGTTCAGGTAACCCTGGGCAATCATCAGCAAGTGCGGTGTTCCGCTGGCATCCACACGGCTGACGGACCCCATCAGCGGCGAGATGTTGGCGTAGCCCGCGGCGGTCAGGTAGGCACCCATTTCCAGCTCTGGATGGATGCCACCGCTGACGCGGCGAATCATCTTCAGCACCAGGCTACCGCCAACCACGACCGAGCTGTTGGACTGCTCGGCCGACAGGTAGCGGATCACCGAAGTCTGGTCGAGATTCAGGGCCGTCAGATGCTCGGTGGCCTGGAAGCGGATCTCGCCTTCGCCGGTCGCCAGGGTCTTCTCGACCTGAAGCCCTTCGATCACCGAGTGGATGAAGTTTTCCAGGACGAAGGCGTCGGTGATCAGGCCGACTTCACGGCCGCGCCGAACACGCGACAGCGCCAGTTGCAAGGGCAGCGGCGAGCCGCTGTGCTCCTCGGGAATGAAGCCGAACGGGAACTGGTAGCGGCTGGTCTGGCCACCAGCAGTGACCTCCAGCTCACTGAGGAGCACCGGGCTTTGCGGCGTGCCGAAGCGCACGCCGTAAGCGATGCGCAGGTTGTCGATGGCGACATCCTTGCCGCCGAACCAGCGCCGCTTGGGCAGGTACTGCAGCAGAGAGGTGTTTTCCAGAGTGCTGCGCGACGGCTCGTCGAGCAACTCCTCCATCCGTTGTTTCAAAACCAGGGTCTGGAAGTCAGGCATGCTTTGGGCCGGTTCGACGTGCCAACTCGGCATCTGGGTTTCGCTGGCCAGCAGGAACCAATAGAAGCCGTAGGGTGGCAAGGTCAGCAGAAAATTCAGCTGACCGATGGGTGGGAAGGCGCTGCCGCCGAGCATCTCTACCGGCACCATGCCGGCGTACGGGGACAGATCCAATTCAGCCGCTTGGGCGGCACGCGAGACGTTGGCGACACACAACACGATCTCGGTCTTGCCATCGCTGCCGGTGTATTCACGCACGTAGGCCAGGATGCGGCGGTTGGTCGGCGTGAGCATGGTCAGGGTACCGCGGCCGAACGCTTTCTGCTGACGGCGCACGGCGAGCATGCGCCGGGTCCAGTTCAGCAGCGAGTGCGGGTCGTTGGCCTGGGTTTCGACGTTGACCGACTGGTAGCCATAGAGCGGATCCATGATCGGCGGCAGCACCAGGCTGGCCGGGTCGGCGCGCGAGAAGCCGCCGTTTCGGTCGATCGACCACTGCATGGGCGTGCGCACACCGTCGCGGTCACCCAGGTAGATATTGTCGCCCATGCCGATTTCGTCACCGTAATACAGGGTCGGTGTGCCGGGCATGGACAGCAGCAGGCTGTTGAGCAATTCGACCCGGCGGCGATCACGTTCGAGCAGCGGCGCCAGGCGACGACGAATGCCGAGGTTGATCCGCGCGCGGCTGTCGGCCGCGTAGTAGTTCCACAGGTAATCGCGCTCACGGTCGGTGACCATTTCCAGGGTCAGTTCATCGTGGTTGCGCAGGAAGATCGCCCATTGGCAGTTGGCTGGAATGGCAGGCGTCTGGCGCAGAATGTCGGTGACCGGAAAGCGGTCTTCCTGCGCCAGTGCCATGTACATGCGTGGCATCAACGGGAAATGGAACGCCATGTGGCACTCGTCGCCGTTGTCGCCGTGAGCATCGCCGAAGTACAGCTGGGTGTCCTCTGGCCACTGGTTGGCCTCGGCCAGCAGCATGCGGTCCGGGTAATTGGCATCGATCTCGGCACGGATCTGCTTGAGCACCTGGTGGGTCTCGGGCAGGTTTTCGTTGTTGGTGCCGTCGCGCTCGATCAGGTACGGGATGGCATCCAGGCGCAAGCCGTCGATGCCCATGTCCAGCCAGTAGCGCATGACGTCGATGACCGCTTTCATCACTTGCGGGTTGTCGAAATTCAAATCCGGCTGGTGCGAATAGAAACGGTGCCAGAAGTATTGGCCTGCGACGGGGTCCCAGGTCCAGTTGGACTTCTCGGTATCGAGAAAGATGATTCGCGTTCCGTCGTATTTCTCATCGCTATCGGACCACACGTAGAAATCGCGAGCCTTGGAGCCCTTCTTGGCCTTGCGCGCGCGCTGAAACCAGGGGTGCTGGTCGGAAGTGTGGTTGATCACCAGCTCGGTGATCACACGCAAGCCGCGCTTGTGCGCCTCGCTGATGAAACGGCGAACATCGGCCAATGTGCCGTAGTCCGAGTGCACCGCCTTGTACTCGGCGATGTCGTAGCCGTCGTCGCGACGTGGCGACGGGTAGAACGGCAGCAGCCAAATGGTATTGACGCCCAGATCGGCGATGTAATCGAGTTTGGCGATCAACCCCGGAAAGTCACCGATGCCGTCGTTGTCGGAGTCGAAGAACGACTTGACGTGGACCTGATAGATAACCGCATCCTTGTACCAGAGCGGATCATCGATGAACGCTTGCGACCGAGGCTTTTTCGCCATTGTGGATTCCCTGTAGTGAGCAGCGTGTCTGGAGCGGCTGGACATCGCCTGGAGCAGCGTAAGACACCGAGTGCGGCGTACAACGTGGCGCTTGCCTACGGCTGTACGCGGGTGATCCTCCAGATACCGAACGGTTGATAGGCAGGGTCGATCCGCATGAACTGATTCTTGCCGTGCCACGTCCAGCGATGCCCGGTCATCAGGTCTTCGCCGTTGGTGGCCGCATCGTCGTCCAGGCCCAACTCCCACAGCGGCAGCTCGAAATGGGCTTCCTGGACGTTGTATGGATCGAGGCTCACGGCGACCAGCACATAGTTGCTGCGGTCAGCGGTCCGCTTGCCGAAATACAGGACGTTATCGTTGTAGCACTGAAAGAACTCGACGCCCAGATGTGTTTGCAGCGCCGGGTTCTGACGGCGAATCCGGTTGAGCTGGGCGATCTCGGCAATGATGTTGCCGGGGGCGGTGAAGTCACGCGGGCGGATCTCGTACTTCTCCGAGTCCAGATACTCTTCCTTGCCAGGGATGGGCGCCGATTCACACAGTTCGAAACCCGAATACATGCCCCACAGGCCGGAGCCCATGGTCGCCAGCGCCGCGCGGATGAGGAACCCGGCGCGGCCGTTGTCGTGCAGGAAGAACGGGTTGATGTCCGGCGTGTTGACGAAGAAGTTCGGCCGGTAGCAGTGCGCCCACGGTGCCTGGTTGAGCTGGGTGAAATAGGTGGTCAGCTCCGGCTTGGTATTGCGCCAGGTGAAGTAGGTGTAGCTCTGCGAGTAACCGACCTTGCCCAGGCGCGCCATCATGGCTGGCTTGGTGAACGCCTCTGCAAGGAACATCACGCTTGGGTCCTTGCTGCGGATATCGGCGATCAGCCATTGCCAGAATGGCAGCGGCTTGGTGTGCGGGTTGTCGACGCGAAAGATCTTCACACCTTCCTCGACCCAGCCCCACACCACGTCGCGCAGCTCGGTCCACAGGCCCGGCACTGCGTCGGCAGCGTAGAAGTCGACGTTGACGATGTCCTGGTATTTCTTCGGCGGGTTTTCCGCATAGCGGATGGTGCCGTCCGGGCGCCAGCTGAACCAGCCCGGGTGCTCTTTGAGCCACAGGTGGTCCTGGGAGCACTGGATGGCGAAGTCCAGCGCGATTTCCAGACCGTGCTCGGCCGCCGCGGCCACCAGCCTGCGGAAGTCTTCCCGCGTGCCCAGCTGCGGGTGAATGGCCTCGTGCCCACCCTCGGCGCTGCCGATGGCATAAGGGCTGCCTGGATCGTCCGGGCCGGCGGTCAGGGAGTTGTTCGGGCCCTTGCGGTGAGCGCGTCCGATTGGATGGATCGGCGGGAAGTACAGCACGTCGAAGTTCATGTCGCGAATCATCGGCAGACGGCTGTGCACGTCATTGAAGGTGCCATGACGAGCTTTGTCATCGGTGATCGAGCGCGGAAACAACTCGTACCAGCTGGCGAACTGCGCGAGTTCGCGTTCTACGTCCAGGGCATATTCGACACTGGAGCAGAGGAACGCGCGCGAGTCCGCCAGGGACATCAGGGCCTGGGTGTCACGCTGCAACAGCAGCGCGACCTTGGCGTCCTGATCCAGCCCCTGCAATTCGTCGTGCAACTGGCGCAGTTGGCGTGCCAGGGTATCCTGGCTGCGGCTGGCGGCCTGCTCGAGGTGCACGCGGCCTTCTTCCAGTTCCAGGTCGATGGTCACGCCAGCGGCGTACTTCTTTTCCAGTTCGTAGCGGTAGCTGGCGAACTGGTCGATCCAGGCGTCGATGCAATAGGCATGGGTGCCGACGCTGTCGACGACCAGCTCGGCTTCCCAGCTGTCGTTGCCCAGCTCGCGCATGGCAGTGCTGTGCCAGGTGTCGGTGCCCGCCTCATGCCAGCGCAGGACCACGGCCAGCTTGTCATGACCGTCGGCGTAGACCTTGGTGCTGACCGTGACCGTCTGGCCGACGATGGCCTTGACGGCAAACTGACCACCGTCAATGACAGGCTGCGTGTCTTCGATCACGATCCGAGGCAGCAGCAGCGCCTGGGACAGGCTCAGCACGTGGTCTGGCGTCTGTTCGTCGGTCGCGTTCTGGTCCGCTTGGAAAGTCTGATCAGCCGTCATCGAGCCTCGCTCCTGTGCGTCACCTGGACGCTGTTGTGCTTGTGCAAGCGGTGAAGTGAACCGGGTTTGTCTTTCGCTTAGGTTCGGAGCCAAGCCTCGAGGGAAAGTTCATATGCTTTTACACGTTGCAACGCGCTTGGACGGACCGAAATCGTTGTAAACGATGTCTACCACAGGCATATGTCCATTACCTACCAGAGGCCGCCCCATGAACCTTCCTCTTCCGCCTGAATCAACGGATCCGAACATCGACGAACCTCCCCTGCCGGACGTGCCACCCACGGTGCCTCAAGACGATCCGGACGGTGTCCCGGTGCAACCGACCGTGCCACCCACTCCGATTGTCGATCCTCCCATCGACCCTGCGCCGATCCAGGCCTGAACCCGGCACGCATCACCGGCAAGCCATGTGCGCATGGCCTGCCGGCTGTGCGCACCGCTGTGGCATAGTGCGGCCCTCGCCCATGGACCCAGGCCGGTCATGAAACGCTACGAGCAGTTTGCCCACCACATCGCCGAGCTCATTCGCACCGGCGTGCTGAAGCCCGACGAGCGCGTGCCCTCCGTGCGGCATGCCAGCCAGACTCAGGGTGTCAGCCCCTCTACCGTGTTCCAGGCCTATTACCTGCTCGAGCGACGCGGAATGATCCGCGCCCGGCCGCGTTCCGGGTACTTCGTCAATGCGCTGGCCGAACGATCGCTGGAGGAGCCCTCGGCGACCTCGCAGATGCTGGCCGAGTCGACCGATGTCGACGTCAGTGAGCTGGTGTTTTCCATCCTCGATTCGATCAAGGATCCGAACACGGTGCCACTGGGGTCTGCCTTTCCCAGCCCTGACCTGTTTCCATTGCCGCGCCTGGCGCGCTCGCTGGCCAGTACCAGCCGAGCCATGCACCCGCGCGAAACGGTCACCGATCTGTCGCCGGGCAGCCCCGAGCTGCGCCGGCAGATCGCCTTGCGCTACAACATCGCCGGCATCAACCTGCCGGTCGACGAACTGCTGATCACCAACGGTGCACTGGAAGCCCTGAACCTGTGCCTGCAGGCGGTGACCGAGCCAGGTGACATGGTGGCCATCGAGGCACCGGCGTTCTACGCCTGCCTGCAGGTGTTGGAGCGGCTCAAGCTCAAGGCGGTGGAGATTCCCACCCATCCGCGCGACGGGTTGGACGTGGATGCCTTGGCGAAGGCCCTGCAGCGCCTGCCGATCAAGGCGTGCTGGTGCATGCCGACGTTCCAGAATCCGATCGGTGCAAGCATGCCAGAGGCGCGCAAGCGTCAACTGGTAGCGCTGCTGCATGAACACCAGGTGCCCTTGATCGAAGACGACGTGTACGCCGAGCTGTACTTCGGCCAGCACGCGCCGCGCCCGGCCAAGGCCTATGACAGCGATGGCTGGGTGCTGCATTGCGGATCGTTCGCCAAAAGCCTGGCACCCGGGTACAGGATCGGCTGGGTCGCTGCCGGACGCTTTGCGCAGAAGGTCGAGCGCCTGAAGATCATGACCTCGATCTGCGCTTCGGTGCCGGGTCAGGCGGCCATTGCCGACTACCTTCAACACGGCGGCTATGATCGACACCTGCATCGGTTGCGCGGTGCACTGCAGGGCCAGCAGCACGCAATGATGGCAGCCATCGCGCGTTATTTTCCCGAGGACACCCGGGTGAGTCGTCCCGAGGGCGGGTACTTCCTGTGGCTCGAATTGCCGACGAGAGTCGATTCGCTGCAGCTGTTTCGCCTGGCGTTGGCGCAAGGCATCAGCATTGCGCCGGGCCCGATCTTTTCCGCCAGCGGCCGATTCGGCAACTGCATTCGTTTGAACTACGGCTCGCCGATGGGCAAGGTTCAGTTGGCCGCCATGCAGACGCTGGGCAATCTGGTCCGCGAGTTGGCCTGAGCCGGGCGCGCAAGCAGCTGCAGCGAATGACACACCGTGCATTGACAGATGCACCGCGGCGCTCTCTTCGCGGCCGCTGACCGCTCCTACGGGGGATTTGGGGTCTCGGCCTGACAGACGCACCGCGGCGCTCTCTTCGCGGCCAATGACCGCTCCTACGGGGGATTTGGGGTCTCGGCCTGACAGACGTACTGCGGCGCTCTCTTCGCGGCCGCTGACCGCTCCTACGGGGGATTCGGGTTCTTGGCCGATCGGGGATGCGGTGGAACCCGGATCCTGTAGCAGCGGCGCAAGCCGCGTCCGGGAGCACTGCAGATCGGGCTGAATCAAAACCAAATGTGTGCGATCAGCGGCTACAATAGCAAGCAAGCTAGGCAACGATCACGCCCGCGCGCAACCCGTTCCATGCGCCTGCGCAGCGCTCTATTCCGGCACTGTCGGTTGAAACCCGAACCCACTTGGGGCAGTCTTGCATGCAGCCCGGCCCACGGACCGCTCCAACCCTGGCATGCAGCCGTATTGACACCCATTCGGCACCACTGCTAAACATTAACTACCCAGTTAGTTTTGCCTCACTCCAGCGCACGCAGCGTCGCCTGCACCGGGGTGAAAACGAAGCCAACGGTTCCAATGCTTCATAATAAAAACAACGGAGACACAGCATGGCGCATGCTCAGTCAGAATCGCACGGCTCGCAGCAAACCAAGAAGGCCACCGCCAGCGGTTGGGTCGGTTCCGCTCTGGAATACTACGACTTCTTCATCTATGCCCAGGCCGCGGCGTTGATCTTTCCGCAAATCTTCTTTCCCAACACCGACCCCAAGGTCGCCATCGTCGCCTCCCTGGCCACCTACGGCGTAGGCTACGTTGCACGCCCCATCGGCGCGTTCTTCCTCGGCCACTGGGGCGATACCCGCGGCCGCAAGAACGTATTGCTGTTGTGCATGTTCCTGATGGGCTTCGCCACCATGGCCGTCGGCCTGCTGCCGACCTACAGCCAGGTCGGCCTCTGGGCACCGGCCATGCTGGTGGTGCTGCGCTTGATCCAGGGCTTCGCGGTCGCAGGGGAGATATCCGGAGCCAGTTCCATGGTCCTGGAACACGCGCCGTTCGGACGGCGAGGTTTCTACGCCAGTTTCACCTTGCAGGGCGTGCAGGCCGGACAAATCTTTGCCGCAGCGATTTTCCTGCCGTTGGCCTATTTCATGCCAGACGAAGCGTTCAACTCGTGGGGCTGGCGTATTCCGTTCCTGCTCAGTGCCGTGGTGCTGATCGCCGGCTACATCATTCGCCGCGAGGTCAATGAAACCCCAGCCTTCGAAACTCAGGAAGCGCGCGCCACCATCACCAAGTCGCCGGTCCTGGAGGCTTTCAAGCACAGCTGGCGGAACATGGGGCTGGTCATGTGCATGGCGCTGATGAACGTGATCCCGGTGGTCGCGACCATCTTCGGCGCCGCGTACGCGGTGCAACCGGCCTACGGCATCGGTTTCGCGAAGAGCGTGTACCTGTGGATCCCGGTGATCGGCAACATCGTGGCGGTATGCGTGATCCCGTTCGTGGGTAACCTCTCGGACCGGATCGGTCGCCGTCCGATGATCATCGGTGGCGCACTGAGCTCCGGCATCCTGTCGTTCTTCTACCTGTATGCGATCAGCGTGCATAACGTACCGCTGGCCATCGGCATGTCGATTCTGATGTGGGGCGTGTTCTACCAGGGCTACAACGCGGTGTTTCCAAGTTTCTACCCTGAGCTTTTCGAAACCCGCTACCGCGTCTCGGCCATGGCCATTTCGCAGAATGTCGGCACGCTGATCACCGCCATGCTTCCGGTGCTGTTCGCCGCGATGGCTCCACCGGGCTCCGCCAACATTCCCATGGTAGTGGGTTCACTGGCCTTGGGTGTGTGCTGCATCGCAGCGTTGGCAGCGTTCTGTGCCAAGGAGACCTATCGCATCCCGTTGAACGAGCTGGGCAAGCCAGGCGCCGCTGCAGTGGACTCGCAGGCGTATGAGCGCAGTCGCCAGGAGGCTTTCAGTTCAGTGCGCTGATCTACCCCCGCATCACCCGAAGGCCCCTGCACATGCAGGGGCCTTTTTCGTTCTAACCGCCCGGATTGGTGTACTGCGCATACACCGCGAACACACCCAGCAACACCCACAGCACACTGAACAGGAACGGCGATCTCATGGAGAACAGCAACGCTCCGCGCCAGCGCTTTTCACTCGACTCGCGCTCGCTGAACAGCGGCGACTCGTCATAGGCCGCGCCCATCGCCGGCTCGCTGTCCAACAACTGGCTCTGCTTGAAATGCCAATGGTCGATGATGTCGTAGGCCGAGCGGATGCCCGGCCAGGCATGCAGCGAGCTGACCAGGCCGAACAGCGCCAGCAGCGGCGGCACGACCAAGGTGAACAGCTTGCCCCACTCCGGGTTCAGGTTGGCCATGGACGAGGCATAGGCAATGACCAGGAAAGACTGTGCGGACAGATAGGCGTCGGTGCGGTTGGAAAGAATGGAGGTTTCGTACTGGATCTCCTTGCGGTAGAAGTCCAGGCGATCCTTGGGGCTGCCGAACATCAGCACATCGGCTGCCGCGTCGGCTTTGGCAGGCGTCTGAACGTCATCGACGATGATCTGCGACATGGCTGCATTCCTTTTGCGGTAAGGCTCATCGGAAAGCCTGCGGCGGGATTGGTTCAGCGCAACCGACCGGCGGGTACGGTCACTAAAAGCGTAAAAATGTGAAATATCCCCTTACACCTTTTTGCAACTTGTCAGGTCATATGACATCCTAACTCATGATTGAATGACCCCCTGATCCATCCACAAAAACAACAAAGGGAATTCACCCAATGACGAGTACCCACTCGCTCGAAAAAAAGGCGGCCGCTCCCACGACTCGCATGGGCCGCCTTGCCAAGATCATCGGACCGGGCATTATCGCCGTGTTGTCATGGCTGGGCGCCGGTGACTTGATCACCTCCTCCGTAGCGGGCGCCAACTACGGCTATGCCATGATGTGGGTGCTGGCAGTGTCGCTGCTGCTCAGATTCCTCATCGTCAACATCATTGCCCGCTTCCAGCTGTGCAACAACCAGGGCATGACCATCCTGCAGGGTTATGCACAACTGCACCCATTCTTCGCCTGGTTCATGCTGGGCTACGCATTGATCATGGGCCACTTGACCAACGCCTACATGATCAAGGGCGCTGGCGAAGCATTGGCCACCCTGCTCCACATCAATCAGCCACTGCTGGCGTCCTTTGCCGTGGTACTGGGTGTGTGGCTGCTGGTGGGGCGCAACATCTATTCGCTCATCGAAGGCGTCATGAAAGGTCTGCTGGCCCTGATGACCCTGGCGTTCATGGCGCTGGCGATCATGTCCAAACCGGACGTGGGCGGCATCCTGGCCGGGACTATCGGCTTCAGCATTCCACCTGATGAAGGCGTGCATGGCGCGCTGCTGGTCGCGGTATCGGTGATCGGTGCGGTGGCCGGCTCGATCGCCAACTTCGTCCACCCCTACGTGATGCGCCAGAAAGGCTGGGTAGGCCCGGAACACAAACGCATCCAGCGTAACGACCTGCTGTTCGCGGTATTCGTCGGCATCATCATCAACTTGGCCATCTGGGTGGTGGGTGCGGAAATCCTGCGTCCCAACGGCATCGAAGTGAAAACCCTGGATGACCTGGGCTCGGCACTGCAGATGTTCTTCGGCACCGGCGGCTGGCTGATCTTCTTCGTCGGCGTGTTCGCCACGCTGTTCGCCAGCATCGCTGGCAAGACCACTGCCTTCCCGATGCTGATCACCGATGCCTTCCAGCACATCCGTCCGGAGCGTCGCGAGAAATATGGCAAGGAGTTCCATCATGACCCGATGCACAAATGGTTCATGCTGTTCATCCTGGTTACGCCGCTGGTGTGGTCGCTGCCCGGCATGCCCGACTTCGTGACCCTGACCATTGGCGTGAATGCACTGAACATCATTGGCCTGCCAGTGATTTCCCTTGGCCTGCTGATCATGTCCAACCAGAAGAAGCTGCTCGGTAAATATCGCAACAACTGGTTCGAAAACATCGCGCTGGGCTTCGCCACCATCCTGGCCGTATGGGTCGCGTTCCAACTGGGCATGCAATTGCTGGCTTGATCGCCCCTTCCCCCCTGTGAGCGGCCGACGGCCGCCCCCACCAAGTTTGGCCGCATGCCGTTCGTCGGCATGCGGGCACCTCCTGGCCTCCCTCATAGCCCAATGCATGAAGCATTCACGAACAAGGAGAGCTCCATGAAAAGCCAGAAATACATCACCACAGCGTTGCTCGCAGGCTTGTTGGCTGCTGCAGCCGTACCGGCCATGGCCGACAACAGCACCGGTCCGACCAACCCAGCCGCCAAGGGCACCGTACCTTCAGCGGTAGGCGTGCCGGCGGGGACCGATAGCGGTATGACCAATCGTAATACCGACGGCACTGCCGCGCCGCGAAACGGCACCAGCACCGACATCAAGCCGCAGAACACCGGCAACCCCGAAGGCAGTTCGATGGGCGGCGCGGTGACCAAGCCTGGTTCGGGCACCATGGACGGTGGCGACGGCACCGGGTCCGAAGGCGGCAAGCGCTGATCGGCCACGCATCCAGCCACCTCGGGAGAACACCATGAGCGAACACACACCTGCACCGAATACGGTCGAGCGTGATACCGACGATTCGCAGAACAACCACCCCAACGACCCGGCACTCGACCCCAAGCCTGACGATGCCGGGGATCCAACCACCCCTGAAGGCAATCGCTTCAGTCCCGATTTCAAATCGGACCCTGAAGTCGACCCCGGCAGTGCGGACGACGAAGAAACCGACGCCGATATCGACACAGCAGGCGGCTGACCCACGCCGCCACCTCGGCTGACCGTTCGCTCAGCGGCTGATACGGCTGCGCTCATTGCGCACGTCGAATATCAGCTGCCGAGCGACCTCCGAACTGATCAGACCCTGCTCCCTGAAACCCTCGACCTTGCCAATGATCTGCACCGCTGCCTGATCCAGGTCCCTGGACGCTGCGGTATGCAGGTTGCGTATTTCCTGGGAAATGATCCGACTGACCTGTTCACCCTGGTCCGGACCCCCGCCCGCGCCGTTATCAAGCATTTCAAGATCTCCCTTCATCGGTTCACGATGGGTGGGCGTCCAGCCCATATCCCATTCAACCTAGATGTGTACCCCGAGCGCTGGCTACTTCGCAATAGCCACTACGCAAACAATCGCTCGGCGGGAGCATATTCCCGATCAACGTCGCGCGCAGATCACGCCTGTCTCAGGGTGCAACGGGAGGCACATAGGCCAGGGTCGTGCCCAGCGCCCAAAGCAGGAACAGCACCAAAGGCGCATGCACCAGCAGCTGCACGAACGAGAAACCGATCAAATCGCGCGCCTTCAAGCCCAGCACGCCGAGCAGAGGCAGCATATAGAACGGATTGATCAGATTCGGCAAGGCTTCGGCAGCGTTGTAGATCTGCACGGCCCAGCCCAAGTGATATTGCAGCTCGTTGGCCACCTGCATGACGTAGGGCGCCTCGATGATCCACTTGCCACCGCCCGACGGAATGAAGAACCCGAGCACTGCCGAATAGACGCCCATCAACAGCGCATAGGTATCGTGCGAGGCGATCTGTACGAAGAAGGTGGAGATGTGGTGGGCCAGGGTCTGCGCATCGCCACCCTTGACCGTGGTCATGATCGCGGCGATCGAGCCGTACAGGGGAAACTGGATCAGCACCCCCGTGGTGGTCGGCACTGCACGCGCCACCGCATCCAGAAAGCTGCGCGGACGCCAATGCAGCAGCAGGCCCAGCATGATGAACAGGAAGTTGTAGGTATTGAGCCCAGAGATGGCGGTGATCGCCGGCTTGGTGGAAAACTCGTGGAACAGCCACCCCGCGGCCAGCAATACCAGAAAGATGGTGATCAGCGGGCTGTATTCCAGCCATTCGCCAGGTCGACTGCGCTTGTTCAGGGGCGGCAGACTGAAAGCCGGGTCGATGCCACAGGCCTCGGCGTCCCGGGCAGAGTTGGGGCCCGGGGCCGTGGCGTAGGCCACCACCAGCGAAACCAGCACCAGTGCCAGCAGCAATACACCCGACTGCCAGAGGAAAATCGTCTGGGTGAACGGAATCACACCGGTGATCGACAGAATCGACGGTGGCAGGCTGGCGGGGTTGGCCTGCAACTGCGCCGCCGACGACGACAACCCGAGCGCCCATACCGCCCCCAACCCCAGGTAGGCCGCCGCACCGGCCGCACGGTAGTCCATGCGCAGGTCGGTCCGTCGGGCCAATGCCCGCACCAGCAGCCCGCCGAATACCAGCGACAGCCCCCAGTTGAGCAACGACGCCACCATCGATATCAGCGCCACCCAGGCCACGGCCGAGCGGCCATTGCGAGGGATGCGCGCGAGGCGATCAATCAGCTTCACCGCAGGTGGCGAACTGGCGACCACGTAGCCACCAATCACCACGAAGGCCATCTGCATGGTGAACGGGATCAGGCTCCAGAATCCGTCGCCAAAGGCTGTTGCCGTTGCGGTCGGCGTGCCGCCGATGGCCAGTGCTCCCAGTGCCACCAGCAACACCGCAACGGCGGCGAATACGTAGGAATCAGGGAACCAGCGCTCGGCCCAGCTCGAACAACGCAGGGCGAAGCGAGCGTAGCGGCTCTCTTCAAGTTGTGCAGACATGGTGGTGTTTCCCTTGTTCTTATAGGTATGAGATCGGCTGAAGGCAGTGGTGGAACGTAATCAGAAACTCATTTCAACGACGTCGTCGGCGATGATCAGCTTGCCGGCCGTCTTCGACTTGATCTCATCGATACTGACACCGGGCGCACGCTCCTTGAGAATGAACGCGCCGTTTTCGATCTCCAGGTAGGCCAGGTCCGTGAGTACCTTGCGAATACACCCGGCACCGGTCAGCGGCAGCGTGCACAACGGCAGCAGCTTCGACTCGCCATCCTTGGAGGCATGGGTCATGGTGACGATGATGTTCTCTGCGCCGGCCACCAGGTCCATCGCCCCCCCCATACCCTTGACCAGCTTGCCGGGGATCATCCACGAGGCAATGTTGCCCTGTACGTCCACTTCGAAAGCACCGAGCACAGTGAGGTCGACATGGCCGCCGCGGATCATCGCGAACGACTGCGCAGAGTCGAAGATGGACGCGCCGGCACGGGCCGTCACGGTCTGTTTGCCGGCGTTGATCATGTCGGCGTCGACGGTAGCCTCGGTGGGAAATTCGCCCATGCCCAGCAGACCGTTTTCCGACTGCAGCATGACGTCGATGCCGGGCGGCACGTAGTTGGCCACCAGGGTAGGTATGCCGATCCCCAGGTTCACGTAGAAACCGTCTTGCAGTTCGCGCGCCACGCGCTGGGCCATCTGTTCGCGAGTAAGTGCCATTTGGAAAACCTCTTGTGGAGCGGAGCAGATGGGAGGACTCAGGCCTTGAGGGTGCGCTTTTCGATGCGCTTCTCGAAGGTGCCCTGGATCACCCGGTCGACGTAGATGCCTGGCGTGTGGATATGCTCGGGCAGGAGCACACCGGGTTCGACGATTTCTTCGACCTCGACCACGGTGATGCGCCCGGCGCTTGCCGCCAGCGGGTTGAAGTTCTGGGCGGTGTGACGATAGATGACGTTGCCGAAATGGTCGGCCTTCCAGCCCTTGACGATGGCGAAGTCGCCGGTAATGGCCTGCTCGAGAATGTACTGGCGGCCATTGAATTCACGTATTTCCTTGCCTTGCGCTATCGGTGTGCCGTAGCCGGTAGCCGTGAAGAACGCGGGGATGCCGGCGCCGCCTGCGCGCATCTTTTCCGCCAGGGTGCCTTGAGGGGTGAGTTCGACTTCCAGCTCGCCATCGAGCAACTGCCGCTCGAACAAGGCGTTTTCGCCGACATAGGAGGCGATCATCTTGCGAATCTGCCGGTCCTCGAGCAGCACGCCAAGGCCAAAGCCGTCGACGCCGCAGTTGTTGGACACCACCGTAAGGTCGCGGACACCCAGTCGCTTGATTTCGGCAATGAGGTTTTCCGGAATGCCACACAGGCCGAACCCACCGGCCAGTACGGTCATGCCATCACGCAGGCCTTCGAGTGCCTGGGCATAGGTTGCCACTCGTTTATCGAGTCCAGCCATGATTGTTCGCCTTGTTTTGTTTGTTATGGCGCCGTCACGTCGGCAACGGCAAGCGTGACGGTATCTTCTCCCCACGGTGGTAATTTGTTAATTTTGTTTTTCTTGGGGATTGATTGGTTTTGCAAATAGATGAACGTCAAACAACTGCGCGCTTTTCTCGCCGTCGCCCAAGCCCTGAGCTTTGCCCAGGCTGGTGAAAAACTGCATCTCTCGCAGCCTGCCCTGAGCTTGACGATAAAAGGCCTGGAAGAAGACCTGGGCGGCGCGCTGCTGATCCGCACCACGCGCAGCGTCAGCCTGACGCCGGAAGGCGAGGTGCTGGTGCCACTGGCCCGCCGCTTGCTGGCGGACTGGGACAATACCGAAGAGCTGCTGCGCCAGCACTTCACCCTGCAGTTGGGCAAAGTGTCCATCGCGGCCATGCCGTCGTTCGCCGGCAACCTGCTGCCGGCAGCACTGCGGATCTTTCGCGACCGGCACCCGAGGGTCAATGTTGCCGTGCATGATGTGATCAACGAGCACGTGGTGGAGATGGTCCGCCATCGGCGGGTCGAACTGGGCATAGGCTTCGAGCCGGAAAGCACCTCGTCGCTGGTGTTCACCCCCTTCTACACCGATCGGTTCGTGGCGGTGGTGGCGGCCGATTCACCGCTGGCCGAGCAACCGATGCTCACCTGGGAGACCCTGCTCGCTCATGATTTCATTGCCCTGCAGCGCCCTTCTGCGGTTCGCCTGCTGCTGGAAAGCGCCATCAGCGAGCAGCACGGCAAGCTTGCGGTGGCATTCGAGAGCCACCAGTTAAGCACCATCGGCCGCATGGTTGCCCACGGCCTGGGGGTGAGCGCGGTGCCGGCATTGTGTGTCGAGCAGATGCATGAACTGGGTGCGCGCTGCGTGCCGTTGGAGTCACCGCGCATCGAACGGCGCATCGGCCTGATGCGCCTGCCCGATCACAAGCTGTCGGCCGCCGCGCACGCGTTGATGGAGGTGCTGCTGGAGCACACGGCGCAGCGCCGACTGGGTTGAACCGCAGCTTCATCGCACTGCCCAATCCTGCAGCGATGGCGCGTTTACCATGTTATCAACCACGGAGCATTGCGATGAACAGCATCAGCCTGGCCGGCAGGCCGGTCGCGAGAATCGGCCAAGGCACTTGGCGCATGGGCGAGGATCCTGCCCGTGCGCAACAGGAAATCGCCGCGCTGCAGCAAGGTATCGACCTGGGCATGACCCTGCTCGACACCGCTGAAATGTACGGCGAAGGCGGCGCCGAAAAAATCGTCGGGCAAGCCATCCAAGGGCGTCGTGACGAAGTCATGCTGGTCAGCAAGGTCTACCCGCACAACGCCAGCAGCCAGGGCGTGATCAAGGCGTGCGAGCGCAGCCTGCAGCGTCTGAACACCGAACGCATCGACCTGTATCTGCTGCACTGGCGCGGCCAGTATCCCCTGAGCGAAACGGTGGAAGCGTTCGAGCGGCTGCAGGCCCAGGGCAAGATCGGCCGTTGGGGCGTGTCGAATTTCGATGTCGATGACATGACCGAGCTGGACGACGCCGGATGCGCGACCAACCAGGTGCTGTACAACCTGGAAGAGCGCGGCATAGAGTTCGATCTGTTGCCGTGGTGCGCGAAGCAGGCGATGCCATTGATGGCTTATTGTCCGATTGCCCAGGGCGGTCGCCTGCTAGACCAACCCGCCTTGCGCCAGGTAGCCGAGCGTCACGGCATCACGCCGGCCCAGGCATGCCTGGCCTGGGTGGTGCGCCACGACAACGTGATCGCGATCCCCAAGGCTTCCACGCCCGAGCATGTAAGGCTGAATGCCGGGGCACTGCAGGTGAAGCTCGACGAAGCAGATCTAGCCTCGCTGGATGCCGCTTACCCACCACCCCTGCGCAAGCAGCGCCTCAACATGGTTTGAACGCAGGAATCCGAGGCCGCAACGCGGCGTAGAGCGCTGACGGATCAATCGTCGAGCGGCTGCGGCGCCTTGCTCGGCTTGGCCGCCTTGCCCGGCTTGCTGGCGGGCTCCTGTGCAGCAGGCACTGCCGCCGCGGGTGCACTGGCGTCCTTTTCCGCTGCCGGCAACTGGTCGATGGTGCTGAACAGCTGTGAAGGCTCGACGTAACCCGCCTGTTCGAGCTTCTTCTCGCCATCCTTGCCCAACAGCACGAACTTCTGGCTGGACCCGGCACCCAGTTTTAAGTCGCGGATCAGCGACATGGTGGCCTGTGGGTCGAGATCCTTGCCGTCACGCTGGCCGATGGTATTGATCACGGTGTACAGGACCATGCCGCGCTGTTTGAAGCCGTCGCGGTTGGCGGGTTCTTCCAGCGCCTTGCGCAGCTTCAGCAGGTTGGGATCCACCGAGCTGGGAGCAATGACCACCAGCGGCCGGGCCCTCCCGCGGTCCTGGGCCAGAGGGCTGTCGCCATCGGCGGCCAGCAAGGGCGCCGCGAACGCGAACAGTGTGGCGAGGGTCAGCGACCGGATCATCATGCTGCATCTCCTTGACGTATCGATGGCCTCATCATTGCAGAGATTTCGCCTCGGTGCGACCCGTGCCCAGGCGGCTGAACAGGCTGCTGCCGAACACGTTGATCAACAGCCCGACCATGACCAGCGCTCCACCCCACCACTGCAGGGCACCCAGGCGCTCGCCCAGGATCCAGGCCGAAGAACTCAAGCCCACCACCGGCACCAGCAATGAAAACGGCGCTACCTTGCCGGCCGGATAGCGCGACAACAGCTTGCTCCACAAGCTGTAGCCAAGCACCGTAGCCACGGCAGCCAGATAGACCAGGCTACCGATGGATTTCCAGCCGATGCCCAACAGCGATTGCTGGATCAGTGCCGGACCTTCCAGCCACAGCGACAAGGCGAAGAACGGCAAGGGCGGAATCAATGCGCCCCAGATCACCAGAGCGACCAGGTCGATGTTGCCGAAGCGGCGGGTGATGACATTGCCCATCGCCCACATCGACGCTGCGCACAGGGTCAGCAAGACCGCCATCAACGGCGTGGCCTGATCGCTTTCCAGGCCGATCATCGCCAGTCCTCCAGCCGCCACCAGCAAGCCCACCACGCTGGCGGCGCGCAGGCGCTCGCCAATGAACAGCGCAGCGAAGAACAAGGTGAAGAAGGCCTGGGATTGCAGCACCAGCGAGGCCAGGCCGGCGGGCATGCCATTGGCCATGGCCTCGAACAGAAACGCGAACTGGCCCAGGGAAATGGTCGCGCCATAGGCAATCAGCCAGCGCAGTGGCAGGTTCGGCCGGCGGATGAAGAACACCGCGGGAATCGCCACCAAAGTGAAGCGCAGGCCGCCCAGCAGCATCGGCGGCAAGCCATCGAGACCGTAGCGAATCACCACGAAATTCAAACCCCAGACAACGATCACGACCAGGGCCAACATCAGGTCTCTAGGTGCCACGGTACCTCCACAGGTTCAGGTCAGTCCGTACGGATAAGCCCAACCATTCTTGCCCATCGCGGACCCTGGCGGGAACCTGTTTCAAAACTTTTCTAAAGCTGGCCACGTTGCGAGTGTTCGGCACCCCTTCTCGCTTGAGCTAGAGTGGGAGCACAGTGCCCTATGAGGAATCGAACGATGCGTGTGTTCTGGATGATGCTGGCCGCGGCAAGCCTGTCGGGTTGTACCTCGTTTCGCGCTGATTCGGAGCACCTGAAAGCCGTGCCGGCCGAACGGCTGTCGGCCTGGCAACAAACGCTGTCGCCATCGAGCGAGCTGGTGGTGGACCGTGATATCGGCATGCTGGGCGGCGGCTGCTACGTGGCACTGCTGATCGACCGTGAACCCGCCGCGCTGCTGGCCGTGGGTGAAGTGGCGACCTTTCACCTGCCACCGGGCGAACACATCGTCGGCATCACCACCGACAAGCAGGGTGGCCTGCTGTGCAGCAAAGGCCGCCTGAACCGCGAACTGCGCCTGCAGGCGCAGCCCGGCGAGCGCCAGCACCTGCGTATCGTCAGCGAAGCCAAGAGCGGCTTCGGCATCGTCCTGGACCCACGCTGAGTTCGGCGCCACCCTTCTGCCTCTCCCCGCTCACTTCATCAGGAGTCGTCATGCCCAGCAACGATAACAGCCGCAACGAGCACCACCAGCCTGTCGGTCACGCCCTTCCCGAGTGGAGCCCCCGCGCTCGCCCGGCCCACGACGTCATCGAAGGACGCTATTGCCGGCTCGAGCCACTGAACGCTGCGGCCCACGCCGGAGACCTGTTCAGCGGCTATTGCCAACAGACCGATGGCAGCGACTGGACCTACCTGCCGGTCGGCCCGTTTGCCGACCTGGACAGCTACCGCAGTCACCTGCAACACGCGGCAGCCAGCCAGGATCCGCAACACTGGGCGGTGATCGACCTGCGCACCCAGCGCGCGGTGGGCACCCTGGCCTTGATGCGCATGGACCCGGCCAATGGCGTCATCGAGGTCGGCCATGTGACGTTCTCGCCGCTGATGAAACGCACCCCGCTGTCGACCGAAGCCCAGTACCTATTGATGCGCCGGGTGTTCGACGAACTGGGTTACCGCCGCTACGAATGGAAGTGCGACGCCCTCAACGAGCCCTCGCGCAAGGCCGCGGCACGGCTTGGCTTCAGCTTCGAAGGCATCTTCCGCCAGGCGCTGGTGTACAAGGGTCGCAACCGCGATACGGCCTGGTTTTCCATCATCGACAGCGAATGGCCGGCGCTGCGCGCAGCCTTCGAGCGGTGGCTGGCGACGGATAACTTCGATGCTGCCGGCCAGCAGCTGACGGCGTTGGCCGCCGGCCGCCAGCAACATTGAGAAACACGGCTATTCTTGCGATTGGCGAAGCCATTCGCTTTTTTGCTCCCCATCCGCAGAAGAAGAGAGCCACCTCTTGAAACTCGAACCCTTGCCCAAGTCGCTGATCGCCCTTGCGTTCGCGCTGGTGCCCGCCTGTACGTTCGCCTCCTCTCCCGCCCCCGTCGCTGCCGAAAACGGCATGGTGGTCACCGCGCAGCAACTGGCCACCCACATTGGCGTGGATGTGCTCAAGGACGGCGGCAATGCCGTCGATGCCGCCGTGGCCGTAGGCTATGCCCTGGCCGTGGTCTACCCGGCTGCGGGCAACATCGGCGGCGGTGGCTTCATGACCCTGCAGATGGCCGATGGCCGCAAGACCTTCCTCGACTTCCGCGAGAAGGCACCGCTGGCCGCCACCGCCGACATGTACCTGGACAAGGCCGGCAATGTCATCGAGGGCCTGAGCACCGATGGCCATTTGTCGGTAGGCATACCCGGCACAGTGTCGGGCATGGAGCTGGCGTTGCAGAAGTACGGCACCTTCAAACGCGCCGATCTGCTGGCGCCGGCCATCAAACTGGCGGACGAAGGTTTCACCCTGGCCCAGGGCGACATCGATCTGCTGGAAACCGCCACCGAGGACTTCCGCAAGGACAGCCAGGATTCGGCAAAGATCTTTCTCAAGCAGGGCCAGCCGTTCAAGGCCGGCGAGAAGCTGGTGCAGAAGGACCTGGCGCGGACCCTGCGGGAAATCTCCGAGAAGGGTAACGCCGGGTTCTACCAAGGCTGGGTGGCCAAGGCCATCGTCGATTCGAGCCAGGCGGGCAAGGGCATCATCACCCAGGCCGACCTCGACAAGTACAAGACCCGCGAACTGGACCCGATCGAGTGCGACTACCGTGGCTACCATGTGGTTTCCGCGCCACCGCCCAGCTCCGGCGGCGTGGTCATCTGCCAGATCATGAACATCCTTCAGGGTTACCCGATGGCCGAGCTGGGCTATGGCTCGGCGCAGGGCATGCACTACCAGATCGAAGCCATGCGCCACGCCTATGTGGACCGCAACAGCTACCTGGGCGACCCGGATTTCGTCAAGAACCCCATCGCGCACCTGCTCGACGCCAACTACGCGACCAAGCTGCGCGACAGCATCGCACCGAACAAGGCTGGGGTTTCCGCCGAAATCAAGCCGGGTGTGGCGCCCCATGAGGGCAGCAACACCACGCATTACTCCATCGTCGACAAATGGGGCAACGCGGTGTCGGTGACCTACACCCTCAACGGCTGGTTCGGCGCGCGGGTCATGGCCAGCGGTACCGGCATCCTGCTCAACGACGAAATGGACGACTTCACCTCCAAGGTCGGCGTGGCCAACATGTACGGGCTGGTCCAGGGCGAGGCCAACGCCATCGCGCCGTACAAGACGCCGCTGTCCTCCATGAGCCCGACCATCGTCACCAAGGACGGCAAGCCAGTCATGGTGCTCGGCACGCCCGGCGGCAGCAGGATCATCACTGCCACCCTGCTGACCATGCTCAATGTCATCGACTACGGCATGGACATCCAGCAGGCGGTCAATGCGCCGCGTTTCCACCAGCAGTGGATGCCCGACGTCACCAACCTGGAAAACTTCGCCATCAGCCCTGACACCCGCAAGATTCTTGAAAGCTGGGGGCACAAGTTCGGTGAGCCCCAGGACGCCAATCACCTGGCCGCGATCCTGGTAGGCGCGCCGGCACTGGGCGCCAAACCGGTGGCCAACAACCGTTTCTACGGCGCCAACGATCCCCGCCGCAACACTGGTCTTGCCGCAGGCTACTGAGCCGGCAAACGCAAAGGCAGGCCTGCAATCGGGCCTGCCCGCCCGCCGCACCGAAGAAGAATCCGCCTGAACTTTCCATTTTCCTCCGCGCTCAGATTTCCTGATCGCCTGGCGTGCCAGGCACCCACTGAGCCGAGGAAGACCTTCATGAGTACCCAACTGCAAGGCAAGAAAGTCCTGTTCATCACTGCCAACACCGGCATCGAACGCGATGAACTGCTCAAGCCTCTCGAAGCGCTGCGCGAAGCAGGCGCCACCGTGACCCACGCTTCGAGCGAAGGCGGCACCGTGCAGACCTTCCAGCAGGACACCGAGAAAGACCGTACCGTTGAATCCGACGGCAAGATCCAGGGCCTGAACGCCAGCGACTTCGACGCCCTGGTGATTCCCGGCGGCACCGTAAATGCCGACACCCTGCGCCAGGACACCGATGCCCAGCAACTGGTCAAGGCATTCGCCGATGCCGGCAAGGTCGTGGCCGCCATCTGCCATGGTCCATGGCTGCTGATCAATGCTGGCGTGATCCCCGGCAAAACCCTGACCTCGTACCCCAGCGTCAGCCTCGACCTGACCAACGCCGGTGCCGCTGGCTGGGTGGATCAAGAGGTCAAGCAGTGCGGGGCCAACGGCTGGACCTTGATCACCTCGCGCAACCCGAAGGATATCCCGGCCTTCAATGACGCCATCATCAAAGCCCTCGCCACCGCCTGAGCCGCCTTTCAACCCACAGACCAGGGAGACCAGATGCCTTCTTTATTCGACCCGATCCAGGTCGGCGCGCAGAAACTGCCCCACCGGATCCTGATGGCGCCGCTGACCCGCGGCCGTGCCACGCGCAACCATGTACCCACCGACTTGATGATCGAGTACTACACCCAGCGTGCGAGCGCCGGGTTGATCATCACCGAAGCCACCGGAATCACTCAGGAAGGCCTGGGCTGGCCATACGCGCCCGGCATCTGGAGCGACGAGCAGGTCGAGGGCTGGAAGAAGATCACCGCTGCGGTGCATGAGGTCGGTGGCCGCATCGACCTGCAGCTGTGGCATATGGGCCGCATTGTTCACCCCAGCTTCCTAGGTGGCGCGCAGCCGGTTTCCTCATCGGCAACCACTGCGCCAGGTCAGACCCATACCTACGATGGCAAGCAGCCCTATGTGCAGGCGCGTCCGTTGGGCATCCACGAAATTCCACGGTTGCTCGACGACTACGAGCATGCCGCGAAGAACGCCATGCGTGCCGGCTTCGATGGCGTGCAGATCCATGCGGCCAATGGTTATTTGATCGATCAGTTCCTGCGCGACAACAGCAACTTCCGTGACGATGCCTACGGCGGTTCGGTAGAAAACCGCATCCGCCTGCTGACAGAGGTCACACAGCGGGTTGTCGACACCATCGGTGCCGAACGTACCGGTGTGCGCCTGTCACCCAATGGTGATTCGCAAGGGGTCAACGACAGCGATCCGGAAACCCTGTTCTCCGCTGCTGCCGCTGCGTTGGACACGATCGGCATCGCCTACCTGGAACTGCGTGAGCCACCGCTCGACGGTACCTTCGGCAAGGCCGACCGCCCGCCCGTGCATCCGGTCATCCGCAAGGCCTTCAGCCGCACACTGGTGCTCAACTCCGATTACACCCATGAGAAAGCGCAGGCCGCGCTGGACGCCGGTGAAGCAGACGCCATCGCTTTCGGCCGACCGTTCCTGGCCAACCCTGACCTGCCCCATCGGTTCGCCGAAGGCTTGCGGCTAAACAAGGACGTGATGGAAACCTGGTACAGCCAGGGGCCCGAAGGCTACGTGGACTACCCCACAGCCGAGTGAGCGCAGCACGGTATCGGGGGCCAGTGCCCCCGATCACTACCAAGGATTGTCGACACTTCGCCTATGACGTATTGACTAGCCGCTTAAACAGGGCTATTTTTTTGTCACTACCTGCCCAGGTGTCGACAATATGTCTGCCACGTCTGTTTCGTTGCACGTCCTGCCCAACAATGACGCTCCGCACGTTTCCAGTGTTGCGGGTGAAACCGAGACGCTTTCGGAAAACGTCTTCCGACGTATCCAGGCGGCCATCGTCAACGGCGAAATAGCCCCTGGCAGCAAGATTTCCGAGCCCGAACTGGCACGCACCTACGGCATCAGCCGCGGTCCCCTGCGTGAAGCCATCCACCGCCTCGAAGGCCAACGCCTGCTGGTGCGCATTCCGCACGTCGGTGCGCGGGTGGTATCGCTCAACCACGCCGAACTCATCGAACTCTACGAAATCCGCGAATCGCTTGAAGGCATGGCCTGCCGGCTGGCCGCCACGCGCATGAGCCAGGTGCAGATCGACGAACTGCGCGAGGTGCTGGCCACCCATGAGCGCGATGCCGCGTTCCAGGCCGGCGTCGGCTACTACCAACAGGAAGGCGACTTCGACTTCCACTACCGGATCATCCAGGGCAGCGGCAACAGCACGCTGGTGCAGATGCTGTGCGACGACCTCTACCAGTTGGTGCGCATGTACCGGATCCAGTTCTCGGCCACGCCCAACCGCCCCCATCAGGCCTTTGCCGAACACCACCGTATTCTCGACGCCATCGCCGAGCGCGATGGCGAATTGGCCGAGTTGCTCATGCGCAGGCACATCGCCGCGTCCAAGCGCAACATCGAGCGCCATTACCTGGAACCCAACCACAACAACACCCCAGGAGCCCAACCATGAATCAGCCGTCCAGCCCCGGCCAACGTTTCCGCCAGGCACTCGCCGAAGAGTCACCCCTGCAGGTGGTCGGCACCATCAACGCCAACCACGCACTGCTCGCGCAGCGGGCCGGCTTCAAGGCCATCTACCTCTCCGGAGGCGGCGTCGCGGCGGGTTCGCTGGGCCTGCCCGACCTGGGCATTACCGGCCTGGACGATGTGCTGACCGATGTGCGCCGCATCACCGACGTCTGCGAGCTGCCGTTGCTGGTCGATGTCGACACCGGTTTCGGCTCGTCGGCGTTCAACGTTGCGCGCACCGTCAAGTCGATGATCAAGTTCGGCGCGGCGGCCATGCACATCGAGGACCAAGTGGGCGCCAAACGCTGCGGCCATCGGCCGAACAAGGAAATCGTCTCACAGCAGGAGATGGTCGATCGCATCAAGGCGGCCGTGGACGCCCGCACCGACGACAGCTTCGTGATCATGGCGCGCACGGACGCCCTGGCGGTGGAAGGACTGGAGTCCGCCCTGGACCGCGCCGCCGCCTGCATCGAGGCGGGTGCGGACATGATCTTTCCCGAAGCCATCACCGAATTGCAGATGTACCAGCTGTTCGCCAGCCGGGTGAAGGCGCCGATTCTGGCCAACATCACCGAGTTCGGCGCCACCCCGCTGTTCACCACCGAGCAACTGGGTGGCGTTGGCGTGGGCCTGGTGCTTTACCCACTGTCTGCGTTCCGCGCCATGAACAAGGCGGCCGAGAACGTCTACACCGCGATACGCCGCGACGGCACTCAGCAGAATGTCATCGACACCATGCAGACTCGCATGGAGCTGTACGAGGCAATCGATTACCACGACTTCGAGCGCAAGCTGGACGCACTGTTTGCGCAGAAAAAATGATCACTGCATTCCAATAACAAATCCAAGATCGGAGAAAACCCATGGCCGAAGCAAAAGTACTCAGTGGCGCTGGCCTGCGTGGCCAAGTGGCCGGACAGACCGCCCTGTCGACCGTCGGCATGCCCGGTGCCGGGCTGACCTATCGTGGCTATGACGTGCGCGAACTGGCCGAACATGCCCTGTTCGAGGAAGTCGCCTACCTGCTGCTGCATGGCGAGCTGCCCACGCCTGCCGAACTGGCTGCCTACCAGGGCAAGCTGCGCAGCCTGCGCGACCTGCCGCAGCCGTTGAAGGAAGTGCTCGAACGCATTCCGTCGAGCACCCATCCGATGGACGTGATGCGCACCGGCTGTTCGTTCCTCGGCACGCTGGAGCCTGAGCGCAACTTCGGCCAGCAGGAACACGTGAGCGACCGCCTGCTGGCGGCTTTCCCGGCGATGATGTGCTACTGGTACCGCTACAGCCACCATGGCGTGCGTATCAGCTGCAGCAGCGACGAAGAGACGTTCGCCGGGCACTTCCTGTACCTGCTGCATGGCAAGTCGCCGAGTGAATTGCACAGCAAGGTGATGGACGTATCGCTGATTCTCTACGCCGAGCACGAATTCAACGCCTCGACCTTCACCGCCCGCGTCTGCGCATCGACCCTGTCGGACATGTATTCATGCGTGACCGCCGCCATCGGCTCGTTGCGCGGCCCGCTGCACGGCGGCGCCAACGAGGCGGCGATGGCGATGATCCAGAAGTTCGCTTCGCCCGAGGAGGCGGTGCGCGGCACCTTGGCCATGCTGGAGCGCAAGGACAAGATCATGGGTTTCGGCCATGCCGTGTACAAGGACAACGATCCGCGCAACGAGGTGATCAAGGGCTGGGCGAAGAAGCTGAGCGAAGAAGCCGGCGACAAGGTGCTCTACCCGGTGTCCGAGGCCATCGACAAGACCATGTGGGAACAGAAGAAGCTGTTTCCCAACGCCGACTTCTACCATGCCTCGGCCTACCACTTCATGGGCATCGCCACCGAACTGTTCACACCTATCTTCGTTTGCTCGCGGGTGACGGGCTGGGCGGCGCACGTATTCGAGCAGCGCGCGAACAACCGGATCATCCGGCCCAGCGCGGAGTATGTCGGCGTGGAACAGCGCGCATTCGTGCCCCTGGATCGTCGCTGACCTGGCGGGCCTCTTCGCGGGTAGATGGCTCGCCGCCCGCCCCGCTCCCACAATCCTCCGAATCTGGAGCTGGGTTTTATGTGGGAGCGGGCTCTGCCCGCGAAGGCCGCCCCGCCGAACTTTTGCCATGCCTGACCATGCCTTGCACCGTGAGCCGACCTGATGAACACACAACACCGCAAGTCCCTGCCGAACTCGCCACTGGACTATTACGACGCCCGAGAAGCCGTCGAAGCCCTCCAGCCTGGCGCCTACGCCACCCTGCCCTACACCTCCCGCGTACTCGCCGAGAACCTGGTGCGACGCTGCGACCCCACCACACTCGACGCCTCGCTGCGCCAGCTGATCGAGCGCAAGCGCGACCTGGACTTCCCCTGGTACCCGGCGCGCGTGGTGTGCCATGACATCCTCGGCCAAACCGCGCTGGTCGACCTCGCCGGCCTGCGCGACGCGATTGCCTCCCAGGGCGGTGACCCGGCGCTGGTCAACCCGGTGGTGCCGACCCAATTGATCGTCGATCACTCGCTGGCGGTAGAAAGCGCCGGCTTCGACCCCCAGGCGTTCGAGAAGAACCGCGCCATCGAAGACCGTCGCAACGAAGACCGCTTCCATTTCATCGACTGGACGCGCAAGGCCTTCAAGAACGTCGACGTCATCCCACCGGGCAACGGCATCATGCACCAGATCAATCTGGAGAAGATGTCGCCGGTCATTCAGGTTCGCGAAGGCGTGGCCTTCCCCGACACCTGTGTCGGTACCGATAGCCACACGCCCCACGTCGACGCGCTGGGGGTGGTTGCCATCGGTGTCGGCGGCCTGGAAGCCGAAAGCGTCATGCTCGGTCGCGCCTCGTGGATGCGCCTGCCCGAGATCGTCGGCGTCGAACTGACCGGGCAGCTGCAACCCGGCATCACCGCCACCGACATGGTGCTGGCCCTGACCCAATACCTGCGCCAGCAGAAAGTCGTCGGTGCCTACCTGGAATTCTTCGGCGAAGGCGCGCGCGAGCTGACTCTGGGCGACCGCGCCACAATCTCCAACATGGCCCCGGAATACGGCGCCACGGCGGCGATGTTCGCCATCGACCAGCAGACCATCGACTACCTGCGCCTGACCGGCCGCGAGGAGCAGCAAGTGCAGCTGGTCGAAGACTACGCGCGCCTTACCGGCCTGTGGGCCGACAGCCTGGACGCCGCCGTCTACGAACGCGACCTGAGCTTCGATCTGTCGGGCGTGGTGCGCAACATGGCCGGCCCGAGCAACCCCCACGCGCGGGTGGCGACCAGCGACCTTGCCGCCCAAGGTATCGCCGGCCCCTGGACCGACGTGCCAGGGCAGATGCCGGACGGCGCGGTGATCATCGCCGCCATCACCAGCTGCACCAACACCAGCAACCCGCGCAACGTGATCGCCGCCGGCCTCTTGGCGCGCAATGCCAACCGCCTGGGCCTGACCCGCAAGCCTTGGGTGAAGTCATCCCTGGCACCGGGCTCGAAAACCGTGGCGCTGTACCTGGACGAAGCCGGCCTGACCGAGGAACTGGAAACCCTGGGCTTCGGCATCGTGGCGTTCGCCTGTACCACCTGCAATGGCATGTCCGGCGCGCTGGACCCGGTGATCCAGCAGGAGATCATCGAACGCGACCTGTATGCCACGGCGGTGCTCTCGGGCAACCGCAACTTCGACGGGCGCATCCACCCGTATGCCCGGCAGGCCTTCCTCGCCTCACCGCCTTTGGTAGTCGCCTATGCCATCGCCGGCACCATCCGCTTCGACATCGAAAAAGACGTGCTCGGGTTCGACCCGCAGGGTCAACCCATTCGGCTCAAGGACATCTGGCCCAGCGACGAAGAAGTCAACGCCGTGGTCAAGTCGTCGGTGAAACCGGAGCAGTTCCGCCAGGTGTACATCCCCATGTTCGCCATTCACGAGAACACCGGGCCGAAGGTCGCGCCTCTCTACGACTGGCGCCCGGCGAGCACCTACATCCGTCGTCCGCCCTACTGGGACGGCGCCCTGGCCGGCGAGCGCACGCTCAAGGGCATGCGCCCCCTGGCCGTGCTGCCGGACAACATCACCACCGATCACCTGTCGCCATCCAACGCGATCATGCTCGACAGCGCTGCGGGCGAATACCTGGCCAAAATGGGTCTGCCCGAAGAAGACTTCAACTCCTACGCCACCCACCGCGGCGACCACCTGACTGCCCAGCGCGCGACGTTCGCCAACCCCAAGCTGTTCAATGAAATGGTGGTGGAAAACGGCAAGGTTCGCCAAGGTTCGCTGACCCGCCTGGAACCCGAAGGCCAGGTGATGCGCATGTGGGAAGCGATCGAAACCTACATGCTGCGCAAGCAGCCGCTGATCATCATTGCCGGGGCCGATTACGGCCAGGGTTCCTCGCGCGACTGGGCGGCCAAAGGCGTACGCCTGGCCGGGGTCGAGGCAATTGCCGCCGAGGGCTTCGAGCGCATCCACCGGACCAATCTGGTGGGCATGGGTGTGCTGCCGCTGCAGTTCGCTGCCGGCACCGACCGCAAGACCCTGGGTATCGACGGCACCGAGGTGTTCGACGTGATCGGCCGACTGACACCCCAGGCGCAGGTGACGCTGATCATCGAACGGCGCAATGGCGAGCGCCTGGAAGTGCCGGTGACCTGCCGACTGGACACTGCCGAAGAGGTCTCGATCTACGAAGCCGGTGGTGTGCTGCAGCGCTTCGCCCAGGATTTCCTGCAGGCCACCGCGCCTGCTCCCCATGCCGCCGGCGCTCACTGAGGACAGCTCCATGACGCAGATTCGCATTCCCGCCACCTACATGCGCGGCGGCACCAGCAAGGGCGTGTTCTTCAACCTCGCCGACCTGCCCGAGCCTGCGCGCCAGCCAGGGCCACTGCGTGACGCCCTGCTGCTGCGGGTGATCGGCAGCCCGGACCCGTACGCCAAGCAGATCGACGGCATGGGCGGTGCCACCTCGAGCACCAGCAAGACGGTGATCGTCAGCCCGAGCAGCCAGCCGGGGCATGACGTCGACTATCTGTTCGGCCAGGTGTCCATCGACAGCGCGTTCGTCGACTGGAGCGGCAACTGCGGCAACCTGTCCGCCGCCGTCGGCCCCTTTGCCATCAGTACTGGCCTGCTCGATCCTTCCCGCGTCCCCCACGACGGCATCGCTACGGTTCGCGTGTGGCAGGCCAACATCGGCAAGACGATCATCGCCCACGTGCCCATGAGCGGCGGTGTGGTGCAGGAAACCGGTGATTTCGAACTCGACGGCGTGACGTTCCCGGCCGCCGAGGTGCAACTGGAGTTCATCGATCCGGCTGCCGAGGCCGAGGGCGCGGCGGGGGCGATGTTTCCCACCGGCAACCTTATCGATGTGCTGGACGTGCCGAACGTGGGTCGTTTCGAGGCGACCCTGATCAACGCGGGCATTCCAACCATCTTCATCGACGCCGCCGCCCTGGGCTACAACGGCTGCGAACTGCAGGAGGCGATCAACGGCGATCCACAGGCCCTCGCTCGCTTCGAAACCATCCGCGCCCATGGCGCGCTGCGCATGGGCCTGATCAGTCGCCTGGAGGATGCAAAGACCCGCCAGCACACGCCGAAGGTCGCTTTCGTCGCGCCACCGGCCGACTACCTCGCGTCCAGCGGCAAACCCGTTGCCGCGGCCGATATCGACCTGACCGTACGCGCCCTGTCGATGGGCAAGCTGCACCACGCGATGATGGGCACTGCGGCGGTGGCCATCGGTACCGCCGCGGCCATCCCCGGCACCGTGGTCAACCGCGCGGCCGGGGGTGGCGTGCGCAGTACGGTGTGTTTCGGCCATCCCTCGGGCACCTTGCGTGTCGGCGCCCAGGCCAACGAAGTCGCGGGCCAGTGGCAAGTGACCAAGGCGATCATGAGCCGCAGCGCGCGAGTCCTGATGGAGGGCTGGGTACGCGTCCCCGCTCAGACCCTGGCCTAGCTAAGCGCGTCCGGCCTTCAGCCCGGCAGTGCTTGCTGCCGGTAGCGCAGCCACACCGCACCGCCCTCCTGCACTTCGGCACTGTCCAGGGCCAGGTAGGTCGGCTGCTGCCATTGCCCGGCGTCGATCTCGAACGACGCCGGGTGCTCGCCGCGGCCGTCTACCAAGGGCAGCAGCAGGACACTGATTTCATCGACCAGCCCTGCATTCACGAAGGAGCCACTGACGTGCGGTCCGCCTTCGACGACCAGGCGCTTGATGCCCAATTCACGGCCGAGAATGTCCAGCACTCGACTCAAGTCCAGGGTGTCTTGGCCGCCAAAAATGTAGGACACCTGGATCGACTGCAGATAGGCCAGGTAGTCGTCGCTGACGCCTTCGGTCAGTACTTCGACGATGTGCGAGTCCAGCGCCGTGTTGGATTTCCAACCGACCTTGCCCTTCGGGTCGATGGAAATGGCATAGGCGCTCGCCGCGCGATCGGCAAAATACGGAGTACGCGCAATCGGCCCGGTGGCCAGGCCGGACGGATAACCCTCGTCGTGGGCGATCTCCTGCATGGTCACCCGGCCACAGGCCCAGGCATCGAACTCGAACTGTTTGGCCAACTGCTCGTACAGCTCACCTGCGGCGTTCTTGAACGGCCGCGCCCAACCGTCGGTCAGCGCATGACCATCGACGGAAGACATCATGTGGCAGATTACATAAGGCTTCATTGGCGGCTCCAAGGCGTTCGGTATGTCTATCACCGACCGGCGCCCCTGGCCGTTGGTTCAGCTTGAAGCGGCGCAGCGCATGTGAGTCGTCTGCCACACGGGATCGGACTCGACGTCGAGCACCTCGAACCCCTGTTTCTGCCAGAAGGCGATGGCTCCGGGCAGGAATGGGTGAGTGTGCAGGTACAGGGTTCGCACACCTGCCGCACGCGCCTGCGCCAGCAGCGCTGCATACAGCGCCTTGGCCACGCCGGCGCCACGACAGCTGGGCGAAACGAACAACCGGACGACCTCGACGGTGGCTTCGAGCGGCAGCTGCAGCTGATTGAAGCGCTGGTCGTAGGGCAGGTAACCGATGCTGCCTACGATCTGACCCGCCTGCCAGGCCAGCAGAAAACAGCCTTGGGCGGAGCCCAGGTAAACCTCGGCAAAGCGCGCCAGGTCATCCGGCACTTGCGTGGCATCCAGCTGCGGAAAGATCGAGGCCCGCGCAGCCATGACGTAATCCAGGGTTGCAGCGACCTCATCCGATCGCACTGGGCGAATGTCTATCGCGTTCATGGAATCTGCTCTGCACATGAGATAACCCGCGCCAGTGGGAGGGGCTCAGAAAGCAAGCTTGAAACCGATCAGCAGCAGCATCACCGCCAGGCAAGGCCGCAGGATGTCGTCCGACACCCGCCCGGACAGATGACTGCCCAGCCAGATGCCCGGCAGCGAGCCAAGCAGCAAATGGCCAAGCAACGACCAGTCCATGTTGCCCATACTGGCGTGGCCCATGCCCGCCACCAGGGTCAGGGGCACGGCGTGGGCGATCTCGGTGCCGACCAGGCGCCGCGTCGCCAGGAACGGATACAGCAGGAACAGGGCCACGGTGCCCAGCGCACCGGCGCCGATGGACGTGAGCGAAACCATCACACCAAGGACCACGCCGGTGATCACCGTCAGCCCGTTGAGGGTGCTGGCACTGAGGTTGTAGCGGTCGCCGGCATGGCGGCTGGCGAAGGCCTGCAGGCGCTTCTTGAAGAGGATGGCGAACGCGGTCAGGAACAGCACCGCAGCCAATGCCTGCTTGATCACCGCGCCCATGGCCTGCGGTTCGGCATCCAGGCTTTTCAGATACCAGAGCACCAGCGCCGCTGCGGGCACGCTGCCCAGCGCCAGCCAGCCGGTGATCTTCCAGTCGATGTTCTTGTTGCGCCCATGCACCCAGACGCCACTGGCCTTGGTGATGGCGGCGTACAACAGGTCGGTGCCGACGGCCGTGGCCGGATTGATGCCGAACCAGAGCAGGATGGGCGTCATCAGCGAGCCGCCGCCCACACCCGTCATGCCGACGATGAAACCGACCACCAGCCCGGCCACGGTGAAACCCCAGGTACCTACGTCCATTCTTACGTCCTACACATCAGATTCAGCATCGCGGGAGCGGTAGCCGGGCGGCAGGATAACAATTTCTGATATAGCCAATTATAACTATGCAGCATTAGCTTATAACCGCCACTCGATCACGCATAGCAAGCCTGCACTTCATGACTGTCAACCTGAGCGCGACAGTGCTGCGCTGCCGGAACGATTTATCCCGGCGCGGCGAACGCATAATCTTTACCCATCGCACAGCACCTCCAACGCTGCGCCCCCACCAGAATCGGGAGAACACCATGCTCGCACTTCGCAAAGCTTCGGACCGCGGTCTCGCCAACCATGGCTGGTTGCAATCCTTCCATACCTTTTCCTTCGGCCACTACCGCAACCCACAGGAGCAGGGCTTCTCCGACCTGTTGGTGATCAACGACGACCGGGTCAGCGCCGGCAAGGGCTTCGGTCAGCACCCGCACCGCGACATGGAGATCTTCTCCTACGTGCTGCAAGGCGCGCTGGCGCACAAGGACACCTTGGGCACCGGCTCGGTCATTCGCCCAGGGGACGTGCAGTTGATGAGTGCTGGCCATGGCGTGGCCCACAGCGAGTTCAACCACAGCGATGTCGACCCCGTGCATTTCCTGCAGATCTGGATCGTACCCGAGCAAGCAGGCGCCGAGCCTCGCTACCAGCAGGAACACTTCTCGCCCGAGCAGAAACGTGGCCGCCTGCAACTGATCATCTCGCCCGATGGCGCGCAAGGCTCGCTTGAAGTGCGCCAGGATGCGCGGGTCTACGCCGGCCTGTTCGACGGCGCGGAACAGGCCACGCTGACGCTGGCGGACAACCGCTACGCCTATGTGCACGTCGCCACGGGCAGCGTCGAACTCAACGGCCAGCGTCTGAATGAAGGGGATGGCGTGCGCCTGCGCGAGGAAACCGTGCTGCGGTTGACCAACGGGGTCGACGCCGAGGTGCTGGTATTCGACCTGCGCCCCAACGAGTTGCCGCAGATGCCATGATCGGGCAGTGCACCGGGGGCCGATCAATCCTGTCGATGACCGCATTGAAAAAAGCGATTGGCTTGACCCCGGTGTGGCGCGTACCTTCAAGGTCTGTATTTTTTTTGCAACGCCTGCATGGCGTTGGCAGTCGAAATGGTCATGCCCTTTACTGGTACCCCCGATGCACACCCCTGAGCGCACCCTGCACGATGGCTTCGCCCGCAAAGTCGATTACCTGAGGTTGTCGGTCACCGATCGCTGCGATTTTCGCTGCGTGTACTGCATGGCCGAAGACATGACGTTTCTGCCGCGCCAGCAGATTCTCAGCCTCGAGGAACTCGAGCAGGTGGCCGCAAGCTTCGTCGCCCTGGGGACTCGCAAGATTCGCCTGACCGGGGGTGAACCCTTGGTGCGCTCGGGCATCGTCGACCTGTGCCGACGCATCGCTGCCCTGCCCGGCCTGCAGGAACTGTGCATGACCACCAACGGCTCGCGCCTGGAAACCTTGGCCCAGCCGTTGTTCGACGCCGGCGTCAAGCGCCTGAACATCAGCCTGGACAGCCTCGATCCAGCGCGTTTTCGCGAGCTCACTCGTACCGGCGACCTGAACAAGGTAATTGCCGGCATCGACGCGGCCAACGCGGCCGGATTCCACCATACCAAGCTCAACTGCGTGGTCATGCAGGGTCGCAACGACGACGAAGTCGTCGACCTGGTGAGCTTTGCCATCGACCGCGGCCTGGACATTTCCTTCATCGAGGAGATGCCCCTGGGGGCCATCAGCGAGCACAGCCGCGCCGAAGCCTTCTACTCGAGTGATCAGGTACGCGCACGCATCGCCGAGCGTTACGAGCTGCTGCCGTCCGCCGACTCCACCCAGGGCCCGTCGCGCTACTGGCGCATCCCCCAGGCGCCGGGCACGCGCATCGGTTTCATTTCCCCGCACAGCCACAACTTCTGTGCGACCTGCAACCGCGTGCGCCTGACCGTCGAAGGGCGCCTTCTGCTGTGCCTGGGCAACGAGCATTCGGCGGACCTCAAGCAAGTCCTGCGTGATCATCCCGGCCAGCCGGAAGTGCTCGAACAGGCGATCATCCAGGCCATGCAGCTCAAGCCGTGGAGCCACAACTTCCGCCTCGACGATGACGTGCAGGTAGTGCGCTTCATGAACATGACTGGCGGCTGAGTGCGGGCGCTGGTCTGTGGCATTGTTCTGCTTTTCTTATAAACCCGTTTGAAAATGCAACTTATCAAATCAGTGCACAGGGCCGACAATCACTCTGTGCCGTCGCTGTGTGTCCGGTACGTTGAGCGGTGCCATCCGCTTCCTACAAGAACAAGGCCACCGGCCGCCCTACCGAGGACTCCTTCATGCAAGACGTCGTTATCGTTGCCGCCACACGCACCGCCGTCGGCAGTTTCCAGGGCTCGCTGGCGAGCGTACCCGCCGTCGAGCTGGGCGCTGCGGTGATTCGCCGACTGATCGCACAGACCGATCTGGATCCTGCACAGGTCGACGAGGTCATTCTTGGGCAGGTGCTTACCGCGGGCGCCGGGCAAAACCCCGCGCGCCAGGCGGCGATGTTCGCCGGCCTGCCCAGCGCCGTGCCGGCCATGACGTTGAACAAGGTCTGCGGTTCAGGGCTCAAGGCCGTGCACCTGGCCGCCCAGGCCATCCGCTGCGGCGACGCCGAGGTGATCATCGCCGGCGGCATGGAAAACATGAGCCTGGCGCCCTACCTGCTGCCGGCCGCACGCACCGGTCTGCGCATGGGCAATGCCGCGCTGGTCGACAGCATGATCAAGGACGGCCTGTGGGATGTCTTCAACGACTATCACATGGGCATTACCGCAGAAAACCTGGCCGAACAGTACGGCATCAGCCGCGAAGCCCAGGATGCGTTCGCTGCGCAGTCCCAGCAAAAGGCCGTGGCGGCCATCGAAGCGGGTCGTTTCGTCGATGAAATCACCCCCATTGCCGTGCCCCAGCGCAAAGGCGAGCCCGTGCAGTTCGCTGTAGACGAGCAGCCCCGTGCCGACACCACGGCGCAAAGCCTGGGCAAGCTCAAGCCTGCCTTCAAAGCCGACGGCAGCGTCACCGCTGGCAATGCCTCGTCGCTCAACGATGGCGCTGCGGCCGTGCTACTGATGAGTGCGACCAAGGCCCAGGCACTGGGCCTGCCGGTGCTGGCGCGCATTGCCGCCTATGCCAATGCCGGCGTGGATCCGGCGGTGATGGGCATCGCTCCGGTGTCGGCCACTCGCCGCTGCCTGGAGAAGGCCGGCTGGAGCCTCGAGCAACTGGACCTGATCGAAGCCAACGAAGCCTTCGCGGCGCAGGCGCTGTCGGTTGGCCAAGTGCTGGGCTGGGACGCCGACAAGGTCAACGTCAACGGCGGCGCCATTGCCCTGGGTCACCCGATAGGGGCGTCCGGCTGCCGGGTACTGGTCACCTTGCTGCACGAGATGCTGCGTCGCGATGCCAGCAAGGGGCTGGCCACCCTGTGCATTGGCGGTGGGCAAGGTGTAGCCCTGGCTCTGGCGCGAGACTGACCCGGCAGCAGGCAACACGCACTGGCCAGCGTGTGGTGAATGGATGGAAACTGGCAAGCTCAGCCTCGGTGTAGTTCGACCGACCTAAAACCCGTAGGTCAAACTCACCTCGGCAACACTGTCACTGTAATTTCGGCCACCGAATCGATGGCCAACTGCCCCGCTCAGGCCAAGTCGAGAAGTTACCTCACCCTCCACACCCAGCTTTATTTCTCCGACATCCCGATACCCATCCTGGGAGATTTTCACACGATCCATATCGACACTATATACCTTGTCACTGTGAATCCATCCCGCCTCTACGTAGGGCTTGATCTCAGTCCCTGCTGATGAGCCGCGATCTATATTTTTCAGAAATGCTCTCACTGCCAAATGAGTGGAAATACCGCTCTCATTACCAAATCTCACCACGGTTCCATTCCGCTCAATGTGATCTTCAGCTTTTATGCTGGACCAAGCCAATTTCACCTTGGGCTGAATATAAAATGAAAAACCGCGAAACTTGGAAACTTCCATCACACGGCCAACTTCTACCGAAGCAACGGGACCACGAGACTTGTACTGCTCGCCACTTAGACCCTCACCTTTTACCGAATTATCGAACCAACTGTACTGAAATACACCGTCGATATAAGCACCCATTTCATCTACGACATCTTCGTACCAAGTACTATAAACGCCTATTGAGTAGCCTGAAACTCGCCCTTTTGAGTCGTATGAATTAAGTTTATATGCAGTGTCGTTGGTGCCGCTGCCATAACCTGCCAATGCGCCTACTCGCCACCCTCCTCCTTTCCCTGTCGCGCCTGATGCAATATCACTACCTATCATCACAGCCTGACGGTCGGAGTGAGTACTCAGCTGACCGCTGACATCTACGCCATGGGCATACCCCCTGATAGTTTTCATCCACAAACGCGTTGTCTTTTGCTCGCCACTCAGTGGATCAGTGTAATCTCGCGAGCCGGGCCGATCCTCCAACCTGATTTCAAACAAAGCATTTGCCATCGCGAGATTTGCAGAGTAAGACCCCGCCTCAGGCCGAATAGTTTGCGACTGAGGTATTTCTGGCACCTCAGAAGTTCCACTGTCCAAATACCAATTCCCACTATTGGCGCCTTCCCCCCTTACGAGACGATAATCATAAGCCCCGGCTACGATTCGGCCGGCCTGCTCGAACTGAGCTAAAGATTTGCCCTGGACGGTGATAAATTCTATCCCGTTCAGTGTCGAGGCACCTGATCCGCCCAAATTATTGACGCTAACTTTTGTAAGACCAGAAGTATCCCCCAAGACTACCAAGCGATCCGTCACGGATTCATCGCCATTTAGCACTGAGTTGAAAATCAACAATCCATTGCCTCCTGTATAATCCCCATCAATTGTGAGTACCGCACCAGCACGCGGCCCTTGCAACGAAACAACACCACTATTGGTCAACCCTCCCAACGTTTGACCGTATCCATTGAGCGATAAGGCCCCGCCTTCAAATACAGTGTAATCAGAGTTCTTACTGAAGACACTCATACCTCCTGCCTCAAGCACTCCACCCACTAATTTAGTCAACCCACTGTATGTGCTCTCACCGGTCAATATCGTTCGGCCATTTGCAATCAACGCTGAACCGCCTCCTTTAATAGCCGATGCAAACTCATAATCCGATGCAGTGTGGTTAAAAACAATACTGCCATCGCCGGCACCGAGCCAAACGCCCTCGGTTGAGTTCAGCGAACCCGCTTCGGCCGGAGCGTCAGTGTTTGAAGAACCTATGTAAAGCACTCCGCTTGAACCAGCGGCATCTGCCAAAACCAGCTTATTGGTGTTTAGCTCACCTTTATTCTGAAGCGTGAGCATGCCACTGCCACCTTTACCCACAACCGTAACTTCAGCCGCATTCACGGACGAGCCGCCCCCCGAAACAAGTAACTCCCCAGCCGAGTTGCTTGCTCTACCGAGCGTTATAGAGCCTACACCTGCCCCCACAACATTTATAACGCTCCCTCCAGTAACGCTTACGCTACCCTGCGAAAAGTCTTCCCCACCGACATCTAGCGTGTTCTCGACAGATAGAGAGCTGCCATTACTTACCACTACGCTACCGATCGAATTCCCTTCTACTCCGACCTCGAGCGACTCACCTACAGAAACACGCGCCGCGCTATCTACAACCAGGAGGCCTTTACCATTGACCCCCACTTTGGTGTCTCCTGTACTATTCCAGCGAGAACCTGATCCGGAAACAACCACCACTCCCTCAGAACCGGCGTCAACACCCAGCTGACCAGATCCAGCTCCCACTGAATGACTTGTCACTTTTGCGCCGTTTGTAATATTCACTCGTCCGTACCCATACGTACCGACATTCAACCCATTCCCGATAGTCGGACTAAAGGGAATATTAAAATTCAACGGATCAGGGCCATTGACAGATAGAGCAATAACATCCTGCGGCATCACAAACATCCACGCCAGCCCAGAGCATTGTAGAATTTTGTTTTTTATAGCCATTTCAACCGCCCACCAATATTTAAAACCGACGAAATTCAGTACTCACTGGCATCCTGTATTCCATACATGACACGCACGCAAAATGACGCATTTATTTTTCAACAACTTTAATCGTCGCAAGGCGGAGAAAAATAGAGGAAATTTCCCATGCTTCGCCAATGCAATGCAAAGTTACATTTTTGGAACAGATGGGAGCTTGCGTACGTTGCCTTTGCGCAGTTTCTTACTTGCCGTCGAAGCTTTTTCAAATACGCTTGGCATGCTGTACAATTGGCATACTACGGTCGATTCGGTTGAAAAATCGAGATCTCAGACTGGCAGACGTCAAGCCTAGCCGTCTCTTCGGAACCTGTGCACCACATTGCGTGGCCTCTGGTTCCGCGTTGATCGTTGCAGCTTGGCCAATAGGTTGATTAAAGGAAGTTCCCCCATGACCCGCATGCTGTTCGCTTCGCTGTGCATCACCGGCGCGCTGTTGTCGGCCGCATCGCCTGTCACGCTTGCCATCGAGGTATTCCGCCCGCCCGGCGACGCCACCGAGCTGGTTTCCCTGGGCAAGGGCGACCGTGTTCCGGCAGCCTATGCCCAACCCGATTCAGCTTTCATCGGGTGGAAATCCTCGGGGCTCAAGCAACCCGACCCGGACAGCCAGTGGGTGCAGATCGGCGACAACTTCGTACTGGTCCGACGCAGCAACGCGGTGATTCAGGACATCCAGCCCATTCCCAAGTAATGGCTGTCGCCTGTCAGCGACAGTCGGCGCCGGTCTGTGCTCGTCAGCGATACTGCGCGCCGTCGAACCAGGCGAGCTTCTCGCGCAGCACCACCACTTCGCCAACGATGACCAGCGTAGGTGCATGCACCTCATGCTCGGCGACCATCCGCGGCAGGTCCGCCAGGGTGCCGGTGAACACCCGCTGGTTTACCGTGGTGCCCTGCTGGATCAACGCCGCCGGTGTATCCGCGCCGCGACCGTGGCGAATCAGCTGTTCGCAGATGATCGGCAGGCCGATCAGGCCCATGTAGAACACCAGCGTTTGCCCTGGGGACACCAGATCGTGCCACGGCAGATCACTGGTGTTGTTCTTCAAGTGCCCGGTGACGAAACGCACAGATTGCGCATAGTCGCGGTGGGTCAGGGGAATGCCGGCATACGCCGCACAGCCGCTGGCTGCGGTGATGCCCGGTACCACCTGGAATGGGATGCCGTGGGCCGCCAATTCCTCGATTTCTTCGCCGCCCCGGCCGAATATGAACGGATCGCCGCCCTTGAGACGCAGCACGCGCTTGCCCTGCTTGGCCAAGGCCACCAGTTGCTGGTTGATCTGGTCTTGCGGCAAGGCATGCTCGGCGCGACGCTTGCCGACATACACACGTTCGGCGTCCCGACGACACAGGTCGAGGATCGCCGGCGCGACGAGGCGGTCGTAGAGCACCACATCGGCCTGCTGCATCAAGCGCAGGGCGCGGAAGGTCAGCAAGTCCGGGTCACCGGGCCCAGCGCCCACCAGATAGACCTCACCGGGGGCATGGGGCGGTGCACCGTCGACCTTCGCCTGGAGCATGCGCTCGGCCTCGGCGCCCTGCCCGGCCAACTGGCGATCGGCGATCGGGCCCTGGAACACTTCCTCCCAGAACGCACGGCGCTGGGTAACATCCGGGTACAGCGCCTTGACCTTCTGCCGAAAGCGCGCTGCCAGGCCGGCCAGCTCGCCATAGGTGGATGGAATCCAGGTTTCCAGCTTGGCGCGGATCAGCCGCGCCAGGACCGGTGCGTCGCCGCCACTGGACACTGCCACCACCAAGGGTGAGCGGTCGACGATGGCCGGAAAGATCACCGTACACAGTGCTGGCGCATCGACCACATTGACCGGCACACAGCGCGCGCGGGCATCGGCCGACACCTGGGCGTTGAGCGGTTCGTCATCGGTGGCGGCGATCACCAGCACGCAGCCGTCCAGATCGCTGCTCAGGTAACCCCTGTCGAGCATCTGCCCGCCGCTGCCGCGCACCAGATCGGCAAGCTGCGGGTCGATGCTCGGAGCGACCACGCGCAACACCGCGCCAGCCTCGGCCAGCAGGCGCGATTTGCGCAGGGCGATCTCGCCCCCGCCTACCACCAGCACCTGGCTGTCGCGCAATTTGTGGAACAGCGGCAGAAACTCCATTTAGCCGATGACCTCGAGGCCGCCCATATAGGGCTTGAGTACTTCGGGCACGCGGATGCTGCCGTCGGCCTGCTGGTAGTTCTCCAGCACGGCCACCAAGGTGCGACCGACTGCCAGGCCCGAACCGTTCAAGGTATGAACCAGCTCGGGTTTGCCTGTTTCAGGGTTGCGGAAGCGTGCCTGCATGCGCCGCGCCTGGAAATCCCCGGTGTTGGAGCACGAGGATATCTCGCGGTACTTGTCCTGGCTCGGCACCCAGACTTCCAGGTCGTAGGTTTTCACCGCACTGAAGCCCATGTCGCCGGTGCACAGGGCCAGTACCCGGTACGGCAACTCGAGCGCCTGCAGGATGCGCTCGGCGTTGGCAGTCAGGCTTTCGAGGGCTTCCATGGATTTCGACGGTTCGACCACCTGGACCATCTCGACCTTGTCGAACTGGTGCTGACGGATCATGCCGCGGGTATCGCGGCCCGACGCGCCGGCTTCGCTGCGGAAGCACGGCGTGTGGGCGACGAACTTGAGTGGCAGCAGCTTGGCATCGAGGATTTCGCCGGCCACGATGTTGGTCAGCGACACTTCGGCTGTGGGGATCAGGTACAGATCGGCTTCACCTTCACGGCTGATCTTGAACAGGTCTTCCTCGAACTTGGGCAACTGACCGGTGCCCTGCAAGGCCGGGGCCTGCACCAGGTACGGGGTGTAGGCTTCTTCGTAGCCGTGTTCGCTGACGTGCAGGTTGATCATGAACTGCGCCAGTGCGCGATGCAGGCGCGCAATCGGCCCACGCATGATGGCAAAACGTGCACCGGACAGCTTGGCAGCCGTCTCGAAATCCAGGCCACCCGACTTGCCACCGAGGGCAACGTGGTCCTGCACCGGAAAATCGAAGGTGGTCGGCGTTCCCCAGCGGCGGACCTCGACGTTGCCGTCTTCGTCCTCGCCGATCGGCACCGATTCGTGGGGCAGGTTGGGAATGCCCAGGGCAATACCGTCGAGCTCGCCCTGCAGCTGTTCCAGCTCCGCCTTGCCGCGCCCCAGCTCCTCGGCGATGGACTCGACCTGCGCTTTCAGCGCGTCGACATCGCCGCCGCTTTTCATCACCTGGCCAATGGACTTGGACAGCGCATTGCGCTCGGCCTGCAGTTGTTCGGTGCGGGTCTGCACGGTCTTGCGCTGGGCTTCCAGCGCCTCGAGGCGCGCCACATCCAGGACATAGCCACGGCTGGCAAGGCGATCCGCTACGTCCTGAAGCTGGCTACGTAACAGTTTGGAATCGAGCATGTCGGTCTCTCGTTTATCAGTATTGGTCAGATTTTAGTCAGTGCCAGGCCGGCCCAGGTGGCCAGCAGGCCGCCGAATACGCTCACAGCGCAGTAGCCCATGGCAACCAGTCCCTGGCCGCTTTCGAGCAGGCGCACGGTGTCCAGCGAAAATGACGAGAAGGTGGTCAGGCCACCCACGAACCCCACCATCAATCCCGAACGGATCTCGACCGGAATGTCCGGGCGAATCATGAACAGGCCATACAGGTAGCCGATGATCAGGCAACCGATGATATTGACGGCCAGCGTACCGGTATAGAACAGACGTGGCCAGTTCGCATTGATGTAGGTCGCGGTGAACAGGCGCAGCAGTGTGCCGACCACCCCACCCAGGGATACCGCGACAATGGTCGGGATCACGCCTTTCTCCGTCGCCGCGGACTGCTGTCGTCCAGACTGGCGAGGTGCTTGAGCTTTTCGCCTATCTTCAATTCCAGGCCGCGCGGCACGGGGCGATAGTAGTGGCGTGGACTCAGTTGCTCGGGGAAGTAGTCTTCGCCGGCCGCATAGGCGTCGGGTTCATCGTGGGCATAGCGGTACTCGTCGCCGTAGCCCAGCTGCTTCATCAGTTTGGTCGGGGCGTTGCGCAAATGCAGCGGTACTTCCAGCGAGCCATGTTCGGCCGCCTCGCGCATCGCCGCCTTGAAGCCCATGTACACGGCATTGCTCTTGGGTGCACACGCCAGGTAAACGATGGCCTGGGCCACCGCCAGCTCGCCTTCGGGGCTGCCCAGGCGCTCCTGCACATCCCACGCCGACAGGCACAGCGGCAGCGCCCGCGGATCGGCATTGCCGATGTCTTCGCTGGCCATGCGCACCACCCGCCGCGCCAGATAGAGCGGGTCGCAACCGCCGTCGAGCATGCGTGCGAACCAGTACAGCGACGCATCCGGATCGGAGCCGCGCACCGATTTGTGCAAGGCCGATATCTGGTCGTAGAACGCCTCGCCGCCCTTGTCGAAGCGTCGGCGGGTATCGCCGAGCAGGCTCTGCAACAGCTCGACGCCTATTTCCTCGCCGTCCTCGGCAAGGTCGGAGGCATTCTCCAGCAGGTTGAGGATCCTGCGTCCGTCACCGTCGGCAGCGGCCATGAGCATGGCAAAGGCCTCGTCGCCCAGGCGCAGTCGGCGCTTGCCCAGGCCGCGTTCCTCGTTCAGCGCACGGTCGACCAGACGCCGCAGCGCCGCCTCGTCGAGGCTCTTGAGCACATACACGCGGGCTCGCGAGAGCAAGGCGTTGTTGAGCTCGAACGAAGGGTTTTCGGTGGTGGCGCCGATGAAGATCAGCGTACCGTCTTCCACGTAGGGCAAAAACGCATCCTGCTGGGACTTGTTGAAACGGTGCACTTCATCGACGAACAGAATCGTGCGACGGCCATACTGGCCCGCCTGCTGCTTGGCCACCTCGACCGCCTGGCGAATCTCCTTGACCCCGGCGAGTACCGCCGACACTGTTTCGAAGTGAGCATCGGACACCTTCGCCAGCAGCCGTGCCAGGGTGGTCTTGCCCACGCCCGGTGGCCCCCAGAAGATCATCGAGTGCAGGGCGCCCTGCTCCAGTGCCTCGCGCAGCGGCTTGCCGCGGGCGAGCAGATGCTCCTGGCCGACGTATTCGTCCAGGTTGCTGGCGCGCAGACGCGCGGCCAGCGGCTGGGCAATGGGATCACTGCGAAACAGGTCCATGGGGCGGCAATCGACCTCGAATTATTCCTGGATCACGTCCGCCCCTTTGGGGATGTCGAACTTGAATTTGTTCGCGGCGATCGGCTCGTTGGCCCTGACGTTCATGAACAGGATATTGGTGCGCTGGCCCACGCTGTCGATCAGTTGCATGTCGTTGATCACACCCTTGCGGAACGACAGGCGCAACGAATCGAACAAGGTGTCGCGGGTCTTGGGCTTGAGCACGAAATCGATCACGTCGCCGGCTTCCTTGGCACTGATGTCGAAGCTCTGGCTGATCTTCGACACGTCACCGGACAACAGCAGCGCCGGGGTCTGGGTCAGGCGCTGGTCGAGGGTCTTGATGGTGACCTGCTCCAGGTCCGGGTCCCACAGCGAAACCTTCTTGCCGTCGGAGACCATCAGCTGCTCCTGCGGCGCGTCGGTGTGCCAGTTGAACAGGCCAGGCCGCTGCAGGGCCATCTGCCCGGCGGTCTCCTGCAACTGGGTACCGCTGCCGTCCAGGGTCAGCTGGGAAAAACGCGCGGTCAGCGTCTGGGATTTCTCCAGCAATTGCGTCAAGCGCGCCACGTCCTTCTGGTCGGCGTGTACCGACAGGCTGGCCAGGGCCAGGGCAGAAACCAACAGCATGCGAATCAGGCGCATGGGAATCCTCGTTCTAAGGTAAGGCGCGAGCGTTGCATCAGTCGCGCATCGGGCCCGGCGCGATCACTTCGCGCGAGCCATTGGTGTTCATCGGCGTGACCACACCGGCCATTTCCATGGACTCGATCATGCGCGCCGCGCGGTTGTAGCCGATCTTGAGCTTGCGCTGTACCGCCGAGATGGACGCACGACGGCTTTCCAGCACGAAGTTCACTGCCTCGTCGTAGAGCGCGTCGCTTTCGCTGTCGTCGCCATCGCCGCCACCACTGCTGCCCTCGAAGCCACTGCCGGCTTCCTCGACGCCGGCCAGAATGTCTTCGTTGTAGTCGGGCACACCACGCTGCTTCCACGCCTCGACCACGCGATGCACCTCTTCGTCGGAAACGAAGGCGCCGTGCACGCGAATCGGCAGGCTGGTGCCCGGCGGCATGTAGAGCATGTCACCGTGACCCAGCAGTTGTTCGGCACCGCCCTGGTCGATGATGGTACGCGAGTCGATCTTGCTCGATACCTGGAACGCCATGCGCGTGGGGATGTTGGCCTTGATCAGGCCGGTGATGACGTCCACCGAAGGTCGCTGGGTAGCGAGGATCAGGTGGATACCGGCGGCACGGGCCTTCTGCGCGATACGCGCGATGAGCTCTTCGACCTTCTTGCCGACGATCATCATCATGTCGGCGAATTCGTCCACGACCACCACGATGGTCGGCAGGGTCTTGAGCAGCGGCGCCTCGTCGTGAATGCTTTCGCGCTTGTAGAGCGGGTCGCTGAGGGGCGTCCCGGCCTCTTCGGCGTCCTTGATCTTGCGGTTGAAGCCCGCCAGGTTGCGCACGCCCATGGCCGCCATCAGCTTGTAGCGTCGCTCCATCTCGGCAACGCTCCAACGCAGCGCGTTGGCCGCGTCCTTCATATCGGTGACCACGGGGCAAAGCAGGTGCGGGATGCCCTCGTAGATGGACAGTTCGAGCATCTTCGGGTCGATCATGATCAGCTTGGCGTCTTCCGGGCCCGACTTGAACAGGATCGACAGAATCATCGCGTTGACCCCCACCGACTTGCCGGAACCGGTGGTACCGGCAACCAGCAGGTGAGGCATCTTGGCCAGGTCGGTGATCACCGGTTTGCCGCCGATATCGTGGCCTAGCGCCATGGTCACAGGCGACTTGGCCTCGTCGTACTGGGGCGAGGACAGCACTTCGGAGAAACGCACGATCTGCCGGTCTTCGTTCGGAATCTCGATACCGACGGTGGTCTTGCCGGGAATGACTTCGACCACACGGACACTGAGCACCGCCAGCGAACGCGCCAGGTCTTTGGCCAGGTTGGAGATGCGGCTGACCTTGACGCCGGCCGCCGGCTGGATCTCGTAACGGGTGATCACCGGGCCGGGGTGAATGGAGTCAACGGTCACTTCCACGCCGAATTCCTTGAGTTTCACCTCCAGCAACTGGCCTACCGCCGCCAGCGACTCTGGCGAATAGTTGACCTTCTTCTCTTCGGCGGGATCGAGAATGGAAATCGGCGGCAAGGTGCCCTGCACGGCGCTGTCGACGAACAACGCCGCCTGCTTCTCCTTCTGCACCCGCGCGCTTTGCTCAGGCGGCTTGCCGTTCGGCGCACCCTGGGTGCTTTCCTCACTCAACGGCTTGATCGGGACCGCAGGCCGCAGGGGCTGAATGGCCGCGACCGGCGCCGCCATTGCAGCCGGCGCGATGGGTGCTACCGGACGGCTCTGCAGGGTCGGTTCCACCGGCGCAGGCCGCACCGGCCTGGGCTTGGCGACATCGCGCGGCTCGCTGACCCTGGGCGCAGCGTAGGCCGGTTCGTCCACTTCCCGCAGTTGGGCAACCAGTTGCTTGCGTTCGGCACGTGCCGCCCACCAGCGGCTGGCCGAGCCCTGCATCAGCTCGAGCAGATCGAGGGTGATCTTGCCGGTCATGTCCATTACCTTGAACCAGGACAGGTCGGTGAACACGGTCAGGCCGAACAGAAACAGTGCGATGAACAACAGGGTGCTGCCCTGGATGTTCAAGGCGTTGAGCGCCAGGTTGCCCAGGCTTTGGCCCAGCGCGCCGCCGGCGGACGCCGGCAGGCTGCCGGCGGAATGGAAATGGATATGAGCCAGGGCCGCGCCGGAGAGAATCAGGAACACCAGCCCGATGAGGCGCCAGGAGAACAACCAGCCGCTCCACTGCCAGGGCTCGTGGCGCTGACGGAAGATCTGCCAGGTCTTGACCGCCAGCAGCAGGGGAAAGATATAGGCGAAATAGCCCAGCACCATGAACAGAATATCGGCGGCGAACGCACCGGCACGGCCGGCCGCGTTCTGCACCTGGTCCATGTTGCTGCTGGTGTGGCTCCAGCCGGGATCGGTCTGATCGTAGGTCAACAACGCCATCCACAGATAAAGGCACAGCGCGCCCATGGCGATCAGTGCGCCTTCCTTGAGGCGATAATGCATTTGCTGGCGCCAGACGGGCACCGATGCGGGAGCGGATGAGGCAGTGGATTTCTTCAAAACGCTTGATTTCCTGCGCCTGTCGAAGCGCGCAACTGATGGATGACAAAAATACAGCAAATGGCCACTATCGGTGGACAACAGGCCCTGCAAAGATCGCATTGTACGGCTTTGTCGGCAATTCGCGCATCTGCAATATAAGCGTCGCTTGCCGTGCGCCATTCAGCTTCGGATCAGGCGACGCACGAAATGTGATTCAGCGGTGCTTTGTGTTTGCCGACAAGGCCTTACGAGCCAATCTTGAAGAACAGTGACATGGGACTGCAATTGCCCGAAAAAGTTACATGAAAGCTCGGTCGCCCTGACTGCCCGGCCTTGCTGCCGTGCATTGGCGTGCCGACCGGATCGTGGCAGGATGAACTCACTGCCCCCGGTACCACCCTCCCCTGCCGTAGCGAACAACCATGCTGACGTGGCTCAAACGAAACGAACTGGTCTTTCCTCCCCTGAGCAAGGCGATGCGCGAGCCCAATGGGCTGCTGGCAGCCGGTGGTGACCTCAGCCCCGAGCGGCTGGTGCAGGCCTACCGGCACGGCTGCTTCCCCTGGTTCGAGGACGGTCAGCCGATTCTCTGGTGGTCGCCGGATCCGCGTACCGTGCTGATGCCCGCCGAACTGCACGTGTCACGCAGCCTGCGCAAGGTACTGCGCCAGCAACGCTTCACGGTAACCTTCGACCAGGACTTTTCCGCTGTCATCGCTGCCTGCGCAGGGCCGCGCGATTACACCGACGGCACCTGGATAACCAGCGACATGCAACGCGCGTACCTCACCCTGCACGAGCAAGGGCACGCGCACTCGGTCGAGGTGTGGGACGGCGAGACGCTTGTAGGTGGGCTCTATGGCCTGGCCATGGGCCAACTGTTCTTCGGCGAATCCATGTTCAGCCGCACCGACAACGCCTCCAAGGTCGGCTTCGTGACTTTGGTCGAGCATCTGCAGCAGGCCGGTTTCGTGCTGATCGACTGCCAGATGCCCACCGAGCACTTGCACAGCTTGGGCGCACGAAGCATCGCCCGAGATCAGTTCGCCGGTTATCTGAGCCAATACCTCGACCAACCCAATAGCGCGACATGGCAGCGCTAGGCGAGTTCTCCGGCACTGGCTTACACTTGATGCAATGGTTTCATTCCGAGGGTTCATCATGACTGAGTTGGCGCGCCTGAAGTTCTATGCCACTCAACCCCATTCGTGCAGCTACCTGCCCGACGAGCAAGCCACGACCTTGTTTCTCGATCCGAGCCAGCCGATGGACGTCCACGTCTACGCCGACCTCTCGGAAATGGGTTTCCGCCGCAGCGGTGACCACCTCTACCGGCCGCACTGCCAGCGCTGCAACGCGTGCGTGCCGGCACGCATTCCCACGGCAGGCTTCACCCCCTCGCGCCAGCAGAAACGCATCGTCAAGCGCAATCACGACGTCCAGGTGACGAGTGCCACCCCCCGCTTCAGCGAAGAGTATTTCGACCTCTATCAGCGCTACATCGAGCAGCGCCACGCCGATGGCGACATGTTTCCGCCCAGCCGTGATCAGTTTTCGACATTTCTGGTCCGAGACCTGCCGTTTTCGCGTTTCTACGAATTTCGCCTGGAAGGCCGGCTGCTGGCGGTGGCCGTGACCGACCTGCTGCCCAACGGGCTGTCCGCCGTGTACACCTTCTACGAGCCGACCGAAGAGCGGCGCAGCCTGGGCCGTCTGGCGATCCTGTGGCAGATCGAGGAAGCACGGCGATTGAACCTGGATGCGGTCTATCTGGGCTACTGGATCAAGAACTGCCAGAAGATGAATTACAAGACGCAATATCGACCCATCGAGCTGCTTATCAACCAGAGATGGGTAACACTTAACTGAACCCCTTGGCTTGAGCCCCCTTTTTCGGGCACAATGCACGCCGCTTTTGCCTGGCGCAGTTGCACCGGGCCATCAACTGGATACCGAGGGTTTTACTGCATGTCGAAAGAAGACAGCTTCGAAATGGAAGGCACTGTCGTCGACACCCTGCCCAACACCATGTTTCGCGTGGAGTTGGAAAACGGGCACGTCGTAACCGCGCATATCTCCGGCAAGATGCGCAAGAACTACATTCGTATTCTCACCGGTGACAAGGTGCGTGTTGAACTGACGCCCTATGATTTGAGCAAAGGGCGCATCACCTACCGCGCTCGCTGAACCGAGACACATGAAAACGCCCGGCATTGCCGGGCGTTTTTGTGTGCGTGGGATTTGGACACCAAAAGCTACGCGGCTTGCGCCGCTGCTGCAGAGACCGTACAAACCCCTGTAGCAGCGGCGCAAGCCGCGTCGAGCCGTTATGCCATCTCAGCCGTGGTTTCGAAATCGAAGGTCAGCTCGCCGTCCTTGATGTCGATGTGCACCACCCCGCCATGCTCGGCCAACTCGCCGAACAGGATCTCTTCCGCCAACGGCCGCTTGATCTTGTCCTGAATCAAGCGCGCCATGGGACGCGCGCCCATCTGCACATCGTAGCCACTTGCCGCCAGCCAGCCGCGCGCGGCATCGGTGACTTCAAGCTGCACACGCTTGTCTTCCAGCTGCGCCTGCAATTCGGTGAGGAACTTGTCGACCACGCTCTTGATGACTTCGTGGCTGAGGCGACCGAACTGGATGATGGTGTCCAGGCGGTTGCGGAATTCCGGCGTGAAGCTTTTCTTGATCACTTCCATGGCGTCGGATGAGTGGTCCTGATGGGTAAACCCGATCGAGGCCCGCGCAGCTGTTTCGGCACCAGCGTTGGTGGTCATGATGAGAATCACGTTGCGGAAATCCGCCTTGCGTCCGTTGTTGTCGGTCAGGGTGCCGTGATCCATGACCTGCAGCAGCAGGTTGAAGACCTCGGGGTGAGCCTTTTCGATTTCATCGAGCAGCAGCACGCAATGCGGCTGCTTGGTGATGGCTTCGGTCAACAGACCGCCCTGGTCGAACCCGACATAACCCGGTGGCGCACCGATCAGACGCGATACGGTGTGACGCTCCATGTACTCGGACATGTCGAAACGCACCAGCTCCACGCCGAGGGCCTTGGCCAGCTGGCGCGCAGCCTCGGTCTTGCCGACACCGGTAGGGCCGGCGAACAGGAACGAACCCACGGGCTTGTCCGGCGCTTTCAACCCGGCGCGCGACAGCTTGATGGCCGTGGCCAGCGAGTCGATGGCAGCGTCTTGGCCAAACACAGTGAGCTTGAGGTCACGCTCCAGGTTACGCAGCAGCTCCTTGTCGGAACTGGTTACGTGCTTCGGCGGAATCCGCGCGATCTTGGCCACGATGTCTTCGACCTGAGGCACTTCGATACGCTTGACTCGATTGGCTTCAGGCTGCAGGCGCTGGTAGGCACCTGCCTCGTCGATGACGTCGATGGCCTTGTCGGGCATGTGTCGGTCATTGATGTAGCGCGACGCCAGCTCGGCGGCCGCACGCAGGGCCTCGTCACTGTATTCGATGTTGTGGTGCTGCTCGAACCGCCCCTTGAGGCCACGCAGGATGCCGATGGTGTCTTCCACCGAAGGCTCGGACACGTCGACCTTCTGGAAACGACGTGCCAGGGCGCGGTCTTTCTCGAAGATGCCACGAAATTCCTGGAAGGTGGTCGAACCGATGCAGCGGATATCACCGGAGGACAGCAGCGGCTTGAGCAGGTTGGACGCATCCATCACCCCGCCCGACGCAGCACCCGCACCGATGATGGTGTGGATCTCGTCAATGAACAGGATCGCCTGCGGACGCTTCTTCAGCTCGCCGAGCAATGCCTTGAAGCGCTTCTCGAAATCGCCGCGGTACTTGGTACCGGCCAGCAGCGCGCCCAGGTCGAGGGAATACACGACACTGTTCGCCAGCAGATCAGGCACCTGGCTATCGACGATGCGCTTGGCCAGGCCTTCGGCAATCGCCGTCTTGCCCACGCCTGCTTCGCCTACCAGCAACGGGTTGTTCTTGCGGCGACGAGCGAGAATCTGCGCGACGCGCTCGACTTCGCTCTCGCGACCGACCAGTGGATCGATGCGACCCTGGCGAGCCAGCTCGTTGAGGTTGCTGGCATAGGCATCCAGCGGGTTGCTCGACGAAGAGGTATCACCGCCTTCTTCGTCCTGCATTTCCTGCTCGCCTTCGGAGCTGTCACCGTGACCAGGGACCTTGGAAATACCGTGCGCGATGTAGTTGACCACATCGATGCGCGCCACGCTCTGCTGCTTGAGCAGGAACACGGCCTGGCTTTCCTGCTCGCTGAAGATCGCCACCAGCACGTTGGCGCCGGTGACTTCTCGCTTGCCCGAACTTTGTACATGGAACACGGCACGCTGCAGCACACGCTGGAAGCCCAGCGTCGGCTGGGTTTCACGATCCTCGTCATGCACGGGGATCAACGGCGTGGTGGAGTCGATGAACTCCTGCAGGTCGTGTTTGAGTTTTTCGAGATTGGCGCCGCACGCGCGCAATACGGTGGCGGCTGCCTCGTTGTCCAATAGCGCCAGAAGAAGGTGTTCCACGGTCATGAACTCATGACGCTTGGAGCGCGCTTCCTTGAAGGCAAGATTGAGCGTGACTTCGAGCTCGCGGTTTAACATAGCTTCACCTCATACCCAAGTGGTCGGCGTTAACCGTCCTTCTCGATTTCACAGAGTAGCGGATGCTGGCTTTCCCTGGCGTACTGGTTGACCTGCATGGCCTTGGTTTCGGCGATGTCTCGGGTAAACAATCCGCATACTGCCCGTCCTTCTGTATGGACGGCCAGCATGACCTTGGTCGCCAGCTCACGATTCAGATTGAAGAAAACCTCGAGGATCTCGACGACGAAATCCATCGGGGTGTAGTCGTCGTTGAACAGAACCACCTTATACATCGGTGGGGCCTGCAATGCAGGCTTGGATTCCTGGACGGCAATGCCTGCCGAATCGTCCTCGTGCGACTGCGGGCGGTCTTGATTGAAGGTTAGTCGAATCTGACTGAATGCATGCATGGAAAGAAGATTCATCGTTGAGCGAATAGAAGTGGTGGGTTGACCTTGTGACCGAATTTTGACTCGGTCGCCGCATGACCTTGACTATCGGCAAAACGGTGTTACAAACAGTAGAACCCACATTGGGGAAGAAAGGTCCGCGCAGTCAACCAAATTTTTTCAATCGGTTGTGTTGCGCACGAAGTGGATGATACTCCAGAGCTGGAGTCCTTTGCAGAGGGATATGGGTATGCGCAGTGGTAAAGTCAAGTGGTTCAACAATGCCAAGGGCTACGGCTTCATTATCGAAGACGGTCAGACCGAGGATCTTTTCGCCCATTTCTCCGCCATCGCCATGGAGGGTTACAAGACGCTGAAGGCTGGCCAGGCCGTTTCCTTCGAGATCTCACAGGGACCTAAGGGGCTGCACGCCGTGGCCATCAAGACGGTAGAGGCCGAAGTCACGCAAGCAAGCGCTGCGACGACCAAAGAAGAGGCAAGGGAGTCCGCGAACGCATGATCGCGGCGCAGGAACAGTGATCGCGAGCAAGCGTTCCTCGGGCGCATGCCGGGCAACGTGAGCGCTTGCTCGCCGTCATTGCTGCGAATGTGCACCCGGACAGGCCATCCACACGGATGGCCTGTTTCGTTTCAGGCTGTTGCCGACCCGCCCAGCTTTGTGCCCCCTACACAGTATTCATCGCCGCGACCAGTGGTATACTGCCGCAGTGACCGCAGGGTCACCTTGGTCGGACCGGTCCGCCCGCGTGCACCGCCCATGCGAGTCGCGAGAGGGCCGTTGTTGCCGGTCGACCGCTTGACGCTCTACTGATGCATCCCACATCACCGCGACCAATGCTCGATTTTTCGCCTCATTGATGACAACGAGCGAAAGCGCCTATCCTGCGCATCTCGAGATTCTGTGCACGCTCAGCAAAGAAGAGAGTTAATTCGATTATGCCCACCCGCTCAAAGATCATCTACACCTTCACCGACGAAGCGCCAGCCCTGGCCACCTATTCGCTGCTGCCGATCATCGAAGCCTTCACCGCTTCTTCGGACATCGCCGTCGAGACCCGCGACATCTCCCTGGCGGCGCGCATCCTTTCAAGCTTTCCCGAGCGTCTGCAGGCCGGCAAACCCGTGCCGGACGATCTCGCCGAGCTGGGCACCCTGGCCACCACGCCTGAAGCCAACATCATCAAGCTGCCGAACATCAGCGCTTCGGTACCGCAATTGAAGGCGGCGATCAAAGAGCTGCAGGACCAAGGCTTCGACCTGCCCGACTACCCAGACAGCGCCGAGTCGGATGCCGACAAGGACACCCGCGCCCGCTACGACAAGGTCAAGGGCAGCGCCGTGAACCCGGTACTGCGTGAAGGCAACTCCGACCGCCGTGCACCACTGTCGGTCAAGAACTATGCGCGCAAGCACCCGCACAAGATGGGCGCCTGGGCCGCCGACTCGAAGTCCCACGTTGCGCACATGAGCAGCGGCGATTTCTACGGCAGCGAGAAAAGTGCCCTGATCGAAGCCGACGGCAGCGTCAAGATCGAGCTGGTCGGCAGCGACGGCAGCACCACCGTATTGAAGGAAAAGACCAAGGTCCTGGCTGGCGAGATCATCGACTGCGCCGCGCTGAGCAAAAAAGCCCTGCGCGCTTTCGTGGCCGCCGAGATCGAGGACGCCAAGAAACAGGGCGTGCTGTTCTCCGTTCATCTCAAAGCCACCATGATGAAGGTCTCCGATCCGATCATGTTCGGCCAGATCGTTGCCGAGTTCTATCAGGAGGCGCTGGACAAGCACGCCGACGTGCTGGAGCACGTAGGTTTCAACCTGAACAACGGCATCGGTGACCTGTACTCGCGCATCAAGTCGCTGCCCGCCGAGCAGCAGGCGCAGATCGAAGCCGACGTCCAGGCCGTCTATGCCACGCGCCCTGCCCTGGCCATGGTCAACTCCGACAAGGGCATCACCAACCTGCACGTGCCCAGCGACGTCATCGTCGATGCCTCGATGCCGGCCATGATCCGCGACTCGGGCAAGATGTGGAACACCGAAGGTGTGCTGCAGGATACCAAGGCCCTGATCCCGGATCGCTGCTACGCCAGCATCTACCAGGCCGCCATCGAAGACTGCAAGAAGCACGGTGCATTCGATCCGACCACCATGGGCAGCGTGCCCAACGTGGGCCTGATGGCGCAGAAAGCCGAAGAATACGGTTCCCACGACAAGACCTTCCAGATTGCCGCCGACGGCGTGGTCCGCGTCAGCGACAGCAATGGCCGCGTGCTCATGGAGCAGAAGGTCGAGACTGGCGACGTGTTCCGCATGTGCCAGACCAAGGACGCGCCGATCCAGGACTGGGTCAAGCTCGCCGTCAACCGCGCCCGTGCCAGCAGCACCCCTGCCGTGTTCTGGCTCGACCCGGCACGCGCCCACGACGCGGTGATGATCGACAAGGTGCAGAAATACCTGAAAGACCACGACACCAATGGCCTGGACATCCAGATCATGTCGCCGGTCGATGCCATGGCTTTCTCGCTCAAGCGCATTCGTGCCGGGCAAGACACCATTTCAGTGACCGGCAACGTGCTGCGCGACTACCTGACCGACCTGTTCCCGATCATGGAACTGGGCACCAGCGCCAAGATGCTTTCGATCGTGCCGCTGATGAATGGCGGCGGCCTGTTCGAAACCGGCGCTGGCGGTTCGGCGCCCAAGCACGTGCAGCAACTGGTCGAAGAAAACTTCCTGCGCTGGGATTCCCTGGGTGAGTTCCTGGCCCTGGCCGCTTCGCTGGAGCACCTGGGCAGCACCTACGACAACCCCAAGGCGCTGGTACTGGCGGCGACCCTGGACAAGGCCACCGGCCAATTCCTCGACAACAACAAGTCGCCATCGCGCAAGGTCGGCAACATCGACAACCGCGGCAGCCACTTCTACCTGGCACTGTACTGGGCCCAGGCCCTGGCCGAGCAGAACGAGGACGCTGCCTTGCAGGCACATTTCGCGCCGCTGGCCAAGACCCTGGCCGAGAACGAGGCGAAGATCGTCGCCGAGCTCAACGCCGTGCAGGGCAAGCCAGTGGACATCGGCGGCTACTACCATGCCGATGCCGAACTGACCCGCAAGGCCATGCGCCCCAGCGAAACCCTGAACGCCGCGATCGCTTCGCTGGTGTAAGGTTTGAACCGGTAACACCCCCAGCCCTGGCCCTGTGCCGGGGCTGACTTTTTAAGCGCAGGCGACCCCTTGTAGGAGCGGTCATCGGCCGCGAAAGGAGCAACGCGTATTGTCTGATGCACCGCGGTGCCCAGTTCGCGGCCACTGACCGCTCCTACGAGGGGTCCATCAATGGGAGATTCCATCATGACCTGGCAACCGCATATCACTGTCGCCACCATCATCGAGGACCGCGGGCGTTTTCTGTTCGTCGAGGAAATGAAAGGTGGGCGGTTAGTGCTCAACCAGCCTGCCGGCCATCTCGAGCCGGGCGAAAACCTCATGCAAGCCGCCCTGCGCGAGACCCTCGAAGAAACTGCCTGGGACGTCGAGCTGACCGGCGTGGTCGGCATCTACCTGTATACGGCGCCCAGCAACGGCGTGACCTACCAGCGCATCTGCTTCAGTGCCCGCCCCTTGCACCTGAACCCCGAGCGCGAGCTGGATCCAGACATCAGCGGTACCACCTGGCTGAACCGCGACGAGCTTGCCGCCCAAGGGCATCGACTGCGCAGTGAGCTGGTCATGCAGTGCCTGGACGACTACCTGACAGGCCCCCTGCACAGCCTCGAGCTGATTCGCACCTGAGCGTTTTCCGACGCACCCTGTTAGAATCGCGTCCTTTTCAGAGGCCCCATCGAATCCCTATGCGTGAGCCAGCTCCCCGCCACTGCGCAAAACAGCGCGTCATCGTCGGCATGTCCGGCGGCGTCGACTCGTCCGTGTCCGCCCTTCTGCTGATGGAGCAGGGCTACCACGTGGAAGGCCTGTTCATGAAGAACTGGGAGGAAGACGACGGAACTGACTACTGCACGGCGCGCGAGGACCTGGCGGATGCCCAGGCCGTTTGCGACAAGCTGGGCATCAAGCTGCACACCGCCAACTTCGCGGCTGAATACTGGGACAACGTCTTCGAGCACTTCCTCGAGGAGTACAAGGCCGGCCGTACGCCAAACCCGGACATCCTGTGCAACCGCGAGATCAAGTTCAAGGCGTTCCTGGACTACGCACTGATGCTGGGCGCCGACCTGATTGCCACCGGCCACTACGTGCGTCGCCGCGACAGCGACGGGCAGACGCAACTGCTCAAGGGCCTGGACCCGAACAAGGACCAGAGCTACTTCCTGCACGCCGTCGGCGGTGAGCAGATCGCTCGCACGCTGTTTCCCGTAGGCGAACTGGAAAAGCCCGAAGTGCGCGCCATCGCGGAAATGCACGGCCTGGCGACCGCCAAGAAAAAGGATTCCACCGGCATCTGCTTCATCGGCGAACGCCGCTTCAGCGACTTTCTCAAGCAGTACCTGCCAGCGCAGCCAGGCGAGATCAAGACCACCAGCGGCGAGGTCATCGGCCGTCACCACGGCTTGATGTACCACACCATCGGCCAGCGCCAGGGGCTGGGTATCGGCGGCCTCAAGGACGCCGGTGACGACCCGTGGTACGTGCTGGCCAAGGACCTGGTCGCCAACGAATTGATCGTGGGCCAGGGCAACGAGCATCCGCTGCTGTTTTCCGGCGCCCTGCTCGCTTCGGAAATCTACTGGGTGAACCCGGTGGACCTGGCCGAGCCGCGGCGCCTGACGGCCAAGGTCCGCTATCGTCAAAGCGACCAGGTATGCACCCTGGAACGCACCGCCGAGGGCTATCGCGCGGTATTCGACGAGCCGCAACGGGCTGTCACCCCAGGTCAGTCGGTGGTGTTCTACGACGGCGAAATCTGCCTGGGTGGCGGCGTCATCGAAGTCGCCGAGCCCTGGAGCCAGCCATGAACAACCTGCAGGAACAATTGGTAGCCCTGGGCGCGGTGTTCCAGGCGGCGGTGCTGGTCGACCGTATCGCCAAGACCGGTTCCGCCGCCGAGGCTGACGTCGCCTGCCTGCTGGGCAGCCTGCTGGTGGTCGATCCGCAGAACACGCTTGAAGTGTTCGGTGGCGACGACAGCCATCTGCGCGAAGGTTATGGCGCGCTGTCCAGCGCGCTGGAGCGAGACCCCGGCAGCCTGCAGCGCGAGCCGCTGCGCTACGCGCTGTCGATGCTGGGCCTGGAGCGGCAGCTGGCCAAGCGCGGCGAGATGCTGGAGATCATCGGCAAGCGCATTCCGCAGATCCAGAACCAGGTCGAGCACTTCGGCCAGGGCCATGAGAACGTCATCGCCGCCACTGGTGCGCTGTACCAGGACACCCTGAGCACGCTGCGCCAACGCATCCAGGTGCATGGCGATACGCGCCACCTGCAGCAGCCCAACAACGCTTCCAAGATTCGTGCCCTGCTGCTGGCCGGCATCCGTGCCGCACGCCTGTGGCGACAATTGGGCGGGCATCGCTGGCAGCTGGTGATCAGCCGCCGCAAGCTGTTGCGAGAGCTGTACCCCCTGATGCGCGGATGAACGACCGGAGGGTTGGCCCGGGCCGCCCAACCGGCTTTTTTCATGTATAATTCGCGCCCTTTTCAAAGCCCGACTGTCCGAGAATACCCATGCAGCTTTCTTCGCTCACTGCGGTTTCCCCTGTAGACGGCCGCTACGCCGGCAAAACCCAGGCCCTTCGCACCATTTTCAGCGAGTACGGCCTGATTCGCTTCCGCGCTCTGGTCGAGGTGCGCTGGTTGCAGCGCCTGGCCGCGCACCCGCAAATCGCCGAAGTACCGGCTTTCTCGGCAGAGGCCAACGCCGTACTGGATGTGCTTGCCAGTGATTTCGCCCTGGAGCACGCCGAGCGCGTCAAGGAAATCGAGCGCACCACCAACCACGACGTCAAGGCCATCGAGTACCTGCTCAAGGAGCAGGCGGCCAAGCTGCCGGAACTGGCCAAGGTCAGCGAGTTCATCCATTTCGCCTGCACCAGCGAGGACATCAACAACCTGTCCCACGCGCTGATGCTGCGCGAAGGCCGCGACGATGTGATGCTGCCGCTGATGCGCCAGATCGCCGGGTCGATCCGCGAGCTGGCCCATCGCTTCGCCGACGTGCCGATGCTGTCGCGCACCCATGGCCAGCCGGCTTCGCCGACGACCCTGGGCAAGGAGCTGGCGAACGTGGTGTACCGCCTGGAGCGGCAGATCGCGCAGGTGGCAGCCGTGCCCCTGCTGGGCAAGATCAACGGCGCGGTAGGCAACTACAACGCGCACCTGTCGGCCTACCCGCAGATCGACTGGGAAGCCAATGCCCGCGCCTTCATCGAAGACGAACTGGGCCTGGGCTTCAATCCCTACACCACGCAGATCGAGCCGCATGACTACATTGCCGAGCTGTTCGACGCGATCGCCCGCTTCAACACCATCCTCATCGATTTCGATCGTGATATCTGGGGCTACATCTCCCTGGGCTATTTCAAGCAGCGCACCATCGCTGGCGAAATCGGTTCCTCGACGATGCCGCACAAGGTCAATCCGATCGACTTCGAGAACTCCGAAGGCAACCTGGGTATCGCCAACGCGCTGTTCCAGCACCTGGCCAGCAAGCTGCCGATCTCGCGCTGGCAGCGCGATTTGACCGACTCCACCGTGCTGCGCAACCTCGGTGTCGGTTTCGCCCACAGCGTGATCGCCTACGAAGCCAGTCTCAAGGGAATCAGCAAGTTAGAGATCAATACTCAGAAAATAGCTGAAGATCTGGACGCTTGCTGGGAAGTGCTGGCCGAACCCATCCAGACGGTCATGCGCCGTTACGACATCGAGAACCCGTACGAGAAGCTCAAGGAGTTGACCCGCGGCAAGGGCATCGGCCCACAAGCTCTGCAGACCTTCATCGACGGGCTGGACATGCCTGAAGAAGCCAAGGCCGAACTCAAGCAACTGACCCCGGCGAACTACATAGGCAATGCAGCAGCGCAGGCCAAGCGCGTCTGACATTCGCCACCGACGCTTTGACGCCCGGCCTCGCCGGGCGTTTTTATTCCAGTTATAAAAGCAATATAATTCAGCAGGTTACACATGAAAGCTAATACCCCACTTCAAATACTGGGCGGCCTGACTGCCGCTGAATTCCTGCGCGACTACTGGCAGAAGAAACCCCTGCTGGTACGCCAGGCCTTCACCGATTTCGAAAATCCGCTGAGCGCCGATGAACTCGCCGGCCTGGCGCTCGAGGAAGAAGTCGAGTCGCGGATCGTCATCGAACACGGCGCCCAGCCGTGGGAAATGCGCCGTGGGCCCTTTGCCGAGGATGAATTCAGCAAGCTGCCTGAAACCGAGTGGACCCTGCTGGTCCAGGCTGTTGACCAGTTCGTTCCGGAAGTCGCCGAGCTGCTCGAGCACTTCCGCTTCCTGCCCAGCTGGCGCATCGATGACGTCATGATCAGCTTTGCCGCACCAGGCGGTGGTGTGGGCCCGCACTTCGACAACTACGATGTGTTTCTGCTGCAGGGCCTGGGCAAGCGCAACTGGAAGGTAGGGCAGATGTGCGATTCGCAGAGCCCGCTGCTCGATCACGCGGATCTGCGCATCCTGGCCGACTTCCAGCAGAGCGAAGAGTGGACTCTGGAGCCCGGCGATATGCTCTATCTGCCGCCGCGCCTGGCCCATTGCGGCGTTGCCGTGGACGATTGCATGACCTATTCGGTCGGTTTCCGTGCCCCGAGCGCTGCCGAAGTGCTGACCCACTTCACCGACTTCCTCAGCCAGTTCCTGCCGGACGAAGAGCGCTACAGCGACGCCGATGCAGTGCCTGCGGCCGACCCGCACCAGATCCAGCACGACGCCCTGGATCGGCTCAAGCGCCTGCTGGCCGAGCACATGAGCGACGAGCGCCTGTTGCTGACCTGGTTTGGCCAATTCATGACCGAGCCGCGCTATCCGGAGCTGGTTGCCGGCGAAGACATGGCCGAGGCCGATCTGCTTGCCGAACTGGAACAGGGTGCGCTGCTGGTGCGTAACCCGAGCGCCCGCCTGGCCTGGTCGGAAGTCGACGCAGACCTGTTGCTGTTCGCCAGTGGCCAAAGCCGCTTGTTGCCCGGCGAACTGCGCGATCTGTTGAAGCTGATCTGCGCGGCCGACGCCTTGCACATCGACAACCTGGGCCCCTGGATGCACGACGAACAGGGTCGCGCGCTGCTCTGCGAGCTGGTGAAGCAAGGGAGCCTGGGGTTCGCCATCGATGAATAGCATTGGCGTGCGCGTGGCTGACTGGCACAAGGACAATCGCGACATCCGGCGCATTCGCGAGGCGGTGTTCATCGCCGAGCAGGCGATTCCGGCCGAGCTGGAATGGGACGAGGACGATCTGAGCGCGGTGCATTTCCTGGCTGTCGAAGGCGACTATGCGGTGGGCACTGCCCGCCTGCTCGCCGACGGTGAAATCGGCCGGGTGTCCGTGCTCAAGGACTGGCGCGGCCTGAGGGTGGGCGACAAGTTGCTGCAAGCGGTCATCGCCCATGCCAATGCACTGGGCCTGCACGAGCAGAAACTCAGCGCTCAGGTGCATGCCACGGCGTTCTACGAACACCATGGCTTTCGCGTCGTCAGCGGTGAGTTTCTCGAAGCCGGCCTGCCCCATGTAAACATGGTTCGCAGTCCAAGCTGACCACGTGTGAGCGTGACCGTCGGCCGCGAAAGCGGCGACGTGGTTCGGCTGATATGCTGCATCCTGTACATTCAGCGCGCATGCCATACTTGTCCGCACATCCAATGCGGAGATCACGGACATGCCGCTGCACCTTCTGCTCGCCAGCCTGCTGTTGTGCCTGATGCCCAGTGCCCAGGCGGCTACCCAGGTCATGCCCCTTCACTATCGCACCAGTGCCGATATCCTGCCCATCGCCCAACAACTGGTGGGACGAGACGGCAGCGTCGCAGCCTACGGCAACCAACTGGTGGTCAACGCCGAGCCCGACAAGCTCGACGAGCTCACGGCGCTGCTCGAGCAATTGGACAAGCCGGCGCGACGCCTGCTGATCAGTGTCGACACCAGCGACAGCAACACCGCCAACCAGCGCGGCTATCGCGTCAACGGCGGTGGCACTACGCGCATCATCCAGTACGGTACCGACAACCGCAGCGGCGGAGTGCAGCAGGTTCAGGCCAGCGAAGGCAGCCCGGCACTGATCCAGATCGGCCAAAGCGTACCCCTAACTACTGCAGGCACCGACGCGTACGGTCGCCTGCAAGCGCAGACCGAGTACCGCGATGTCACCCAGGGTTTCTACGTAACAGCCAGCCTGACCGGTGATGTAGTGCACCTCAACATCGCTACAAACAATGATCGATTGAGCCAGGAAAGGGCCGACGTGGTCAACGTGCAAAGTACGCAATCGACCCTCAGCGGCCGGCTCGGCGAGTGGATCACGGTGGCCGGCATGAACGAGCATTCGAGCATCAACCAACAGGGCATCGCCCGGCAATACAGCACTCAGGGGCGTAACGACACTACCGTTCGAGTCAAGGTCGACACCCTTGACTGAGCCTGAGGCGCGACAGCGCCACCCCTGTCGGGAATCGTCGACCGCAGCCTCGAAAAATGACTCCACAGTCGCGAAATTGGCCTTTATGTAGTGCTTAGTAGATTCCACTACAAAACGTTTGACGTGCAGAAAATCCATGGGGCATGATGGCCTCGCCTTCACTGATCCGCGCCTTTGCCACGCTGGCAAACGCACCGCAAGGTGAAGGCCGACCGGCAGTTCGGCACAAGCAGCGCCTGGCGCAGCAACCCCATCATCGAACCTATGCACGAGGTTTATCTCCATGGCACTGACACGCGAACAACAAGAAGCGGCCCTTGCAAAAGACTGGTCCGAAAATCCGCGCTGGAAAGGTGTGACGCGCAACTACTCGCCCGCCGACGTGGTGCGCCTGCGCGGATCGGTCCAACCCGAACACACGCTGGCCCGCCTGGGCGCAGAGAAACTGTGGAACCTGGTGACCCAGGGCGCCAAGCCTTCATTCCGCCCCGACAAGGATTTCGTCAACTGCATGGGCGCGCTTACCGGCGGCCAAGCCGTGCAACAGGTCAAGGCCGGCATCCAGGCCATCTACCTGTCCGGCTGGCAGGTCGCAGCAGACAACAACTCGGCCGAATCGATGTACCCCGACCAGTCGCTGTACCCGGTGGACTCGGTGCCGACCGTAGTCAAGCGCATCAACAACTCGTTCCGACGTGCCGACCAGATCCAATGGAAAGCCGGCAAGAACCCTGGTGACCAAGGCTATATCGACTACTTTGCACCGATCGTGGCCGATGCCGAAGCCGGCTTCGGCGGCGTGCTCAATGCCTATGAACTGATGAAGAACATGATCGAAGCGGGCGCCGCCGGCGTTCACTTCGAGGACCAGTTGGCCTCGGTGAAGAAATGCGGGCACATGGGCGGCAAGGTACTGGTGCCGACCCAGGAAGCCGTGCAGAAACTCACCGCTGCGCGCCTGGCCGCCGATGTCGCTGGTGTGCCAACGATCATCCTGGCGCGCACCGATGCGAACGCTGCGGACCTGCTGACGTCGGACTGCGACCTTTACGACCAGCCGTTCGTGACCGGCACCCGCACACCCGAAGGCTTCTACAAGGTACGTGCCGGCCTCGATCAGGCAATCGCCCGCGGCCTGGCCTACGCGCCCTATGCCGACCTCATCTGGTGCGAAACCGCCAAGCCGGACCTTGATGAGGCGCGTCGCTTCGCCGAGGCCATCAAGCGCGAGTACCCGGACCAGTTGCTTTCCTATAACTGCTCGCCTTCCTTCAACTGGAAGAAGAACCTGGACGACGCAACCATCGCCAAATTCCAGCGCGAGCTGTCGGCAATGGGCTACAAGCATCAGTTCATCACCCTCGCCGGGATCCACAACATGTGGCATGGCATGTTCAGCCTGGCGCACGACTACGCGCGCAACGACATGACGGCCTATGTGAAGCTGCAGGAGCAGGAATTCGCCGATGCCGAAAAGGGCTACACCTTCGTCGCCCACCAGCAGGAAGTGGGTACCGGGTACTTCGACGACATGACCACCGTGATCCAGGGCGGCGCCTCGTCGGTCACCGCCCTGACCGGCTCGACCGAGGAAGAGCAGTTCCACTGATCCCCCAGGCAAGCTGCTCTCGCGAGGGCGCAGCGTCTGTGGGTCAAGGTGCCTGTGCGGCGAGGTAACTGTGGGAGTGGGCTCTGCCCGCGAAGAACTCGGCGCGGTGTACCCGCCAGACCGCAGCGTCGCCTTCGCGGGTAGAACCCGCTCCCACAGGGTCACCGTCGCTTCCACAGGGATGGGTGTTGAATCCAAAGCCGCCGCATGCAGTTGCCGGCGGCTTTTTTATGCGTCCGATTGATCCAGCGCAATGCCGGCAACCGAATAAGCGGGTAAAACACTGCGCACAGTTAATTGAGCCAACTTGCACGGTCAATCCAAGACGCTAAATGATATTAGTTATCATTAAGATATTCACGTACTCACGGTAAAAGCTTGGCCTGCTTGATATTTTCGTGTTTCACCCACCTAAATCCTGCCAGTGAGCTACATTGAATAAGCCTATGTGCGTAATGATACGAATTAATTTGCGATCCGAAATTTACTTGCCCGGCTTTTACCCATAAAATCATCGCGATTGATTCTGCTGCGACATATCGTCACTGCGACACTTCATTCAACCCAGAGGCCCCGGCCCCTGCCAAGGAAACCAGCATGCCCGATTCGACAGGACTCATCGCCCACAACTGGGGCTTTGCCATCTTCCTTCTCGGTGTTGCCGGTCTGTGTGCGTTCATGCTCGGGCTCTCCAGCCTGCTGGGCAGCAAAGCCTTCGGACGCAGCAAGAACGAACCTTTCGAATCCGGCATGCTGCCGGTCGGCAGCGCCCGCCTGCGCCTTTCCGCCAAATTCTATCTGGTCGCGATGCTGTTCGTGATCTTCGATATCGAAGCCCTTTTTCTCTTTGCCTGGTCTGTGTCCGTCCGCGAAAGCGGCTGGACCGGATTCGTCGAAGCTCTCGTTTTCATAGCAATTCTGTTGGCAGGTCTTGTCTACCTGTTCCGAGTGGGCGCCCTTGACTGGGCACCGGAAGCTCGTCGCAAGCGGCAGGCGAAGCTGAAACAATGAGGCTTTGGCAATGCAATACAATCTCACCCGGATCGACCCCGATGCTCCCAACGAGCAGTATCCCATCGGCACCAGGGAAACTGTTTCCGACCCCCTAGAAGATCAGGTTCACAAGAACATCTTCATGGGCAAACTCGAAGACGTCCTCAGCGGCGCGGTCAACTGGGGTCGCAAGAACTCCCTGTGGCCGTACAACTTCGGTCTTTCGTGCTGCTACGTGGAAATGACCACGGCCTTCACGGCACCCCATGACATCGCCCGCTTCGGCGCCGAAGTCATTCGGGCCTCGCCGCGTCAGGCCGACTTCATGGTCATCGCCGGCACCTGCTTCATCAAGATGGCGCCGATCATCCAGCGCCTCTACGAGCAGATGCTCGAGCCCAAGTGGGTCATCTCCATGGGTTCGTGCGCCAACTCCGGTGGCATGTACGACATCTACTCGGTGGTCCAGGGGGTCGACAAGTTCCTCCCCGTGGACGTCTACGTGCCTGGCTGCCCGCCGCGCCCTGAAGCATTCCTGCAAGGCCTGATGCTGTTGCAGGAGTCGATTGGCCAGGAGCGTCGCCCGTTGTCCTGGGTCGTCGGTGATCAAGGCGTCTACCGCGCCGAGATGCCGTCGCAGAAGGAACAGCGCCGCGAACAGCGTATTGCGGTAACCCACCTGCGCAGCCCCGACGAAGTCTGATCCAGCGTTTGTCACGCCTGCCGATGCAGGCCGAGAACCCCTGGCTTCACACCGTAGTTGACCGATAGCGACCGAGACCATGACAACAGCGGACACCGCTCTGTATATCCCGCCCTACAAGGCTGACGACCAAGATGTGGTCGTCGAACTGAACCAGCGCTTTGGCCCCGAGGCGTTCCTCGCCCAGGAAACCCGTACCGGCATGCCGGTGCTGTGGGTGGCCCGTGCCAAGCTGGTCGAGATCCTCACGTTCCTGCGCAACGTGTCCAAGCCGTACAGCATGCTCTACGACCTGCACGGCGTGGACGAGCGCCTGCGCACCCATCGCCGCGCCATCCCCGGCGCGGGCGACTTCACGGTGTTCTACCACCTGCTGTCGGTCGAGCGTAACAGCGACGTCATGCTCAAGGTGGCCTTGAACGAAGGCGACCTGAACCTGCCGACCATCACCGGTATCTGGCCCAACGCCAACTGGTACGAGCGTGAAGTCTGGGACATGTTCGGCATCGACTTCGCCGGTCACCCTCACCTGTCGCGCATCATGATGCCGCCGACCTGGGAAGGTCACCCGCTGCGCAAGGACTACCCGGCGCGCGCGACCGAGTTCGACCCCTACAGCCTGACTCTGGCCAAGCAGCAGCTGGAAGAGGAAGCCGCGCGCTTCAAGCCCGAGGACTGGGGCATGAAACGCTCCGGGACCAACGAGGACTACATGTTCCTCAACCTGGGCCCCAACCACCCTTCCGCGCACGGTGCATTCCGCATCATCCTGCAGCTGGACGGCGAAGAGATCGTCGACTGCGTGCCCGACATCGGCTACCACCACCGTGGTGCCGAGAAGATGGCCGAGCGCCAGTCGTGGCACAGCTTCATCCCCTACACCGACCGCATCGACTACCTGGGCGGGGTGATGAACAACCTGCCCTACGTGCTGGCCGTCGAGAAGCTGGCCGGCATCAAGGTGCCGCAGAAGGTCGACACCATCCGCATCATGATGGCCGAGTTCTTCCGCATCACCAGCCACCTGCTGTTCCTGGGTACCTACATCCAGGACGTCGGCGCCATGACCCCGGTGTTCTTCACCTTCACCGACCGCCAGAAGGCCTACACGGTGATCGAAGCCATCACCGGTTTTCGCCTGCACCCGGCCTGGTACCGCATCGGTGGCGTGGCTCACGACCTGCCGCGCGGCTGGGAGAAGCTGGTCAAGGACTTCGTCGAATGGCTGCCCAAGCGCCTCGACGAATACACCAAGGCTGCATTGCAGAACAGCATCCTCAAGGGCCGTACCATCGGTGTCGCCGCCTACAACACCAAGGAAGCCCTGGAGTGGGGCGTCACCGGTGCCGGCCTGCGCTCCACCGGTTGCGATTTCGACCTGCGCAAGGCGCGTCCGTATTCGGGCTACGAGAACTTCGAGTTCGAAGTGCCGCTCGCGCACAACGGCGATGCCTATGACCGCTGCATGGTCCGCGTCGAAGAGATGCGCCAGAGCATCCGCATCATCGACCAATGCATGCGCAACATGCCCGAAGGCCCGTACAAGGCGGATCACCCGCTGACCACGCCGCCGCCCAAGGAGCGCACGCTGCAGCACATCGAAACCTTGATCACGCACTTCCTGCAGGTTTCGTGGGGCCCGGTGATGCCGGCCAACGAATCCTTCCAGATGATCGAAGCGACCAAGGGCATCAACAGCTATTACCTGACGAGCGACGGCGGCACCATGAGCTACCGTACCCGCATACGCACCCCGAGCTACCCGCACCTGCAACAGATCCCTTCGGTGATCAAGGGCAGCATGGTCGCGGATTTGATCGCGTACCTGGGTAGCATCGATTTCGTTATGGCCGACGTGGACCGTTAAGCATGAACAGCACGCTCATCCAGACAGACCGTTTCGCCCTGAGCGAAACCGAGCGCTCGGCCATCGAGCACGAGTTGCACCACTACGAGGACCCGCGTGCGGCGTCCATCGAAGCCCTCAAGATCGTCCAGAAGGAACGCGGCTGGGTGCCTGATGGCGCGCTGTACGCAATCGGCGAACTGCTCGGCATTCCGGCCAGCGACGTCGAAGGCGTGGCCACGTTCTACAGCCAGATATTCCGCCAGCCGGTAGGCCGACACATCATCCGCGTATGCGATTCGATGGTCTGCTACATCGGCGGGCATGAATCGGTGGTCAGCGAAATCCAGAGCAAGCTGGGCATCGGCCTGGGCCAGACCACCGCCGACGGCCGCTTCACCCTGCTGCCGGTGTGCTGCCTGGGCAATTGCGACAAGGCCCCGGCGCTGATGATCGACGACGACACCTTTGGCGATGTCCAGCCCGCTGGCGTGGCCCAACTGCTGGAGGGCTACGTATGAAGCTCACCTCGTTCGGCCCGGCCAACACCATTGCCCGCGCCGCTGAAACCCATCCGCTGACCTGGCGCCTGCGTGACGACGGCGAGCCGATCTGGCTCGACGAGTACCAGGCCAAGGACGGCTACAGCGCCGCGCGCAAGGCATTTGCCGACATGTCGCAGGACGACATCGTGCAGACGGTAAAGGATTCCGGCCTCAAGGGCCGCGGCGGTGCGGGCTTCCCCACCGGTGTCAAATGGGGCCTGATGCCCAAAGACGAATCCATGGACATCCGCTACCTGCTGTGCAACGCGGATGAAATGGAGCCCAACACTTGGAAGGACCGCATGCTGATGGAGCAGCAGCCTCATCTGCTGATCGAAGGCATGCTGATTTCCGCGCGCGCGCTGAAGGCCTACCGTGGCTACATCTTCCTGCGCGGCGAATACACCACCGCCGCCAAGCACCTGAATCGTGCCGTACAGGAAGCGAAAGCCGCCGGCCTGCTGGGCAAGAACATCCTGGGCTCGGGCTTCGACTTCGAGCTGTTCGTGCACACCGGTGCCGGCCGCTACATCTGCGGTGAAGAAACCGCGCTGATCAACTCGCTGGAAGGCCGCCGCGCCAACCCGCGTTCCAAGCCGCCCTTCCCTGCCGCCGTGGGCGTGTGGGGCAAGCCGACTTGCGTGAACAACGTAGAAACCCTGTGCAACGTGCCAGCCATCGTCGGCAACGGCATCGACTGGTACAAGGCGCTGGCCATGCCGGGCAGTGAAGACCACGGCACCAAGCTGATGGGCTTCTCCGGCAAGGTCAAGAACCCCGGTCTTTGGGAACTGCCGTTCGGCATCACCGCCCGCGAGTTGTTCGAAGACTATGCCGGCGGCATGCGCGACGGTTTCACGCTCAAGTGCTGGCAGCCAGGCGGCGCCGGTACCGGTTTCCTGCTGCCCGAGCACCTCGACGCGCAGATGTACGCCGGCGGTATCGGCAAGGTCGGCACACGCATGGGTACGGGCCTGGCCATGGCCGTGGACGACAGCGTCAACATGGTGTCCCTGCTGCGCAACATGGAAGAGTTCTTTTCGCGCGAGTCCTGTGGCTTCTGTACCCCTTGCCGCGACGGCCTGCCGTGGAGCGTCAAGCTGCTGCGCGCCATCGAGACCGGCAACGGCCAGCCGGGGGATATCGAAACCCTGCTGGGCCTGGTCGGTTTTCTCGGCCCCGGTAAGACGTTCTGTGCGCACGCGCCCGGCGCCGTGGAGCCCTTGGGCAGCGCGATCAAATATTTCCGTGCCGAGTTCGAGGCGGGCATCAAGCCCGTCACGCCGGGCAGCCTGACCCAGGTGGCAACTCCCACCATGGCCGGCGCCTGACTCACGGCACGCCCGGCGGCCCGTGCCGCCGGTATCGCCCGTTGACGCGCCCTTTCCGGCTGCGCCGGGCGAACGACAAGATTTCCATTAGCCACGCCCGCTGACAACGGGCCAACGAAGAACTTGAACCATGGCCACTATCCACGTAGACGGCAAAGCGCTCGAGGTCGATGGCGCAGACAACCTGTTGCAGGCCTGTCTGTCGCTGGGCCTCGACATCCCGTATTTCTGCTGGCATCCGGCGCTGGGCAGCGTCGGCGCCTGCCGCCAGTGCGCAGTCAAGCAGTACACCGACGAGAACGACACCCGTGGTCGCATCGTCATGTCGTGCATGACACCCGCCACCGACAACACTTGGATCTCCATCGAAGACGACGAATCCAAGGCATTCCGCGCCAGTGTCGTCGAATGGCTGATGACCAACCACCCGCACGACTGTCCGGTCTGCGAAGAAGGCGGTCACTGCCATCTGCAAGACATGACCGTGATGACCGGTCACAACGAGCGTCGCTACCGCTTCAGCAAGCGCACCCACCAGAATCAGGAGCTGGGCCCGTTCATCGCGCATGAAATGAACCGCTGCATCGCCTGCTATCGCTGCGTGCGTTTCTACAAGGACTACGCCGGCGGCACCGACCTGGGCGTGTTCGGCGCCCACGACAACGTCTACTTCGGACGGGTCGAGGACGGCACCCTGGAAAGCGAGTTTTCCGGCAACCTCACCGAGGTCTGCCCGACCGGTGTGTTCACCGACAAGACGCACTCCGAGCGCTACAACCGCAAGTGGGACATGCAGTTCGCCCCGAGCATCTGCCATGGCTGCTCGAGCGGTTGCAACATCAGCCCGGGCGAGCGCTACGGTGAGCTGCGCCGCATCGAGAACCGCTACAACGGTTCGGTGAACCACTATTTCCTGTGCGACCGTGGCCGCTTCGGCTACGGCTACGTCAACCGCACCGATCGCCCACGGCAACCGCTGCTGGCCGAAGGCAACCGCAAGCTGAGCCTCGACGAGGCGCTGGACAAGGCTGCCGAGCTGTTGCGCGGCCGCAACATCGTCGGCATCGGCTCGCCACGGGCCAGCCTGGAAAGCAACTACGCCCTGCTGGAACTGGTCGGTGCCAAGCACTTCTACAGCGGCATCGAAGCCGGCGAGCTGTCGCGCATCCGCCTGGCCTTGCAGGTGCTGCAGAACAGCCCGTTGCCGATCCCGAGCCTGCGCGAGGTCGAAGACCACGACGCGGTGTTCGTGTTGGGCGAAGACTTGACCCAGACCGCCGCGCGCATGGCGCTGGCACTGCGTCAATCGGTGAAGGGCAAGGCAGAGGCTATGGCTGAGGCCATGCGCGTTCAACCGTGGCTCGACGCTGCCGTTAAGAACATCGGTCAACATGAGCTGCATCCATTGTTCATCGCCAGTCTGACCGACACCAAGCTCGACGATGTCGCCGAAGAATGCGTGCACGCCGCGCCCGAAGACCTGGCGCGCATCGGCTTCGCCGTGGCCCATGCGATCGATCCCAGCGCACCCGCCGTCAGCGGCCTGGACAGCGACGCCCTCGAGCTGGCCCAGCGCATTGCCGATGCCCTGGTGGCCGCCAAGCGTCCGCTGGTCGTCAGCGGCACTTCGCTGGGCTGCAACGCCCTGATCGAAGCTGCGGGCAACATCGCCAAGGCCTTGAAGGGTCGCGACAAGGCCGGCTCGCTGAGCCTGATCGTGCCGGAAGCCAACAGCATGGGCCTGGCGATGCTGGGCGGCGAGTCGGTGGACGACGCGCTGCAAGCCGTGATCGACGGTCACGCCGACGCACTGGTGATCCTGGAAAACGATTTGTACACCCGTGTCGATGCCGCCAAGGTGGACGCTGCGCTGAACGCCGCCAAGGTGGTCATCGTTGCCGATCACCAGCACACCCGTACCGTCGAGCGCGCCCATCTGGTCTTGCCGGCGGCCAGCTTCGCCGAAGGCGATGGCACCCTGGTCAGCCAGGAAGGCCGCGCCCAGCGGTTCTTCCAGGTGTTCGATCCGGTCTACCTGGATTCCAGCATTCTGATCCACGAAGGCTGGCGCTGGCTGCACGCGCTGCGCAGCACGCTGCTGAACCAGCCGGTGGACTGGACCCAACTCGACCACGTAACCGCTGCCGTGGCCAACAGCGCTGCACCACTGGCGCGCATCGTCGATGCCGCGCCTTCGGCCTCGTTCCGCATCAAGGGCCTGAAGCTGGCCCGTGAGCCGTTGCGCTACAGCGGCCGCACGGCCATGCGCGCCAACATCAGCGTGCACGAGCCACGGACATCGCAGGATACCGATACCGCCTTCTCGTTCTCCATGGAAGGCTACTCGGGCTCGGTCGAGCCGCGCCAGCAGGTGCCCTTCGCCTGGTCGCCAGGTTGGAACTCGCCACAGGCCTGGAACAAGTTCCAGGACGAAGTGGGCGGCCATCTGCGTGCCGGTGACCCAGGCACACGCCTGATCGAAAGCCAGGGCGACGGCCTGGGCTGGTTCGCCAGCGTACCGGCGGCCTTCTCGCCCGCTCGCGGCACCTGGCAGGCAGTGCCGTTCTATCACCTGTTCGGCAGCGAAGAAAACTCTTCCCGCTCCGCACCGGTGCAGGAGCGGATTCCGGCTCCCTACGTCGCGTTGGCCAAATCCGAGGCGGATCGTCTGGGCGTCAACGATGGCGCGCTGCTGAGCCTCACCGTCGCCGGCCGGGCCTTGCGCCTGCCGCTGCGCATCAGTGAAGAACTGGGCGCAGGCCTGGTGGGTCTGCCCGCTGGCCTGGCGGGCATCCCGCCGGCGTTTGCCGGCGCATCCGTCGAAGGCCTGCAGGAGGCAGCACAATGACCTGGTTCACCCCTGAAGTGATCGACATCATCATCGGTGTGGTCAAGGCCTTGGTCATCATGCTGGCGGTGGTCGTCTGCGGCGCGTTGCTCAGCTTCGTCGAGCGTCGCCTGCTGGGCTGGTGGCAGGATCGCTACGGCCCGAACCGGGTCGGTCCGTTCGGCATGTTCCAGATTGCCGCCGACATGCTGAAGATGTTCTTCAAGGAAGACTGGAACCCGCCCTTCGTCGACAAGGTGATCTTCACCCTGGCGCCGGTGGTGGCCATGAGTGCCTTGCTGATCGCCTTCGCGATCATTCCGATCACCCCCACCTGGGGTGTTGCGGACCTGAACATCGGGCTGCTGTTCTTCTTCGCCATGGCCGGTCTGTCGGTGTATGCCGTGCTGTTCGCCGGCTGGGCCAGCAACAACAAGTACGCCCTGCTGGGCAGCTTGCGGGCCTCCGCGCAGACCGTGTCGTACGAAGTGTTCATGGGCCTGTCGCTGATGGGCATCGTGATCCAGGCCGGTTCCTTCAACATGCGCGACATCGTCGAGTACCAGGCGCAGAACCTGTGGTTCATCATTCCGCAGTTCTTCGGCTTCTGTACCTTCTTCGTCGCCGGCGTGGCGGTGACTCACCGTCATCCGTTCGACCAGCCGGAAGCGGAACAGGAACTGGCCGACGGCTACCACATCGAATACGCCGGCATGAAATGGGGCATGTTCTTCGTCGGTGAATACATCGGCATCATCCTGATCTCGGCCTTGCTGGTGACGCTGTTCTTCGGCGGCTGGCACGGTCCGTTCGGAATTCTGCCGCAACTGTCGTTCGTCTGGTTCGCACTGAAAACCGCGTTCTTCATCATGCTGTTCGTACTGCTGCGCGCATCCATCCCGCGCCCTCGCTACGACCAGGTAATGGATTTCAGCTGGAAGTTCTGCCTGCCACTGACCCTGATCAACATGCTGGTGACCGCCGCGATCGTGTTGTTGAACACGCCCGCCGGCACGGTTCAGTGAGGAATTGACCCATGTTCAAATATATCGGTGACATCGTAAAAGGAACGGGCACGCAGCTGCGCAGCCTGATCATGGTGTTCGGCCACGGTTTCCGTAAGCGCGACACCCTGCAATACCCCGAGGAGGCGGTGTACCTGCCGCCGCGCTATCGCGGCCGCATCGTATTGACCCGCGACCCCGACGGCGAGGAACGCTGCGTGGCCTGCAACCTGTGCGCCGTGGCCTGCCCGGTGGGTTGCATCTCGTTGCAGAAGGCAGAAACCGAGGACGGTCGCTGGTACCCCGACTTCTTCCGGATCAACTTCTCGCGCTGCATTTTCTGTGGCCTGTGCGAGGAAGCCTGCCCGACGACCGCGATCCAGCTCACGCCGGACTTCGAGATGGCCGAGTTCAAGCGTCAGGATCTGGTCTACGAAAAGGAAGATCTGCTGATCTCCGGCCCCGGCAAGAATCCTGACTACAACTTCTACCGCGTAGCCGGCATGGCCGTAGCCGGCAAGCCCAAGGGCGCCGCGCAGAACGAAGCCCAGCCGATCAACGTGAAGAGCTTGCTCCCTTAAGGAAGAAAGATGGAATTCGCTTTCTATTTCGCGTCGGGTATCGCGGTGGTGTCCACCCTCAGGGTGATCACCAATACCAACCCCGTACACGCCCTGCTCTATCTGATCATCTCGTTGATCGCCGTGGCGATGACCTTCTTCGCCCTGGGTGCGCCGTTCGCCGGCGTGCTCGAAGTGATCGCCTACGCCGGCGCCATCATGGTGCTGTTCGTCTTCGTGGTGATGATGCTCAACCTGGGCCCGGCCTCGGTGCAGCAGGAACGCGTGTGGCTCAAGCCGGGTATCTGGGCTGGCCCGGTATTCCTCGGCGCCTTGTTGCTGCTCGAATTGCTGTACGTGCTGTTCGCCAACCCCAGCGCTGCCGGTATCGGCCAGACCACGGTCGATGCCAAGGCGGTCGGCATCAGTCTGTTCGGCCCCTACCTGCTGGTGGTTGAACTGGCGTCGATGCTGCTGCTGGCTGCAGCCGTGACGGCGTTCCACCTCGGCCGTACGGAAAAGGAGTAAACAGATGCCCGCTATCCCTCTCGAGCATGGCCTGGCTGTCGCCGGCATCCTGTTCACCCTTGGTCTGGTCGGCCTGATGGTCCGCCGTAACATTCTTTTCGTGTTGATGAGTCTGGAAATCATGATGAACGCCTCTGCCCTGGCGTTCATCGTGGCGGGCGCACGTTGGGGTCAGCCCGATGGACAGATCATGTTCATCCTGGTGATCACCCTGGCCGCGGCCGAGGCCTCCATTGGCCTGGCGATCCTGATGCAGCTGTATCGCCGCTTCCACACGCTCGACATCGACGCTGCCAGTGAGATGCGCGGATGAACCTGATCTTTCTGACCTTCGTATTCCCGCTGATCGGCTTCCTGCTGCTGTCGTTCTCGCGCGGGCGCTTCTCGGAAAACCTCTCGGCGCTGATCGGCGTCGGCTCCATCGGCCTGTCGGCGGTGGTTGCCGCCTACGTCATCTGGCAGTTCAACGTCGCGCCGCCCGAGGGTGGCGTGTACACCCAACTGCTGTGGCGCTGGATGGCGGTGGACGGGTTCGAACCCAACTTCACCCTGTACCTGGACGGCCTGTCGATCACCATGCTCGGCGTGGTGGTAGGCGTGGGTTTCCTGATCCACCTGTTCGCCTCCTGGTACATGCGCGGTGAAGAAGGCTACTCGCGCTTCTTCGCCTACACCAACCTGTTCATTGCCAGCATGCTGTTCCTGATCCTGGGCGACAACCTGCTGTTCATCTACTTCGGTTGGGAAGGCGTGGGCCTGTGCTCGTACCTGTTGATCGGTTTCTACTATGGCAACCGCAACAACGGCAACGCAGCGCTCAAGGCGTTCATCGTTACCCGCATCGGCGACGTGTTCATGGCCATCGGCCTGTTCATCCTGTTCCAGCAACTGGGTACCCTGAACATCCAGGAACTGCTGGTGCGGGCGCCGGAACATTTCAAGGTCGGTGACTTCTGGATCGTGCTGGCCACGCTGATGCTGCTTGGCGGCGCCGTGGGCAAGTCCGCGCAGCTGCCCCTGCAGACCTGGCTGGCAGACGCCATGGCCGGCCCTACCCCGGTGTCGGCACTGATCCACGCCGCCACCATGGTGACCGCCGGTGTCTACCTGATCGCCCGGACCCATGGGCTGTTCGCCCTGGCCCCGGACATCCTGCATCTGGTCGGTGTGGTCGGTGGGGTCACGCTGGTCCTGGCCGGCTTCGCTGCGCTGGTGCAGACCGACATCAAGCGTATCCTGGCCTATTCGACCATGAGCCAGATCGGCTACATGTTCCTGGCCCTGGGCGTCGGTGCCTGGGACGGCGCGATCTTCCACCTGATGACCCATGCCTTCTTCAAGGCGCTGCTGTTCCTCGCCTCGGGTGCGGTGATCGTCGCCTGCCATCACGAGCAGAACATCTTCAAGATGGGTGGGCTGTGGAAGAAGCTGCCGTTGGCCTACGCCAGCTTCATCGTCGGCGGCTCTGCCCTCGCGGCCCTCCCGCTGCTGACGGCCGGCTTCTATTCCAAGGACGAGATCCTCTGGGAAGCCTTCGCCAGCGGCAACAACGGCTTGCTGTACGCCGGCCTGGTCGGTGCGTTCATGACCTCGCTGTACACCTTCCGCCTGATCTTCATCACCTTCCATGGCGAAGCCAAGACCGAAGCGCACGCCGGCCACGGCGTTGCCCACTGGCTGCCGCTGGGCGTGCTGATCGTGCTGTCGACCTTTATCGGTGCCTGGATCCATCCGCCATTGGCGGGCGTGCTGCCGCAGAGCGTCGGTCATGCCGGAGGCGAGGCCAAGCACAGCCTGGAGATCGCCTCGGGCGCCATTGCCCTGGCCGGTATCCTGCTGGCAGCCATGCTGTTCCTCGGCAAGCGCCGCGTTGCCACGGCCGTGGCCAACAGCGGCATCGGCCGGATGCTGTCGGCTTGGTGGTTCGCCGCCTGGGGCTTCGACTGGATCTACGACAAGCTGTTCGTCAAACCCTACCTGCTGATCAGCCACCTGTTGCGCAAGGACCCGGTTGACCAGGTGATTGGCTTGATCCCGCGTACGGCCAAGGGCGGCAACAACGCCATGAGCCGTACCGAGACCGGTCAGTTGCGCTGGTATGCCGCTTCGATGGCCGCTGGCGCCGTGCTGGTGCTCGGCGCCGTCGTGCTGGCGGCGGTCTGATATGAATCCTGTGACTTTGCGAAAGGAAACGAGCCCGTCATGATTTTGCCCTGGCTGATCCTGATCCCCTTCATCGGCGGCCTTCTGTGCTGGGTAGCGGAGCGCAGCAGCGCTACCCTGCCCCGCTGGATCGCATTGCTGACCATGTCCCTGGAACTCGCGCTCGGCCTCTGGCTGTGGGCCAATGGCGACTACACCCTGGCGCCTGCACCCGGCGCGGAACCTGTCTGGGCCTACGAGTTCAAGCTCAACTGGATCCAGCGCTTCGGCATCAGCGTGCACCTGGCGCTGGATGGCCTGTCGCTGCTGATGATCCTGCTCACCGGCCTGCTGGGTATTCTCTCGGTACTGTGCTCGTGGAAAGAGATCCAGCGCCATGTCGGCTTCTTCCACCTCAACCTGATGTGGATTCTGGGCGGTGTGGTCGGTGTGTTCCTGGCGCTGGACCTGTTCCTGTTCTTCTTCTTCTGGGAAATGATGCTGGTGCCGATGTATTTCCTCATCGCGCTCTGGGGTCACAGTTCCTCGGATGGCAAGAAGACCCGGATCTACGCCGCCACCAAGTTCTTCATCTTCACTCAGGCCAGCGGCCTGATCATGCTGGTGGCGATCCTGGGCCTGGTGCTGTTCAACTACAGCAACACCGGTGTGATGACGTTCAACTACAGCGACCTGCTCAAGGCGCAGTTGCCGGAACATGTCGAATACCTGCTGATGCTCGGCTTCTTCATCGCCTTCGCGGTGAAGCTGCCGGTGGTGCCGTTCCACTCCTGGCTGCCCGATGCTCACGCCCAGGCGCCTACCGCAGGTTCCGTGGACCTGGCCGGTATCCTGCTGAAAACCGCCGCCTACGGTATCCTGCGTTTCGCCCTGCCGCTGTTCCCCAATGCCTCGGCAGAGTTCGCACCGATCGCCATGACCCTCGGTCTGGTGGGCATTTTCTACGGCGCCTTCCTGGCGTTCGCACAAAGCGACATCAAGCGCCTGATCGCCTTCTCCAGCGTCTCGCACATGGGCTTCGTGCTGATCGGTATCTACTCCGGCACCCAGCAGGCCCTGCAAGGCGCGGTGATCCAGATGCTCGCCCACGGGCTGTCGGCAGCGGCGCTGTTCATCCTCAGCGGCCAGTTGTACGAGCGCCTGCACACTCGCGACATGCGTGAAATGGGCGGGCTGTGGTCGCGCATTGCCTACCTGCCGGCCATCAGCCTGTTCTTCGCTGCTGCCTCGCTGGGCCTGCCGGGCACGGGCAACTTCGTCGGTGAGTTCCTGATCCTGCTGGGCAGCTTCACCGTCGCCCCGTGGATCACCGCCATCGCCACCTCCGGGCTGGTGTTCGGTTCGGTGTACTCGCTGATCATGATTCACCGAGCCTACTTCGGTCCCTCCAAGTCGGACGCGGTACTGGCCGGCATGGACAATCGCGAACTGATCATGGTGCTGGGCCTTGCGGGCCTGCTGATTCTGCTTGGCGTCTACCCGCAGCCTTTCCTCGATACCTCCGCCGCCACCATGACCGGTGTGCAGCAGTGGTTCGGCACCGCCTTCACTCAACTCGCTTCGGCCCGGTAAGAGCGCTATGGACCTGACGATTCAACACTTTGTTGCGCTTGCGCCGCTGCTGATCACCACCGTCACCGTCGTTGCGGTGATGCTGGCGATCGCCTGGCGGCGCAACCATTCGCAAACCTTCCTGCTCTCGTGTGCGGGCTTGAACCTGGCGCTGCTGTCGATCCTGCCGGTGCTCAAGCTGACGCCCATGACCGTGACGCCGTTGCTGCAGGTGGACAACTTCGCCGCGCTGTACATGGCGCTGATCCTGGTGGCCACGCTGGCTTGCGTGACCCTGGCACACGCCTACCTGGGTGATGGCGCCACCGGCTATCCCGGCAACCGTGAAGAGCTTTACCTGCTGATCCTGATGGCCGCGCTGGGTGGCCTGGTACTGGTTTGCGCGCAGCACCTGGCCGGCCTGTTTATCGGCCTGGAACTGCTCTCGGTACCCACGTACGGACTGATTGCCTACGCCTTCTTCAACAAGCGCTCGCTGGAAGGCGGCATCAAGTACATGGTGCTGTCGGCCGCGGGCTCGGCGTTCCTGCTGTTCGGCATGGCGCTGTTGTACGCCGATGCCGGCAGCCTGAGCTTCTCGGGCATCGGCCTGGCCCTGGCCGCCACCGGCGTGCCGAGTGCGCTGGCGCAACTGGGCCTGGCGATGATGCTGGTGGGCCTGGCGTTCAAGCTGTCGCTGGTGCCCTTCCACTTGTGGACACCCGACGTGTACGAAGGCGCCCCGGCGCCTGTCGCTGCGTTCCTGGCCACTGCCAGCAAGGTCGCGGTGTTTGCCGTGGTGGTGCGCTTGTTCCAGCTGTCGCCGGCAGCCAGCAGCGGTGTGCTCAGCGATGTGCTGGCGGTGATTGCGGTGGCGTCGATCCTGATCGGCAACCTGCTGGCGGTGACCCAGAGCAACCTCAAGCGCCTGCTGGGTTATTCGTCCATCGCCCACTTCGGTTACCTGCTGATCGCGTTGGTAGCGAGCAAGGGCCTGGCCCTGGAAGCCATCGGCGTCTATCTGGTGACCTACGTGATCACCAGCCTGGGTGCGTTCGGCGTGATCACCCTGATGTCGTCGCCGTACAACGGCCGCGACGCCGATGCTTTGTACGAGTACCGCGGCCTGTTCTGGCGCCGTCCGTACCTGACGGCGGTGCTGACCGTGATGATGCTGTCGCTGGCGGGCATTCCGCTGACCGCCGGTTTCATCGGCAAGTTCTACATCATCGCCACGGGCGTGGAATCGCAACTGTGGTGGCTGACCGGTGCGCTGGTGATCGGTAGCGCCATCGGCGTCTTCTACTACCTGCGCGTGATGGTGACCTTGTTCCTGATGGAAAAGAACCTGCGTCGCACCGATGCCCCGCTCAAGTGGGAACAGCGCACTGGTGGCGTGATGCTGCTGGCCATCGCCGCCCTCGCCTTCCTCCTGGGCGTGTACCCACAACCGCTGCTGGAGCTGGTGCAGCATGCCGGGTTCCAGTTGGGTTCGGTGGTTGTGAAAGGCTGAAGATCGGCTGCATGAAAAAACCCGCTTCGGCGGGTTTTTTTATGTATCCGTGGCGGCCTCTTCGCGGGCAGAGCCCGCTCCCACATAGCCGAAAACTAAACCGCCCACCATCGCGGAAACAGGCTCTTGACCCGCGCCTCGGCAAAGCGGTCGTCGATAAGAACTACCACCCCCCTGTCGTCCTGACCACGGATCACCCGTCCTGCCGCCTGCACTACCTTGCATAAACCGGGATACAGGTAGGTGTAGTCGTACCCCGAACCGAACAGGGTATTCATGCGTCCCTTGATCTGCTCGTTGACCGGGTTGAACTGGGCCAATCCAAGGGTAGCGATAAAGGCGCCGATCAAGCGCTTGCCGGGCAAATCGATGCCCTCGCCAAACGCACCGCCAAGCACCGCAAAACCGACGCCCTGACTGGTCGAGGTGAAGCGGGCAAGAAAGTCACGCCGTGCGCCTTCATCCATCTTACGTGCCTGTGCCCACTGCTCGATGTTCGGGTAGCGCTCGGCCAACAGTGCCTCGACCTGCTGCAGGTAATCGAAACTGCTGAAGAACGCCAGATAGTTACCCGGCTGCGCCAGGTACTGCTTGGCAATCAGTTCCACAATGGGCCCCAGCGACGCCTGCCGATGGTTGAAGCGCGTGGAGATGTCATCGACGATGCGCACCTCCAACTGCTCGGCACTGAACGGCGACTGCACGTCGATCCACGCATGGTCCTTGGGCAGCCCGAGCAGGTCGGCATAGTAGCGTCGCGGGCTGAGCGTGGCGGAAAACAGAATGGCACTGCGCGCTGCGGCGATGCGCGGCCCCAGCAAGGGCGCTGGGACGATATTGCGCAGGCACAGCTGCGACTGCACACGCTTGCCCGAACTGTCGCGGCGAGTCACGTCGAATACATAGTGCTCGTCGAACAGCTCCGCCACGCGGGTGAACTGCAACGCCTGGAAATAGAAGTCCAGCAGTTGCGGATCGATGCCCTGAGGCTGCGCATTCATCTCGTCGCCAATCAGACTGATGCAGCGCAGCAGCGCCAGGATCAACTTGTCCGGCAGACGCGCGTGCGCCTGGTATGGCCCCGATTGCTCGGCGTGCAGCGCGTTCCACTCCCGATTCACACGTTGCAGCGGACTCTTGAGCTTGCTTGGCGGCGCCGCGCGTACCGCCTGCAGCGTGCGCTGGTCGAGGGTGGCGCTGTACATGCCGCGCGCCCGCTCGACCAGATTGTGCGACTCGTCGACCAGCACTGCCACACGCCACTGCCGCTCTTGAGCCAGACCGAACAGCAGGGCATTGAGGTCGAAATAATAGTTGTAGTCGCCGATGACCACGTCTGCCCAACGGGCCAGTTCCTGGCTCAGGTAGTAGGGGCAGATCCGGTGCGCCAGGGCGGTCTGGCGCACCTGTGCCTGATCCAGGATCTGCAAGCGCACGGCGTCTTCGCGAGCTGCCGGCAGGCGGTCGTAGAAGCCCTTGGCCAATGGGCAGGATTCACCGTGACAGGCCTTGTCCGGGTGCTCACAGGCCTTGTCCCGCGCGACCATTTCCAATGTACGCAGCGGCAGCCCCGGCTGGCGATGCAATTGCGCCACGGCCTCCAGCGCCAAGGTACGACCGGGGCTTTTGGCGCTGAGAAAGAAAATCTTGTCCAGTTGCTGCGGGACCATCGCCTTGAGCAACGGAAACAGCGTCGCCAGGGTCTTGCCGATACCGGTGGTGGCCTGGGCCATCAGGCAGCGCCCGGTGCTGACCGCCTTGTAGACGGTTTCCGCCAATTCGCGCTGACCGACGCGAAAGGCCGCATGGGGGAAGGTCAGTGCACGCAGCGCCGCGTCGCGCTCGGCGCTACGGGCCAGTTCCTGACGCGCCCATTGCAGGAAGCGCGAACACAGCCGTTCGAAATGTGCTTCCAGATCCTGCGCCTGGCACTGCTGGCTGAACACCGTCTGCTTGTCGTAATCGACATCGAAATACACCAAGGCAACGTCCATGCGCGTCAGCTGCAGTTGCTGACACATCAGCCAGGCATAGACCTTGGCCTGGGCCCAGTGCAATTGGCGATGATTGTCGGGCTGCAGATCGAGGTCGCCGCGGTGGGTCTTGATCTCTTCCAGGCGGTTCAGCGCCGGGTCATAGCCGTCGGCGCGGCCGCGCACCTGCAACTCATGGTATTGGCCGCTGAGGGTGACTTCGCTCTGGTAGCCGGCCTCGCGGCCCTGGGTCACCCGGCGATGGCCAAGCATGCCCTCCTGAGCCGACGGCGAAGGTGTGAAGCGCAGGTCGAGGTCACCCACCTTGGCCGTGAACTCGCACAAGGCCCGTACGGCCACGGTGTAGCTCACGCGGGCTGTCCTGCCCACTCCACGTAGCAGACCTGCACCGGCAGTGCATGGCGGGCACAGAACTCCAGCCAGCGCAGTTGGTTGTCCTGCAAGCGGTCGCCGGGCCCCTTGACCTCGATCATCAGGTAGCGACCTTCGGCTGGCCAGAACTGGATGAGGTCGGGCATGCCGGTGCGGTTGGCCTTGACGTCTTCCAGCACCCGGTCGAAACAGTGTTTGAGGTGCTGCGCGGGAATACAGCCCAATGCGAGTTCGAGCAAGGTTTCGTCGAGCATGCCCCAGTGCACGAAAGGCGATTGCAGGCCGCGTTTTTCCTGCCAGGTCTGGCGGATGGTGTGCTTGTAGCGCCCATCGTCCAGCTCGCCCAGGCACGCGTCGAACAGCGCACTGCGACGCTGGCGGAAGTCGGGCTGATGCAAGTCGGCCGGGCCGTTCTGGAACGGGTGGAAAAATGCCCCGGGCAACGGCGCGAAAATCGCCTTCCAGCACAGCAGGCCGAACAAGGCGTTGAACAAGGTGTTCTCGACGTAATGCACCGGCGCATCTTCACTGTGCAGCGACGCGGCGACCCGCCGCTCGACGCTCAGGCGCTGTTCGCAGAGCACCAGAGTCAGGTCCAGGCGCGCGACCTTTGCGGCCTGGCGCTTGGGTTGCGCAGGCAAACCCAAGTGCCGACGCAGGCGCGGCAGCATGCGCGGCAGTTGCTGCGCCTCGGCCGGATTGAGCGGGGCCAGGCTGGCCTGCTCGGCCAATTCCAGCGCCTGGCTGTATTCACCGCGCAACTCGAGGACGCGAATGATCCGCGCACGGGCCTGGGCAAACGCGCAGCTGCGGTACACCACCAGGGCCTGCTGCAGATCCTGCTGACGCTCGCAGGCATAGCCCAGGCGGAACAGCAGCTTCTGCCGACGGCTCTGCAACCAGGATTTGTCCGTGGTCACCGCCAGCAGTTGGCGATGAATGTCTTCACACGGCAGCCCGGCTTCGATCGCTTCGCTGCATGCATGCAGCGCCAGCCCGGCCGCCACGTCGTCGCGATGGGTCAGCCCCCGTGACTCGGGCGCCAGCTGTACTGCCTCGTAGCGATACACCCCCAGGTCAGCCAGCACGAACTCGGTCCAGCCTTGATGCAGATTGCCGAAGAACAGCAACCGCAGACGGTCACAGAGCGCCTGCACCGTCAGGCAGTAGAGCGTGTCGGCCAACGTTGGACACCAGCCCCGAAACGGCTGCACGGGCCAGTCGTGTTCGGCAAGGGCCAGCAGCAGTTGCGGCTTGGGCAACGATGGCTTGGCGAGGTGGGTCGCGAAACAGCTGACGATTTCCGGCTTGAGCAGCACCTCGCCCACCTGCTGCAGCGTCAGCGGGGCTTGATCGGTGAGATAACCGCTGGCCAGCAGCGGTCGCGCTGCTTGGTCTGGACAACCGATCTCGGCGTACTCGAGGCGACTGGCGCGGAACATCTCGCCCTTGCGCATGATCATGCGCACCAACAGCGCCTGGGACGGCTGCGGCAGCGCGTCGAAACGCTGGATGAAGCTCAGCTCCTCGGTATCCAGCACGTCCAGGTAGCGTTGCTCCAGCCACGCCAGTACGCGACGGAAATTGGCCAGGTAATAAAAAGGGTCTTCGAGCGCTGCAAATGCCACGTTTTCGCCAAACCAGTGTCATGAAAGCCACTGTTTATACATACAGAAAAAAGCCAAGGCAATCGGAAATGGACCGATGGTGGACTACACCTCGTGCGCTTTCAGGGCCACTGCCAGCGCTGCGGCGCAGCGCTCCCACTGCACCGCCGAGTGCCCGCAACCATTGAGGCGCAGGTGTTGATGGCAATGGCCCTGCAGGCTGAAGATGTCACCCGGGGCGATCAGCAGACGCTGCCTGCGCAGGTCCTCGTGGACGCCGCGCATGTCCACTGGGTAGCGCGCCCGCGCCCACACGCAGGCGCCACCGGCGCTGCGTGTCAGTTGCAATCGTTCATTCAGCCGCGTGTGCAGGAGCGTGGTGAAGGCTGTCACCTGTTGCTGCAGGGCTTCGCGTTGCAGGTTCAACTGATCGTCGTAGGCACCGCTGCCGATGAACCGAGCGAGCGCCTTGTGGCGCAAGGGTGGCGCCGCAGTCACGCGTTGCAGGCAGTACTGCTGCAGGCGGCTGGGCCAATGCCGCGACAGCAGGTAGGCGAAAGGCGCCTCGGCACCCAACACGGGTTGCAGCGAGCCGAAGATCAGCAAGCGCTGCGGCGCTACCAGTTCGCGAAAACGCAGCACCGCTTCGAAGCACAGGTCGCCCTCGGTGTCGTCCTCGGCCACCCACACCCCGTGCCGCTCCAGCAGGCTGGCAATCGTGCGCTTGTCGGCGTCACCGATGCAGGTGCCGTGCGGGCCATGGAAAGACGCGCCGAGCACCATCAGGCGCACCTGGCGCCTGGCAAGCACTTCGCGCAGGCGCTGCATCGGCACCCGGCCGCGCTCATCGAGCGCCAGCTCGACCACCCGCGCCCCGGCCTGCTGCAAGGTGCGCAGAATGCGCCAGCCGCACGGCACCAATACCACCACCACCGCGCCTTGCAGCTGCATGGCGGTCCAGGTCATGTGCAGCACGCTCGACAGGTCAGCGCCCAGGTAAACATGGTCGGCGCACCAGTGGTGGTCCAGGCAACGGGTGTAGCGCGCCGCCAGCGCATGGCGCAGCTCCAGTTCACCACACGGCTGGACGATGCTCCCCAGCCCTGCCGGATAACGCCGGGCCAGCTCGACTTCGAACCTGAGCAGGGTTTTCACGGCATCGGCCCGGGGCGGTGGTGCTGCACCACTGAATACGTCCACACTGGACTGGCAGGCGCCGGCGAGTACCTGCTGGAGCAGATCGGGGCTGACCAGCGCCGGCCCGAAGGCTGTGGAGCCCCGTGCGTAGTAACCGGACTTGGCGATCGGCTCGATTCGCCCTTCGGCTTCGAGCAGCCCGTAGGCGGCCTGCACGGTCGAAACCGAAACATCCAGGGTTCGCCCCAGCGCACGGAGGGATGGGAGCTTGACACGCAGCCCTGGCTCGATCCCGTCGATCAGACGCAATAGGTAGCGGTACACACCTTGATAAGCGAACGCGCCGGCCTTGTCCCTGGCAGCGCCGTTCATGGCAATCTGGGTCGCTGGTAGAGCCCTTGCAGAATTGGCAAAGACAGCCCGCTGACCGATTCCAGCCACTGCGAGACCTGCGCTGCAACCCTGGAACCACGCAGCGCGCGGTGCAGGTGGGGCAGAGCCACCTGCATACCCGGATGGCACGCTGTCAGGAATGCCTCCAGGCGTGCCCCGCGATCGCTGAACGGGGCGTACACCGCACAGTTCAGCTCCGCTGGAGTCATGCCGTACCACGTGGTCAAGCGGGCCTGCATCTGCTCGGCGGCGTCTTGCACAAGTGCTCTGGGCAGTTGCGTAGCAGGCCAGCCCTGGTTCGCCGCCGTTCGGCCCACGGTGTTGCGGAAGGCCTTCAGCCCCTGCTCGAAGCTACCCCCGTGCAAGCACTGGCTGCGCAGGCCGTGCAGGTAAGCCAGCCAGGCCAGTTGCGGATGGCGGATTTCGTGTGGATCGAATAGCGGGCGCACGGGTTGGCAGCCCAGAAACTGCCACATGGCGTCATCGGACGCCGACGGATCGCCGAGCAGATCATGCATACCCAGCAATCGCGCCCTGTCGAGAGGATCGACGCGCTGGCCGCGTGGCATACCCACGACAGCAGCACCCAGCCCTTGCAGACAGCCACTGCCCTGCCAATGGTCGCGAGTCGCGGGCGATGCGCCCGCCCGGCGTCGCTCACGCATTGCCCAGGCAACGAAACGTCGCCGCTGCAACACCGGTTGGTCGAGCACGATGGCATCGGCCGGGGCCGAGTAGCCCAGCAGTCGCTGATAAACCCGCGCGATCGTTCGATAGCCCCGATGCTGCAGCTCGGCGGATCCAGAGGGGGCGAATTCGTGGGCAGCATTCAACAATTCGCTGCGACAACTCGAGCGCTGGGCGTCGACGCCTGCAAGGCGATACTCGTACGGCCGCAGGGCATCGTCGGCGAACGTCAACAGTTCGATGCGCGGATCGTCGTGCAGAAACAGCGCATTGCAGGCCCGCTGCACATTGCCGTTGCGGACATCGTCGAGCAGGGCCTGGCTGCTCACCGCCGCACGGATGAAAAACGTCGGTTGATGACGGGCAGCCAAGGTCAGTTGCGCTGCCCGCAGCAACGCCAGACCGGAATGGCCGGCCGTGCTGCCGCAGAGCCTGTAGACGACTCGATAGCCGCCCAGCCGCTGGGCGCCGCCGGCGGCGGTCATCAAGCGCTGGATCAGTGGCTGTACCGCCACCCGCCGCGCTGGCGAAAAGGAACCGAGCAAACGCGACAGCACCTGCTGGTAGACGCGATTCATGGCTTGCTGGTGCATTGCGCTCATGGTTGCTTTCCGAGTACTGGCCGAGAACCCGCCGGACGACTGCCACACTTCGAAACGTGCTTGCAAAGCCCCGGAGACGGGCATGGAGCGCGCATTATGAAGGGCCGTTTTCCGATTAAAAGATACAGAAAGCAGGCAACGGACAATGCAGATTGGCGGGCGTACGGCGAATCCGCACGAGCACCATGAGGCGCCCATGCCGACGCCGGGCGCAATCGGACAGGTCTGAGAAAAGAGTGGAAAGGTCTTACAAATCTGCGCGAATCAGCGATGCAGATGCTTTGAAAACCAGGCGTCCCGCGCAGGAACGCCTGGTCTGCCGTGTCGGCCGGTTACAGCTGCAGCGCGATGCGACCCCCGCAGGGGCATTCATCCATGGCCTTGTGCGCCTCGACGAACTGGTCGAATGGATACACCTTGGCGATCTGTGGCACCAGCACGCGGTCAGCCGTCATCTGGTTGATATCACGCAGCGCGCGCTGCAAGGCCTCGGCATCCTGTACGATCCCCAGTTCCGGCTTGCCGAGAAAGTTGCCCAGGCAATGCACATGGAACTGGATGTTCTTCTGGAACGCGGCACACGCGGGAAACGGCGTCTGGTTGCCGCCCTGCAGGCCATACAGGATCAAACTGCCACGCGGTGCCAGGACGTCGCCGAGTACCGACATCTGCGGCCCGCCCAGCCCATCCAGAACCATGTCCACGCCGCGATTGCCGGTGAACTTGTCGATCTGCATGAGCAGGTCCTGCTCCTCGGTCACCACGACTTTCTCGGCGCCCAGCGACAGCAGGTAATCGCGCTCGGCCGGATTGCGCGTGGCGGCGACCACCTTCAAGCCCAAGGCCTTGCCCAACTGCACGAACGAAGGTCCCGCGCAGTGGCTGGCGTCGGTTACCAATGCAGTCTGCCCTGGCTTGGCACGGGCCAGTTCGGCGTAGGCGAAGTAGGCGATCAGCAACGGCGTGTAGTGCACCGCTGCCTCCAGCGGCGAGAGAATGTCGGGGTAACGGGTAAGGGCCGTGGCCGGCAGCAGAACCATTTCGCCGTAGACCGGGTACTCGTTGGGGCTTTCTGCGGGAAAGCTGGCGACCTTGTCGCCCACCGCGAAACCCTCGACCCCTTCACCCAGCGCCGTGACCACGCCGGCCATTTCCTGACCGAGGCCCGCCGGCAGGCGCGCTTGCGAGGGCGCCAGGTTCTGCCGCCAGAGCACGTCGTACCAGCTGATACCGATCGCCTCGACACGTACCTGAACTTCGCCCGGAGCGGGCGATGCCACTGCATGCTCTTCGCACGTCAAGACCTGCGCCGGACCAAATTTATGAAAACGGATCGTGCGGGACATCGCAAACCTCGCCTTGTAAACCTCTAATGCCATGAACTTTATCTGGGCATTCGCGCTTAAGCTATCAGCGCCTGTTAATAGTCGACATGCTTGCCATTGATTCGACCCTGCGGCCGCTCTGCGGGGCAGGCACGCGGATGACGCAAACCGAAATTTTCCGGTGCAGGGTAGCAGCCTTTGCCCTTAAGATTCACGCCTGCACCTCTTCTTCATGTTCCAGCGGGCCCATAGATGAACCGTAACGACCTGCGTCGCGTCGACCTGAACCTGTTGATCGTGTTCGAAACCTTGATGCATGAACGCAGCGTCACCCGCGCGGCCGAGAAGCTCTTTCTCGGCCAGCCGGCCATCAGTGCCGCCCTTTCACGCCTGCGCGGCCTGTTCGACGACCCGCTGTTCGTGCGCACCGGGCGCAGCATGGAACCGTCGGCGCGGGCCATGGAGATCTTCGCCCTGCTGTCGCCGGCACTGGACTCCATCTCCACCGCCGTCAGCCGCGCCGCCGACTTCGACCCCGCCACTAGCAACGCGGTATTTCGCATCGGCTTGTCCGACGACGTCGAATTCGCCCTGCTGCCCATGCTGCTCAAGCGCATCCGCGCCGAAGCACCCGGCATCGTGCTGGTGATCCGTCGCGCCAACTACATCCTCATGCCCGCCCTGCTCGCCTCCGGGGAAATTTCCATCGGCGTCAGCTACACCGATGACCTGCCGGCCAACGCCAAGCGCAAGGTGCTGCGGCGCAACCGCCCCATGCTGCTGCGCGCCGACACCAAGCCGGGCAACCTCACTCTCGACGAGTTCTGCGCCCGCCCCCATGCGCTGGTGTCGTTCGCCGGCGACCTGAGCGGCTTCATCGACGAAGAGTTGAAAAAGCACGGTCGCACACGGCACGTGGTGCTCGCCGTGCCCCAGTTCAACGGCCTCAGCACCCTGCTCGCCGGCACCGACATCGTCGCCACCGTGCCCGACTACACCGCCGATTCGCTGACCGCTGCAGGCGGCGTGCGCGCCGAGCCGCTGCCGCTGGACACGCCTTCGTTCGAGCTGCACCTGGCTTGGCGGGGGTCACAGGATAATGATCCTGGGGAGCGGTGGTTGAGGTCGCGAATTCAGATGTTTTTTGGGGATCCGGATAGTCTTTAATGGAATTCCACTGAATTCCATAAAGTCCTTTTATAACAACTCCTTATTGAGATTTTTAGTCCACTGCCGCCTGTCTAATCCAATGGATTCTACGACTTATGAGGGCATAATTGGGGGCAAATTTCGGTTCCTTAAAAAGGATGCCCCACCGATGCCCCCATATAATGGGGTTGTTTTCAGACAAAAACTCAGCGATGCCTTTGTTAACTACGCAAGCAGCTGCCCGGGTGATGGAAGCCGGTTCAGCCATAGTCAATATCAGTTCAGGAATGGCACACAGCCCTTACCCCCAAGTCCATGTGTATTACGCCACCAAAGGCGCGGTCAACACCCTGACCCGCTCACTGGCAATGGAACTGGGCCCCCGTGGCATTCGCGTGATAGGCATCGCGCCGGGCTTCGTTCACACCGAAGGTAATGCAGAATCCGCACAAGGAATGGATGAGTTTTTCATCGCCAAAACGCCGCTGGGGCGTGTCGGCAAACCTGCAGACATTGCCGGTGCCGTGGCGTTCGCGGTTTCCAACGATTCCGCCTGGGTGACGGGCAGCACGCTGGATGTGGCAGGCGGGATGATTTTCTAAGCAGGCCTCGCAATGCCGGTTGTGCAAAAGGGCAAGGCACCCGCTGTGGACAAGTGAGTGCTGGTGGTGAGTTGCAGCCTCATCAGAGCTAGCACTTCAACGTCCGCTGCTGGCCGATTCTGTTGAAAAGGTAGCTCCCCTATCTGGCCTGCGGCAAGAGGCCCATTTGAACCTGGCGTATCTCTGGCTCTCGGGGCAGCGATCTCTTTCGCTGGCTGTTCAGAGGTGCTGCATCGTTGCATGGACGCTGGGTTGGTCAAGGGCGAAGGCTTTGAAACCTGGCGCCTCGGTCAGTCTCGCCCCGTTCACCGATGCTTCGCGCCTGGTCGAGCAGCCGGATCAGGTGGTAACCAGTCACGAAGACCAGCGCGATGTTCTCGGCGAACTGGAAATCACTGCCCGCCTGATGATCACCGGCGGCGAGGCCGAAGAAGAGGCGCGCCTGAGTCGAGCCGATCGCAGCTTGATCCGCGAGTGCATTCTCGATGCGGCGCAGAACAGATGTCCATCAGCCACATCAGCTTGATGAACCCGTGAACAACCTCGCCGAGCGCGACCAGTACCTGGGCCGACCGATCATCATGGTCACCGACGAGGGTCATATCATCACCAAGAACCCGTTGCTGGCGCTGTTCGTGGTCAAGGGGACGAAGATGTGGCGCAAGCTCGGCGCTTGGTTCTGGCTGGCGACGCAGAACCTTGCTGATTTTCCCACGGCTGCGCAGACCATGCTCAACATGATCGAATGGTGGATTTGTTTGAATATGCCGCCCGCGGAAATCGAAGAAATCGCACGGTTCAAGAAGCTTTCACCTGCGCAGAAAGCCCTGTTGCTCTCCGCCAGCAAAGAGCCGGGGAAATACACCGAGGGGGTGGTGCTGTCGAAAAAGCTCGAGACGCTGTTTCGAGCCGTGCCACCCAGTCTTTACCTCGCCTTGGCCATGACAGAGCCCGAGGAAAAAGCCGAACGCTGGACACTGATGCAGGAGAATGGCTGTTCGGAGTTGGAAACGGCTTACCGGGTAGCTGAACGGATCGATAGCGCACGAGGAATAGAGCTCATATAAGGGAGGTGTGGCGCTCCCAGCTTTGGCCAATCCGGCAGCTAGCCGTTGGAGACCTTTTCAACATAGGCATCCATGAACCAGTCAGGGACCTCATCAACCTTGAACTCAAGGTCCGTCCCATCCGTAACTTCGGCCAGCAGCACCAGATCGGCACCGGAGTTATCGAAGATGTAGGCCCGGTCCGAAGCAGCAATAGCCACAGGCAGCAGGCTGAGGCAACGGCCGTAGCGCTGTACAATTTTTTCTGTGGGAACTGGGTGCCCACCTGCCGCGACACGGTTCCTGACCCTGTTGATATTGATGTCAGGGTCTTCAGTTGCCACAAAGTACAGGTAGGTTCGGTATCCAGACTCTCTTGCCTTGAGCATAAAGGCGATTTTGTCGTCGCTAGACATCACCGTTTCGAAGGTGAAAGACAACTGGTCTTCGAGGAGCTTGTTCCGGATGAAGTCAGAGAGCACGGAGGCAAAATAGGAGTTCATCGCGACCGTCTGGAAATTCAGGCCGTTGCTGCTAAAGCCTATGTTGGTCGCCTCCTCATCGAGACGGGCAGACCTGACCAGCCGATGCTCCCTAATGAAACCGAGAACCTCATCACCCTCAACTTCCAGTTGAAAATCACTGAACTCCAGACGACCGCTGTCTTTGGCAGCCTTCTCGATTTCATCCGGGTTAATGTAGATACCGATCAGATGGGAAGGGATGGCACTTTTCATCGTGCTCTTGCCGGAGCCGTTGGGTCCAGCAAAGACCCTCAACCGAGGGACAGTCATGAGCAACGGCGCACCTTGATGACGCCACCCAGAGTCACTTTGTGCTTGGGCTTGGCCACCCGAATGACTTTGTGCTTACCGTCAGCAGTCGTTTCAACAAGCATGCCGTTCATGACTTCCATCACACTGCGGCCGGCAGCCAGGGCGTTGATATAGGCGGTATTGATGGCGCCTTCAGCCATGACCGGGATCTTATCCTCCAGTCGACTCACCAGATCGTCACTCAACACTCGTTTGGCTTTCATATCGCGCTCCACGTTCTCAGAGCGTGCAGAATCTGCACTTAATCAGAATCTTAGCTACGTGAACCTGTTTGTGACAGGGCGAAAGCTACTTCTGCCAGCCTCCATTCTAGAGGAATGGCGTCTGGAACCATACCTTTCAAGAGATTTTCACGTTCGATGCATGACCGGTGGCATTTGAAGCAAGTACCGCCCTTAGTGCAGCGCCCAAATAAGGGAAGCACTGCCGTTCTAGAACCCTGTCAAAATGTTTTTTGGGGATCCGGACAGTCTTTAGGTGTCGTCGGGCAGGCTGTTTATCTGATGATTTTTTTGCTTTCCACAAACCATGGCACTGCAATCCTGGTAGATAGCCACATGAGGCACATCTGGAGGCCATGGTTCGGATGACTGCGCACTTGTCCCATACTGTGGTGCTGACCTGATCGAGCACTATGTCCGCCAAGCTGACCCGATCGGCCACCGAGTGTTCAGCAGCTTCTGCAAGAAGAACATGGGGCTGTTGAAGCATATTTTCGGCCTGCTTGGCGATAGCGACAACAACGTACAAAGAGTACTGCTGTCCTGGTTGAACAGGCGATCGAAAGTACCGGCCTGGCCAGGAACAACTACGAAGAATTGTGGATTGAGTAGGATCAGCCTACTGCCAATGACAGGTATCACCCTTGCCCCCTACGCCACCCTTTTTTGAGGTTGTGCGCATGAAGCAACGGGTGACTCCATAGGTCGCAGCTCGTCAGTTCCAAACCTCAAGCCATGTGTTCGCAAGAAAAATGGCATAATATGCCAATGAGCGGAAGAAACTTCTTATCGAAAGCTGGAGCTCATCATGGCGACGCGAAACGTTGTGCTCACCCCTCACCAGGAACAGGTTATCCATGACCTGGTGCAGTCCGGCCGTTATCAGAATGCCAGCGAAGTGATGCGAGAAGGTTTGCGTCTATTGGAACAGCGCGTCGCCGAAGACACCGCCAAAATCGAGGCCCTGCGTCAGGCGACCTCGATCGGCATCATGGACCTTGAGCACGGTCGCTTCACTCAGGTGAACGAAGGGGATCTGGATCACTACCTCGAGGACTTGAGCCTGGAGGCCACCCTCCCCGCGCGTGAGAAACGCTGAGCATGCCGCAGTATCGGATTTCCAACGCGGCGCGCGCCGACATTGTCGACATCCTCAGGCTCTCCCAGACGCAGTTCGGCGATCAAGCACGCCAGCGTTACCAAGCGCTGATCCTCGCGGCGCTGCAAGCGCTTGCCGACACGCCTTATCGCATTGGCAGCCGCGACCGCGACCGCGACCGCGATGAGCTTGCACCGGGCCTTCGCAGCTATCACCTCATCTATTCGCGTCAGCAGGCCAAACAAACCCACGGAACGGTGAAAAGCCCTCGCCATATCGTGTTCTATCGTGTGGCAAACGACCATGTGATCGAGGTCGTCAGACTCCTTCATGACGCCATGGAAGTGCAGTTGCATTTGCTGGACGACTGATCAGAATCACAGATGCAGCGCAGACTCCCGCTGGCCAACCCCGCGGCGAGAAGGAACGCGCACCCGCAGCGCAATCAGCAACGCAGCCAGCAGCATCACCACAGCCGCCGCTACGAATACACCTGAGCTGCCGCCGAGGCTGAACATTGCACCGCCAGCGGCGGCGCCGGTGGCGATGGCTGATTGCACGGAAGCCACGACCATGCCTCCGGCGCTTTCCGCCTGATCAGGGACCGCGCTGGCGACCCAGTTCGACCACGCTACCGGCACACCACCAAAGGCCAAGCCCCAGATTGCCAGCAGTACCGCCTGTCCCGGCACCGAGGCTGGCAACAACACCAATGCCAGTGCTGCAAGGCCGACCAGTGCGGGCATCAGCACCAGGGTGGCCAGCGGGTTTCGTTCCAGCAGCTTGCCGGCCAACAGCGTGCCGACGAAGTTCGCCGCACCGAAGCCCAGCAGCATCAGCGACAGCCCTTGAGCGCCGATGCCGGTCGTGCCTTCAAGGAACGGCCGAACATAAGTGAACATCGCGAAGTGGCCGCTGTGCACCAGCACGCAACCGAACATCCCCATCGCAATGCCCGGACGCTGCAACACCTCGAAAATGGTACGCAGTCTTGCCGGCCGCCGCGGCGCCAGCCGCGGCAAAGTGAACGACTGGAAAGCCAGGGTCACCATGCCCACCGCCGCCGCTGCAAAGAACGCGCTGCGCCAGCCATACAGCCCGCCCAGATAGCTGCCCAGCGGCACCGCAACGACCGTGCCGATAGCGATGCCGCTGAAAATGATCGACAGCGCCCGGGGCAACAAGGCAGTTGGCACCAGGCGCATCGCTACCGCCGCTGCCATGCTCCAGAACCCGCCCAAGGCGACGCCCAACAGGATGCGCATCGACAACAGCACCGCGAAGCTGGAGGACACGGCGACCAGTAGATTGGAGGCGACCATCAAGGTAGAAAAACCCAGCAATACCCAGCGCCGGTCGATGCTGCGGGTCAGACCTGGCACCAGCAGGCCAGCGAACAGTGCCACCACTGCGGTCACTGTTACTGCCTGGCCAGCCAGCGCTTCGGATACGCCCAGGTCGGTAGCCATCAGCGTCAGCAAACTGGCCGGAAGGTACTCGGCGGTCAGCAATCCGAACACCCCCATTGCCAACGAGAAGACGGCCATCCACGCCGGCGTCGCAGGCTCTACGTCCGCGTCGATACCGGTATGGCGGTCGGATACGGTGTTGCATACACCTTCAGTCATTGCTCAGATCTCCCAATCTTGATTACGAGCGGAAGTCTAGGCGCCGAGATCTGGATGATCTATGATCTGGAATCTCTGGTTTTTGACCGAAACACCTGAACGATGTCTGCAGATCAGTTTGCTCTTTCCTCGGATCTCATCAACGAACTGTTGCGCGGCATGCGATTGCGTGGCGTCGAGTACCGGCGTATCCAGGCGGGCCCCACTTTCGGTTTGGGTTTCGCGGAAAAGTCCGGGCACGCCTGGTTCCACTTCATCGCCGTCGGCGATGCGGTGCTGCAAATGGAGGATGGCAGCACCTACGCGCTATCTGCCGGCAATGCCGTGTTCATCTCCCATGGGGCAGCCCATCAACTGTTTTCTCATCCGCACGCGCCTGTTCAAGACATCGACCGTCTGGACAGCGCACCGCTCGGTGATACCGTCAGCGAAGTGGATACCGGAACCGATGCCAGCGCCACGCCAAGCACAATATTGTTCAGCGCTTGCATGGAGTTTGAACTGGGCAGCCTCCATGGCCTTGGCCGGCTGATGCCGGGGCTGATGCTGATCGATGCCGGCGGCCAGCGTTACCCGGGGCTGGTGCCGATTCTGGCCACCATGGAGCGCGAGGTCAGCGCCGCCCGTATCGGTTTCGCCGGTATCCTTGCGCGGTTGGCCGACGTGGTAGCTGCCATGGTCGTTCGAGGCTGGGTCGAGTGCGCCTGCGGCAATGCCTCTGGGCTCGTCGCGGCCTTGCGCGACCCACGCCTGGCCGGGGCACTGCTGGCGCTTCATCAACAACCGGGTCGGGACTGGACCGTCGCGCAGTTGGCCGAGCACTGCCATACCTCGCGTTCAGCCTTCGCGGAGCGCTTCCAGATAACGGTTGGCATGACGCCGCTGCGCTACGTGACCGAACTGCGAATGCGCCTTGCAAGCCAGTGGCTAACCTTGGACAGGCTGCCGATCGAAGAGGTGGCGCAGCGCTTGGGATACACCTCCCAGGCCGCGTTCAGTCGCGCATTCAAACGCATTACCGGCAAAACGCCTGGACTGAGCCGCAAGGTGAGGCAAGCCGAACGCGGGTAGTGGAAGCAACAGAAATAGCCACTCGCGTACGCTGGTACACCCGGTGAAAACGAGGGGCGAAACTAGGAGCAACAGGGTGTTTTTCTGGCTGTAATTGCCGCCCAGAAGTACAGCCAAAGTGCTTTTCGAGGACCAGGATAGTTTCTGGATATCCCGTCATCGCGCAACCATCCGACAACACACCAAGGCACCCCATGATCCGAGAACTGAAGACCTTCATCTGCGTGGCACAACGAGGCACTTTTGCCGCCGCCGGCCAGCAGGTCGGGCTGACCCAGTCAGCCGTCAGTGCTCAGATCAGAAGTCTCGAGGAAACACTCGGCGTCAAGCTGTTCGACCGCACAGGCCGCTCCGCCACCCTCAATTCGGCAGGCCAACGCGCCATACCAATGGCAGAAGACATCCTGCGCCTGTTCGAGCAGATGGGCGCGGCCGACAGTGCCAATGGTTTCCAGGGCTCGTTGCGCATCGGCGCCATCGGCACGGTTCAGACCGGGATCCTGCCGCAGGCACTGGTGGCCTTGAAAGCACAGGCGCCGTTCATCGAAACCCACCTGGTGCCGGGTGTTTCGTTGAACCTGCTCAGTCAGGTGGATGCAGGTGAGCTGGACCTGGCCATCATGATCAAGCCGCCCTTCTCGCTACCCAAGGATCTGCAGGCCGAAGTGATCGCGCGCGAGGCGTTCGTGCTGATCACCGCCAAGGATGTAGCAGGCGATGATCCGCTCAAGCTTCTCGCAGAACAGCCCTTCGTGCGGTATGACCGCGGATCGTTCGGCGGCCGCCTGGTCACCCAGTTTCTCAAGGAGCAAAAGATCCACGTTCGCCAAACCCTGGAATTGGATGAGCTGGATGCAATTGTAAAGATGGTACGCAGTGGGCTGGGTGTTTCGTTGGTACCCAAAGCGGGCCTGTGGCTCGAACATTCGGAGAACGTGAGAGTGCTGGAGCTGCGTGAGCTGACGTTTTTCAGAGAAATCGTGCTGGTAGCCAAGTACCGACAAAAGAATTCACCGCTGTTCAATCTGTTTCGAGACTGCGTTCTGCAGGCAGTATGAGGCTTCTGAACGCGCGATTCATCAGAATAATTGGAGCTCGGAACCGAAGATTTGCGCTTTTACTCGAGGTACTTCCGGATAAGAATTGATAAAAATCAAAACCAGTCCAAAGGAAATCACCGTGAGCCTTTCGCCCTTCCACCTTGCAATCCCCGTGTACGACCTGGCCGCCACCCGTCACTTCTACGGTGAGGTGTTCGGTCTTGCCGAAGGCCGCTCGAGCGCACAGTGGGTAGACTTCGATTTCTACGGCCATCAATTGGTCATCCATGAGCACCCCAAGACGGCTTCGCAGGAAAGTGTGCACAGCAACGCGGTGGACGGCCACAACGTACCGGTCCCGCACTTCGGCATCATTCTGGAATGGGCGCAGTGGGAGGCCCTGGCAGAGCGCTTGAGGGCGCGCGGAACCGAGTTCGTGATCGAACCCTACATCCGCTTCCAGGGCCAGGTCGGCGAGCAGGCCACCATGTTCCTGTTCGACCCCTGTGGCAATGCGCTGGAGTTCAAGGCCTTCAAGGACATGAGCCAGCTGTTTGCCAAGTGATTCAGCTGACTGTTGCTCGCAGCCGAGCAACGTTCTCATCAATACGGTTCTGGATCATGCGCAAGGTGTCTTGAGTAATGAGCTGCGGATACAGGTCCTGAGCAATAGTCGCGAACCGGCTGGCCACATCACAAATACCCTCGATCATTTTGCTTGCGGCAGCCGGGGCGAGCTCTGCTTCCTCGGCAAGCCGCAGCATTTGCGTACGTGAAATCGCCAGCGCCTCACCCATCACATCCATCTGGTGGTATCCGCCTGGTCCTTCGCAGAACGTCACGTCGTAGGCCGGCGACAATCGCCACTGACCGTCGCGCGTCATGATGTAGGCAAAGTTCTTCGGGTGATCGTCCCGGTTGTTAAACGCGACATTGAAGACCGCACGCTCGAACGCCGTTGCCATCGCTCGCACGTCGTTGGTACACATATGCGTCGCCCGCAGGAAGTTGACGTAGTCCAATACGCCCGGTGATCTATAGTCGGCCCCGGTAAAGGCTGCGAGGCTTTGCATCGGGATGCGCAGGCCACCCCGGCGGTCAAAACGCTTGCTGGCAAACGCAGCCAACCCGCCCGGCAGACCGAAGTACTGGGTCTCGGGCGTTTCGATCCCGCACATGCGCAGGCACTCGGCATAGACCATTTCAATGGCGCACACCTCCGCATGTTCGTCCTTGGCTGGAAACTTCACCAGCCAGGCCTCGAAACCCGGCATCACCGCCGTGGTGAATCCGCCCGTTGCCGGGTCGCGATGAACAAGCGCTTTGGGCCTCGCACCCTGAGGCGAGCCGCCCACCAGAAGCAGGGTCTGCAAGAACTCACCGCCGTCTCCCTGGAGCACTTCCTGCACTTCGGTTGCAAGTTGTTCCAAAGGAATATGAACATCGGACTCCTGCCCCTCGGGTACCACCGGCTCGAACGTCATGGCGCCCATCGCATTGCTACCGATGTAGGCCAGCCGTTGCAGCGTACCGATTCGCGCCGTGCCGAGCCCACGACGCCTGAACATGCGATCCATCAGCAACATGCCCCAGCCGTCTGGCAGCGCGTCGTAGACGGGTCCTGGCAGATGCCATTGGTGGTCTGGAAAATCCCGTCGCAATCGAGCACCTTTCAACGGCAGCCTGTAAGACGACAGCTCAAAGCCCTTTTCCCTGGCTTCATTGCTGTACTCGAACACGATCACCGGACGACCCGTCAGGGCAGTGGTAGACACCAGCGTGCCCCACTGCCATCGCTCGCCCCAGCCCTCGTAAAAAACGTTCACCTGCTCAGGCATTGCCAGTCTTCCTTTTAGAGCGAAGACGTTTGGCACTGTTTTCATAGCGCTGGATGTCATCGATGCTTTCCAGCCTGGGCATGAACAAGCCATCGAGCTCCTGGGCTCGACCCAATGCCATCGCCACCCTGACCAGGTTCTCGAACCCGACATTGCGTCCGGCTTCAAGGTTGGAAACGGTGTTGGTGCCTATGCCGGCGCGGGCCGCCAGATCGGCCTGGGTCATGTTCAGTGCCAGCCGCTCGGTGCGCAAGCGCCCGCAAAGGCGCTTGGCGATCTCGGCTGGCTTGTTGAAATATAAATCCAACATTGCGAAACCTCGGGGACTGTCTGGCGTAGTGACCCACATTATAGGATGGGCATGCATCCAAGGTAAAATTTAAATCCCTTATGCTGTTGGTTATATCAATTTTATCGACTTATGCCACAACTTATTGGATTTATGATTTTTCAGGTCACATACAGTCCACATGACCTCGCCTCGCACCAGCACCCTGAGCGGACCTGAGCACGTCTGTGAAACGCATTTTCTACAGCATCAGGTCGCTCCGGCATGGGCCTGGTCTCCAATGATGGCACCGTTGAACCTTCACAATCGCTTCCGAGTCGGACCATAGGGGCCAAAGTGCCCCTGTCGTCCCCTCAGGAGCTTCAGAATGACCACCCCCAATCCTCAGCCGTTACCCCAGGACGCTGTGGCGGTAACTTCCCTGCATGTTCTGACGGTCAATACCCACAAGGGCTTCAGCCCGCTGAACCGGCGCTTCGTGCTCCCCGAGTTGCGCGAGGCTGTACGCACGCTGGGCGCCGACGTGGTGTTCCTGCAGGAAGTGCTCGGGATGCATCGCTCCCATGGCCAGCGCTACGACAACTGGTCGGACGTTCCCCAATACGAATTTCTCGCCGACAGCATGTGGCCGGTGTACGCCTACGGCCGCAACGCGGTATACCCGGACGGCGACCACGGCAACGCGCTGCTGTCCAAGTTTCCGATCGTGCGCCACGAAAACCTCGATGTGAGCGTCAATGGCACCGAGGAGCGTGGCCTGCTGCATTCGGTGCTGGCCGTACCGGGGCATGGAGAGGTGCACACCATCTGCGTGCACCTGGGGCTGCGCGAAGGCCAGCGCCAGCAGCAACTGAAGTTGCTTTGCCAGTTGCTCGACAGCCTTGATCCAAAAGCTGCCGTAATCGTCGCGGGCGATTTCAACGACTGGCGCGTGCGTGCCGACGAAGCCCTGGCGAGCTGCCACATGACCGAAGTGTTCGTCGAAGCCTTCGGCAGGCATGCCAAGACGTTCCCGGCCCGGCTGCCGCTACTCAGGCTCGACCGTATCTACATTCGCAACGCGACAGCCCACCTGCCCAAGGTGCTGTCGCGCAAACCCTGGTCCCATCTTTCCGATCATGTGCCCCTCGCAGTGGAGGTTCGCCTATGAGCGAGCAATGGCGTGACAACAATGAAATCCAGCTGCTGATCAACGGTGAGGAGTTCTTCCCGGCAGTCTTCGAGGCTATCGGCCAGGCTCGAGAGGAAGTGTTGATCGAAACCTTCATCATCTATGAAGATGAAGTAGGCAAGGATTTGCAGCGGGTGCTGATCGAAGCGGCGCAACGTGGCGTGCGTGTGGAAGTGCTGGTGGACGGTTACGGCACGGCGGAGCTGAGCACGCAGTTCCTGCGCGAACTGTCCGATGCGGGCGTGAAACTGCTGGCCTTCGACCCGCAGCCGCGGGTGATGGGTGTACGCACCAACCTGTTTCGTCGGCTGCACCGCAAGATCGCGGTCGTCGATGGCGAAATCGGTTTCGTCGGTGGCATCAACTACAGCTCCGACCACCTGGCCGACTCCGGCGATCCGATGGCCAAGCAGGACTATGCCGTGCGTGTACGAGGCCCCATCGTGGCCGACCTGCACCGAGCCACCCTGGCACTGCTCGACCGCACCAGCAAGGTCGTGCGCGACCGTGCGCCATGGCGCTCGCGCAGCCCGTCGCCCGATGCCGACAGTGCCAGCGCGCGGCTGCTGCTGACCATTCGCGACAACAACGAACACACCACCGATATCGAGGACCACTACCTCAAGGCCATTCGCGGTGCGCGTGAACGGATCATCATCGCCAACGCCTACTTCTTCCCCGGCTACCGTTTTCTGCGCGAACTGCGCAACGCGGCTCGGCGCGGCGTCGACGTGACCCTGATTCTGCAGGGCATGCCCGACATGCCGCTGGTGCGCCTGTGCTCGCGCCTGCTCTACAACTATCTGCTGCGTGACGGCGTGGTCATCCGCGAGTACTGCCAGCGTCCGCTGCATGGCAAGGTCGCGGTGGTGGACCGGGAATGGTCGACCGTGGGTTCCAGCAACCTCGACCCGCTGAGCCTGTCGCTCAACCTGGAAGGCAACCTGATCATCAAGGACCGCCGTTTCAACCAGCGGCTGCACGATCACCTGCAGGAACTGGCCGAAAGCACCTGCAAGTCGATCAGCCTGCAACGGGTTCTGCGTGGGTACTGGTGGCGCGCGCCGATCATCTTCCTCACCTTCCACTTCCTGCGCCACTTTCCGGCCATGGTGGGGTTCATTCCAGCGCACTCGCCCAAGCTGGTACCGCTGATCGACGTTGAGCCGCAGCATTGCCAGGCGCCTGCCCTGGATAGCAAGGAGACGGTATGAGCACCGCGCCAGAGAATACCCAAGGGAAGTCGCCCAAATCCAGCAAGTGGGTATGGGCCAAGCGCATCATGACCGTGCTGTGCTTCATCCTGGTCCCGGTGCTGGTGTTCATGCTGGTGAAAAACCTCGACTGGCAGGAGGTCAAGCATGCGCTGAGCTCCTACAAGATGAGTACCTTGTTGATCGGTGCCGGCATCGTCGCAGCCAGCTACCTGACGTTCGCCAGCTATGACTTGCTGGCCAAGCGTTATATCGGCCACGAAGTGCCCAGTCGGCAGGTGCTGCCATTGGCCTTCGTGTGCTATGCGTTCAACCTCAACCTGGGCTCGTGGGTCGGCGGGATTGCCCTGCGTTATCGCCTGTACTCCAAGCTGGGTCTGGATGTGCCGGCCATTACCAAGATTCTCAGCCTGTGTCTGATCACCAACTGGCTGGGCTACCTGTTCGTGGCCGGTACGCTGTTCGCCATGGGCCTGCCGGCGCTTCCCGAAGGTTTCAAGATCGGCAGTACCGGGCTGCAGATCATCGGCGTAGTGATCATCCTGCTTGGGCTGGCGTACCTGGCGGCCTGCCGCTTCTCGAAGAAACGCACCTGGACGATACGCAAGCAGGAGATCCTCCTGCCGTCGTTCAAGATGGCGCTGACCCAAGCCTGTCTGGGCGCGTTGAACTGGAGCCTGATGGGCTTGCTGGTGTGGTCGTTGCTGCCCGAGAAGGTCGGCTACCCGACCATTCTGGCGATCCTGCTGATCAGCAGCATTGCCGGTGTGATCACCCATATCCCAGCCGGCCTCGGTGTGCTGGAAACCATCTTCATCACCCTGCTGCAAGGGCAATACTCCAAAGGTGCGCTACTGGCCGCATTGATCGCCTACCGGGCGCTGTATTTCCTGCTGCCGCTGGCTATTGCCTGCGTGGTGTACCTGGTGCTGGAGAAACGCACCCGAACCATCGAGAAAAACCGCGAGTCGGGCGCCAGCAGCGGCGCCGGATAGCGGTATGAGCTAACGCCTGACCAACATCGAGCGCGCGGTGTGGGTCAGGTGGTCCAGGCTGAACGGCTTGGTCAGCACTTGAGCAACAGCTTCGGGCAACTCGTCCATGGCTGCGGTCTGATCCACATAGCCGGTAATGAACAGTACCTTCAGACCCGGCTCCATCGCCCAGGCAGCATCCGCCACCTGACGACCATCGAGCCCACCCGGCAAGCCGATATCGGTGATCAACAGGTCGGCCTTCAGGCCGCCTTGCACCAGTGACAGGCCCTCTACGCCATTGGCCGCTTCCAGCACTCGATAGCCCTTCTCCCGCAACGCCTCGCCCACCATCTGCCGCAACGTTCCTTCGTCGTCGATCAAAACGATGGTTTCACCGGTGGCTTCGGTGTCTATCAGGGCTCCGGTCAGTACCGGCAGCGTCGCACCGATCTCGCCGGTGTGTCGCGGCAGGAACAGGTGCATTGCGGTGCCCTGCCCCAGTGAGGAATCGACGCGAATCTGCCCGCCCGACTGGCGTACGAAGCCGTACACCATCGACAGGCCCAGGCCGGTGCCCTGACCCAGTGGCTTGGTGGTGAAAAACGGATCGAATACCCGTGCGATGGTCTGCGGATCCATGCCCGTGCCGCTGTCGGTCACACTCAGGCACACGTACTGGCCTGGCTGCAGATCGTTCTCGGTGCGGGCTCGGGCGAACTGATGGTGATTGCGCGCGCGCAACCACAGGCTGCCGCCCCCCGGCATTGCATCACGAGCGTTGATGCAGAGGTTGAGCAGCGCGCTTTCCAACTGGTTGGCGTCGACGCGCACCCACCAGACATCGTCGTCGCCCTGGGCACTGAACTCGATGCTCGGGCCCAGCGTCTGGCGTACCAGGTCTTCGAGGTCGGCGATCAGGGCCTTGGGCCCGACAGCCCGTGGCGCCAGGGTTTGACGACGCGAGAACGCCAGCAGCCGATGAGTCAGGGTGGCGGCCCGGGCCGAGGCCCCCTGTGCAGCGTCGATGTAACGCTTGAGCTCGCCGATGCGGCCCTGTTCGACACGTTGGCGCAGCAGTTCCAGGCTGGCACTGATGCCGGTCAGCAGGTTGTTGAAGTCGTGGGCAAGCCCGCCGGTCAACTGCCCGACCGCTTCCATCTTGAGGCTGTGGCGCAGTTGCTCTTCGACCTGCTGCAGCATCAGCGCACGCTCGCGCTCTTCGGTCACGTCGCGGCCTACGGAGTGGAACGAGTCTTCGGCAGGCACCGCTGCCCAGGCGATCCAACGGTAGCTGCCGTCGCTGTGGCGCAGGCGGCAGGTCATGTCATGCAGCCGCTCGCTGCGAAACAGCGGCACCATCGCGATCGCTACCGCTTCATGATCGTCGGGGTGGATCAGGTCGATGGCGTGCCGGCCAACCAGGTCCTCGGCGCTCCAGCCCAGCACCCGCGACCAGGCCGGATTGATGGCTGTGATTTCGAGCCTGCGGCTGGCCACCAACATGATGTCGGATGAAAGGTCCCAGAACCGGTTACGTTCGGCCGTACGCGCCACCGCTTCGCGCTCGAAGCCTTCGGCTGCCTGCTCGGCCCTGTCCCTGGCCTGCAATGTTGCAGTGGTTTCGATGACCGTGTCGAGCATGCCCACGATGGTGCCATGTTCGTCGCGTACAGGGCTGTAGCAGAAGGTGAAATACGCCTGCTCGGCTCTGCCGTTGCGCTGGATGACCAGCGGGAAGTCCTCGATGAAAGTCGCTTCGCCCTGGAAGGCGCGCGTCATTATCGGCTCGATGTCGTCCCACACTTCGTTCCAGACGATGTGCATCGGCACCCCGAGCGCCGGCGGCTTGCCCGCCAGCAAGGGCTCGAACGCATCGTTGTACAGGGTGATGCGCTCGTCCCCCCAGGCCAGACAGCCGGGGAACCGCGATGCCAGCAGCATATCGACGGCAATGCGCAACACGGCAGGCCAACTGTGGATCGGCCCCAGCGGCGTCGCGGCCCAGTCGTGGCAGCGTACTTTCTCGCTCATGCCCTCTCGGGAAAAGGGAAACGGGTGGGTCATGTTCAACTCGGGCAGTGGATCGCACAGCAACGATAGCATCCGCGCGATTCTTCGGCGACCCACCTGCGCCCAGCGCTGTCAGGCAAAACCGGTCACCACGTGTGGCACGTAGGGGCCTTCGAGCCGCGCCGTTTCCTCTTCGCTCAACGACAGTTGCAGTGCAGCCAGGGCATCGTCCAACTGCACGGCCTTGGAAGCACCGACGATGGGCGCCGACACGCCGCGCTTGTTCAACACCCACGCCAGCGCCACCTGCGCCATGGGCACGCCGCGTTCCTTGGCGATCTGCTCGACCACGTCGATCACCTTGCCATCCTCGACCTCGGTGGCGGCATAGAACGACTGCCCGGAAATGTCGGTGCGGGTGCGTTCGGTCTGCATCCCGTGCGGGCGCGTCAGCCGGCCGCGGGCCATCGGGCTCCAGGGCATCAGCCCGACGCCCTGATCCAGGCACAGGGGAATCATTTCGCGCTCTTCTTCGCGATAGATGAGGTTGAGGTAGTTCTGCATCGAGACGAACCGGCTCCAACCGTTGCTGGCCGCGACCTGCTGGGCCTTGGCGAATTGCCAGGCGTACATCGACGAGGCCCCGATGTAGCGCACCTTGCCTGCTTTCACCACGTCGTGCAGGGCTTCCATGGTTTCTTCGATCGGCGTGTGATAGTCCCAGCGATGAATCTGATACAGGTCGACATAGTCGGTGCCCAACCGCTGCAGGCTGGCATCGATACTGGCCATGATCGCCTTGCGCGACAGGCCCTGCTCATTGGGCTTTTTCGAGCCTTCCCACATGTTGGCCGGGAAGAACACCTTGGTGGCGATCACGGTTTCCTCGCGCCGGGTGAACTCCTTGAGCAATTTGCCGACGATGACTTCGGAAGTGCCGGCCGAGTAACTGTTGGCCGTGTCGAAGAAGTTGATGCCCTGCTCCACCGCATGCTTGATGATCGGCCGACTGGCATCCTCGCCCAAGGTCCAGGGGTGGGTGCCGGCATCGGGCTCGCCGAAGGTCATGCAGCCCAGGCACAGGCGGGAGATGTCCAGGCCGGTGTTGCCCAGCTTGACGTAGTTCATGGAGAGGCTCCTGCGGAGGACCGCGCGACATGCCGGTCCGATGCCTTTACCTTAGCGCCCACTCCTATCGGACATAACCCCCAGGCATCGCACCTGAGCTATGCAGAAATTCACAAGCGTGGCAGCACTGCCATGCAGTGCCGCACGAATTCGCTGACCGCCTGGATGCGTGGCGTTGCGCGCACGTCTTCGTGGAACGCTATCCAGACCTCGATGTTCAAGGTGGCCGCTTCAGGGTCGACCCGTTGCAGGCCATGTTCGGCGGCAATGAACGCCGGCAGGCAGACGATACCCGCGGCGCCGGCGGCAGCCAGTGCCTGCACGCGCAGGTCGTTGCTGCACAGCACGAATTCGCCGTCCTCGGCCTGCTCGACCAGCCAGCGATGCTGAAGGGATTTGGCTTGCGAAGCGTCGTAGCCAATGAAACGCGGCTTCGCTGACTGCGCCAGGTAGGCAGGGCTGGCGTACAGCGCATAGTCCAGGTGCCCGAGCAGACTCGCCACCAATGTCGACTCCAGCGGCCGGGCCAGGCTGACGGCGACGTCTGCCTCCCGGCGCGCCAGCGAGGTGCGCGATTTGGTGCCCACCAGGCGCAGCGACAACGCCGGATGCTGCGCCAGCAGGGTACCGGCGTGGGGCGCAATCAGGCTGCCCAGCAATACGGGCGGTGCCGACAGCACCACTTCGCCCTGCACGTCCGGCTGATCGGCGCCCGCGTAATGCTCAAGGGCGAACGAAGAGGTGCTCATCTGCTCGGCGAACTCGGCAATCCGTAACCCTTGGTGGGTCAGCACGTAGGCACGCGAGCGGCGATCGACCAGCTTGAGGTTGAGCGCGGTTTCCAGTGACGCAATGCGCCGCGCCACGGTGGCATGGTCCACCGCCAGCGCCCTGGCCGCCGCCGTCAACGAGCCCGCCCGCACGAAGGCCGCAAAGTGCCTCAGATCTTCCCAATCGAACATGGATACCTCGCCTGTGATCAGGCCATGATACCCCCACCCCCCTTCAAAACGCGCAAATGCCCTGTAGGAGCGGTCCGCGGCCGCGAACCAGACGCCACGGAGCATCAGGCAAACTACGGGGCCCTTTTCGCGGCCGATGACCGCTCCCACAGGGAACACAAGCTACGTCACCGCGCAGTCATCTGGATACTTCGTTGACCTTGAACAACCACTCGAATGCCTGCGGCAGCGTGGGTGTTGCCACATCGATCGGATTCGCGGCGATCTGGTCGGTCGTGCGCTGGAAGAGATCCCTGACCCCCGGCAGCACCGCGACCGGCATGTCAGCGGCACGCAACTGCCGCTCAGCTTCTTCGACTTCCTTCAAGCGACGCGGCGCATGCAGTACATGGGTGCGGATCAGGGCACCGAGAAAATCGCGCAGGCTTGCCTGATCGATGTCGCTCAAAGCGTCGTGCAACTTGTCACTGACGCCTTGCTTCTCCGCGACCATGAAACATTCGATAGTCAGGGCTTCCAAGCCTTTGGTGAATACGCTTCTGAGGATCTTCAGGGCCGCCGCATCACCGGCTGCGCCGTGCTCCACTGGTTTGAGCGGCGCGCCGGCGAAGGCGAACAACGTCAGGGCGCGCTCGATACCAGTGCCGGCGCCCAGCAAGTTGGTTTTTTCGTGCGTCAGCGCAATCGCACCGAGGATGGCCACATCGACATAACTCACATCGAATTCTGCGGCACGTTGCGCCGCCGTCCTGATCAATGCGGGATCGGCAGTGGTCATGTCCACATATAAAGCGTCCTTGGCCATATGCGCGAGCGCCTGCTCGGCGACGGACAGCGACACCGTACCAAACACGCACGATACCAGTACGTCACAGCTTGGCGCGATATCTGCAACCGATGTACAGATATCGCTGCCTGCCTGCGCAGCGAAGGCCGCCGCAGCAGCGGACGGCTTCAGATCGCACAAAACGACTTCGTGCCCAGCTGCCGCCCAGGGTCTTGCATAGGTCAGTCCGACTTCGCCTGCACCGATAATTCCGATTTTCATGCTGTATCTCCTGCAATCAGTGAGCGGCGTAGGCGCCCTTGTAAGTGCCTGCGGCGATCTGCGCCATCATTTCCGCTTCCTTTTGTTCGGTCGCATGACAGGCGCTCAACAGCTCGGCCGCGCGCGATGCGGCGAAGGCGACGATGCCATCGTGGTCACCGACGACGAAGTCGCCCGGCGACACGATCATCCCATCGATGCTCACTGGAACGTTTATCTCACCAGGTCCGTTCTTGTAGGGGCCCAGATGAATGCCGGCCCTCGCGAACATCGGAAACATACCCTTGCCAATGGTTGCCAGATCGCGAATCGCGCCGTCAATCACCACACCCGCCGCGCCACGTTTTTCAGCAATCGCCGCCATGATGTCGCCCATCAATGCACGGCTGACATCGCCGCCGCCATCGACCACCAGTACGTGGCCAGGTTCGAGCAGTTCAAGGGCCTGATGAATGGCTCGGTTATCGCCATTGGCTACTTTTACCGTCAAAGCGATACCAGCCATGGTCCCTTCGATCTTGTGAAAGGGGCGCAACGCTGCGCCCGGCAAACGATCCAGACAGTCACTGATGATCGAAGTGGAGGTGCGGGCAAATGCGGTTACCAGTTCGTCACGTTCGGATGAGGCGAGTACGGCAGTCATAGACAGTTCTCCGATGGCAGATAACACCAGCATAAACAGGCTATGAAATAGAAAAAGCGATATTATTCAATATCCAATCATTCTATTAAGGAATGGACATGATCACCCTGCGCCAATTGCTTGCTTTCCACGGATAGAGCGGCTCGGAACTTTCGAGCGCGCTGCAGAGCACCTGAGCACCACTCAGTCCGCCATATCCAAACGCGTTCAGGAACTCGAGGCGTCGACCGGCATGCAGCTGTTCGACCGTTCGCAACGCGGCGCCCGGTTGACCAGCGCTGGCGAGGAACTGTTAGTGATAGCGCGGGAAATGCTCGGGCTCGCCGAGCGCATCGACTCCCTCAAGGACGGTACCCAAGTGGTGAAGCGCCGGCTCAGGTTGGGTGTGACCGAACTGACCGCATGGACTTGGCTGCCGCGATTGGTGACGCGGCTGGTAACCGATTATCCGGGACTCATTATCGAGCCAGAGGTCGACATGAGCCGCAACCTCCATGAAAAGCTCATGGACGACATGATCGACCTGATCATCATTCCCGACACCTTTACCGCGCCGGAAGTGACCTCTGTCGCCTTGGGCGAGGTCGAGAATGCCTGGATGGCCGCACCGGGCCTGATAGGCCACGATGAGGTGCTGGACCTCGCGGAACTGGCGAAATACCCAATGCTGGTTCAAGGCAAGAAATCGGGCTCGGGACTGTTCGTGAACAAATGGCTGCGTACCTTGGGCGTCGACCTGCCCAAGACGCTGTCCTCGGACAGTCTGACCGCCATGCTCGGACTGACAGCCGCAGGCTTGGGTGTGACTTATCTGCCGTTGGAATGCTTTCGGCCATTGGTGGACGAGGGCAAACTTAACATCATCCGCACAACCCCCACATTACCCCCAGTGCCCTACAAGGCGATGTATCGAAACGATCGCCCTTCAGCGTTCATGACCGAGGTGTCGGGGCTGGCAGTAGAGCTGTGCGACTTCACTCGCCAGTTGCAACGATGAGCCCGGGGCACCGTGCATTCGGCGCCCCATTGCGTATTACCAGGATCAACGCAACGTTGTCATTGCGCGGCGGGCTCGACCTGATCAGCCGGTTCGGCAATGGTCAGCACGAAGGCCAGGGCCGCCAGCGAGCAGATCCCCAGGAAAATGAAGACCGCTGTCCAACTGTAGCTGTCCAGCAGAAAGCCGGTGACCAGGGGTGCTATTGCTCCGCCCGCCTGCCCTGCGCTGTTGACCAACGAGGCCGCAACCGGGTAAGTGGAGCGGCTGGTCAGGCCCATGGAATAGACCGAAAACGACGAGTAACCGATGTTCAGCAGGAAGCCCGTGCCGAACAACAGCAAGCTTACTGCCAACAGCCCGTTGGGCGCATAAACCAAGGCCACCATCATCACGCAAGTGGCCACCGCGCTGATCATCATGGTGGGCTTGCGACGACGGTCCAGAATCCGGTCCGAGAACCAGCCGCCGACGATGTTACCCAGTACTCCACCGGCAAACGGCAGTGCGGCGATGAAGCCAACCTGCATCAGTTCGAAGTGCTTCACTTCGCTCAGGTACTTGGGTAGCCAGGCCAGCAGCACATTGACCACGCCTGTCATCAGCAAATAACCCAGGCCACAGCCCCAGATGTTCCAGGAGGCAAATACCGATTTAGAGGAAGCCAGGGGTGCCACTCGCTGGTAGCGCAGCACTTTGTCCAACGCGCCGAAATCTCGCTGACGGCGCTTGGGCCCGCTCTCGGCCGGGGTCTGATCTTCGATATGATCGGCTTCGGCACCGTTGACCCGCTTGCAGGCACGGGGATCGTTTGGCACTACCCACCACCAGATCAATGCCAGCAGCAGGCCGGGGATGGCGAAGACGATGAACATGGTGCGCCAGTCGTAAAGCATGATGATGGCGGCGCCCACGGGTGGGGCTATGACGGCGCCCATCTTGGCGGCAGAAAGGAATGCGCCCGTGGCCAAGCCCTTCTCACCCGCTGGAAACCAGCGATTGATGGTGCTGAGCATGGACAGCGGGAGTGCGGCTTCGGCGATGCCCAAGGCGGACCGATAGAGCTTGATCATGCCGAAGTTATGCGCGGTTCCGATCAACAGGGTGACGATCGACGTCAGCGTGATCGACACCGGCGCGACGAGCCGCACGCCAAACCGGCTAATGATGAAGCCTGCCGGAATCTGACCCAGTGAATAGAACAGGAAAAACGCACTGACGAGCATGCCAGCCTGCGCGTTGCTGGCGCCAAATTCCTTCTGAATATACGGCAGAGCGATGCCGATATTAGCGCGATCGGCAGCGGCCAGCATGTACACCACGACGATCACCGACAGCACTATCCAGCGATACTTCGACCTGGCCGACCGAGCGGCGGCCTCGGTGTGGGCTAATTCGACCATGAGCGTTCCTTTATTATGTTTGTTCGATGGTCAATCTTGGCCAGCTGCGCGAAATAGAAAAAGCGATAAATAAGCACATTCATTCATTCTCTATTGGCATGACACGGCGCACAAACGTGCCCGCGTCGTTCACGCCGATGCACCGCCAACCGTGCTTCCCGACAACAACGCGAGGTTGAATCCGATCACCTGCGCCACGCGCGCCGAGCATGGTTGGCTTTTCAGCCGGGTTCTATCCCCAGTTCTACGGGCAGTCAGACGAGACCGCCCGTGCCACAAAAAAACACTTGCCGAAGCTCGTTCTTGGTATACCATAATACCAGATACAAACCCTCCAAGAAGGAAACAGGCATGAGCTTCGAGATCCGCAAAATCGTCACTTACTCCGAAGAGACTCTCATCGAAGGCGGCAAGGCCACCGACAGTCCCGTGACCATGGTTGGCCTCGCGGTGGTCATGAAGAACCCGTGGCTGGGCCGCGGCTTCGTCGATGACCTGAAACCGGAGATCAAGGCCAACTGTTCGGACCTCGGAGCCCTGATGGTCGAGCGCCTGGTGGCCAGCATCGGTGGCGCGGACAAGATCGAGGCCTACGGCAAGGCGGCGGTGGTCGGTGCCGACGGCGAAATCGAGCACGCTTCGGCCGTCATCCACACCCTGCGCTTCGGCAACCATTACCGCGAGGCGGTGCAAGCCAAGAGCTACCTGAGCTTCACCAACAAGCGCGGCGGCCCTGGCACCTCGATCCAGATCCCGATGATGCACAAGGACGACGAAGGCCTGCGCTCCCACTACGTCACCCTGGAAATGCAGATCGAGGATTCGCCGCGCGCCGACGAGATCGTCGTCGTCCTGGGCTGCGCCAACGGCGGGCGTCTGCACCCGCGGATCGGCAACCGTTACATCGACCTGGAAGAGCTGGCTGCCGAAAAGGCCCAGTGACCCACTTGACTCAGGAGCGCTCCATGATTCGGCTTACCGCTGAACGCACTGCGGCCGGTACCAGTTACCTGGCCGCGGGTGACGGCCCGCCCGTGGTGTTCATCCATGGAGTGGGCTTGAACAAGGAAATGTGGGGAGGCCAGTTCGTCGGGCTGCTGCCGCACTATCGGGTCATCGCCTACGACATGCTCGGACATGGCGCCAGTGCGTTGCCTGCACCTGGCACCGCGTTGCTCGGTTATGCCGACCAATTGCTCGAACTGCTGGACCACTTGCAGGTGCCCGCAGCGACGGTCATCGGTTTTTCCATGGGCGGGCTGGTGGCACGGGCGTTCGCCCTGCACTACCCCGAACGCCTGCAGGCCCTGGTGGTGCTCAACAGCGTGTTCAACCGCAGTGCGGAACAGCGCGCGGGAGTGATAGCACGCACCGGGCAGGCTGCCGAGCATGGCCCGAACGCGAACGCCGAGGCGGCGTTGTCGCGCTGGTTCAGCCGCGAGTATCAGGCGGCCAACCCGGCGCAGATCGCCGCGCTGCGCGAGACCCTGGCCAGCAATGATCCTCAGGGCTACTTGACCACCTATGAGCTGTTTGCCACCCAGGACATGTACCGCGCCGATGACCTCGGCAGCATCGCGGCGCCGGCGCTGATCGCCACGGGTGAGCTCGACCCGGGCTCCACGCCACAGATGGCCCGGGAAATGGCCGAGCGCATTCCCCACGCCGAGGTAGCGATACTCCACGAGCAAAGGCATATGATGCCGGTGGAATCACCCCGGCTGGTCAACCAGATGTTGTTGGATTTTCTCACCCGGGCCCAGCGCCTGGACAACCAGGCACAGGGGATCGTCGCATGACCCTTTCACGCTTTCAGATGTGCATCGACGGCCAGTGGGTCGATGCGCTGTCCGGCAAGACCTTCGAGAGTCACAACCCGGCCCTGGCCCAACCCTGGGCGCTGTTGCCCGACGCCGACGAGGCCGACGTCGACCGCGCCGTGCAGGCCGCACAGCGGGCGTTCGAGGCGCCGGCATGGCGCGGGCTTACCGCCACCGCCCGGGGCAAGCTGCTGCGCCGACTGGGCGACCTGATCGGCGAGAACAAGGAAGCGCTGGCTCAGCTCGAAAGCCGTGACAACGGCAAGCTGATCCGCGAAACCCGCGGCCAGGTGGGCTACCTGCCCGAATTTTTCCACTACACCGCAGGCCTGGCAGACAAGCTGGAGGGCGGCACACTGCCGCTCGACAAGCCTGACCTGTTCGCCTACACGGTGCACGAACCGATCGGCGTGGTGGCCGGGATCATTCCCTGGAACAGCCCGCTGTACCTGACGGCGATCAAGCTGGCGCCGGCCCTGGCGGCCGGCAACACCATCGTTCTCAAGCCCTCAGAGCATGCCAGCGCCACCTTGCTGGAATTGGCGCGCCTGGCTCTGGAAGCCGGCATTCCGCCGGGCGTGGTCAACGTCGTCACCGGCTACGGCCCGAGCACCGGCGCTGCCCTCACCCGCCACCCGTTGGTGCGCAAGATCGCCTTCACCGGCGGTGCCGCCACCGCGCGCCATGTGGTACGCAGCAGCGCCGAAAACTTCGCCAAGCTGTCCCTGGAGCTGGGCGGCAAGTCGCCGAACATCATTTTCGCCGATGCCGACCTGGACAGCGCCATCAACGGCGTGGTGGCCGGCATCTACGCCGCCTCGGGGCAGAGCTGCGTGGCCGGCTCGCGCCTGCTGGTGCAGGACGAGATCTACGACGAGTTCGTCGAGCGTCTGGTCGAGCGCGCCAAGCGCATCAAGATCGGCAACCCCCAGGACGAAGCCAGCGAAATGGGCCCTATGGCCACCGCCCAGCAATTGGCCGTGGTCGAAAGCCTGGTCGCGCAGGCGCTGGAAGAAGGCGCTACCCTGCGCATGGGCGGTCAGCGCGCACAGACCGACAGCGACGGTTGGTACTACCAGCCGACCCTGTTCGAATGCGACAACCACTCCATGAAGATCATGCAGGAGGAAGTCTTCGGTCCGGTGGCGTCGGTCATCCGCTTCTCCACCGAAGCAGAAGCGCTGGCCATGGCCAACGACTCCCAGTTCGGCCTCGCCGCCGGCATCTGGACCCGCGACCTGGGCCGTGCCCACCGCCTGGCCCGTGACGTGCGTTCCGGTATCATCTGGGTCAACACCTACCGCGCGGTATCGGCCATGGCGCCGATCGGCGGCTTCAAGAACAGTGGCTATGGCCGCGAGAGCGGCATTGATTCGGTACTGGCCTACACAGAACTCAAGACGGTATGGATCAACCTGTCCCAGGCCCCCATGCCCGACCCATTCGTGATGCGTTGAGGTAATTTGAAATGATCGAACCCGGCATCTACAAAGAAGTGATGGCTTCGTTCCCATCCGGCGTGACGGTGGTTACCACGCTGGACCCGGAAGGCGGCATCGTCGGCATCACTGCCAGTGCATTCAGTGCGCTGTCGATCGACCCGGCGCTGGTATTGTTCTGCCCCAACTACGAGTCGGACACCTACCCTATCCTGCGTGACAGCAAGCGCTTCGCGATTCACTTGCTGTCTGCAGACCAGCAGGCGGAGGCCTACGCCTTTGCCAGCAAGGGCAAGGACAAGGCGCGGGCCATCGCCTGGCACCTCAGCGAGCTGGGCAACCCGCTGCTGGAGAAAGCCACGGCCATCATCGAGTGCGAACTGTGGCGCGAGTACGACGGTGGCGATCACGCGATCATCGTCGGTGCAGTGAAGAACCTGATCCTGCCCAGCGAGCCGTTGACGCCCATGCTTTACCACCGCGGCAAACTGGGTGCATTGCCGACCCTGGGATGATCGACCTGCGCTGACCCATCCGGCCAGCCGCACCTGGGCATCTGGCCTGTCGCCGTTGGGCAGCAAGGCCGGGTGGCGTGCTAGACTCGCCGCTGTTTTTTTGCCTTTTCAACAGAGCGGACCCGATGAAACGCCTGCCCCTCGACGACAGCTTCAAGGTCAATCGCAACCCCGTCACCCTGCGCGAAATCGTGCTCGACAAGTTGCGCAGCGCCATCATGAACTTCCAGCTCCTGCCGGGCGATCGCCTGGTCGAGCGTGATCTGTGCGAGCGCCTGGGCGTGAGCCGTACCTCGGTGCGCGAGGCGCTGCGACACCTGGAATCCGAAGGCCTGGTGGAATTCGCCGACGCCAAGGGTCCACGCGTGGCCATCATCACCCTGGAAGACGCTCGCGACATCTATGAGCTGCGTTGCGTGCTCGAAGGCCTGATCGTCCAGCTGTTCACCCTCAATGCCAAGGCCCGGGACATCCGCGCCCTGGAAAAAGCGTTGGCGGTCAACCGCAAGGCGCTCGAAGAGCGTGCATTGTCCGACGTCCTGAGCTCGGTCCAGGGTTTCTACGACGTGCTCTTCGAAGGCTCGGGCAATCAGGTCGCCGCTACCCAGTTGCGCCAGTTGCAGGCCCGCATCAGCTACCTGCGCGCCACCTCGGTGTCGCAGGAAAACCGCCGCGGCGTCAGTAGCGACGAAATGGAACGTATCGTCACCGCGATCAAGAGCGGCGATCCGATGGCGGCGCACCAAGCGTCCGTCGATCACGTCCGCGCCGCTGCGAAGGTGGCCCTGGAATCATTGCGTCAGCAGCGCAACGACGACCACAAGGTGCGCGACATCGCCGCGCCCATAGCCCTCAACGAACCGCGCATCGGACGCTGACCGCCATGGCCACTCCACGGTTTTGCCCCCAATGCGGTGCCTGCGGTCTGAGCCTAGGAATCCCTGCGGGCGATACCCATGAGCGGACCTTTTGCTCCGGTTGCGGCCACATCCATTACGTCAATCCGAAGGTTATTACCGGCTGCATCGTCGAAACCGACGGCAAGTACCTGCTGTGCCAGCGCGCGATCCCGCCGCGCCCCGGCACCTGGACGCTGCCCGCAGGCTTCATGGAAAGCGGAGAAACCACCGAGGAAGGCGCCCTGCGCGAGCTGTGGGAAGAAGCCGGAGTGCGCGCCGAAATCCTCTCGCCGTACTCGATCTTCAGCGTCCCGCGGATCAGCGAGGTGTACATCATCTTTCGCGCGATGGCCCTGGAGATCACCGACGAATTCGGCCCGGAAACTTCCGCACGGCAGTTCTTCGCGCCGCAGGACATACCCTGGGACAGCATCTACTACCCCGCCATCCGGCAGATCCTGGAACGCTACATCCAGGAGCGTGCGACCGGTACCTACGGCATCTACATGGGTAACGACGATACCGGCCGCATCCACTTCATGCGCTAGCCGGCGACCGCCTCGCAACCTTCGACGATGATCACTTCGGCCTTCGCGGCGCCCGCACGCAGGGCGGCTGCTTCCTGGTATTCCCTGGACTCGTAACAGGCTTGCGCCTGGGCGTACGAATCGAACTCGATCACCACGCTGCGCTGCGGCGTGGCCCTGCCTTCCATGGCTTGCGAACGCCCCCCACGGGCCAGCAGGCGACCCCCGAACTGGGCGAAAACCGCCGGCGCGCGCTGGGTGTAAAGCACGTACTGCGCAGGATCGGTAACGTCTACATGAGCAATCCAATAAGCCTTCATTTTCACCTCGACAGGGGGTAATGTACGTATTATGGTATACCACGATTAGGCCAGTTATCCCAGACCAGTCATCCCAGAGAGTGCAGGCATGGCGTTCAACAGCATCGAAGAAATCATCGAGGACTTTCGTCAAGGCAAGATGGTCTTGTTGGTGGACGACGAAGACCGCGAAAACGAAGGTGACCTGCTGCTCGCCGCCGACTGCTGCACGGCCGAGGCCATCAGTTTCATGGCCCGCGAAGCACGCGGATTGATCTGCCTCACCCTCACCGAAGAACGCTGCCAGCGGCTGGGGCTGGAGCAGATGGTACCCAGCAACGGCAGCGGGTTCGGCACCGCGTTCACGGTTTCCATCGAAGCCGCCAGCGGGGTCACCACCGGTATCTCCGCCGCCGATCGGGCGCGCACCGTTGCCGCCGCAGTGGCGCCTCAGGCGGTTGCCGCCGACCTGGTGCAACCGGGCCACATCTTTCCCCTGCGCGCCCGCGAAGGCGGTGTACTGACCCGCGCCGGGCATACCGAAGCCGGCTGCGACCTGGCGCGGCTGGCCGGCTTCACCCCTGCCGCGGTGATCGTCGAAGTCATGAAAGACGACGGCACCATGGCGCGTCGTCCGGACCTGGAGCTGTTCGCTGCCCGTCACGGCATCAAGATCGGCAGCATCGCCGACCTCATCCACTACCGCTTGAGCACCGAGCACACGGTGACGCGCATGGGCGAGCGCGAGCTGCCTACCGTGCACGGCACGTTCCGCCTGGTCAGCTATGAAGACCGCATCCAGGGTGGCGTGCACATGGCCATGGTAATGGGCGACATCCGCCGCGAAGATCCGACTCTTGTGCGGGTGCACGTCATCGACCCGCTGCGCGACCTGGTCGGCGCCGAGTACACAGGTCCCGCCAACTGGACGCTGTGGGCGGCGCTGCAGAAAGTCGCCGAGCACGGTGCGGGCGTGGTGGTGGTGCTGGCCAATCACGAGTCTTCCCAGGCCCTGCTCGAGCGGGTACCGCACCTGACCCAGCCGGTGCGCCCTTATTCGCGTACGCAGACACGCATCTACTCGGAAGTCGGTACCGGCGCGCAGATCCTGCAAGACCTGGGCGTCGGCAAACTGCGTCACCTGGGCCCGCCGCTCAAGTACGCAGGTCTCACGGGCTACGACCTCGAAGTGGTCGAAAGCATCGCATTCCAGGCACCCGGACCGGATGCATCCGCCATGGACGGCAACGGCATCTGAAACAAACGATCGTCCAGGTCGCCACGACCTGACTGCTCCCGATACGCGGGTGTGGAAACAGCCCGCTCAAACAATGACAAATGAGGGCGTACAAGATGGTATTCAAAAAACGTGCGATAGCGGTGTTGGCCGCAGCGACGCTGGCGTTCACGGCAGGCACTGCCGTGGCAGCCGAGACGCTGAGCTTCGTCAGCTGGGGCGGCACCACCCAGGACGCGCAGAAGTCGTCGTGGGCCGATCCGTTCAGCAAGAGCAGCGGCACCGCGGTGGTCATGGATGGACCCACCGACTACGGCAAGCTCAAGGCCATGGTCGAGAGCGGCAACGTGCAGTGGGACGTGGTCGACGTGGAAGCCGATTTCGCCTTGCGTGCGGCCAGCGAAGGCCTGCTCGAACCCATGGACTTCAAGGTCATCGACCGCACCAAGCTGGACCCGCGCTTCGTCTCCGACTACGGCGTGGGTTCGTTCTACTTCTCCTTCGTGCTGGGCTTCAACGAAGGCAAGGTCGGCGCCGGCAAACCCCAGGACTGGACTGCACTGTTCGACACCAAGGCCTATCCCGGCAAACGCGCACTGTACAAGTGGCCCAGCCCAGGCGTGTTGGAGATCGCCCTGCTGGCCGACGGCGTCGCTGCCGACAAGCTCTATCCACTGGACCTCGACCGCGCTTTCAAGAAGCTCGATTCGATCAAGAAGGACATCGTCTGGTGGGGCGGCGGCGCCCAGTCCCAGCAACTGCTGGCCTCGGGCGAAGTCACCATGGGTCAGTTCTGGAACGGTCGGGTCTACGCCCTGCAACAGGATGGCGCTCCGGTGGGCGTGAGCTGGAAGCAGAACCTGGCGATGGCCGACTTCCTCGTCGTGCCCAAGGGCTCGAAAAACAAGGAGGCAGCCATGCGCTTCGTGGCCAACGCCACCGGTGCCAAGGGCCAGGCCGATTTCTCCAATCTGACGGCCTACGCCCCGGTCAACACTGAAAGCGTGCAGCGCCTGGATTCGGTCCTGGCGCCCAACCTGTCGACCGCGCACGTTGACGACCAGATCACTCTGGACTTCGCCTACTGGGCCAAGAATGGCCCCTCTATCGCGACACGGTGGAACGAATGGCTGGTCAAGTGAAGCTGTCCTCGCCCTCCGCCCTCGGCAGCACCGGGGGCGCCGCCGGCGGCCCTGGTGCGCTGCGTGCCGCCCAGCCGCGCCCGAGCCTGATCCAGCGCTGGCGCGGGTCGAGCAACCTGATCCCGGCGCTGGTGTTCCTCGGCCTGTTCTTCTTCGCCCCGCTCATTGGCCTGCTGCTGCGCGGCGTGCTGGAGCCGACACCGGGGCTGGACAACTACCGCGAACTGTTCGCCAACTCGGCGTATGCGCGGGTGTTGTTCAACACCTTTTCGGTGGCCGGGCTGGTGACTCTGTTCAGCGTATTGCTGGGCTTTCCACTGGCTTGGGTGATCACCCTGGTGCCACGCGGCTGGGGCCGCTGGATCTTCAGCATCGTGCTGCTGTCGATGTGGACCAGCCTGCTGGCGCGCACCTACTCCTGGCTGGTGCTGCTGCAGGCGTCGGGGGTGGTCAACAAGCTGCTCATGGCCCTGGGCATCATCGACCAGCCATTGGAGATGGTGCACAACCTGACCGGGGTGGTGATCGGCATGAGCTACATCATGATTCCGTTCATCGTTCTGCCGCTGCAGGCCACCATGCAGGCCATCGACCCGATGGTGCTGCAGGCCGGTGCCATCTGCGGCGCCAGTCCGTGGACCAACTTCTTCCGGGTATTCCTGCCGTTGTGCCGCTCGGGACTGTTCTCCGGCGCCTTGATGGTGTTCGTCATGTCGCTGGGCTATTACGTCACTCCGGCGCTGTTGGGTGGCGCGCAGAACATGATGCTGCCCGAGTTCATCGTGCAACAGGTGCAATCCTTCCTCAACTGGGGGCTGGCGAGCGCTGCTGCCGCACTGTTGGTGCTGATCACCCTGGTGCTGTTCTATTTCTATCTGAAGCTGCAACCGGAATCCCCGGTCGGCTCCAGCAATTCGAGGTAAGTCATCATGCTTCTTACCCCCAATGCCATGAGTCGACGCCTGCGCGTGGGCCTGTACCTCACCACGGGGTCGATCGGCCTGTTCCTGCTGTTGCCGATCGTCTTCATCGTGCTGCTGTCGTTCGGCTCATCCCAGTGGCTGGTATTTCCGCCACCGGGCTGGACCACCAAGTGGTACCTGCAGTTCTTCGCCAACCCCGAGTGGATGGCGGCGGCCTGGTCGAGCTTGAAAGTCGCTGCACTGACCACCGTGTTCGCGGTACTGCTGGGCCTGCCGACGGCCTTCGCGCTGGTGCGCGGCAAGTTTCCGGGCCGCGAGTTGCTGTATGCCTTGTTCACCCTGCCGATGATCGTGCCGGTGGTGATCATCGCGGTGGCCGTGTATGCGCTGTTCCTCAAGCTGGGCTACACCGGCACGGTGTTCTCGTTCGTGGTCAGCCACGTGATCGTCGCCCTGCCCTTCACCATCATTTCGATCATCAACTCGCTGAAGCTGTTCGACCAGTCCATCGAGGACGCTGCGGTGATCTGTGGTGCGTCCCGCCTGCAGGCAATCTTCAAGGTCACGTTCCCGGCCATTCGTCCGGGCATGGTCGCCGGCGGCCTGTTCGCGTTCCTGGTTTCCTGGGATGAAGTGGTCCTCAGCGTGATGATGGCCAGCCCCACCCTGCAGACCCTTCCCGTGAAAATGTGGACCACCCTGCGCCAGGACCTGACGCCGGTGATCGCCGTCGCCTCGACGCTGCTGATCGCCCTGTCGGTGCTGGTCATGGTGGCTGCCGAAATCATTCGTCGCCGTAACCCCGTCAACGCCTAGGAGCTGGACATGAGTGCTGTGATCAAACAACAGGCCGTGCAGGCCGGCGACACCCTGGTCAGCCTCCGCGGCCTGAACCGTCATTACGGCGACTTCGCTGCGGTCGACAATATCGACCTGGACATCAAGAACGGCGAGTTCCTGACCTTCCTCGGTTCCAGTGGCTCGGGCAAGAGCACCACCCTGTCGATGCTGGCAGGCTTCGAGACACCCAGTTCCGGCGAGATCCTGGTCAGCGGCCAGTCGCTGGTCAACGTGCCGCCGCACAAGCGCGGTATCGGCATGGTGTTCCAGCGTTATTCGCTGTTTCCGCACCTGTCGGTGCGCGACAACATTGCCTTCCCCCTGGACATCCGCAAGCTGGGCCGCGCCGAGCGTGATCGCAAGGTCGACGCAATGCTCAAGCTGGTGCAGCTCGAGGCCTTCGCACACCGTCGCCCTTCGCAGCTGTCCGGTGGCCAGCAGCAGCGCGTTGCCATCGCTCGCGCCCTGGTCTACGAGCCGCGCATTCTGCTCATGGACGAGCCGTTGGGCGCACTGGACAAGAAGCTGCGCGAAGACCTGCAGGATGAGCTGCGCCAGCTGCACCGGCGCCTGGGCATCACCATCGTCTACGTGACCCACGACCAGGAAGAGGCCATGCGCCTGTCGCAGCGTATCGCGATTTTCAGCCACGGCAAGATTGTCGGGCTGGGCAGCGGCTACGACCTTTATCAGAACCCGCCCAATGCCTTCGTGGCCTCGTTTCTGGGCAACTCCAACTTCCTCAAGCTGACCACCACCAGCAACGGTTCCGGCAGCTTCGAAGGCGCCAGCCTGGGCATGCGCCTGACACCCGGCGCCAATACGGGCCAGCAGGTACTGCTGATGGTACGTCCCGAGAAAGCCCAGGCATTGAGCGCCGCGCAGGCTGCAGAGCAACCGCTGCTGCCGGGCTGGAACCAGATCGCCGCCACGGTCACCGAGACGCTGTTTCTCGGCGAGAGCCAGACCTGCAGCGTCGTGACCCAGGGTGGCACGCCGATGACGGTCAAGGCCTTGTCTGCAGCCGGCATGCCCTTGCAGGCCGGTGAGCAGGTCCAGGTGCGCTGGGCAGCGGCGGATGCCTGCGTGTACACCCAGTGGGAAGACGCTGACCTCAACAAGGCGGCTGGCGCGCACTGAGCCTGCAACGCGCCTTCTACCCCGCAACGCAAAAGGCCCCGAGTGATCGGGGCCTTTTTGCAGGTGCTGTTTCTGTCGGTTCGAACTACTTGGCGTATCCGGCGCGTACCCGCTCTGCGCGCTGTTGCTTGCGCGTGGCCAGGCAGTAGAACAGTGGGCAGGTCACCACGATGCCGACCAGCCAGGAGAGGTCGGCACCTTCGACCAGGTGGGCGTAGGGGCCGACATACAAGGCGGTGTTGGCGAACGGCAGCTGCACGGCAATGCCACAGGCGTAGGCGATGATCGCGTGCCAGTTGAAGCGCCCGTACTGCCCGCCGTCGGCGGCGAAGATCGACTCGATGTCGTAGTTGCCGTATTTGATCAGGTAGAAGTCGATCAGGTTGATGGACGCCCAGGGCACCAACACCAGCAGCAGTGCCAGGATCAAGCCGATGAAGTCCTGGATGAAGTCACCCGAGGCGCCCACCGCCACCAGACAGCAGCCACTCAACACCAGCGCCGACAGCACGATGCGTACTTTCACGCTGGGCGTCCAGTGGGCCACGAACGTCTGCACAGCGGTGACGATGGCCAGGACCGCGCCGTACAGGTTCAGGGCGTTGTGGCTGATGATGTTGAGCAGGAACAGCAGCATCAGCAGCGGGCCCAGCGCCCCGGTGGCCTGCGCCACAGCAGTCATCGCTTCGGTGCCCGGCGGCGTTGCGAGCACCACCACCGCGCCGAAACTGAACGACAGGATGGTCCCCAGGGTGGCACCGGCATAGGTGGCCCAGAACGGTTTGGCGATGCCGATATCGGTCGGCAGATAGCGCGAGTAATCCGATACGTAGGGCGAAAAGCTGACCTGCCAGATCACTCCCAACGACACCGTGGCGATGAACCCCGCCAGGGTGAAGCCACCACGGGTAAGGAAGTCGACCGGCAACGGCTGGCTGAACACATAGGCGAATCCGGCGAGCAGTGCGCCGCCCATCACCCAGGTACCGATCTTGTTCAAGGTATGGATGAACCGGTAGCCCAGCACACCAATGGCGGTGGCGGCCAAGGCGCCGATCACGCTGCCTACGGGCAGGGAGATCGGCTCGACCATCGAGTGGATCGACTTGCCGGCCAGCACGATGTTGGAGATGAAGAAGCCGACATAGATCAATGCGGCGAAAAACACGATCAGCAGCGCGCCGAAGCGGCCGAACTGTCCGCGGCTCTGGACCATCTGCGGAATGCCCAGCCGCGGCCCCTGGGCCGAGGACAAGGCGATGACCAGCCCACCCAGGCAGTGCCCGAGCACGATGGCCAGCAACCCCCAGGCGAGGTTGAGGTTGAACACCTGTACCACCATGGCGCCGGTCACGATCGGCAGGGGCGCAATGTTGGTGCTGAACCACAGTGTGAACAGGTCCCGAGCCCGCCCATGGCGCTCGGTGGAAGGGACCTGCTCGACGGTGTAGCTCTCGATCAATGGGTCTTGCGATGTACGCTCGGACATAGTCTTTCACTCGAGTCTGTTGTTGTTCTTGTAGGAATCCGGATCGATGCAACGACCCGCTTCTGATAGACAGACCATATTACGGTATACCAAGAAAAGGCAAGTGGATCGCTCAGTCCCGCCACCCCAAGCCGTTGCCAGTTGTGTATCTGGCGACTGAAATTCAGGGTTGCACAAACATTTCTTTGGTATACCATCAGACCAACAAATATTCGAATAAACGAGAGGTGCCTTTGATGATCGATGCCGAAATCTACAAACAAGTCATGGGCTCGTTTCCCTCTGGCGTGACCGTGATCACCACGCTGGACGACGAAGGCCAACTGGTCGGCATGACCGCCAGTGCCTTCAGCTCGCTGTCGATCGATCCGGCCCTCGTGCTGTTCTGCCCCAACTACAAAGCCGACTCCTACCCCCACTTGATTCGCAGCAAGCGCTTCGCCATCCATCTGCTTTCCAGCGACCAGCAGGCCGAAGCCTACGCCTTCGCCAGCAAAGGCAAGAACAAGGCCGACGGGATCGAGTGGAGCATGAGCGCTCTGGGTAATCCGGTACTCAAGAATGCCATTGCGGTCATCGAGTGCGAACTGTGGCGCGAGTACGAGGGTGGTGACCACGCAATCATGGTTGGCGCGGTGAAGAATCTGCTGGTACCCAGCGCCCCGCAAAGCCCGCTGGTCTACTGCCGCGGCAAAATGGGCGCCCTTCCCGCTTTCGCCTGACACTCCCATACCCAGGCTGCGGCAAGCCCCCGGCCGGGACGAATCACCGCCAACAGATCCGAGGTAGGCAAGATGAAATTTTCGCTGTTCGTGCACATGGAGCGCTGGGACGACAAGACCAGCCACCGGCAACTGTTCGAAGACCTGACCGAACTGACCCTGATGGCCGAAAAAGGCGGGTTCAGCACGGTATGGATCGGCGAGCACCACGCCATGGAGTACACCATCTCCCCGAGCCCCATGCCGCTGCTGGCGTATCTGGCCGGCAAGACCACCACCATCCATCTGGGCGCCGGTACCATCATCGCGCCGTTCTGGCACCCGCTGCGTGTTGCAGGCGAATGCGCACTGCTGGATGTGATCAGCAACGGGCGCATGGAAGTCGGCCTGGCTCGCGGCGCCTACCAGGTCGAATTCGACCGCATGGCCGGTGGCATGCCGGCCAGCAGTGGCGGCAACGCCCTGCGCGAAATGGTGCCGGTGGTGCGTAAACTGTGGGAAGGCGACTACGCCCATGATGGCGAGATCTGGAAGTTTCCCACCTCCACCAGCGTGCCGAAGCCAGTCAAGACGCCGCCGATGTGGATCGCCGCGCGCGACCCCGACTCGCACAACTTCGCCGTTGCCAACGGCTGCAACGTCATGGTCACGCCGTTGATGAAAGGCGACGAGGAAGTGGTCGATCTCAAGAACAAGTTCGAAGCGGCGTTGGCGAACAACCCTGACGTACCTCGCCCGCAACTGATGGTGCTGCGTCACACCCACGTTCACGCCAGTGACGACCCCGACGGCTGGAAGGTCGGCGCCACGGCGATCTCGCGCTTCTACCGCACCTTCGACGCCTGGTTCGGCAACAAGACCACCCCGGTCAACGGCTTCCTGGAACCCAGCCCGGAATCCAAGTTCGCCGAGCGCCCCGAGTTCGAACTGGAGAACATCCGCAAGAACACCATGATCGGCACGCCCGAACAAATCATCGCGCGCATCAAGTACTACCAGGAACTGGGCGTCGACGAGTTCAGCTTCTGGTGCGACAACAGCCTGCCCCATGCAGAAAAGAAGAAGTCGTTGGAGCTGTTCATCAATGAGGTGGTGCCAGCGTTTCGATAAGCTTGAAGCGTCAGTGAAAGAACCGGGCACTTGCCCGGTTTTTTCATGAATGACTGAAGCGAGAGGCCGCCTGCATTTCTTCGACAAGGGCCTGAACGAGCCTTTGCGCAGGCAGCTCCCTGGCCAGCGGTGCGCCCTGACCCGCCCACTGGGCTGCAAAATCGTGGCATCCCTTGGCGCTGGCCGCTGCATGCAGGGCTTTGGCAACATCGTAGGCCAACGGGTACTCGGCTGGCATGGGGACGCTGTCGGTTCCGGACTCCAGGTACAGACGATTCGGAATCCCGCGGGCCGGTCGGCCCGATACATAGCTGGTAACCCGTGTTTGACTCGCCTTCGCGCTTTTCAGCGCCTGCCGGTGCTCTGGGGTTGCACACGACTCCGGACACAAAATGAAAGCCGTTCCCAGCTGACAAGCACTTGCGCCGAGCATCAGCGCTGCATTTATCCCGGCACCATCCATGATCCCGCCGGCGGCAATGACCGGCAGATCCACGGTTTCAACGATGATGCGCAACAGCGCGAACAGGCCCATCTGCTGGTCTTGTCCGAACCCATCATCGAACACCCCCCGATGCCCGCCGGCTTCGTACCCTTGGGCAATGATGGCCTGAACGCCTGCGCGCTCCAGCTGCTGTGCTTCGGCCAACGTCGTTGCGCAACCGATGACGCAGATACCCGCCGACTTGAGCTCATCGATCCACTGCACAGGCGGCGCGCCGAAATGAAAGCTGACGACCGACGGTTTTTCTTCGACGAGCATCTCGAGCATGGCTCGATCATCGACGAAGCTTTTGTAGATTTCTTTCAAGACCGGCGGAGGTGCAGCGTCGAACTCGGGAAAGAAACTTGAAAGATACTGCAACCACGCATCGTTTCTGGCGTGGTCGAACGCAGCCGGGCGATGGCAGAACATGTTGACGTTGAAGGGCCTCTGGGTGAGCGCCCTGGTCTGCCGGATCAACTCACGCCCCTGCTCTGGCGTACTGGCCCCCAGACCGATGGAGCCCAATGCCCCAGCGTTGGAAACAGCCGCTGCCAATTGCGGCGTCGAGACACCTACCATGGGCGCTTGAACGATCGGATGCGTGATCCCCCATTCGGACAGCATGTCGGGTTTCGGCATTTCTCATCCCTCCTCTCGATTGGTCGTGCCGGTTAGCGATCCGACCTGACCAGTGCTAGACCAACGCCTCTGCAGGTCCGAAAAACTCATAATGCGCCTGGCCGTCCGGTACGCCCATTTCATGCAGGCTTCGCTTAATGAACGCCATGAACGACTTGGGGCCGAGAAAATAGGCTTCCACGTTGCGGTCAGCGGGCAACCATTGCTGCAGCTGCTCTATCGAAGGCATGCCGACGGCATCAGGTTGTGCTGCTGAATCGGCACTGGCCTCGTTGTAAACGATGTAGGCCCTGAACTGCGGGAAACGTTGCTGCCATTCACGAAGCTGGTCTCTGAACGCTTGAGCCTGGGCATTTTTTGCATAGTGGATGAATACCACAGGACGATCACCTGCCTGCAGCGCAATTTCACCCATAGCGATCGTCGGCGTGATACCCACCCCGCCACTGATCAGCACCAATGGCTTGGTACCTTCTGCAAGCGTGAAGTTGCCGGAAGGTGGAAAGAGCTCGAGCACTGATCCAGCGATAATCTGGTCGTGCAGATAATTGGAAGCCACACCACTGGGCTCGCGCTTGACACTGATGCGCAGTCCCACCCCCGAGGATGGCGCCGACAGCGAGTAACTGCGCCGGCACTCGTTCCCATCGATGTTCAGGCGCAGGCTGATGTACTGGCCCGGTTCATGCGCAATGACGGGTTCGCCATCGACCGGTTCCAGGTAGAACGAGGTGATCTCGCTGCTTTCAGGCACCTTGCCGGCGACCCGGAACATGCGCCCGCCGCGCCACCCACCGGGTGCGGCGGCGACGTTTTCGTACACCTGTTCTTCAGCACTGATCAAAATGTCGGCCAACTGCTGATAGGCTGCCGCCCATGCTGCTATCACTTCATCAGTGGCGATTTCTTCACCCAGCACTTCACGAATCGCGCGCAACAGGCAAGCACCCACGATCGGGTAGTGCTCGGGAAGGATCTGCAGTGCGACGTGCTTGTTGACGATCTGGCTTGCCAGCGGTCCCAGGTTTTCCAGACGATCGATGTTGCGGGCGTACATCAGCACACCGTTCGCGAGCGCCCGAGGTTGCGAGCCGTTTGCCTGATGCGCCTGATTGAACAAAGGCCTGACCTCTGGATGGCCATCCAGCATGATGTTATAGAAATGCGTAGCCAGTGCCTCACCCCCCGTTTCCAGCAGGGGGATGGTCGCTTTGATGATGTCGCGCTGAGCTTGAGTGAGCATGTGAACTCCGGATGCAGATGGGTGCTATCTTCATAGCAACCGCTATGCCATACAGAAAATCCAATAAAATCAGTCCTTCATCTATTCTTAAGAGTCTTTTAGACTCGGTTAAAAAGACCCAAATATGAAAGGCAAGGTCATTCCGACTCAGTCATCACGGGCTCTCCAGGCGCTTCTGCCACTGCTGAGCGATCTCACTGCGGAGATCAGCGCAGAACACCGTTACCAGCGTGTGCTCGATGCGCTTCGCGAATTGGTACCCACCGATGCCGTTGCCATCCTGCGCCTCGAAGATCACGTTCTGATACCTGAAGCCGCCCATGGGCTGGCGGTGGATGCCATGGCGCGACGGTACCCGGTGGACAGCCATCCGCGCTTGAAAGCGATCGTCGAGGCACCGGGAGCGATATTGTTTGCGCCCGACTGTCCTTATCCGGACCCCTACGACGGCCTGATCGGCGCCAGCGCGTTGCCTGTGCACGACTGCATGGGCTGCGCCCTGCGCATCAACGAGAGAATCTGGGGTGTTCTGACCCTAGACGCGCTGAAGGTGGGTCAATTTTCCGAGGACGATCTGCAGACGGTGGAAACCTTCGCGCGCCTGGCTGCCGCTACGGTAGTGGCCGCCGGGCATTTCGACGAGCTGATGCGCACCTTGGACGGCGAACGCAAGCGGGCCGATGCCTACCGATTGGCCCACCAAGGCGGACCGCAACGGATGATCGGTACCAGCGAGGCATTCAAACAGTTGCTGGGAGAAATCGACCTGGTGGCGCCCAGCGAGCTGACGGTACTCATTACCGGTGAAACGGGCGTTGGCAAAGAACTGGTGGCGCGTCGGCTCCACAGCCACTCTCACCGTGCCGACAAGCCGATGATCAGCGTCAACTGCGCCGCCTTGCCGGAACACCTTGTCGAAAGCGAACTGTTCGGTCACGTCAAAGGCGCGTTCTCAGGCGCCGTCGAAAACCGCCTCGGCAAATTCGAGATGGCCAGTGGGGGCACGCTCTTCCTCGATGAAATCGGCGAGCTGCCGCTGTCGGTGCAGGCCAAGCTGCTGCGGGTGCTGCAAGGCGGTGATGTGCAGCGCGTGGGCTCCGACCGTTCACACGTGGTGGATATTCGTTTGCTGGCAGCGAGCAACCGCGACTTGGCCGAAGAAGTTCGGACAGGGCGATTTCGCGCCGACCTCTATCATCGCCTGACGGTGTATCCGCTGCGCGTGCCGCCGCTGCGAGAGCGCAAGGAGGACATCCTTCTTCTGGCAGGCGCGTTCGCCGAGGAAAACCGGTACCGCATGGCACTGCCTCCGGTGCGGTTCGCTACCCACGCCAAAAGTGCGCTTGGGCAATACACGTGGCCGGGCAATGTTCGCGAACTGGAGCATCAGATCGCCAGAGCTGTGTTGAAGGCGAAAAAGCGGGTTTCAGGTTCAGCCCGTAAAGACATGCTCGTTCTGATAGCAGACGACTTCGACCTTCCGACCACCGCCAGAGTCCTGGAAACCGAGCTCACGCGTTCAAGCGATTCCGTTCGGTCGATGCCCCTCGACTACAAGGCCGCCGTTGATGACTACAAGAAAGAGCTCCTGGAAAGCGCATTGATGCAGCACCGCGGCAATATCACCGCTGCGGCCAAGAGCCTTGGTCTGGATCGCGCCAATCTGGCAAGGCTTGCGGCACGGCTTGGTGTCAGCGTTCAGCGCCTGTAGGAACGAAGCGCCGGGTGCCGCGTCTTTTGCAGCGCCTAGCTACCGGCACGATGGAACGCTCACCCCCTGACCGTCCACAACTGCTCGAGCTGCGTGGTATAGCTCTGGCTCATCATCTCCCGACGCATGCTCCAGTCGGGGTTGCTCGGCACCGCAGCCGGGCGCAGCGTGCCCCTGCCCCAGCGACCGTTGACCTGGTCGAGCACCTGCATCAGCCGCTCGGCGGCGGCCGGTTGCGCGCTGGCGAACAGGTCGTCGGTGAACTCGCCGCGCTGGCACAGGCCCAGCAAGAGTATTTCCGCTTTGCTGTAGGTGAAGCCGCTGCGAAAGATGAATTCCAGGCCCTGCACCGCTGCCTTGGTCAACAGGCGTACATCGTCGGTGGGGTATGGCAGCTGCACCACCACGCCGTTGGCGTACTTGGCTTCCAGCGGGTTGAGCATGCCGGTGCGCACGCTCACGCGCAGCTGCCGACACAACGAATGCTGTGCCCGCAGTTTTTCCGAAGCGCGCATCACGTAGCTGGCCACCGCCTCGCGGATCGGCGCGATCTCGGTCAGGCGCTTGCCGAACATCCGGCTGCAGCAGATTTCCTGCTTGGGCGGATCGGGGTCTTCGAGCGCCAGGCAGGGCGTGCCGCCCAGTTCACGGGCGGTCTTTTCGATCACCACGCTGAACCGGCTGCGCAACAGCGCAGGATCGGCGCAGCTCAGGTCCCAGGCGGTGGCGATGTTCATGCCCTGCAGGTGCGCGCTCATCTTGCGCCCGATGCCCCACACATCGCTCACCGGGGTGACCTTCAACAGGCGATCGCGACGACCGGCCTCGCGCAGGTCGAGCACGCCGCCCAGCTGTTTATGCCATTTCTTCGCAGCGTGGTTGGCCAGCTTGGCCAGGGTCTTGGTGCCGGCGATACCCACGCCTACCGGGATGCCAGTGCGCCGGTAGACCTGTTCACGAATGTCGCGGCCCAGGGCGTCCAGGTCCTGGTGCATGCCGGTGAGGTCGGCGAACGCTTCGTCGATGCTGTACACCTCCAGGGCCGGCACCATGGACTCGATGATGCACATCACCCGTTCGCTGATGTCGCCGTACAGCGCATAGTTGGAGGAAAACGCCACGATGCCATGCTGGCGCAGCAGGTCCTTGATCTGGAAATACGGCGAGGCCATTTTCACCAGCGCCTTGGCTTCGGCAGACCGGGCGATCACGCAGCCATCGTTGTTGGACAGGACCACGATCGGCGTCTTCGCCAGGTCCGGGCGAAACACCCGCTCGCAGCTGGCGTAGAAGCTGTTGCAGTCGATCAGGGCGAAGACCGGCTCATTCCTTTTCATGGGCGCGTACGCTGAAGGTCACCACGCCCCAGATCAGCAGCTCGTCGCCTTCCATGATGTAGCGCGGCGGGTAATCGCGATTGGCCGACTTGAGGATCACCTCGCGCCCCCGCTTGTGCAGGCGCTTGCACACCGGTTCGCTGTTCACTGCGGCGATGACAACATGGCCATGCTCGGCCTCGATCGAGCGATCCACGATCACCAGGTCGCCGCAGAAGATCCCGGCGCCCTGCATGCTGTCGCCCTGGATGCGCACCAGGTAGATGTGCGGTGCGCGGATTTCCAGCAGCTCGTCCAGCGAAATGCGCTGTTCCATGTGGTCGGCCGCAGGCGAGGGAAAACCGGCCGGGACCTTGAACGAATACAGCGGATGCGCAGTGCTGCCCTGGGCGAGCGGGCCAAGAATGGTGATCATGGGATTGCCTGGTATTGATACTGTACGAATATACAGTTAACTTTGTAAGAACCTCGAGGTCAACCAAAGACCGCGACAATCTGACGGAGAACACCATGTGTGGTCGCTACTCGATGTACGAAGCGATGGAGGTCTATCTGCGCGAGTTGGCCCCGCGTCAGCAGGTCATCAGCTATGTCGACCCACAGCCGCAGGCACGCTACAACATTGCGCCGACGCAGCGCGCCATGGTGCTGCAGGGTACTGAGCAAGGCTTGCTGATCGATTCGGTGAAATGGGGCTGGGCGCCGTTCTGGGCTCAGGGCAAGCGCCCTGCCCCGATCAACGCCCGGGTCGAAACCGTAGCCACCGGCAAGTTCTTCAAGCAACTGTGGCCCAATGGGCGTGTGTTGGTGCCGGCCAACGGTTGGTACGAGTGGGTCAAGGATGCCGACGACCCGAAAAAGAAGCAGCCGTGGTTCATTCATCTTGCGGACGAGACACCGATGTTCTTCGCCGCCCTGGCGCAGGTCACGCCTGGGCTTGAGCCCGGTGAAGGCGATGGCTTCGTTATCATCACCGATGCCAGCAACGAAGGCATGGTCGATATCCACGACCGCCGCCCCGTGGTGCTGGCACCGGAGCAGGCGCGGGAATGGCTGGAAGCCGACGTGAGTGCCGAGCGTAGTCTGGAGATCGCCCAGTATGAAGGCCGGCCGGTGGCCGATTTCCGATGGCATACGGTGAGCAAGGCCGTCGGCAATGTGCGCAACCAGGGTGCGGAGCTGATTGCGCGCATTGATGAGGCGTCCTGATGCCGTGCTCGCCGCCTGCTGAACTCAGCCGCTGACGTTGACCGACGAGCCGGGTTCGAGCTGTTCCGTGCCCAGCGCGTGGATCAAGGTGATTGCTCGGGTCGACACCGCACGCAAGTGCACGGTGATCACTTCATCGATACGCGTCACATCCACCCACTGCCCATGAAACTGCACTGCCAGGCTGACGTCGCCCAGACCAGGCGGTGGCGCCGGGAACACCCGCAGCCCTTCCACGGCCGGACACACACCCAGGTAATGTCGCTGCATGACGTCCAGGGCACCGGACATGGCTGCCAGGTGGACCCCTTCGCGCACGCCGCTGTCGGGCTTGGCGTCCAGATCGGTGCGCAGGCAGTGCTGGTAGTACATCCACGAGGCATCACTGTCGGTATGAGCCAGCGCACCGGCGCAGACGGTTTTCGACAGGCTGGATTCGTGGAAGACGTGGCCCAGGTGATAGTCCATGGTGCGCCGTGCGATGTCGTCGTCGAACGGGTAGCGCAAGCGAGCGAACAGGGCGTGCAACTGCTCATTGGACAATAGGTAGAACAGCATGAGGGTGTCGGCCTGCTTGCTGACCTGATAGTGGTCGCAATGATCACCGCGGGCTTCGAGCATCCAGTCCAGGCGTGGGTTGTCCTCGCTTTTCCACTCATCCGGGGCGGGCTGCAATCGTTCGAAGCCCTCGAATTGGTCGAGCACACCGTCGGCGGTGAATGGCAAGAACATGTTGCGGCTGACATGTTCCCAGTGCGATGCCTCGTCGGGACGCAGTGCCAGGCGTTCGACGAGGTCTTCGCGCAGCGCCGTCGGCAATCGCTGCAGCACGTCCAGTGCACGGCACAGCGTCCACACCGCCATCAGGTTGGTGTAGGCGTTGTTGTCCAGCCCCGGTTGCTCGGCATGGGGATAGGCGTTGTGGTATTCGTCGGGGCCGATCACGCCTTCGATGACGTAGCGCTGCCGGGATTCATCGAAGCGCGCCACGCTGGCCCAGTAGCGCGCGACCTCGATGATCAGGTCGCCGATCTTTCCGGCCAGTTGCTGTTCGTCACCGGTGGCCAGGTACAGCGTCCAGGCGTCGTAGGCCACGGCCGAGCCGATGTGACGCTGCAGGTGCGTTGGGTCGGGCACCCAATGGCCGGAAAGGGGGTAGTACTGGAACGGCGGGGTCTGTTCCTCGCCATCGTGGGCGCTGCGCCACGGAAACATTGCGCCGGAACAGCCCAGCCGAGCGGCTCGGCGCCGCGCTGCCGGCAGACGCGCATGGCGGTAGTCGAGCAACGAGCTGGCCAACTGCGGACGGTGGGTGGCGAACAACGGAAAGGCGAACAGCTCGTCCCAGAACACCTGGCCGAAGTAGCCCTCCTGCCAGCCGCGCGCCGGAAAACCCAGGTCATGGCTCATGCTCAGTGGAGAAACCGTCTGTTGGATATGCCAGCCGGCGAACTGCAGGGGGTGGTCGACAGCCGGATCGGCAACGCGCATGCGCCCGTATTCCCACGTGTCCTGCCAGGCCTGCTCATGGGCCGCCAGCAACTGGCCATGGCTGGCGTCGGGCAGTGCCGCCATGCTGCTCGACAGTCCGTGAAACTCGTCGTCGACTTGAACGATGACCCGCTTTTCCAGTACCAGCGGGCCGTGCTCGGGCCACTCGACATCAGCTTCCTGCACCAGACGGTCGTCCGCCACTTGCCCCTGCCACTGGCACGGGGCGCAGGTCTGCACGGCCACGGCGACCTTGCGCGACGAGTCATCGAGGGTCGCCACGACCCCTGCCCGACCATCTACCAGGTGTTCCCAGCGATGGCTGTGCAAACGGCGCCCTTCGTAGTCACGGTCGCGTTCGATCAGATAATTGCCGCGGCTGTTGTCCAGCGTCGTACGCACGCGCAGGCCGGTCAGCGGTTTCTGGGCATGCAGCTCCCAGCGCAGCACCGCTAGTTGTGCATTGGCGAGGCTGACGAAACGGGTCTCGACGAGTTCGACCGGAACATCGTCCAGCAGCAACGACAGCCGACGGGTCAGAACACCGCGCTGCATGTCGACATGCTGGTGATAGGACTGCAGGGTGTCCGGCCCAAGCTCTAACCACGGCTGGTGATTGAGCGACAGCGTCAAGCCGAAGGGGTCTGGCAGGTTGACCAACGCCGCGGTATGGGTGGTGGTGCCGTTGACCTGGCGTGCGGCATCGTCGTACCAGCCCGCCCGGTACAGGCCGGGGTAATGCCCTTCGGGCCGTGGCACGGCGCAGGCCTCGGGCGAACAGGCGCGCCATGAGATCACGCCGTTGGCCAGGGTGAACAGCGCTTCGCGGCGCTGTTCGTCGTCGAGGTCGAAATGGTCGAAGGCCAGGGAATGGGTCGGGCGATCCTTCATGGGCGTTGCCCACGAGCGTGCAACGGGGCGAGAGCGGTAACCGGCGTAAGCGTCATGCAAGGATTCCTCGAGTGTGCAGGCGTCGATAGTCCTCAATGCAGACCCATGCACAGGCTCTAGGTTCGGCCTCTTGGGGGGTGCGCAGTGGTTACATCATGTAACGCCGATGGAACTCCAGGGTGGCCTGATTCTTGTGCTTGGCCTCGAACATGATGTCGAAGCGCTCGAGAAACTGCAGCGCGTAGAGGTTGGTCCAGTGGTTCCACATAAGCTCGCTGTGGCCATACAGGTCGCGCTTGGACACTGCCTGCAGCAGCGCTTGCATCTCCAGCTTCTGCTCGGCGCTGAAGCCCAGTTCCTGCAGGCGCTCCTGGGGCTGCGAGTAATGCATCACCGGGCGCACGCCGCGCCAGCTGTCGATGATGCGGTCCACGCGGGGATCGTTCGGGTCGATGTAGTCGTTCTCGTTGATCCAGCAGTGGTGGATGTCCAGCACCACAGGGGCCAGATCGGCGAGCTGCAGGCAGTCGTCGACGCCGTAGGTCTTCTCTTCGTTCTCGAAGGTGATGCAGTGGCGCGCCACGCTGGACAAGCGCGGCCAGATCGCGCGGATGCCTTCGGCGCCGAGGCGACCGGCGATGTGCACGTTGCACTTGAAGTCCTGGAACTGCACACCGTAGCCCATCATGCGGATCATGTCGGCGTGGTACTCGAACTCCGCCAGGCTGTTTTCCACCACCGGTGGCTTGTCCGAGCCCAGCACGCAGAACTGGCCGGGATGGAAAGACAGGCGGATGCCTGAATCGCGTGCCAACTGGCCCATGGCCGCGAAGCGTTCGGCCAGCCACGCCTGGCGCTCGGGCTGCTGGTAGAACGCCGCCACCTGCGGGTGGCTGTAGAACGGCAGCAGGTCGCTGCTCAGGCGCAGCATGCGCATGGCTTCGGGCAGTTGCGCCACATAGTCGAGCAGTTGCAGTTGCGCCTGCAGGTTGTGGCGGACGACCTCTTGCAGCTTTTCGTGAGCCACCTGCGTGGCAACGCTGTTCATCCAGCGCAAGGTGGTGGTCCGAGGGTTGTAGGCGCCCTCGATGAGCTTCAGTTCGGCGAGGGTCAGGGCGCGGATCGCGTGTCGGTATTGGCAGGCGAAGCCGATGCGCGGAATGGTCATTTGGATAGGAGCCTGGCATTCAATGGATAGCCGATAGACAACGACGCGCGCCGTTCCTTCCCCGCAACCGTGCACGCGACTGCACAAATTGACAGACGCCCTGCGCCACTCTTAATCTGTAGCCAACACATTGTAAATTGGTATTACCAATTAAGCTTGCTCCCGGTAGATCTCCAACAACAATCAGGGAATCCGACCCATGCCAACGAACAGTCCTGCCTGCGCCGTTCTTCACGTCCGGGAGATGGCGCGCCCATGATCATTTCTGCCTCTACCGATTACCGTGCCGCGGCGCAACGCCGCCTGCCGCCGTTTCTGTTCCACTACATCGACGGTGGCGCCTACGCCGAGCACACCTTGCGACGCAATGTCAGTGACCTGGCGGACATCGCCCTGCGTCAGCGGGTGCTGCGCAACATGTCCGAGCTGAGCCTGGAAACCCAGCTGTTCGGCGAGACGCTGGCCATGCCGGTGGCGCTCGCTCCAATCGGCCTGTGCGGCATGTTTGCCCGTCGTGGCGAGGTGCAGGCAGCCAAGGCGGCGGATGCCAAGGGCATTCCGTTCACCCTGTCGACGGTATCGGTCTGCCCCATCGAAGAGGTCGCACCGGCCATTACCCGGCCGATGTGGTTTCAGCTGTACGTGCTCAAGGACCGCGGCTTCATGAAGAACGCCCTGGAGCGCGCCCGCGCCGCCGGGGTGAAGACGCTGATCTTCACCGTGGACATGCCAGTGCCCGGCGCTCGCTACCGCGATGCGCACTCGGGCATGAGCGGCGCCAACGGGCCGATGCGGCGCATGTGGCAGGCCGTCACGCACCCGGCGTGGGCCTGGGACGTTGGCCTGCACGGTCGTCCGCATGATCTGGGCAATATTTCCACCTACCGCGGCAATCCCACCGGGCTTGCCGACTACATCGGTTGGCTGGGGAGCAACTTCGATCCGTCGATTTCCTGGAAGGATCTGGAGTGGATTCGTGAGTTCTGGGACGGGCCGATGATCATCAAGGGCATTCTGGATCCCGAGGACGCCCGCGACGCCGTGAGCTTCGGTGCCGACGGTATCGTAGTGTCCAACCATGGCGGGCGTCAGCTCGACGGCGTGTTGTCCAGCGCACGGGCCTTGCCGGCGATTGCCGATGCGGTGAAGGGCGATCTGGCAATCCTGGCCGATTCGGGGATTCGCAGCGGGCTGGACGTGGTACGGATGATCGCGCTGGGGGCCGACACGGTGCTGCTGGGTCGGGCATTCATCTACGCCCTGGCGGTGGCCGGAGGCGCGGGTGTGAGCAATCTGCTGGGGTTGATCGAGAAGGAGATGCGGGTGGCCATGGTGCTGACCGGGGCCAAGTCGATCAGCGAGATCGGTTCGGATTCGCTGGTGCGTTGAGCGGTAGGCATCACGGCAGCAAGTGGACCAGTTGCGGGTGCACCGCGTCGGGCTGTATGTCGAGCACCACCAGCGTGACGGGCAGCTTGAAGCGGCGACGGCCGGCACTGCCGGGGTTGATGTACAGGCACTCGCCGCGCCACTGGATCAGCGGTTTGTGCGAATGACCGGTGATGACCAGGCGTGTATCTTCGCGCAGCGCCGCGGGTACATCGGCGATGTCGTGTACCAACAAGGTGGGCCAGCCTTCTAGCTCGAAATGCAGTACCTCGGCGAGCGAGTCGGCCCAGGCCATGCCGACGTCGTTGTTGCCCGACACCACTTGCACCGGGGCAATCGCGGAGAGTTGCTGGACGATGTCGCCCTTGCCGATGTCGCCGGCATGAACGATGCGCTCGCAGCCCTGCAGTGCCGCCACCGCTTCGGGCCGCAACAGGCCGTGCGTGTCGGAAATGATGCCTACTTTCACTGTCGATATCCTAGGTGAGCTGTGCGGATCTGGACTGTGATCTACCTGGGCAGGTTCCCCCAAGATCATCCATCGACCGCAAAACCTACCGCAATCCTGCCACTACTGAGCGGTGAACCCTTCGCGGCCGGTGACCGCTCCTACGGGGGACCCAATACCTCTGTAGGAGCGGCCAGTGGTCGCGAACAGACGCTGCGGTGGGTCAGGTATCCTGCGTTCAGCCCTTCGCGGCCGCTGACCGCTCCTACGGGGGATCCGACACTTCCGTAGGAGCGGTCAGTGACCGCGAACAGGCGCTGCGGTGTGTCAGGTACAGGGCGATAACGCTACTTGGCTGTGATCACCGCCAATTTAGTGATGCCCGCCTTTTCGATGGAGGCCATGGCCCGCGCCACTTCGCCGTAGTTGACGCCGTCATCGGCCTGCAGCTGCACCCGCACATCAGGATCCTTCTGCCGGGCGTTCTGCAGGTTGACCTGAAGCAGGTCCGGCTGGATTTCATCCTTGTTGATGAACAGCTTCCCCTGCCCGTCGATGCTGACCACCAGCGGATCCTTCTGCTCGGCAGGCGCCACCGCTTCGGTCTTGGGCAGGTTGATCGGGATCGAATTGGTCAGCAACGGTGCGGTGACGATGAACACCACCAACAGCACCAGCATCACATCCACCAGCGGCGTCACGTTGATCTCGCTGAGCACTTCGTCCGTGTCCTGAGTCGAAAAGGCCATGTCAGGATGCCTCCTTCACTTTGTGGCCGGAAGCCGCAGTACCACTGCGAGCCAACGCCGGATGTTGCAGTACGCGGAAGGAATGCTTCTGCGCCAGGCTGTAGAAGTCATGGGCGAAGTCATCGAGGTCTGCCGCGGTCAGCTTCAGGCGCCGCAGGAAATAGTTGTAGACCAGCACCGCCGGCACCGCGACGGCAATCCCCACGCCGGTCGCCACCAAGGCTGCGCCGATGGGACCTGCCACGGTTTCCAGACTGGCCGAACCGGCTGCGCTGATGCCCTTGAGCGCCGACATGATCCCCCACACCGTGCCGAACAAGCCGATGAAAGGCGAGGTGCTGCCGATGCTGGCCAGTACCGCAAGGCCAGTCTCCAGCGAGCGCCGCTCACGCACGATTTGCTGACGCAGGGCACGCTCCAGCCGATCCTGATGATTGATGGCCTGGCTCAGATCGGTGTGCGCCTGCTCGTTGACCTGAATGGCGGCATAGCCCGACTGCGCGACACGGGCCGCTGCACCGGGTTGTTCCTGCGCCAGGTGGGCGGCCGAATCGAGGCTGGAAGCGGCCCAGAACTGCTTGTGAAACTTGCGATCCTGGCCCTTGAGCCGGGCGAACTGCAGCCCTTTGAGCAAGGCCAGGCCCCAGGTGGCAACGGAGAACAGGATGAGCAGCCAGATGACCGAGTGCTCGACGGAAGTGAATGGCGATTCTGTCAGAAGATTCATGGTGAGGCTCTCTGTGGCAAGGCAATAAGTAATGCGACGCGCCTTTGGTCAGGTAGCCCGCTTGGTGCAAGAAACGTTGTTCAGCGCAGTTTGAAATCGATTGGCACACTGACCCAGCCGTCGACTGGGTCGGAGCCTCGTTTGGCCGGGACGAAGCTCCAGCGTTTCACCGCTGCCAGCGCAGCGTCGTCCAACTGGGTGCGACCACTGCTGGTCTGTACCTGAACCTCGCTGGGCTTGCCGCTGGCCAGCACGTGAACGCGCAATAGCACGGTCCCTTCCCAGTTGCGACGCATGGCCAGGGCCGGATACTCGGGCGCCGGATTGTGCAGGTAGCCGGCATTGGCCGAGGCCGGTGTCACCGGTTGCGGCGCAGGGGGTGCAGGCGGCGTGGGCGGCGTCGGTGCGGCCACGGGTTGCGGCGGCGCAGGCGGTTGCACGACCGGTTTGGGCACAGGCTTTGGCACCGGTTTCTTGACCACGGGCTGGGGTTTGGGCTTGGGCGGCGGCGGTGGTGCTGGCTTGGCCGCCAGTTCATCCTCGACAGGCGGTGGCGGCTCGACAACCGGTGCGACCGGTTCGGGCGGTGGCGGTGGCGTCTCCACCACCGGCGGTGGCGCTGGCTGCGAAAACTCGATCGTCATGGGTGGGATTTCCGGCGGCACTGTAGGCAGCGCCGGTGTCGGGGTCTGACTGATCCAATAGATCACCGCCCCATGCAGCACCAGCGCGAACACCCCCAGCAGCACGCCCTCGCGACGACCAAGGATACGCTTCGGCGCACGTTGCAGACGCAGCTCGCCCAAGGGCTCGCGGAACACCCGGCCCAGGTCGAGCACATCGCCGGGTACCGGATGCCACCGCACCTCCAGGGCGGCCTTGAGGTTATTCATCAGTTACTCCTGTTGACGGGTGATCGTGAAGAGACAAGTCCAATCGGCCTCTTCGGCGGGCGAATGATGTTCAAACTCGACGGGTTCGAAAAGTAATTGTTTGTTATCCCAAACTGCCTATCTGGCATAAGGGAAAGTTTGTGATTTAGCGCGTGCAATTCACTGTTGACTGCAGAACAGCTGAACAACTTAGCTGTTGCGCAGGCAACAACGGGTTGATTCGAGAAATATTCATTTCTCCAGCAGAATTAACCAGTTGCGCTCTACCGACAACGACCTTGCAAGCCGAGCAGGTGCATCGACGGACCGTCACGTTTTTTACGTCACGACATAAGCTAATGCTCATAAGGTATTTAACGATCGTTTTTTATATCCTTTAGTATCCCCTTCAGTGTCGCAGTGGCTGCCCAGGCAGCGCAGATGTGGCTTTAGATCGACTCATTCTTTTTACTCTGCACTTTGAAGGCGTCGCCATGCAGCTTTTGACACTCCCCCCATCGCCTGCCCTCGCCACCTCCATTCGCGCCACTGCCCAGGTGTTCGAAGACCCGAAGTCCAAGGCTTTGCTGGCGCATCTGGAGCAAGTTGCGCCCAGCGAGGCGAGCGTGCTGATCATCGGTGAAACCGGCACCGGCAAAGAGCTGGTCGCGCGCCATATCCACAACCTCAGTGGGCGGCGTAACAAGCCGTTCGTGGCCGTCAACTGCGGAGCGTTTTCCGAGTCGCTGGTGGAAGCCGAGCTGTTCGGTCACGAAAAAGGCGCGTTCACCGGCGCGCTGACAGCCAAAGCCGGATGGTTCGAGGAGGCCAACGGTGGGACGCTGTTTCTCGATGAAATCGGCGACCTGCCGATGCCCATCCAGGTCAAATTGCTGCGCGTACTGCAAGAGCGCGAAGTGGTACGCCTGGGTTCGCGCAAGAGCATCCCCATTGATGTTCGGGTATTAGCGGCGACCAATGTGCTGCTGGAAAAAGCCATCAATGCCGGCAACTTTCGCGAGGATCTTTATTACCGGCTGGACGTGGTCAGCCTGGAGCTGGTGCCACTGCGCGAACGGCCCGGCGATATCATCGCGTTGACCCGGCACTTCCTCGATGTGTACTGCAAGCGTCTGGGCTACAAACAGGCGACGCTGTCACCCGAGGCTGAGCACAAGCTGCTGCACTACAGCTGGCCAGGCAATATTCGCGAACTCGAGAACGTCATTCACCACACCTTGCTGATCTGCCGCAACGGCGTGATCGAGCGCGACGACCTGCGCCTGTCGAACATGCGCATCGAACGCGCCGATGACAGCCCGGCAGTGGACGATTCGGTGGAGGCTTCACTGGATCGGCTGTTCCAGCGGCTGTTCGACGAGCAGGTCGGTGACCTGCACGAGAAAGTCGAGGAGGCCCTGCTGCGCTCTGCCTATCGCTTCAGCCATTGCAACCAGGTGCACACCGCCAACCTGCTGGGCCTGAGCCGCAACGTGACCCGCACCAGGCTGATCAAGATGGGCGAACTGGCGGTGAACAAAAGGCGTGCTGTTTCCGATCAGCCCGATGCTCGGGTGTTCAGGCTGTCAATCTGAACCAGCCACTCGCGGCCGCTGACCGTTCCTGCATACAGAGAAAACCGTAGGAGCGGTCATCGGCCGCGAAAAGGACGTTGCGGTGTAGCAGGCACTGCGCGGTGAAGCCTTCGCGGCCGCTGACCGCTCCTACGGTGGATGTCGGGTCGACTGTCTTTCAGAACAATCCCGAGGTTGGCGGTGGCGTGCCCTTGAGCTGCCAGGTGCCCACCGCTGCGGCCTTCCAGTCGCGGGGGTTGTGGTTGGCCACTGTGCGGGCATTGCGCCAATGCCGGTCCAGGTTGTGACCACGCCCGGTGGTGGAGGCACCGCCCACATCGAATATCCGTTCCGCCGCCTTGAGCGCGCACTCGGCCGCGATGTATTGCGCCTGCGCGACCTCGATCGCCGCCTCATCCACCGCCGCCGGGTCGAGCCCGGCCCCCCAGGCGCGATCGATCGCTTCGGCAGCCTTGAGCACCAACGCCTCGGCGGTATAGGCGCGCGCTGAAATCTCGCCCACGCTCAACGCAACATACGGATCATCCACCGATTGAGCGGCACTGCTGTGCTTGATCGGACGCGCATGATTGCGCGCAAACGCCACTGCATCGTTCAGCGCATTGCGCGCGATCCCGGCCTGCACCGAGGCCAGGAACAACTGCAGGAACGGCGTCACCAGCGTACGCTTGCCCTCTTCCACCGTGCGTGCGCGTACTTCATGGGCATACACCTGCACGTTGTCCAGGCGCGTCGTGCCACTGGCGGTCAAGCGTTGGCCCATGGCATCGAAGTCATCCAGCAGCACCAACCCTTCGCGGTCACGGGGCAGCATGAATGACACTGGCTGGTCGTGCTCGTCCAACGCCACCGCGCTGATCCAGTCGGCGTACAGCGACCCGGTGCTGTAGAACTTGCTGCCGTTGGCGCGGTAGTGGTCGCCTTCGCGCACGATGCGCGCACTGATCGCGCCGTTGACACCGCCTACTTCCCATCCGGCATTGCCCAGCACTGCCCCTTGCAGGTAACGGGCGAACCAGAGCTGACGTTCCTGCTCGGCGCCTTCGGCTCGGGACACCAGCAGCCCTTCGATGAAAGCGAAACCTGGCCGCAGCGCTTGAGCCACATTGGAATCTGCCGAAGCGATGCGCACCAGCAGGCCGATGACGTCCTTGACCGAGCCGCCAGGGCCGCCGTAACGAGCGGGAATACGCAGGGTATAGAGCAACGCCTGGGCAATCTGCGCGACGGCCTCGTAAGGCAGTTGACGATCACGTTCGCGCGCCGCGGCGCCGGCAGCGATGTCCGGCAGCAGTTGCTCCGCGCGTGCCAGCAACTGTGCCACGCTCAGCGGCGCTTCGGGTGCAGTGGAAGGGGTGACTTTCGCAGCTTGAGTCATGAACGGTTCCTGTCTTGAAATGGGTGTAAGGAGCAGCGCGACGCCTTCAGATGGCGATCTTCCACAAGCGGGATTCATCGAACAGCAGCACGGCGTTTTCCGGCTCCAGTGGGGGCACCTGCAACGGCACGCCGGCACTGGGCAGCCGTGGCACCGCTCCCAGCAAGCGTTGCGTATACGGGTGCTGTGGCGACTCGAACAACTGCTCGACCGGCGCGTGCTCGACCACCTGGCCATGGCGCATCACCAGCACCTCGTCGCTGACATGGCGGATGACGCCCAGATCATGGGAAATGAACAGGTAGGCCAGGCCCAGCTCGGCTTGCAGATCAGCGAGCAGATCCAGCACCTGGGCCTGTACCGAGACATCCAGTGCCGATACCGGCTCGTCGCAGACGATGACCTTGGGGTTGCTGGCAATGGCGCGGGCAATCGCCACCCGCTGGCGCTGGCCACCGGACAACTGCAGGGGCCGACGCGCGGCCAGCTCGGCAGGCAGGCGCACCTGTTGCAGCAGGCGGCGGATGTGCGGCGCTTGTTCGGCGGTGACGACGCCGGCCACGTCCAGCGCATCGGCAAGAATCTGCCCGACGTTCCAGCGCGGGTCGAACGAACTGAGCGGGTCCTGATAGATCACGCTGATGTCACGCCGCAGCGCTCGGCGCTGGCTTTCGGCGACCCGTGCGTCGGCGCTGCCGTTCCACGGCTGATCGAGGAAACGCACCTGGCCATCGTCTGTCTCGAGCAGCCCCAGGGCCATGCGCGCCACGGTGGTCTTGCCCGAACCGGATTCGCCGACAATGCCCAGGGTCTGGCCGGCACGCAGTTCGAAATCGACGCCGTCGACCACCTGGCGTACCTGTTGATCAGGCCCTACGTAGCGCTTGCCCAGGCCACGGGCGTGTAACAGCACCGGCTGATCGAGGCACGGCGTGCGGGCGATCGTGGCGGTACGCTCACCTGGGCTGAGCCGAGTGCCACGCGCATGCTCGGCCGGCACCGCATCGAGCAGGCTGCGCGTGTAGGGATGGCGCGGCGCGGTCAGCACCTGATGCATGCTGCCCTGCTCCACCACTTCACCGTGCTGCAGCACCAGTACCTCGTCGGCCAATTGCGCCACCACCGCCAGATCGTGACTGATGATCAGCAACGAACTGCCTTGGGCTTTGATCTCCTGCAGTACCCCGAGAATCTGCGCCTGGACGGTAGCGTCCAGTGCGGTGGTCGGCTCGTCGGCGATCACCAGCCCAGGATCCGGGGCCAGGGCGCTGGCGATCAACGCACGCTGGCGCAGGCCGCCGGACAACTCGCCAGAGCGCTGGCGGGCACGCAAGGCCGGTTCCGGTACGCCGACCCGTTCCAGCAGTTGCAGCACCCGCCCGGCACAGGAGGCACGGTCGCCCCAACCATGGGTCTGCAATACTTCGAGAATTTCCTTGCCGACCGGCCGCAGCGGGTCGAGCGAAACCAAGGCATCCTGCAGAACGAAGCCGATGTCCTTGCCGCGCACCCGACGCCACTGGCGGTCGCTCAAGGCCAGCAGGTCGAGATCGCCGTATTGCAGGCGCCGTGCCCGCACCTGCGCGCCCTCCCCGGCCAGGCCGATCAGGCTGCGCGCAGTGACGCTCTTGCCCGATCCGGATTCGCCGACCAAGGCCAGGGTCTTGCCCGGCGGCAAGGTGAACGACAGGTTACGCACCACACTCTGCCCGGCGAACTCGACGCTCAGGCCTTCGACGATCAGCGTCTTGTGGCTCATGTCAGGCGACCCTCCAGGCGTTGTTGCAGATAGCGACCGGCAACGGTGGTCGACAAGGTGGTGAGAACGATGAAGAGCCCGGGGAAAAACGTCAGCCACCAGGCGTTGGCAATGAAGTCGCGGCCCATCGACAGCATGGTGCCCCACTCCGGCGTCGGCGGCCGCGCGCCCAGGCCGAGGAAGCTCAACGCCGAGGCCCAGACGATGGCCTGACCGACGCCCATGGTCAGGGTCACGATCAGTGGGCGCATGGCGTTGGGCAGCAGCTGTCGCCGGATGATGCGGCGAGTCGGGTGGCCCAGGGCGCGCGCCGCTTCGATGTAGCCGGCGTTGCGCACCGCCAGCACCTGGCCACGGACCATCCGCGCATACCCGGGCGCCGCGCCCAGGCCAGTGGCGATGATCAGCGGCCCGATACCGCTGCCGAAAATGGCCACGAACAGCAACGCCAGCACCAGGCTGGGAAAGGCGAACAGCACTTCCAGCAACCAGCCCACGCCGCGGTCGGTGCGCAGCCCGCCCAGGCCGCCCAGCAGACCGAGGGCAATGGCGATGCTCATCGCCAGGGCCGTCGCGGCCAGGCCAACGAACAGCGACAGGCGCGCGCCGTGAATCACCCGTGAATAGATGTCGCGACCGGACTGGTCGGTACCGAACCAATGCGCCCACCCAGGTGGATGAAAGGCGTCGCGCGGGACGATGGCCAGCGGGTCGCCGTGAGCGAACAGCTGCGGTACCAGCGCGGCCACGATCACCAGCGCCAGGAAGGCGATGGCTAGACTTGCGCCCCAGCGGATTCGTAGAGGTCGACGTTGGCTGCGCAGCGGCCGCGCCGGGCTTTCGAGGGTCAGATCGCTCATGCCAGGGTTTCCTTCTGCCGTGGGTCGATCCACTGGTACACCAGGTCGACGAGAATGTTGGCCAGCACGTAACCGGCGGCTACCACCAGGCTGATGCCGATGGTCAACGGCAAGTCTTGAAGCTGCACCGCCTGATACAACTGACGGCCCAGCCCCCTGCGCGAGAAGATCACTTCGATCACCACGGCACCGCTGATCAGCGCGCCGATCGCCCAGCCCGACAGTGACACCCCCGGCAAGACGGCATGGCGCAGCGCGTGCTTGAAGCGCACTGCCGCGTCGCTCAGGCCACGGGTGCGCGCGGTCAGCACGAAGGGTTGCTCCAGGGTCAGCTCGAGGGATTCGCGGGTGACCTGGCCGATGAACCCGGCCAGCGGTACCGCCAGTGCGATCGTCGGCAGCACCAGGGTCCGCCAGCCGTCGCTGCCTGCCGGTGGGAACAGGCGCAGGCCGAAGGCGAACACCGCCAGCAGCACGATGCCCAGCCAGAAATGCGGAAGGGCCGCACACAGGGTTTCAGCCAGGGACGCCAGGCGCCCGACCCAGCTGCGGCGACCTGCGCTGAACACGGTCAGGGCCAGCACCAGCAGCCACGCCAGCAGCAGCGCGCTGAGCGTCAGTTCCAGGGTTGCCCCGGCCTGCTCGGCCAGTACCCGCGTGACCGGCATGTGCTGGGAGTAGGAAACGCCCAGATCGCCCTGCACCAGGCGCAGCAGATACAGCCCGTACTGGACCGCCAGGGGCCGGTCCAGGCCGTACTCGCGGGTGACCTCGGCGATGGTTTCCGGGGTCGGGTTGCCGCTGGGTCCACCCAGAATGGCTTGCACTGGATCGCCCGGCATCAGCCGCAGGGCGAAGAAGGTCAGCGTCGCGACCGCCCATAACACCAGCAGTCCACCGCCCAGGCGCACGGCCGCGCGGCGGCCCAGGCGAAGCAAACGCTGGCGGCGCGGGTCCGGCGGCGCGACGGTTACGCGTGTCGTGGTCATTTGTTCACCCAGGCGTCATAGAGGTAGGTCACGGCCAGCGAGGGTTCCAGACGAACCCCCTGGGTCGTCTTGTAGATGCCCAGCCGAGTGCTTTGCGGGTAGGTGGTCAGTTGCAGGTAGTGGCTGGAGGCAACGGCTTGCGCCTGGCGGTACAACGCCTGGCGTTGGCTGGCGTCCTGAGTGGCCAGTGCCTGTTGCACCAGATCGTCGAACTGCGGATCGCTGAAGCCTGCGGTGTTCTGGTGATAGCCGCCGACACCCGCAGGTTGGATGAACGCGCTGCTGAAGATGATCCGCAGCACGTCGGCGGTGTTGGTATTCCAGTAGCCGACGCGGATGTCGTAATCCCAATCGGCCTGGCGCTTGGTCGCCTGCACATCGCTCATCTGCTCCATGATCAGTTCGATGCCGGCCTGCCGCGTGGTGGCCTGAACCTGCTCCCACAAGGTGAATTCCGATGGCGGCGTGCGGTTGCCGAGGATCACCCTCACCTGCAGGCGCTTGCCGTCCTTGAGGCGATAGCCGTCCTCGTCGCGACCGGTCCAGCCGGCTTCGTCGAGCAGTTGTGCCGCACGTGCCGGATGGTAATCCTGGGCGTGTTCGAAGTCGGGGCTGTAGAAGCGCGTGGCGTTGCTCAGCGGACCACCGGCGCGGGGAAACTCGCCGAAGTAGACGCTTTTCAAGGCACCTTCGATGTCGGCGCTGCGCACGAAGGCCTCGCGCACCTTGATATCGTTGAACGGCGCACGGCGGATGTTCAGGGTGCCGTTGGTGGGGTTGCCGGGGCGCTGGGCAATGATCAGTTGCAGGTCCGGGTTGCGCCGCGCCGCTTCGTGGGATTCGGGTGGCAGCGCTTCGATCACGTCCACTTCACCGGCCTGCAGCGACGCGAAACGCACGGACGGCTCCTGGATGAACTTCCAGACGATGCGCTCCAGATACGCGGGCCCCTGGTGCCGGGCCGTGGGCGGCGCCGAGTTGTACTGCGGGTTGCGTTCAAGCACGACCTGGCTTTGACGGTCCCAGCGCACCACCTTGAAGGGGCCGGTGCCTACCGGGCTTTCGCAGTTCACATCACGCGAGCGCAGTAGCGCTTCGGGGGATTCGATGCCGAGAAAACCTTGCGCCAGCACTTCCAGGAATGCCGCGTAGGGTGTGGCCAGGTGCACTTGGGCGGTGTAGCCGTCGAGGACATCGGTGCGCTGGTATTGACGGATGTAGCCGCCCGCGGTGCTCGACTGGGTCTTGGGGTTGGCCATGTGGTCGAGGTTGGCCTTCACCGCCGCGGCGTTGAACGGCGTGCCGTCGGTGAAGCGCACGTCGTCGCGCAGGTGGAAGGTGTAGGTCAGGCCGTCGGGAGAGATCTCCCAGCTTTTCGCCAGCCATGGCCCGATATGACCTTCGGCATCCATCGACACCAGTGAATCGAGGACTTGCTGGGCGAGAAACACTTGCGGCATGTCGCCGGCTACATGTGGGTCCAGGCAGGTCGGCTCGCGGTCGGTGGCATAGATCAACGTGCCGCCGCTGACGGGGGTGTCGGTGCGTGCGGCATTGGTGAGATGGTTGTCGCAACCGCCCAGCAGCAAGCTGACGGCCAACAGGCTGGCCCACGCGATGCCTGCGGGGGGTGTTGCGGGGGAACGCGAATGAATGTCTGGCATGGGTCGGGTTGCGCCTTGTGTCGATGCTGAAGCTCACAAGGGGTGATTGCACAAGCCATGCCGACTGCTCCGCCCCGTTGTTGCGGGGCTTTCCAGCGCTGTGTGAATGAAGGGACGAGGCATTTTGTTGAATGGGTGTTGCCTGGCAGACAGTTGCTGTGCCGGAGCCTTTGGAGTGCTGGATTATTTGATTTGACTACCGTCGGAAAAAGCCGCTGTCGCGAGCGGCTTCATACATACCTCGCGACAACCCGCCAATGCTCAAGGGGTTTTGCGGTGTAATATATTCACCACCACTCAACGCCGAGGTTGCCATGACCGGTATATCGCTGAACCTTCCGGAAGATCTGTCCAACTCTCTTTCGGACCTTGCCAAGAGCCATGGCCAGAGCGCGAGCTATCTAGCCATGGACGTCCTTCGCGACTACATCGAACATGAAAAAACACTGACAGCGCAAATCGAGCAGGCGGTAAAGGAAGCCGACAACGGCAAATTTGCCGATGAGGAACGAGTAGCGGCCATGCGTGCCCGGCGTTGGAGTCGGAATGAGGGTTGAATGGCTGGAAAAGGCCCTCAAGAACCTAGAGGACGAAGCCAACTACATTGCGTTGGAAAATCCGAAAGCTGCAGATGATTTCGCAGATGCAATCTTCGCAAGTGTTGATAAACTCGCGCAGTTTCCTACGATGGGACGCGAGGGTCGGGTCAAACACACACGCGAGTGGGCGGTTCCGAACTGGTCCTATCTGATTCCGTACCGGATTTGTGGCGATCGCCTGCAGATCCTCGGGATCTTCCACACAAGGCAGCGGCCACGCTCCAACTGGTGACGTGCACGACCTTGGCGAGGGCAATCCTGAATGCCCTCGCTGTGCAATAGCTTCAGCAGGCACATAACTCGCCCCACACACCGCTATTCTGCGGCGAATCACGATCAGGCTAAGCCGATGCGACTTCTTCGTCGTACGCGTTCTGTGCCTGGCGGCTCCATAGGCGGAAGTACTGGCCCTGCTTTGCCAGCAGGTCATCGTGGGAGCCGTCTTCGATGATACGGCCGTCCTCGAACACCAGGATGCGGTCCAGGTGGGCGACGGTCGAGAGCCGGTGGGCCACGACGATCACGGTCTTGTCCTGCATGATTTCGTCGAGTTTCTCCTGAATGAAACGCTCGGTGATCGAGTCCAGCGCCGAGGTCGCCTCGTCCATCACCAGGATCGGTGCGTTCTTGAGCAGCACGCGGGCGATGGCGATCCGTTGGCGCTGGCCGCCGGAAAGCTTCACACCGCGTTCGCCGACCAGCGAATCCGCGCCCTGGTCCATGCCGTCGATGAACGCGCTGGCGCCGGCGCGGTGGATGGCTTGTGCCAATTCCTGCGGGCTGGCATCCAGCCGTCCGTAGTTGATGTTTTCGGCAATGCTGCGGTGAAACAGGCCCGGCTCCTGAGGAATCAGACCGATCTGCTGATGCAGCGAATGCTGGGTCACGCTGCGCACATCCTGGCCGTCGATCAACACCTGGCCCTGATTGACGTCGTACAGGCGCAATAGCAGATTGAGCAGCGACGACTTGCCCGAACCGGACGTGCCGACCAAACCCACCCGCTGTCCCGCCGGGATCGACAACTGCAGGTGTTCGAACACCGGTTTCTGCGGCGAATAGCCGAAGCTCACATCGCGGAACTCGATGGCGCCGCGCACGGCGGCGAGCGGCTGTGCATCGGGCTCATCCACCACTTCATGGGGGCGGATCAGGGTGCGCACGCCGTTGGCGATATTGCCGGTGGCCTCGAAGAAGTCCAGGAAACGCCGCGACAGGTTGGCCACGTCGGTGATGATCAACAGCGACAGGCTGGTAGCCATCACGAAGGTCGCGATGTCGATGCTGCCCAGGCGCCACAGGTACAGGGCGATCAGCAGCATGCCGACCTTCAGCGACAACCCGCAGATCGACTGGAACCAGCGAATCTTCTCCATGTAGCCAAACGAACGGCCTGCGGCTTTCAGCTCGCGGTCCAGGTAATCGCCCAGGTAGCGATGCTCGAACGAGTGCCGGGCGAACAGGCGAATGTTGGTCAGGTTGGACACCGCATCCACCACCTTGCCGTTGCTGGTACTGCGCGCCGCCGAGTATTGCTGGGACAACGGATGGCTGCGCTTGGCCAGGAAATAGCACACGGCAATGAACGACACCGACCAGCCGAACATGAACAGCGCCAGCCAGACCGAGGCCGTGGCCAGTACCGCCACGGCGAGCGTCAGGGTGACCAGCAACGGAATCAGGTCGAACAGCAACAGCGCCAGCGCCTGGCCTACGCCCATGGAGACTTCGGAGATCTTGTGCGCCAGGGCGCCGGCGAATTCGCTGCTGACGAAGCGATGGGAGTTACGCTGCAGGTAAGCGTAAACCGCATGGGTCACGGTGCGTCGCTGCAGCGGCAGCACCCGGATGTGCGCACCGGTGGCGCCACGGGTGCACAGCATTTCCAGCAGCAACAGGCCGGCGAACAGCAGCAGAGGTTGGCTCAATGTCTGCCAGTCGAGGGTCGCCGCGCTGGCGTGGCTCACCACCCGGGTGATCTGCCCCAGCACCCAGGGCACCAGCACCGTGCAGGTGACCGCCACGACCTGCAAAAGGAGAATCGCCAGGTACCAACCGCGGAAATGGCCGACGAAGAAGCGGGCAAAGGCAAAGGGCGTGTCCGGCAGCGACTGGATGTTCCAGCTGCGCAGGGCGTGTTGACGATCCTTGTACGAGGGTTTCAAACGATAGTCTCCAAGTGTCAGCGGCGCGAGCCGCGTCCGGGATGTTGCGTTTCTACTGGTGCACCGCGTATGCCGCCGACGCGGCTTGCGCCGCTGCTACAGAGGAACGCGCAAACCGTGTAGCAGCGGCGCGAGCCGCGTCCGGGGTGTTCGTTCAGATCGCCAGGGGCAGATAGGTGAGCGCGCGCAAGGCGCCGGTCTGCAAGGTCGGTACGGCGCTGAGCAGGGCTTGGGTGTAAGGGTGTTGCGGCCGGTCGAGGACCTGGCGCACTGCGCCCGCCTCCACCACTTCGCCGTCCTTCATCACCAGCACATGGTCGCTAACGTGGTTGATCACCCCCAGATCATGGGAAATGAACAGGCACGCCAGCCCCAGCCGGTGTTTGAGATCGTCGAGCAATTGCAGAATCTGCGCCTGCACCGACACATCCAGCGCCGACACCGGCTCGTCGCACACCAGAATCTGTGGCTCGGCCGCCAGCGCGCGGGCGATCGCAACGCGTTGACGCTGCCCGCCGGACAATTCGATGGGCCGCCGATCGAGCACCGCAGCATCCATTTTCACCAGCGCCAGCAAGCGCTCGGCCCGAGCGTCCCAGGTCGCCCGTGGATGCCCCGCCACTTGCAGCGCTTCGAACAAGACCCGTTGCACGGTATAGCGCGGATCGAACGAGCCGAGTGGATCCTGGAACACCACCTGAATGCTGTGCCGGACCCGAGCTTGCTGGGCGTTGTCCAGATCGGACCAGCGCTGGCCGTCGATCCACACGTCGCCGCTGTCGGGACGCTCCAGCCCCAGGATCATCCGCGTCAGGGTGGTCTTGCCCGAACCGGACTCGCCGACGATACCCAGCGTACGACCGCGCTCCAGGCGCAGCGAAACATCCGCCACCACCGTGCGCACACGCCCGTCCGGGCCTTGGAAAGACTTGCTCAGGTGCTCGGCTCGCAGCAGGACTTCACCGGCTGCAGGCGTCGCAGCGGCCGCGGCCGAGTCGCCGTAGGCGCGGCGGAAATGCACCGCGGTACCGGCTGCCAACAGGCTCTGGGTATAGGGATGGCGAGGGTCGCGCAGAATCTGATCGACGCTACCCTGCTCCACGATCACCCCGCGGTACATCACTGCTATGCGCGTGGCCAGGCGCGCGACTACCGCCAGGTCATGGCTGACGATGAGCATGGCGGTGTCCTCGCCGCGCAGCGATTCGAGCAGGCTCATGACCTGCGCCTGAACGGTCGCGTCCAGCGCCGTGGTGGGTTCGTCGGCGATCAGCAAGCGGGGGTTGCAGGCGATGGCCGAGGCAATCAACGCGCGCTGGCGCAGCCCTCCCGACAACTGGCCCGGATGCTGGCGTGCGCGCAGTTCGGGCTCGGGAACGCCGACCGAACGCAACAGCTCGATGACACGCAACTCGCGCTGCCGGCGCTTCATCTCGGTGTGCAGGCGCAACGGCTCGGCGATTTCCTGACCGACTCGCCGCAGCGGGTCAAGCGCCCCCAACGCATCCTGCATGACGAAACCCAACTGGGCACCGCGCAACTGCAACCAGTCCTTTTCGCGAAACGTGCGCAGATCACGCCCGGCGAACGACAAGCGCCGGGCCTGCACTTCGGAATGCGCGCCGGTAAGTCCGGCCAAGGTACGCGAGGTGACGCTCTTGCCCGAGCCGGACTCGCCCACCAGCGCCAGGCATTCGCCGGCGGCCAGCTGAAAACTGATGCCGCGGATCACCGGTTGCGCGTGGGCGCTGAACGCCACGTGCAGGTCTTGCACGTCGAGCAGCGGCTGCGGCGGATTGACGATGGCATTCATAAGCGCTTTCCTTCGCTGCGACGCAGCAGTTCACGGCCAATGGCGGTGATGGAGATGACGGTAAAGGTGATCGCCAGCGCCGGCCACGCCACCAGCCACCACGCGTTGGCGAGAAAGTTGCGGCCGATGGCGAGCATGGTGCCCCACTCCGGCGCGGGCGGCGGCGCGCCGAAACCCAGGAAGCTCAAGGCCGCCCCAGCGGTGATGTTGCCGCCGATGCCGATGGTGGCCAGGATCAGGATCGGCTTGATCGCATTGGGCAGCACGTGTCGCCAGATCACCGCCGCGCGACCCAGGCCCAGCGTCGTCGCCGCTTCCACGTAGCCAGCACCGCGCACCACCTGGGTTTGCGCACGCACCAGGCGGGCGTAGCGCGGCACGCTGGCGATCCCGACGGCAATGATCAGGTTCAACGTGCCCTGGCCGAAAAAGGTGATGATCACCAAGGCCAGCAACAGATCCGGAAACGCCAGCAGCACGTCCACCGCACGCATCACTGCGGCGTCGAGCCAGCGCGGCCCCAGGCCTGCAACCAGGCCAAGCAAGGTGCCCAGCGCCAAACCCATGGCCGTGGCCGCCAAGCCCAGCAGCAGCGACGGACGCACGCCATGGATCAGGCGGCTGAGGACGTCGCGGCCGTTTTCGTCGGTGCCCAACCAGTACACGGCGTCGGGCGCTCGGTACGCATGGCGTGCCACAGCGTCGAGTGGATCGACCGTGGTCAGCAGGCCTGGGGCGATGGCTGCCACGATCAGCAGCAGAACGAACGCGCCGGCCAGTACCAGTCCCGGCCGCAGCCGGGTGCGCGCCCGAGGGTGATCGATGCCTGCGTCCAGCGTGCCTGCGGGTACCGGACCCAGCACCGTGAGTGATGAGCTGATTGCCATGGCGATTCTCCGTAGGGCTGGTACCGATCAAGGCGCCGGGTTGGGGGTCGCGCGATGGATCTCGGCGATCTTGTCCAGCAGGGTCGGGGTGAACTCGATGTCCAGCGCACTGAAGTTGTCCTGCAACTGCGCTTCGCTGGTCTGCCCGGTCAGCACGCTGCTGACGAACGGCTGCCGGGCGACGAAGCCCAGCGCCAATTGCGCAGGGGTGTAGCCATAGTCATTGGCCAACTGCACGTAGGCAGTGATGGCGCGGCTGGCCGACTCGCTGTCGTAGCGGTTGAAGGTGCGATACACCGACGTCAGCCGCGAGCCCTGTGGTCGCGCGCCGTTCAGGTATTTGCCGGTAAGCGTGCCGAATGCCAGCGGCGAATAGGCCAGCAGCCCTACCCCTTCGCGATGGCTGAACTCCGACAGCCCGCCTTCGTACAGTCGGTTCAACAGGCTGTAGGGGTTCTGCACGCTGGCGATGCGCGGCAGCCCGCGCTGCTCGGCCTGCTGCAGAAAGCGCGCAACGCCCCAAGGGGTCTCGTTCGACACACCGATGTGACGGATCTTGCCGGCCTTGACCAGTTCACCGAGCACCTCCAGGGTCTCTTCGATGGCGACGCTGCCATTGTCCTCGACGTACGGGTATTCACGCTGGCCGAAGATGTTGGTGGTGCGATCGGGCCAATGCAGTTGGTAGAGGTCCAGATAATCGGTCTGCAGGCGCTTGAGACTGCCGTCCAGTGCTGCGGTGATGTTGGCGCGGTCGTGGCGGGTCAGGCCGTCACGGATATGCCCGCCGGTGCCCGGCTGGCGCGGTGGGCCGATGATCTTGCTGGCCAGCACGATGTCGGCGCGGCGCCCGCTGCGCTGCAGCCAGGTGCCGATGAAGCGCTCGGTGCTGCCCCAGGTTTCGGCATGGGTCGGGGTGGGGTACATCTCTGCGGTGTCGATCAGATTGACGCCGTGCGCCAGGGCCAGGTCCAGTTGCCGATGGGCGTCCTGCTCGCTGTTCTGATGCCCCCAGGTCATGGTGCCCAGGCCCAGCAGGCTGACGTTGAGATCGGTATTGCCAAGGGTGCGATATTTCATGGTTCGAATCGGTCCGTTGCGGGCATGAAAGGTTCAGGCGCTGCGTGCGTACTGGCTGGCCGGATACGGCAGGCCCAGGTGATCGCGCAGGGTGTGGCCGCTGTACTCGTGGCGGAAAACACCGCGCTGGCGCAGCAGCGGCACCACCTCATCGACGAAGATTTCGACGCCGGACGGAAACATGTCCGGCATGATGTTGAAGCCATCGGCAGCACCGGCCAGGAACCAATGCTCGAGGGTGTCGGCGACCTGCTCCGGGGTGCCGACCAGCAAGCGGTGGCCGACCAGAATGCGCCGCGACAATTGGCGAATGCTCAGGTTTTCCCGGCGCGCCAGGTTCAGCTGGGCTTCGAGAAACCCGTGCGAGCCGCGCTCGAAGGATGCCACCGGGCCGATCCTGTCCCAGGGCAACGGCGCATCGGGGTCCAGCTCGGCGACGCTCAACCCCACCCGCGCGGCCACCTGATACAGCAGCCCTTCTTCGCCGTAGAAATCGTTGAGGCGATCGAAACGTGCATGGGCTTCGGCCTCGGTGCTGCCGATCACCGTCGACAGCCCTGGCATGATCTTCAGGTGCGCCGGGTTGCGCCCCCATTGCCGGGCGCGGTGTTTCATCTCCTGATAGAAGCCCTGGCCGTCTTCCAGGGTGGTCTGGGTGGTGAAGATCGCATCGGCATAACGCGAGCCCAGCGCCTTGCCACCTTCGGACGAGCCGGCCTGCACCAGCACCGGCCGGCCCTGGGGCGAGCGCGGCAGGTTGAGCGGCCCCTTGACCGAAAAGTGTTTGCCGACGAAATCGGGCGTGTGTACCTTGGCCGGATCGGCGAAACGGCCGCTGACGGCATCGCCGATGATGGCGTCGTCCTCCCAGCTGTCCCACAGCTTGAGGGTGATGTCGATGAACTCGTCGGCGCGTGCATAGCGGTCCACGTGCAGCGGCGCACCGGCCAGGCCAAAGTTCTGCGCGGCGGCATCGCCAGCGTTGGTCACCACGTTCCACGCCGCTCGGCCGCCGCTGATATGGTCCAGCGAAGAGAAACGCCGGGCCAGGTTGAACGGGTCGTTATAGGTGCTCGATGCCGTGGCAATCACGCCGATGCGTTGCGTAGCCAGGGCCACGGCCGTCAGCAGTACCGTGGGCTCGAGGCGCCCAGCCGGGTGCTGCGCCACGTCGCCGCCCAATGCCGGACCGTCGGCGAGGAAGATCGCGTCCAGCGTGCCACGCTCGGAGATGCGCGCGATGTTGCAGTAGTACTCGGCATCCAGGTAGGCATTGGCCGGCACCTCGCCCATTCGCCAGGCGGCGGAGTGCGAGCCGAAGCCGAGGATGTTCATGCCGATGCTCATTTGCGGTTTGGGGCTCATGGCGGTTCCTTGAAGGCGGTTCAGACGGCGCTGGCTTCGTCGTGCAGAGCAGCGACCGGTTCGGATCGGGCGGCGGCGTGCTCGGCCTGCGAAGCGCGCCAGGCGGCATTCGGGCTGATGCCGTTGAGGTAGTAGTTGCCCAGCGCCCGTTCGCGGTAGATCGCCGGGTTGTGCGAGGCCAGCGTGCGCGCGTTGCGCCAGTGCCGGTCCAAGCGCCGCGACTGGCTGGTGGCCGATGCACCGCCCACCTCGAACAACAACGTGGTGGCTTCCAGTACCTGCTCCAGAACGATCTGCTGGGCTTGAAAGGCGCGCACCTCGGCCTCGGTGTAGTGGGCTTCACTGGCCTGCCCGGCGCGTTCGGCTTCGTGGACGTTCTGCAGCACCTGCGCCACCGCCAGTACCTGGGTCTGCGCGGCATAGGCCAGGCTCGACAGGCGGCCGACGACACGCTGCACCAGTGGATCGTCCTTGGGACTGGACTGGCCCGGCACACCGAAGGCACGGGTCCGGCCCTGGACGAACTCGCTGGCGTCGCGCAGCACCGCGCGGGCAATGCCGGCCAATGTCGCCAGGTGAAACAGCTGATAGAAGGCAGAAATATAGGACTCGGGACGCTGCTCGCCGGCCGCATAGCGACGCAACACGTACTCGGACGGCACCGGGACATTGTCGAAACGCGTGGTGCCGCTGCCCGACAGGCGCTGGCCGAAACCGTCCCAATCGTCGTCGCGGCTCACGCCTGGCGCGGTGGTGGGCACCGAGACGCTGACGAAGTCTTCACCGGTCAGCGCCGACACGGCGATCCAGTCGGCGTACAGGGTGCCGGTGCAGTAGAACTTCTTGCCGTCCAGGCGCCAGCGCTGCTCACTTTCGGCCGTCAGGGTCACGCTCTGTTTGCTGGTGTCGGTGCGCTCGGCCATGGCCGCGCCCCACAGGTCACCGGCCACCACCTTGGCCAGCCAGTACGCCTGCGACTCGGCTTCATCGCGGGACAGGCGGCCTTCGACGAAGCCGAAATGCGCGCGCAGGATATGCGGCAGGTTGGAGTCCGCCTCGGCCAGCTCGATCAATAGCTCGAACAACTGCGGCAGGGTGGCGCCCGCGCCGCCCTGCTCGCTTGGCACACGCAAGGCACCAAAACCGGCCTCGCGCAGCCAGCTCACCGCTTCGAAGGCCAGTTCGCGCTGCTGTTCGCGGGCCAGTGCAGTCTCCTCGATGCGCGTGAAGATTGGCGCAAAGGGGGCCCGCAGGCGGGCATAGTCGGGGGCCAGCGGGAAACCGCCGGTACGCTGTTCAACACTCATGGTCTTTTCCTTGCGTCATCGGGCCGCCTGGCAGCCGTGAAAGTTCGGGTCATGCGGGCTTCACTCGCGGGTCGATCCAGTGGTTCACCAGGTCCACCACCAGGTTCACCGCCACATAGATCGCCGCTGCCAACAGGGTGATGCCCAGCACCATGGGCACGTCCTTGGCATTGGCCGCATCGAGCATCAGCCGGCCGATGCCCTGGCGGGAGAACAGCAGCTCCACCACCACCGCCCCGCCGAGCAGGCTGGCGAAGACGAAACCGGCCAGGGTCACCAGCGGCACCAGGGCATGGCGCAAGGCGTGGCGCAGGCGCACACCGGTTTCGGACATGCCGCGGGCGCGGGCCATGGCAATGAAAGGCTGGTCGAGAATGTCTTCCAGCTCCTGGCGCAACACCTGGGTCAGTACGGCGGCAATCGGCAGGGCCAGCGCCAGGGTCGGCAGGATCAACGACTGCCAGCTACCCGACCCCGAAGGCGGCAGCACGTGCCAGTGAAAGGCGAACACCAGCAGCAGGAGAATGCCGATGACGAACGAGGGCGCCGACGACAACACCAGCTCAGATCCCGATACCAGCGAGCGCACCCATGGGCTGCGCTTGGCCGTGGTGATCGCACTGATGACCGACAGGATCACGGCTACCAGCGCCGCGCAGATCGACAGCTGCACGGTGGCGCCGATCTGTGCGCCGATAGCCCGGGTGACCGGAATGCGCAGACGGTAGGACTCGCCCAGATCGCCTTGAGCCAAGCGAGCGATATAGTGGCCGTACTGCACGATCAGCGGCTGATCGAGGCCGTATTCGGCGCGTACCCGCACGATCATCTCTGGGGTCGGCATGGATTCCGGACCGCCGAGAATGGCCAGTGCAGGGTCACCGGCACTCAGGTTGATGGCCAGAAAAGTCAGGGTCGCGGCTCCCCAGAGGACGCCGATACCAGCCAGCAGGCGCCAGAGCACCTTGCGCAGAGCAGTGTTCATTTCGCCTCCGTTTGCAGCCACAGGCTGGGCAGAAAGACCGTGTTGTGCGAGGTGTCGAAAATCACCCCGGCAAGGCGGTTCGAGTAGGCGACCAGCACATGGCTCTCGAACGACGGCACCACCGGCACCAGTTCGGCCAGGCGTTGCTGGGCCTTGCTGTACAGCCGTTCGAGACGAGCCGGGTCGTGGCTGCGTCGGGCTGCGGCCAACAGTCGATCCAGTTCGGCATCGCGAAAACGCCCGCCGTTCTGGCCGATACGTTTTTCCGAAGTGATGGAATCGCTGTGGTAAAGGATGTACAGACCGTCCGGGGTGTTGGTGTGCCAGTAACCACCGCCCATGACCTGGAAGTTGCCGGCATAACGGCGGTCGGTAACCTGGGCCAGCGGCAGCAGTTCGATGCGCAACTCGAAACCGAGCTTCTTCAGGTCCGCCTGAATCGCCACCGCAACACTGCTGGAGAAGCTCGCGCTTTCGGTTGCCAGCAGGGTCGCGCCCAGCCGCTCACCGTTGCGGGTGCGGTACCCCTGCGCGTCGCGCTCTGTCCAGCCGGCGTCGTCGAGCGAGGCGTTGGCGGCCTTGACGTCGTAGGCCAGCACATCCTTGTACGTGGGGTCGTAGTAGCGCGTATTGGCGGCGAGAAAATCCGCCTTCACCCGGTATTCGCCGAACCCGATGATCCAGGCCAGGCCCTCGCGGTCGATGCCCTTGGCTACCGCGCGACGTACCCGCACGTCATCGAACGGCGCCTTTTCGACGTTGAACGTCAGGCTGCGAAACGGGTTGCCCTTGCGAATGCGGCTGCGCAGGGTCAGGTCGGTGGAGGCGCGAATGGCCTTGGCGTTCTGCGGCGGCGCGTCCAGCGTCAGGTCCGACTGCCCAGCCTGGAGTGAGGTAAAGCGGATCATCGCCTCGGGCACGAAGCTGAGCTCGATGCGATCCAGGTAGGCCTCGCCTCGATGGCGAGTCACCGGTGGCGACCAGTCGTAGCCGGGGCGACGGGTGAACACCGCACCCTGGTCGCGGGTATAGCTCTGCAGCACGAACGGCCCGGAGCCGACGGGGTGCTCGGCGATCGACTTGGGTGCTTCTAGGATCTGCTTCGGCGAAATCATCCCCAGCCAGGACTGCGCCAGCACGTCGAGAAACGGCGAATAGGGTTCGCGCAAAGTCGCCTGGAAGGTGTACTCGTCGATCACCCGACCCTGGTCATACGGCGCGATATAGGCTGCCGCCAAGGGCGACTTGGTCGCGGGATCGCGCATGTGTTCCAGGTTGATCTTCACCGCCTGGGCATTGAATTTCTCCCCGTCGCTGAAGGTCACGCCCTCGCGCAGGTGAAAGGTGTAGGTCCTGCCGTCTTCGGACACTTCCCAGGATTTCGCCAGCCAGGGCGAGACCCTGCCCTCCTCGTCCTGGTAAACCAGGCAGTCGTACAGCACTCGCCCCAACCACTGCACGTTGCCATGGGAAATCGCATGGACGTCGAAGGTGCCGGTGTCGGCGGCCGTGGTCACGCGCAGCGTCCCGCCGCGCTTGCCGGGTTCCTCTTCGTGGTAGTCGGAGGCGGGGTAGCTGATCAGATCGCCATTGACGATGCCGTCGGTGCTCGGTGCCTGCGCCACCGGCGTGGCTGGCGCATCGGCAGCGGGCGAACAGGCCGAGAGCGTGAACAGCACGCCGATCAAGGCGCAGCCGAAGAAGGTCGAGGTCATGGGTCGGGCAGCCATCAGAAGTTGTAGGTCACGCCGGTGAACGCACCGAAGCCGTCCCCCGGATACAGCGCTGCAGTGTCCTGCCCCTGAGCGTTGTAGCCCGGTACGATGGCGGTCACGTAATCCTTGTCGCCGAGGTTTTTCAGGTCCACGTAGGCCTGCCACTTCTTGCTCGGCGCGTCGTATCCCAGCCGTGCGCCGAAGATCGTGTACGACGGTGCGTTGAACGTGTTGGCGTAGTCCACCGCCGTACTGGACGCGGAGCGCACGTTGACGCCGGCGTAGAAACCATTGGCGTACTGGTATTGCAGTTCGGCCTGATAAATATGCTTGGGCAGGCCCGGTAACTCGTTCTTGCTGAATTCAGGGTCGTGGCGGTAGTAAAAGTCGTTGAGGGTGTAGGCCTGGCGCCAGCTGAGTACATCACCGTTGCTGCCCTGCCAGAGCTTGGTGGTCAGGCCCGCTTCGATACCTTGGTGGATGGTCGGGGTGGCATTGGATGTCGAGACAATCGCCGCGCTGCTGCCGGTGGCGGCGGCAATCTGGGTGGTCAGCAACTCGTTCTTGACCCAGGAGCGGTACAGCACCAGGCTGCCGTCGAAACGCTCGGACTGGCCGCGGACACCGAATTCCACGGTGTTCGCGGTTTGTGGTACCAGCGGCTTGATGTAGTTGTTGGTCACCCCGGAGTTGGAGATCGACCACGAACTGGGCGGATCGACGGAGCGGCTGACGTTGCCGAACACTTGCAAGTTTGGGGTCAGTTCAAAACGCAGCCCCGCACGCGGTGCCAGGGACCAGTCGTCGTAGTCGTAGCGCGTGGGAAAGCCGCTGGTGTTGGGCCGATCGCTGAAAGACACGTCGATGTCGCGCTTGATCTGGATCGCCGAGACGCCGGTGGTCAGGTACAACCGATCGGTCAGGCCCAGGTCGTTGCCGACGGTGAACACATGGTCGAAGGAGCCGTCGTACTTGACGTTTTTCTGCAGGAGCCCAAGGTCCTTGTCGCCGCGATAGGTCTTGGCGCCTGCGTTCAAGTGCTCGGTGCTGGTGAAGCCCAGGGTGGTGGTGCTGTCGAGGCCGAACAGTTGGTCGTAGCGGGTGTATTTGAGCGATGCGTTGATGTCGCTCCAGTCCCAGTAGTTGGGGTTGACCGTGCTGCGACGGTTCAAGATCTGCGGATAGTCGTGGTACCCAACGCCGAATTCCAGGGTGGCGTCGTCGTCGAAGGTGTAGGTGGTCTTGCTGGCTACCCAGGTAGAGCCGCGTTTGGTCGAGTCGCCGCGGCTGGCGCGCGTGGCCGCGTTGGTCTGGGTGCTGTCGTGCTTGAGCTGGGCGCGCGTCAGCGCACCGGCGTTCTCGTGAAATTCCTCGCGGTAGCGCACGATCAGACGCGTCTGAAGTTTCGGATTGAACCGGTAGCCGAAGTTACCCACGACTCCCTTGGACTTGCTGAAGGTGTAATCCTGATAACCATCGCGTCGAGCGTTGTCGACGCTGACGAAATAGTCTGCATCACCGACCACACCGCCGGTGCGAAGGGTCTGTTTCTGCCAACCGAAACTGCCACCTTCCAGTTTGATCTGGCTGCCCGGCGCGCTGTAGCCGGTATGGGTGATGAAATTGATGCCGCCACCCAGAGACAAGGCGCCGTACTCGAAGGCATTGGCGCCACGCAGGATCTCGGTGTACTGCAAGCCCTGCCCGTCCAGCAGCTCGTACGGCGTACCGCCGGCGCCGGTCAATGCCAATCCGTCGAAGAGGAACTTGGTGCCCTCGCGGAAGTAGCCCGGTGATGCATTGGCGCCGGAGCCGCGGATGGAAATCTTGACCGCGTCGTTGCCACCGGCCGACTGCGCGTACACCCCTGGCTGGTAAGCCAGGGTGTCTTCGAGGCTGGCGGAGCGCCCTTTGTCGACCTCGGCCTGTTCGACCAGGCTGGTGCCCCCGGGCACTTCCTTGAGCTGCGCACGGGATTGCTCGACCGGTGTCGCCTTGGCGGCCTGCACAGTGACCGTTTGCAAGCGTTGCTCTGGTGTATCGGCGAAGGCAGGAGCGACAGTGAACAACAGGCAGGCACTCAGGCCTGAAGCGAATTCGGTATAGCGATAGGCGGTACTGCGCCGACTGTTCAACGACGGCGTATAGGCATGTAACTTCAAATGTGTTGCTCCCACCCAATGAATATAAGGCGAGCTTCTATTGGTATAGTCGGACTCGAGTGATGAGGTCTGCGACGTCATCGATAACGTTGTAGATTGCAGTGTTCGTGCCAATCGCCAAGTGCCCTGAACAGGGAATTTCATTGATATCAGGTAGCGGCTGGATGTTTGAAATGGCCGCAACTGCTTAATGACTGCTGTTCCAGCAACACTTATCATCGTTGTGGGAGCGGGCTCTGCCCGAGAAGAATGTCCCCCAACACACCAGACACACCGCAGCGCCCTTTTCGCGGCCGACGACCGCTCCTACCACGATGGGCAAATGACCCTGTAGGAGCGGTCCGTGGCCGCGAAGGGCGCGATTCGGTATGCCTGACACACCGCAGCGCCCTTTTCGCGGCCGACGACCGCTCCTACCACGATAGGCAAATGACCCTGTAGGAGCGGTCCGTGGCCGCGAAGGGCGCGATTCGGTATGCCTGACACACCGCAGCGCCCTTTTCGCGGCCGACGACCGCTCCTGCGCAGGCATTGAGTCACCGGAAACTGTACTGCACCCCGGCATATGCGCCGAACCCATCCCCTGGGATGATTGCCCGCACATCATTGCCGCCGGCATTGAACGCCGGACTGATGGACGCGGCATACTTCTCGTCCGTCAGGTTGCGCAGGTCCAGATAGACATTCCAATCCTTCTTCGGCGAGTCCCATCCCAGGATCGCGCCCCACAGATTGTAGGAGCCGGCATCCTTGGTATTGGCAAAGTCCATCGGCGTCTTGGAAGCGTAGTAGGTGTTCACCCCCACATACACGCCATTGCTGAAGTCATAACGCAGTTCAGCCTGATAGTTGTGCTTGGGAATACCCGGCAACCGATTGCTGCCGAACTGCTCGTCGTCGCGATAGAAGAAGTCGCTGTAGGTATAGGACTGACGCAGGTGCAACGCATCGCCGTCGTTCTGGTACAGCAGAGAATCCAGACCCAGCTCCACACCCTGATGAATGGTCTTGCTGGCGTTGTATTCGGAGGTCAGTGCATCGGCGCTGGAAGTCGCCTCCCTGATGATCACCGAGAGCAGTTCATCCTGCACATGGGAGCGATAGAACGTCAGGTCCCAAGTGTTGTTGCCCAACTGCCCACGGGTACCGAACTCCAACGTATCGGCGATCTGCGGTTCGAGCTTCTGCCCACCGGAATTGAGCCCGGTGGCCGGCCCCGAAGTGAACACCTGCGCACCGGATACATAAGCCCACGACTGCTGCGCCTCGACCGTGCGACTGAGGTTACCGAACAGCTGCCAGTTGGGGTTGATCTGATAACGCACCCCCAGCCTGGGCGCAAACTCCCAGTCGTTCTTTTCGATGGGGTTGTAGGGGTTGTCGGCCTCGCCACCCACCGGATACGACACCTTGGCCTTGCGCTGGAACTCCACGGCGGAAAGTCCTGCACTCAACCACAATGTGTTGTCGATCCACTCGGTTTCGTTGCTGGCGCTCAACACGGTATCGGAGCCTTCGTACTCAGCCTTGCGCACCAATGCCCCGGACGGCAGGTTGGCGGTGATACCGGAAGGAATCCGCACCTTGGTCTTGGCGTAAGCATTCAAATGCTCGGTCCGCAGCACGTTGAACCGGGTGATGCTGTTCTTGCCGAACAGGGTATCCAGGCGGTCGTATTTCAAACTGACGGAGTAATCGCTGAAGCCCCAGGCCGTGCGATTGACACCCTGTCGCGCGTCGATCGGGTAGTCGTGATAGACCAGCCCCACTTCCAGGTTGGAATCGTCATCGAAGGTGTACTGGGTCTTGCTCGCTACCCAGGTCGAGCCTGGCTGTTTGCGATGGGCGCGCACGTTCACACTGGCCGGGTTGGCCTGCTCGGGATCGTCCTTGAGTTGCGCGCGAGTGATATAACCCGGCGTCTCGTTGTCGGTGGTTCGGTAGCGATAGTACAGACGGGATTTCAACTGCGGCGAAAACTGATAGCCGACATTGCCGACAAAACCGGCGCTCTTGCCTTGGGTCTGATCCTGAAAGCCGTCCGACGCCGAGTCGGTGAGGCTGACGTAATAGTCGAGCGGACCCAGCACTTGCCCCGAACTGATCTGACGTTTTTGATAGCCGTAACTACCGGCCTCATAGCGCACTTGCAAGGGCGCGGAATTGTAGCCGGTCTTGGTCACGTAGTTGATTGCACCCCCCAGATACAACGAGCCGATATCGAAAGCATTGCCGCCGCGCAGCACTTCGGTATGACTCAGGCCCAGCGGCTCGAACAGTTCGTAGGGGGTACCGCCGGGCCCGGACACCGGCAGGCCGTCGAACAGGTAGAAGATGCCGGCGCGGAAATAACCCACGCCCTTGTTGATACCCGACCCACGAATGGAGATCCGTGTGCCGTCGTTGCTGCCGCCGCCCTGGGTGGCGATTACACCGGGCTGCAGCGCGAAGATATCGGTACTGGTCGACACGCGCCCCTTTTCAACGGTCGCGGAATCGACATAGTTGACCCCGCCTGCCACTTCCTTCAAAGCCGTTTCGGCGCGTTGGTTCTCGTCCAGTCTGGCACCCTGAACAACTACGGTACTGAGTTGACTGGTCGGCTTCTGCTCGGCCGATTCGCTGACTGGTGCGGCATGCAGTTGGCCGATAAACAGCAATGTCGCCCCAGCGCCCAGCGCCGACGGCAAGCGACTGCGTGCCGTGGTTGTTGCAATGACTTCCCCGTTCATTCCCTGCTCCTGCTTGACTCATATAACACCGCCCTGAAAAAAGCCGGTGCTTATTTATTGGCAACAGGGTGATAGCAGAGAGCGTGCCAGCTATTGGGCGGCTGAAACTCGTTAAAACCGTACATTAGAGCGGCCAAGTGGCCGCCAGCACACACTTGGTGATGAACGACTGCCTCGATTCGAACACTTGAAACTTCACTACAGCCCTGTCAACAAACACCTGATATCAATCATCCGTGGGAGCGGTCATCGGCCGCGAAGGCTTTACCGCAACTTGCCTGACACACCGCAGCGATCCTTTCGCGGCCGCGGACCGCTCCTACAAAAAATACAATCGTACTCATCCGTGGGAGCGGTCATCAGCCGCGAAGGCTTTACCGCAACTTACCTGACACACCGCAGCGATCCTTTCGCGGCCGGGGACCGCTCCTACAAAAAAAATACAATCGCACTCATCCGTGGGCGTGATCATCGTCCGCGAAGAATTCTTCACCTATTTATCGTGAACAATAAGCGCCTGGAGTCGTCAGCATGCCTATCGTCAATTTGGAACCCGACGCCATCGACGGCGGGCTTCACCCTTATCAAGGAGGTCAACCATGCTCACCGATTGGGAAATGTGTATCCGCCTGCTGTTGGCTGCTCTGCTCGGCAGCCTGATCGGACTCGAACGCGAGCGGCTGCTGTGGGCCGCAGGCCTGCGTACTCACATGCTGGTGTGCGTGGGCTCGTGCCTGCTCATGATCGTATCGTCGTTCGGCTTTCAGGATGCCCTGGCCATGGCGCACACCGAACTCGACCCCTCGCGGGTGGCGGCGCAGGTGGTTTCAGGTATCGGTTTCCTGGGCGCCGGCTCGATCCTGCTGCGCGGCGAAGTGATTCGCGGACTCACCACGGCGGCCAGCCTCTGGACGGTCGCCGCCATCGGCCTGTCGGTAGGCGGTGGGCTGTACGTGGTCAGCACCGCCGCCACCTTTATCATTCTGGTGATCCTGATCGCCATAAAACCCATGGAACGGGTCTACCGCAACCGCGTGCAAGTCCACGTCATTAAACTCATCGCGCCATCGCAGACCCTGTCCCTGAAAAAGGTCAACGAGGTGATGGGCAACCGCGCGGGCAAGGTCAGGCAGTTCATCGTCGAAAAAGGCAACCGTGACGACACCGACAGCATCACCATCGAACTCAAACGCACTTCAGGCGCGCAGGCCAAGCAGATACTGGAGCAACTGCTGACCATTGATGGGGTTCAGGAGGATGCTTCCAGCCAGTGATGTTCCTGGTCGTCAAGTTGCAACGGCGTGTACTCCATACCGATGCTCGGCATTGGCCTATGTTTCGCCATGACGAACGACATACAACTGCATGAAACCTACCTCGCTCAGTCAAAGACGGCCGCTGTACCGGACTTCTTGCAATTTCGTCCCGCCGCGTTCGAGCGTTCGTCGTGTTTCCGGCTCCTCTGCAAGTCCAGCAGCTTGATAAAACCTGATCGCCCGTACGTTTTCGACCAGTACCCACAGCGTGACTTTTTCATAGCCCTGCTCGGCCAGCCAGGCCAGGGCTGCCAGCCATAACCGCCGCCCCACTCCTGAGCCCCAATGCTCGGCGAGCACATACAAGGCCATCACTTCGCCTACCTGTTGAGGGTCTGCATCGTGGTCGCGGCTGGGCCCGAACGATATCCAGCCAACGACAGCGTCCGCCAACGAGGCGACCTGCACTTGCGAATCGTGCCCCGTGATGCTCTGTTCCCAGTTTGCCTGTCTCTGCAGCAAGGTCTGGTCCAGTCCGTGCAGATAAGCTTGATCCATCAAACTACGATACGCCTGCTGCCAACTGCGGATATGCACATCGGCGATCTGCGCCGCATCTTCGAATGCTGCAGGCCGCACTACGGGCCAGTTGAACACCAGCGTGTCACACACCCCGAAGACATCCGATCGACGATCACCGACCAGGGTGCGAACCAGGCGAAACCCGGCCGACTCCGCGAGCCGGCGGCTGGCGGCGTTGGCTGAAGACGTCGTCAGGTACACACGTGTTCCAGGCAACTGGGCAATCAGTGCCGTCAATGCTTCGCGCATCAAACCCCGGCCCTGCAACGATTGGTCCGCCCAGTAGCCTATTTCGTGGGAGCCATCGGCCTTGGGGGTGAAGCCGATACACCCCACCAGTTGCTGCGGGTGCTCGCGAGTCAGCAGGAAGAACTTTTTCTCCGCATCGTGGCGGACGAAATCGCTCTGCGCTCGCTGCAGGGTGTCCAGCGTATCGGTCAGCTCCCAGCGGGGCCGGCTCCAAACCAGAAACAGACGATGGGTTTCGTAACTCGCGTTCAAGGCATCCGCCAAGAGCTGTGCCAGGGCAACATTCGGGGCGACTATTTCAAGACGAGGCGTCAGCAGCGGCGTCTGCACATCCATGAACTGAACCTTGCCCTGCCCGCTTTGTAGTTCAAACGCTTTGAATTCCGTTTCCTGCATGTGATCGCCTCGTCCTGGATCGGTCCGCGTAACGTCCGTGTGAGTGGTGCACCAAAGCCATTCGGCGCCCGATGCGCCATGCAGAATCGGTCAATCAAAACCGAAACGCAACGCCAGTGGTGACATTGAACGCATCCCCCGGGTAGAAGTTGGCAGAATCCTGCCCGCGGGCGTCGTAGGTGGTGTTGGCCGCGGTGGCGTAGCGTTCGTCGGTCAGGTTGCGCATGTCCAGGAACACGTCCCAGCGTCTGCTCGGGGCTTCGAAGCCTACGCGGGCGCCCAGAATGGTGTAGGACGGTGCGCTGAAACTGTTGGCGTAGTCGACGAAGTAACTGGAGGCCGAACGCAGGTTGAGCTGGGCGTAAAAGCCTCCGGCCTGTTGGTACTGAAGCTCGGCCTGGTACACGTGGCGTGGCAGGCTGGGCAGCTCGTTGCCGCCGAAGGTGTTGTCGTGGCGATAGTAGAAATCGTTGAAGGTGTAGGCTTGGCGCAGGTTCAGCGTATCGCCGTTGTCGCCTTCCCACAGCAGTGCATTCAAGCCCGCCTCGACGCCTTGGTGAATGGTTGGGCTGGCGTTGGACGAAGCCACCAGTTGGTCTTGATTGGCCGAGGCCTGACGCACCACCACGGACAGAATCTCGTCATCGATCCAGGAGCGATAGAAGGTCAGGCTGCCATCGAAAATCCCGGCACTGGCACGCACGCCCAGCTCGGCCGTGGTGGCCTTCTGTGGTTTGACGTCGCGTATGAACGGCGAGCCGGTGCTGCCCAGCTGCCAGGTCACGGGCGGGTCGATGGAGCGGCTGACGTTGCCGAACAGCTGGATGTCTGGAGTCAGTTCATACCGCAGCCCCAGCCGCGGCGCGGTGTCCCATTCGGAGTAGTTCACGCCATCGGGAAACTCGCTGGTGTTCACCCCGGTGGTGTATTCGATCTCGGCCTTGCGCTTGATGTTGATGAACGAAAGCCCCGTGGACAGCCAGGTTCTGTCGTTGAGCTGCAACTCGTTGCCCAGCGCCAGCACGCTGTCGCGCGAGCCGGTGTACTTTGTGTACTGCAACAGTTGCCCGGTGCTGCGGCTGTGGGATTTGACATCGCCCAGGTAGGCCAGGGTATTGCTGAAGGTGATGCTGCTGTCGCTGGGCAGGCCGAACAGCTCATCATGGGCGCGGCGATAGCGCAGCACTACGCTGGTGTCCTTCGAGCGCCAGTCCTGCGGCGAGACCGAATACCGCCAGCCGTTGAGCAACGGGTAGTCGTTGTAACCCAGGCCCACTTCCAGGGTCGAGTCGTCGTCGAACCTGTAGGTGGTGTTGCTGCCCAGCAAGGTGGTGCCATCCTTCTTGCGACCAGTGGGGACGTCATTGCTGCGCGGATCGTGCTTGAGCTGGGCTCGGGTCAGGGTGTTGCCATTGGTGAGCTGTTCTTCGCGGTAGCGCAGGAAGAAACGCGTTTCCAGTTTGGGGCTGAACACATGGCCGAAGTTGGCGATCAGGTCGCGGCCCTTGTTGGCCGTGTTGTCCTGATAGCCGTCGCGTTCGTTGTGCAGCACGCTCACGTAGTAATCGCTATCGCCTACCACGCCACCGGTGCTCAGTTGCTGTTTGCGGTAGCCGAAACTGCCGACTTCGAACCGTGCGTAGTTGCCTGGGGACGTGCGTCCGGTGCGGCTGACGAAGTTGATCGCGCCACCCAGCGACAGCGCCGTGTGCTTGAAGGCGTTGGCGCCGTACAGCACTTCGGTGTGATCGACTGCGGCCATGTTCAGCAGGTCTTCCTGAGTCCCGCCCGGTCCGGTGATCGGCAGTCCGTCGTAGAGGAATTTGATGCCCAGGGCATAGCCTTGATAGAAGGTATTCAAACCCGAACCGCGGATCGAAATCTTGTTGGCACCGGTGCCGCTGGTGGCCTGCGCGAACACCCCCGGTTGTAGCGCAAGTACGTCTTCGGCATTGGAGGCACGGCCTTTCTCGACCTCTTTCATGTCGACGACTGCGGTGGTACCGGGAGTCTTGTCCAGTTCGACCTTGGCCTTTTGCGCCTCGCTGCGCGCCGCGCCCGTCACCACCACCGTGGACAGCTGCGTATCCTCCGCGTGGGCCAGACCCAAACTGGTGGCGGTGAACAATGCCACGCTGCTCGATACAAAAGCACGATATGAACCACTGGGCTTGCGGCCCGATGTTGAACCCATGAATGAAGCTCCTGAACGCTACGAAAAGAGAAGGAGCCTCTATTCGTATAGTCGCGCTCGCAGGGGGCTTCAGCAGCTATCGTGCCAACTTGGATGAGCGGAACACTGGGGATACAGGCAGCTTTGGCGCTGCAATGTGATGCAACTTGTCGCCAAGGTGTTTATAGGCGAACAGTTGGTTGCAGTCTTGCAACGATATGAAAATGTAAAAGCCCGCGCTGACCAAGTCAGCGCGGGCTTTTCTATAACCTTGGTATTGCGGGCGGTTGATTAGACCGCAGCAACAACCTTGGCAGGTGGCTGAGTGCGACGACCCAGTACACCGGCACCGGCCGATACCAGACCCGAGATCACCAAGGTGATCAGCAGGATCCAGGCGCCTTGCGAAACACGCTTGGCGGCCACTTCGGCAGCTTCACGGGCTTTCTGCTCGGCTTGAGCTTTCAGCTCTTGATACTTGGCATAGGCCTGACGGTAGCTGGCCTGAGCCTGATCGACGATCTGGTTGGCTTCAGCGTCGGTCTTGTTACCACGAGCCTTGATCAGGTTGACCAGTGCTTGACGGTCGGCAGCATCCCAAGCCTGGTCACCCTTGGCCTTGATGCGATCCATCAGACCACCCAACTGGTTGTCGGCTTGCTGCGGATTCTCGGCGCTACGCTGGGCAGTGTTCTGAGCATCCTGCTGAGTAGCCTGAGCTTCCTGCTTGACGTTGTCCGGGTTCAGCTCGGCTTTGCCGGTCTGACGCATGGCCAACTCGATTTCACCCTGGATATCGTCCAGATTGAAGTCGATGCCCTGTGCGCGCAGCTGATCCTGGATCTTGTCGCCCAGTGCTGGAGCCACCTGGGCGATACCGCTGCCCAGTGCCGACATGCCGCTGCCGGCCAGGTTCAGGCCGCCACGGACCACGCCGGTGACTGCACTGGACACCAGGTAGACGGTGATCAGCGAAACACTTGCCCATACCAGCAGACCGTGGAACGCGCCTTCGCGCTGTGCCAGACGACCTGCAGCCCAACCACCTACGAACAGCGAAATGACGGCGCTGACAACCACCCAGATGCCGGCACCGGTACCGATCCCGGACAGCGGATTGGCTTCCTGCATCGGATCGATGGTGGCCGTACCGATGGCCGTGCCCAGCAGATTCAACAACAGCGAAACAACCATGGCCAGTACCACACCGGCCAGAATGGCACTCCACGAAATTCGCTTGAGCAACGGCGCGGTCGTGGCGTGGTCATGGTAGACCGGGGTGGTGTAGCCGTCTGGAGCGATACGGTCATCGCGGATCATGATGGTAGTCCTTGGGGTCAATGGCAGAGCGGGTACGAGCACCCGCTTACTGCAATGACCCAGGCGCAAGTGAAAAAGTTTGAAAAAAACCCTGAATATCTTTTTACGTACGAATGTGCCATATCCTCCGCCATCGGTAGCCTGCCACCTTTGCGCTGAGTACTATGCCGCCACAAGCCCTTCAATTTTCACGTATTGCAGCCCCGAGCACATGATGAGCACAGACCTGGACACGCTGTTCGACCGCACTGGCACCAGCAGCACCAAATGGAGCCGCTACCCGGAAGACGTACTGCCCATGTGGGTGGCCGACATGGATTTCGCTGCGCCACCGGCAGTCATCGAACGGCTGCAGGCGCGGCTGGCGCACCCTGTCCTGGGTTACAGCATGCCGTCCGAAGCGCTGCGTCAGGTGCTGGTCGATTATCTGCAAGACCACTATGACTGGCAGGTGCAGACGCAGGACATCGTGGTCCTGCCCGGCGTGGTGCCAGGGGTCAACATGGCCCTGCATGGTCTGGTGGCCGAAGGCGCCGGCGTGGTGGTGCATACGCCAAACTACCCGCCGCTGCGCGAGGCGGCCGGGCACTGGAAGATGCACAGCATCGAAGTCCCGCTGACCGCCGATGCGCAAGGTGAATGGTCGTGCGACCCACACCGCCTGCACCAGGCGCTGGGCGACAGCGCAGCGTTCATTCTCAGCAATCCACACAATCCGCTGGGCAAGACTTATTCGCGCGACGAACTCCAGGCTATCGCCGACACCTGTGTAGCGCAGGATGTGCTGATCATCAGCGACGAGATCCATGCCGACCTGCAGTTCGACGGCCGCCGTCATGTCCCGATTGCCTCACTGTCGCCTGAGGTCGCCCAGCGCACCATCACCCTCATGTCAGCCAGCAAGACCTACAACGTGGCCGGGTTGAAGACGGCCTTCGCAGTGATTCAGAATGCTGAACTGCGCGCGCGCTTCGATGCTGCGCGGGTGGGCATGGTTGACAGCGTCAACCCGCTGGGCATGGAGGCTACCCACGCCGCGTATGCGCAGCCAGGCGAGTGGCTGCAGCAGTTGAAAATCTACCTGCAGGGTAACCGCGACTATCTGCTGGAAACGATTCGCGCGCGCCTGCCGGGCATCGTCGTCCATGCGCCGCAAAGTACCTACCTGGCCTGGCTGGACTGCTCGGCCCTGGGCCTGGAAAACCCGCAGCGCTTTTTCCTTCAGCAGGCGCGCGTGGGGTTGAGCGCCGGCACGGATTTCGGTGCAGGCCTGGAACAGTTCGTACGGCTCAATTTCGGCTGCCCGCGCTCGCTGCTGACCGAAGGCCTCGCCCGCATCGAACGCAGCCTGCAAAACCGCTCCCTGTAGCAGCGGCGCGAGCCGCGTCCGGCCTCGACGCGTTCACCCAGACACACCGCNTGTAGCAGCGGCGCGAGCCGCGTCCGGCTTCAACGCGTTTACCCAGACACACCGCAGCACCGCCGGGGCGGATACCGCATATCCAATGCATTGGCGAGCGCGGCGCCCGAGGCGGTGTTGTCGAACACACACCAGACCTCGGCGTCTGCGGCGGCCTCAGCCAGAGTCACGCGCAAGCGTGAGAGATACTCGGCGTCGTACGCGTCGTGGTAGATGCGCGGCGAGCCATGCAGCCGCCAATATCGGAAGCCACGCCAGCCACCGGGGGTGGGATCGGTGGCTATACGGGAAGGATCGACAGCCGCCTGCGCAATGCGCTGTGCCTGCAGCAGCGGCTCGGCCTCGACCCAGGAAGGGTGACGAGGCTCGACCACCACCGGCCCGACAAATCGCTCGCGCAGGCAACTGAAAAAGTCCTCGGCAACCTGAGCGTCGAACACCAGCGAAGGCGGCAACTGCACCAGCAGGCAACCGAGCTTGTCGCCAAGCTGTCCGCACTGCGCCTGGAATTCGTCCAAGGCCACAGCGCACTCTTCAAGCCGCTGAACATGAGTGATCTGTTTGGGTACCTTGACCGAGAAACTGAAATCATCGGGCACCGAAGCCGCCCATCGCGCATAAGTCTGCGGCCGGTGCGGACGGTAGAACGAGCTGTTGATCTCGACACAGCTCAACTTCGACGCGTAGCGCTGCAGATGGGTACCGTCAGCCGCGAAGCGCTCGGCATGTTCGCGTGACAGGCTCCAGCCCGCGCAGCCCACCCGTATGGAGTGACTGTTCAAAACAGCACCCCGCCCGCCTCGCGCATGAAAATCTCGACGGTTTTGGGCCCGACACCCTCGAACGCTTCCAGCTTGCGTTCGAAGTCACGGCGATCCGTGCTTGCTGCGCGCATCCCACCGATCGTACCGTCATACTCGGCTTGCAGTTTTTTCGCCAAGGCGCTCAAGCGCGTTGCGGTACTTTCGTCATAGCGCACGTAATGCGCCTCGCCCAGCATGGCCACCAATTCGCGGTGCGTGCAATTGCTCAGCTTGCGGGGCGTGTCGCGGTTATGTTTGTCGACCAGCACCCGATAGGCCTCCACGGCAATGTCCGCCTGGATCCGCTTGCCCATCAGAAAGCTGGCCAACAACCATTTGAACAGGCCGTGTTGCTCGTTGATGTCGATACCCAGTTCATGGGCGGTAACGTGCTTGCTCATCGGCTGGGTCCCCCATCGGCGTCATGCAGGTAAGGTTAGGTAGACGCTGGCCACGGCCGACAGGTTCGATCCGCCTGCATGCCAGTCGACCCCAGCCAGCGCCCGCGAACGGCGCCGCGACGCGCGGACCGTGCCGTCCCGCTCATTCGCCGCTACAATGGCGGCCTTGACCGTGATGACTCAGACCAGAAAAACATGTCCCTGCCCAAGCACCACCTCGAACTGCTCAGCCCTGCACGCGACGTCGCCATCGCCCGCGAAGCCATCCTGCACGGCGCCGATGCCATCTACATAGGCGGCCCCAGCTTCGGCGCGCGTCACAACGCCAGCAACGAGCTGAGCGACATCGCCGAGTTGGTGACCTTCGCTCGCCGCTATCACGCGCGAGTGTTCACCACGCTCAACACCATCCTGCACGACAACGAACTGGAGCCGGCGCGCAAGCTGATCCACCAGCTGTACGACGCCGGGGTGGACGCCTTGATCGTGCAGGACCTGGGCGTCATGGAACTGGACATTCCACCGATCGAACTGCACGCCAGCACCCAGACCGACATCCGCACCCTGGCTCGGGCCAAGTTTCTCGACCAGGCCGGGTTCTCCCAACTGGTGCTGGCGCGCGAACTGGACCTGAGCGAGATCCGCGCGATTGCCGCGGAAACCGACGCGGCTATCGAGTTCTTCATCCACGGTGCCCTGTGCGTGGCCTTCTCTGGTCAATGCAACATCTCCCATGCCCACACCGGACGCAGCGCCAACCGTGGCGACTGCTCCCAGGCCTGCCGCCTGCCCTACACCCTCAAGGATGACCAGGGTCGCGTGGTGGCTTATGAAAAACACCTGCTGTCGATGAAAGACAACAACCAGAGCGCCAACATTCGTGCGCTGGTCGAAGCCGGCGTGCGTTCGTTCAAGATCGAGGGCCGCTACAAGGACATGGGCTATGTGAAGAACATCACTGCCTACTACCGCCAGCGCCTCGACGACGTATTGGAAGACCGCCCGGACCTGGCACGCGCCTCCAGCGGCCGCACTGCACACTTTTTCGTACCAGACCCGGACAAGACTTTTCACCGCGGCAGCACCGATTATTTCGTCAGCGAACGCAAGATCGACATCGGCGCGTTCGACTCGCCGACCTTCACCGGCCTGCCGGTGGGGCTGGTGGAGAAAGTCGGCAAGCGCGACATGCTGGTGGTCAGCGAGCAGCCACTGTCCAACGGCGATGGTCTGAACGTGCTGGTCAAGCGCGAAGTCGTGGGTTTTCGCGCCAACATCGCCGAGCTCAAGGGCGAATTCGAGGAAGACGGCCAAAAGCGCTACCGCTATCGGGTCGAGCCTAACGAGATGCCTGCAGGTCTGTTTCAGCTACGGCTCAACCACCCGCTCAACCGTAACCTGGACCACAACTGGCAGCAGGCACTGCAGAAGACGTCCGCCGAGCGGCGCGTAGGCCTGGCCTGGCTCGCACAGCTGACCGAGCAGCGCCTGCAACTGACTGCCACCAGCGAGGAAGGCGTGCGCGTGGACGTCACGCTGGAAGGCCCGTTCGGCCCGGCCAACAAACCTGAGCAGGCCCTGGAGCAGTTGCATGACCTGCTGGGTCAACTGGGCACCACCCAGTACCATGCGACGGCCATCGAACTGGATGCGCCGCAGGCGTTCTTCATTCCCAACTCGCAGCTCAAGGCGTTGCGCCGCGAGGCCATCGAGGCGCTGACGGCCGCGCGTGTCCAGGCCCATCCTCGTGGCAGCCGCAAGGCCGAAACGACACCGCCGCCGGTTTATCCGGAATCGCACCTGTCGTTCCTGGCCAACGTGTACAACCAGAAGGCCCGCGACTTCTACCTTCGGCACGGGGTCGAGCTGATCGATGCCGCGTACGAGGCCCATGAAGAGCTGGGCGAAGTGCCGGTGATGATCACCAAGCACTGCCTGCGCTTCTCCTTCAACCTGTGCCCCAAACAGGCCAAGGGGGTGACAGGTGTGAAAACCAAGGTCGCGCCCATGCAGTTGATTCACGGCGATGAAGTGTTGACGCTCAAGTTCGACTGCAAGCCGTGCGAGATGCACGTGATCGGCAAGATGAAGGGGCATATCCTCGACCTGCCGTTGCCGGGTAGCGGAGTCCATGTGGTCGGTCAGATCAGCCCGCAGGACTTGATGAAGACCATCCGCCGCGCCCCGCATTGACAGTGCTTCGACTGCGCGCACTCTGGCCCAGCCGCCAGCCGATCAACGCTCGAGAAAAATGGCGCGCCTGCATTGGCGCGGCACTAGGCGTGCTGGTGGTCTGCACCGTAGCGGCGCTGGGCCTGCAAGGACACTGGGCTGCCGAACATGGCGCGTTGGGCCTGGCCATCGTGGCGCCCATCGGCGCCAGCGCGGTGCTGGTGTTTGCCCTTCCCGCAAGCCCCCTGGCCCAGCCTTGGTCGGTGGCGGGCGGCAACACCCTGAGCGCGCTGGTGGGCATTGCTTGCGTCAAGTGGATCCCCGATCCCACGTTCGCTGCGGCCCTTGCAGTTGGCCTGGCGATCGCACTGATGCTCGCGGCCCGCTGCCTGCATCCACCCGGCGGCGCGGCGGCGCTGCTTATGGTGGTGATGGGCTGCGAGCAGTTCACCTACGCGGTGAATCCGGTGCTGATCGATTCGTTGCTGCTGGTCGCCGCCGGGCTGATCTACAACAACCTGACGCGTCGGCCATGGCCCCATGTACCCGCCACCAGCACGCCGTCCAGCCCCAGCCGTTTCAGCCATGCCGACCTGGACGCCGCGCTGGTGCACTACAATCAGGTGCTGGACGTCGATCGCAACGATCTGCAGGCACTGCTCGAGCACGCCGAGGCGTCGGCGTACCAGCGCAACATGGGTGAGCTGCGCTGCGCCGAAGTCATGAGTCGCGAACCGATCACCGCACGCCAGGAAATGCCGCTGCGCGATGCCTGGGCGCTGATGCGCAAACACAAGATCAAGGCACTGCCGGTCATCGACCGACAGCGTCATCTGGTGGGCATTGTCACAGTGGCCGATTTCATGCAACAACTGGATCTGGATGCCCATGACGGCGTGGCCTGGCACCTGCGTGCCCTCCTGCGGCCCCGCCGGAACCAGCCGACGACGAACATCGTCGGGCAGATCATGACGCGGTCAGTACGCGTTGCCAGCGCGGACCGGCTGCTGACCGAGTTGGTGCCGGTGTTCTCGGAAAATGGCCATCGACATATCCCCATCATCGACAGCGAACGCCATCTGGTCGGCATCATCACCCAATCCGATCTGATCCGCGCTCTGTACCGGGCCGTGAGAGCCTAGCGCTCGGCGCCTTCGACCACTTCGATGTCGGTCAGCCCCATCCGCGCCGCCTGCTCGAGAACCTGCTCGTCGGTGTCCTCTGCAGTGGGCATCACCAGGCTGTTTTCGCCGTCGCCGAAATGCAATTGCAACAGATGCATCACGATGCTGTGAAGACTCTGCTCGACCTCGTCCGGTGGGGTCCAGCTGCGCGGGGCGCCGTTGAACAGGTATCGCACGGTTGCAGTTGCCATTGGCCAAATCCTCTCGATGGTGGGCGCGAGCCCGTTCTGGAAGGCCGCAAAGGGTCGGTCCTGAAGGAAATGACTGGGGTGATGCGCCAGCGTTCCATCCGACCCAAAGCGTACCAGACGCGGATTGTCTTGAACGTCTGCGGCCAAGTGCTTTCAGAAAACAGAACCGGGCAATGCCATGCGTTGCGTCCCTATACCTGCTGGAGAAGTTTGCATGAAGATCTTGATGGTTCTGACGTCCCACGATCAACTGGGCGATACCGGCAAGAAAACCGGCTTCTGGCTGGAAGAATTCGCCGCACCCTACTATGCCTTCGTCGATGCAGGCGCCGAAGTGACCCTGGTCTCGCCCAAGGGTGGCCAGCCACCGCTGGACCCCAAGAGCGACGAGCCGGATGCGCAGACCGACGCCACCCGCCGCTTCGCTCAGGATACGCAGGCTCAAAAAGTCCTGGCGGATACCTTTCCCCTTGGCGAGGCTGACCCGTACGACTTCGATGCCGTGTTCTACCCAGGCGGCCACGGGCCACTGTGGGACCTGGCCGAAGACACCGACTCGAAGACCATCATCGAAGCCTTCTACGCCGCCAACAAACCCGTTGCAGCTGTGTGCCATGCACCTGGGGTGTTCAAGAACGTCAAGTCGCCGGACGGCGATTCCATCGTCAAGGGCAAGAAGGTCACCGGCTTCACCAACTCCGAGGAAGAGGCGGTCGGGCTGACGGATGTGGTGCCGTTCCTGGTCGAAGACATGCTCAAGGCCAATGGCGGCGCGTACTCCAAAGGGCCGGACTGGGGCAGCTATGTGGTCGAAGACGGTCACCTGATCACTGGCCAGAACCCTGCGTCTTCCGAAGCCGCCGCACAGGCGCTGATCAAGCGCCTGCAACAGGAAGAAAGCGCCTGATTGGTATCTGCCTGATACCCTGCGCCACCACTTTCGCGGGCAGAGCCCGCTCCCGCACATGAGCTGATCCCCTGTGGGAGCGGGCTCTGCCCGCGAAGCTTTATACGGTCTATCTAACGCACCGCTGCGCCTTACTTGCAGCTGGGGCGGTTAGACGCGTCATGCCATAACGATTTCCAATCCTCACGTTATATCGTAACATTAGCATCCCGATTTATTTTTGGATGCATGCCCATGGCCGATGCCGCCGCTTCACCACCCTTCCCCGGCTCGCTTTCCACTGCCTCGACCCAGGCGGTGTCACGCACCCGCATGCTCGCGATCGACGCATTGCGTGGACTGGTCATGCTTTTCATGCTCGTCGACCATGTCCGGGAAACCTTCTTCCTCCACGTGCAAGTCAGCGACCCCATGGATCCGCTGAATACCCCGCCCGAGTTGTTCTTCACCCGTATCAGCAGCATGGTCTGCGCGCCTGTGTTCGTCTTCCTCACCGGCCTCTCTGCCTGGCTGTACGGGCAGTCTCACAGCCCTCGGGAAGTGTCGATTTTCCTGTTGAAACGCGGCCTGTTCCTGGTTTTCCTCGAACTCACCCTGGTCAACTTTGCATGGAACGCGACACTGGTTCCGACCACCCTGTGGCTGCAAGTGATCTGGGCCATCGGCCTGAGCATGATCGCACTGGCGGCACTCATTCACATGCCGCGCACCGCCCTGGCGATCGTGGGCGCGGTCATCGTCGCCGGGCACAATCTGCTGGACGGCATCGTCCTGACCGCCGACTCACCATTCTTCGAGATCTGGTCGATCCTGCACCAGCGCGCTTTTCTGGAAATCACCGAATACACTCGCGCCCGCACCACCTACCCCATCCTTCCGTGGATCGGCCTGATCGCCCTGGGCTATTGCACCGGCCCTTGGTTCGCCCGCGGCGCCGACCCGGCACGACGCCAGCGCCTGCTACTCAATTGGGGGATTGGCCTGATCCTGGGCTTCATCGCCATTCGCTATCTCAATGGCTACGGCGAAAAACCCTGGAGCGTGCTGGACGACAACGTGCGTACCTTCATGAGCTTCATGTCACTGACCAAATACCCGCCGTCGCTGCTGTACCTGATGCCGACCATGGGCGCAGGCTTGCTGCTGCTTGCATTGTTCCAGCGCCTCGAAGGCCGACAAGTGCTCAAGGTGCTGTCGCGCTACGGTGGCGCACCAATGTTTTTCTACGTACTGCACCTGCTGGTGCTCAAGGCGATGTACCTGCTCGCCGTGCAGATCTGGGGTTTGAACCATGGCAAGTACTACGGTTTCGACAGCTTGGGCGGAATCTGGCTGTGGACTGCGGTGCTGGCCATTGCCCTGTACTTTCCCACTCGTTGGTTCGCGCAGCTCAAACAGCGTCGGCGCGACATCGGCTGGCTGAAGTACTTCTGAGCGCGTTCGAGTCGCGCCTGCGTTACCGCTTGAACCGGGTAGACGACCGCTGATCGCCACCCTGCTCTCTTGCGCCGATATTTGAACGCATGGATGCACTTTAACGACTCTGGAGCAGTCCGACGGGAAGGCGTGGTATCACTATCACAATGATGTCAAAATGACATCGAGTGACAGGAGGTCGCCGTTTCTCGTCCTTGTCTGGGTCCTTCACATGCTCGCAGCTGTCCCTGAAAAAGATTCAAAGCACACCGCTCTTCAAGGTCTGGTTCAGGCGGCAGCGGCCATCACACACTGTTGCGGCGCCCTGCTCATCGAAGGCGCACCCGGCGCCTGGCACGTGACTGCCGCCTGCGGCACGACGCGCGAAGTGCCGGTCGATGCCGCCACCGAGTCCTGGCTGCGCATGCTGATGTCCTACGGCGACGTGGTCGACATCGGCGACGGCTCGCCTTTCATCCATTCGATCCCGGATTTTCTCGGTTCGCTGGCGGACACCTACCGCGTGTGCATCGCCGTCAAAGACCACAGCGACGCGCTCGTCGGCATCGTTCTGCTGGCGCTGACGCCACCGTTCAAGTTGCTCAGCGCCGCCCAGATCTACGCACTCAAGACTCACTCCGTTGCTCTCTACCACTCGGCGCCGTCCCTGCCGGTGGCCGCCAGTACCGGTCCTGCCGGAGTGATCGAGCGTCTGCGCCTGCTCGAATCGGTGGTCGTTCATGCCAAAGATGCGATCCTGATCACCGAGGCCGAGCCGATCGACCAGCCCGGCCCGCGGATCGTCTACTGCAACCCGGCCTTCCTGGCCACCACCGGGTTCAGCCTGAAAGAAATCGTCGGCAAGACGCCGCGTATCCTGCAGTGCGAGGAAACCGATCGCGGCACCCTGGATCAGATCCGCAGCGCCCTGTCCACGTGGCAGCCGATCGAAGTCGAACTGATCAACACGCGCCGTGACGGTACCCGCTTCTGGGTGCAGCTGAGCATCGTGCCGGTGGCCAACGAAAAAGGCTGGTTCACCCATTGGGTGTCCGTGCAGCGTGACATCACCGAGCGCAAGGAAGCCGAAGAAAGCCTCAAGCAGGCGCAGATCGACCGCGAGGAACAGGTAGCGCTGCGCTCGCGCCTGGTGGAGCGTGAACGAATCCAGGAAGAGCTGACCTACGCCGCCTTCCACGACGACCTGACCCGGCTGAAGAACCGCGCCTACTTCATGGCCAAGATTCAGGAAGTGTTCAACCTTGACCATGCCGAGCGCGAAGCGGCAGTGCTGTACATGGACCTGGATCGCTTCAAATACATCAACGACGGCATGGGCCACCGTGCCGGTGACATCCTCCTGCAGATCGTGGCGCAGCGGCTGGAGTCCTGCCTGAACGGCAACGCCGTGCTGGCGCGCATCGGCGGTGACGAGTTCGCCATCCTCCACACCGGCAATGGCTCCAAGCACGCTGCCATCGATACCGCGCAACGGGTCATCCAGGCGCTCGGCGTCGCCGTCGACGTCGAGGGCCAGGCGATCTTCACCTCCTGCAGCGTCGGCATCGTCAAACTCGATGCCGCGCACACCAGCGCCGAAGACCTTGTCCGCGATGCCGACGTCGCCATGTACGCGGCAAAGAAACAAGGCCAAGGCAAATGGACCCTGTTCGACCTGTCCATGCGCCAGGCGGCGGTCGATTTGCTGCTGATGCGCAACGCGCTCAAGCACGCCTTGGCGCGAGAAGAGTTCTACCTGGTCTACCAGCCAATTTTTGCCGCCCGCTCGCGCCGCATCGAAGGCGTGGAAGCGCTGGTCCGCTGGCAGCACCCCGTGCTCGGCAACGTGCCGCCCGACGTGTTCATCGCAGTGGCGGAAGACATCGGCATCATTCATGAAATGGGCCGCTGGGTCATGCAGACCGCCTGTGCCGAGCTCAAGCGCTGGAACGCCAATGCGGCCTGCACACTGAAGCTCAACGTCAACGTCTCGGGTGCCGAGCTCAACCATGTCGGGTTCGTGGCAAAGGTCGCGGAAATACTGAAGGACACCTCCTTCAGCGCCCACAACCTGCAGATCGAAATCACTGAATCGGTCTTCCTCAACGAACCGGAAACCGTGGCGATCGCCCTCGCCGACCTGCGCGAGCTGGGCGTACACATCGCGTTGGATGACTTCGGTACCGGCTACAGCTCGCTGGGCTACATTGACCGCTACCCGATCGACTCGATCAAGATCGACCGCTCGTTCGTCACGCGCATGATGACCCACAGACGCACCATCGCCATCGTCACCAGCATCCTGTCGCTGGGCAGCGCCCTGGATGTCGACATCGTCGCCGAAGGCGTGGAAACCCAGGACCAGTTGGACCGGCTGCAGGCATTGGGCTGCCCGTTCGTCCAGGGCTACCTGCTCAGCCCGCCGCTGCGCGGCGAGGAAATGCGGCAGCTGATGGCAGCGCGCAACGATACCTGAAAGCTACCGCGCGCCTGATCACATCAGGCGCGCGGCGGTGGAGGCATGTTCGCAGGTGGATAGCTTTTGAAAACGGATCGAGGCTAAGCTGCGCGCTCTACGGAAGGAGTCTGGAATGAAAACACTGTCTGCACTATTGATCCTGAGCGTACTGAGCGGCTGTGCCTCCTACAGCGACCAAGGCACCGGCGAAGGCGGTCGCGAGATCGGCAGCAAGGGCTACACGGTGCGCTGTGACGCCACGCCCGCCAATCAACCTGGCTGCTATTCTCCGCCGCCCTCTTATTCGTGGAATTTCATGAAGAATTTCCATCTCAAGCTTGGGCAGAACTGATCCGCAAGATCGGCCGCCTTCACGGCTTCCAGCGACCTCCCTCCACGATGACCAGATTAGGGTCGGTGTCCGCTGGCAAGTCCTTGCGCACGTACTGGTCATAAAGCTTGAGCAGGGCTTTCTCTTCACCCAGCTTGGCCAATTCGTCGTTCACCCAATCGCGCAGCTCGGTGTTGCCTTTCTTCACGGCCGGTGCGATAGGCGCCTCATCGCCCAGCTTCTGGGCGAGTACGCGGTAACCGGGGTTCTGTTTGGCCCAGTTGAACAGCACGAGGTTGTCCTGGGCATAGGCGTCGCCGCGGCCGCTGGCCAGGGCTTGCAGTGATTCGGAGTTCTTTTCGAACTTGAGCAGCTTCCAGTCAGGGTGATTCTTGGTCAACCACAGATCGGCCGTGGTGCCGGTGGTGACGATGGTGGTCTTGTCGGCCAGGTCATCGAGCTTCTGTACGCTGCTGCCGTCCGCCACCAACGCCTGCACGGCGACACGCAGGTTCGGGTTGGTGAAGTCCACCGCCTGGCTACGCTCGGGTGTCACGGTCATGTTGGCCAGGATCAGGTCGACCTTGTCGCTCTGCAGAAACGGGATGCGGCTGGCCGGCTCGACGCTGACGAACTCGATTTTCTTCTCGTCACCCAGCAGGTCCTTGGCGAAGCGCTTGCCCAGGTCGGTGTCGAACCCGACGTATTCGCCCTGCTCATTGACGAAACCAAAGGGCGGTTTGTCGCTGAACACCCCGACGATCAGCTTGTCGCGGGCCTTGATGGTTTCCAGGTAGCTGGTGGCAGGTTTCGCCGTCGCGGCTGGGGTGGCGGCCTTGGGTTCGGCCGGTTTATCGCAACCGGCCAGCAATCCAAGAGCGAGTACGGGTAGAACCAGGGCAGTTTTGAAGTTCACGATGCTTTCCTTTTCGGCATGTTTTCTACGTAGGAAAACCTTTCCAGGAACTGCTGCGCGCGTGCGGTCTGCGGGGCGCTGAAGAAGGTTTCGGGATCGTTCTGTTCCGCGATACGGCCGCGGTCCATGAACAGAATGCGGTCGGCCACCGCGCGGGCGAAGGCCATTTCGTGGGTAACGATGAGCATGGTCATGCCGCCCTGCGCCAGATCGAGGATCACCTCGAGGACTTCCTTGACCATTTCCGGATCCAGCGCAGCGGTGACTTCGTCGAACAGCATGACCTTGGGGTTCATGCACAGTGCCCGCACAATGGCGATCCGTTGCTGCTGGCCGCCCGACAGCTCGCGGGGGTAGGCGTTGGCGCGTTCGGCCAGGCCAACCCGAGCCAGCAGCGCCTCGGCCTGCTGCCGCGCTTCCCGGGCATCGCGCTTCTGCACTTGCAGCGGCCCCAGCAGCACGTTCTGCAGCACGGTCATGTGAGGAAACAGGTGATAGCTCTGAAACACCATGCCGATCTGCTGACGCACGCGGCGCCAGTCGGCATTGGCAGGCAGCAACTGCCCATCGAAAGTGAAGGTACCGCTGTGGCCCAGTTCCAGGCCGTTCAGGCAGCGCAGCAAGGTGCTCTTGCCGCAGCCGCTGGGGCCCAGGATCACCACCACCTCGCCTTCGGTCACCCGCAGATCGATGTCAGTCAGCACCGGTGTATCGGCGAATTTCTTGCTGAAGCTTGCGAGTTCGATCAATGCGCTCATGCGTGATTCCAGCGCCGTTCAAGCACGCGGGAAGCGGCCGACAGCGGATAGCAGACGATAAAAAAGAAGACAAACAGGAAGCCGTAGATCAGCACCGACTCGTAGGTGCGCTCGATGATCTGCTGGCCCACCTTGGTGATGTCGACAACGCCGATCAGCACCGCCAGCGAACTGGTTTTGAGCAAACGGGTGCAGACGTTGATGACCGGCGGCGTGAGGCGCTTGAGCGCCTGGGGCAGCAATACCCGACCGTACAACTGGCCCAGGCCCAGGCCGATGGCCAGTCCTGCCTCGCGCTGCCCGCGGGGTATGGAGCGCAGCGCGCCACGCACGACTTCGCCAATCTCGCTGGCGCCCCACAGCGACAACACCAGCACCGCGCACCAGAACGCAGGCAGGCTGACGCCGAAGAAGATTGGCAGGCCAAAGAAGAACAGGTACAACCAGACCAGTACCGGAATGGCGCGAAACAGCTCCAGGTAGCCCCTCAGCGGCACGTCCAGCCAGCGCTTGCCCAGGCTGCGCAGCACGCCATAGAACAGGCCGCCGACACTGCTGAACAGGATCGCAAGCGCGGAAATACCCAAGGTGCGACCGGCCCCGGTCAGCAGTTGAGGTACCGATACCCAGAGCAGCTCAAGACCCGAACTGGCCATGTTGGAGCCTCCTTTCCAGCAGGCCCAGCAGCAACGACAGCGGCAAGAACAACAGCACGCACAACCCGGTCATCACTGCCAGCATCTCGTAGGTCTTGTAATACAGAGCGATGTAACTCTTGGTGGTGTAGAGAATTTCCGGCACGGCAACGGCCGACACCACCGTGGTCTCCTTGAGCAGGAACACGAAGTTGGCGAACAGCGCAGGCAAGCTGAGAATGCCTGCCTGGGGCAGCACTACCTGGCGCAACAGCTGCCAGCGCGACAGACCGATGGACAGGCCAGACTCGATCTGCGACTTGGGCACCGCTTCGATGCCCGCGCGCAGTATTTCGGTCAGGTACGCACCTCCCATGAACGTCATGGCAATGACCGCCGCCGCGAAACCGGAAATCCGCACGCCCAGAGCGGGTAAGGCGAAGTAGATGAAGAACAGCTGAATCAGCAGCGGTGTATTCCGCGCAAGCTCGACGTATAGCGGCACGAGCCGATGCAGCACCGGGACCCGAAACGTGGCGATGGCCGCGTTGAGCACCGCGACGGCAAGTGAGCTCAGGATGGCGATCAAGCCGACTTGCAAAGTGACCCCCACGGCGCGCGCAAAAGCGGGAAGCGTGGACAACGCGAACGCGTAGTCGAAGGTCATCGGTTGACCTCCAGACGTGTTGAAATAGATAAAGCGAACATCGGAAAGCGCCTGCGTCTGGCTTGCGGTCGCTGAGTGTAATCGACCGTTTTCAATCCAATTAATACTGAATAAACATAAGCTTAGACAGTGATCGTCAGGCCCCTCTTGCGTGGCGGACTTGACAGTCATGATCGCCACTAGCGCTTGTAGTGACAGTGAAAGAGGGCAATGCGAGGCGCCCTGCCCTCGGGTCGAGCATCTAAGGGGTGTAGCTTTCCAACAGATATTCGCAACAAAATATGAATAATAACCATTCCTATTTGTTACAGTTCTGCTTGTGCTGATCGTCGAGACGGAGGCGCGGCCTGATTTCGTCCCTCAGGCAAACAACGTTTAACGAACAGGAGTCCCCATGCCGGCAAAAAAAATCTTTGCCTATCACCCGCTGACACTGGCGATGCTACTCAGTGGCCCGCCACTGAGCACGGCCTACGCCGCCGACAGCGCCAGCGCTGCCATATCCAACGCCACCCTGGAGCTGCAGGAAACCACCATCGATGCCCAGGCCCTGGAAAACCCGAATGGCCAGATCCGTGGACCTGTGGCGACTCGCAGCACCAGCGCAAGCAAGACCGACTCGGCGATCAAGGATATTCCTCAGTCGATTTCGGTCATCACCCGCGACGAGATGGACAACCGCAAGACCGACACCTTGGCCGAGGCCTTGAGCTACACGCCAGGCGTGATCGCGCAGCCAGGCGGGTTCAGCCGTGTAGCCGACGACTTCGTGATCCGTGGCTTCAACGTCGGCTCAGGCACCGGCGGCATCCTGCGCGACGGGATGAAACTGCAAGGCAGCGTGTATGACGGAGGCATCGAGCCCTACGGCCTGGAGCGCGTGGAAGTGGTCAAGGGTGCTTCTTCTGTGTTGTACGGCCAACTGTCGCCAGGCGGTCTGCTCAACACCATCACCAAGCGCCCGACCGACACGCCCCTGCATGAAGTCAATGTCGAATACGGCAGCCATGCGCGCAAACAGTACAGCTTCGACCTGGGCGGCCCGATCGACGACGCCGGACAGTTCTCCTATCGCCTGACCGGCCTTTGGCGCGACAGTGGCACCCAGACCACCGATACCGACGACGACCGCCGCTACATCGCACCCGCCTTCACCTGGCGCCCGAACGAGAGCACCTCGCTGACGGTCCTGGCCAACTACCAGGAAACCCGTACCGGCTTTGCACCACCGCTGGATTTCGACCTGACCACCTCGTCCAGCACTCGCTACCCCAAGGTCGACCGCGACCTGTTCACCGGCGAGCGCGGCTTCGATCACTACAACAACTACTCGACCAGTCTGGGCTACCTGTTCGAACACGATTTCACACCCGACTTGAAAATCCGCCATTCGCTACGCCACTTCGAGGCGGACCTGAGCTGGGACTACATGCAGATCGCTGATACCGGCAGCGCCGCCCTGCGCGACCGAGGCCAGCTGGCGCGCCGAGCTAGCATCCGCCGCGAGCGCTCAGAAGGCTGGACCAGCGACAACAACATGCAATGGACCCTCGACAGCGGCCGCTGGCAGCACACCCTGCTGGCGGGCGTGGACTACTACCACAAGACCTACGACTCTCATCGCTTCGCTGGCGCCAACTCCATGTTCAGCCCGGCCAATCCGGTGTACGGCGCTGCGACCAACGTCACAACCGCCAACACCGGCTCGGACCTGCACAGCGCTCAGACCGGCGTCTACCTGCAAGACCAGATCAAGTTCGACGACAAGTGGATTCTGCTGCTGGGCGGTCGTCAGGATTGGGCCGAAAGCCGAACCTACAGCTTCGCCACTGGCGCTCGCACGCCGCGCGATGACAAGAAAGCCACCGGTCGTATCGGCCTGGTCTACCAGGCGGACAACGGGCTGGCGCCTTATGTCAGCTGGAGCCAGTCGTTCCTGCCGGCCAACGTCTTCAACGCCAACGCCAACACCTCGTTCGATCCGACCGAGGGCGAGCAGTACGAGATCGGCGTACGTTACACCCCGCCCGGTACCACAGCGCTGCTGAGCGCTGCGGTCTACGACCTCAAGCAGAAAAACTCCCTGAGCACCGACCTCACCGGCAACAGCGTGCAGTTCGGTGAAACCCGCTCACGCGGTGTGGAGCTTGAGGCCAAAGCGGAGATCACCGCGAACCTGAGCGCCACTGCGTCGTACACCTACACCGATGCAAAGATCACCGACGATGCGGTGTCCACCCGCGTAGGTACGCGCATCGACGGCGTGCCGTATCACATGGCCAACCTGTGGGCCGACTACCGCTTGACTGCCTTGGGCCTGCCTCAGGTCATGGTCGGCGGCGGCGCCCGGTACATGGGCACCAGCCGTACGTCCACCTCGGACGCCAACGAGAAGGTCTCCGCCTACACCCTGTTCGACGCGAAAGTCACCTATGAAGTCGACAAGAACTGGACCGTGGCCATGAAGGCGCAAAACGTCGCCAACGAGAAGTACCTGTTCTGCAACGTCTCGTGCCGCTACGGCGACGAGCGAGCGCTGATCGGTTCGGTCAACTATCGCTGGTAAGGGCTGATCATTGACACGTCGACCAGCCTCTTTGGTTAGTATCAGGTTCGCCTGGTAGATTGGGCTTTGTATCTGTCACGCACTGGAAACGAAGAACACAGGTGTACGGCACACATGCCTATTTGAACCGGGCGTTCATTTCTTCCAGGCTCAAGGTCAAGTCAGTGTCTATGCCAGACAGACGTTCGATGGCCAGGCGTTCAGAACGCAGATACTCAAGGTCATCCTGCAGCGCTTGATAAGCGACCTGTTTTCGCACCAACGACCGAGTGTCTTGGTAGACTTGTCTCCCGTCACGTTTCGTACGGAGCCGACCTGCATAGCAAACACCTCGCCAGCCCTTTTTCGTCCTCGAATAACGGCCCCGGCGAAAGTGGTTAAGGTCATTCTCACAGTGGTAAAACTTACCACTCACCCCACGAAAACGTCCGAAAACGCCCGAAAACTGGTTCAAAACGCGCAGAGTAAAATGGTACAGAATGTAGCTGAAACGCCCGCCACGCCTAGCCTGGAGCCCTTCCGCCGCTTTAGCGTGGCGCCCATGATGGATTGGACCGACCGCCACTGTCGCTACTTCCTGCGCCTGCTCTCGCGGCACACCTTGCTCTACACCGAAATGGTCACCACCGGCGCTTTGCTCAATGGCGATCACGAGCGCTTTCTGCGCTACGACGATGCCGAGCACCCCATCGCGCTGCAGTTGGGTGGAAGCACGCCGGCGGATCTGGCCGCTTGCGCGCGCATGGCGCAGGCGCACGGTTACGACGAGGTCAATCTCAATGTGGGTTGTCCCAGCGATCGTGTGCAGAACAACATGATCGGCGCCTGCCTTATGGCGCACCCTGCGCTCGTGGCCGATTGCGTCAAGGCAATGCGCGATGCGGTGTCGATTCCGGTCACGGTCAAGCACCGCATCGGTATCAATGGCCGCGACAGCTATGAGGCGCTGTGCGATTTCGTCGGACAGGTACGCGAGGCGGGCTGCCGCAGTTTTACCGTGCACGCACGCATCGCCATTCTTGAGGGCTTGTCGCCCAAGGAGAACCGTGACATTCCTCTACTGCGCTATGACATTGCCGCGCGCTTGAAGGCGGATTTCCCGGACCTTGAAGTGATACTCAACGGCGGCATCAAGACGCTGGAAGCCTGCGCCGAGCATCTGCAGACCTTCGATGGTGTGATGCTGGGACGCGAGGCCTATCACAACCCATACCTGCTGGCGCAGGTCGACCAACAGTTGTTCGGCAGCGACACGCCGGTGATCAGCCGTTTCGACGCGCTGCGGCAGATGCGGCCGTACATCGCCGCGCATATCGCCTCAGGCGGCGCCATGCACCACGTTACGCGGCACATGCTCGGCTTGGGTACGGGCTTTCCCGGCGCGCGCAAGTTCCGTCAACTGCTGTCGGTGGATATCCACAAGGCCGATGACCCGCTGGCGCTGCTCGATCAGGCCGGGGCATTGCTCGAAGGGCGCTGATCGCCCAACGATGCATCATTGACCCGATAGGAGCGCATACTCGATCCATTGAACCGTCGCGCGGCGCGACACTCGAACGTAGGTCTTTCCGCCGCCCTCCCCCTGCTGCACGCCCTTGGCCCTTGAGCCGGACGCAGCGCTCGGGTAACGTCATTCATTCGCACAGGACAGAGCACGCTCATGACTTCCAAGCTGGAACAACTCAAGCAAATGACCACCGTGGTCGCCGATACCGGCGACTTCGACGCCATCTCCAAGCTCAAGCCGGTCGACGCCACCACCAACCCGTCGCTGCTGCTCAAGGCTGCCTCGCTGGAAGCCTACAAGGACATGCTGCGCAAGACCATCAGCGACAGCAACGGTGATGTCGGTCTGGCGTCGGACACTTTCGCGGTCGCCGTGGGTACCGGGATCCTCAAGGCCATCCCCGGCCGCATCTCCACCGAAGTCGACGCGCGCCTCTCTTTCGACGAGCAGGCCCTGCTGGCCAAGGCCAGCCAGATCATCGACCTGTACGAAAAGGCCGGTGTCGGTCGCGAGCGTGTGCTGATCAAGCTGGCCTCCACCTGGGAAGGTATCCGCGCCGCCGAGAAGCTGGAAAAGGCAGGCATTCAGTGCAACCTGACCTTGCTGTTCTCCTTCGCCCAGGCACAGGCGTGCGCCGATGCTGGTGTGTTCCTGATCTCGCCGTTCGTGGGTCGCATCTACGACTGGTACAAGAAATCCACCGGCCAGGAATACACCGGTTCCGACGATCCAGGCGTGCAGTCGGTAACGCGCATCTACAACTACTACAAAGCCAACGACTACAAGACCGTGGTCATGGGCGCCAGCTTCCGCAACATCAACCAGATCGAGCAGTTGGCCGGTTGTGATCGCCTGACCATCAGCCCGGAACTGCTGCACAAGCTGGCCGAAGATGGAGGCACGCTGGAGCAGAAGCTCAAGCCAGGCAATGCCGGTGAACCCAAGCAGATTTTGACCGAGGCGCAGTTCCGCTGGGCGTCGAACGAAGACGCGATGGCCACGGAAAAACTGGCTGAAGGCATTCGTCAATTCGCTCGCGATCAGGAAAAACTCGAAACCCTGCTGACTGCCAAAGTTTCCTGATTCCAGTTTGCCGCATACGAAAAAGGCGACCGCAAGGTCGCCTTTTTTCTTAGCCGAGCGAGTCACCCGAAGGTACTCAGCTGCGTTCCAGCGCGTTCACCAGATCGTGGAAGGCTTCGCGGTTGGACTCGTTCAGGCCCATGAGAATCTTGTGCGCTTCCAGCACCTTGGCCCTAACCACATCCTCGGACAGATCCTGCGAAGGCAGGTCGGTCAGGCAGTCGGGGCAAGGAATCGGGCGACCGACGATGTTGAACACCTGATCGAAACCCATGGACTGCAGCAGGCGCGTGATGTCCTCGTGAGTCGTCACCACCGTTGGCAGCAATCCGACTTTTTGACGAGACATGATCGACAACTTGGCCAGCAGGCCCAAGGTGGTGCTGTCGATGCTGCGGGTTTCGGTCAAATCGATCACGATGGCTGAAAAATCGAGGGCGGTGAAGATCCGCTCGATCGTCGCATCCAGCGCCGAGCAGAGCGTCAGGCGCACCTCACCCACGAATTTCAACACGAACGTTCCGCTTTGTTCAGCAAACTGGATTCTACCAGTACTCATGCAAGGTTCCTGCTCAGCACCATCAGGGCGATATCATCCGGCATCTCCCCGAGTGTGGCCAGTCCAAACTTTTGCCGCAAGCCATCCAGGCTGCCGCCCGCTGCACTGACGATCTCAGGCAATGCAGCTTCTTTTTCCTTAAGCGTTTCGCCTGGCAGCAAGTCCAGTATCCCATCGGAAAGCAGGGTAAGGCTGAACTGCTCCGGCAACGCCATGACGTGATCGGTATACGTGGCTTCGTTGAACAGACCCACCGGCAGGCCGCGTCCCTGCAGGTACTGCGTTTGCTCGGGGGTGTACAGCACCGGAAGCGGCAAATGCCCGCCGATGCTGTAGGTCAACAGCCCGGTGTGCTCGTCGATCACCCCGCCGACCATGGTGACATGCTTGCCCAAACGCGTGTTGATCAAACCCCGGTTGATATGGCCCAGCACGTCGGACGGTTTGAATTCGGGCATCGCACCACCCCGCCTTGATTCGAACATGAGGCGGGTGGTCATGAATTTCAACAGCACCGTGACGAATGCCGATGAAGCGCCATGACCGGATACGTCGGCCAGATAGAACGCCACGCGGTGCTCGTCGACCCGGAAATAGTCGACGAAGTCGCCCGACAGGTACAGCGACGGGATGATCTGGTGTTCGAAACTGAATCCGTCGGTGCTCCAGGGACTCTGCGGCAGCATGTTCATCTGCACTTGCCGGCCGGCAGTCTGGTCTTCCTGCAGCAGATGCAGGCTGGCTTCCAGTTCACGATTGGCCGTTTCCAGCTTCTCGCGGTAGCGACGATTCTCCAGCAGCAGCCGCGAGCGATCCAGGGCCCGGCGAACCGAGTGCTCAAGCACGGCCAGATCTTCAAGAGGCTTTATCAGGTAATCGGCGGCACCCAAGCGCAATGCTTCGACTGCGTCATTCATCACACCGGCACCGGACAGCACGATCACTGGAATATCGGGAGAACGCTCGGTCACCTGGCGAATCAATTCAAGGCCGCCCACCTGCGGCATGCGCAGGTCGCAGATGACGAGATCGGGCTGTTGTTGCTCGAAGACCTGGAGGCCCTGCAGGCCATTGTTCGCCTGCAGCACGCTGAAGCTGCTGTCTTCGAGGTAGGCCGCAAGGCTTGCGCGCACCACATCGTCGTCATCGATGATCAGCAGCGTTGCACTGGTTTTCTGCATGTGGGCAAACGGCGCCAGAAATTGGTTGTCGTAAGTAGGTCAGCAATGTAAAAACTGGCGATGCAAGCAATGGGTCGCCTACCTTTACTTCTAGCCTCTCGCAGAGGCGAATACAAGCGCTGGGTGCCCTGAGCATTCGGATGCAGAGGTGCCTTGTAAGGCGCAGACGGTACTCCCATCCGGCAAGCGTTTCAAGGGTGTTGCGACACGGGCCAGGGCGGGCCGATTGGCCTATTACCTTGGGTTATAAGAACGTTAACAATAGCAACCAGATCGAAGGACAAACCATGAGCCACAGTGATCGTGACTACAGTGAGAAACGTGATTTCATCCGCATGACTGTGGATGCAAAGGTCGACCTCAGGGTCGGCGACGTTGTCGTTCCCGCCGTATGCAAGGATCTTTCGAGCACCGGTATGCAGCTGGAAGCCCAGACTCAATTGAGTGTAGGAGATCAGGTTGGCGTCCATTTGCCTTCCAACCATCCCACGCTCAGCGATCTGGACATCCAGGCGGAAGTGATACGCGTAGAAAGCTCGAAGCAAGATGGTATGCAGATCATAGGCCTGCACACATTGAGCATGGACTGAACGCCGCGCATGAAAAAAGGCGACCCTCGGGTCGCCTTTTTCATGCCTGGTTACAATTAAAAATCGTCTTCCACTTGGCCATCTTTGACCCGGAATTCACGGTTCTGCAAGTAAGCGTTACGCAAGAAGATGTACTTGTCGCCGTTGATCAGCTTTTCAGCCGACAGCAAGCTTGCGCGCGTATCCACCAGATTCACGCCCAGCGTGGTATTGCGGGTCGGCACGTGGTCGATGTAGCGATACGGTGAGGTATAGGTATCGGGATACTTGGCGAATGCATCGCGCACGGTGCTTGGGCCCATCAGCGGCAGGACCACGTAAGGCCCACTGCTTACACCCCAGTAGCCCAGGGTCTGGCCGAAATCCTCGTCGCTGCGCTGCAGGCCCATCTTGGTGCCCACATCGAAGAAGCCGAACAGGCCGAAGGTGGTGTTGAAGATCAGCCGCGCAGTGTCGGTACCGGCAGCGGCAGGCTTGAGCTGCATGACGTTGTTGGCCAGGTTGCCGACGTCGCCGATGTTGCTGAACACGTTATGAATGCCGTCTTCCAGGAACTGCGGGGTGATCCACTGGTAGCCTTGGGCAATAGGCTTGAGCGCATAGGTATCCAAGGTATCGTTGACCCGGAAGATCGCACGGTTGACCGGCTCCCATGGATCCTCTTCGGCGGCCTGTGCTACCACGGGCGCCACGGCAAGCCCCAGGAGCAGACAGGCTCCAGCCACTCGATCGATGACAGCTGAACCGGTCAGACGCATACGTGTTACTCCTTGAGATACGATTGGGTCGCATGCGACCGCCAACAAAATGTGGCCCAGTATAAAGTGTCCAGGCCGGATTAGGCAGTGCGCTGGCGAACGCAGCGCTGCCGATCAATCTGAACGTACCCATGCCAGACTTCAGGCCCGCCCTCAAGTTCATTCGCGCAGCCGTCTGGAACGGCATGGAATTCCAATGATGCGAGCCGACACGGACCTTTGCGCACGGGGCGCGGTCCATGTAAGTGCCTATCACTCAAGGAGAACGTCATGCCAGCCCGCGAATTGCAGGAACAACTCGATGAACTGCGCGAGCAACTGGAAAAGAACCAGACGCTGTCGCTCGAGGAGCGTGAAGACATGCGCGTCCTGATGGAGCAGATCAAGGCGCGCATGGAGCTGGAAAATGCCACGGCGGACCCGTCCGTCGCCGACAGCGTGAACCTGGCCGTCGAGCGCTTTGAGGTGGACCACCCTGGCGTGGCCGGCGCACTGCGCAATATCGTGCAGACGCTCGGCAACATCGGTATCTGAAGACGGTACAACTGCAGCCGCCTGCCCAAGCGGCTGCTGGATGCACCCTTACTGGCGAACCAGCCGGCCATTGGCCGCGGGCAGCGTGTCAGTGCTGCGGTAGGGGTTGATGTCCAGGCCGCCGCGGCGTACGTAGCGGGCGAACACAGTCAGTCTTTCTGGCTGCAGAAGTCGCTGCAGATCGGTAAAAATCCGCTCGACACATTGCTCGTGGAAATCCGAATGCTGACGGAAGCTGACCAGGTAGGCCAGCACGCTGGCGTGGTCCAGCGCCGGACCGCTGTAGGCAATACACACACTGCCCCAGTCCGGCTGGCTGGTGACTGGGCAATTGGACCGCAACAGATGGCTATGGATGGTTTCTTCCACGAGGGAACTCGGGTCGCAACGCAGCAGCTCCGGCTGTGGGTGATCGTAGCTGCTGACCGTGATGTCCAACTCGTCGATGCACACCCCAGGCAGTTGAACCACGCCCTCCGCCTGCACATCTTCCAAGCGGCGCACCTTGACGCCCACCGGCTTACCGGCAGCCCCGGAAAGGTCCGCCACCAGCACGGCCTGCAGGTCATTGATCGACGCAAACGCCGTCTGGTTGAGCGAGTTCAGGTACAGCTTGAACGACTTGGATTCGATGATGTTCGGTGAATCCGCAGGAATGGTGAATTCACCAATGGCTACGACCGGCTTTCCCGAAGGCAGCAACCAGGAAAGCTCGAAGCAATTCCACACGTCCACGCCGGTATAGGGCAGGGTTTCCGCGCTCAAGCCCAACTCGGCCCACTTTGCTGCGCGGGGAATGGGAAACAGCAACGAGGGGGTGTAGGTGGAAACGTACTCGCTGGACTTGCCCAGGGGAGAATGTTCGGCTGCGGGATGCATGAAATAAACCTGACTGAATGAACGACGGCAGTTTAGCGAATTTGCCGCGTTGCTGCATGGCGACGACGGCGCGGCTGCAAGGCCGCACCGCAGTCGTCATGGATCACTCGTAGCGCAGGGCGTGCGCCGGTTCGATCTGTGAAGCCCGATAGGCAGGGTAGATAGTCGCAAGGAAGCTCAGCACCAGCCCTGCCCCGCAGATCAGCATGACATCCCCACCCTGCAGCTCGGAGGGCAGATTGCTGATGAAATACACGTCCGAAGTGAAGATGTGCTGGCCGCTGATGCGCTCCACCCAGCCGACGATGGCGCTGACGTTGATTGCGGCGATTACGCCCAGCACACCCCCGATCACGGTGCCGGCCACGCCGATGACGGTACCCTGGACCATGAAGATCCCCATGATCTGCCTCGGCGTAGCGCCGATGGTACGCAGGATGGCGATATCCGCGCCTTTGTCGTTCACCACCATGATCAGGGTGGCAATGATGTTGAACGCCGCTACCGCAACGATCATCAGCAGCAGCAGACCAATCATGGTCTTTTCCATTTTCATGGCACTGAACAGGCTGCCCTGGGTATGGGTCCAGTCGTCGGCCTTGTAGGCTGTGCCGAGGTCCTTGACGATGGCGGCACTGACCTCGGGCGCCGTGTACAAATCCTTCAGCTTGAGCCGTACGCTTTGCACCTGCCCCGGCTGCCAACGCTGCATTTCCGCCGCATCTGCCGCGTTGATCAGACCCATGGAGCCATCGAGTTCGGCGCCGACCTTGAACACGCCGACCACGTTGAGACGCTGCATGCGCGGGGTGATGCCACCCGGCGCAGTGCTGACTTCCGGAACGATAAGGGTGATCTTGTCGCCCACGTTCAAGCGGAAGCGCCTGGCGGTGATTTCACCGACGACGACGCCGAATTCACCTGGTTTGAGATCGTCCAGGCGTCCCTGGACGATGTGGTCGGCAACGATCGACACCTCGCCCTCGCGGGCCGGATCGACACCGCTGATCTGGATCGGCTGCATCATGCCCTTGTACGAGAGCATGCCGTCGAGCTCGGTGAACGGCACGGCCGCCAGCACCTCGGGGTTTTTCATGGCGGCGGCAGCGACGGGACGCCAATCGTCCAGCGGCTTCACGCCCTGGATCATGGCGTGGGGCACCATGCCCAGGATGCGCGAGCTCATTTCGCGCTGGAAGCCGTTCATCACCGACAGCACCACGATCATCGCCAGCACGCCCAGAGCAAGGCCGATCATCGAGGTCATGGAGATGAACGAAATGAAGTTCTTGCGCCGCTTGGCGCGGGTGTAGCGCAAGCCGATGAAAATTGACAAGGGTCTGAACATGCAGAGGTAACCCGTTAGAAAAGAAAAAGCTAGATCGGCACCAGACGCCCGTCTTCCAGACGCAGTACGCGGTCCATCTGTCGTGCCAGGCTCAGATCATGGGTGACCACCAGAAACGCGGTGCGCAGCGAAACGCTGAGCTCGAGCATCAAGTCCTGAATGCCTTGCGCGGTGTGGTTGTCGAGGTTGCCTGTGGGCTCGTCGAGCATCACCAGCCCCGGCGTGTTTACCAAGGCCCGGGCAATGGCCACGCGCTGACGCTCACCGCCCGACAGTTCGGCCGGCTTGTGTTGCAGTCGATGGCCCAGGCCCACGCGCTCCAGCAATGCAGTGGCGCGCTGTTTCGCCTCGGGGATGGCGGTCTTGCCGATCAGCAGCGGCATGCAGACGTTTTCCAGCGCAGTGAATTCGGGCAACAGGTGGTGAAACTGATAGACGAAGCCCAGGGCACGATTGCGCAGCAGCCCGCGCGCCCGCTCGTTCAGCGCCGAAAGCTCTTCACCCGCCAACCACACGCTGCCGCGGCTGGGCGTATCGAGCCCGCCAAGCATGTTGAGCAAGGTGCTCTTGCCCGAACCGGAGCTGCCGACGATAGCCACGCGCTCACCGGCGTGCAGCTCCAGTTGCAGGTTGTCCAGCACGACCACGGATTCAGGGCCTTCCTCGTAGGATTTACCCAGGTTGCGACAACTCAGTACTGCTTGTTCACTCATGCCCGACTCACTCATAACGTAACGCCTCCGCCGGCTGGGTACGCGCAGCACGCCAGGCCGGATACAGGGTGGCGAGGAAACTCAGGACCAATGCCGCGCCGCAGACCATGAACACATCGTTGGCCATGAGCTGCGAAGGCAGGTAGTCGATGAAGTAGACATCGGCATTGAGAAACTTGTGGCCGATGGCTTTTTCCAGCAGGGCAATAGCAGCGCTGACGTTCAAGGCCGCCAGAATGCCGACCACGGCGCCGATCAAGGTGCCGACCACGCCGATCACCGTGCCCTGCACCATGAAGATGCGCATGATCTGCCCGGGCGTCGAGCCCAGGGTGCGCAGGATGGCGATATCGCCCTTCTTGTCGTTGACCACCATCACCAGCGTGGAAATGATGTTGAACGCGGCCACGGCCACGATCAGCAGCAACAGCAGGCCGATCATGGCTTTCTCCATGCCGATGGCCTGGTAGAGATTGCCGTGGGTACGGGTCCAGTCGCGCGCATAGTAGGTCTGGTCCCCCAACTGCTTGGCGATCTGCCAGGACACTCGCGGAGCCTGGAACAGATCTTCGAACTTCAAGCGCAGCCCCTGAACTTCGCCCGCTTTCCAGCGGTGCAGCTTGCCCAGGTCTTCGAGGTTGGCCAGGCCTAGGTAGCCGTCGAGCTCGCCGGCGCCCACGTGAAAGATGCCGGTCACGGTGAAGCGCTTCATGCGCGGGAACATGCCGGCCGGGGTGACCGTGACTTCAGGTGCGACGAAGGTGACCTTGTCGCCCACACCCACACCCAGCTTGGTCGCGGCCTTGTCGCCGATCATCAGGCCGAACTCGCCGGCCTTGAGGTCATCGACCCTGCCCTGCTTGACGAAGGCGTCGATGATCGAGACGTTGTGTTCCTGCGCAGGGTCGATGCCATTGAGCAGGATTTTCTGCACCTGGCCGGCGTGGGTCAGCAAACCCTGCATCTGGGTGAACGGCGCGACTGCCGCCACCTGCGGGTTCTGCCGAACCTGAGCCGCCAGTGCCGGCCAGTCGGCGATGGGCTGGCCGGATTCGACGGTGGCGTGGGGCACCATGCCCAGCACGCGGGTGCGCATCTCGTGATCGAAGCCGTTCATCACCGACAGCACCACGATCATCACGACCACGCCCAGGGCGAGTCCGATCATCGAGGTGAGGGAGATGAACGACACGAAATGATTGCGCCGCTTGGCACGGGTGTAACGCGCGCCAATGAAAACGAAAAGAGGTCTGAACATGTCGGGGCTTGTTCGGGTGAAAGAGGAGACGTCCTGCTGGCAGGGCGTGACGAGCAGCTTTACACTCGGACCATCGCCTCTACCCTGGGTTCGTCATGTCGACATCAGATGAAGAAGATCGCCGCGAATACTATCGCATCGATGACCGCATCGCACTGGAAATCACCATACTCCCGGCCAGCGAGACGGCGGGTGAAGACATGTTGCAGGATGCGTCGCCGCTGTTCGACCTGCTTGGCGAAATGCACCTGGCCGAGTTCGAAACCCAGCATCTGCTGCGCCAGCTCGGCGAAGCCGACCGTGCCGTGGAAGCCGTGCTCAAGGCCCAGAACAAGCGTATCGACCTGCTTGGCCAAGTGGTTGCGCAGACGCTAGTCGAGCGTATCGGCGAGGCTCGGCCAGTGGTGCTGTCCGAGGGCGGCCTGGCGTTCTTCCAGCAACAGCCGATGGAGGAAAATACGCGCCTGGCGTTGCGGATCGCGCTGATGCCCCAGGCGCTAGGGCTATCGCTCAAGGCAAGCGTCACCAACTGCATCGCAGTGGGTAACGACCAGTTCGAGATCGGCACCCAGTTCGTCGACATCAGCGATGCCCAGCGTCAGCTGCTCGCCCGTTACATTCTGCACAAGCAGCAGGTTCAACGACGTCAGGCGCGCGAGCGGCAAGACGCGACCACCGATTGATCCACTACTCTCATTCAAGGAGCGAACGTGACGCTTATCTATGGCCATCGCGGTGCCAAGGGCGAAGCCCCGGAAAACACTCTCGCAAGCTTCAAGCAATGCCTGGAACACGGTGTGCGCCGGTGCGAGCTGGATCTGCATCTGTCCAGGGACGGCGAGCTGATGGTCATCCATGACCCGACCCTCAAGCGCACCACTGGCCGTGGCGGTAAGGTCGTCGAGCACGACGCCCAGGCGCTGACCCGCTACGACGCGCGCAAGGGTGGGCCGGGATGGGTGTCGCCCTGCCCCATTCCACGCCTCGAGGAACTGTTCGAGCAATGCGCCTTCGAGCACTGGCAACTGGAAGTGAAAAGCGCATCGCGCACGCGCGCCGCCAGCACTGTGCTGGCAATCCGCGAACTGGCACAGCGCATGAATCTGCTGGACAAGATCACCATTACCTCCAGCTCACGGGAAGTGCTGCGCGCCGCTTTGGAGTTGACCCCGGACGTCGCCCGCGGTCTGGTGGCCGAATACGCCTGGCTGGACCCGATCAAGGTCGCCCAGGGCTACGGCTGCGAGATGCTCGCCTTGAACTGGACGCTGTGCACACCCGAGCGCCTGCTCAAGGCCCAGCGCCAGGGTCTGCATGTGTCGGTATGGACGGTCAACGAGCCTGCACTGATGCGCAGGCTCGCCGACTTCGGCGTGGACAGCCTAATTACAGACTTTCCCGGTTTGGCCAGCGCCACCCTCGAGAATCGCTGAAATCGGTCTCCCCGGCCGGCTCAGGCCACCGGCCGGAGCCGCTCAAAAAAGCCGGTTGAGGCCGTCGTAGGCTGCAACCCGATAGGCTTCGGCCATGGTCGGGTAGTTGAAGGTGGTGTTGACGAAGTACTTCAGGGTATTGAGTTCGCCGGGCTGGTTCATGATCGCCTGGCCGATGTGCACGATTTCCGAGGCCTGGTCGCCGAAGCAATGCACGCCCAGTACCTGCAGGGTTTCGCGATGGAAGAGGATCTTCAGCATGCCCACCGGCTCGCCGGAAATCTGCGCGCGGGCCATGCCCTTGAAGAATGCCTTGCCCACCTCGTATGGCACCTTGGCCTGGGTCAGTTCGTGCTCGTTCTTGCCGATCGAACTGATCTCGGGAATGGTATAGATCCCGGTCGGCACGTCATTGACGAAGCGCCAGCTGCCGTTGTCGACCACACTGCCGGCTGCCGAGCGGCCCTGGTCGTGGGCAGCACTGGCCAGGCTCGGCCAGCCGATCACATCGCCTGCCCCATAGATCGTCGGCACCGAGGTGCGGTAGGCCTCGTCGACGCTGATCTGGCCGCGGCCATTGACCTTGATACCAATGTTTTCCAGGCCCAGGCGGTCGGTGTTGCCGGTACGGCCGTTGCACCAGAGCAAGGCATCGGCCTTGATCTTCTTGCCGGACTTGAGGTGCAGCACGACGCCGTTCTCGAGGCCTTCGACTTTCTCGTATTCCTCGTTGTGCCTGACCATCACGTTGTTGTTGCTGAAGTGATAGCTCAAGCCTTGGGAAATTTCCGCGTCGAGGAAGCTGAGCAACTGCTCGCGGTTGTCGATCAACTCGACCAGCACGCCCAGGCCGCTGAAAATCGACGCGTACTCGCAACCGATGACGCCGGCGCCGTAGATGATCAATTTGCGCGGGGTATGGGTGATGCTCAGCACGGTATCGCTGTCGTAGATGCGCGAATGGCTGAAGTCGATGTCGGCGGGCCGGTAAGGCCGCGAACCGGTAGCAATGATGACGCTCTTGGCGATGAGCTTCTCTTGCGCACCATTGGCGCAGATCACTTCGACCGTCTGCTCGTCGGAGAAACTGCCGGTGCCGAAGAACACGTCGACGCGGTTGCGCGCGTAGTAGCTGGTGCGCGAAGCCACCTGTTTGGCGATCACCCGCTCGGCGCTCTTGAGCACGTCCGGGAACGAGAACCAGCGCGGTTCGCCAATGGCACGGAACATCGGGTTGGTATTGAACTGGATGATCTGCTTGACCGAATGGCGCAGGGCCTTGGAAGGAATGGTACCCAGGTGGGTGCAGTTGCCGCCGACCTGGCGCCGACTGTCGACCATGGCCACCTTGCGCCCGGCCTTGGCGGCGTTCATTGCCGCCCCTTCTCCGGCGGGGCCGGAACCCAGCACCACTACGTCGTAGTTGTAGACAGCCATGCGTACTCCTTCAAATCTGGCCGCGCGCCACGACGGCGCCAACGGCTGGCGTGCCCTCATCAGGCATCGAAAAACATGCGGTGCATTCTATAGCATGCACAGGCACCGCGAACATTTGCCCTGGGTCGGCGCGTAGCCTATTTTCCGTGGCCGACAACGTCAACGTTTGCCTGCGACATTTCGCCACCCTGCGACCGTCGAAAATCCCCGCCCCTGTGAATGACTAGGTCAGCGCAGTGCCAGATGCCGAAGCCCTGGAGGCCGCAGAGGTCTGCGGGACGCTGTCGTCGAGCAGTTCGAGCATCGCCGCCAGGTTGGGCGAACCTGCGCCACGGCGCCAGATCAGCCAGGTGTGCAGCCAGCGAAACTCTTCGGCCAGGGTCCAGACACTGACGTTGCTGCTGCCGGGCATGCTTTCCAGCATGCTGCGCGGCATCAAGGCCAGGCCGGCGCCGGCACTGACGCAGGCGAGCATGCCGTGATAGGACTCCATTTCGAAGATCTTGCCGGGCGCCGCGCCGTCGGCGACGAACCAGTTCTCGAAGTGCCGACGGTAGGAGCAGTTGGCGCGAAAAGCGTAGATGGTTTCGCCATTGACGTCCTGGGCCCGGGACACAGGCGCGTGACCGCGCGCGCTGACCAGGACCATTTCTTCGTCGTACACCACGCGCCCATCGAGCAGCGGATGACGCAGCGGGCCGTCGACAAAGGCAGCGGCCAGCCGCCCTCCGAGCACGCTGTCGAGCATGTCGCCCGACGGTCCGGTGGACAGGTCCAGCTCGACCTTGGGATAACGATGATGGTACGCCGCGAGCAACGGTGGGATGCGCACGGCTGCCGTGCTTTCCAGCGAGCCCAGTGCGAACGAGCCCTGCGGCTCGGTACCCGACACTGCCTGGCGCGCTTCCTCGACCAGATCGAGGATGCGTCGCGTGTAGTCGAGAAAACTCCAGCCATTGGGCGACAGGCGCAAGCGCAGTTTTTCGCGGATGAACAGATCGACCCCCAGCTCGCTCTCCAGTTGCTTGATCCGCGTCGTGAGGTTGGAAGGCACTCGATGCACCCGCTGAGCGGCGGCGGCAATGCTGCCCTCTTCGGCCACCGCGCGAAACAGCTCCAGTTGAGTGAGGTCCATACATTCTCCAAACGAGATGGTTTCGATTATTATTATTCAGTTTTCATGATTTAACCATGCCCGTATCGTGGCTTACATATTCCTTCGACAGGTAAACGCCATGACCCATGCCATTTCCATGAATCCCGCCACCGGCGCCGAGCTGCAACGCTACCCGTTCGACAGCGAGGCGCAGCTCGAGCAGACAGTGGCCGACAATTTCGCTGCTTTCGAACAATGGCGCTACGTCGCGCTTGGTGAGCGCGCCGCAGTCATCGCGCGCATGGCAGACGTGCTACGCGAAATGAGCGAGCCGCTGGCGCAGATGATCACTCGGGAGATGGGCAAGCCCATCACCCAGGCGCGCGCCGAAGTCGAGAAGTGCGCCGGACTGTGCCAGTGGTACGCCGAACACGGCCCGGCGATGCTCGCCGCCGAGGCCACCCAGGTGCCCGGCCAGAAAGCCCGCATCGAATACCGTCCGTTGGGCCCGGTGCTGGCGGTGATGCCGTGGAATTTCCCGCTTTGGCAAGTCTTGCGCGGCGCCATTCCGGTGATCCTGGCCGGCAATGGCTATTTGCTCAAGCACGCGCCGAACGTGATGGGCAGCGCCACACTGCTGCGTGAGGCGTTCGACCAGGCGGGCCTGCCCCAAGGCCTGTTCGCTGTGCTCAACGTCGAGCCCGCTGGTGTATCGCGGGCCATTGCCGACCCGAGGGTGGCTGCCGTGACCGTGACCGGCAGCGTCGGTGCAGGCTCGGCAATTGCCGCACAAGCCGGTGCGGCGCTGAAGAAGTGCGTACTGGAACTGGGCGGCTGCGACCCGTTCATCGTTCTGGCCGATGCCGACCTGGACGAAGCGGTCAACGCTGCCCTGCTCGGCCGCTTCCAGAACACCGGCCAAGTCTGCGCCGCCGCCAAGCGCCTGATCGTCGAGTCGAGCATCCTGCCGGACTTCACCGAACGCTTCGTGGCCGCAACGCGCGCCCTCAAGGTCGGCGACCCGCAGCTCGACGACACCTATATCGGCCCCATGGCTCGCTTCGATCTGCGCGACGAGCTGGATGGCCAGGTACAGGCTTCCATCGAGCAAGGCGCCCAGTTGCTGCTGGGCGGACACAAGCTGGTCGGCGACGGCAATTATTACGCGCCCACCGTGCTTGCCAACGTGCAGCCGGGCATGACCGCCTTCGATCAGGAGCTGTTCGGCCCCGTGGCCTCCATCGTCGAGGCGCGCGATGCGAACCACGCGCTGGCACTGGCCAACGACAGTGATTTCGGGCTGTCGGCAACGGTGTGGACCGGGGATGTGGAGATGATCGAATATTTCACCGAGCGCTTGGAAACCGGTGCGATCTTCATCAACGGCTACGGTGCCTCGGATGCCCGCGTGGGCTTCGGTGGCATCAAGAAAAGCGGCTTCGGACGCGAGCTGTCGCACTTCGGTTTGCGCGAGTTCTGCAACGCGCAGACGGTCTGGCTGGATCGCCGCTGAGCTGTTCAGGCAACGGGCTTGTGCGGCATAGTCATGCACCGCAGTGACTCTCCGCACCCCGAGGCCCCATGACCCGAACCGTCCTCCAGCAGTTTCCCGCGCAGCGCGACGACATCGGTGACCTGATCACCCGTCGCCCGCTGCCTGGCCCCGGCATCGAGCAGCTCGATCCGTTCCTGTTTCTCAATCACCACGGTCCGCAGACCTACCCCCCCAACAACCAGGGGCTGCCGTTCGGGCCGCATCCCCATCGTGGCTTCGAGACGGTCACGTTCATCCTCAAGGGCGAGCTGTCGCACCTGGACAGCGGCGGCCATGAAAGCATCATCGGTGCCGGCGGCGTGCAGTGGATGACGGCGGGTTCCGGGCTGGTGCATGCCGAGTTGTCGCCGCAGTCGTTCAAGCGCGAAGGCGGCCCGCTGGAGATCCTCCAGCTGTGGGTCAACCTGCCAGGGCGTTTGAAAATGACACCCCCGGCCTATGTCGGCCTGCAAGGCGCGGACATCGCCACGATCACCGAGCCCCTGGCCGAGGTCCGCCTGATTTCCGGCGAGTATGTGTCCGATGGGCATGGCGCCACGCGCGGGCCTATCGAGTCCCTCACCGGCCTATGCCTGATGACCGTACACCTGCAAGCCGGCGCCCGCCTCTCGCTGCCGGCACCGCTGGGGGAAAACGTCTTTCTCTACGTGGTCGACGGCGAGGCCGAGATCGCCGGGACCCCGCTGCAATGCCATCACCTGGTCGAACTTGACGAGACGCACGACAGGGTAACGGTCGAAGCCACCGGCCCAGCCACGCTGCTCTATGGCCATGGCGCGCCACTGGGCGAACCAGTGGCCAGCTACGGTCCGTTCGTGATGAATACTCGCGAGGAAATCCAGCAGGCGTTTGCCGATTATCAGGCGGGCAAGTTCGGTCATATCGCAAGCTGAGTGCGCCGCGCTGCATTGAGTGAATCAGGGACGGTAACTGGAGCAGAACGTCGGAAACGAGCCATACTCTGCATGAAGTCGACCCGATAACCACAAGAACCGGACTCATTCATGCAAACCAGCCTCAGCCCGATCGATCGGCGCATCCTGCGCCTGCTCCAGCACGACGCGGACCTCTCGGCGGCCCAGGTCGCCGAACGTGTGGAGCTGTCCCAGTCACCCTGCTGGCGACGCATCCACCGCATGCAGGAAGAAGGGCTGATCGAACGCAAGGTTGCCCTGCTCAACCCGAAAAAACTCGGTCTGAGCATGACCATTTTCGTCAGCATCAAGCTGTCGGGGCACGGCAGACGGCACCTGACCGAATTCGAGGAAGCCATCATCGGCTACCCGCAGGTGCTCGAGTGCTACACGATGGCGGGCGGCATGGATTTCATGCTCAAGGTGGTGGCCAAGGACATTGCCAGTTACGAGCGGTTTTTACGCGACCATCTGCTGCAGAAGCCCCATGTGCAGGAAGCCTACTCGAATATCGCCATGAGCGAAGTCAAGCGGACCACCGAGCTGCCGCTGGAGTGAGGGATGGGCGCACAAGAAAAACAGGAAACCACAGACAAATCATTTGACATGCAAATGATAACGATTATTATTGAGCTCAACCGGTCGAGAGATCGGTTGGATAATCCGAAGGGCCTTAGGTCGGACCTTCAGATTATCTCCTCATCAGGCTAATCACGGTTTTTGACCCGGCTTTTTGCCGGGTCTTTTTTTTGGATCTTCAGGCTAATGAAGAGCGTTGCACGCCGTCGGTTTCTAACTTCACCGACTTGAAGGCGCCACTGCAAAGATGGCGCGCATGATATCAAAAGAACATCGGAAAACGGAAGTCCGAACTCGCTTTCTCTCTACAGATGACCAGGTTTCGCGCAAATGGAGGTGTCACCGATGACCCCGCTGCTCACGCCCTCGCATGATCTGTCAGACCTCATTCACGACCAGCCACACCCGGACCGTCTTCATCGACAATTGCTGGATCTGCCAAGGCGGACTCGACAAGTCCTGCTCTACAGCCGCCTCGACGAACTTCCCTACCTGGACATCGCCCAGCGCTTGCATACGACAGTCGGCGACGTCGAAGCCAGGATGCAGGCCGCGCTGCGTGCCTGCTGTACACCTCTCCTTGCCGGCCAGAACATGGCCATCCACTGGTACGTCAAGCTGCAAAGCCCATTGACCACCGCCAGCGAGCGCATCGACTTCCGGCGCTGGCTGGACAGCGACGGCGCTCATCCGTCCGCTTTCCATGCCACCGAGCTGCAATGGCGCCAGCTGCTCGCGCCAGCCACGCTGCTGGGCCACGACCGCTGGCACCACAAGGCACGCCAGGGGCTGGGGCTGCGGGGCTGGGTGACAGCAGGCCTGGCCATGGCGCTGGCCATGGGGCTCATCAGCCAGAGCCTCTGAGCCTACTGGAACAGACCAAGCTGGCCACCGATCAGCGTGTTGAAGTCGTCGTCGACGAACGGCAGGATCGCATCGGCAATGGGTTGCAGCTGCCGGGTCAGGTAATGGTCGTAGTCAATGGCTGAATCTCGTACTTCCAGAGGTTCGGGCCCCGCCACCGTCATGACGTAGCTGATCCAGCCGCCGCGCTGATACTGCAGGGGCCGCCCCGTAGAGCGGTTGTGTTCATCGGCGATGCGCGCCGCTCGAACGTGAGGCGGCACGTTACGCTGATAGTCGTGCAAGGGCCTGCGCAGTCGCTTGCGGTAGACCAGCAAATCGTCCAGCTCACCTGCCAGGGTTCGTTTCACGTAATCGCGAACATACGACTGATAACCCTGATAGTGGAAAATTCTCGAGTACAGCGACTTCTGGAACTCACGGGCCAGCGGCGACCAATCGGTGCGAACGCTTTCCAGTCCTTTGTAGACCATCTCGTCCTGGCCGTCGGCGCGTCTGACCAATCCTGCATAGCGCTTCTTGCTGCCTTCTTCCGCATTCCGGATGGTCGGCATCAGGAACCGCCGAAAATGGGTTTCGAACTGCAGTTCCAAAGCGCTGTTCAGTCCATATTCACGCTGAAGATGCTGCCCCCACCAAAGGTTGACCTCGGCCACCAGCTCCTTGCCGACGCGGCTGGCCTCGACTTCGTCGTGGGCGCTGTTGAGCCAGACGAACGTGGAGTCGGTGTCGCCGTAGATCACCTGGTAACCGCGTGCCTCGATCAGCTCGCGGGTACGGCGCATGATCTCGTGGCCGCGCAGGGTGATCGACGACGCCAGGCGTGTGTCGAAAAAGCGACAGCCACTGGACCCCAGAACACCGTAGAACGCGTTCATGATGATCTTCAGCGCCTGCGACAGCGGCGCGTTGCCCTGCGCCTTGGCCGTCTCGCGCCCCTTCCAGACGCTGGCGACAATGGCGGGCAGGCAATGCCGCGTACGTGAAAAGCGCGCGCCGCGAAAGCCTGGAACCGAGTGTTGATCGTCTGGGTTGGCCAGACCTTCCGCCAGACCTACCGGGTCGATCAGGAACGTGCGAATGATCGATGGATACAGGCTCTTGTAGTCCAGCACCAGCACCGACTCGTACAGGCCGGGCCGTGACTCCATGACGAAACCGCCTGGGCTGGCCTCGGGTGGGCGTTGGCCGATATTGGGCGCTACGAACCCCTGGCGATGCATCGCCGGCAGATACAGATGGGTGAAGGCGGCGATCGAGCCACCGCTGCGGTCCGCTGGCAAGCCGGTGACGCTGGCGCGTTCGAGCAGGAAGGTGAGCAGTTGCGTCTTGGCGAAGATCCGCGTGACCAGCACGCAATCCTTGATGTTGTAGCGCGCCAGGGCCGGTTTGTCCCCGGCGAACATGCGGTTTATTTCGTCCATGCGCTGGTACGGCGTGGAAATGTCCTTGCCCTCGCCCAACAGCGTCCGCGATACGTTTTCGAGACTGAACGAGGGAAAGGTCCAGGTCGCCGAACGCAGCGCTTCGACCCCGTCGATGATCAGCCGGCCCGGCGCGCCGGCGAAATAGTGGTCGCCGCCACTGCCGTGTTCGCGCCAGGTCATCTCTGCGCCACCGCGGCCCAGCAACAGGGGTACATTGAGGCGTCTGGCGTGTTCGTGCAGGACGCGCAAGTCGAACTGCACGACGTTCCAGCCGATGATCACGTCCGGGTCGTGTTCGGCGAACCAGGCATTCAGGCTTTGCAGCAGTTCCACCCGGCTCTGCCGGTAATGCAGGGCAAAATCCAGCGTGCGCGCATCGCCATTGGGCGGTCCCAACATGAACACATCACGTTGGCCACAGCCTTCGATGCCGATGCAGTACAACTCACCCTGGGCGGTGGTTTCTATGTCCAGCGACGCCAGCCGTAGCTGTGGACGGTAGGCCGACGCCGGCTTGAGCCTGGCCTCGTGGTATTGGCCATCGGCCCGCAAGTGGCCATCGAAGACCACGGCTGCCGTAATGAAGCGCTCCATCAGGTAGCGCTCCGGCGGACGAATGTCAGCCTCGTACACTGCTATGCCGGCTTGCCTGAGCATGGTTTCCAGACGTTGCAACTGGCCGTACTGCCGGCAATACAGGCCTGAGACAGGTTGCTGGTCGAAATCGCGCAGCGCCAGCGGTTTGAGCTCCACACCGGCCTCGCCTTCGAGCAGACGCCGCGCGTGTTCCTGCTGCAGTGTGGGCAGGAAGGCGACCGAAGGCTGGAGCGGCAGACGTACCAGCCGCGGCCCGGCATCGGTCGCCAGCCACAGTTCGACCTGGGTGCCTTCGGCGGTGTCGCGCCAATGTCGCGTCAGGATGAAACCCTGTTGTGGGGTCACGGCGGCGGGCCTTTAACGAGGAAATTAGGCGCGGCGACTGCAGGCCGAGCTCATACGAGGCAACATCATAAACTGTACATCCATACACATAAAGCTTGCCTGTCTTGATACGTCTGGCATGCTACGGCTCTGCACGGCTTCTTCATCAAGGTACCTATGCGGCTGTTTCTCTGCGAAAAACCTTCCCAGGCAAAAGACATCGCCAAGGTGCTGGGCGCCACGCGCCGCGGTGATGGCTGTTGGATCGGCAATGCCGTCACGGTGACCTGGTGCATCGGGCACCTGCTGGAAACCGCGCCGCCCGACGCCTACGACGCGCGCTACAAGCGCTGGGTGCTGGCCGATCTGCCGATCATTCCGCAGCAATGGAAAATGCAGGTGAAACGCAAGACGGCCAGCCAGTTCAAGGCGGTCAAGCGCTTGTTGAGTGAAGCCCAGGCGCTGGTGATCGCAACGGACGCCGACCGCGAAGGCGAAATGATCGCCCGCGAGCTCGTCGATCACTGTCGCTACCGCGGTCCGGTGCAGCGGCTGTGGCTGTCGGCCCTGGACGACGCCTCGATTCGCAAGGCGCTAGCGGCTCTCAAGCCGGGCGCCGAGACGTTCTCCCTGTATCACAGCGCCCTGGGGCGCTCGCGGGCCGACTGGTTGATCGGCATGAACATGAGCCGGCTGTTCACCCTGCTCGGCCGTCAGGCGGGGTACCAGGGCGTGTTGCCCGTGGGGCGGGTACAAACCCCGACCCTGCGCCTGGTGGTGGACCGCGACCGAAGCATCGCCGATTTCGTCCCCGCCGCCTATTGGGCCATCGATGTGCAACTGCTCGGCGAACAGACCGAGTTCACGGCGCAGTGGATACCGCCAGCGGACAGTTGCGACGATCAAGGACGCTGCCTCAACCAGGCGCTGGCGCAGCAGGCCGCTGCAGCGCTCAGCCAGGCAAGCCACGCAACGCTGCGCAAACTGCGTACCGAGCGCGTCAAGGAGGCCGCCCCCCTGCCCTTCGACCTGGGCACCTTGCAGGAGGTCTGCTCGAAAAAGCTCGGGCTGGGGGCACAGGAAACCCTGGACGTGGCGCAGGCACTGTATGAAACCCACAAGGTCATCACCTATCCACGCAGCGACTGCGGCTACCTGCCGGTCAGCCAGCACGGTGATGCCAGGGCGATCATTGCAGCCCTGGGCCGCGCCGACCCCGGGCTGGCAGCGTTGCTCCCCCACCTCGATGCGCAGCGGCGCTCACGCGCCTGGAACGACGCCAAGGTCGGCGCACACCACGGCATCATTCCAACTACCGTCGCCGCTACGTTCGACAAACTGCAGGGCAAGTACCGCGCGGTTTATACCCTGATCCGCGCCCGCTACCTGGCGCAGTTTCTGCCCAATCACGAATACGACCGCACCCAGGCCGACTTCGACTGCAGCGGTCAGGCGTTGCGCGCGGTCGGCAAGCAGGTGGTCGAACCCGGCTGGAAGCGCGCCATACCGCAGGCGCTCGGCGCTGCCAAGGGTCGCGAAGCGCCGGCTCCGCAGCCATTGCCGCGGCTGATCGAGGGCCAGCGCTGCGTGGTACGCGACGTGAAGCTCAAGGACCTGTGGACCCAACCCCCGAAACCCTTCACGGAAGGTGATTTGATCAAGGCGATGAAAAACGTCGCCAAGCTGGTCGAAGACCCGCGCCTGAAGCAGAAACTCAAGGACACCACCGGGATCGGCACCGAGGCCACCCGCGCCGGCATCATCCAGGGCCTGCTGGATCGCGGCTACCTGACCAAGCAGGGCAAGGCACTGGCGGCGGCACCCGCCGCCTTCAGTCTGATCGACGCGGTACCTCGAGCCATCGCCGACCCGGGCACCACTGCCATCTGGGAGCAAGCGCTGGACATGGTGCAGAGCGGTGAGATGTCGCTGGAAACCTTCGTCGCCAAACAATCGGCCTGGATGAGCAAGCTGGTGGAGCGTTGCGCCGGGTTGCGCATGGTCATCAGCGGTCCTGCGCCAAAAGGCGCGACGCCGTGGAAAAACAAGCGCAAGCGCAAGTCTTCAAAGGCAGCCTGACCTGCAATCCGTCGCCTTAAGCCTGAAGGTGCACGGCTTGCTTTGTGAAACGGCGCAACTAACGGTACGCTGCGCCGATCATTTCCTGCCAGGCACTACCCTTGATTGCGCTGCATGACATCGCTGTAACCAGCGACATCGACTCCTCCATCAGCTGTGACCGCTGCGCCGCCAAGTGCTGTCGCCTGGAAGTCATGCTGATCACCGACACCGGCGTACCGGAGCGCTTCATTGAAGTGGACGAATGGGGTTCGGAAACCATGTCGCGCCTGGACGATGGATGGTGTGCCGCATTGGACCGACGCTCCATGAGCTGCAGTATCTACCTGAATCGCCCGTTGATCTGTCGCGAGTTCGACATGGGCGGGCCGGACTGCCAAGAAGAGCGCATGCGCCCTTAGGCAGCCCGGTTCCGGGTCATATCACCTTGACCGCACGACCGATGAACTGGATGGGGCCGGTTGGCCTGCCCGTCGTCGAGCCTGACTTGGGCTCCAGGGTCAGCTCGAACAACTGGTTGTTCTCCAGCGGCGGAAGCTTGTCCAGGGCTACGTGTACGCTCTGCCCCGGTTCCACCAGACCCAGCGAGACAGGACCTTGCCAGCTGTCGGCCTTGGTCCAGAACTGCAGGGCGCGGTCCGCCGGCACCGCCGTATCGTTCAACGGAATCAGCTGGACCTCCCTCGAGTCACTGGCCTGCACCACCCAACCTGGCGCCTTGTCCTGAGGCGCGATGAGCACGACGACATAGGCTGGACCCGGCACCGGCGCGCGAACGTTGAACAACAACGCGCCCAGCACCAGCGTTGCCGCCAGCCCGGCGCCCGCCAACCCGCGCCAGACACCCAGGCGATTCCACCAGATCGGGATGGGCTGCGCGCCTGCGCTGTCGAGGCTGCGCTGGATCCGTGGCCACAGCGTCGCCGGCGTCTGCACAGGCGTGACGCGTTCAGCCAGTGGCAACAGGCGCGCTTCCCATGCATCGACCGCCGCGCGCAGTTCCAGGTCAGTGGGCAATCGCCGTTCGACTTCTGCCCGCCGCTCTGCATCGAGCGTTCCCAGCACATACTCGCTGGCCAGTTCTTCAGTATTCATGGGCTCTACCGTCTCGCTTCGTTCGCTCATCCCATGCACTCACGCAGTGATGCCAGGCTGCGCTTGATCCACGCCTTGACCGTGCCCAGCGGCGTTTCCAGCCGCTGGGCGATCTCGGCATGGGTGTAGCCATCCAGATAAGCGTGGTACAGGCACTGGCGTCGCTGCGGCTCCAGTTGCTCCAGGCACCCGTCGATCCGCGCACTGCCCAGTGCCTCATCTGCGGCTTCGTCGGTGAACAACGACTGCAGATCGTCCTCGTTCAGCCCGCGCAACCGCGCGTTGCTGCGAATGTGGTTGAGCGCAAGGTGCCGGGTGATGGTGAACATCCACCCCCGCGCCGAACCTCGCTGCGCGTCGAAACTGGCGGCTTGCGTCCAGATCCGCAGGAACGCATCGTGGACGACATCTTCGGCCAACGCTCGATCGCCGACAATGCGCAGAGCCACGGCCAACAGGCGCCCGCCTTCGCGCTGATACAAGCCGTGCAGTGCCTGGCGATCGCCACGGGCACAGTTTTGCAGGGCAACTTCGTAATCGAATGGATTTTCCGGCAAGGACAAGAAAGACCGCCATGGCAAGTGGGAGAATGAAGCTCGCTCGGCAGTGTAGACCAGGCGCGCGGACTTGCCGTTCCGCGCGCCGTGTCTATACGACTTTTACTTGGCGGACCAGAAAATGTAGTCGGCCTGGTATTTGACGATTTCTTTCTGACCCTTCTGCGCGGTGGTACACGCGCTGGTCGGGGCAACGCCGCCCTTGAGTGCGGTGCGCTGGATGTAGGTCACGCCCTGCATGGCGCCCTTGCCTTCGACCGGGTTGGCTTTGACCAACTGGTAAGGCAGATTGCCGTCACCGGCCGGTGCGACAGCAACCTGAGTGCCGGTCACCTTGGAGCCGTCTGCCGACTGCCAGGTGGCGGGCGGACCGAAATAGGTGCCTACTTGCTTGCCGGAGCGATCATTGAGAACGGCCTTGGGACCAACGAACGTCCACTCTGTCTGGCCAGCGGCATTGGCCTTGTCACGGCATTCATAAGTGATTTCGCCCATGCCGACGGTTTCCATCGCGACCTTGTTGCCAGCCGGAACCTGAACCGGAGCTGGCAGATCCATCTGCGCGTGGGCAGTGGTGGCCAGGGCGAAGGTGGCGGCAAAGAGGACGTTGGCCAGGCAGAAACGGTGTGTGCTGTTCATGTCGTAAGCTCCATAAGAGTGATCGAACCGGCAGCGCCTTGTGTAGCTGCTGTAGGTACTACTCATCAGCGGGGCATTTGGATGCAGTTAAAAAAAGATTTTTCCTACAACGCCCATTCACATGCAGCGCAACCCCTGTCGCTTATTCGGGTCCATGCTTAAGCCCGCAGCAATTTCCAGAGAGACCTATGCCTTCCAACACCGCCACCAACGACAGCTGGCCACAGCGTTTTCGCGACAAACCCTGGTTATGGACCCTCACCGGCCTGCTTCTGGCCGTCAGTGCGGTGGTGGTGGTATGGAGCATCGTCAATGCTCTGCTGCACGCCGACCGTCAACATGCCTGGTATGCACTGCTGGGCGGCACCGGTGGCTTTGCAGCGACTGCCCTGGGCGCATTGATCGCCCTGGCACTCAGGGAAATATCCTCCAAAGTACAGGATGTGATGCTCGGCTTTGCTGGCGGCATGATGCTGGCAGCGAGCACCTTCTCGCTGTTGCTGCCAGGCCTGGCAGCCGCCAATACCCACACCGACAGCTCTGCGGTCGCCGCCTTGGTGGTGATCCTCGGCCTGGGGCTTGGCGTGGGCTTGATGCTGGCACTGGACAAGGTCATTCCCCACGAACATGAAAACGCCGGCAGGCACGGCCCCAATTCCGAACGAATCCACCGGGTGTGGCTGTTCGTGTTGGCCATCACTCTGCACAACCTGCCTGAAGGCATGGCCATCGGTGTCAGCCTGTCCGACGGCAACCTTGCAGTCGGCATTCCGCTGACCAGCGCGATTCTGTTGCAGGACATTCCCGAAGGCCTGGCGGTGGCCATGTCATTGCGGGCGACGGGACTCAGCGCGGGCAAGGCTGCCTTGGTGGCGATGGGCTCCGGTCTGATGGAACCGCTGGGCGCGATGGTTGGCCTCGGACTGTCGAGCGGCTTCGCGTTGTCCTACCCGATCAGCATGGGACTGGCTGCAGGCGCCATGATTTTCGTGGTGTCTCACGAAGTGATTCCGGAGACCCACCGCAATGGTCACCAGACACCGGCAACGCTGGGCCTGATGCTGGGGTTCGCGGTAATGATGTTCATGGATACCGCGTTAGGTTGACGACTGGCTGCCCTGGACCAGCCTTTGCGCTATCTGGGGCAGAACCTGCTCGCACGGCTGCGTGACCTTGATGCTGAGCAGTCCATCGGCGCGAGTGCGGCCCATGTTGATCGCCAGCAGGCGTTTGCCTTGGCGAGACATCTCCTGACACAGGCGAAAGCTCGAATAGGCCATCAGTGATGTGCCGACGATCAGCATGCCAGGCGCCGCTTCCACTGCCTTCCACGCGGCCCGAGCCTGCTCCGGTTCGACGCCTCCGCCAAAGAACACCACGTCAGGCTTGAGCAGATCGCTGCCACAGCAAGGACAATGGGGCATGCGGAATGCCTCGAGAAAGCGCGCTGCCAGTTGTGCATCACCATCAGGCGCGAGTACCGCATGCACGTCCTGCAGGTAAGGATTCTGCTCTTCGAGCAGCAACTGCACATCGTCGCGCCGCAGTCGCATGCCGCAATCCAGACAGACCACTCGGTGCAGGTTGCCATGGAGTTCGACCACGTTGCGGCTGCCAGCCACATCGTGCAGCCCGTCGACATTCTGGGTGATCACCCCGCTGATCAGGCCCTGCCCCTGCAGTGCTGCCAGCGCCTGGTGGGCCGGGTTGGGCGTGGCCTGGTGCACACCACGCCAGCCCACCATCGCCCGGGCCCAGTAGCGCTTGCGCGTGGCGGGGCTGGCGATGAAATCCTGATGCATGATCGGTGCGCTGCCCCGCCTGACCCCGTCGCTATCGCGATAATCGGGAATGCCGGACGCGGTGCTGATGCCTGCCCCGGTCAGTACCAGATAAGGCGCCTGCGCCATCTGCTGGTAAAGGTCATCGGCGAGTTCGACCATGGCTGCAATTACCTCGAGTTAGCGGGAGGCCACACGGCCGAGCAAAAGCGCAGGTTCAGGATTGCGAGGGGGTAGCCTGGTCCATCAGCTCGTCAACCGCCTTGGCGCACTGGACGCGATAGTCGGCAGGCAGCAGGCACAACTGCGGGCTACCCAGCAGCCTGAGCTTCGCCGCTTCGGCAACCGCTTGCATGTCGACCCCGCGCAACGAAAATTCCTCGAGCAACGCCTGCATCGCATGGTGACGCTGATCCGGACTGGACGTTGAAATCGACATATTTTTTTCCACGATAAAGTGCCCATGTGAAATGCACTGCTTGAAATGACAATGACTGCCGGGGCCGGCGAAATACTTCGCTGTGGCGATGGACGGTCGCCGGACCTTGAACGGTTCGGCGCTGGCAATCACGCGCGGGGCCCCGCAATCGCTTAGAATGCCCGCCTGCAATACCCGTCGATTTCCGGAGCCTTACATGATCGCAGCCCCTACAACCGCGCTTTGCATCTACCACGGAAACTGTGCCGACGGCTTCGGCGCAGCCTGGGTAGTGCGCAAGGCGCTCGGGCCCGATGTCGAATTTCATGCCGCAGGACACGGCCAGCCGCCACCCGATGTCACCGGCAGGCATGTGTTCATCGTCGACTTCGCCTACGATTACCAGACGCTCATGGCGATGGCCGCCCAAGCCCTTTCGATCCTCGTGCTCGATCACCACAAGACCGCCCAGGCCGACCTGCTCCAGGTGCCGCCGGCCGCAGCCTTTGGTGAACAGGCAGAAGGCGGCAACGTGCATGCGCTGTTCGACATGAGCCGCTCGGGTGCTGGCCTGGCCTGGGACTACTTCTTCGCCGGCCAGCCGCGCCCTGCCCTGATCGACCATATCGAGGACCGCGACTTGTGGCGGTTCAACCTGCCGGGCACGCGCGAAGTGCTGTCCAATCTGTTCAGTTATCCGCAGGAGTTTGCCGTGTGGGATGCGCTGCTGGCTGCGCCCGTCGAGACGCTGTTGGCGGACGGCATTGCGATCGAACGGCAGCGACAGAAAACCGTGGCCGATCTGCTGCGCGCCACCGCGCGGCGAATGTCGATCGGCGGTCACGACGTGCCGGTGGCCAACATACCCTCACTGTTCGCCAGCGATGCCGGCAACATCATGACCCAGGGCGAGCCGTTTGCCGCGTGCTACTCGGATGGCCCCAAGGGTCGCTCGTTTTCGTTGCGCAGCACCGATGAAGGCATGGACGTGTCGGAAGTCGCCAAACAGTTCGGCGGTGGCGGTCATCGCAATGCGTCGGGCTTCCGCGTACCGTACGGCCACGAATTGACGCGCTAGGCGCAGGTGGAATGACCACCGACAACCCCTATTTTGCTGGAGAGCGTCACATGCCGCAGGAACGACTGGATCTACTGAAACTGCCCAAGGACGTACGAGGCTCGGTCAATGGCCTGGTCCGCGCGTTGAATGCCGCCAGCACCAAAGCGGATGTAGAGCGCGAAGGCGCGCTTGAAATTGCCCTGATCCTGGGACTCGAACAGTCGCGCAAACTCAAGCCGGCCGATATCGAGGCGCTGTACATGATTTTCGACGACGCCAAGGAGGCACGCCTGCAGGCGTTGCAGAAGTGACCGTTCAGGTTGCCGTTCAAGCCGCCGCGCTGCCTTCGAAAGGAGCCTGCCGCAGGCAGTTGCGCCCGGCGTTCTTGGCGGCATACAGGGCCTTGTCGGCAGCACCTATCAGGTTGTGCGCCGTGACGTAGGGCGCGATGCCCATCGCTATTCCCACGCTGATGGTCACGCGTGCCCCGGCGCCCAGAGCGGGATGGGCAAGCCCCAGGTCCGCGACCGCCGTGCACAGGTCCTGCCCCAACTGCCTGGCCTGCTGGCTATCGGCCCCCACCAGCAACACCAGCATCTCCTCGCCACCGAAACGGAACGGCATGGCATTGGATTGCCGGGACAACTCCTTGATGGTTGCACTGACCTGCTTGAGACAGCTGTCCCCTTGCAGGTGGCCATAGCTGTCGTTGTAGAGCTTGAAGTGATCGATGTCGATGAGGATCGCCGTCACGCAGGTCGCTTCGGTCCCTGCTGCCTGCCACAGCTGGGCGGTGACATCGCCCTGGTGCCGACGGTTGAACAGTTGAGTCAGTGGGTCGGTGCGGGCCATTTCGGTCAGTTGCACTTCCAGCAGGCGCCCGCGCAAGGCAAACAGATAGCTGAGTCGGCTCGCACGCTCGAGGAAATACGAAGCCATCAGCAACAGCACCACCGTTGAGCCGTACAAGAAGGCATTGGCGCGCCACGTCACCGGGTCCATGAATCCCGCGATGTGAGTGGTCAGCAACTGGATGCCGAGCATGCTGGCCATGGCAGCCACCGCGAAGCGAAACGGTAACTGTTGAATCATCGTGCAATACACCATCAGCAACAGCATGCCTAACTGATAGTGCAGGCGATAGGGACTGTCGCTGTAGATCATCACCACCAGCGGCATCAACGAGGACAATACCGTGGCCAGCGCCGACACCGTCTCCAGCGCTCGACGCGAGGTCAGGCGTTGGGCCAGCAGCAGGATGGCAATGATCATTGGGGTGATCAGCAGCAGGCGCCCTACAGCCACATAGGCGAACACATCTTCGAGGGCCAACCAGTCGCTGATCAGGAACAGGTTGTAGATCACTGCACCGCAGATACCGGTGGACGTCAGGAACTGCAGGCGCTGGCGCTGGGTATCGGCCTCGTAGCGACGCTCCAGTTCACGGTCGAACGTCAGACCACCCACGCCGCTTGCGATGGCCTCTTCGACCAGTGCCATGGTGTGCGGTTCGGGGGAATGAGCCGGTTGAGCTTGAACGGCTTGCATGGGGCACCGGAAAATATGATTCAGAATTTTACTAGACTACCCCATGATATCTTAGTGCCATTATTGTGGGGCATTAGTTTGGCGCCAATGGAATGAACGGTCGTCGGGTTGCACCAGCGGTCGGGCGTGTGCGGTCTTTCACTGCGTCCGCTGTTCTGGTCAGGGATCAGTTTTCCTGGATGTGCCGGCGAAGAGCCGAAGATTCAAATCGCAGGTTTCAAACTGCGGGTCATCAGATGATAATGCGAGACTTTATCATCTGATGCTCCACGAGATCCTGCATGCACTTTTCGCACACCGGCCCAGGCTTGGAAAGACTCTATCAGGATCACCATTCCTGGCTCCGGGCGTGGTTGTATGGCCGATTGCGCAATACCGCCGACGCCGCCGACCTGGCGCAGGATACCTTCGTGCGCTTGCTACAGCGTCGTACCGTGCAAACCATGGAGCAGCCGCGTGCCTACCTGCGAACGGTGGCCCGGGGTCTGGTCATCGACCTGTGGCGGCGTCGGGATATCGAAAGGGCCTGGCTGGAAACGCTGGCGGAACTGCCCTGCGAACAGGCCCCCTCTCCTGAAACGGGACTTCTGGTGATCGAGGCGCTGGTGGCCATCGACTGCCTGCTGGACAGCCTGCGCCCCATCGTGCGCCGGGCTTTCCTGCTCGCCCAGCTCGAAGGATTGAAGTGTCCCGCCATCGCCAGGGAGCTTGGGGTATCCGTGCCAAGCGTGGAGCGTTACCTCGCCCAGGCACTGCGCGCTTGCTACACCGCAACCTTCGCGCAGGAAACGCAGTGAGCACGCCATGTACCCTGGTGTCGCCGCAGATACTCGACGCGGCCATCGACTGGTCGCTCAAGATCAGCTTCAACACAGCCGACGCGGCAACCTGCGACGCCTTCCAGCACTGGCTGGCGGCCGATGCCCGGCATGCCCTGGCCTGGCAACGCCTGCAAGGCCTGAATGAGCCCTTTGCGCGGCTGCCCGCCAGTGCCGCGATGAGCGCCCTGAACCGACTCCCCACCGGACGCCTGCAGCGGCGGCAACTGCTCAAGCTGCTGGTGCTGGGTTCAGGCACCGCCGCGATTGGCTGTGGCACCCAACGGTACGGGCCCTGGCAACGCCTGCTCGCCGACTACAGCACCCGCACGGGGGAATTCCGTCGCTGGACACTTCCCAGTGGCACCTTGCTCGAACTCAACACCGACAGCGCGGTGAAAGCCGACCTCGAAGGCGTGCAACGCGTCACCCTGTTGCGCGGCGAGCTGGGTGTGACAACAGCCGGCAGTGGTCTGCCCCTGCAGCTGACAACGCCGCACTGCCGGGTGGATGCGCTTCATGCACGCTTCGAAGCCAGGCTGTTCGGGGACCGCACGTGCCTGACAATCGCCGAGGGCACCGTCAAGCTGGAGGCGAGTGCCGGGCACGCAGCGCTCGAGATGCACGCAGGAGAGCAGTGGCTCGTCAGTCACTCAGCGCTGCGGCGCACACCCGGGCCTGCCCCCGACCACGGTGCCTGGCGCAACGGCATGCTGATCGTTCGAAACCTGCCATTGGCTCAGATGCTCGGCGAGCTGTCACGCTACCGGGCCGGTTACCTGAACTGGGAACAACGCATTGCCGCGCTGCCGGTCAGCGGTAACTTCAGTACCTTGCACCCCGATCAGTCGGTGGCGCTGATCGCCCGCGCCCATGGCCTGCACGTACGAACGATTACTCGCTATTGGTCCCACGTCGGCTCGGCTGCGTGAAAAACCGTGGTGCAGTGATGGGATTTCGAGTCTGGGACGGCATAGCTCAGTGAATGCCTCACTCAATCCGTTCGAGATCCTCAAAGTGACCCAGCGCCCCTCGCCTCGCCTCCACCCTCACCTGTTAGGTCGAACCGTCTTTCCTGCCGTGATCTGCTGGAGCCTTGCCGGTATCGCCGCCTCTGCGGTGCAGGCAGCCGACCTGCAACAGATCGATATCCAGCCGGGCAGCCTGGACAGCGCCCTGACCGAGCTCAGCCGCAGCACCGGTGTGACCATCGTGTTCGATCCGCAACTGCTGGACAGCAAGCGCAGCCCAGGATTGCACGGTCGATTCAGTACCGACCAGGCCTTGGATGAGCTGCTGGGCGCCAGCGGAATCGGCGCCGTGAAACAGGGCGATGGTTTCGTCCTGATTGCCCTGACGACCGCCGGTGTCGGGCTCGACCTGGCGCCCACCCAGATCACCGGCAACCAACTGGGCAATATCACCGAAGGCACCGGCTCCTACACACCCGGCCTGATCGCCACGGCCACCCGGCTGGTACTGAGCCCCAGGCAGACACCGCAGTCGGTCACCGTCGTCACCCGTCAGCACATGGATGACTTCGCGCTGGACAATGTCGACGACGTGATGCGGCACACCCCAGGCATTACCGTCTCGGCCTATGACAGTGATCGCTCCAACTACTACGCTCGCGGTTTCTCGATCAACAACTTTCAGTACGATGGCATTCCATCTGCGGTACGCAATGTCGGCTATTCGGCCGGTAACTCGCTCAGCGACATGGCGGTCTACGACCGCATCGAAGTGCTCAAGGGGTCACCCGGCCTGCTTGTGGGTGCAGGCTCGCTGGGTGCCACGATCAACCTGATCCGCAAGAAGCCCACCACCGATTTCCAGGGGCATCTGAGCCTGGGCGCAGGCTCATGGGACAACTACCGCAGCGAAGTCGACGTCAGCGGATCGCTGACGTCGACCGGCAACGTACGCGGGCGTGCCGTGGCGGCCTATCAGGACAAGAATTCCTTCATGGACCGCTACGGCAGCCAGGCCGAGGTGTACTACGGCATTCTGGAGTTCGATCTTTCCCCGGACACGTTGCTGACCATGGGCGGCGACTACCAGAACAATGATCCGCGCGGCTCGACCTGGTCTGGCAGTTTTCCTTTGCTCAACGCCGCCGGCGAGCGCAACGACGTCAAGCGCTCCTTCAGCAACGCAGCCGACTGGAGCAGCTGGAAGCAATACACGCGCACGGTATTCGCGACGCTGGAGCACCAGTTCGGTGATGGTTGGGTAACCAAGTTGCAACTGGACCACAAGATCAACGGCTATGACGCACAACTGGGCTCGATCCAGGGCGATACCCCAGCCGTCGACGGCACGGCCCGGCTCAATGGCCAGCGCTACCGTGGCGAAACCAGCAGCGATTCAGCCGATGCCTATGTCAGCGGTCCTTTCCAGCTCCTGGGCCGCGAACACGAGGTGGTACTCGGCGGTTCGATCAGCAAGGCGCATTGGGATGGCAAGGGCTTCTGGGACGTGACCTATCCCAACGGCAACCAGCTCGACTTCTTCAACTGGCACGGCAACGTCGACAAACCGGCCTGGGGTACCGCGCAGCAGATCAGCGACGATGTCGTTCGGCAGACCGGCGTCTACCTGACCACGCGCTTGAACGCGACCGACGATCTGCATTTCATTCTCGGCGGGCGCCTGGTCAACTACACCGTGACAGGCAATACCGACACCTATCGCGAAAGCGGCCGGCTGATCCCCTATGCCGGCACGGTCTACGACCTGAACGAGCAGTTGTCGGTGTATGCCAGCTACACCGACATCTTCATTGCACAGGATTCCTACAACCTGGATCGAAACCGCAAGTTGCTCGAGCCCGATGAAGGCGAGAACTACGAAGTGGGCATCAAGGGCGAGTTTTTCGAAGGCCGGCTGAATGCCAGCCTGGCCTACTTTCAAGTCAAGGAAAGCAATCGGTCAGTGCCCGATGACGACTACAACAACCTCACCCCAACGCCTTCCAACTACGCGTTCAAGGGTACCGATGCGCAAACCAAGGGCTTTGAACTCGAAGTCTCCGGGGAGCTGGCGCAAGGTTGGCAGATGCAGGCCGGTTTTACCCATAAAGTGGTACGCGACGACAGCGGCGTGAAAATCTCGACGTTCGAGCCGGAAAACCAGTTCACCTTGTTCACTACCTACAATCTGCCCGGTACGCTCGACCAGTGGACAGTGGGCGGCGGTGGACGCTGGCAGAGCAAGGCGTGGCAAGAGATCTGGAATTCGCCGCGCGATACCTACGAAACCTTCGCCCAGAAGCAATACTGGGTGGTGGACCTCATGGCCAAGTACCAGATCACCCCGACGTTATCGACCACGGTCAACCTCAACAACCTGTTCGACAAGTACTACTACACCAACATCGGCTTCTATAACTCGGCCGTCTATGGCGAGCCCAGGAACGTGATGATCACCACCCGATGGGACTTCTGACGACAGCCCACGCCGTTCTGACTGCACGGGCTGTCCGATGAACTGTCAGGCAGCTCGACGCCTACGCATGGCGCCTGTGATCAGCATGACGATGCCGGGCACGAGCAGCCCGATTGCTGTCCATCCGAACGCTTCCTGACCCGATGCGCCAAGCGCGGCAAAGACGCAACCGACTGCAAGCAAAGGGACAGCGGCGATGTAGAAAGGCTTGTTGGCATTCTTGCCCATAACGGATCCTCCTGATTTCTTTCCATTGAAGCACATAGCTTTGCCAGCTTGAAGCGAGGGCGCATCCTGCGCGCCGCAACAAGTCACACAGCGCTGAGCGTGCCCACGCTCAGAAGCCCGATGACGCCCAGGCCAAGCGCGATGCGGTAGTACACAAATGGCATGTAGCTCTTGGTCGAAACCAATTTCAGGAAGACCACGATCACCCCGTAGCCGACGACGAACGCAATGATCGTTGCCAGCAATGTTGGGCCGCCGGAGAAAGTGCTGGATTCACCCCAGTTGCGGTACAGCTGGTAGAAGCCCGATGCGATCACCGCCGGCACCGCCAGCAGGAATGAATAACGCGCTGCAGCCTCACGCGTGTAGCCCATTATCAGCCCGGCGGTGATGGTGCCGCCTGAGCGTGATACGCCCGGAATCAGGGCCAGCGCCTGAGCAAAGCCGAAAACCAGGCCATGGGTCCAGGTCAGTTGATCGAGCTTGCGCTCCTTGCGCCCCATTTTATCCGCTGCGGCCAAGATCAGCGCGAACACGATGAGCATGGTTGCCGTGAGGTAAAGATTGCGCAGGCTTCCTTCGATATAGTCCTTGAACAGCAGTCCAAGGATCGAGATCGGCAAGGTGCCGATGATGATCAGCCAGCCCATTCTGGCGTGCGGATGGCTGCGGTAAGAGGCGTCAGCCAGCGACTTGATCCAAGCCATGGCAATGCGCAGGATATCCTTGCGAAAGTACAGCAGCACTGCTGCTTCGGTACCCAGCTGGGTAATGGCAGTGAACGCAGCGCCTGGGTCACCGCCAGAGGGTAACAATGGCCCGATGATGCGCAAGTGCGCGCTGGAGGATACCGGCAAGAATTCGGTCAGTCCCTGGACCAACCCCAGAATAATGGCTTCCAGCCAGATACTTAATTCACTCACGCCTCAGCAGCTCCCAATTAGTTTTATCAGTCGGGCTGCCGTAAATGGCAACACACAGGATACGTCGGGAGTAACTGACCGCTGGATCGGATAAAGATTCTTGAGCGCCAGCAATGATTTGAATTCGATGCTTGAGGCTATGTCTCAGCCGCGCGAAATCGCCAAGAAGATCTACCGACGAGTCAACGCAATCGTGGAGCTGTCGAAGAATGGTCCTTGAACACATCCCCAGAAGTTCTGGAACACATGCCTTTTCGACCGCCCAAAGAAAAACCCCGCAGACGTTAATCTGCGGGGTTCTCGATGATGGAGGCCGAGGTCGGAATCGAACCGGCGTAGGCGGATTTGCAATCCGCAGCATAACCACTTTGCTACTCGGCCCCAAACGTGAAGCAAGAAACTGCTGCACGCAAACAAACTGGAGCGGGAAACGAGACTCGAACTCGCGACCCCGACCTTGGCAAGGTCGTGCTCTACCAACTGAGCTATTCCCGCATCGTGTTGACGGGCGCCATTCTATCTAATCGGCGACACCCGTCAAGCCCTTGATTCAAAAATAGTTTTATTTCTTCTCGGCCGTGATGCGCAAGTGCGGCCAGGCGGCGCGCAGGTATTGCAGCATGGACCACAAGGTCAGTGCGGCAGCGACCAGCAAAAGGGCGTAGCCCAGGATGACCCAGAAGGTGGCCGCCTTGGGGTTGGCCAGCAGGATGACCAAAGCCAGCATCTGCGCGGCGGTCTTCCATTTGCCCATGTTGGACACTGCGACCTGGGCACGTGCGCCGATCTCGGCCATCCATTCGCGCAGCGCGGAGACGACGATTTCGCGACCGATGATGATCGCCGCCGGCAGGGTCAGCCAGAAGTTGGCATGTTCCTGCACCAGCAGCACCAGGGCCACCGCCACCATGAGCTTGTCGGCCACCGGATCGAGGAACGCACCGAATGGTGTGCTCTGCTCCCAACGGCGGGCCAGGTAGCCGTCCAGCCAGTCGGTTGCCGCCGCTATAGCGAACACGGTGCTGGCTGCCATGTAGCTCCAATGGTAGGGCAGATAGAACAGCAATATGAAGAACGGTATCAGCAGGACGCGCAGTACGGTAAGCAAGTTAGGGATATTCATCGGCACAACTGGCTGCAAGGTGAGATGGCATTCTACTCGCTGTGCAGGTTTGCATAAATCGACTCTGCCAGCTTTTTACTGATTCCCGGTGCCTTGGCGATTTCCTCGACGCTGGCGCGGGCGATTTCCTGCAGCCCGCCGAAATGCTTGAGCAACTCGCGGCGACGCTTGGGGCCCACGCCTGCAACCCCTTCCAGGGTCGAGGTGCGACGTGTCTTGCCACGTCGCGCGCGGTGACCGGTAATCGCAAAACGGTGGGCTTCGTCACGAATCTGCTGGATCAGGTGCAGCGCCGGCGAGTCGCCCTTGAGGGTGAATTCGTGGGCGACGTCGTTCAGATACAGCGTTTCGAAGCCGGCCTTGCGGGTCGTGCCCTTGGCCACGCCGAGCAGGATGAGGTCGGGAATGGCCAGTTCGTTCAGCACTTCACGGGCCATGTTCAACTGGCCCTTGCCGCCGTCCACCAGCAGCACGTCGGGCAGCTTGCCCTCTCCTGCCTTGATCTTGCTGAAGCGGCGCATCAGGGCCTGGTGCATGGCCGCATAGTCATCGCCTGCGGTGACGCCTTCGATGTTGTAGCGGCGGTAATCCGACTTGATCGGCCCTTCGGGCCCGAACACCACGCACGACGCCACGGTGGCTTCGCCGCTGGAGTGACTGATGTCGTAGCATTCCAGCCGCTGCGGTGGCTCGTCCAGGTTCAGCACCTCGGCCAGCGCGTCGAACCGCGCGGCCACGTGCTGGCGATTGGCGAGCCGTGCACCCAGCGCCTGCTCGGCGTTGGTCACGGCCAGCTGCTGCCAGCGTGCGCGGGTGCCGCGCACGCGATGGCTGAGGCTCAATTCACGGCCACGCAAAGTATCGAGGGCATCGAGCAACGCTTCGTGGTCTTCGGGAATGACGTTGACGATCAACTCGCTCGGCAAGTCGCGCTCGGAGCTGCCCAGGTAGTATTGCGAGAGAAACGCCGACATGACTTCGGCGACTTCTTCTTCGATACCCACCTGCGGGAAGAAATTCTTGCTGCCCAGCACCCGGCCGCTGCGCACGGTGATCAGGTGTACGCACGCGCCGCCCGGGTTGACGAAGGCAGCGATGACGTCGACGTCGCCGCTGCCGCCTTCCATGCTCTGCTGGTCCTGGACGCGCCGCAGCAGGCCGATCTGGTCGCGCAGTTGCGCGGCCTCTTCGAACTGCAGGTCCATCGCCGCCTTCTCCATGCTGGCAGAAAGCTCGTTGGTCAACTGGTTGCTGCGCCCTTCCAGGAACATCACCGAATGGCGCACGTCCTCGGCATATTCAGGCGCCTCCACGAGCCTCACGCACGGCGCCTTGCAGCGCTTGATCTGGTGTTGCAGGCACGGGCGCGTGCGGTTTCTGAAGTAGCTGTCCTCGCACTGGCGAACGAAGAAGGTCTTCTGCAACAGGCTCAAGCTCTCGCGAATGGCGCCTGCGCTCGGATAGGGACCAAAGTAGCGACCCTTGGCCTTCTTGGCGCCGCGATGGATGCTCAGTCGCGGAAACTCGCCGTCGGAAAGAAACACGTACGGATAGGATTTGTCATCGCGCAGCAGGATGTTATAGGGCGGCCGCCACTCCTTGATCAGGGTCTGCTCGAGCAGCAACGCCTCGGTTTCGTTGGCCGTGATGGTGGTTTCGATCTGCTGGATCTTGCCCACCAGGGCAGCGGTCTTGGGCGCCTGGCCGGTTTTTCGAAAATAGCTCGCCAGGCGTTTCTTGAGGTTCTTGGCCTTGCCCACGTAAAGCAGGCGCATGGCGTCGTCGAACATCCGGTACACGCCCGGACGTCCGCTGCAGGTGGCAAGAAAGGCACTGGGATCGAATGCAGCAGTCATGGTCAAAGGTTGGTGTCTACCATGCCATGCCGCACCGCCAGCAGGGTCAATTCCACATCGCTGGTCACGGAGAGCTTCTCGAAGATCCGGTAGCGGTAGGTGTTGACCGTTTTTGGCGACAGGCACAGCTTGTCTGAGATGATCTGGACTTTCTGGCAGCCGACGATCATCAGGGCAATCTGGATTTCCCGTTCGGACAGCAGATCGAACGGCGAATTACTGGTCTGCGGCTGGAACGACTTGAGGGCCAATTGCTGGGCAATCTGCGGACTGATGTAACGCTGGCCGGCGAACACCAGGCGAATCGCCTGGACCATTTCGGCCAGCCCTGCCCCCTTGGTCAGGTAACCGGCGGCACCGGCTTGCAGCAGGCGCGTCGGAAATGGGTCTTCCTCGCAGACAGTGACGGCCACCACCTTTATGTCGGGATGGCTGCGCAGCAATTTGCGAGTCGCCTCGAGACCACCGATACCGGGCATCTTGACGTCCATCAGCACCACGTCCGGCTTGAGATCGCGAGCATACTGCAACGCCCCCTCGCCCGACTCTGCCTGTCCCACGACCTGCAGGTCGTCGATATCGGCCAGCATGCGGGTAATACCGGTACGGACCAGGTCGTGATCGTCGACTACTAGAACCCGAATCAAACGGACACCTCGTAATAGTGGTCTCGGGGAATGCTGCCACATTACCAAACATTGCCGCCTCGGACCTAGCTCAAAGCGTCATGAATATGGCGTGGGGCGTCGGTGCGGAAGATCAGTCCGGGGTATTTCTCGCCCGTGTTTTTTTCTGGACCGTACTGCGCGTTGAATAGTTCGCCGCCATCTCGGCCAGGCTGCTGGCCAGATTGCTCAAGACGGCTTGGCCGGAAGTAGGAAGCGTCCGATATGTCTCTAGGACTTTTTCTTCTCGGCCGCTGAGAGCCTGCTCGGCCAATGGCGTCCGGCGGCCCAGCACGACGTAGAGAACGTCGACGCCTATCGTCGAAACGGCAGCCAAGTAATCGGCCCGTGGTGATCTTTCGCCGTTTTCGTATTTGCCCTGCGCATTGGGTTCGACACCACCCACCTGGCCAAACTCTCGTTGCGTGAGCTCCAAACGCTCGCGCTCTTCCCTTAGTCGGGGACCGATTCCAGTCATTTGAATGTATAATCCTTTATCGAAACACCCGAAACGGTGCGAAATAAAACTACTTTGAACCCTCTAAAACGGACTTGAACTATGCATGGTATACGGACTGCCGCACAAGCCAGAGCCTGGCTCGATCAGCAAGGGAAATCGGTACAAGAGTTTGCGCGCGAGCACGGCGTGGACCCTGCCACCACCTATCAGGTGTTGGCAGGACGCAAGAAGGGGCGGCGTGGCGAGGCGCACCGGGTCGCCGTATTGCTGGGCATGAAACTGGGCACCATCAGCGCTGCACTGGAGAACGGCCAGCGCTGACCGCACATGGTCAACGGGCGGGGCTGGGCAGCACGTACTCCATGCGCAGGAAACTGTCCTGCTCCCCCACCACCTCGAAACCGTGGCGGCCATAGAGCCGCTGCGCGGGGTTGTCCTTGAACACCATCAGACGCACCCGCGGCAAGCGTTCACTACGTGCTTGCTGCATCACCTGCTCGAGCACCCAGTGGCCCACGCCCTGACCACGATGCACCGGCAACAGATGCACCTCGCGGATGAACAGTGCATGGGCATCCCTGGACAGACTGATGTAGCCCAGCGGCACGGCGTCGCGACAGATCAATCGGTTGTCGCGCCAATGCCAGGCCTGATCGAAACCCTCGTCCAGCCACAACAGATCGTGACGGCCGTAGTAAGGCAGCATCGCTCGCCGAGTAAGGTCTCGGGCGAAACGCAGATCCTGATCGACAGCCGCCCGCAGGTACAAAGTCATTGCATCCTCCCCACGTCAAGAATGAGCTTGAATCCTTCGCCATGGCTGAAGTAAGCTCCAGCCATCCACCGGAGACTATCAATGTCGCACAACACCTTCAGCCCTGCATCCTTGCCTGCGACCTGCGCAGCGATGACGGCTGTCCGTGCACCGGCAAACGTTTATTTTGGGTATTGGTTTAGCCACTGGCGCGCCTGATACCCATATCGGCGCCCATTTCACAGGGGTCGCCGACAGAGAATTCTCAACCCCCAGTCGGCCTCCCGACTGGGGGTTTTTGCTTTTCAGGGCTTCATGTTTTTTTCGGCACTTTCGCCACGAAATCGAGGAACGCTTCATGAACAACTTCACTTATTACCGTTTCGACATCCGCAACCTCTGGCGATTTAGCAACCTCCGTTCGGGCCAGCCTGCCGCCTCCGACCGGTCGTTGATGGGTGGCATGACCCGCAGTCCAGACTCCCCGGCACTTTGTCGAACACCTTGACAGGGCAGCGCATGCGGGCAATCCCCCCGCCGCTGTCCAGGACCCAGACCATGAACAACAGCCTGACCACTCTGCACCACACCCCTGCTGTCCAGACTCGCACAGCCGCAGGTCCAACCGCAGCAAAAGACGCCGCCAACACGCCGGCAACTCACCGTCTGCCTACGCATTTCGCGCTCAAGCAGCAGTTGCCCCTCGCCGATCACCTGGGCACCCAGGTCCAAGCCCATCGCCAAGCCATCCGCGCCATTCTCGAAGGCCGTGACCCACGCCTGCTGGTCGTAGTGGGCCCCTGCTCCCTGCACGATCCGAAGTCCGCGCTGGAGTACGCACGCAACCTGAGCCAGTTGGCGCAGGAGTTAGAGGGCGAGATGCTGCTGGTGATGCGCGCCTACGTGGAGAAACCACGCACTACCGTGGGCTGGAAAGGCCTGGCATACGATCCTTACCTGGACGGCACCGACGACATGGCGGGCGGCCTGACCCTGTGCCGCGACCTGATGCGGGAAATGCTGCGCCTGGGCCTGCCACTGGCGAGCGAAGTATTGCAACCCATGGCCTCAGGGTACTTCGACGACCTGTTGAGCTGGGTGGCGATCGGTGCACGCACCACGGAATCGCAGATCCACCGCGAACTGGCCAGCGGCCTGGGGATCCCGGTCGGCTTCAAGAATGGTACCGACGGCGGCGTTGCCGTCGCGTGCGATGCCATGCGCAGTGCGGCCCATGCCCATCGCCATTTCGGCATCGATCCGCAAGGGCACCCGGCCATGATCGACACCACTGGCAATCCCGACACTCACCTGGTGTTGCGCGGGGGGCACCGGGGGCCCAACCATGACCGGCAGAGCATTGCCCAGGTGCACAACGATCTGGCCAAAGCGGGTGTGAAGGCGCGCATCATGGTCGACTGCAGCCATGCCAACAGTGGCAAGGACCCATTGCGCCAGCCAGCGGTGTTCGACGACGTGCTGCAGCAGCGCCTGGACGGTGACCGGTCATTGGTGGCGGTCATGCTGGAAAGCCATTTGCAGGAAGGCAGCCAGCCGATCAGCGGGCACATGCGCTACGGCGTGTCGGTCACCGACGGTTGCCTGGGCTGGGCCGCCACCGAGCGACTGCTGCGCCAAGGTGCCGAGCGCCTGCGCGGCGCTGCCGAGGTTTGATTCCCCCACGCGCCCGTGCGCCGATCCGGATCCGGGTCGGCGCAGGCAACCAATTGGACAGGGTCGAGTCCAAGCTGCACGTTCTGAACATCGGAGATCATCATGAAACTCATCCCGTGCGCCGGTCTGGTGCTGTGTCTGGCACTGCTGCAAGGCTGCTTCGACAGCGCCGACAAGAGCACCACCAAAGGCAACAACGACGGCACCCCTTCCTCGGTACAGATGCAGAAGCCCGATCAGTCCAAGGATAAATAAGCGTCGGCGCCTGCCCCCGCAGGCGCTTTCATGAAATGATGGCGGCTTTCCCGCTCGCATCTCCTGCGCACAAGGACTGTCGCCAGCATGCCGCTGACACTTGCCGCCTCCAAACGCAAATTTTCACGCCTGCTGTTGCCTTGGCTGGCGGCCGCAATACCACTGGCCAGTGGTGCGGTCATGCTGACCTGGGAAGCCGGTCGTTCGCTGCAGCTTGCAGCGGCGCGCACCAGCCAGTTGGCGGTCGAGCAATTCGAACTCATCCTCGATAACGTCGCGGCAGCGGCGGATGCCGTTCTGCCCCTGTCCGGACAACCCTGCGCGCAGGTGCAACCGGCGCTGCTGGACCAAGTGACCCGGCGGCCCTTTGTGCGTTCGGTGAATCTGATCCAGGGCGACACACTTTATTGCAGCTCTCTGTCGGGCGCAGTGAGCGAAAATGTGAATCCGCTCGATTACGTCGATGGGCAGCTGTGGCTGCTGCCCGGCAATTCGGTGACGCCCGACCGCGGCTTGTTGATCTACCGCGCCGTCCGTGGCCAGGCCAGCGCGCTCAGCACCGTCGACGGTTACCACCTGGCCAACGCCTTGCGCATGATGGGCTCGACCCATTCGATCACCCTGCACGTCGGGCGCAGCTGGATCGAAGCCAGCGGCGAGGTCCATCAGGGCGCGCCGCTGCCTGCCACAGGCGCGCAAACACGGCTGCAGTCCGCACGCTACCCGTTCAGCGTGGTCAGTGGTAGCCCGCAAGGGGCGCGCTGGACGTTGATACGCGAACAGTACGCCGGCATGTTCGGCCTGCTATTGCTCATCTCGGCGGTGGTCGGCCTGCTCTGCCGGTGGGTGATGAGTCGTTCCGGCTCGCGCTATCAGGAGCTGCAGCGTGCATTGGACGCCGAGGAGTTCGTGCCCTTCTTCCAGCCGGTGGTGTTCAGCGAGGACGGCCGCTGGGCGGGCGCCGAAGTGCTCATGCGCTGGCAACATCCTCGCGAAGGCCTGGTCCGCCCCGACCTGTTCATTCCCTACGCCGAGGACTGCGGGCTGATCGTACCGATGACCCGGCTGCTGATGAAGCGCACCGCGCAGCAACTGGGCACCTGCCTGGATCAGCTGCCGCACGGCTTTCATGTCGGCATCAACATCACCGCCCAGCATTGCCTGGATTCAGCGTTGTTCGATGACTGCAAGGCGTTCCTCGACGCGTTTCCGAAAGACCGGATCGCCTTGACCCTGGAATTGACCGAACGCGAGCTGATCCAGCCCTGCGCGCAGATTCACGCGCTGTTCGAACGGCTGCGCGGGTTGGGCGTGAGCATCGCCATCGACGACTTCGGCACCGGGCAGTCCAGCCTGAGCTACCTGCAGCAGTTCCAGGTCGACTTCCTCAAGATCGACCAGAGCTTCGTGGCCATGATCGGCGTCAATACGCTTTCGCGGCATGTGCTGGACAGCATCATCGAGCTGTCGGCCAAACTCGAACTGCAAGTGGTTGCCGAAGGCGTGGAAACCGACGAACAACGCGCTTACCTCGCCGCACGCCACGTGAAATATCTGCAGGGTTATCTGTTTGCCAAGCCAATGCCGCTGGCGGATTTCGCGCACGCCTTGCGCCGTCTCTGAAAGCAGTGGTTGTAGCTTGTCCGTCTGGCTGAGATCATTGTCGGCTCAGTCAGGTTTTTCGCGCTTCGAGGCTCCCGTGTCCAAAGGCATCATCACGTCCGTCACAGCGTCCATTCTGTTCGCCGTGATGTATTTCTATACTTCGCTGCTGGCCCCTCTGAGCGGCGAAGAGATGTTTGGCTGGCGCATGCTGCTGACCTTGCCATGCGTGACCCTGTTCATGTGGTTCAGTGCCGATCTGCATCTGGTCGCCAGGGTGTGGCGCAACATTGCCCAGCGTCCGATGCTGCTGCTCGGCTCGATGGGCACCTCGGCGCTGATGGGTGTGCAGCTGTGGCTGTTCCTTTGGGCGCCGCTGCACGGGCGCAGCCTGGAAGTGTCGATGGGCTATTTCCTGCTGCCGCTGACCATGGTCCTGACCGGACGGCTGGTGTACGGCGAACAGCTCTCGCACCTGCAGAAGCTGGCGGTGCTCTGCGCCGCCTGCGGTGTAGGCCACGAGCTGTTCCAGCACGGCAGCTTCGCCTGGGAAACGTTGCTCGTGGCTGCCGGCTATCCGGTGTATTTCGTGTTGCGTCGCGCGTGCGGCAATGATCACCTGGGCGGTTTGTGGACGGACATGTGCCTGATGCTGCCGGCCGCGCTGCTGTTCATCGTGCAAGGCCAGCTGTCGCCGGCAGACATGGAGGCGCGACCGCTGCTGTACGCACTGATACCGATTCTTGGCGTCATCAGTGCATCGGCATTGATCTGCTACGTAATGGCCAGCCGCCTGCTGCCGTTCAGCCTGTTCGGGCTGCTCAGCTACGTCGAGCCGGTGCTGTTGGTGGGTGTGGCCTTGTTGCTGGGCGAGAGCATCGCGCCAGACCAGTGGCTGACCTACTTGCCGATCTGGCTGGCGGTGCTGGTGCTGATGTTCGAGGGCGCCAAGCATCTGGCGCGCTCGCGTCGCGCAGTGTGATTGCGCGCGGTTTCGCTACACCTGCAGGGCTTGCTTGCGCAGGAGGACTTGCTTGACCCGGCGCTCCTCCACCGTCAGCACGGTCAGGCTCCACTGTTCCCATTGCAGCGTGTCGCCTTGCTTGGGCAAACGATCGAGCAGGCTCATGACCATGCCCGCCAGGGTCTGATAGTCATTGGTGGGCGCCGCATCGAAGCCGATGCGCGTCTGCAGCTGCTTGAGGTCCAACGCTGCACTCACGCGATAGCCCTCCTCCTGCTCGACGATATCGGGGGCCTGCACTTCGCTGGCGTCGGGCAACTCGCCGGCAATCGACTCGAGAATGTCGGTCATGGTCAGAATGCCGATGAAGCCACCGAACTCGTTGACCACGAAGGCAATGTGCGTGGACTGCGCACGCATCTGCTCCAGGGCGTTGAGAATGCTGAAGGTTTCGAGCAGGTTGATCGGCTGGCGCGCCAGGCTGGCCAGGTCCGGTGCGTCGCCCGCCAGCAGTTGCTTGAGCAACTCCTTCTTGTGCACGAAACCCAGAGGCTCGTCCACCTGGCCTTGTGCAATCAATGGCAGGCGTGAGTAGGACGACTGCATCAAGGTCTGCTCGGTGACTTCGCGCGACGCACCCAGGTCCAGGCAATCGACCTGGGCACGCACGGTCATGATGCTGCGGATGGGTTTTTCAGCCAGGTTCAACACCCCGCTAATCATCACCCGCTCACGTCGATCGAACAGCGCTTCGCTCTGCTCCTGGCCCACCAGGTCTTCGATTTCCTCGTCCATGGCTTCGCTGGCCGGACGCCGGCCACCCAGCAGGCGCAGCACGGCGTGGGCGGTACGCTCGCGCATTGGCCGGTCCTGATGCTTGTGCTTGCGCCGTGCCCGAGCGATCTGGTTGAACACCTCGATGAGAATCGAGAAACCGATCGCGGCGTACAGATAACCCTTGGGGATGTGGAAGCCCAGGCCTTCGGCGGTCAGGGCGAAGCCGATCATCATCAGGAAGCCCAGGCACAGCATGATCACGGTCGGGTGGCTGTTGACGAAGCGCGTCAACGGCTTGCTTGCGATGATCATCAGGCCGATGGAGAAGATCACCGCGATCATCATGATCGACAATTCGTCCACCATGCCCACGGCGGTGATCACCGCATCCAGGGAGAACACAGCGTCCAGCACGACGATCTGCGCGACGATTGGCCAGAACAGGGCGTAGGTCTTGACGCCAGCCCGCTGCGCGACATGGCCTTCGAGCCTTTCATGCAACTCCATGGTCGCCTTGAACAGCAGGAAGATACCGCCGAACAGCATGATCAGGTCGCGCCCGGAGAACGATTTGCCGAACACCTCGAACAGCGGCTCGGTCAGCGTCACCATCCAGGAAATGCTGGCCAGCAGGCCCAGGCGCATGATCAACGCCAGCGACAGGCCGATCACCCGCGCGCGGTCACGCTGATGCGGGGGCAGCTTGTCGGCGAGAATCGCGATGAATACCAGATTGTCGATGCCCAATACCAGTTCCAGGACGATCAGGGTCGCCAGGCCTAGCCAGGCCGTGGGGTCGGCTAGCCATTCCATGGAAGGGCACTCATCAGGCAGAAGGAGGATGTTGCATGAAGCGCGGGACTGGGAGGTTCCGTGACGGGATTCATAGAGATCTTTAGTAGTTTCGGAGTCTGATCCTACCGCCCGGCGTACTGATTCCTACAGCGGGAAAGTATTTCAAGGCTTGTACGGCTGTGCCTTGGGGCTTTGCCCTGCCGTCAGGTGCTGGCCTGTAAAAATCGTTAGCTAGCTTTGTATTTTTCCGGAAAATCAAGCACTTCCAGTGATGTTCATCATTCGCAATGATAGTTACCTTCGAACCATTCGATTCGTCGATTGTCCCGTCTGCGCCGCATGATCCGCCCATCGTTGATGCTCCCTTACTTCACTTGGCGGATCTGCACATGCACCAGTCACTCACTCCGTTGCGTTTTCCGTTGGCGGCCCTTGCGCTGATGGTCATCGCCGCTTGCGGAAAAACACCCGATGTCGCTCAGGCGCCTGCTGCACCCAAGGTTACCGTGGCCCAGGTGCTGGAACAGCCGGTCAATGAATGGGACGAGTTCACCGGGCGCCTGGAAGCACCGGAAACCGTCGAGATTCGCCCACGCGTGTCGGGCCAGATTGACCAGGTAGCCTTCACCGAGGGCGCCCTGGTGAACAAGGGCGACCTGCTGTTCCAGATTGATCCGCGGCCTTTCCAGGCCGAAGTGCGGCGCCTGGAAGCGCAACTTCAACAGGCCCGTGCCAGCTCCGCACGCAGCGACAACGAAGCGCAGCGTGGACAGCGCCTGCAGGCGAGCAACGCCATTTCCGCCGAGCTGGCCGAGACCCGTGCCACCGCGGCGCAAGAGTCGCGCGCCGCGCTCGCCGGCATCCAGGCACAGCTCGACCTGGCCCGGCTGAACCTGAGCTTCACCCGCGTCACGGCGCCGATTTCCGGGCGCGTCAGCCGTGCTGAAATAACCGCAGGCAACATCGTCAGCGCCGACGTGACGCCGCTGACCAGCGTGGTCTCTACCGACAAGGTGTATGCCTACTTTGATGCCGACGAGCGCGTGTACCTCAAGTACACCCAGCTCGCCCGCCAGGGCCAGCGCGGCCAGACCACCCCGGTGTATCTGGGGCTGTCCAACGAGGCGGGCAACCCGCACCTGGGGCACATGAATTTCGTCGACAACCAGGTCAATCCCAAGACCGGCACCATCCGCGGTCGCGCCGTGTTCGACAACAAGGACGGCAGCTTCACCCCCGGCCTGTACGCACGGCTGAAACTAGTGGGCAGCGCCACCTATTCGGCAGTGCTGATCAAGGACGAAGCGGTGGGCACCGACCTGGGCAAGAAGTTCGTGCTGGTGATGGACCAGGACAACAAGGCCGCCTACCGCAGCATCGAGTTGGGCCCCAAGCTGGAGGGCCTGCGCATCGTGCGCAGTGGCCTGAGCAAGGATGAGCGCATCGTCATCAATGGCCTGCAGCGGGTTCGTCCCGGTTCCCAGGTCGATCCCGAAGTCGCCCAGATGGCCAGCCCTGCCACCCTCGCCGCCCTGGCCGAACAGCGCCATGCCCTTGAAGCCAGCAACACGCCCGCTGCTGCGGTCAAGGTTGCCAGCGTTTCGACTCCACGCGGTTAAGAGATCACTGCGATGAACTTCTCTCAATTCTTCATCAAGCGGCCGATCTTCGCCGCCGTGCTGTCGCTGATCATTCTGATCGCCGGCGCCATCTCGCTGTTCCAGCTGCCGATCAGCGAGTACCCCGAAGTGGTCCCGCCGACCGTGGTGGTGCGTGCCAGCTTCCCCGGCGCCAACCCCAAGGTCATCGGTGAAACCGTGGCCGCGCCGCTCGAGCAAGCCATCACCGGTGTCGAGAACATGCTGTACATGTCCTCGCAGTCTACCGCCGACGGCAAGCTGACCCTGACCCTGACCTTCGCGTTGGGCACCGACCTGGACAATGCCCAGGTGCAGGTGCAGAACCGAGTGACGCGCACCCAACCCAAGCTGCCCGAAGAAGTCACGCGGATCGGCATTACCGTGGACAAGGCCTCACCGGACTTGACCATGGTGGTCCACCTGACCTCCCCCGACCAGCGCTACGACATGCTCTACCTGTCCAACTACGCGACCTTGAACATCAAGGACGAACTGGCCAGGCTCAATGGCATTGGCGACGTGCAGTTGTTCGGCATGGGCGACTACTCGCTGCGGGTCTGGCTTGACCCGAACAAGACCGCTTCGCGCAACCTGACGGCCACCGACGTGGTCACCGCCATTCGCGAGCAGAACCGTCAGGTTGCCGCTGGCCAGCTGGGCGCGCCGCCTGCGCCCAACGCCACCAGTTTCCAGATGTCGGTCAACACCCAAGGCCGCCTGGTCACCGAGGAAGAATTCGAGAACATCGTCGTGCGCGCCGCCGACGACGGCGAAATCACCCGGCTCAAGGACATTGCCCGCGTGGAGCTGGGTTCCAGCCAATACGCGTTGCGCTCGCTGCTGAACAACCAACCGGCGGTGGCCCTGCCGATCTTCCAGCGCCCCGGTTCCAACGCCATCGACGTGTCCAATCAGGTTCGGGCGAAAATGGCCGAACTCAAGCAGTCGTTCCCTGAAGGCATGGACTACAGCATCGTCTACGACCCGACCATCTTCGTGCGCGGCTCGATCGAGGCGGTGGTACACACCTTGTTCGAAGCGCTGATCCTGGTCGTGCTGGTGGTGATCCTGTTCCTGCAGACCTGGCGCGCCTCGATCATTCCGCTGGTGGCCGTGCCGGTGTCGCTGATCGGCACCTTCGCCGTCATGCACATGTTCGGCTTTTCGCTCAACGCGTTGTCGCTGTTCGGACTGGTGCTGGCCATCGGTATCGTCGTGGACGACGCCATCGTGGTGGTGGAGAACGTCGAGCGCAACATCGAGCTGGGGCTGGAACCGGTGGCCGCCACCGAGCGGGCCATGCGCGAAGTGACCGGGCCGATCATCGCCACTGCGCTGGTGCTGTGTGCGGTGTTCGTGCCGGCAGCGTTCATCTCCGGGCTCACCGGGCAGTTCTACAAGCAGTTCGCCCTGACCATCGCCATTTCCACTGTCATTTCGGCGTTCAACTCGTTGACCCTGTCGCCGGCGCTGGCGGCCGTGCTGCTCAGGGCACACGACGCACCCAAGGACCGCTTCTCCCGGCTGCTCGACAAACTGCTCGGCGGCTGGCTGTTCCGGCCGTTCAACCGCTTCTTCGAAAAGGCCAGCCATGGCTATGTCGGCACCGTGGCGCGGGTGATCCGCAGCAGCGGTATCGCGATGCTGGTGTATGCAGGGTTCATGGTGCTGACCTGGTTCGGTTTCGCCAACACCCCAACCGGTTTCGTGCCTTCCCAGGACAAGCAGTACCTGGTGGCGTTCGCGCAGTTGCCGGACGCCGCCAGCCTGGACCGCACCGAAGATGTGATCAAGCGCATGTCGGACATCGCCTTGAAGCAGCCAGGCGTAGAGAACGCCATCGCCTTCCCCGGCCTGTCGATCAACGGCTTCACCAACAGCCCGAACAACGGCATCGTGTTCGTCGCGCTCAAGGACTTCGATCAGCGCAAGGACGCCAGCCTGTCGGCCAACGCCATCGCCGCCGAGCTCAACGGCAAGTTCGCCGGTATCCAGGACGCCTACATGGCGATCTTTCCACCGCCGCCGGTGATGGGCCTGGGCACCATCGGTGGTTTCCGCCTGCAGGTTCAGGATCGCGGCAACCTGGGCTATGACGAGTTGTACAAGCAGACCCAGAACATCATCGCCAAGAGCCGCAGCGTGCCGGAACTGGCCGGGCTGTTCACCAGCTACACAGTGAACGTGCCGCAGGTGGATGCCTCGATCGATCGGGAGAAGGCCAAGACCCATGGCGTGGCCATCAGCGATATCTTCGACACCCTGCAGGTGTACCTGGGCTCGCTGTACGCCAACGACTTCAACCGCTTCGGGCGCACCTATCAGGTCAACGTCCAGGCCGAGCAGCAGTTCCGCCTGGAGGCCGAGCAGATCGGCCAGCTCAAGGTGCGCAACGATCGCGGCGAGATGATCCCGCTGGCCACGTTCATCAAGGTCAGCGACACCGCAGGGCCTGATCGCGTGATGCACTACAACGGCTTCGTCACGGCGGAAATCAACGGCGCGGCTGCACCCGGCTACAGTTCGGGCCAGGCCCAGGCGGCGGTGGAGAAGCTGCTCAAGGACGAACTGCCCAACGGCATGGCCTACGAATGGACCGAGCTGACCTACCAGCAGATTCTGGCAGGCAACACCGCCCTGTTCGTGTTCCCGCTGTGCGTGCTGCTGGCCTTCCTGGTGCTGGCGGCGCAGTACGAAAGCTGGAGCCTGCCGCTGGCGGTGATCCTGATCGTGCCCATGACCCTGCTCTCGGCGATTGCCGGGGTGATGATCGCGGGCAGCGACAACAATATCTTCACCCAGATCGGCCTGATCGTGCTGGTCGGACTGGCGTGCAAGAACGCGATCCTGATCGTCGAATTCGCCAAGGACAAGCAGGAGGAAGGCCTCGACCCGCTGGCCGCCGTGCTGGAGGCATGCCGCTTGCGGCTACGGCCGATCCTGATGACCTCGTTCGCTTTCATCATGGGCGTGGTGCCGTTGGTGCTGTCGTCCGGCGCCGGTGCCGAGATGCGCCATGCCATGGGCGTGGCGGTGTTCTCCGGCATGCTGGGGGTGACTTTCTTCGGCCTGCTGCTGACCCCGGTGTTCTTCGTGCTGATCCGTCGCCATGTCGAGCGTCGCCAGGCCCGCAAGGCGGACCGCGCGCTCAAGCTTGAGGTACAACCATGAACCGCTTGAAACCCCTTCTGCCCAGCCTGCTGGTGATGGCCCTGGCCGCGTGCGCGGTGGGCCCTGACTACCGCGCGCCGCAGGCGTTGGATGCGACCGTGGCGGCTGCGCAAGATGCTCGTTACTACCGCGCCGAGCAGTTCGATGCGGTGTGGTGGCAGCAATTCGACGACCCGACGCTCAATCGGTTGGTCAACGAATCGTTGCAGGGCAACCGCGAGCTGCGCGTGGCCTTCGCCCGCCTCAAGGCATCTCGGGCGATCCGCGACGACGTGGCCAACGATCGCTTCCCGGTGGTGACCAGCCGCGCCAGCAGCGAGATCGGCAAGAGCCAGATACCTGGCCAGACCAACGACCGGGTCAATACCGAGCGCTACGACCTGGGCCTGGACATGGCCTGGGAAGTCGATTTGTTCGGGCGCATCCAGCGTCAGTTGGAAGTCAGTGACGCCCAGCAGGGTGAAGCCGCGGCCAACCTGCAGCAGTTGCAGGTCACGTTGATCGCGGAACTGGTGGATGCCTACGGACAACTGCGTGGCGCGCAATTGCGCGAGAAGATCGCCCTGGCCAACCTGAAGAACCAGCAGGATTCGCGCGGCATCACCCGCAGCCTGGAGGAAGCCGGCGTCGGCAATCAACTGGACGTGGTGCGTGCCGATGCACGCCTGGCCGCGGTCGAAGCGACCGTGCCGCAGCTGCAGGCCGAGCAGGTGCGGGCACGCAACCGCATCGCCACCCTGCTCGGCCAGCGCCCCGATCAACTCAGCGTCGATCTGAGCCCGGCGCAGCTGCCGGCCATTGCCAAGGCGCTGCCGATCGGTGATCCGACCCAGTTGCTGCGCCGTCGTCCGGACATTCGCAGTGCCGAACGCCGACTGGCAGCCGCCACCGCACAGATCGGCGTGGCCACCGCCGATCTGTTCCCACGGGTCACCCTCACTGGTTTCCTCGGGTTCACCGCAGCGCGTGGTTCGCAGATCGGTTCGTCGGCAGCCAACGCCTGGGGCCTGGGGCCGAGCATCACCTGGGCGGCTTTCGACCTGGGCAGCGTGCGCGCGCAGATTCGCGCAGCCAACGCCGATGCAGAGGGCGCGCTGGCCAGCTACGAGCAGGATGTGTTGCTGGCGCTGGAGGAATCGGAAAACGCCTTCAGTGACTACGGCAAGCGCCAGCAGCGTCTGCAGGCCTTGATGCGCCAGAGCGATTCCAGCCGCGCCGCGGCGGCGCTGGCGTCGATCCAGTACCGCGAAGGCACGGCCGATTACCTGGTGCTGCTCGATGCCGAGCGCGAGCGCTTGAGCGCCGAAGACGCCCAGGCCCAGGGCGAAACCGAGCTGTATCGCGGCATCGTGGCGATCTACAAGGCACTGGGCGGTGGCTGGCAGCCGGACACGCTGGCACGCCGGTAGCCCGGGAACGGCCGCCGTCGCGCGGGAAAAACGACGACGGCCGATGGTAGGATAGGCGCCATCCAGGCACCTCGGGGGCCGCTGTCGGGCATGTCTGCCTGGCAACTGCCTCCGGTGGGCCGATCCCGATCCGCAGCGAGCGCCCCATGATCACCATCCGCCCCATGACCCCCTCCGATTTCGAACGTTTCTGGCCCACCTTCAATGCGGTGGTCCAGGGCCAGCAGACCTACGCCTACGATCCGGCCATGACCCGCGAGGCCGCCGAGCACACCTGGCTGCAACTGCCCCTGCATACCTTCGTTGCCGAGGATGAACAAGGCCAGCTGTTGGGCAGCTACTACCTCAAGGCCAATGCCGCAGGCCCTGGCAATCATGTGTGCAACTGCGGCTACATGGTCACCGAGGCGGCGCGTGGCCGTGGTGTGGCGCGAATGATGTGCGAGCACTCGCAGCAGGTGGCACGCGACAGTGGTTTCCTGGCCATGCAGTTCAACTCGGTGGTAGCCAGTAACGAAGTGGCAGTGGCCCTGTGGCACAAGCTGGGGTTCGAAACCGTGGGGCGCCTGCCGCGGGCTTATCGGCATGCGCAACAGGGGCTGGTGGATTGCCTGGTGATGTACAAGTGGCTGGCCGAGGAATCTGCGCCGCAGACCCGGTTGATCGGCCGCAAGAACATCGAGTCGGTGGTGTCGCGGCCGCGGCGCACGCGCTGAACCGTTACCGGCATCACGGAAGTCGATGATGGCTATCGAAAAACGGAATTTTTCTTCAGGGCGCGGGATCAGCAATATAGGTCCCCTCACCACGCCAAGGATTTCGTCCCGATGAATATCAACCTGACTCTGTGCTGCATGATCGTCGTTTCATTCGGTATCGCGTTGAGCCACGTCTGATTCTGCGCACAGGTGCAACGCGGGCCTCAGAGATTGCCCAGATGCTCGCGCAGGAACTCGATCAACACCTGCACCGGCCGCGATGTCTGTCGATGCTGCGGATACACCGCCGACAACGCTAGCGGCTCGGTGACGAAGTCATCAAGTACGGTCTGCAACTGTCCCGATGTGATTGCCTGCTGGACGATGAACCGAGGCAGGTAGGCGATCCCCATGCCGGCCACGGCAGCCTCGCAGAGCAGTTCGCCGTTGTTGGCACGCAGACGCCCGCCCACGCCGATTACCAACGGTTTGCCGTCCACCTGGAAACGCCACTGTACTTGCCGCGCGTGACCGTAAGGCAAGCAGTCGTGGGCCGCCAGCTCTTGCGGGGTGGCCGGGATGCCGCGTTCAGCAAGGTAGCCGGGGCTGGCACAGTAGACGCGTGCGATGGAGGCAATGCGCCGAGCGATCAGCGATGAGTCTTCCAGCATGCCGATGCGCAGGACGAGGTCGTAGCCCTCGCCGAGCAGGTCGACCGGGCGGTCGCTGAGGTCCATTTCGACCTGCACCTGGGGATAGCGCTGGAGAAATCGCGGCATCAGGGCGCTGAGTTGTGCCATTGCAAACGACAGCGGCGCACTCACGCGCAAGACGCCACGGGGTTCGGCAGCCTGCCCGGCTATGCCCTGCTCGACCTGTTCCACTTCTGCCAGCAGGCGCACGGCCGAGTCGTAGTAGCTCTGGCCCAGGGCGGTCACGTCGAGGCGTCGGGTGGAGCGATTGAGCAAGCGCGCGCCGAGACGGTTTTCCAGCTGCATCAAGCGCCGACTGATGTACTGCTTGGAAATCCCCAACTGCTCGGCAGCGGCGGTGAAGCTGCGTGATTCCAGCACCTGAACGAACAGCCGCATGTCTTCGAAAGCGTTCATCGTCACTCCTTGGTTGACAATGCATTGTGGAACAGCCTTCCGGCCTGAACAACCGCAGTGCCCCCGGACGCGGCTCGCGCCGCTGCTACAGAGATCGCAAGCTGCATCCGGGAACACCGCACAGAGCCGGCCCGAGCATCTGTAGCAGCGGCGCGAGCCGCGTCGGCAGGCGCCGCACAGAGCCGGTCCGAGCATCTGTAGCAGCGGCGCGAGCCGCGTCGACAGGCGCCGCACAGAGCCGGTCCGAGCACCTGTAGCAGCGGCGCGAGCCGCGTCGGCAGGCGCCGCACAGAGCCGGTCCGAGCACCTGTAGCAGCGGCGCGAGCCGCGTCGACAGGCGCCGCACAGAGCCGGTCCGAGCATCTGTAGCAGCGGCGCGAGCCGCGTCGACAGGCGCCGCACAGAGCCGGTCCGAGCATCTGTAGCAGCGGCGCAAGCCGCGTCGGCAGGCGCCGCAATGCGTCAGGCCAAGGGTTTTCGATAAGCGGGCGAACCTGCCGGGGGTTGCACAGTCACACCCTTTAGCCCGTCGTTGAAGCTCAACGGCGCTCGTGCGGAAAGCGATAGAAAAACGCTCCCGCGCCCGTTTCCCATCGTCGCCATCGACGGAGCCGTCGGAGCAGCCTCTTGATGAATAGTCTTTCCCAGCACGCCGTGCCCGTCATCCCCCTGCACGACCTGCTGCAACGCTTCAACCAGGTGCGTCGCCACAGCGAACACCTGGCCAGCCCGCTCAGCGCCGAAGACATGGGCGCACAATCGATGCCCGACGCGAGTCCGGCCAAATGGCACCTGGCGCATACCACCTGGTTTTTCGAAACGTTTCTGCTGGCCGAGCAACTGCCGCACTACACGCCCTTCGATCCCGATTTCTGCTACCTCTTCAACTCCTACTACGAAGCCGTCGGACCGCGCCAGCCGCGTCCACAACGTGGCCTGATGACCCGTCCGGGGCTCGACCGGGTACGCGCCTACCGCGCCCATGTCGACCAGCACATGCAAGACCTGTTGAGCGGCGACCTTGCGCCGGAAATTTACGCACTGATCGAACTGGGCCTGTCCCACGAGCAACAGCATCAAGAGCTGTTGCTGATGGACATCCTGCACTTGTTCAGCCTGTCGGCGCTCAAACCTGCCTACGACCCGGCATGGCCCGTCGACGCAACCGGCCAGCGTGGCCGGTTCGTCGGGCATGCCGGCGGATTGGTGGAGATCGGTCACGCGGGCGATGGCTTCGCCTTCGACAACGAAGGCCCGCGGCACAAGGTATTCGCCCAGGCATTCGAAATCGCCGATCGCCTGGTCACCAACGGCGAGTGGCTGGAATTCGTCGAAGCCGGTGGCTATACCCAGGCGGGGCTGTGGCTGGCAGACGGCTGGGCGACGGTCCAGGGCGAAGGCTGGCATGCGCCGTTCTACTGGCAGCAGGACAACGCCGGCAACTGGCAAGAGATGAGCCTGCGCGGACTGCAACCCCTGCAGCTCGACGCCCCTGTGGTGCACATCAGCTATTACGAGGCGGCAGCCTTCGCCCAATGGGCCGACGCACGCCTGCCCACCGAAGCGGAATGGGAAATTGCCGCCGGCACCGGGCAACTGCAGCAGCTCGACGATGTGGCCTGGCAATGGACGCAGAGCGCCTACAGCGCCTACCCCGGTTTTCAGCCGGCAGTCAGCGCCGTGGGTGAATACAACGGCAAGTTCATGATCAACCAGATGGTGCTGCGCGGCGGCGCCAGCATTACCCCGGTCGGCCACAGTCGCCCCACCTATCGCAACTTTTTCGGCCCGGCCTGCCGCTGGATGTTCTCGAGCCTGCGCCTGGCGCGCGACGTGACACCGTACAGCGCCCGCAACGATGGCAGCGACGAGTTCGCTCGCGATGCAGTGACCGGGCTGTCAGCCCCACAGAAGTCTATTTCACCCAAGTATTTCTACGATACCCAAGGCTCGCAGCTGTTCGAAGCCATCTGCACCTTGCCCGAGTACTATCCAACGCGTGCGGAAACTGCCCTGCTGACCGAAATCGCGCCGCAGCTTGCTGCGCTGATCGCCGAAGATGCAGCGCTGGTCGAATTCGGCGCCGGTGCCTGCGACAAGGTACGTCTGTTGCTGGATGCCGTGCCGCAGATCGGCCTGTACGTACCGATCGATATCTGCAGCAACGCGCTGGAACGGGCCGGCGCCCAGCTGCGCCAGCGCTACCCTGCCCTGCGCATCGCCCCGCTGGTCGATGATTTCACCCGTGCCCTGCACCTGCCGGAGGAAACCCGTGGCCACCCGCGCGTGGGCTTCTTCCCGGGTTCGACGCTGGGCAACTTCACCCGCCCGCAGGCCGTGCGTTTTCTGCGTTCGGCCCGCGAGCTGCTGGGGCCCGACGCGCGGTTCATCATCGGGGTCGACATGGTCAAGGACATCGCCACCCTGGAGGCTGCCTACGATGACGCTGCGGGGGTTACGGCACGCTTCAACAAAAACCTGCTGACGCGCATGAATCGCGAGCTCGACGCCGACTTCGACGAACAGGCCTTCGACCATTTGGCGGTATGGAACCCCGACTACGAACGGATCGAAATGCACCTGGTCAGCCGCAAGGCGCAACAGGTTCGTGTGGCGGGACGCACGTTCGCCTTCAAGGCAGGGGAACGGCTGCACACCGAGAACTCGCACAAGTTCACCGTGCAATCCTTTACCGAACTGGCCGCCGCGGCCGGCTGGGAGGTCAGCGACCAATGGGTCGGTGAGTCGCCGCAGGTGGCGCTGTTCTGTCTGCGCTGATCCTGCTGCAGCGCATCATGAGTGAGGAACGCCATGAGCAAGGCATTGGAGGAGTACAACCGCAAGCGTGACTTCGATGCCACCCCGGAGCCTTCGGGCGGCGCACGCAGCGGCAAGCGCGGCAAGGCCGCTCAGGCCCTGCAGTTCTGCATCCAGAAGCACGACGCCAGTCACTTGCACTATGACTTTCGCCTGGAACTCGATGGCACCCTGAAAAGCTGGGCGGTGCCCAAGGGTCCGTCGCTGGACCCGAAGGCTCGACGCCTGGCCGTTCATGTCGAAGACCACCCGCTGGATTACGCCAGCTTCGAAGGCAACATTCCCGAGGGGCACTACGGCGCCGGCGACGTGATCGTCTGGGACCGCGGCACCTGGATCCCCGAGGGCGACCCTCGCCAGGGCTATGAAAAGGGCAAGCTCAAGTTCGTGCTGCAGGGCGAGAAACTGGCTGGCGCGTGGAACCTGGTCAAAACCCATATGCCTGGCAAGCGTGAGCAGTGGTTCCTGATAAAGTCCAAGGACCAGGCCGCGCGTCCCTTGGCCGAATACGATGTGCTGGAGGCCCAGCCCGACAGCGTCCTCAGCGAGCGCACCCTCGTCCCGCGCAAGCGCAAAAGCAAAGTATCGACCAAGACGTCCGACAAATCCGTGGCCAAGCCGGCAGCCAAACCCCGGGCCACTGGCAAAGGTGTGCAGCTGCAAGGCGCACGCGCCGCTGCGTTGCCGGCCAGCCTCAAGCCTGAGCTGGCGACCTTGGTGGACACCGCCCCGGACGGTGACTGGCGCTACGAGATCAAGTTCGACGGTTACCGTATCGTTGCGCGCATCGAAGACGCCGAGGTCCGCCTGTTCACGCGCAACGGCCACGACTGGACCGCCAGGATGCCGCGCCAGGCCAAGGCACTTGCGGCCCTGGGCTTGCAGTCGGCCTGGCTGGACGGTGAAGTGGTCGTGACCAACGAACAAGGCGTGCCGGATTTCCAGGCTCTGCAGAATGCCTTCGAAGAGCAACACAGCGGCGACATCGTCTTCTACCTGTTCGACATGCCTTACCTCAACGGCATGGACCTGCGCGAAGTGCCTGTCGAGCAGCGCCGCAGTGCCTTGGCGAAGGTACTGGAAGCCAACGAGGACGATGCCCTGAAATTCTCCGACGACTTTGCCGACTCGGCCGAATCCCTGCTCGCCAGCGCGTGCCAGATGAACATGGAGGGGCTGATCGGCAAGCGTGTCGGCAGCCCTTATGTCTCGCGGCGCAGCAGTGACTGGATCAAGCTCAAGTGCAAGCGGCGCCAGGAGTTCGTTATCGTCGGCTACACCGAGCCCAAGGGCAGCCGCAGCGCATTCGGCGCCTTGCTGCTGGGCCTGCATGACGCCGACAGCGGCGAGTTGCGCTTTGCCGGCAAGGTCGGCACCGGCTTCAGTGAAGCCACGCTGCGAAGCCTGCACGCGCAGCTGCAGTCGCTGGAAACCGACGAGCCGGCGCTCGGCAACCCGCCCAAGGGCGCCGACGCACGTGGCGTGCACTGGTTGCAGCCAACGCTTCTGGCGGAAGTGGCGTATGCCGAAATGACCCGTGACGGTGCCGTTCGCCATGCGGTTTTCCATGGTTTGCGCACCGACAAGCCCGCCAGGAAAATCACTGCGGACAAGCCGGCTGCGAAAGCCAGCGACCCCCCTCGACTCGTGAAGCCGAAAAAGACACCTCGCAAGGCGGCTACCCAGGCAGACGACGCAGACCTGGTCGGTCAGGTGCGCATCACCCACCCGGAACGGGTGATCGATGCCGCCAGCGGTACTACCAAGATGCAACTGGCAGAATACTACGGACGCATTTCACCCTGGTTGCTGCCGCACCTCAAGCAGCGTCCGGTGGCGCTGGTACGAGCGCCCGACGGGGTGGGCGGCGAACTGTTCTTCCAGAAGCACGCAGGCCATCTGGCGATCCCGCACATCGTCACCTTCGACAAGAAAGAGGCAGGCCAGGCCGCCATGGTCATCAACGACGGCCAGGCACTGCTCGGCGCGGTGCAGATGGGCACGCTGGAGCTGCACACCTGGAACGCGACCACCAAGGATTTCGACCATCCGGACCGGTTCGTGCTCGACCTGGACCCCGATCCAGCCCTGCCCTGGAAAAGCATGGTCGAAGCCACCCAATTGACCCAGACCCTGCTCGACGAACTGGGCCTCGCATCGTTTCTCAAGACCAGCGGCGGCAAAGGCATGCACGTGGTGGTGCCGATCACCCGCAAGCTGGGTTGGGACGAGGTCAAGGCGTTCAGCCGCGCCGTGGTCGAGCACATGGCCAGGCTGATGCCGGAGCGCTTCAGCGCCGTGTCCGGCCCGAAAAATCGTGTCGGAAAGATCTTCATCGACTACCTGCGCAATGGCCTCGGCGCGACCACGGCCTGCGCCTACGCCGCACGGGCGCGTGACGGCTTGCCGGTTTCGGTTCCGGTCACCCGTGACGAAGTGGCACATATCAAGGGTGGCGACCATTGGAACATCGACAGCGTGCTCGAACGCCTGGCAGAAATGGATGACGATCCGTGGGCGGATTTTTTCACCACCCGCCAGAGCATCACCGTTGCGATGCGCAAGAAGCTCGGGCTCGATTGAGCACACCCTCACCCGGCAGCAACGCCGCTCAGCTGCCGCGGTAGGTGGAGTAGCTGTAGGGTGAAAGCAGCAGGGGCACATGGTAGTGCGCCTGGGTGGCGTCGATGCCGAAGCGCAGCACGATCTCGTCGAGAAAAGCCGGCGCAGCCATGAGCGTGCCACGGGCACGGTAGTAGTCGCCTCCGGCAAAATGCAGCTGATAGACGCCCGAACGGTAGTGCTCGCCTTCGAGCAACGGCACGTCGCAACGCCCGTCGGCATTGGTCACGGCCGTTGCCAGCAGCTGCAGCTGCTCGCCCTCGACCCGGTACAGGCGCACTTGGATGGCGTTACCAGGGCACCCATGTGCGGTGTCCAATACATGTGTGGTCAAGCGTCCCATGGTCGATGTTCACCTGATGAAGGGGTGCGTTCAGCGCGCACCGTGGTAGAGCGGGAACGGACTATTCGCGCCGAAACGGGGCATGGCGCGTGGCACGTTGCAAAGGAGCCGAACCAAAAATGCCGGAAGATCCTTATTGCTGACCGACCGGGCAGGTTTTTTGCAAGACTCTGGGCAAGTGCTTCTGCAAGGATGAAGCCATCTATCCGCCAGTTACGCGAGCTTACAAATTGCCCATGCCGATGTATACAATCCATTCAAGCGCGAAGCGGGCCCTTCCCGGGTGCGTCGTCGAGCCCGTTCTGCCACGCACAGAAGGAAGCCTGCGGTGAGCCCCGACTACCCCCGCGACCTGATCGGCTACGGTGACACGCCCCCTCATCCGCAGTGGCCGGGCCACGCCCGCCTTGCAGTGTCGTTCGTGCTCAACTACGAAGAAGGCGGCGAACGCAACGTGCTGCATGGCGACAGCGAGTCCGAGGCGTTCCTGTCGGAAATGGTCGCGGCTCAGCCGTTGCAGGGCCAGCGCAACATGAGCATGGAATCGCTCTATGAGTACGGCAGCCGCGCCGGCGTGTGGCGCGTGCTCAAGCTGTTTCGCAACGCCGGCATTCCCTTGACGGTCTTTGCCGTGGCCATGGCGGCGCAGCGCCACCCCGAGGCCATCCGGGCCATGGTTGCCGATGGCCATGAAATCTGCAGCCACGGCTATCGCTGGATCGACTACCAGAACATCGATGAAGCGCAGGAGCGCGAGCACCTGCGCGAAGCCATTCGCATCCTCACCGATATCACTGGCCAGCGACCGCTGGGCTGGTATACCGGTCGCACCGGCCCCAATACCCGGCGCCTGGTCATGGAAGAAGGCGGTTTTCTCTACGACAGCGACGCCTACGACGACGACCTGCCCTACTGGCAACCGGGCAGCGATGCGCGCCATGGGCATCTGGTGATCCCCTACACGCTGGACACCAACGACATGCGTTTCACCCAGGTGCAGGGTTTCAACAAGGGCGACGACTTCTTCGAGTACCTCAAGGACGCCTTCGACGTGCTGTATGCCGAAGGCGCGGACGCGCCGAAGATGCTCTCGGTAGGCCTGCACTGCCGCCTGATCGGCCGCCCCGGACGCCTCGCATCGCTCAAGCGCTTCATTGACTATGTCCAAAGCCATGAGCAGGTGTGGTGCGCACGGCGCGTGGACATCGCCCGGCACTGGCAGACCGTTCACCCCTACCCAGGCAGCCTTCGCCCATGAGTCACTTCCGTACCCTGCAACCCTCACGGCTAAGCCGCGCCGGTTTCATCTCCGCGTTCGGGGATATCTACGAGCACTCGCCCTGGATCGCCGAGCAGGCTTTCGAGCGCCTGCCGGTGGACCGCCGCAACGACATCGAGGCAGTGCATGCCTGCATGAGCCAGGTGGTGGCCGACGCCGACCGTGCCAGGTTGATGGCATTGATCAATGCGCACCCCGATCTGGCCGGCAAGGCTGCGGTGCAGGGCCAGCTCACCGCCGCCAGCACCCAGGAGCAGGCCGGTGCCGGCATCAGCCAATGTACCCCCGAGGAGTTTCAGCGCTTCACCGAGCTCAACGATGCATATCGTGCCCGCTTCGGCTTCCCGTTCATCATGGCGGTCAAGGGCAGCGACCGGCAGCAGATCCTGGCGGCGTTCGAGACGCGTATCGGCCACTCTCCCGAAGACGAATTCAGCTGTGCATTGCGCGAAATCGACAAGATCGCCCTGTTTCGTCTGCAAGCGTTGTAACCGCTGCAGCCATGCCATCGCGCCCGCCGCGATTTTCCTCTCACCACCGTTCAAGGCAGACCCGCATTCATGAAAGCCTACGCCGCACCGTTCCAGAAATACGTCAACCTGGCGGATGCCCGCCTCGGTACCCGCGCCATTTCGGTGACCGATGATTGGTTCGCCGACGTCAACCGGCTGTTCCAGCCCACCCCGGCGGTGTGGAAGGAAGGCGTGTTCGACGACAACGGCAAGTGGATGGATGGCTGGGAATCGCGGCGCAAGCGCTTCGAAGGCCATGACACGGCGGTGATCCGCCTGGGCGCGCCGGGCTCGATCAAGGGTGTGGACATCGACACCTCGTTCTTCACCGGCAACTTCCCTCCCTCGGCGTCACTGGAAGCGTGCTTCATCAGCGAAGGCGAGCCCGATGACCAGACGCAGTGGGTCGAGATCCTTGGCGCGGTGGAACTGCAGGGCAACAGCCATCACTACCACAGCATCGACAACGACAGCGCGTTCAGCCATCTGCGCTTCAACATCTACCCGGACGGCGGCGTCGCGCGCCTGCGCGTATACGGCATCCCTTTTCGCAGTTGGTCGAGCGTCAGCGACGAAGAGCCATTGGACCTTGCCAGCGCGCTCAACGGTGGACGCGCGCTGGCCTGTTCGGACGAGCACTACGGCAGCATGAGCAACCTGCTCAATCCCGGCCGCGGGGTCAACATGGGTGACGGCTGGGAAACCGCACGCCGACGCACGCCGGGCAATGACTGGGTCATCGTGGCCCTGGGTCACGCCGGGGTGGTGACGCAGGTGGTGGTCGACACCTTGCACTTCAAAGGCAACTACCCCGACAGCTGCTCGATCCAGGGCGCATTCGTCAAAGGTGGCACCGACAGCCAGATCGAGACCCAGAGCCTGTTCTGGCGCGAGCTGCTGCCCAGCCAGAAACTGCAGATGCACCAGGAACACAGCTTCGCCGAACAGATCAAGGCGCTGGGGCCGATCACCCATATCCGCCTGAACGTGTTCCCCGACGGGGGCGTGAGCCGCCTGCGCGTACTGGGTACCCTGGCCAGGTAGCCGGCTCGGCATCCGCTCGGCTGCCCAGGTGGATCGACCACCCAGGCAGCGTTAATCAACGACGAGGCCCTTCATGCGTACATTGACCATCGAACCCCTGAGCAAAGCCGCATTCGCCCCTTTCGGCGACGTCATCGAAACCCAGGGCAGCGCGCACTTCCTGATCAACAACGGCTCCACGCAACGCTTCGATCGCCTGGCCGACGTGCAGCTTGGCACTGCGCAGGATCAGGCCGTGATCAGCATCTTTCGCGCCCAGGCCCTGCCGATGCCGCTGACCGTGCGCATGCTGGAACGCCACCCGCTGGGCAGCCAGGCGTTCATCCCGTTGCAGGGCAAGGCGTTCCTCATCGTGGTGGCCCCGGCCGGTGAGGTGCCGCACAGTGAAGCAGTGCGAGCTTTTCGTAGCGATGGGCATCAGGGCATCAACTACCATCAGGGCGTCTGGCACCATCCGATATTGGCCTTGGCCGATGACGATGACTTCCTGGTGGTGGACCGTAAAGGCCCTGGCAATAACTGCGACGAGTTCTTCTTCGAAGAGCGCGATTCATTGTCCCTGGATCCCTTACGGTAATTCTTGCCACGCATGGCTCGGCACCTCTGTAGCAGCGGCGCGAGCCGCGTCCGGCGTCTACGTGCTGTTTCAGATAGGCCACAGCGCCGGTGACGCGGCTTGCGCCGCTGCTACAGGAAAGCGCGGCGCAGGCGCTTGAGGCCTTCGTCGATATCGGCAAGCCCCGGCGCGGCGAACGACAGGCGAATGCTGCTTGGGTCGGGGTCGTGGGCATAGAACGCGCTGCCCGGCACGAACAGCACCTTCTGCTCGATCGCGCGCGGCAGCAGCGCCTTGGCGTCCAGCCCGTGACGGCAGCGGCCCCAGACGAACATTCCCCCAGCAGGCGGGCTGACCTCCAGGTATTCGGCCATCGGCTGCAGCCCTGCCAGCATCCGCTCGCATTTCTTCCGGTAGCCCTCGGCCAGGGCCGGCAAAGCCCGCTCCAATGCCCCCGCCGCAAGGTAGTTGGCCGCGATGCGCTGCGCCCAGGGCGAGGTGCACAGGTCCACGGTCTGCTTGGCCACCAGGCAGCGCTGGCGGATCGCCGCAGGTGCCACCATCCAGCCTACCCGCAGCCCTGGCGCCAGCACCTTGGACAGACTGGACAGATGGATCACCCGGCCCTCGGCGCCCTCGACCTGGCGACTCAGTGCCAGCAGCGACGGCACGTCCTCACCGGCGAAACGCAACGCACCGTAGGGATCGTCTTCGACCAGCAGAAAATCGTGCGCGACCGCCAACTTCAATAGTGCCAGGCGTCGCGCCAACGGCAGGCAGGCCCCGGTAGGGTTGGCGAAGGTCGGTACGCAATACAGCATGGCCACATCGCCGGGCGTACGCTGGGCGAGTTGTTGCGCCAACGCGTCGGTGTCCAAGCCGTCGGCATCGGTCGCCGCGCTGAGCACCTGCGCCCCGGCCAGGCGCAACGCCTGCAGCGCTGCTGGATAGGTCGGGCATTCCACCAGCACCGTGGCGCCGGGTACCAGCAGCACCTTGAGCAACAAGTCGAAGCCTTGCTGCGAGCCGGTCGTCACCACCATGTCGTCGGTCTTCACCGCGGCGCCGCGGCGCTGCATCAGCTCCGCCAGCTGTTCGAGCAGAGCGGGCAGGCCTTCGGTGGCGGCGTATTGCAGGCAGTCCAGGGGCGTTTCGCGCATGGCCTGCTCTGCGGCGTCACGCAGGCCGGACTGGTCGAAGAACGTCGAGGCCGGATAGCCGCCGGCGAAGGAAATCATGCCCGGCAGCGACAGGTACTTGAACAGCTCGCGTATGGCCGAGCCTGTGGGGTTTTCGAAGGCTGGGGTGAAACGGTAGTCCAGGGCCATGACAATGCTCGACGACGGATGTGCCGAAAGTATCGAGGCGGGCGAATACTCGTCACAAGCGAGGATATTTCCAGATGTCATGCCATTTGGTGCTGACAACGCGCAGGCGAGAAAAACACGGCTCGCCCCTGGTCCGCCGCGCATGGCTATCGCCAGACGGAACGCACACCACTATCATGACTCAGATACTCATGGCACCGCGCCACTGGACTAGACATGTCGCGTCGAATCTGGGGAAATGCGCGCCCTTGTCCGCAGGCCTTCACCCATGCCCATTGTCGAATGAATACGTCTTCGCGCCGCATCATCTGTGAACATTGTGATTCGCTGTTCGAATCGGTGACGCTGGCCCATGGTCAAAAAGCCGAATGCACGCGCTGTGGCGCGGTGCTCGAACGCGGCCATCGCCTGAGCATCCAGGCGCTGTTCGCCCTCGCCTTGACTGCAGCCATGCTGTTCCTGCTGGCCAATGCCTTCCCGGTGATCAGTATCAGCATGGAAGGCCTGAGCAACCAGGCCACCCTGCTCGCTTCGGTCGAGGCGTTGGCCCAAGGGCGCATCACGCCCATGGCCGCCGTCACCGGGCTGACCATCATCCTCGCCCCGCTGTTGCAGATCTGCCTGCTGTGCTGGTTGCTCGGGTTCGCCACTGCAGGACGCGCCGCGCCCGGCTTTCGCACCTGCATGCGAGCCCTGGAACACCTGCGCCCATGGAGCATGCTCGAAGTCTGCCTGTTGGGCATTCTGGTCGCCATCATCAAGCTGGCCGGCATGCTCGACGTGCATCCTGGCGTCGGCCTGTGGGCGCTGGGCATGGTCACGGTGCTGCTGATCCTGATTTCGGGCAAGGGCATCCGCCGGCTCTGGGATGACCTGGAAGGACAGCTGCGATGAGCGAGCCGGTCTACGCCCGACAAGTCGGCCTGGTGCTGTGCCACACCTGTGGGCATATCTGCCAGACAGGTGAACATCACTGCCCGCGCTGCCACTCCACAGTCCACGCACGCAAGCCCGACAGCATTGCCCGTACCTGGGCGCTGCTGATCGCGGCCCTGATCCTGTACATCCCCGCCAACCTGCTGCCGGTGATGCGCACCAACATGTTCGGCAATGCCAGCGAAAACACCATCATGAGTGGTGTCATCGAGTTCTGGCACGGCGGCTCGTGGGACATCGCCGTGCTGATCTTCTTCGCCAGCGTGGTGGTGCCCTGCATGAAGTTCATGATCCTGGGCACGCTGCTGATAACCTGTCAGCGCAAGAGCCACTGGGCCATGCGCGAGCGGGCCCGGCTGTATCGCTTCATCGAGTTGATCGGCTATTGGTCGATGCTCGACGTGCTGGTGGTGGCGCTGGTGGCCGCGCTGGTGCAGTTCCGTTCGCTGAGTTCCATCGACCCGTTGCTGGGTATCGTGTTTTTCGGTCTGGTGGTGGTACTCACCATGCTTGCCGCCATGAGTTTCGATCCCCGGCTCATCTGGGATGTAGAGGTTGAAGATGTCTGATCGTCCAGGTTCCACCCCCCCGTCCCCTGCCGCTGCGCCGGCGGTCAAGACGCGTCGTTTCAATGTCTCGCTGGTGTGGATCGTGCCGATCATCGCCGCCGTGGTGGGCGCCTCGATGCTGATCAGCAACGGCCTCAATGCCGGGCCGCAGATCGAGATCAGCTTCCAGACCGCCATGGGCCTGGAAGCCAACAAGACCCAGGTCAAATACAAGAACGTGGTGATCGGCCAGGTGACCGCCATCGCGCTCAGCGACGATCGCAGCCATGTGGTGGCCAAGGTTGACCTGAACAAGTCCGCCGAAGGCTTCACCGCCGAAGATTCGGTGTTCTGGGTGGTGCGCCCGCGCATCGGTGCCAATGGCATTTCCGGCGTCGACACCCTGCTTTCCGGTGCCTTCATCGGCGCCGACGCGGGTAGCGCCGAGGAGCGCAAGAAGCAGTTCGTCGGCAAGGAAACACCACCGCCGATCACCTATGGCGAGCAAGGCAAGCGGTTCACCCTGCACACCGAAGACCTGGGTTCGCTGGACATCGGCTCGCCGGTCTACTATCGCCGCATCGAAGTCGGCCAGGTGGTGTCGTACCAACTGGCCGAGGACGGCAAGGGTGTCGACGTGGAGATCTTCGTGCATGCGCCCAACGACAAATTCGTTACCACCGACACGCGCTTCTGGAACGCCAGCGGCATCGACCTGACCGTGGGTGCCAGCGGCCTGAAGGTGAACACCGAATCGCTGTCGACCATCCTTGCCGGCGGTGTCGCTTTCGTCGAGCCCAAGTACAGCCCCAACGCGACGCCGGCCACCGAACGCTCGCGCTTCGACCTGTTCGGGGATCAGGAAACCGCACTGGCACCGCCCGACGGTGATCCACGTTACATCAGCATGAACTTCAACCAGTCGCTGCGCGGCCTCACGGTCAATGCGCCGGTGGAGTTCATGGGCGTCAACATCGGCCGCGTGGTCTCGGTCAACCTGGACTACGATGCCAAGACCAAGAGTTTTCCCAGCGTGGTCGGCGCGGTGATCTACCCGGATCGCCTGGGCAAGGCGCACGAAAAGCTGCTCAAGCAGATGGGCACCGAGGACGACGAACGTTCGGCCCAGCTGATGTCAGCCTTCGTCAAGCAGGGCCTGCGCGCCCAGGCTCGCAGCGCCAACCTGATCACCGGCCAGTTGTATATCTCGCTGAGCTTCATACCCAATGCCACGCCAGTGGCCTTCGACATGGCCGCTCGCCCGCTGCGCATCCCTACGGTGCCGGGCAGCCTGGACAAGGTTCAGGAACAACTGCAGGGTGTGGTCGACAAGATCAGCAAGCTGCCACTCGACGAGATCGCCACCAACCTCAATGGCAGCCTGAGCGAGATGCAGAAGACCCTGCGTCAGGTCAATGCCGAGGTGCTGCCGCAGATGCGCGGCACCCTGCAACAGACGCAAAAGACGCTCGCCGCGGCGAATTCGACGTTTGCCGACGACTCGCCGGAGCGCCAGCAGCTGAGCCAGGCCATGGACGAAGTTCAGCGCACCGCGCGCTCGGTGCGCGTACTGACCGACTTCCTCAGCCGCAACCCGGAAGCGCTGATCCGTGGCCGCACCAAGCAGGGCGAGCCGGACGCCTTCCGCAGCCCGAGCAATACTTCACGTGAAATCCAACCGGAAGCTCAACCATGATCAAACGCACCCTGATGCTGGCCGCAAGCCTGGGCCTGAGTGCCTGCAGCTCGCCGGTCACCCACTACTACACGTTGCAGGACACCGCACCAAGCACCCCGGCCCGCCTGGCCGCGCCGTCGTTCCAATTCGAGATGCTGGGCGTGCGGATGCCGGTGCAGGTCGATCAGCCCCAACTGGTGGTGCGGCAGAATCAGGGCAACCTCGCCATTCTGGAAAACGATCGTTGGAGCGCGCCGTTGGCCGATGAGTTTCACGATGCCCTGACCGATCGCCTCGAACGCCAGCTGGGCACGCGAGACCTGGCCGGGTTACCCAAGGACCCACAGCGCCCGGTGCTGTCGTTGCAGACCGACGTGCGGCGCTTCGACTCGCTGCCGGGGCAATATGCACTGGTCGACGTGGTGTGGAGCCTGGGCCTGCGCGGGGGTGCGCAGCCGCGCCGTAGCTTGACCTGTGCGAGTCAGATCCGCGAAACGGCGGGAGTGGAATTGAGCAGCCTGGTGGTGGCACACCAGCGCGTGATCGATCAATTGGCGAAGCAGATCGCGACGACTGCTCGCCAGTGGGTGCAGGGCAGCGGCGCTTGCCCTAGCTGACAGCGCGCGGCACGGTGGCCAGGGCTTTCTCGACACCGTCGAGCAACTGCCCCAGGGTCCAAGGCTTGCGCACGAAGCTGACGGGAATGGTCACGCCGGAGCTTTCCGGTGTTTCGTGCCCCGACATGATCATGATCGGAATCTCGGGCCAGGTCTGTGCCGAATAGTTGGCCAGGCCTGCGCCGTTCATGCTGCCCGGCATCAGGATATCCGTCAGCAACAAACCCACTTCGTTGGAATGCTGGTTCAGAAACGCGAGGGCATGATCCGCAGATTCGACACCCTCGGTCTTCCAACCCTCGTCGGTCAGCAGCTCGCAGACGAATTCGCGAATCACGGCTTCGTCTTCCACCACCAGAACCAGGTTCGCTCCCTTGGAAGCGCCGTCGATGCGCGGCGAATCAGTCATTGCCAAATCCTTCTGTGTACTTGAATTGATTGAGGAAAGTAACCGCCGCGATGGCGACTCCCACACTCAGGTTAGGAGAGCGGAAAAGCCTGCGAATTCCATTTGTCGAGGTTGCGCCGACGAACGGTAACCCGCCCGCCTGCCGCGACCGCCGCAACGGCGATCAGCACGAGGTCACAAGTTCGATTCCGCTGCAGGCATGGGCGAGCCGAGCCGCACATTCCAGACTGTCAGCGCCCGCGCCATGGATAACGTAGAGCACATCGCCCGGCGCCACTTGTGTGCCCTTGTCTACCTTCAGGTCGATGCCGGCGCCCTTGTGCCGGGGCGCCCCGGCGCACCGTGCGATTTCCGCCAGGCGCCAGCCGTCGAACCGGGCCACGTGGCCTGCGCAGGGTGCACGGACGGCGCAGGTCAGCGCGCTGGGCATCACCGGCACCCTGCGCCCCTGGGCGTCGATCATGCGCTCGAACGCGGCAAGGGCGCAGCCTTCGTCCAACAGCTGCTCGGCGCGTCGCCGACCCGCGGCGACGCTGCCGACCTGCGGGTCCCAGGCCAGAATCTGCGCGGCAAATACCAGGGCTTTCTCGCGCAGGTCGGCCGGTGCCTGCACAGCGCCTTCAAGCACCCAGCGTACATCACGCACTTCGAGCGCCGGCCCGATACCGCGCCCCACCGGCCGCGACCCATCGGTGACGAGCGCCACCACGGTCAGGCCCAGCAACGCACCGACCTGCTCGAACAGCTCGCCCAGTGCCTGCGCTTGCTCGCGGCTTGCAAGCTTGGTACGCGGGCCGAACGGCAGATCGACGATGACATGGGTCGAACCGGCAGTCAGTTTCTTGGACAGAATGGAGGCCACGGCCCAACGTGTGGAGTCGATGCGCAGCGGGCGTGTGATGGTATTCATCACCTCATCGAGATGTGAATGGTTGAGGCGACCGTTCCAGGCAATGCAGGCGCCGGTGTCGGCCACGCACTGACGCACTTGCGCAGGCGTCAGTTCCACTTCGGCGAGGACTTCCATGGCGTCGGCCGTGCCGGCCGCCGAAGTGATCGCCCGCGACGAGGTCTTGGGCATGGCCAGCCCATGCGCCGCAACGATCGGCACCACGATCAGGGTAATCCGGCTACCGGGGACGCCGCCCATCGAGTGCTTGTCGACCACCATGGGCCGGTCCCAGCGCATGATCGGTGAAAATCGCGTGCGCACCCTGGCCAAGGCCATCACCTCGGCATCCGACAGGTGCTGGCTGGCACTCACCAGGAAGGCGCCGATCTCGCTGTCCGTATAGCGACCCTCGATGATGTCGCGCAACAACGATTCGTACTGCGTTTCGTCCAGCGCGTGACCCTGGACCTTGCGCGCCAGCAGTGGATGGCTGGTCGGCAGCCCGGCGTGACGTCGGGCGACGCTCTGCACGGCATCGATGAAACCTTCGATGCCAGCGGCCAGTGTGCCGTCGTTGTCGACGCGCAGGGTTTCGATGTCCGCCGGCAGTGTGTCCACCTGACGCAGCCCCCGCGCACTGGCCTGCTCGGCGGTCTCCCGCCCGCGTCCCAGAATGCGCGCGGCAAGCACCTCTGGCGCGGCAGTGACCTCGATCACCACCAGATGCGGCACACGCGCCGCGGCCTCGCGGATCATCCTGCGCGAACCGTTGGCGATGACGTGGCCACCCGCCTCCAACACCTGCAGCAGATCGGCAGACAAGCCATAGCTCAGGCCGTGGGCATGCCAGCTGAGCAGGAACTCGCCGGCCGCGACGCTGGCCTGGAACTGCTCGGCAGTCACTCCCGTGTGGTCTTCGCCGGGTGCGCCGCTTGGGCGGGTGATGGTGCGCCGGGCGAACAGGTACCGACCGCTGCCGCCCAGTCGGGCGCGGGCACCTTCGATGAGCGAGTCCTTCCCCGCTCCGCTTGGGCCGACTACAAAGAAAAAAATGCCCTGCGCCATAGAAGAAGATGCTCCGCCTTGCCCGGACCGATGCCGTCCGGCGTATGGCCGGATCGAGCGTGTGGATGAAAGCGACGCGGCGCGAACCTGCTCGCCGACGCCGGCAGTCTACGCGATTATTTGCGCCCCAGGCTGGCACCCGTGCTGCATGCATCGAGCGCAACGATTATCATCGCCACGCACCGAGCAGTGCGGCGTTCGCGGCATGGACCGCCCCTACCAGGGTCCCCGTTCATCCGTAGGAGCGGTCATCGACCGCGAAACAGGCGCTGCGGTGTATCGGACAGACCGCGGCGCGGCATTCGCGGCCACGGACCGCTCCTACGAGGGTCCGCATTCATCCGTAGGAGCGGTCATCGGCCGCGAAACAGGCGCTGCGGTGTATCGGACAGACCGCAGTTCGGCGTTCGCGGCCACGGACCGCTCCTACGGGGGTCCGCGTTCATCCGTAGGAGCGGTCATCGGCCGCGAAACAGGCGCTGCGGTGTATCGGACAGACCGCAGTGCGGCGTTCGCGGCCATGGACCGCTCCTACGGGATACATCCCGACTTTCTCAATGCTTCAGGAGTTCTTGCATGTCATCCATCTCCGGCCTGCCCGAGCACGCGAGCGCCGAAACGTACCGCAAGATCGTCTGGCGGTTGATCCCGTTCCTGTGCTTCTGCTACCTGGCCTCGTACCTCGACCGCATCAACGTGGGCTTCGCCAAACTGCAGATGCTCGACACCCTGCACATGAGCGAAACCGCCTACGGACTGGGCGCAGGCCTGTTCTTCGTCGGCTACATCCTGTTCGAGGTGCCGAGCAACCTGGTGCTGCAGAAGGTCGGCGCGCGCCTGTGGATCGCGCGCATCATGATCAGTTGGGGCGTGCTCTCCGGGCTGACCATGTTCGTCACCAGCCAATGGCATTTCTACCTTCTGCGGTTTCTGCTGGGCGCCGCCGAAGCCGGGTTTCTGCCGGGCGTGCTGTTCTACCTGAGCCAATGGTTCCCGTCGTACCGACGCAGCCGCATCATCGCCCTGTTCATGATCGGCCTGCCGTTGTCGAGCCTGATCGGCGGCCCCCTTTCCGGCTGGATCATGGGCAGCTTCGACGGTGTCGGCGGCCTGCATAACTGGCAGTGGCTGTTCCTCCTCGAAGCCATTCCCACTGTGATACTGGGCGTGCTCTGCCTGGCCATCCTGCCCAATGGCATTGGCGATGCAACATGGCTGAGCGAGCGCGAGAAACACCAACTGCAGGCGGTGCTGGCCAGGGACGAGAGCGAAAACCGCGGCGGCCACTCGTTTCGTGCAGGCTTTTTCGACATCAAGGTGTGGATGCTCGGCGGCATCGATTTCTCGATTCTGCTGAGCGCCTACGCTATGGGGTTCTGGCTGCCCACGTTCATTCGCAATGCCGGGGTGGCGAATGCCGGCGACATCGGCCTGCTGGTCGCCATTCCCAGCCTTGCCGGGCTGATCGGCATGCTGGCCATCGGCGCCAGTTCGGACCGATACCGCGAGCGGCGCTGGCACATCATCGTGCCTTTCATCGTCGGCGCCGCAGCGATGTTTCTCAGCACCTTCTTCACCCAGAACGTGGCGATCACGGTCCTGCTGTTCTCGGTGGCTTCGCTGGCCATCATTGGCGCAGTGCCGGTGTTCTTCAGCCTGCCGGCGACCTTTCTCAAGGGCACCGCAGCGGCCACCGGTTTCGCCCTGGCCTGTTCGCTGGCCAACATTGCCGGTCTGGTCAGCAATTCCCTGATGGGTGTGGTGATGGATCGCTTCCACAGCCCGCAGATTGCCCTGTGGATCTTCGCCGCCTGCCTGCTGCTCAGTTGCCTGCTGGTTCTGGCACTGCCGGCCAAGACCGTCAATCGCTGAGGGTGAGTGACCCGCGAGCGACTAGCCAGCAGTCTAAGCTAAGATCCAAAAGGTATTTACAGTTGGTTTTTTAGATCATTTAGGCTTGGGGTCCGGCGTGCCAGCCGGCCCCCTGCCAAGGAATGATCGTCATGACCCTGTTCTCACGCCTGTCCAAACCCCTGCTGGCTGCCGCCGTGCTGCTGGCCGCCCTCGGCAGCACCGCCCAGGCCGCAGCCCCCGCCGAGGTTCGCCTGGACTACGCCTACTACTCGCCCACCAGTCTGGTGCTGCGACATTTCGGCTGGCTGGAGAAAGCCCTGCCCGGTACCAAGGTCGACTGGGTGCTCAGCCAAGGCAGCAATCGTTCCCTGGAATACCTCAACGGCGGCAGTATCGACTTCGCATCGACCGCCGGCCTTGCGGCGGTGCTGAGCCGCGCCAATGGCAGCCCGATCAAGACCGTGTACATCGCCAGCCGCCCGGAATGGACGGCCCTGGCCGTGCGCAAGGACTCGCCGATTAAGGGCGTGGCCGATCTCAAGGGCAAGAAGATCGCCGCCACCAAAGGCACCGACCCTTTTCTGTTCACCTTGCGCAGCCTGCAGCAGGCTGGGCTGAGCAAGGGTGATGTGGAGCTGGTCCACCTGCAGCATGCCGACGGCCGCGTTGCTCTGGAACGTGGCGATGTCGACGCCTGGGCCGGGCTCGACCCGTTGCTGGCGGCCAGCCAATTGCAGGCTGGCTCACAGTTGCTGTATCGCAACATCGAGTTCAACAGCTACGGGGTGATCAGCGTCACCGAAACATTCGCGGCAGAACACGCCGACACCGTCGAGCAGGTCATCAAGGCCTACGAGCAGGCACGTACCTGGGCGCGGGAGCATCCCGACGATCTGGCAGCGCTGCTGGCCAAGGAATCCGGCTTGCCGCTGGATGTGGCCAAGCTGCAGCTGTCGCGTACCGACTTCAGCGATGCACAGCCAGGCCCCAAGCAGGTCGAAGCCCTCAAGGCTGCCGCACCGATCCTGACCGCCGAAGGCCTGGTGCGCAAAGGCGTGGACGTCAACGAGGTGGTCGATCGCCTGATCGAGCCGCGCTTCAGCGCGCAAGTCATCGGGAAGCCATGAATTCATGAGCACTTCGGAAAAAGCCCTGCCCAGGGGCGCCGCATCGTCCCCTGGGCGTGTATCGACGGCCTGGCGACGCGGCGCCAAGGGCTGGCTGCTGCCCTGCATGATCGTCGCAGTGCTGGAAGTCGTGGTGCGGGCCGGCTGGATTCCCGCCTACCAGATGCCGGCGCCCAGCGATGTGGCACTGACGCTCGCCGAACTGGCGCAGGGCGCGCTGGGCAAGCACGTGCTCGCCAGCGTGGGCCGCGTGCTGGCAGGTTTCGTCATCGGTGCGTCGCTGGCCCTGGTATTTGCCGCGTGGGTGGGCCTGAGCCGAGAAGCCGAAGCCTATCTGGAGCCGACCTTCGCGGGTCTGCGCGCCATACCGAGCCTGGCCTGGGTGCCCTTGTTGCTGCTGTGGCTGGGCATCGACGAGACGTCCAAGATCGTGCTTATTGCCATCGGTGCGTTTTTTCCGGTGTACGTCAACGGCGTTGCCGCCATTCGCAACATCGACCGCAAGCTGGTCGAGGTCGGCCAGATGTATGGTTTCAACGCCCGCCGACTGACCGTGCGTATCCTGTTGCCGGCAGCCATGCCGGGATTGTTCACCGGCCTGCGCAGCGGCCTGAGCATGGCCTGGATGTTTCTGGTCGCCGCCGAATTGATTGCCGCGACCAAAGGCCTGGGTTACCTGCTCAGCGACGGACGCGAAACCTCGCGACCGGATATCGTTCTGGCAGCGATCCTCGCCCTAGCGGTGCTCGGCAAGCTCAGCGATGGCCTGCTTGCGGCCCTCGAGCGACGCTGCGTCAGCTGGCGCGATGCATTCACCGGTGAAGCCTCGGGGAACCGCTCATGAACGATGCCCTGTTGAGCCTCCGTGTCCGGCGCAAAGCATTTGGCGACACGGTGGTGCTCAAGGACCTGGAACTGCAGTTGCAACCCGGTGAGCGGGTCAGCCTGCTGGGGCCCAGTGGTTGCGGCAAAAGTACGCTGCTGCGCATCGCCGCAGGGCTCGATCGGGACTACACCGGTGAGCTCGACAGCGCGGGCGACTCCGTAGCGTTCGTGTTCCAGGAACCGCGGCTGATGCCTTGGCTGAATGTAGAGCGCAACATCGGCTTTCACGATGATGGGCATTATGACCCGGCCTGGGTGCGGCAGCTGATAGACGAAGTGGGACTGGGCGGGTTTGCCAAGGCGCTGCCCAAGGCATTGTCTGGCGGCATGGCGCAGCGGGTGGCGATCGCCCGTGGGCTTTATTCCAGGCCCAAGGTGTTGCTGCTGGACGAGCCGTTCAGTGCCGTGGATGCATTCACCCGAATGAAGCTGCAGGATTTGTTGCTGGACTTGGCTGAGCGCCATGACATCGCGTTGTTGCTGGTGACTCATGACGTGGATGAAGCGCTATATCTGAGTGATCGGGTGTTGGTGATGGGGCATCGGGCTACTGGTATTGGCAGTGATATCGAGGTTGGGCTGACACGGCCGAGGGATCGGCGTGATCCTGTGTTTGCGACGTTGAAGGTGCAGGCGTTGACGCAGCTGCAGGTCGCTCATGTGGTTTGATCTTTATGTACGGCTGGAGCGCCTCTTCGCGGGCAGAGGGCTCGCCGCCCGCCCCGCTCCCACAAGGGTCCCGGGTGGACTTGGGAGTATGTGGGAGCGGGCTCTGCCCGCGAAGAGGCCCGAGCGGACAAAACAAGGACCGCCAACCGGGCGCAGCATTACAGAATAGGCTTGCCCCCTGTCACCGCATAGCGCGAACCAGAGATATAGCTGCTCTCATCAGACCCGAGCAACACATAGATAGGCGACACCTCCACCGGCTGCCCCGGGCGACCCAGCGGGGTTTCTTCGCCAAAGGTCTTCACTGCGTCCGGCGGCATCGTCGCCGGAATCAATGGCGTCCAGATCGGGCCCGGTGCCACGCTGTTCACGCGAATGTTTTTCTTGCCCAGCAACTGCGCCAGGCCCGCGGTGAAGTTGGCAATCGCGCCCTTGGTGGTCGCGTAGGGCAGCAGGGTCGGCTTGGGCATGTCCGAGTTGACCGAGCTGGTGTTGATGATCGAACCACCCGACGGCATATGCGGCACTGCTGCCTTGCAGATACGAAACATCGCCGTGATGTTGATATCGAAGGTACGCACCCATTCCTCGTCCGGAATCTCGTCCAGGGTTTCGTGGCTCATCTGGAACGCGGCGTTGTTGACCAGAACGTCGATACGGCCGAAACGCTCGACAGTCTTCGCCACGATGGCCAGGCACTGCTCTTTCTCGGCCAGATCGCCTGGCAGCAGCAGGCACTGGCGTCCGGCTTCCTCGACGTAACGGGCAGTGTCCTTGGCGTCCTCATGCTCATCGAGGTAAGAGATCACAACGTCAGCGCCTTCGCGGGCATAGGCAATCGCCACAGCGCGGCCAATGCCGCTGTCGCCACCGGTGATCAGGGCGACCTTGTTGGCCATCCGTCCTGAGCCCTTGTAGCTGGTTTCGCCACAGTCGGGAACGGGATTCATCTTCGACTGCGTGCCAGGTACCGATTGCTGCTGCGGCTCGAACGGCGGAGTTGGATAGTTGGCCATGGGTATCTCCATAGGTTGGCAAAAAAAGGGGCGCAAAAAATGCGTTGCGAAAACATCCCTCGAAATGGATACGCGTGCAAAGTCGACTTCCTTGTCGGCGCAAAAGTTTGTTTTTTTTGTGCGGCGCCTGTGCAGGCGTGATTGCAGACGCAAGGAATCTCTCGCGCCTGACCGAGTCACAATGGCGTAACCGATGCATTTTCATTCAGCAGTCAGAGAGGCATTCATGAGCAACGTCGAACTTGAGCACGAAGTACTCACCCGTTTGCTGCACGCGCATCCCCACGGCCTGGGCAAGGAAATTCTCGACAATTACCGCGGCGAGAAGGCAGTGGCCGGAATGATCAAGACGCTGCAGGAAAAAGGCCTGATCCAGGGCAAGCCGGTCACGGTCGAAGACCACGAACCCGCGCTCGAATACCCGATAAAACTGAGCAGCGCAGGCGTCGACGCCGCGAAGAAACACGATGCGGAGAAAGGCAGCAACCCGCACGCCTGACGATCAGGTAGCGCAGACCTTCAACCCGATCGAACAGCAAAGGGCATCGAGCGTACTCGATGCCCTTTGTCGTGAAGGGGCTTTATTCGGGAAGAAGTAGTACTGACAGGTGAACGGTCACGCGCAGGTAGCGGCCTTGACGAATATCAGCTGCAGGAAGCGGCTGATGTGATCATCCTGCGCATAGGCGTCGGCCAGGCAGGCGCGAGCCTTGTCCAGGTGTTCCTGCAGGCGCCGCTTCACTTCATCCTCACCGCACAGCGCCATGAAGGTCGACTTGCCGTCGTCCTTGCCCTGGTCCTTGGCTGTGGCTGGGCTGTGATCATGAAGATCGTCGTACAGTTGGAAGGCCTGCCCCAGTTCCAGGGCAAAGCACTGCAGCACGGCGCGTGTAGGCGGTGGTGCATCGCTGATCAGGTAGGCCATGTCCATGATTGCGCTGAACAGCACGCCTGTCTTGAGGTTGTTGGTGGCGGCAATTTCCTCTGCGGTGCGCGGGTGCAGGCCTTCGCGCAGGTCTTGCAGCTGACCCCGGGCCAGACCTTGAGCACCGATGGCGTTGGCCAGTATTTCCACCAACTGGGTTCGAATCGAAGGCTTCAGCCCGTCGATGCCCGCCACCACGGCGAAGGCCCGCGACAACAGCGCCACTGCAGCCAGAATGGCAACGTCTTCGCCAAACGCCAGATGCGTGGTGACACGGCCCCGGCGCAGCCTGGCGTCGTCCATGCAGGGCATGTCATCGAGCACCAGCGATGCGGCGTGGACCATTTCCACCGCGCAGCCCAGATCCAGGGCCGCCTGGTCGCTGGCCCCCAAGCCGTTCGACGCCAGGATCAACAGGATCGGACGCATGCGCTTGCCCGGCGCCAGGGCACCATCGCGCATCGCCGTGGCCACGAGGTCGCGCTCATTGCTCGCCGTGGGCAGCAAGGCGTCCAGGCGCGCTTCGATGGTCGTGCGCAACAAGGCCATGTGCTCGGTGAAACCGCTATCGCTGGTCGCAGACGTGTCAGCTGTCATCGTTCCCTCTGTTCTTGTTTCGAGTCCTGCGGCCGCCGGAGACGAGGTATCGGCATGGCCTGGCGCGGGCAGCTGCGCTCCTAAACAAGGAACGACTGCGCAGCGCCGATGCCTGAGCCTGTGAAGATGGACATACGTTATGCGAATATGAGCGCGCCGTACAACTCTCTACCATGGACAGACCGCAGGCGGCCGTAAATGATTCCTGAGCAATGGAGCTGACATGAAGCACGACGAGTTGAGTCGACGCAAGGATGACCACCTGGACATCGTTCTGGACCCGCTCAGGGCCGGCACACGGGCGGGTGCCGGCTGGGACGTGGTCCAGTTCGAACACTGTGCGCTGCCCGAACTGGACCTGGCAGACATCGACCTGAGCAGCTCGTTGCTCGACATCGCCCTGCGCGCACCCTTGCTGATCAGTTCCATGACCGGTGGCGCCCTGCGCTCCGTGGCGATCAACCGTCACCTCGCCGAAGCGGCGCAGGCGCTGGGCATCGCCATGGGTGTCGGCTCGCAGCGGGTCAGCCTGCAGACCGGCAACGACCAGGGGCTCACCCGCGACCTGCGGCGCATCGCCCCGGACATCCCGCTACTGGCCAACATCGGTGCAGCGCAGTTGCTCGAGAAAGACGGCATGGACCTCGCTCATCGTGCGGTCGACACCCTCGAAGCCAACGGCCTGATCATTCATCTCAACCCGTTGCAGGAAGCGGTGCAGCCCGAAGGCGACCGGCACTGGCGCGGCGTGCTGGCGCAGATCGCCCGTGCAGTGACCGTTCTGAAAGTACCGGTGGTGATCAAGGAAGTCGGCGCCGGGCTCTCGGCCAGCGTCGCGCAGACCTTGGTCGAGGCCGGCGTGCAGGTCATCGATGTGGCGGGCGCAGGCGGTACCAGCTGGGCCGCAGTGGAAGGTGAACGTGCCACCCGCGCGGCCGACCGTGCGGTGGCCATGGCATTCGCCGGCTGGGGCATTCCCACGGCGACCTGCATCCAGACCGTGCGCCAGGCCTTGCCCCAGGTACGCTTGATTGCCTCGGGCGGCGTCCGCGATGGCGTCGATGCAGCCAAGGCCATTCGCCTGGGCGCGGACATCGTTGGCCAGGCCGCTGCCGTGCTGCCAGGCGCAACGCTGTCCACCGAAGCGGTCATCGAACACTTCGAGGTGGTCATCCGCCAACTGCGCGTGGCCTGTTTCTGTACCGGCTCGGCCAATCTGACGGGCCTGCGCCATGCCCGCCTGCTGGGTCCGCAGGCCCTGCCTCGATGAGCCACTTCGGCGTCGTGGTGCCCGCCTACTACAGTCATTTTCACGCCCTGCAAGCTTTGGCCGAGGAACTGATGCGACGAGGCCACCGGGTGACGTTCTTCCACCAGGCGGACGCCGCGCGCTGGGTAACGGCTCCCGGTATCGGCTTCGCAGTGCTGGGCCAGGCCAGCCATCCGCCCGGCAGCCTGCAGCGCAGCCTGCGTCTGGCGGCAAACCCAGGCACACCGTGGGGCCTGCGGCAGATCATCGAGCAATTGGCAGCGACCACCCGCATGTTCTGTGACGAGCTGCCCGCAGCCTTGGCGCAACACGGCGTCGACGCGCTGTTGTGCGACCAGATGGAGGCTGCCGGCGGCCTGGTCGCGGAAAGCCTGGGGCTGCCTTTCGTGTCGATCGCCTGCGCGCTGCCGGTCAACCGTGAGCCGGGCCTGCCGTTGCCGGTGATGCCCTTCGCCTATGCCACGGACGAGCGCAGCCTGCACATGTACCGCGGCAGCACCCAGGTCTACGATTGGTTGATGAAGCCCCATGCGCGCGCTATCCAGAGCGCTGCGAAAACCCTCGGCCTGGCGCCACGCAGTGCGTTGCACGAATGTCTTTCGCCACTGGCGCAGATCAGCCAGACCCTGGCCGGCTTCGACTTTCCCCGCCAGCACGCCCCGCCCCACCTGCACGCCGTCGGCCCGCTGCGCAACGCTGCCATTCAGGGCCAGGGGCACTGGCCAATCGACCCGCAACGCCCGTTCGTCTTCGCCAGCCTGGGCACGCTGCAAGGCCAGCGCCTGGGCATGTTCAAGCAGATGGCCAAGGCCTGCCGCCACCTCGACGTGCAATTGCTGATAGCCCACTGCGGCCTGCTCGACCCTGCTGCGGAGCAACGCCTGCACCGCTTGGGCGCAACATGGGTGACCGATTTCGCCCCGCAGCAGTGGGCCCTGGAGCAGGCCGATGCGGTGATCACCCACGGCGGGTTGAATACGGTCATGGATGCCATCGCCAGCTCGACGCCCATGCTGGTGATGCCCATCGCCTTCGACCAGCCAGGCGTGGCGGCGCGGGTGCGCCATCACGGCCTCGGCCGCCATTTGCAACGCCGCGCGCGGTCTTCGCGCATTGCCCAGGTGCTGCGCGAGGTACTCGACATGCCGACACCGGCCTTTGCCCGCTTGAAGGCAGAACTGGCCAGCGCGGGTGGCACGGCCAAGGCGGCGGCTGTCGTCGAAACCGCAGTGCGCACGCGGCAACCCGTAGTGGCCGGAGCCCCGTCATGACCTACGACCTGATCCTCGCCGGTGCCGGCCTGGCCAATGGCCTGATAGCCTGGCGACTGCGCCAGGTGCGCCCAGAACTGAAGGTACTGTGCATCGATTCGCAGCAGAGCCTGGGCGGCAACCATACCTGGTCGTTCCACGATGGCGACCTGACCGCCGAGCAGCACCACTGGATCGAACCCCTGGTGGTCAAGCGCTGGCCTTGCTACCAGGTACATTTCGCCGAGGTCTCGCGGCGACTCGACAGCGGCTACGCCAGCATCACCAGCGAGCGCTTTGCCGAGGTCATCACCCAGGCCCTGGGCTCGAGCCTGCGCCTGGGCGAAACCATTGCCGAACTGGGCCCGCGACACGTGCGCCTGGCCAGTGGCGAGACGCTGCAGGCCCAGGCGGTGATCGACGGCCGCGGCGTGCAGCCCAGCCGCCACCTGGTGCTGGGCCAGCAGGCATTCGTCGGCCAGCTGCTGCGCCTGCAACAGCCCCACGGCCTGCTGGGGCCAATCATCATGGACGCGCGGGTCAGCCAGGGCGAAGGCTATCGCTTCGTCTACGTGCTGCCCTTTTCGGCCGATACGGTGCTGGTCGAAGACACCCATTACGTGGATCGCCACACCTTGAGCTGCGATCAGTTGCGCGAGCATATCGCCGATTACGTGCGCTGGCAGGGCTGGACAATCGCCGAGTGCCTGCGCGAAGAACAGGGCGTGCTGCCGATCACCCTGGCCGGCGATTTCGATGCGTTCTGGCAGCAAGCCGCCGGCCAACCCCTTTCCGGCCTGCGCGCCGGCCTGTTTCACTGCACCACCGGCTATTCGCTGCCCCATGCGGTGCGCCTGGCCCAGTGGCTGGAGGAGCAGACCGACATGGACGCCGACCGCCTGTTCACGGGTATCCGCGAACACGCACGCCAGCAATGGCAGGCGCAGGGTTTCTATCGCCTGCTCAACCGCATGTTGTTCCTGGCCGGCAAGCCTCAGGATCGCTGGCGGGTGATGCAACGCTTCTACCGCTTGTCGCCCGCGCTGATCAGCCGATTCTATGCAGGCCAAAACCACTGGCGTGACCGCGCCCGGATTCTCGTCGGCAAGCCTCCCGTGCCCGTCGACGAGGCCGTGCGCGCCGCCCTCAGATCTTCTCCCCGGCAGTTCGAGAACCCCCATGAATCCAGCTAAAACCGCCATCGTCATCGGCGCAGGCTTCGGCGGCCTGGCCCTGGCGATCCGTCTGCAGGCCGCAGGCATCCACACCACCTTGCTGGAAAAGCGTGACCAGCCCGGAGGCCGAGCCTATGTCTACCGCGACCAGGGCTTCACCTTCGACGCCGGCCCGACCGTGATCACCGACCCTTCGGCCATCGAAGAGCTGTTCACCCTCAGTGGCAAGCGCATGGCCGACTACGTCGATCTGCTGCCGGTCAAGCCGTTCTACCGGCTGTGCTGGGAAGACGGCACGAAGTTCGACTACGCCAACGACCAGGCCGAACTGGACCGCCAGATCCATGCCCTGAACCCACCGGACGTCGCCGGCTACCAGCGCTTCCTGGCCTACTCTCAGGCGGTGTTCAAGGAAGGCTACCTCAAGCTTGGCGCGGTGCCCTTCCTGTCGTTTCGCGACATGCTCCAGGCGGGTCCGCAACTGGCTCGGTTGCAGGCGTGGCGCAGCGTCTACTCGATGGTTTCAAGCTTCATCGAGCATGATCAGTTGCGCCAGGCATTCTCGTTCCACTCGCTGCTGGTGGGCGGCAACCCGTTCGCCACCTCGTCCATCTACACCCTGATCCATGCCCTGGAACGCGAATGGGGCGTGTGGTTTCCCAAGGGCGGCACCGGCGCGCTGGTGCAAGGCATGGTCAAGCTGTTCCAGGACCTGGGCGGTACCGTGGAGTTGAATGCCGAAGTGGCGAAGATCGACGTCGAGCACGATCGGGCCACGGCAGTGCATGCGCGCGACGGCCGCAGCTGGCGCGCCGACTGCCTGGCCTCGAACGCCGACGTGGTGCATACCTACGCCGACCTGCTGGGCGAGCACCCGCGCGGTCGACGCGAGGGCAAGCGCCTCAAGGGCAAGCGCTTCAGCAACTCGCTGTTCGTCATCCATTTCGGCCTGAAGCGCCCACAACCGCAGTTGCAACACCACACGGTGTGCTTCGGTGCGCGCTACCAGGCGTTGATCCACGAGATTTTCAACGGCGCCGAACTGGCGACGGATTTCTCTCTGTACCTGCATGCGCCCTGCGTCACCGACCCCAGCCTGGCGCCACCGGGCTGTTCGAGCCACTACGTATTGTCGCCGGTTCCGCACCTGGGCAATGCAGCCATCGACTGGTCGGTGCAGGGCCCGCTGTACCGCGACCGGATTTTCGAATACCTGGAAGAGCACTACATTCCCGGCTTGCGCGAAGATCTGGTCACCTGCCGCATCTTCACCCCGGATGATTTCCAGAGCGAACTCAACGCGCACCTGGGCTCGGCGTTTTCGCTCGAGCCGGTGCTGCAGCAGAGTGCCTGGTTCCGCCCGCACAACCGCGATGCGCAGTTGAACAACGTCTACCTGGTCGGTGCCGGCACCCATCCAGGCGCCGGGGTACCGGGTGTGATCGGCTCGGCCAAGGCGACTGCCGGGCTGATGATCGCGGACCTGCATTCATGAGCACGCCGGCGCCGGATCCGGCGCTGCGCGAACATGCCGAGCAGAGCATCGCCGTGGGTTCGAAAAGCTTCGCTGCAGCCGCCAAGCTGTTCGACGAACGCACGCGGCGCAGTGCGGTGATGCTGTATGCCTGGTGCCGCCATTGCGACGACGTGATCGACGGACAACAGGCCGGCCACGACGCGGTATCGATCAGCGCTGAAGAAGCGCAGCGGCGGCTGGCCCTGCTGCAGGCCCAGACCCGTGCGGTGTACGCCGGGGAGCCTGCCGGCGAACCAGCGTTTGCCGCGTTCGCCGAGGTCGTGCGCGAGCACGGCATTCCCGAACACAACGCAATGGAACACCTGGCCGGGTTTGAAATGGACGTGCTGGACCGCCGCTATCACACCCAGGACGACACGCTGCAGTACTGCTACCACGTGGCTGGCGTGGTCGGCCTGATGATGGCGCGGGTCATGGGCACTGACGATCCACGCACCCTGGATCGGGCCTGTGACCTGGGGCTGGCGTTCCAGCTGACCAATATTGCCCGAGACATCGTCGAAGACGCGCGTATCGGCCGCTGCTACCTGCCCGCGCAGTGGTTGGACGAGTTGAACATTCCGCTGCAGGCACTGGCCGCGCCTGAGCACCGACCGGCCGTGGCAGTGCTCGCCCAGCGCCTGGTCAACCTGGCCGAACCCTACTACGCCAGCGCCCAGGCCGGCCTGGCGGCCCTGCCCTGGCGCTCGGCCTGGGCCGTGGCGACCGCCGCCGCGGTGTACCGACAGATCGGCGTGAAGGTGGTTGCGGCGGGCAGCCATGCCTGGGATGCCCGCATTTCAACCTCGAAGGCGGAGAAGCTGGCAGCCGTGAGCCAGGGCGGATGGCGCGCCGTCAGCGCTCGCTGGCGGCAGTGGCCGCAGCGCCCTGCGCAGCTGTGGAGTCGGCCTCGTCCGCCTTGCGCAGCGGCCCCTGGTGCAGTGCGCGAAGCTGAGCACGCAAACGCGTCGTAGAAGGCGCGAACAGAAAGCCGAAGGAGACGCAGCGCTCCTTGCCCTCTACCGCGTGGTGCATCAAGTGCGCCTGGTAGAGGCGCTTGAGGTAACCACGCCGGGGCACCAGGTGGAACGGCCAGCGCCGGTGCACCAGCCCATCGTGAACCACGAAATACAGTGCGCCATAGGCAGTCATGCCCGCGCCGATCCACTCCAGCGGATGCAGGCCCTGGGTCCCCAGGGCAATCAGCACGATTGCCAGCCCTGCGAACACCACCGCGTACAGGTCGTTCTTCTCGAACCAGCCGGTGCGGGGCTCGTGATGGGAACGATGCCAGCCCCAGCCCCAACCATGCATGAGGTACTTGTGGGCCAGGTAGGCAACGCCTTCCATGGCCGCCAAGGTGATGAAAAAAACCAGGCTGTTGAGGATCACTGCTGCTCTCTGCCAAAGCGGGTAGGCCACTATCTTAACGCAACCGGCGCGACCCTGGCCGCCTGCTCATCGCTTGGTCAGCGCAAGGTCCAGGAAATGCCCGCGTAGACACCCAGGCCGTCGCCGGGGGTCGAGCGCGCCACGTCACGGCCCTGATCGTCATAGCCCGGAGTGACGGTGCTGGCATAGCGTTTGTTGGTCAGGTTGCGAACGTCCAGCCAGGTCTGCCAGGTGTCGCCCGGCGCGGCGTAGCCCAGGCTGGCACCGAACAGGGTATACGGCGCCGCGTAATAGGAATTGGCGTAGTCCACGGCAATGCGTGAGGCGTGTTGCACGTTGAGGCCGGTGTACACACCGCTGGGGTGGTCGTAGCGCAGTTCGGCCTGATAGTAATGCTCGGGCAGGCCGGGCAGACGGTTGTCACCGAACCGCGCATCGTTACGGTAGTGGAAGTCACTGTAGGTATAGGTTTGCCGCAGTGCCAGGCGGCCGGCCTGGTGGCCGTCCCACAAGGGGCTGTCCAGTGCCAGCTCGATACCTTGATGCACCGTCGGGCTGGCATTGGCCTCGCCAATCACTTGCGAGCGCGTGGCCGTGGCAGCCTGGGTCTCGACGCTGAGCAGTTCGTGACGCACCTGCGAGTAATACCAGGCCAGGTCCCATTGGCCGAACCAGGCCTCCCCTCGCCCGCCCAGTTCCAGGGTGGTCGCGCTCTGGTTGTCGAGTTCGACGCCGTTGCTCTGCAAACCCGTGGCCGCACCGCTGCCCGCCGCGAAGTAGCGGTTGGAGCCCCAGATCATCGACCACGGGTGCGGCGGTTCCACCGAACGACTGAGGTTGCCGAACACCTGCAACTGCGGGCTGTAGTCGTAGCGCAGGCCCAGGCGTGGCGCGTAGTCCCAGGCATGCAGGCTGACGCGGTCGTTGGTCACCGGGTAACTGACTTCCGTCTCGCGACGCGTGTACAGGGCGGCCAGTCCACTGGTCAGCCAGAGGTCCGGCAGCAGCTCCAGTTCGTTGCTGACGTACAGCGTATGGTCGGAGCCCTGGTAGCTGTAATCGCGGGTGCGCGTGCCAGGTGCATACCCAGCCGTGTTGCCGACGGGCACGCGGACGAATTCCGACACGCCGGAATTGGGCAATGCCTTGGTGCTGCGCCACCCCACTGTGGTCTTGCTGACATGCCCGAGCAGGTCGTCCTGGCGCACATAGTTCAACGTGCCGCTGACATCGGTGTAGGCCACCTTCATCCGATTGGTGCCTTCGCGCAGGTCCATCGGGTAGTCGTGATAGACCACCCCGGCTTCCAGGCGGGCACCGTCATCCAGGTGCCAGGTGGTCTTGTTGGCCAGCCAGGTACTGCCCGGCTGGATGCGCTTGGAGTCGCGCGCCAGGTTCAAGCCATTGGCCGCGCGAGGGTCGTGGGCGATCTGCCCGCGGGTCAGTCTGCCGGGCGTGTCGTTGTCGGTCTCGCGATAGCGGAAGAAAAACCGGGTCTCCAACTGCGGGCTGAAGCGATAGCCGAAGTTGCCTGCAGCGCCACGGCTGCCGCCGGCGCTCTGGTCCTGGAAGCCGTCGTAGCTGGAATCGGTCACGCTGAAATAATAGTCGGCATCCCCCAGAACCTGGCCGGAACTGACCTGGCGCTTGCTGTAGCCATGGCTGCCCACTTCGTAGCGCAGCTGCAATCTGGCGGCGTCGTAGCCGGTACGCGTGACATAGTTGATGGCGCCGCCCAGGGCCAGCGCGCCACGGTCGAAGCCATTGGCTCCGCGCAGCACCTCGACACGGCTCAGCCACAGCGGTTCGAGCAACTCATAGGGCGTGCCACCAGGGCCGGTCAGCGGCAGGCCGTCGAACATCTGGTACAGCCCCGAAGAATGCGCGCCGGGACCGCGGTTGATGCCCGAACCACGGATGGAGATTTTCGCACCTTCGTTGTTGGCAGCGCGGGCATAGATGCCTGCCTGATTCCTGAACAGGTCTTCATTGCCCGCCAGCCGCCCGCGCTCAATCGCGTCGGCGTCGATCAGATTGGTACCGCCCGGGACCGAGTGCAATGCCAGACCTGCCTCGTCCAGCTCGCTCACGCGGGCCTCGCTGACCTCGACAGCCGGCAATTCCATGACCTGGGCCGCGAGGGCACACGAAGGTGCGCCGAACACGGCTGCCAGGCCCAAGGCAGGCCATCTGGGCGTGCGTGACAGGGCAATCGAAGACAGGCAGTGGGGACGGCCCCCGACATGAAGACGGGGCGCAGAGGGTTGCGGCATGGAACGGATCCTTGAAGAGCGGTATACCCGAGAACGGTCCGGGTCTGGCAAGCGGCGCGGCCCCAGCCTCGGGCCCGTTGGGGAGGATTGACGCTCGTGATGGCCCAATGAGCACATTGGTGGGTGAAATGCCCCGCAGCGGTCAGACTTCGCTGCGCAGTTCCTCGAGATAGCGGGTGCCGCGCACGGTGAGGGCCAGCCGCGTCCGGCTATCTGGGGTGACCGTGGTAACCACGTAACCGACCAGCAGCAAAGCGCGCAGGGCGAAACCGTCCTCGCTGCCGAATGCCTGCCATTGGGCGCTCTCTATCAGCGTCAGCAGCCGCTTGTAGTTAGCCTGGTCTTCCGTCATCGCTAGCCAGCCTCCGTTGCATCCATTGCACGTGCCGCCAGCTTACTCAAAAGCATCGACCAGGGCACAGGAAAAAGCATGCTGGAGGATCTCGAGCATGGAAGTGGCGGCTGCGGCCGAGCCGTGGAAAAACCAATGGCAGCAGGGAGGCGGTTTCGGCCAACATCAGCTATAGCTTTTACAGCCCCGGGCAATTTCAGCCGGTTTATTCCCCTGCCTTCTCAACATCGACCGTCAAGGGTGACTCCATGGCTTCCATCGAAGCGGTACTAGCAGGGCTCGACCCGCCCCTCAAACATGAAACCCACATGGAAGAAGGGCTGCTCAACCTGACCCTGATCGACCCCAATGTCCCCGCGCAAGTGATGCGCAGCCTGTCGCCCCATGAATACAAGGACAGCACCACGTTTCGCCTGCTGGTGCTGTATGCGGTCAACGAAATTCGTGGCAAGGGGTCCCATGCGCCACTGGAAGTGATGCCTGCCGTCGAGTGGGACTCGCACACCTGATTGCAGAGGGCTCGCCAGGCAAGCGACAGCTCGTCGCTGTGCCACACATTTTCTGAATCTTTCCTGCGTATCACAACTCAATGATGAGTCAACGCAGGAGATCACCATGCCGAACCCAACACTGTTCATCATTGACTACCGGCTCCATGGAGCGGAAAAGTCGTTCATCATCCGTCTACCGACCCTGAACAATGCCGATGCCTGGCATTGGGCAAGTTGTGATGCAGGGGTCGGGGTCATCCCCAAGTTCGGCCGCGAACGGGTGCAGAAAGTCAGCAAGCCCAAGGCCGAGCAGTATGGTATTACCGATGTGCGCTGGAGGCCGTCCGGCCAGCAGGCACGTGAAGAACTGGGAATCGAAACGGCTCATTGAGCCGTCCGATCTGCGCTTCGCTTCATCGCCTTGGTATCATCCGCTGTTGCAGGACCATGCCGGGGGTTGCCCACGCAACCCCCGCAGCCGATCCGCAGTCACCCTCGCCGCACCCTCGCTCACTCATCGAACATCGGAATGATTCCTGATTCCGCTGAGCATATCCGCTTGAACTTCCCGGTTTTGGTATCCCTCTGCTGATAACCATCCCTGATCAAGAGGCTGAAGAACATGAGAGCACTTACCTACCACGGCGCTCACGACGTCAAGGTCGACACCGTTCCCGACCCCCAGCTGCAGGATGCCGACGACATCATTCTGCGCGTCACGGCCACCGCCATCTGCGGCTCGGACCTGCACCTGTATCGCGGCAAGATACCCACGGTCGAACACGGCGACATCTTCGGCCACGAGTTCATGGGTGTGGTCGAGGAAGTCGGGACCGGCGTCACTGCAGTCAGCCCCGGCGACCGGGTGGTCATCCCCTTCGTGATTGCCTGTGGCAGCTGTTTCTTCTGCAACCTGGACCAGTTCGCCGCGTGCGAGACGACCAATACCGGCCGCGGGGCAATTCTGAACAAGAAGTCGATTCCACCAGGCGCGGCGTTGTTCGGCTTCAGCCACCTTTACGGCGGCGTGCCCGGCGGGCAAGCCGAGTACGTCCGTGTGCCCAAGGCCAATACCGGGCCGTTCAAGGTGCCGGGCACTCTGGCCGACGAGAAAGTACTGTTTCTTTCCGACATCCTGCCGACCGCTTTCCAGGCAGTGAAGAACACCGAGATCGGCCAGGGCTCAAGCATTGCCATCTACGGCGCCGGTCCCGTCGGGCTGCTGTGCGCTGCCGTGGCGCGAATGCTCGGCGCCGAGCGTATCTTCATGGTCGATCACCATCCCTACCGCCTGGCGTATGCGCAACAGGCCTACGGCGTGATTCCGATCAACTTCGATGAAGACGATGACCCTGCCGACACCATCATTCGCCAGACCCCCGGCTCACGAGGTGTCGACGGCGTGGTGGATGCGGTGGGTTTCGAAGCCAAGGGCAGCACCACTGAAACCGTGCTGGCGGCATTGAAGCTGGAAGGCAGCAGCGGCAAGGCACTGCGCCAGTGCATTGCCGCTGTGCGCCGTGGTGGCGTAGTCAGCGTGCCTGGTGTGTACGCCGGGTTCATCCACGGCTTCCTGTTCGGCGATGCGTTCGACAAGGGCCTGACCTTCCGCATGGGCCAGACCCACGTGCAGCGCTATCTGCCGGAGCTGCTCGAGCACATCGAAGCGGGCCGCCTGACGCCTGAAACCATCATTACCCACCGCATGTCGCTGGAACAGGCTGCCGAAGGCTACAAGATCTTCGACAAGAAACAGGAGGACTGCCGCAAGGTCATTCTCACGCCTGGCGAGCCGACCATCGAAGCCCCGGTTGTCGAGCCTACCGCAGGCGTCATTCCGGCGCTTTGAGGTACCCCACAACAAGGCTGGGCAGTGCCCGGCCTTGGCCACTGCAAAGCAACGGACCGGGATAACCGATCGACATGGGATGAAACGATCGCCGAGGGCCGCTGTCTAGAGCAGTAACACCCATTGATGTGAGTCATCCCATGTTGAAGTTTCTTGGCAGTACCGTCGGTATCATCTTCCTGATCGGCCTGGTCGTGGTCATCGGCCTGTTCAAGCTGGTCTTCTGAACCCTGTCGGGGCACTCATCGAGTGCCCCTGCCCTGCCTGGGCCGCTGTGCACTCGCCGCTATCTCCAGAATGTCAGCCGCCTTTCCCGCCACTGCCTGTCAAACGGCGCCCGCCATCGCCACCCCTTGCCGACCTTCCAGCTTGACCTGATACATTGCCTGATCGGCCGCCTTGAGCAAGGTGTCCAGGTCTTCACCGTGTACGGGGCACAGCGAGATCCCGACGCTGCCCGACAGTGACAGCGCACCGACGCTGGTGCCGATTGGCAACTCGATCGCATCCAGCAGCTGCTGCGCCTTGAGGATCACGCTGTCCGGATTGGTCAGATCGGAGACCAGCGCGACGAATTCATCGCCACCGTAACGCGCGACCGTGTCGTAATGGCGCACCGTCTCGCGCATGCGTTTGGCGAGTGCCTGCAGCACCTGGTCGCCCACCGCGTGGCCGTGCTCATCGTTGATCTGCTTGAAATGGTCGAGGTCGATCAGCATGACCGCGAATGGGACGCCTTGCTCGGTCCAATGCTGAAGTGCCTGGGTGAAGCGGTCTGCCAGCAGGTAACGGTTGGGCAACTGGGTCAGGACGTCGTGGGTGGCCAGGAATGCCGAGCGCTCATGCTCCAGTTCGGCGGCCTCGATGGCCGAGAAATGCCTGACCAGCACCATCGGCACCACCACCAGGCTCGCCATCAAGATTGCCAGAATCAACAGATTTCCCGGACCCAGCACGTCCATCAGGCGTAGTTGCCGTTGAAAGCTGAGGGAAACAGGTTGCGTAGGACTGTCCACGTACACACTGTCGGTCAGCCGCGGCAAGGCAAGTTCGTCCCACCAACGCCCCGCCACCGGCTCCATGGCGACCACCTGGCTGGGGCTGTCTGTGCTGTGCAACTGAGCACTCACTGCCACACGCGAGTCGCTGTTGTGGCGCACGATGGCACCGAGCAGTGCATCGGTCTTGATCAGCAGCATGGCCACCATGGTGCTGCCGAAGAAATTCGGCAAGGTGTGCTGGGTATCCTCATCGGGGCGCGACACCGACTTCATGAGAATGTAGGCGTTGCCGCCTTCGTGCAGGGCGAACACCGGCGACACCACTGGCAGCGGGTTCTGACGAATACGCGCCAGGGCGTTGGCCAGGTACGGCACGGTTTCCAGGCGCACGCCATAGATGACGCTGGCCTGCGGCAGCTGCGGCGACATGAACAGGATGGGCCAGGTCGCTTCCGCCATGGCTCGCGACCCGCCGACCCCAGGCTCGGCTGGCGCTACGCCCTTCATGTGCGCGTCTTTGACCTCGAAATTCTTCAACTCGAAATCGGGCAGCCAGGTGCGCCGCAGCAATGCCGTGAAATCGAATTGCTCGTCCACCGGGACACTGCGCGCCACTTCCAGCATGTAGATGTGCGGGTACGCCGCCAGCACGGCCGCGCCGTAGCGGGCTGCCGCATCGGTATCGCTCTGCTTGACCGCCTGCAGGAATGCCGCAAAACCTGCCAGTACGGCATCGTTGGTGTCGAGCTGATTGCGTACGGTGCCGGCGATGCTCTGTACATACTCGGAGAAGCGGGTTTCCTGCCGCTGGATTTCGGACCGCAACAGCGAGAACGCCGAAAACACGATCAAGCCGAGCGCCAGGCCGATAAAACCTGCGAGCGATGGGCGGCGTCTGATCAACATCGTGGCAATATCCAACGCACGGGCGTGCACGGGCAGCAAGTTTCGGGGTCGTCGAAGGTCGTCATGTGTGGCTGCAAAAGGGCAGCAAAGGATGAGTTCGACGGTACACATGGCTGCCAGTCAAGGGATTGACTAGCGCCTGCAGAGCAAGCTAGCAAATTGCCATCTCAGCGTCTACAGCGTCTCGTCGCTATCGTGGAAGGACAGATGCCCCACGTTGGCCAAGACTGGCCAACGTGGGGCATCGAGTTGCAGCGGTATCAGCGACGCTTCTTGCTCACTGGCTTGGCCAGTTCGAACATCAGTACCGAACGTCCGGTGACGGCGTACTCGGTGCCGAAGTCGAACGACTCACCGGCTTCGAAGTCGGTCTGGTTGGTGTCCAGTTGCAGGATCCAGCGCTTGCCTTCCGGCACTTCCGGCAAGGTGAAGCCAACCACGTCATGGTGCGCGTTGACCACGATCAACAACGAATGGTCGACCCCGGCGCGGCGGATACCACTGGACTGGGTGCGGCCATCGAGCAGGATGCCCATGCAGCGGTTGCTGCCGTCCTGCCATTGCTCGACGCCCATCTCGCTGCCGTTGGGCTGGATCCAGCTGACATCCTTGATGCCCAGGCTTTCGTCGTAGGCACCGGTGAAGAAGCGATTACGGCGCAGCAGCGGGTAGCGATTGCGCAGCTCGATCAGGTACTTGACGAAGTCCTGCAGCTCGCTGCTCTGCTCGCTGATGTTCCAGTCAACCCAGCCGATTTCGCTGTCCTGGCAGTAGGCGTTGTTGCTGCCACCCTGGGTACGAGCGAACTCATCGCCCGCCAGCAGCATCGGCGTGCCCTGGGCAAGAAACAGCGTCGCCAGCAGGTTGCGCATCTGCCGATAGCGCAGCGCGACGATTTCCGGATCGTCGGTCGGACCTTCGACGCCGCAGTTCCACGAGCGGTTGTCGGAGTGGCCGTCGCGGTTGTCTTCACCGTTGGCTTCGTTGTGCTTCTCGTTGTACGACACCAGGTCGTTCAAGGTGAAGCCATCGTGCGCGGTGATGAAGTTGACCGACGACGCCGGCTTGCGACCACGACGGTTGAACTGGTCGCCCGAGCCCAGGAAGATTTTCGCGAAATCGCCGAGCATCTCGTCGTCGCCCTTCCAGAACGCACGGGAGATGTCGCGGAACTTGTCGTTCCATTCCATCCAGCCCGGCGGGAAGTTGCCCACCTGATAGCCGCCCGGGCCGCAGTCCCACGGCTCGGCGACCAGCTTGACCTTGGCCAGCACCGGATCCTGGCGGCAGGCGTCGAGGAAACCGCCGCCTTCGCTGAAGCCATGGGCTTCACGACCCAGAATCGTCGCGAGGTCGAAGCGGAAGCCGTCCACGCCCATTTCCGAACTCCAGTAACGCAGGGAGTCGGTGACCATCTGCAATACGCAGGGGTGGCTCATGTTCAGGGTGTTGCCGGTGCCGGTGTCATTGATGTAGTAACGCGCATCGTCTGGCATCAGGCGGTAGTAGTTGGCGTTGTCGATACCCTTGAGCGACAGGGTCGGGCCCATCTCGTTGCCTTCGGCAGTGTGGTTGTAGACCACGTCGAGAATCACTTCCAGGCCGGCCTTGTGGAAGCGCGAAACCATGACCTTGAATTCGGCGATCGACGAGCCGGCCATGAAGCGGGCATGCGGCGCGAAGAAGCCCAGGGTGTTGTAGCCCCAGAAGTTGTGCAGGCCTTTTTCCAGCAGATGATTGTCATCAAGGAAATAGTGAACCGGCATCAGCTCTACCGACGTGACGCCGAGCGAACGGATGTATTCGACCACGTCGTTCTCGTGGAAGGCGGCGAAGGTACCGCGCTCGGACTCACGCACCGAAGGGTGGCGCATGGTGAAGCCGCGCACGTGGGTTTCGTAGAAAATGGTCTTTTCCCACGGCACGTTCGGCTTGGCTGTGTTGCCCCAGGTGAAGGCCGGATCGATCACACGGCAGCGTGGCATGAACGGTGCACTGTCACGCTCGTCGAACGACAGGTCGCCGTCTTCATGGCCCACGGTGTAGCCGAACAGCGCGTCGTCCCACTTCAATTCGCCCGAGATCTGCTTGGCGTAGGGGTCGATCAACAGTTTGTTGGCGTTGAAACGGTGGCCGTTGGCAGGGTCGTATGGACCGTGCACGCGGTAACCGTACAATGTGCCCGGGCGCGCATCGGGCAGGTATCCGTGCCAGATCTCGTTGGTGAATTCAGGCAGCGCGATGCGTTCGATCTCTTCGACGCCGTCGGCATCGAACAGGCACAACTCAACCTTGGTGGCGTTGGCGGAAAAGATTGCAAAATTGACGCCCGACCCATCCCAGGTCGCGCCCAATGGGTACGGCAAGCCCTCGCTGACACGGCTGGCGGGACGTTCCTGGCTTGACGCACTGTCATTCATTGATTGATCAGACATGATCAAACACTCCGGAAATAGGTTGAGCCTGAGCTCTGAGGTAGACGACCAAAACGGTCTACTGATAGAAGCGCGCGCAGCCGAACAGTTCAGGATATTTTTCAGCGTGGAATCAAGATGTGGTTAGCAGCCGACAACGCGAGATTGAACGCACTGGTTTATTGACGCTCTTAAAACAAGCTTTGCAAGAAGAGCGCAAGCGCCCTTGAAGAGAATGAGTTAACTCAATGCGTATCCTGCTGATAGAAGACGATCCAATCCTGGCGCTACTGGCCGAGATAGCTCTGGAGGAAGATGGCCATGAGATCATCGGTCCTGCGTATGACGTCGCCGGAGCGCTGTCACTGGCGCACGAGCATGTCATCGACGTTGCATTCGTCGACATCAATCTGGATGGACACGACGAAGGCGTAGGCCTGGCGCAGACGCTCTACGAGCAATTCAAGATCCACTCGCTGTTCGTCAGTGGCCAGATCGATGTGGCCAAGGCCAACAGCGGCTACGCGTTGGGTTTGCTGTCCAAGCCCTACAGCCCCAATGACCTGTCGCGCAGCGCACACATCGTGCATTCGCTGGTCAAAGGTGAACTACCCTTGAATCGACCGCTGCCAGTGCCCTTGAAGCTTTTCACAGAATCGCGCGGCCTATATGGAAAGAAGCATGAGTGAACCCACAGATCTCCCGGGCATGGGACCAGGACTTGGTGAAACCGAGTTTCGCGAGTTGGCTGACAACGCGCCGGTATTGATCTGGCGCGCGGGTACCGACAAACAGTGCGACTGGTTCAACAAGCCTTGGCTCGACTTCACCGGCAAGACTCAGGACCAGCTCTGCGGCTATGGCTGGGGCGACGACGTGCACCCCGATGACCTGGAGATGTGCACGCGCAATTACGAACAGGCCTTCGACGCCCGCGAGTCCTTCACTACCCCGTATCGCCTGCGTCGCCACGACGGCAGCTACCGATGGTTTCTCGACCACGGCGCGCCGTTCTATCGCCAGGGGGTGTTCGCCGGCTACTTCGGCAGCTGCACCGACATCACCGCCCAGAAAGAGCTCGAGGCACACCAGGACGTTCTGGTTTCCGAACTCAACCATCGGGTCAAGAACAACCTGCAGCTGATCATCGCTTTCCTGCAGATGTCCAAGCTGCGCGCCCAGGGCGACGAAGCGCGGCAACTGCTCGAATCGGCCATCGCTCGTATCCAGGGCGTGGGCACGGTACAAGCCGAGCTGTATCGCAGTGCGTCGGGCACCGTGGATCTGGCGCATTACCTTCCTCACCTGGTACGGGCATCGATCCAGGCAGAGCGCGACGACAGCATTCACCTGACCGTCGATACCGAAACTGCCCACGCCCCGTTCAAGCTGGCTTCGGACCTGGGCTTGATCGTCAACGAGCTGGTGGCCAACGCCATCCATCACGGCAACCAGCGCACCACCCATATCCACTTTGCACTCAAGCGTCTCGGTACAGGTGACCTGCAGTTGACGGTGAGCGATCGCGGACCAGGCTTCTCCCCGGCGCAATTGTCGAATGCAGGCACGTCGGGGTCCAAGCTCAGTGGCCAGGGGTTGATCGGCGCGCTGGCCAAGCGTTGCGGTGCGGTTCTCAACCGCAGCAACGCAGAGGGCGCCGTGGTTACCTTGACCTTGCCGCACCCCTAGACAGTGCAGTTGCGCGCTACAGCGGGCTGCCCTCGTCGGTCTTGATCAAGCCACCCAGAATGTCGCTGCCATCGCTGCCTGCCAGCGTTGCGTACCATTGCCGGGTTTCTTCCGGCACTTCGCCGTGGATGATCGCCGCCCGCTGGCGCGCCTTCACTACCAGACCGGCGACCCGCTCCGCGCGTGCAGCCTCATAGGCCGCCAACGCGGCTGCCGGAGTCAGCTCGCGTTCGATGCAGCGGGCCAGCACCCAGGCATCCTCCATGGCCTGGCAACCGCCCTGCCCTATGTTGGGGGTCATTGCATGGGCCGCGTCCCCCAGCAGCGCAACCCTCGTGCCGACCAAATGGGGGACTCGCTCGGTGTCATGGATTTCCACTCGCGCGACGCTGGCCGGATCCAGCCGTTGCAGAAGACGCTGCACCGGGTCGGGCCAGCCGGCGAATTGCTGCTCGAGTTCGGCGCGATAACCTTCACGGACGTTGGCCGTTCCTGCCGGCAACGGTACGTCGAAGAAGAAATACAACTCACCGTTCCCCATGGGCATCAACGACACCCGCTTGTGGTCGCCCACGTACTGCACCCATTCATCGGCGGGTGCCAGGTCGGGAGCCGACTGGATGCGACCATTCCAATTGACGTAGCCGCAATAGCGCCGCGGAATCGGTCGGCCGGCAATCTTGTCGCGCAGCACCGAGTGGGTGCCGTTTGCCGCTATCAGCAGGTCGGCTGTCACCGTTTCACCCGTCGACAGCATGATTTGCACATGGGTCTGGCTTTCTTCGTAGTCCAGGCACGCAACCCCTAAGGTCACGTTCTGCATCCCGACCGCTTCCAGAAGGATGCCTTGCAGGCGTGCGCGTGCAATCGGAAACGCACGCCGCCGAGCATGGCTATACAAGGGTTGCAGGTCGAAACGGGTGAGCAGGCGGCCTTGGTGGTCGCTGTAACTCATGCTCTGCATGTGGCCACCTGCACGCTCGATGGACTCACCAAGACCCAGTGCATCCAGCACCCGCACACCGTTGGGCCAGATGGAAATAGCCGCGCCGACCGGCGCCAGTTCGGCCGCACGTTCGTAGACGTGAACCCGGTGACCAGCCTGTTGCAGGGCCGCAGCGGCACTGAGGCCACCCATGCCGGCACCGGCAATGACGATATTCAAGGCTTTCATGGCTTCTCCACTGAGATCGGTTCGATCCGAGACCGTGCAAAAAGCTGTCCAAGTGATCAGGAACCGTTATCAGCCGAGATTACGCCGACAAGCCAGGTGTGCCCATTGAAAGCTGGCGTCAAACCGGTGCGTCGCTGCCGCGTGCGCACCGGTTTGCAGCGTCTGGACTCAGCGCAGGAGGTTGTTCTTGGCCAGACTGACCAGTTCCTTGGCTCGCCCGTCGAGTACCGCACGCATCATGAACAAGCCGAAGCCCTTGACGTTGGCTGCCGTGATTTCCGGCGGCATGATCAATTCCTGACGCTCGCTGACCACATCCACCAACACCGGCCCATCATGCTCGAACGCCTCGATCAGGGCGGCACGCAGATCCTGCGGTTTCTCCACACGGATGCCCTTGATACCCATGCCCTGAGCGAACGTGGCGAAGTTCGGATTCTTCAGCTCGCAGCCCACGTCCACCAGACCGCTGGCCTTCATTTCCATTTCGACGAAGCCCAGCGTGCCGTTGTTGAGCACGATGACCTTGACCGGCAGGTTGGCCTGGCTGAGGGTCAGGAAGTCACCCATCATCATGGCGAAGCCGCCGTCGCCGGACATCGACACGACCTGGCGGTCGGGGTAGGCCGCCTGTGCGCCGATGGCCTGGAGCATGGCGTTGGCCATCGAGCCATGGTTGAACGAGCCGATCAGGCGGCGCTTGCCGTTCATTTTCAGGTAGCGGGCGGCCCAGGCGGTGGGCGTGCCCACGTCACAGGTGAATACCGCATCGTCGGCGGCCAGCTCGCTGACCAATCGGCTGACGTATTGCGGGTGGATGATCGTGCTGTTCGGGCCGCTCTCGGCAAGGTCGTCGAGGCCCTTTCGCGCGCTGTCGTAGTCCGCCAGCGCCTTGTTCAAGTGCATGGTGTCGGTGCGTTCTTCAAGGCGTGGCAACAGTTGCTGCACGGTGTGCTTGATGTCGCCGATCAGACCGATAGCCAGTGGGCAGCGATTGCCCAACGCCTCAGGCTGCAAATCGATCTGGGCAATGCGCGAGTGCTCAGGAAAGAACTGCCGGTACGGAAAGTTGGTGCCGAGCATCAGCAGAGTGTCGCATTCCTTCATGGCATTGAAGCCGGAAGCGAAGCCGATCAGCCCAGTCATGCCCACGTCGTAGGGATTGTCGTATTCCAGGTGCTCCTTGCCGCGCAGGGCGTGCACGATGGGCGCCTTGAGCTGCTTGGCCAGTGCCACGACTTCGCTGTGTGCACCTGCGCACCCGGCACCGCACAACAGGGTGACGCGCTTGCCACCGTTGAGAAACCGGGCGAGCTCGTCGAGTTGCCCCGGCGCCGGAACGACCACCGGCGCCTGCGGTGCAATCCACTGGCTGACCGGCGCGTCGAGCGAGCTCAGCGCCACATCGCCCGGAATCACTACCACGGCAACGCCGCGGCGACTGATGGCAACGCGCATGGCCCGCTCCAGAATCTGCGGCAATTGCTCGGGGCGCGAGACCAGTTCTACATAATGGCTGCAGTCTTTGAACAACGACTCGGGATGGGTCGCCTGGAAGTAGTCTATGCCGATCTCGCTGCTGGGAATGTGCGCTGCGATCGCCAGCACCGGCACGCCGCTGCGATGACAGTCGAACAAGCCGTTGATCAAATGCAGGTTGCCCGGTCCGCAGCTGCCGGCACAGACCGCCAGTTCACCGGTCAGGTGCGCCTCGCCGCCAGCGGCGAAGGCCCCGGCCTCTTCGTTGCGCATGTGTATCCAATCCAGCCCGCCCAACCGACGCATTGAATCGGTCAGGCCATTCAAGGAATCACCCACTACGCCATAGATGCGTTTGACACCTGCGTGCTTGAGGGTATTGACCATGAAATCGGCTGCAGTGGACATTTGGCGCTCCTTTGAAAATATAAGTTCAAGGGCTCTGAGTATCGACACGCCAATGGTGTTCCGCCGGGTTTATTAACAAAAATTATAGAATCGTCCCGCCGGTTCTCGAAAACGCGCCAGGCTGCATGCCAAGCGGGTATTCAAATGCAAGAAAGCCCGACCGGGGTCGGGCTTTCTTATAAGCAGTGCACCACGCTGAGGGATATATCAGTTCAGCAGTTCCGCAGGCACGGTGCCGCCGTTTTCAGCGAGCTTCTTCATCACAGCAGAGTGCAGCCAGGTGTTCATGGCTGCCGAATCATCGGTCGAACCGGTGTAGTGCAACTCTTCGGCAAGTTCCTTGCGCGCGGTCAGGCTGCTGTCCAGGCCAAGCAATTTGAGCAAGTCGACGATCGACGTACGCCAGTTCAAAGTTTCGCCGTGGCTGGCCGCCATGGCTTCGAGCTTTTGGGCCACATCCACCTGAGTGATCGGCGCAGCGGAAGGCTGGTTCGTGACGGTAGTGGTGGGCGATGCACCTGGCGCAGGAGCAACGGGAGTTTGTGTAGAAGCGTCTGCGTCCGGAACAGCGTGCTTGCCGATACCCAGTTTCTCGAGGATGCTGCTGAAAAAGCTCATTTCGTATCTCCAGATTTCTTGGCTGCTGCCGCGGATTCGACAGCCTACTTAAGACCTGACACCCCTGGTCGCCGAAAAGTTTAATCGAGCCTGCGACATTCCGTATCCTCGACCGGATACGAAGCTGGCCACATATTGTAATAAACGTTATTTAGTTGTGGCATCGGTGCGCACACTGCGCCAGAATCACGCCTCGATACCTTTACCTTTTTATCCACGATCCATGCCTGGGGATACTCATGTCCAAACTTGCTGAATACCGTCAACTCGAACGTCATCTGGCCGAACAACTTGCAGCACTTGAGGCCATGAAAGGCGACAAGGGCCTGGAACAGGAAATCGAGTTCGAGACCAAGTTGCGTTCGCTGTTGGGCGAATACAATAAAAGCCTCAGGGACATCGTTTCCATTCTCGACCCGCAGCAAGGCGGCAAATCAGTCAAGGCCAGCGCAGCGCCTGAAAAAGCCACGCGCAAGCCGCGCTCGCTGAAAACCTACAAGAACCCCCACTCGGGTGAAGTCGTCGAAACCAAAGGCGGCAACCACAAGACCTTGAAGGAATGGAAAGCCGAATACGGCTCCGACACTGTCGAAAGCTGGTTGAGCTAAGCCACATCCACCGGCAAGCAGCGACATACGGCCCGCTTGCCGGATCGCATCCCCCTCCCCTCACACCGTCCTTGTCGATGATCCCGCGATGTATCCCACCACACCCGATGGACGCTATTTCGTCGTACGCGGCCGGCTCTGGCGATGCAGCAACCCTGCCCTGCCCGAAGCCGTGCGCGAACATTGGGTCAAGGTACTCATGGATGCACGGCGAGCGGTCAAGGCCGCCAAGCACTCGGAAGATCCCGAGGCTCTCGTAAAAGCCCGCGCGCAGGTCGATGTCGCCAAGCAGGCCTTGGGCGAGCGCGGGGAAGTGTGGTGGGACGACGGCAGCGCCGACGTCAACCGACGCATGGCGCGCAATACACAATACGCGGATTGGTACGCCGGGCTGGATGAGGCTTCACTACAGAAGTAACCCTCAGGCGGCCTTCACACCCAATGACAACAGGCGCTCTATCCGGGTGGTAGCTTCGCGCATCCGTGTCAGCAGCAGCGGCAAATCAAGCTCGCTCTTGCGGTACTGCGGGATCGTTGCCGAGATCGACCCTCGTATTCGACCGTCTACGAAAAACGGCACAGCCAAACCGAAAGCCCCCAACACACGCTCACCTTCACCCGTGGCCCAGCCTCTGGCTCTTATGGCTTCCAGGTCTGCCTTGAGCAACTCGCGGGAGGTTATGGTCGCGTCGGTGATCCTCACCAGGTCAAGAGATTCTGCTACCTGACTGTCGCAGTTGGCCAATACCGCCTTACCCGCCGCACCCGCGTACAGTGGCACTTCCACGTTCACCTGCAGCTTGTATTGAATGGGTCGCCAGCCTTGGATGACGTCGAGAAATTCAGCCGTGCCAGTAGCCTCGTCATAGGAAAGCAGCGCTATGGTCTCGCCGGTTTCCTGAACGAGTGAAGAAACGATCCGGTGGGTCATGTCGGCAAGGTCACGGTCTGCAGCGGTGATTCGCGCCGCCCATTGATAGAGCTTCGGGCCTGGGTACAGCGTGCCTGCAACCCACCTGACGACACCGGCCTGACTACCTGACTCGATCAATCGCTTGGCTGTGGCCGCGTTACACAGCAGTTGGTCGTGCAGATCCACGGAGTTTTTCACGCCTTGGGGGAAGGCGCACGCCAGCAACAGGAGTCGCTCCAGACGACCCACCGTAGATTTGCTATCCGGCTCGATGACATCAGGCAGGCGTTGAATCCGTTCGACGCTTCCAGATTCCATGTCTGCCTGTATTCGAGCGATGACGTGCTGCGCATCTGCCTCCCAGGCTCGGGGTTGCGCCGATTCCGTGCTGCTCGCGCAGTGAACGGAAACCGCTACCACCAGCCCATTCGCCATGCGCCTGACCGAGATCGACGACGCGCGCGGAAACTCGGATTCCGACAACAGCCCAAGCTGTTCATGCTGGGACAGCGCGTAGGCAGTGACATCGGATTCCCTATCCTGGGAAGAAAGGTCATCGGCAAGGAATCGCTGGAATGCGCGTCCAATGTCGCCGAAAGCGAGCGGATAAAGCGCGCCCAGCGCGGGTCTGAATATGAGCGCCGCCTTGGCTTCGCTGCAGGCGGCGACGAAGTACCCGCCTTCGCGTGGGCAGCAGACTGACACCAATGCCGTGCACCTCGATGCTGCTGCCAGATCACCCAACGATCGTGAGCCGCGCCCCAGCAGCGTGCTCGAATCACTGAGCGTCCTGGCCAAGACATCGACTCTCGGCCCTACTGCGTACTTGCCCGTTCCTGCCTCGGTCGCCAAACCTACTTCGACCAGAGACGCCAGGATCCGATTGACCGTGCTGCGACTCTCGTCGAGTTCTGCCGCCAGTTCACGCACCCCCCAAGGCTCGGCGCCCGAGCGCCTGACAAGCGCGTCCACGACCTGAATCAATCGGGTGTGGCTGGAGGCAGTTGCCGCAGTCGAGGAAGTGACGGAAGAGCAGCTTGATGAGGACATCATGAGTCGAATCGAGGGTTTGGGCCCCCATTCTGGGGTGTAAAGCTGCCGCAGGGCAATTACACGTGACTGTTGACAAGCTCCTCGAGCTTCTAGAAGCTAGCCAAAACAAGATCAGGACACTGTCCCATTTTTTGAATAGATAGTGTTCTATAACCCGAGGTGCCCATGAATAACAACAATGCTGTGGCCGAGCCTGTCCGGTCTGCCGTCGATCAGACGGAGCAAACGCGCAAAGCCAAGAAAGCCACTAGAGCGGCGGTGTTCGGCACCTTCGTCGAGTACTACGACTTCAGCGTCTACGGTTATGTGGCTGCGACCCTGGCGCTGGTTTTCTTCCCCTCGGACAACGCGACTACAGGCCTGCTGAACACTTTCCTGGTGTTCGGCTCTGCATTCCTGGTCAGGCCCTTGGGTGCCATCGCCTTTGGCTGGCTGGGCGACAAAGTAGGAAGACGCTTCAGCCTGATCGCCAGTATCACGCTCATGGGTATTGCCGCCACGCTGATCGGCCTGCTGCCTGGCTACGCGCAGATCGGCGTGTGGGCGCCGATACTGCTGGTCGTGCTGCGCATGCTCCAAGGGTTCTCGGCAGGCGGCGAAATCGGCGGCGCCGCAAGCTACATCCGCGAGTGGGCGCCGCCCAAACGCCGCGCCTTGTACATTTCCTTTCTGCCCTCCATCGCGCAATTCGGCAAAGGCCTGGCCGCAGCCATAGCAGGCCTCGCAGCGGCGACCCTCACGGATCCCGAAATGCTTGCCTGGGGCTGGCGCATTCCTTTCCTCCTGGCGCTTCCGCTTGGAATCATTGGCCTTTACATGCGGCTGAGCATCGAGGACAGCCCCGAGTTCGCATCGAAGAAAAACCATACCGAAGTCAAGCAAGGCCAGCCCTTCGCGGAGTTGCTGCGTGACTACCGCAAGCCTTTGCTCAAAGTGATCATGATCGCGATGGTGCAGAACATCGGCACCTACATCGGCACCGTATTCATCGCAGCCTATTTCAGTTCGATCCTGGGCTATTCGAAAGGTCAGGCATCCACCATCGTGCTGGTCGCGGTGATTCTTGCCGCGTTCCTGATACCTCTGGCTGGACAACTGGGCTCCTATCGCGGCGGCAAGTCCATCCTGCGCTACGCCTACGTCGCCTATGCCGTGCTCTCGATACCCTCTTTCATGTTGATGCAGCAAGGCTCGGTGAATCTGGCCATGGCCGGTTTGGCGCTGGGCATGATTCCCTACGCGCTTTGCCAGGCCGGTACCTACTCGGTCATGCCCGAATTCTTCCCGATGCACATCCGCCACACCGGGGTGGCGTTCGGGCACAGCGTAGGTGCGGTCATCGGCGGAGGCTCAGGCCCGTTTCTGGCTACCTGGCTGATCGGCGCCACCGGCAATCAGTCCACGCCTGCATTCATCCTGTGCGCATCAGGCCTTCTGGGACTGATCGTTATCTCGACCGTTCGCAGAAATCCGCCCGCGGCTACCGATGATGCCAACACCCACCAATTCTCCTGAGGTGACGATGATGCCTTTGATCTATGTAACAAGCCCGATTCATCCAGATGTATTGCAGGCACTTTCTTCTACAGGTGAGGTGCGACTCGGCTACGGCCCGAACGCAGTCGCGTACACCGACATTCAGCAACAGGTCGATGCCGTGTTCCTGCGTGGTGGCCATATATCCGCGCAAATGATTGCGGCATCACCGAAGCTGCGGATCGTGGCCAGACACGGAGCGGGTTACGACAATGTCGATCACAAGGCGGCTGCCGAACGGGGTGTGTGGGTCACCAACACGCCAGGGGCCAATCGCAGAAGTGTCGTGGAGCATGTGTTTGCCCTGCTGCTGGGGGTCAGCCGCAAGCTGCAACTGGCCACCGATCAGACTCGTGACAGCGTCTGGGCAGCGGACCGTCTGTCCCTGACCGGAATAGAGCTAGAGGGGCGTACCCTGGGCCTGATCGGCTTCGGTGATATCGGCCAGCATGTCGCGCCGGTTGCCGAAGCGTTCGGCATGAATGTATTGGCGACCGATCCTGCCTATGACGCAAGCTTCGACGCCCGGCTGGTCGATCTCGACACCCTGCTGGCCAAGGCCGATGTAGTGAGCCTTCACGTGCCTCTACAGTCGAGTACCCGGAATCTGATCGGTCGACCCGAGATAGCAAAAATGAAGGCTGGCGCGATCCTTATCAATACCAGTCGCGGCGGGGTCATCGATGAGGCGGCTGTCGCCGACGCCTTGCGCAGCGGCCAGCTGGGCGGCGCAGGGATCGACGTTCTGGCTGCGGAAAACGCCGACATGATCAATCCGTTCAGTTGCAACACGTTCCCCGTGTCCGACCTGCCCAATCTGCTCGTGACACCTCATGTCGCAGGGCAAACCAACGAGTCGTTGCTGCGTGTCGGCATGAGCGCTGTGGACGCCATTCGCGCCGTGTTGCGTGGCGAGCCGCCCTTGCATCCGGTCAACGAGCCCGTCTCCCGAGCGTTCGACTGACGACGCCCGCTAAACGCAACCCTGCCGAGGTCAACATGTTCATCAATGCATCCGCTGCAAACATCACCGTGAGCGAAGACTGGCCCAGGGCTTGTCTTGCGCAGCTCGAGGAAATATCACAATACCCCGTCGCGCTGATCGGCGACGTGCTGCAACGCATGGGGATGATGGCATCTGCCATCCACCACGTCGCTGGCAAGGCATCGTTTCATGGCACGGTTCTGCCGATTCAGACCTGGGAAGGCGACAACCTGGCCATCCACCGCGCGTTGGACGATGCCAAGCCAGGCGATGTACTGGTGATCAACGGCAACGGCGAAATCAATCGCGCGGTGTTCGGTGACTTGCTCGGAGAAATATGCCTGGCGCGTAAAGTCGCCGCCGTGGTCATCGATGGCGCGGTTCGAGACGTGGAAGAACTGAGCGTGATGGGGCTGCCTGTCTACGCACGGGGCGTGAATCCTGCCGGACCTTCCAAGCACGGTCCAGGCCAGGTCGGCACGCCGGTGGCGTGTGGCAACGTGGTGTGCAATCCGGGTGATGCCATCGTGGGAGACAGGGACGGCGTCATCGTCATTGGCCGCCACCTGATTGCGGCGCTCGCCGATAGACTTGAGGCCCAGGCCGGGATCGAAGCGAAGCTCAGGGAAAATATCAGGGCGAGCATCGTCGAAGCATAGCCAACGAAGCCGGCAATACCGCGCCGAGAGAACCCCCGGCGCGGCAACGAGCGATCAAACGCTGACGGTCGGCACCTGATCCATCAGTTTTTCCAGGCTGATCGGCAGGTCACGCACACGCTTGCCGGTGGCATGGTAGACCGCGTTGGCCACAGCAGCCGCCAAACCGGTCACACCGATTTCACCCACACCACGCGCACCGTACTCGTTGAGGTTGTAGTCGGGGTAATCCAGCAGGATCACATCGATGTCCGGCTGATCGGCGTGCACCGGCACCACATACTCCGCGTAGTTGTTGTTCACCGGCATGCCATTGCGCTCGTCGTAGTCGGTCGACTCGAACAGCGCCATGCCGATGGCCATGACGATGGCACCTTCGACCTGATTGCGTGCGGTCTTGGCATTGATGATCTTGCCCACATCAATGGCGCTGACCACGCGCGACACGCGCAGGCGGGAGATACCCGGATCCCAGCGCACCTCGACGAAATGCGCGCCGAACGAGCTGAATGCATGCTTCTTGGTATCGGCCATACCGGTATGGGCCTCGCCTTCGGCGCTGGCGATCTTCAGCTTCTTGAGTACTTCGGCGAACTCCAGGCTGGTCGAACCGTCCTGCAGGCGCCCGTTGCTGACCGTGATCGCTTCTGGCTTGGCATTGGCCAGCCCGCCCTCTTCCGAGGCTGCGAAGCTCTTGAGCTGGGTGAGCGCGGCGCGGGTCGCTTCGGCCACGGCTGGCAAGGCACTGGCAGTCATCCACGAGCCGCCGGAAACAGGCGCGGGCGGGTAGGACGAGTTGCCCAGCTCTACCGTGATCCGCTCCAGCGGCAGACCAGTGATGTCACTGACGCACTGGGCAAGCACCGTGTAGGTGCCGGTCCCAATGTCCTGAGCACCGCAGTACACCACGGCGCGACCGTCGGAGGTCAACGAGACCCGCGCTTCGCACGGCGTGCGGAAGGCATCCCAGTTGCACTGCGCCATGCCGTAGCCGACGATCTCGTGGCCATCACGCATGCTGCCGATACCCGGCGTGCGCTTGGCCCAGCCGAAACGCTCGGCGCCCTGGGCCAGTGCTTCGCGCAGATGGTTGCCGGACCACGGCAGTTTCTCCTGCTCGTTCTGCTCGGCCCAGTTCAACTGGCGAAAGGCGAGCGGGTCCATCTTGCAGCGTTCGGCCAGTTCGTCGATGGCCGACTCCAGCGCAAACAGGCCAGGGGCTGCGCCTGGGGCACGCATCGAGGTCGGTGCGCCGCGGTTGACCTGCACCGTGCCATGGGTCACTTCGACGTTCGCACACGAGTACAGGCTGGCACTCATGCCCCCGCAGTTCTCGACATACTGGTCGCCGATCCCGGTGGTGTTGAGCGATTCATGACGCAGGGAAACCAGCTTGCCCTTGCCATCGGCCGCCAGGCGCATGCGCTGGCGGGTCTCCGGGCGATGCCCTACCGTGGTGAACATCTGCGCTCGCGGCAGCACCAGTTGCACCGGTCGGCCGACGATCTTGGCAGCCGCACAGGCAGCTACCGAGTGCGGCCAGATCCACAGCTTGCCGCCGAAGCCCGAACCAATGAACGGCGCACGCACTTCCACGCGCTCGGTGGGCAGGCCGAAGATCTGCGCCAGGGTGTTGCGGTGAACCACGACCGACTGCGTGGATTCATACACCACCAGTCGACCGTTGTCCCACAGCGCAACGGTGGCGTGCATTTCCATGGGGTTGTGGGTTTCCACAGGCGTCGTATAAGTGGCGTCTACCGTCTGCGCACCGCCATCGAAGGCGCTGGCTGGATCGCCACGCTTGTGGCCCTGCCCACCGTCGGCAGCTGCGCGCCGCTTCAGTCCCTGCTCCAGATTGGCGGCAGCCGCGCTTTCGCTGTAGCTGACCTTGACCTTGTAGGCCGCTTCGCGCGCATGCTCGAACGTGTCGGCAACCACCAGCGCCACGAACTGCCCGGCATAACGCACGACATTGTCCTCGAACGGCAGCCTTTTCTCATCGGTACGCGAGCCTGTCAGCACCCCTGCCAGGGAGAAAGGCACGGGCGAGGTGTGGAACGCCTGGGGAAAGTTGCCGTGGTGCAGAATTTCCAGCACGCCGGGCGAGCGGCGCGCCGCCTCGATGTCCAAAGATGTGATCGAGCCACTGGCCACCGTGCTGTAGACGCCGTAGGCGAAGACCATGCCCTTGGGCTGATGGTCGGCCGCATACTGCGCGCTGCCGGTGACCTTCAGGCGACCGTCGATGCGGCGTGGGGATGCCCCCATGATTGACTCGCTCATGCCATGGCTCCTGTGCTCAGGGTGGAAAGGTTGCGCACGATGGCCTGCTGCCCAAGGGGAATCTTGTAGGCGTTGTGTGCATACGGCTTGGCCCCTTGCAGCGCGATGGCTGCGGCCTTGGCGAAGTTTTCCGGGGTAGCGGCCGCACCGCGCAGTGCGCGCTCGGCTTCCAGCGCACGCCATGGCTTGGTGCCGACGCCGCCCAAGGCAATGCGGGCCTCGCGAATGACCTGCCCGTCCATGACCAGAATCACCGCGCTGGAAGCCAGCGCAAACTGGTAGGACGCGCGATCACGCAGCTTCAGGTACGCAGACTTGCCGTTGGCCAATGGCGCATTCAGCGTTACATGGGTAATCAATTCGTCAGGCTGCAGCGCATGCTCTTTCCAAGGCGTGGCGCCCGGCAGCAAGTGGAAATCCTGGAAGTCGATCTCGCGTTTGCCGTTGGGGCCTTGCACCTGCACGGTCGCACCAATCGCCGCCATGGCCACGCACATGTCCGAAGGATGGGTGGCAATGCACTGGTCGCTGGTGCCCAGTACCGCGTGCACGCTGCGGTTATGCCCGCCGATGGCAGCACAGCCCGAGCCGGGCACGCGCTTGTTGCAGGCGGAAACGCCGTCGCGGAAATAATTGCAGCGCACCCGCTGCATGACATTGCCGCCGGTGGTCGCCTTGTTGCGCAGTTGCGTGGTCGCCCCGGACAGCAGCGCCTGGGACAGCACCGCGTAATCACTTTTGATGCGCGGATGATTGGCCAGACGAGTGTTGCTGACCATGGCGCCGATACGGGTCCGGCCATCGCTCAAGGTTTCGACCTGATCCAGCGCCAAGGTATGCACGTCGATGACCCGATCGGGCTGCATGATATCGATCTTGACCAGATCCAGCAGGGTCGTACCGCCGGCAAGAAACGCCGTGGCTTCATTGCGGGCATGGGTCGCAACGGCCTGTTCGGGGCTGGTTGCGCGGGTGTATTCCAAGGCTCTCATCAGCTGGCTCCCTGTACTTTGCCACGGGCATCCTGCACGGCGGCAAGGATGTTCTTGTACGCGCCACATCGGCAGATGTTGCCGCTCATGGCCTCGCGCACGCTGGCGTCGTCGGCGCCGATGTCCGGGTCCTTGATGATGGCCGCAGCGGTCATCATCTGGCCCGAGGTGCAATAGCCGCACTGGAACGCGTCGTGGGCCCAGAACGCTTCCTGGATCGGGTGCAACTGACCGTTGCGCTCCAGGCCTTCGATGGTGGTGATGTCATCGCCCTGGTGCATGGCCGCCAGGGACAGACAGCTGTTCACCGGCTGACCATTGATGTGCAGCGTGCAGGCCCCGCACTGGCCGTGGTCGCAGCCCTTCTTGGTGCCGGTCAGCATCAGGCGGTCGCGCAACACGTCCAGCAGCACGGCGTTGCCGGGCACGTTGAGCGTGTGCGGCTGGCCATTGACCTTGAGCGTGATCCGCTGCTCGCCCTTGGCCAACGGCTTGTCACTGTCGTCGATAGGCGCCAACTGGGCGGCCTGGGCCCACACCGGGGCGGTGGCAGCGGCCATGCCCGAGATGCCCATGGTGCGCAGGAAATTGCGCCGCGAGGGCGTGGTCAGTTCCTTGAACAACTCACCGGAACCCTCTGGTTCGGAGGAAATCTTTTCGGTCGGATCGGTCATGTTGCGGTCCTCATCTATTTTTTTATGTCTTGAATCACGGTCTTGCTGCGTCTAGTGCAGACACCTGGATCACGCCATTGGTTGAGGTCGTACGTCAGGTGATAAGACACTATGGTTTCAAAGCGTGTCGCGGATCACGCCATTGACGACCCGCACGATGCCCGACATGGCAACGAGGGCAGTTTTTGCCGGTGTCTTGCAAAGCGGGTTCAAACCTGCGTGGGCGCTCATGCGCTGCGGGAAATGTCACTCCGTTCGCCGATCCGGCGACTCAGTATGCAGTCGGCTGCGGGACGCCACTTGCCCAATCGAGTGGCGTTCTTGCCTATTTCAGTGAAGGCGACGAGGCATGCGATAACGCGGGCAGGCTAGCCGTTTCCGCGCAAGGCCGCGATGTCGCGCTTGGGTGGCGCGCCGAACAGACGACTGTACTCGCGACTGAACTGCGACGGACTTTCATACCCAACCTTGAAGGCTGCGCTGGACACGTCCTGATGTTCATTGAGCATCAACCGCTTTGCCTCATTGAGCCGCAGCCACTTCTGATACTGCAACGGGCTCATCCTGGTGAGTTGACGGAAATGATGATGAAAGGTCGGGGTACTCATCTGCACCCTGGCTGCCAGTTCGTCGACGCGCAGCGCTGACGTGTAATTCAACTTCAGCCAATCGATCGCTCTGCCTATGCGATAACCCTGGCCGTCCACCGAGGTGATCTGCCGCAGCCGACCCGCCTGGTCGCCTTGCAGCAGGCGATAGTGGATTTCGCGCTGGATCAGTGGCGCCAGCACAGGAATGGACCGTGGCTCATCGAACAGCGCCAGCAGCCGTTCGAACGAGGCCAGCAACGGCAGCGTTACCGAACCGATACCTACGCCCTGGACCGCGGCCCGATCGCGAATGGGCGGCAGATCACCCTGCGCTATCAGTTCGGCCAGCATGCGCATATCCAGCTTGAACGTCAGCCCCAGGCATGGCTGCTCGTGGCTGGCCACCAGCACTTCGGAGTTGGCAGGCAGATCCAGCGACGTGATCAGAAACTTCGAGGTGCTGTACCGATAACCTTCGCCCCCCACCCACAGCTGCTTTTCGCCCTGAGCAACCAGAATGATGCTGGGCTCGACCATGCAGGTCATGGGCGGTGCCGGGCAGTCGCGTCGAAAAAAACCAAGACCTGCGATGTCCGTTCGGTAATCACCGGGCGCCTTGGTGTGCCAGGCGATCATCCGCGTCAGCGTTTCGTGCGTCGATGAGCTTGGACCAGTCGTGTCGAATTCGTTCGTCATATTCACCTTGCTCCCGTGTCACGAACTCTAACTCGCCTCTGCTCGTACGTCCCGCCATCCAGTGCAGACTCATAGGATCAGGCAAGTAATCCAGTGCAATGCGCTACAGAGAGACTCATCGGACCGAGACAATGGCCATCGATAAATCTCTGGAGAACACCTCTCGAATGAACCGATCTTCGACCTCCGCCACCCACACCGGTGAATCATGGGGCGCCGTGTTCGCCATGTCGCTCGCCGCTTTCGTGCTGGTGGCCTCGGAATTCATGCCCATCAGCCTGCTCACACCCATCGCGGCGGACCTGCACATCACCGAGGGCCAGGCCGGCCAGGGCATCTCCGTATCAGGGCTGTTCGCGCTTTTCACCAGCCTGCTGATCGCATCGGTGGCCGCTCGGGTCGAGCGCAAACCGCTGCTCGTTGCACTTACCCTGCTGATGATCGTTTCCGCAGCCGTCGTTGCCTTTGCACCCAACTATTGGGTATTCATGGGCGCACGCGCTCTGATCGGCGTCGCCATCGGCGGGTTCTGGTCATTGTCGGCAGCGACCGCCATGCGCCTGGTGCCTGATGGCCAGGTCACCCGGGCCATGGCTATCGTCAACGGCGGCAATGCTCTGGCAACGGTCGTGGCAGCGCCCCTGGGCAGTTTTCTCGGCGCGCTGATCGGCTGGCGCGGTGCCTTTCTGGCCCTTCTTCCCGTGGCCGTGATTGCCTGTGCATGGTTGTTGGTGAGCCTTCCAACCCTGAAAGCGCGCAGCGAGTCGGGCACCGGCAACGTTCTCACGCTGATGAAACGCACCCCGGTCGCCCTGGGCATGGTCGCGGTAAGCGTATTTTTCATGGGTCAGTTCATGCTCTTCACCTATCTGCGTCCGTTTCTGGAAACGGTCACACAGGTCAGTGTTTCCATGCTTTCGTTGATGCTGCTGGTGCTAGGCCTGGCCGGGCTTGCCGGCACGTTCCTGATCGAAGCCTTCCTGAAAAATGGCCTGCATCGAACGCTGACCGTTATCCCGATCCTGATGGCCGCCATCGCCATGGCACTGTTGTCATTCGGCAGCTCGACGGCCATCACTACGGTACTGCTGGGGCTTTGGGGAGCGGTTGCGACTGCCGCACCAGTGGGATGGTGGACGTGGCTGGCAAGAACCCTTCCGAACGATGCGGAGGCAGGCGGTGGCTTGATGGTGGCGATCATCCAACTGGCAATCGCGTCCGGGGCCATCGTCGGCGGGCTGGTATTCGACGCAAGCGGCTACCGGGCGACCTTTGAAACGAGCGCAGGGTTGCTCGGCTTGGCAGCGGTACTTGCCTTTCTGGCGGGACGCGCGGCAACCCAGGCAGCTGCAGGCGGCACGTCGGGGGCAGCGCGGCCCTGTGCACCGGCTGCCAGGTAGGCGAAACGCCGACTCGGCGTATCGCACCCCCGATGCGTCAGGTGACAGATGGCAGATCCATACCCGCTCTCGCCCAGAACGCTTCGGCGGACTGACCCAGGTTTGCTTTCGGTCGGGTCAGGTGCACCTCCAGCGGTATGTCCCAACTCTCATCGAGCGCCCTCACCAAGCGTCCCTCGTGAAGCTCCTGCTCGGTCAGGCTCTTGGGCAACCAGGCCACGCCTTTGCTTTCAAGGGCCATGGACATGAGCACCGCTGCCAGGTGGCTGCTGAACAGCGGCTGCAAGTGCAGATAGTCCTCTTTGCCGCGCAACCTGTGGGCGACGATCCGCCCCAGCCCCGACTCATGGGTATAGGCCAGGTAAGGCAGTGCAGCGGGCGAGGTATCGAAGTGTGAGGAGGCACTGGCGAGCGGTACCAGAACGTCCTCTGCGACCTTCTTGCTGATGAACTGATCGGGCGCCAGCAGCGGCGGAACATCGGGATGACGATGGCACAGCAGAAACTGGACCTGGCCGTGTATCAGCATCTGCTCGCAGACAGCCATGCTGTCGGAGTGAAGCTGTACCGCTTCGATAGGCGCACCGGCTTCCGAGCTGCGCAGCCACCTGGGGAAAAACGTGAACGACAACGAGTGAGTGGCGGCGAACTTCAGTGAGCGTGCCGACACGCCCGCCACTTCCTGCGCCTCGTTGCGCAGCCGATACAGGTGGCGCGCCGCCTCCTGTGCACCGGGCAGAATCTGCCTCCCCGCCTCTGTCAGGGTCGCGCCATGGGGCGTGCGGATGAACAATTCCACGCCCATCCAGTTTTCAAGCGAGCGGACCCTGCGGCTGAAGGCCGGCTGGGTAATGTGGCGAGCTTCGGCGGCGCGCACGAAGCTGCCGTATTCGGCAAGCGCCGAAAGGTCTTCGAGCCAGACGAGTTCCAAGGGCCATGCCTTCTGTGCATAGGGTTGGGCATTAATAGCATTGGGCGGGTGACTTCGCAAAGCCTAACGTGGGGCCACAACCCATAAGAGGAACCCTCCATGCGCATCGTCGACATTCGTGAGAAGACCGTTTCCATCGCCTCCCCCATTGCCAACGCCTACATCGACTTTTCCAAAATGACCTGCTCGGTCGTGGCGGTGATCACCGACGTGATCCGCGATGGCAAACCGGTCATCGGCTACGGCTTCAACTCCAACGGTCGCTACGGCCAGGGTGCGCTGATGCGCGACCGCTTCCTTGCCCGTATCACCGAAGCCGACCCCGATACACTTGTCGATCATGAAAACGACAACCTCGACCCGTTCGCCATCTGGAAAGCCCTGATGACCAACGAAAAGCCTGGAGGCCACGGCGAGCGCTCGGTGGCGGTCGGAACCATCGACATGGCAGTGTGGGATGCGGTCGCCAAGATCGAAGGCAAGCCGCTGTATCGCCTGCTGGCTGACCGCTATCGCAATGGCGTGGCGGACGACAAGGTCTGGGTCTATGCCGCCGGTGGCTACTACTACCCCGGCAAGGACCAGACCAAGCTCAAGGCCGAAATGCAGAGCTATCTGGACCGTGGCTACGACGTGGTCAAGATGAAGATCGGTGCGGTGCCGCTGGATGAAGACATCCGGCGTATCGAAGCAGTGCTCGAAGTGGTTGGTGATGGCCGGCGCCTGGCGGTCGATGCCAATGGTCGCTTCGACCTGCAGACCGGTATCGCCTACGCGGAAGCCATCAAGAAGTACAACCTCTTCTGGTACGAGGAAGTCGGCGATCCGCTGGACTACGCCCTGCAGGCCGAGCTCGCCAATCACTACGAATTGCCCATGGCCACCGGCGAAAACCTGTTCTCCCACCAGGACGCTCGCAACCTGCTGCGCCACGGTGGCATGCGCCCCGACCGTGATTTTCTGCAGTTCGACTGCGCACTGTCCTACGGCTTGGTCGAGTACATGCGCACTCTAAAAGTAATGGAAGACATGGGCTGGTCGTCGCGCCGCGTGGTCCCCCACGGCGGTCATCAAATGTCGTTGAACATCGCCGCGGGCCTACACCTGGGTGGCAACGAATCCTACCCGGATGTGTTCCAGCCGTTCGGTGGCTTCGCTGACGGGATCCAGGTCGAAAACGGCTATGTCGGCCTGCCGGACATTCCCGGTGTCGGTTTCGAAGCCAAGTCGGCCCTCTACGCCGTCATGCGCGAGCTCGGCGAAGGCTGATCGCTTCCCTCTGCGGCCTGTGCCAAACAGGCCGCAAACGCTGGCGTCAGGCACTGACGTCACGCCACACGCCCATCACAACAATAAAATGAGGTGCTCTCGTGGAAATCTCCAGAACCCGCTGGTATGGCCAGCTGTACGTGCAAGTGTTGATAGGTATCGTCATCGGTGCCGCCATCGGTTACTTCGCACCCAACATCGGCGCCAAGCTGCAGCCGTTTGCCGATGGCTTCATCAAACTGATCAAAATGCTGCTGGCACCGATCATCTTCGGCACGGTGGTGGTCGGTATCGCCAAGATGGGCAGCATCAAGGAAGTCGGGCGCATTGGTGTGAAAGCCCTGATCTACTTCGAGATTCTGTCGACGATTGCGCTGGTCGTCGGGTTGATCGTGGTCAACATCGTCAAGCCCGGCGTCGGCATGAACATCAATGTCAGCGCCCTGGATGCCAGCGCCATCAATAAATACAGCCAGGCCGCCAGCGAGCAAGGCGGCACCGTCGAGTTCTTTCTCAACATCATCCCGCACACGTTCATCGGCGCCTTTTCCAACGGCGTGATGCTTCAGGTGATACTGCTCTCGGTATTGATGGGCATTGCCCTGGTTCAGTTGGGCGAAACCAGCAAGCCTCTGATCAATACCATCGATCTGTTCCTGCAAGGCCTGTTCAAGATCGTCGCCATGGTCATGCGCCTGGCCCCGCTCGGCGCCGGTGCCGGCATGGCGTTCACCATCGGTAAATACGGTATCGGCACGTTGCTCTCACTTGGGCAATTGCTGGTGGCGCTCTACATCACCACGTTGATATTCATCGTCGTGATACTGGGCACGGTCGCCAGGTGGTCAGGCATGCCGTTGATGCAGTTCCTGCGCTACTTCAAGGATGAAATCCTCATCACCCTGGGCACCTGTTCGACCGAGGCCGTGTTGCCCCGCATGATGGTCAAGCTGGAAAAACTGGGCTGCAAGAAATCGGTCGTGGGGATGGTTCTGCCGACCGGATACACCTTCAACGCAGACGGTACCTGCATCTACCTGACCATGGCCGCGATCTTCATTGCCCAAGCAACCAATACCCCACTGACGTTCGCGGACCAGATGATTCTGCTGGCGGTATTCCTGCTGACGTCCAAAGGCTCGGCAGGCGTGGCGGGGGCCGGGTTCGTGACGCTGGCCGCAACGCTCACCACTATCCATTCCATTCCTCTGGTTGGCCTTGTCCTGCTGCTGGGCATCGACCGGTTCCTCAACGAGGCCCGGGCTGTCACCAACCTGATCGGCAATGGCATCGGCACCATCGCGATCGCCAAGTGGGACAACTCGTTCGATGTCGAGGTGTGTCAGCGTGAGCTAGCCGCCATGAAAGACGAAAAGGCTGCCAGGAAAACGCTGCTGGCGCAGAAATGACCCATTGCCGAGCCGGCGTTGGCGCGGGTTTCAAAGCACCGGTTGACAGCAATCACCTGCCGTTTACGAGCGACGTGTGGTCGTCGATCTGACTCGACAGACGAAATCTGGAAGCGGCCGTCCGAGCCTTCACTCGCCAGATCAAGTCAGCCTGCCACCTCGATGAGTGCGGCATGGACGCGCTTCATCACATGCTCGACACCCTTGGCCATGGAGCAAATGACTGAGGATTTTAACCCCCCCTCAACACAATCAGGAGAGACACAAATTGAACATCGGAATAATCGGCGCCGGCAATATTGGCGCGACCTTGGCGCGCAAACTTGCAGCGGTGGGTCATACCGTCAAACTGGCCAATTCCAAACGCTCCGACAGCATCCAGGCGCTCACCCATGAGATAGGCGTACACGCAGTGACCAAGGAACAAGCGGTCTTGGAAGTGGACGTGGTCATTCTTTCGATTCCTTTCGCCAACTACCCTGATCTCAAGCAAACATTGGGCGGCGCGACCTGAGGCGACAGAGTCGCCGGGGGCTCAAGTAAAGCTACCCATGAACCCCTGCCGCAGCTCCTTACCGAGGGGGATAGGCCCCTGCATCGATCCCGACCCTGCCCGAGTCCGATATCGCTGAAGGGCAGCGGCAAACCTAGGCACCGCCGGGTACCTCTCGCAGAGCCTCCAACCCCTGAAAAGCAGGCCGAACCACGGAAGGCCTGTGTACTCAAGGTCGGGCAGCGCCAGCGCGTTGTTCCCAAGGTGGGCAGGGTGACCAAGCCTCTACAAGCTTATCGATGAAGAGTCGAATCTTTGGAGAGAGGTGTCGCTTGCTGGGGTAAATAACCCGAATGGGCTCTGCGGCCTCTGCATATACGGCGAGCAATTGAACGAGCTTGCCGTTTCTCAAATCCTCATTTATCACGTAAGACGGCAGCGTAGCGATGCCCAGCCCCGCGACAACAGACCGGTGCAACGACTCAGCGCTGTCCATTTGCAGCCTTCCACTACAAGTGAACGATACACAGCGCCCATTCACTCGAAAATTCCAGGGAAGCAATCTTCCACCACTCACGAAATGCAGGCACTGGTGCTGGGATAAATCCTCAGGCGTTTCAGGCTCTGCATGGTCAGCCAGATACTGGGGTGAGGCGCAGGTGATCATTTGTTGGTAGGCCACCGTGCGCGTCAGTAAACCAGAGTCTTCCTTGGGCGGACCGATGCGCATGGCCAAATCAAACCCCTCATCGATCAGATCGACCAGCCTGTCGGAAAAGCTGATGTCGACGCTCAGCGCAGGCCATTCTTCGAGACAGCGCTCGACGTGCTCAAGGATATGAAGCCTGCCTAGCGCGACAGGCAAGCTCATCCGCAGCCGTCCACTGGGTGTCGAACGGCGAAACGCAAGGGCATCCTCTACCTCGTCCAGGTCCTGCAAAACACCCACACAACGCTCATAAAGAACCTGGCCGTCATCCGTCATGCTCAAACTGCGCGTGGTGCGATTGAGTAGACGTACCTGTAGACGCGCCTCGAGCCTGACTATCGATTTGCCTACCGCTGAACGAGTGAGGCCAAGTTGCTTGGCCGCCGCAGTGAAGCTTCCAGCGTTGACCGAGCCTACAAAAGCGGCGATATCGTTTAGGTTGTGGAGTTCCATATGGCCTCTCTGTCCTCACCGCCAGGGCGGGCTGGCGCCTTCAATGGGGAACCCTATTCCCCAATACCAAGCATAGTATCTCGATTAGCTTATCCACATCCAAAGATCAATTGAGGTCATTATGAATATAGAAGTCCAAGCAGCCGTCCAAACCTGGGCCAACAGCCTTAGCGATCTGGTACCCGTTCTCAAGGGAATCGATACGACCACAAAGCTAAGCGACATCCGCGACGCCTACGCAAAAATGCTCGGACATAATCCAGCGCCCGATGGCGTCAGGTTCGAAGCAGTCGACATGGGTGGAGTGCCTGGCATCCTGGTGACTCCGCAGGAGATCAAAACCGACGCGGTAGTGATGTACATTCACGGCGGGGCTTACATCGTTGGCCGTCCAGACGGTTACCACGGGATCGGCGGCAATTACGCGAAAATGCTGGGCGCTCGTGTATACATGCCGGACTACCGCCTTGCCCCTGAGCATACATTTCCAGCGTCCATCGACGACACATTGCGCGCCTACGAGTGGTTGCTCGAGCAGAACATTCCGGCCAGCAAGATTGCCTTTTCCGGCGAGTCAGCGGGCGGCGCGATGGTTGTCAGCGTAATGGTGGCGGCAAAATCCAAAGGCTTGCCATTGCCTGCCGTTGGCTCCTCGATTTCGCCGTGGGCAAACCTTGAACATACCGGCGCGGCCATGAGTAATCGTGAAGGACTGGATCCGCTGAACTCCAAGCCCGTGCTGGATATTCTCGCCAGAGCGTTTCTGGGCGACACGCTGGCCAATCATCCTCTGGCCTCTCCGGTCTTCGCGGACGTCACAGGCCTTCCGCCGATTCTGGTGCAGATAGGCGAAAACGAGTTGATGTTGACTGACGCCATGCGTCTTGCAACTCACCTTGCCGATAACCGTGTTCGCGTCAACCTGGAAGTATGGCCTGCGATGTTTCACGCCTGGCACTTTTACGCCGCGATCTTGCCAGAGGGTCAGCAGGCCATGGAGAGTTCGGTGCGTTTCATCGAGAAAGGCCTGGCGGATGCCCACGGCTGAAATCCAGAACACTCACTGCAGAAGGATCATTGGATAAGTTGACACGGGCTCACGACATTGCATCGGACGGGCGGGCCTCATCAGAACATCGTCTAACGGACTGCTCAGTACGTGAAGTCTGGGCTCCCTGTCGCTGAGACGGGAACACTCGCCTCCTCGCAGTGCATGTTCAAGGCACTTGCGCAGCTGAAACAGTTGACGCGCAAGAATGGTGTCCCAGGCGGGGTTCGAACCTGCAACCTTCCCCTTAGGAGGGGGATGCTCTATCCAATTGAGCTACTGAGACACACGGCGTCGTGCCAGGCGGCACGACGAACGGCGTGCATGTTACCCAGCCACGCGCGGTTTGTCATGCAACGTGGACAGTTTTATCCGTGGCAAATGCCGATCAAGGATGAACGCGACAGTCATGCATTTTGCAATACCTGCAGAGACCCAGGTATGCAGAATGCAATATCAATGTGCCTGCCTTCCTTGGTATGCCTCTGAATTACCTAGAAATTTCGCTAAATAAAAAGTTGGCACGCGCCCTGCTATGTTCCTGGCTGAACACTGATTTGCCACCACCAGCCATGGAGCGTCCCAATGAACAGCGTCCTCGTCATGCTCAATGTTATGGCATTGGTCACCTTCATTGGTTTTCAGTTCCACACTCAAGCCGACGACCCTGCACTTGTCCACATCGACGCTGCTCGACTAATCCCTGCGCCCGTTGCCCGCGTCGCGGCTTCGGGCCCTGAACGACCTGTCATGGCTGCACAGGGTGTCAACGAGACCGCGACGACGCAACGGTCTGAACGCTACATATTTTAAGGAGTTGTCGATGTCGAGATACGCCTTGGCGTTCATGTTTGTGGCTGCCGTGTGCTGGATCGGCGCACTTACCCTCGAGCAGAACGCCGTCGCTTTGGGGACAATGCTGCAAGTGCTGGGCAGCATCAGCGCTGTGGCATTTTTGCTGGCAATGGTCAAAGGCCGCAGGATCAAATTCGATCCATACCTGCATTGATTTCAAACCAATTGCCGCTTAGCGAAAATCAATACTAGCAAATGGCCCAAATGTCACTATGCTAGCCCAAGGGTAGCTCGCACGTGCTGTGCGCGGTGTGCACAAGACGGGTCAGAGCACCTCTCGAACGAATCTTCGACTTTTTTCGAACGGCGTGATCGCAAATTTCCACCGGCCTTGTAAAATACCTGCCGCTGGGGACTGGCCAAATGCCACGATTCGGATCATTATTTGTCACAGATTTGGCGTCAAGGTTATGTCGCAACTAAGGCATCATAGCGCGGCATCGGCAGGCTGGAACAATTTGCCGATCGGCGTGTCCTAACCGACATCCTGCGGCCTACTTCGAGAACCGCTCCCCCTGAACTTATCGGTCAACACTATGCGCCCACTCAAACAGGCTGTTTACTCCAGCCGCACGGCTGACAAATTTGTAGTACGTCTTCCCGACGGGATGCGTGAGCAGATCGCTGAGGTGGCTCGTAACCATCACCGAAGCATGAACTCCGAGATCATCGCACGCCTGGAACAGAGCCTGATCCAGGAAGGTGCCTTGGGCGAAGAGTTGAGCATGAAGATGGACAGTCCGGAGCTGTCTCTGCACGAGCGCGAGCTTTTGCAGCGTTTCCGCCAGTTGTCTCACCGACAGCAAAACGCACTGGTGTCCTTGATCGCCCATGACGTCGAGGCCGCAGCCGAAGCGTCATGAACACCGCTGCAAAGAAAAGCCAGCTCTAGAGCTGGCTTTTTTGTGGGCGACGCTCAGCTCAAGCCGCTGCTTGAACCCGTGCGCCCTTCACGCGATCGACCAACACCGCCACCAGCAGGGTTGCCACCGAAGGCACCAGCCAGGCCAGGCCCTGCTCGCTCAGGGGAAGATCGAGCAGGGATGTCGGCAGCCACTGCGAGAACCCTGCCCCCTTGATCGCATCGATCAGGCCGAACAGCAACGAGACGAACATCACCGGCCCGAGAATGCGCGACTGCGAATGCCACAGCCCTGCGCAGAAGCTCAACGCCACCAGCACGATGCAGGGAGGGTAGATGGCTGTCAGCACTGGAATCGAAAACGCGATCAGCTTGGTCAGGCCCAGATTCGAGACCAGCAGCGAGAACAGTGCGAGCAACAGCACCAGCGTCTTATAGGACAGCGGCAGCACTCGGCTGAAGTACTCGGCGCAGGCGCAGGTCAAACCCACTGCAGTCACCAGGCAGGCCAGCGAGATCAGTACGGCCAGGAAACCACTGCCAAGGGCTCCGAAGGTGTGCTGCACGTAGGCATGCAACACCGCTGCGCCATTGGTGGCGCCTGCAGCCACGGCGTGGCTGCCCGACCCGAGGCGGAACAGACTGATATACACCAGCGCCAGCCCTACCCCGGCAATCAGACCCGCAATGATCGCATAGCGCGTGATCAGCTGGGGTGACTCGACACCTCTGGAGCGGATGGCATTGACGATGACGATGCCGAACACCAAAGCGCCCAGCGTATCCATGGTCAGGTAGCCGTTGATGAAGCCCAGGGAAAACGGTGCTGCAACGTACTCGGGTACCGCGTCACCGCTGGGGCCTACCGGCAAGGCAAACGCTGCAATGCCCAACACCGCCAAGGCGATGATTTTCAGCGGCGCCAGAAACCGTCCGACGGTATCGAGCAGGCGCCCCGGATAAAGCGAAACGAAAAACACCAGCAGGAAGTACACCGCGCTGTAGAGGAACAGTGCCAGGGGTGTCTCACCGGTCAGCGGCGCCAGACCCACGGCGAACGATACCGTGGCCGTGCGCGGCGTGGCGAACAGCGGCCCTACGGCCAGATAGCACACCGCTGCAAGCAACCCGCCCGCCACTTTGCCGATCGGGCTGCTCAACGCGTCCATCGAGCCGCCGACCCTGGCCAGCGCGACCACGGTTATCACCGGCAGACCCACTGCGGTCACCAGGAAGCCCAGCGCGGCCATCCAGACGTTCGGGCCAGCCTGCAGGCCGACGAAGGGAGGGAAGATGATGTTGCCTGCGCCTACGAACAAGGCGAATGTCATGAATCCAAGCGCCAGAATATCCTGGCCTTTAAGCACTTTCATTGGAAGGAAACCACGTCAATAGATTGGAATTGAGAGAGGTTTTCCCCATGGATGAGGGAAACACGGTCGGCCGGATGAGGCCAGACCTGGTGCGCGGACCTTAGCCTTGTGGGCAAGCCGGGCAAAACGGCGCGTAGAGTAGCGAAAATGCGCGCTCATCGCACTGTTGCAGTGCGAAGTGTCCGCTGAGCGCACCTGTGTGTCGCATCGGTGCAAGACTCAGCGGAAACGGTACAGCTAATCCTCCCGCCCCCAAAACCGAGGGCTTTAGGATTACAGGGCCATGTCGACCGCTGGATTGCTTTCAGCCTTCGGTGCAGCCTGACCTTCGATCGGGTTGGCAGCAGCGGCGGCCTGGTCGATCACCGGCGGTGCAACAGCCAGCTGCAGGATCTTGGCGGTGTAGTTCCACTCTTTCTGCACAGCCTCTGGCGAGTTGTTCAGTGCAGTCCCGTAGCTCGGCACGATCTGACGCAGCTTGGCTTGCCATTCAGGCGTGGCAATTTTGTCCTTGAACGCTTTTTCCAGCACGTTGATCATGATCGGTGCTGCAGTCGATGCGCCCGGCGAAGCACCCAGCAAACCGGCAATGCTGCTGTCCTTGGACACCACGATTTCGGTACCCAGTTTCAGCACGCCGCCCTTCTCTTCGTCGCGCTTGATGATCTGCACGCGCTGGCCGGCCTGCCACAGACGCCAGTCTTCTTTCTTGGCGTTGGGGAAGTACTGCTTCAGTGCCTGGTAGCGATCGTCGTCGGACAGCATGACCTGACCTGCCAGGTATTCGATCAGTGGGTACTGTTCGATACCGACCTTGGTCATCGGCCATACGTTATGCAGGTTGGTGCTGGTCAGCAGGTCCAGGTACGAACCGTTCTTTAGGAACTTGGTCGAGAAGGTCGCGAATGGGCCAAACAAGACCACGCGCTTGCCGTCCAGCACGCGGGTGTCCAGGTGTGGAACGGACATGGGCGGCGCGCCAGTCGACGCGATACCGTAGGCCTTGGCCATATGCTGCATGGCCACGGTCGGGTTCTCGGTCACCAGGAACGAGCCACCTACCGGGAAACCGCCGTATTCCTTGGCCTCTGGAATGCCCGAATCCTGCAGCAGATGCAGCGCGGCACCACCAGCACCGATGAACACGAACTTGGCGTCGGTTTCGGTCTTGGTACCGTCTTTCAGGTTCTTGTAGGTCACGCGCCACGAACCGTCGGCGTTGCGCTTGATGTCTTGCACTTCGCTGGACAGCTTCAGATCGAAGCCGTTCTGCTCCTTCAGGTGGCCGACGTACTGGCGAGTGATCTCGCCGAAGTTCATGTCGGTACCCAGCGGACTCCAGGTGACGGCCAGTTTCTGATTGGGGTCACGGCCCTCCATCATCAACGGCACCCACTTCTTGATCTGCTCGTGATCCTGGGAGAACTGCATCCCGGCGAACAGCGGGCTGGCCTTCAGCGCCTCGTAGCGCTTCTTGAGGAACTCGATGTTGTTGTCGCCCCACACGAAGCTCATGTGCGGGGTGGAGTTGATGAACGTGCGTGGGTTCTTCAGAACACCGGCAGTGACCTGGTGCGCCCAGAACTGACGGGAAATCTGGAAGGCTTCGTTGATCTCGATTGCCTTGGCGATCTGGACCTTGCCGTCCTTGTCTTCCGGGGTGTAGTTCAGCTCGGCCAGGGCAGAGTGACCGGTACCGGCGTTGTTCCAGCCATTGGAGCTTTCTTCGGCAACGGCGTCCAGGCGCTCGACCATTTCCATCGACCAGCTTGGCTCGAGCTCGTTGAGCAGCACGCCCAGCGTGGCGCTCATGACGCCACCGCCGATCAGCAGGACGTCGACTTTCTTCGCTTCGGCCGCTTGTGCCGACACCATCCCGATGGACAGAGCCAGACCCAGCAGCGCTGTGTTCGCTTTCTTCAACATACAGAAATTCCTAGGATTGAACGCCATTGGCTCGATCCGACCACGCTGACGTTTCAAGCTGCCCAGAGCGGGCCGCGAAACGAGTCGTCGGCAAACCGTGTAAATGGCATAGAAGGCCAAATTCGTTGCATCGGCCTCACATTCATGTCCTTAGCGTGCTGACTTTCTTGTTGAATATTGTCTTCAGCGACTTCAGTGACATCGACCTTGGCATGCCTTGCAGCACAAGGTCACTGCTGGCAGCCGGCCAGAATCCACAACCTGAACTTTCGTTCATGGGCTGCGACATTATGGCGGGTCGACATATTACATGAGAGTGGCTACCCGCAACCAGATCAATGTGGTCGATTGCCTCAATCGATATAAATGGTCATATCAATTAAGGAAAGCCCCTACATCGTTTAATGATGCTTCTTACATGCGGGACTTGGTGAGTCCAGTAAAGTCCTCCGCTTTCATGAGTGTCATACGATGACCGACTGTACGGATCCATTCATACCTGCGCTCAGTACCCGCAGACTGCTGCTGCTGCCGCTCACCCTGGCCGACGCGCCGCGCTACCAGGAGTTGATCGCAGACTGGGACATGGTTCGCTACATCACTGCCAACATGCCGTGGCCCTACCCCGCCGGCGAGGGGCTGCGCTACATCCAGGAGGATGCGTTGCCTGCCATGGCCGACGCAGAAGAATGGCATTGGACACTCCGGCTGCATGACGCGCCCGAAACCATTATTGGCGTGATCAGCCTGATGGACGAATGCGACGACAACCGCAGTTTCTGGATTGCCAAGCCCTGGCAAAACCAGGGGCTGGTTGGCGAAGCATGCGAGGTGGTGACCCGTTTCTGGTTCCAGACCTTGGACAGACCCGTCTTGAGAGTCGCCAAGGCAGTGGCAAACGAGGCGTCCCGGCGGATCTCCATGCGCGAGGGCATGCAGGTGGTTCTTCGGCGAGACCAGGACTTCGTGTGCGGCCGCATGCAGGAAGAGGTCTGGGAATTGACGCGCGAGCAGTGGCTGGCACGGCAAACCTAGGCCTGCGGCAAAAACACAAAAGCCACCCGAAGGTGGCTTTTGTGACTACGCAAACAACCCAGCAAACAGGTAAGCGAAGCTTACTTGACTGCCCAGCCCGTCAGCTCGGCCAGGGCCTTGCCGATGTCGGCCAGCGAACGCACGGTTTTCACACCGGCGTCCTGCAGGGCAGCGAACTTCTCGTCTGCAGTACCCTTGCCGCCGGAGATGATTGCACCGGCATGGCCCATGCGCTTGCCCGGAGGAGCAGTCACACCAGCGATGTACGAAACAACCGGCTTGGTTACGTGAGCCTTGATGTAGGCTGCGGCCTCTTCTTCGGCAGAACCACCGATCTCGCCGATCATGACGATCGCTTCGGTCTGTGGGTCTTCCTGGAACAACTTCAGGATGTCGATGAAGTTCGACCCTGGAATCGGGTCACCGCCGATGCCGACGCAGGTCGACTGGCCGAAACCGGCGTCAGTGGTCTGCTTCACGGCTTCGTAGGTCAAGGTGCCGGAACGCGACACGATGCCAACCTTGCCTGGCAAGTGGATGTGGCCTGGCATGATGCCGATCTTGCACTCGCCCGGAGTGATGACGCCCGGGCAGTTAGGGCCGATCAGGACGACACCCAGCTCGTCGCACTTGACCTTGGCTTCCAGCATGTCGATGGTCGGAATGCCTTCGGTGATGCAGACGATCAGCTTGATGCCGCCGAACGCTGCTTCAAGGATGGAATCCTTGCAGAACGGAGCGGGTACGTAGATGACCGAAGCGGTGGCGCCGGTTTTCTCGACAGCTTCCTGAACGGTGTTGAATACCGGCAGGTTCAGGTGAGTGGTACCACCCTTGCCTGGGGTCACGCCGCCGACCATCTTGGTGCCGTAGGCGATGGCCTGTTCGGAGTGGAAAGTACCCTGCGAGCCGGTGAAGCCCTGGCAGATGACCTTGGTGTCTTTATTGATCAGGACGCTCATTACTTGCCCTCCGCAGCTTTGACAACTTGTTGAGCAGCGTCGGTCAGGCTGGTGGCTGCGATGATGTTCAGACCGCTTTCCGCCAGTACTTTAGCGCCCAGTTCAGCGTTGTTGCCTTCCAGGCGCACAACTACCGGGATTTTCACGCCGACTTCCTTCACCGCGCCAATGATGCCTTCGGCAATCATGTCGCAACGAACGATGCCGCCGAAGATGTTGACCAGTACGGCCGCGACATTGGTGTCGGACAGGATGATCTTGAACGCTTCGGTTACGCGTTCCTTGGTGGCACCACCGCCTACGTCGAGGAAGTTGGCTGGCTTGCCGCCATGCAGGTTGACGATGTCCATGGTACCCATGGCCAGGCCAGCACCGTTGACCATGCAGCCAATGTTGCCTTCCAGGGCCACGTAGTTCAGTTCGAACTTGGCGGCGTGCGCCTCACGCGGGTCATCCTGCGATGGGTCGTGGAAACCCTTCAGCTTCGGCTGACGGTACATGGCGTTGGCGTCGATGTTGATCTTGGCATCGAGGCAATGCAGATCGCCATCGGCCTTGATGACCAACGGGTTGACTTCCAGCAGGGCCAGATCGTGGTCCTGGAACAGCTTGGCCAGGCCAACGAAGATCTTGGCGAACTGAGCAACCTGCTTGCCTTCCAGACCCAGCTGGAATGCCAGCTCGCGGCCCTGGAACGGCTGCGCGCCGACCAGCGGATCGATGGTGGACTTGAGGATCTTCTCGGGAGTGTCGTGAGCGATCTTCTCGATGTCCACGCCACCTTCGGTGGAAGCCATGAACACGATGCGACGGCTGGAACGGTCCACTACGGCGCCCAGATACAGCTCTTTGGCGATATCGGTGCAGGACTCGACCAGGATCTTGGTGACGGGCTGACCGTTGGCGTCAGTCTGGTAGGTCACCAGACGCTTGCCCAGCCACTGCTGAGCGAAAGCCTTGGCGTCTTCCTTGCTGCGAACCAGTTTCACACCACCAGCCTTGCCGCGACCACCAGCGTGGACCTGGGCCTTGACGACCCACTCGCTGCCGCCGATCTTGTCGCAGGCTTCTGCGGCGTCTTCCGGGGTGTCTACCGCGTAACCCTTGGATACTGGCAGGCCGTATTCAGCGAACAGCTGCTTACCCTGATACTCGTGAAGATTCATGCTTATTACCGTCTTCGTTAGGTACTGCGCTTTTCGGCGCTGCGCTTCATGATTGAAGTGCCGCGCCACCTGTGACTGCTACTCGCCGGTTGACCGGCGAGGTGAGTCCGGCGGACGTTCCGCGGCAGGTCCTGTGGACAGGACATGCGACGGGCAGGCCGCCGTGGTTTCTTATTGTTTAACGCTTCTTGCGGTTGGCAATGTGAATGGCGCCGCCATTCACGGCCAGGGCCGCTTCGTGCAGGGCTTCCGACAGGGTCGGATGCGAGAAGACCATCATGCCCAGGTCTTCGGCACTGGTGCCGAATTCCATGGCGATGGCGCCCTGCTGAACCAATTCTGCCGCGCTCGGGCCGATCACGTGTACACCCAGTACGCGGTCGGTCTTGGCATCGGCGATGACCTTGACGAAACCGCCGGTGTCGTTGGCCGCCATGGCGCGACCGCTGGCCGCGAACGGGAAGCTGCCGACGTTGACTTCAACGCCTTCGGCCTTCAGCGTCTGTTCGGTCTTGCCGACCCATGCGATTTCCGGGTGGGTGTAGATGACCGAAGGGATCAGATCGTAGTTCATCACGGCCTTGTGGCCCTTGATGCGCTCGACGACCATGATGCCTTCCTCGGACGCCTTGTGCGCCAGCATCAGGCCACGCACCACGTCGCCGATGGCATAGACGCCAGGCACGCTGGTGGTGCAATAGTCGTCGACATAGATGAAGCCGCGCTCATCGATGTCCACGCCGCTGTCCGAAGCCAGCAGGTCGGTGGTGACCGGGCGACGGCCCACGGCGACGATCAGCTTGTCGAAGGTGATCGTCTGCTCGCCGTTGGCGTCGGTGTACTTGACCAGGACTTCTTCACCCTGCACTTCGGAACCGGTCACGCGCGCGCCGAGCTTGATGTCCAGGCCCTGCTTGGTGAAGGTCTTCAGGGCTTCCTTGGACACCGCGGTGTCGGCAGCCATGAGGAACGTGTCCAGTGCTTCGAGTACGGTGACTTCCGAACCCAGGCGCGACCATACCGAACCCAGCTCGAGGCCGATCACACCGGCGCCGATGACGCCTAGACGCTTGGGCACCTGCTGGAATTCCAGCGCGCCGGTGGAGTCGACGATGGTCTTCTGGTCGACAGGGGCCGGCGGGATGTCGATCGGACGCGAGCCGGACGCCAGGATGACGTTGTCGGCCTCGACGATTTCAACACCGTTGGGGCCGGTGACTTCGACTTTCTTGCCGGCCAGCAGTTTGCCGTGGCCTTGCAGCACGGTTACGCCGTTGGACTTGAACAGGCCGGCGACGCCGCCGGTCAGGTTCTTGACGATGTTGGACTTGCGACCAATCATCGCCGGCACGTCAATGGTCACGCCAGCGTGGTTGATGCCGTGGATGGCAAAGCCATCCTGTGCTTCGTGGAATTTCCACGAGCTGTCCAGCAGTGCCTTGGAGGGAATGCAACCCACGTTCAGGCAGGTACCGCCGAGGGCCAGCTTGCCCTCGCCGTCTTGATACTTCTCGATACAGGCAGTCTTGAGGCCCAGTTGTGCGGCCTTGATGGCAGCGACGTAGCCACCGGGGCCTGCGCCAATCACTACCACGTCGAATTTCTGAGTCATAAAACGATTCCTATTAGCGGCATGCTTGAAGCCCAGGTGCCGAGTTCCGGATCAAGCTGCGTGGGCTCGATGGCGGATCCCGGGACCTGTGGCTGCCTTATCAGATATCCAGCAACAGACGCGCTGGATCTTCCAGCAGGTTCTTGATGGTCACCAGGAACGTCACGGCTTCCTTGCCATCGATCAGGCGATGGTCATACGACAGCGCCAGGTACATCATCGGGCGGATGACCACCTGGCCGTTGATCGCCATCGGGCGCTGCAGAATGTTGTGCATGCCCAGGATAGCCGCCTGCGGCGGGTTGACGATCGGGGTCGACATCATCGAACCGAAGGTACCACCGTTGGTGATGGTAAAGGTACCCCCGGTCATTTCGTCCATCGACAGCTTTCCGTCGCGCGCCTTCTTGCCGAAGGTGGCGATGCCGCCTTCGATCTCGGCCAGGCTCATGGCCTCGGCATTGCGCAGGACGGGAACCACCAGACCGCGATCACTGGAAACCGCCACACCGACGTCGGCGTAGCCGTGATAGACGATGTCCGAGCCGTCGATCGAGGCGTTGACGGCCGGGAAGCGCTTCAGCGCCTCGGTAGCTGCCTTGACGAAGAACGACATGAAGCCCAGGCGCACGCCATTGTGCGACTTCTCGAAGAGGTCCTTGTACTTGGAGCGCAAGGCCATGACTTCGGTCATGTCGACTTCGTTGAACGTGGTCAGCATGGCCATGTTCGACTGGGCTTCCACCAGACGCTCGGCAACCTTGGCGCGCAGACGGGTCATCGGCACACGCTTTTCGGTACGGTCGCCGACGCTCTGCACGATGGCAGCGGCAGCGGCTGGCACGGCCGGCTTGGCGGCCGGTGCAGACTTCTTGGCTTCGATGGCGGCGACCAGGTCCTCCTTGGTGACGCGGCCGTCTTTGCCGGTGCCCTTGACGCTGTTCAGGTTGATGCCGTTTTCTTCGGCCAGCTTGCGTGCAGCCGGGCCGCCAATGGCGTCATCGTCGCCAGCGGCAGGCGCCGGAGCCGCCTGCGGTGCGGCAGCCTGAGGCGCAGCAGCGGCCTGAGGTGCGGCAGCAGGTGCAGCAGCGACGCCGCCCGCCTCGATGGAGCCCAGGACTTCGTCCGACAGAACGGTGTCGCCTTCGTTCTTGACGATCGCGCCCAGCACGCCGTCGGCGGTGGCCAGCACTTCCAGGACGACCTTGTCGGTCTCGATGTCCACGATCAGGTCATCGCGCTTGACCGCGTCGCCCGGCTGCTTGTGCCAGGTGGCAACGGTGCCGTCGGCGACCGATTCCGGGAAGGTAGGGGCTTTGATCTCGATAGCCATTATCAGTATTTCCTTAAATTCGGTTTCAGGTGCGCGTTGGCATTAAACGGTGAAGGCATCTTGCAGCAATTTGGCTTGCTGCTCGGCGTGCATCGAAGCGTAACCACAAGCCGGGGCAGCCGATGCGTCACGGCCGGCATACTCGAGGACCAGGGTCTTCTTGTGATTGCTCATGCTGCGGCGCAAGTGATGCTGACTGCTGTACCAGGCACCCTGGTTCATCGGCTCTTCCTGACACCAGGCCACATGTTCCAGATTGGTGTAGGCAGCAATCGCTTCCATCAGGTCGTCTTCGGGGAACGGATACAGCTGCTCGATGCGCACGATGGCCACATCTTCGCGACCTTCGGAACGGCGCTTCTCCAGCAGGTCGTAATAGACCTTGCCGCTGCACAGCACCAGACGCGTCACCTTCGCGGCGTCCAGGGTATCGATTTCCGGAATGACCGTCTGGAACGAGCCTTCGGCCAGGTCTTCCAGGGTCGACACGGCCAGCTTGTGACGCAACAGCGACTTGGGCGTGAGCACAATCAGCGGCTTGCGCAGCGGACGAATCACCTGGCGACGCAGCAGATGGTAGATCTGCGCCGGGGTGGTCGGCACACACACCTGGATGTTGTGCTCGGCGCACAACTGCAGGTAGCGCTCCAGACGTGCGGAAGAATGCTCCGGGCCCTGCCCTTCGTAGCCGTGCGGCAGCAGCATGGTCAGGCCGCACAGACGGCCCCACTTGTGCTCGCCACTGGTGATGAACTGATCGACCACCACCTGTGCACCGTTGGCGAAGTCGCCGAACTGGGCCTCCCAGATCACCAGCGCATTGGGCGAGGTGGTCGAGTAGCCGTATTCGAATGCCAGCACCGCTTCTTCGGAAAGGAAGGAGTCGTACAAGTCGAAACGCGGCTGGCCATTGTAGAGGTTCTGCAACGGGATATAGGTCGCCGCATCCTTCTGGTTGTGCAGCACCGCGTGCCGGTGCGAGAAGGTGCCGCGGCCGATGTCCTGGCCGGTCATGCGGATCGGATGGCCTTCGAACGCCAAGGTGGCGTAGGCCATGGTCTCGGCATAGCCCCAGTTGATCGGCAAGCCACCGGCCTGCATCTTCTGCCGGTCTTCATAGATCTTCGCAACCTGACGCTGGACCACGAAGCCTTCCGGGATCTCCAGCAGCTTGGCGGACAGTTCCTGCAAGGTCTTGAGGTCGAAGCTGGTGTCGTGACGCGCCGTCCAGGCATGGCCCAGGTACGGGCGCCAATCGACGAACAATTCCTTGTTCGGCTCCTTGACCAGGCTCTTGACCACGTGCAGACCGTTATCCAGCGCGTTGCGGTACTCGTCGATCTGGCTTTGAACGCTGCCTTCGTCGAGCACGCCGGCCTTGATCAGGCTTTCGGCGTACAACTCGCGCGTGGTGCGCTGCTTGGCGATCTGCTGGTACATCAGTGGCTGGGTGCCGCTAGGCTCGTCAGCTTCGTTGTGACCGCGACGGCGGTAGCAGACCAGGTCGATGACCACGTCACGCTTGAACTGCATGCGGTAGTCGATCGCCAGCTGGGTGACGAACACCACGGCTTCCGGGTCATCGCCATTCACGTGCAGGATCGGCGCCTGGATCATCTTGGCCACGTCGGTCGCGTACTCGGTGGAGCGCGCGTCGTACGGGTTGCTGATGGTGAAACCAACCTGGTTGTTGATCACGATGTGCACGGTACCGCCGGTCTTGAAACCGCGGGTCTGCGACATCTGGAAGGTTTCCATGACCACGCCCTGGCCGGCGAATGCAGCATCGCCGTGCAGCGAGATCGGCAGCACCTTGTCGCCGACCGCGTCGTTGCGACGGTCCTGGCGGGCACGCACCGAGCCTTCGACCACTGGCGACACGATTTCAAGGTGGGACGGGTTGAACGCCATGGCCAGGTGAACTTCGCCACCTGCGGTCATCACGTTGGACGAGAAGCCCTGGTGATACTTGACGTCACCGGAACCCAGCTCGACCTTCTTCTTGCCTTCGAATTCGTCGAACAGGTCGCGGGGGTTCTTGCCGAAGGTGTTGACCAGCACGTTGAGACGGCCACGGTGGGCCATGCCGATCACGACTTCCTTGGTGCCATAGGAGCCCGAGCGCTGGATCATCTCGTCCAGCATCGGAATCAGGCTCTCGCCGCCTTCCAGACCGAAGCGCTTGGTGCCCGGGTACTTGGTGCCCAGGTACTTCTCCAGGCCCTCGGCTGCGGTGACGCGCTCGAGCACATGGCTGCGGCTCTCGGCCGAGAACGATGGACGACCGCGCACGCTTTCCAGGCGCTGCTGGAACCAGCTGCGCTGCTCGGAATCGGTGATGTGGGTGAACTCGGAGCCGATGGTGCGGCAATATGTCTGCTGCAAAGCCTCGAGAATTTCACGTAGGCTCGCCTCCTCTTTGCCGATGAACAGGTCGCCGGCACGGAAGGTCGTATCCAGATCGGCATTGGTCATGCCGTAATGGTTGATTGACAGGTCTGCCGGAGCAGGCCGTTGCCACAGCCCCAACGGGTCCAGTTGGGCTGCCTGGTGGCCGCGCATCCGGTAAGCCTGAATCAATCGCAGCACTTCCACCTGCTTCTTCTCGTGCTCGCTGCTCACGCTACCGGCGGAAACCGGTTGGGCACGGCGCTGGTTTTTGGCCAGCAGGACGAAATGATCGCGGATGGTGGAGTGTGCAACGTCGGTGGCAGTGCTGCCTTCGGCAGGCAACTTCTGAAAGTAGGTGCGCCATTCTTCTGGCACAGCGTTAGGGTCGTGCAGGTAAAGCTCATAGAGCTCTTCCACATAGGCAGCGTTACCACCGGATAGGTGGGCGCTGTTCCACATGCGCTGCATCACGCTTTCTTGCATGCTTGGTCACCCTCGGTTAGGGGACACCACCGGCGCTCACACCTTGGGCGTACTGACGCGGTCCATGTACAGCGACCGTGCAAGCCACCTCAGTTGTACGCTGGTAGTCCGGGTACCAGCCCGGAGCCCCTGCTGGTCTTGTTTCTTCGAAAGTAAAAGCGAAGCCTTACGCAGCCACGCTCGGGTTTTCATCACAGCACAGGATCAATCCTGCGCTGTGATGGCTTGCGGTGTAGCAGATGAATCAGACGCCGTTGGACAACAGCATGTTCCGCACGTGGCCAATGGCTTTGGTGGGGTTCAGGCCTTTGGGGCAAACGCTGACGCAGTTCATGATGCCGCGGCAGCGGAATACGCTGAACGGATCATCCATCGACGCCAGGCGCTCGCTGGTCCGGGTGTCACGGCTGTCGGCCAGGAAACGGTAAGCCTGCAGCAGCGCCGCCGGGCCGAGGAACTTGTCGGGGTTCCACCAGAACGAAGGGCAGGACGTCGAGCAGCAGGCGCACAGGATGCACTCGTACAGACCGTCAAGCTTCTCGCGCTCTTCCGGAGTCTGCAGACGCTCGATGGCCGGGGCCGGCGTGTCGTTCTGCAGGAACGGCTTAACCTTCTCGTACTGCTTGTAGAAGATGCTCATATCCACGACCAGGTCACGGATGACCGGCAACCCTGGCAGCGGGCGCACGATCAACTTGTTACCTTTTACGACAGCGGACAGCGGCGTGATGCACGCCAGGCCGTTCTTGCCGTTGATGTTCATGCCATCGGAACCGCATACGCCTTCACGGCACGAGCGACGATAGGAGAAGCCTTCGTCCTGTTCCTTGATCAAGGCCAGCACGTCCAGCACCATCACATCCTTGCCACCGGTGTCGACCTGGAATTCCTGCATGGACGGCGCAGCGTCCTGGTCCGGGTTGTAGCGATAAACACTGACTTGCAACATGGCGGCCACCCTCAGTAAGTCCGGATCTTCGGTTCCATGGTCGGAACGGTTTTCGGCGAGAAGTTCACGGCGCGTTTGGCAACACGTTTTTCACCCGGGAAGTACAGGGTGTGGCACAGCCAATTTTCGTCGTCGCGATCTTCGAAGTCTTCACGGGCGTGAGCGCCGCGGGACTCTTTGCGATGCTCGGCGGCAATCGCGGTGGCTTCCGCCACTTCCAGCAGGTTCTGCAATTCCAGCGCTTCGATCCGGGCGGTGTTGAAGCCCTGGCTCTTGTCGTTGATCTTGACGTTGGCAATGCGCTCGCGCAGGCCGGCCAGCTGATCGATACCTTTCTGCATGTACTCGCCGGTGCGGAACACACCGAAGTAGTTCTGCATGCAGCTCTGCAGTTCTTTGCGCAGGCTGGCGACATCTTCACCCGTGGTGCGCGCGTTGAGGCCGTCCAGACGCGCCAGGGCGACTTCCAGATCGGTGTCGCTGGCGCGGCGGTATTCGATACCCTCGCTCAGCGCCTGCTCCAGGTGCAGGCCTGCGGCACGACCGAACACCACCAGGTCGAGCAGCGAGTTGCCGCCCAGGCGGTTGGCGCCATGGACCGACACGCAAGCCACTTCGCCCACGGCGAACAGGCCCGGGATGATGGCGTCGTTGCCATTGGCATCCTGGGTGATTGCCTGACCGTGGATGTTGGTAGCGACACCCCCCATCATGTAATGACAAGTTGGCACGACAGGAATCGGCGCAACGGCCGGATCGACGTGGGCAAAGGTCTTGGACAACTCCATGATGCCTGGCAGACGGCTGTGCAGCACTTCCTCGCCCAGGTGATCGAGCTTGAGCATCACGTGATCGCCATCGGGACCACAGCCGTTGCCGGCGATGATTTCCTTGACCATCGAGCGTGCAACCACGTCGCGACCGGCAAGGTCCTTGGCGTTCGGCGCGTAGCGCTCCATGAAACGCTCGCCATGCTTGTTGATCAGGTAGCCGCCTTCACCGCGGCAGCCTTCGGTGACCAGTACACCTGCGCCGGCAATGCCGGTCGGGTGGAACTGCCACATTTCGATGTCCTGCACCGGCACACCGGCACGCAAGGCCATGCCCACGCCGTCACCGGTGTTGATCAGGGCATTGGTGGTGGACGAGTAGATACGCCCGGCCCCGCCGGTAGCCAGTACGGTGGCATTGGCGCGGATGTACGAGGTCTCGCCGGTTTCGATGCAGATGGCGATGACGCCAACGATCGCGCCGTCCTGGTTCTTCACCAGATCGACCGCGTAGTACTCGTTGAGGAATACGGTGCCGGCCTTCAGGTTGGCCTGGTACAGGGTGTGCAGCAGCGCATGGCCGGTACGGTCGGCAGCGGCGCAGGTACGTGCGGCCTGGCCGCCCTTGCCGAAGTCCTTGGACTGGCCACCGAACGGACGCTGGTAGATACGGCCCTGCTCGGTACGCGAGAACGGCAGCCCCATGTGCTCGAGCTCGAAGACCGCTTCCGGGCCTACCGAACACATGTACTCGATAGCGTCCTGGTCGCCGATGTAGTCGGAACCCTTGACGGTATCGTACATGTGCCAGCGCCAGTCATCGTTCGGGTCGGCCGAGGCGATGGCGCAGGTGATGCCGCCCTGCGCCGACACGGTGTGCGAGCGAGTAGGAAATACCTTGGTGACGACGGCGGTCTTGTGACCACCCTGGGCCAGCTGCAGCGCTGCGCGCATGCCGGCACCACCACCACCAATGATGATGGCGTCGAAGGAAAGCGTACTAATGTTAGCCATGAATCAGATACCCCAAAGAATCTGCACACCCCAGACGAAGTACGCGAACATCGCAACGCCGCATACCGCCTGGAACAGGAAGCGTATAGCCGTGGCCGACTTGCCGAACGCCATCGGCGTCAGGTAGTCGGTGGCAATGGTCCACATGCCTACCCAGGCGTGGGCGCCGAGGGCGACCAGCGCCAGAAGGCTGAAGATGCGCATCCAGTTGCTGCTGAACAGCGAGTGCCATTGGGTGTATTCGATGCCTGGATTGGCAACGATGTAGCCGATCAGAAAAAGAAAATAAGCCGCGAGAACGACCGCAGACACACGCTGTGCCATCCAGTCATAGAGGCCCGAACGCGAAAGGTTCGTAACGTTGGTTACCATACCCAAACTCCTGCCAGAACGATCAGCACCACCGAGATGATGAGAACAATTTTAGAGCCCAGCTTGCCGCCTTCCAGCGTCTCGCCGATGCCCATGTCCATGATCAGGTGGCGCACACCGGCCACCAGGTGATACAGCAAGGCGGACAGCAGGGCCCAGATCACGAACTTGGCCAGCGGGCTGGTCATATACGCCTTCACCTCGCCGAAGCCTTCCTCGGAACCCAGGGATTTGCCCAATGCGTACAGCATGAGAGCGATGCCCAGGAACAGGATGACACCGGATATACGATGGAGAATGGACGTGTAAGCAGTGACAGGGAGTTTGATGGTCCTTAGGTCTAGGTTTACAGGTCGTTGGCTATTCACGGCTTTTTTCACACTGAAGAGCCCCTAGCAAGCAGGGCAAGTTGTAGGGAAGTGTACTGGTCAGGTACTCACCACCCAGGAGGTGACGACCCCGTCGAAATGGCTCGGAAAAGCCCCCGGCGGTCGGCTGCCGAGTATAGACAGTTAGGATACTAATGACAACGCACCGCAGGCCCCGGACGGCGGATTGCGCATGCATGGCAAAAGGTTTGAACGGGGCGTAATTTCGCGAAAAAAGCCCGCTCGCAGCGCTCTGGAGCCTTACTTTAAGCAAATTGACATTCGAATTTATCTCACTATAGTGGTGCGGGCCCTGCGTGGGGGGTCTGTCTGATGATTCCAAGCATTAATAGGAGGCCACATGGCTGACAAAAAAGCGCAGTTGATCATCGAGGGCGCAGCCCCCGTCGAGCTGCCGATTTTAACCGGCACCGTTGGTCCCGATGTAATCGACGTCAGGAGCTTGACTGCCACGGGCCGCTTCACTTTCGACCCAGGCTTCATGTCGACCGCCTCGTGCGAGTCGAAAATCACCTACATCGACGGCGACGCCGGAATCCTGCTGCACCGCGGCTATCCGATCGAGCAACTTGCCGAACAATCCGACTATCTTGAAACCTGCTACCTGCTGCTCAACGGCGAATTGCCTACGGCCGAGCAGAAAGCCAAGTTCGTTGGCAACATCAAGAACCACACCATGGTTCACGAGCAGTTGAAGACCTTCTTCAACGGCTTCCGCCGCGATGCCCACCCGATGGCCATCATGTGCGGCGTGGTCGGTGCGCTGTCCGCGTTCTACCACGACTCGCTCGACATCAATAACCCGCAGCACCGCGAGATCTCGGCAGTACGCCTGGTGGCCAAGATGCCGACACTGGCGGCCATGGTCTACAAGTACTCCATGGGCCAGCCCATGATGTACCCGCGCAACGATCTGTCGTATGCGGAAAACTTCCTGCACATGATGTTCAACACGCCGTGCGAGATCAAACCGATCAGCCCGGTACTGGCCAAGGCCATGGATCGCATCTTCATTCTGCACGCCGACCACGAACAGAATGCGTCCACTTCCACCGTGCGCCTGGCAGGCTCGTCGGGTGCCAACCCGTTCGCCTGCATCGCGGCCGGCATTGCAGCACTGTGGGGGCCTGCCCACGGCGGTGCCAACGAAGCCGTGCTGACCATGCTCGACGAGATTGGCGATGTCTCCAACATCGACACCTTCATCGCCAAGGCCAAAGACAAGAACGATCCGTTCAAGCTGATGGGCTTCGGTCACCGCGTCTACAAGAATCGCGACCCGCGGGCCACTGTGATGAAGCAGACCTGCGACGAAGTGTTGAAGGAACTGGGCATCAAGAACGATCCGCAGCTCGAACTGGCCATGCGCCTGGAAGAGATCGCCTTGACCGACCCCTACTTCATCGAGCGCTCGCTGTACCCGAACGTCGATTTCTATTCGGGCATCATCCTCAAGGCCATCGGCATTCCAACCAGCATGTTCACGGTCATCTTCGCCTTGGCGCGTACCGTGGGCTGGATCTCGCACTGGAAGGAAATGCTGTCGAGCCCGTACAAGATCGGCCGCCCACGCCAGCTGTACACCGGCGAGAAAAGCCGCGACGTGACCGCTCTGGACGATCGCATCTAAGCCTTCGCGTCACAACGAAAGGCCGCCTCCGGGCGGCCTTTTGCGTTGCTACTGCTCCGCTTTCGTGCGCAATGCCTTGAGCGTATTGAATGGGGCATCCACGACGAACTTGTTGGCCAGCCAGGAGGGCACGCTGCCGCCCGGCTCGGTGTGCACCTGGTAGATCACCTGGGTCTGATTGGCACCCTGGGGCACCATCTTCCAGAAACCTTCCACTTGCGCCACACGCACGAAGCCTTTCTCCTGCGGCACATAGTCGGCCGCCCCGGCCAGATTGCGGGTGACGCTGCCATCACTGCCATCGACCGTGGTGATATGCAGCACCGAGTCGCGCGGGGTGACCGGCCACGGCGTATTGAATTGGGTGTAGGTCCAGGTCTGATCGCCTTGATGCTTGAGCAGCTTCTGCGCCTTGCACTCATGAATCCAGGTACAGGCCCCGGCGACGTCCTCCTGCATGGCACGCAGCTTGGCCACGCTGGCCTTGATCGTGGTTTCGCCCCTATAGGCCTTGTACTTGGAGCCCGCGACTTCACTCAGGGAAACCTTGATTCCCTCCTCGTCCTTGGCCACCGACCACTGCTCGGCGTGGGCAGACAGGTGAACGCTGCCCAGCAGGGCAACCAGCGCTATACGATGCATCGCTCTCATTGTTGTTGTTCCTTGTTGTCGAGGATCGAGACTGTGTCTACGCGGTCATCTGCTCCCACCAGCCCAGAATGCGCACGGCGTCCTGGTCGCTGTCGCCACACACTTCGGGATCGGCATGAAACGCCGAGCATACTGCTGGCCGCTCGGGCAGGCCGAACAGGGCACACAGGTTGTCCAGAGACAGCTGCACGCAGCGCTGCCCGGCCGGCTTGCCCAAAGGCATGCCGGGGATAGGCGAACTGATGGAGGGAGCGATGCAGCAGGCGCCACAGCCTTCGCGGCATTTCATGACGTCATGACCTCACAGGCACAGAGTGTTGTAGAGCACCCATGGTAGTGACCCAACGAGCGTTTGAAAATGCCTGCGTCGATAATTCGGTCGAGCCATGTGTAACGGCCGACTGAACTGGCCAACATGGCTCATTGCTTGAAATTGAAGTCCAGCGCGGCGCCCTCGACTTCACGACCATCGCTGCGCCGCTGCAGCTGCATCTCGTTGTTCAGCAGGCGACCATTGAGCTGGAAGTCTTCGCTGCCCTTGTCGCTGAAGAAGGCAGGGAGAATTGGCTTGGGTGCAGGCTCGGCCAGCGGCGCAGGGTGTACGGCAGCGTTGACGGGCTGGGTCGGCGGCTTGAGGTCCTTGACGATGTCCTTGGGCAGGCTCAAATCCAGGTTGGGCTTGGGCACCGGCGTGGCAATGACGTCCGCTTCCTTGCGCGACCGGCTTTTGGCAGCCTTCTTGCGAACCACAGGCTTTTTCGCGGCAGGCTTCTTCGCCGCAGAATCAGCCTTGGCGGTCGACTTTGCGGCATCTGCCGAGCGTGTCGCAGCCGACGGGCTGTCCGGCGTTTGCGCGTGAACAGCGGGCACGGCAATGAAGCCCAGATTCAAGCAGAAAACCAGCAATGCGAGACGGCGCTTGGTGTTCATAGGGGCACGACAACTACGACGAAGCCTCTATGCTCCCTGTTAAGCGTCGTGCTGACAAGCCCCTCGTACAGTTTCAATAGGAAACTCCAGACTCCTGACACAGTTGCCGCGCCAGTACGCCGAGTGTTGCCAGTGCACGCTCCGCCTCGCGGTTCCACGGCACGCCACAGTTGAGCCGAATACAGTGGTTGAACTGCTCTGTGTTGCTGAAGATCAGGCCAGGCGCGATGCTGATTCCCTGCTCCAGTGCACGCACATGCAGCTCCTGGGTGTTGACCCGCCCGGGCAGGCTCACCCAGAGGATGAACCCTCCGGTAGGCCGCGTGATCTGCGTACCTTCCGGAAAATGCTGCTGTACCGCCAGCTGGAAAGCACTCAGGTTCTTGCGGTACTCCTGGCGAATGAAACGCAGGTGCCGGTCGTAGCCGCCGTTTTCCAGATAACTGGCAACACCCATCTGCGTGACGCTGCACGCCGAATGGGTACTGAACGTCTGCAGCCGCTGGACCTCGGCCTGGTATTTGCCGGCAATCATCCAGCCGATGCGCACGCCGGGCGACAACGTCTTGGAGAAGCTGGAGCAATAGATGACATGGCCCAGCCGGTCGAATGCCTTGAGCGCCTTGCTCTTGCCCTGCTCGAACATCAACTCGCCGTAGATATCGTCTTCGATGATCTGGATATCGAAATCCGAAGACAGCCGCAGCAGCTGCTTCATGCGTTCTTCGGGCATGGTTCCGCCCAGCGGATTGCTCAAGCGCGGCGTCAGGACCAGCGCTTTGATCGACCACTGGTTGGCAGCCAGCTGCAACGCTTCCAGGCTGATACCGGTGGACGGATCACTGGGAATCTCGATGACCTTCAGGCCGAGCAGGTCCGCCAGCTGCAACAGGCCATAATAGGTAGGTGACTCGGCCGCGATCAGGTCGCCAGGCCGGGTGAGCACGCGCAGGCTCATCTGCAATGCATCGACGCAGCCATGAGTGATCACGATCTCCGAGGGATCGACCACCACACCGGCATCACGCATGCGGATCGCCACCTGCCGGCGCAAAGGCTCGAAGCCTGGGCTGAACATGTAGCTGAAGGCGCGCGGGCTCTGGAAGCGGGTGACTTTGGCCAACTGCTGATGCAGCGCGCGTACCGGTAGAAATTCGACATGGGGCACTGCGGCCCCCAATGGAAATACGCCCTCTCGACGGGATTCGTCGAGCACCTGCTGGATGATACTGCTGCGGGTAACCAATCCCGGACGCTCTACCCGGGCAATGTCAGGCGTAGGCGCGGTCAGCGCCGGGGTCTGGTGCACGTAGTAGCCGGACTGGGGCCGCGCGCGGATCAACCCCTGGTCCTCGAGGTTGGCATAGGCTTGCAATACCGTGGCATGGCTGACATTGAGCTGGGCGCTCATCTTGCGCACCGAAGGCACGCGTTCGCCTGGCTGGTACACGCCGCGACGGATGTCATCAGCCAGCTGCTGGGCGATACGCTGGTAGAGCAAGAGATTGGTCATGGCCGGACCTTCGATGTGCCAGAAGACCCCTACAGATACGAACTGTACGGGGACAGCTGGCAGGATAGCAGAGCTGATCCTGCAACTGCACGGGCCACTTGCAACCTTGCGTTCAACCGCGGGGCAGCGCCAACTCGCCCTTGGAATTGGAAAAGACGATCTCGACCCGCCGATTCTGCGCCCTGCCCCGCTCCGAAGCATTCGCGTCCACCGGGTAGGCATCGCCATAGCCCTGCACTTGAATGCGCGACTCGTCGATACCCAGGTCGACCAGGGTGTCGGCCACCGACTGCGCACGGTCGGCAGAGAGCTGCAGGTTGAACGCTTTCTCTCCGGTGTTATCGGTATAGCCTTCGATACGCACCACGCGCTTGGGGTTGAGCTGCAGGAACTGCACGAGCTTGAGGATCGTGCGATTGGCCTGGGGCTTGAGCTGAGCCTCACCGGTATCGAACAATACATCGCCCAAGGTCATGACCAGGCCGCGGTCCGCCTCGACGTTGGCCAGCGCCAGAATCTGCTCTTCGAGCCATTTGCCCTGCTGCTGCACGCTTTCCAGCTTGGAGTCGCGCAAGGCCAATTGCAGGCGCTGCAGGTCCATCTGCGCCTTGGTCAGGCGCTGCTGGTTAAGCAACTGCTCGCTTCGCTCGCGCGCGATCTCGCTGTAGCGCAGGCTCAGATAGGCATAATGCTGGGCGTCGCTGCCGGTGCCCCAATAGCTGGCAAGTCGCTCGGCACGGGCCAGCGACTCGCCTGCACGGATGACATCCTTGGGCGCGCTGCGCAGCACGCTGGAATCATCGCGCACGGCCTGGAAAGCAGTCTCGGCACGCTGCACCGCCTCGCTGTTGGCGCGCTGGCCGGAGCAACCCACTGTCATCAAGCCGGCGGCCAGCAGCAGCCCCGTGCGCATTGCCGTCAACTGCTTCACTGCATGTCCCCCAATTGTTTACGCAGGCGTTGAATACGAGCGTCCAGGGCCTTGAGCTGCTCCTGCCCCTTGGCGGTCAACAACTGATCCTCGGCCAGGCGCGCATCCAATTCGGCCTGTTCGGCGTTGAGCCGGGCGCCCTTGTAGTTGCCATCGGCCATTTGCGCACGCGCCTGGGCGAGCTTGCCAACCGCCAGCTGCATCGCCGGGTTTTCTTCTGTTGCACCGACTGCGCGCGCCTGTTCGACGGTTTGGTCGGCCAGACGCAATTGCTGCGTGGGCGCCGGATCACTGGCACAGCCAGCGAGCAGCAAGAGCAGCGAGCCTGCGGTCATAGCTTGAACGTTCACGAAAAATTCCTACTGTTGAGGGGCTGCAGGCGGGGGCGATTGCTGGGCTCTCCAGCGCTCGACATTGCGCGAGAACACCTCGGCCGGGATACCTGAAGCGGTCAATTCTGTCATTTTTTTCGCCAGCTGTCCGCGCAGCCAGGGATCGTTGCAGGCGGAGTCGTGAGACAGCGCCAGGTACAACCCCGGTCGGTCGACCGGCAGCTCGCTGCTCTGCAACTTGTCGCCCACACCCTGTGCCTGAGCCATTGCTGCCCCGGAATAGCGTCCGGCGATCACATACTCAACCTGGCCATGCACCAGCCGGTCGAAAGCCTGCTGCAGATTCTCGGTGGTGGCGAGTTTCAGGTGCTCGGCGGCCAGGGTCACGAATGCCTGCGTGGGTCGCGCCTTGGCCGATATCGCCCCGGCGTGACCGTGCAGGTCGGCAAGGCTGCGATACTGCAGCGGTGCCGAACGCAGTGTCCACACCAGGTAATCGTTCGGAACCAGTGCAGGGTGCACGTAATCCAGGGACTCAAGCTCGGTCACGGTCAATGGCACATCCACCAGCAGGTCCATTCGCCCAGTGCGCACTTCTTCCAGCGCCTGCGAACGCTTGCCTGCGTAGAGGATGTCGAGCTTGACGCCGATCTGCGCCGCCACCTGCTGCAGCAGCTCGGCGTTGACCCCGATCAGACGCTCGGGATCCTGGGGGTCCCGCCACAGATACGGCGGCGCGTCGGGACTGCCGCTGGCTATCAGCCGCTCACATTTGCCTGCACCCTGCGCCGCCAGTGGCAGCAGCGCGGCAGCCACGCACAGCGCCAAACGGCGTAGACCGCCTTTTCCAGTCATGCTCAACCTCGTGCGACCTTGTCACATGCAAAAAAGCCTGGTCGCGGTCTGCTGCCCATGGGCAACAGACCGCGACCAGGCTTGAATCAACCGCGGTCGAAACCGCTAAGTCAGACCAGCTTCTCGAGCTCGGGGACCGCTTCGAACAAGTCTGCGACCAGGCCGTAATCAGCGACCTGGAAGATCGGTGCTTCCTCGTCCTTGTTGATTGCCACGATCACCTTGGAATCCTTCATGCCCGCCAGATGCTGGATGGCTCCGGAAATGCCCACGGCGATGTACAGCTGCGGCGCGACGATCTTGCCGGTCTGCCCGACCTGCATGTCGTTGGGCACGAAACCGGCGTCGACGGCTGCACGCGACGCACCTACCGCAGCCCCCAGCTTGTCGGCCAGGGTGTACAGGTGTTTGAAGTTGTCACCGTTCTGCATGCCACGACCGCCGGATACGACGATCTTGGCAGCGGTGAGCTCGGGGCGATCGGACTTGGCCAGCTCTTCGCCAACGAAGCTCGACTTGCCAGTATCGTGGGCCGCGCCTACCGCTTCCACGCCAGCCGAACCACCTTCGGCGGCCACGGCGTCAAAACCGGTGGCACGCACGGTGATGACCTTGATCGCCGCACTCGATTGCACGGTGGCAATGGCGTTGCCCGCGTAGATCGGACGCTTGAAGGTGTCCGGCGACTCGACCGAAATGATCTCGGAGATCTGGTCGACGTCCAGCTGGGCGGCTACCCGTGGAAGAATGTTCTTGCCGTTGGCGGTTGCGGCAGACAGCACATGGCTGTAACCCGAGGCCAGCTCGACGATCAGCGGCGCGACGTTTTCAGGCAACTGATGGGCATAAGCGGCGTTGTCCGCCACCAGCACCTTGCTCACGCCGGCGATCTTGGCGGCGGCTTCGGCGACACTGGCGACCTGCACGCCGGCGACCAGTACGTGAATCTCGCCGCCGATCTTCTGCGCAGCGGCCACGGTGTTCAGGGTCGAAGGTGCCACACCCGTGTTCACCTGACCTTCGGTTACATAATCGGCGATAACCAGGATAGTCATTAGATTACCTTCGCTTCGTTTTTCAGTTTTTCGACCAGTTCGGCAACCGACTTGACCTTGATCCCGGCACTGCGAGTCGCCGGAGCCTCGACCTTGAGGGTCTTGTTGGTGGAGGTCACGGATACGCCGAGTGCCTCGGGCGTGAAAGACTCGAGGGGCTTCTTCTTCGCCTTCATGATGTTGGGCAGGGAGGCGTAGCGCGGCTCGTTCAGACGCAGGTCGGTGGTGACGATAGCCGGCAGGGTCAGGCCCACGGTCTGCAGCCCGTCATCGACTTCACGCGTGACATTGAGCTTGTCGCCAACCACTTCGACCTTGGAGGCGAAGGTGCCCTGCGCGTAGCCGCTCAGCGCTGCCAGCATCTGGCCAGTCTGGTTGTTGTCGCTGTCGATCGCCTGTTTGCCCAGGATCACCAACTGTGGCTGTTCCTTGTCGACAACGGCCTTGAGCAGCTTGGCTACTGCCAGTGCGTTCAGTTCCTCGGCATGCTCGATCAGTATTGCCCGGTCGGCGCCCAGGGCCAGCGCGGTGCGCAATTGCTCCTGCGCGGTGGCCGGACCGACGGTGACCACGACGATCTCGCTGGCGATGCCCTTCTCTTTCAGGCGCACGGCTTCTTCAACAGCGATTTCGCAGAAAGGGTTCATCGACATCTTGACGTTGGCAAGGTCGACGCCAGAGTTGTCCGCCTTGACGCGAACCTTGACGTTATAGTCGACCACTCGTTTGACAGCTACAAGAACCTTCATGGATTCCTCGTTACTCTCCGGTGAAAAGAATGTCGCCCAGGCAGACCGGACGATGACGTGGGCGCAAGGGCACCATTGAAACGTTTGCAGCATTGCGTAGTGCTGGCAAAAACCTGATTTTTCAAGACCTTGACCAGCAAAACGGGGCAGCCTTCAACAAGTATGACGTGTAAACTCGACAGTGTGTGCGTCCGGCGCATGCGAGCGACCTGGATCGGAGTCGAGATTCGATGCAACCGGTACTGCGCGCAGGACCGGCACCGAACATGAAGCTGGCCGTATCTTGACCGCTGTGCCCTGACCGGTCAATACGCGGAACTCACCGGTCACGCCCCCTGGCCACCTTGATTTTACTGGGCTGCAGCGGATTCAAACAAACGTTTGTATTGGACCTGCCGAGTGGTGTAGATATACTGCCCACACGCACATCCCTGCCTGCGGCCGTCCAGAAGCGGTACCGCCCGCCGGAGTTACACCCCGCAACGTTGCGCACTACCGCTACACGCCGGATGACCGTTCCGGCAGCTTCACCCATTAGAAAGGCCTGATGAGCCCTCAGTAGGAGAGACCCCGTGGAACGCGAATACATGGAATTCGACGTCGTCGTCGTCGGCGCAGGCCCTGCCGGCCTGTCCGCTGCGTGCCGACTGAAGCAGAAAGCCGCCGACGCCGGGCAGGAAATCAGCGTCTGCGTGGTTGAGAAAGGCTCCGAGGTCGGTGCTCACATCCTCTCCGGTGCAGTCTTCGAACCACGGGCTCTCAGCGAATTGTTCCCGGACTGGAAAGCCCTGGGTGCACCGCTGAACACGCCGGTGACGCGCGACGATATCTTCATCCTGAAGAACGCCGAGAGCGGTTCCAAGATCCCCAATGCCTTCGTGCCCCAAACCATGCACAACGAAGGCAATTACATTATCTCCCTGGGCAATCTGTGCCGCTGGCTGGCTCAGCAGGCGGAAAACCTGGGCGTCGAGATCTATCCGGGGTTCGCTGCCCAGGAAGCATTGATCGACGAGAGCGGCGTAGTCCGCGGCATCATTACCGGTGACCTGGGCGTGGATCGCGAAGGCAAGCCCAAGGACGGCCTGTACACCCCCGGCATGGAACTGCGTGGCAAATACACCCTGTTCGCCGAAGGCTGCCGCGGCCACATCGGCAAGCAACTGATCGAGCGTTTCAAACTCGACAGCGATGCCGACGCGCAGCATTACGGGATTGGCCTGAAGGAAATCTGGGACATCGACCCCGCCAAGCATCAGCCTGGCCTGGTCGTCCACACCGCCGGTTGGCCGCTGGACATCATGGGCACCGAGAACACCGGCGGCTCGTTCCTCTATCACCTGGAAAACAACCAGGTGGTGGTGGGCCTCATCGTCGACCTGTCCTACGCCAACCCGTTCCTCTCGCCTTTCGACGAGTTCCAGCGCCTCAAGCACCATCCGGTTCTCAAGCAGTACCTGGAAGGCGGCAAACGCGTCAGCTACGGCGCCCGCGCCATCTGCAAGGGCGGCTTCAACTCGCTGCCCAAGATGGTCTTCGCCGGCGGCGCCCTGATCGGCTGCGACCTGGGCACCATGAACTTCTCCAAGATCAAGGGCAGCCACACTGCCATGAAGTCCGGCATGCTCGCCGCCGAGGCGGTGGCCGATGCGCTGTTCAAGGGCTCGGAAGGCGGTGATGTGCTCGACGGCTACGTGTCCGGTTTCAAGGCCAGCTGGCTGTACGAGGAGCTGTTCGCCAGCCGCAACTTCGGTGCCGCCATCCACAAGTGGGGAGCCATCGTCGGTGGTGCCTTCAACTTCGTCGATCAGAACCTGTTCAAGGGCAAGATCCCGTTCACCCTGCACGACGACAAGCCTGACTACGCCTGCATGAAGCTGGCAGCGGACAGCAAGCGCATCGACTACCCCCGGCCTGATGGCAAACTGAGCTTCGACAAGCTCAGTTCAGTGTTCATCTCCGGCACCAACCACGAAGAAGAACAGCCGTGCCATCTCAAGCTCAAGGACCCGAGCATTCCCATCGGCAAGAACCTGCCGCTGTACGATGAGCCCGCGCAACGCTATTGCCCGGCCGGCGTGTACGAAGTGATCACCCAGGAGGACGGCGCCAAGCGCTTCCAGATCAACGCGCAGAACTGCGTGCATTGCAAGACGTGCGACATCAAGGACCCCTCGCAGAATATCGTCTGGGTGGCACCCGAGGGCTCGGGCGGACCTACCTACCCGAACATGTGATCCTTCAGCCACGGCAGGAGCGGATATGCCCAAGACCACGATGTTCGACCTGGACGGCAAGATAGCGCTGGTCTCCGGCGCCAGCCGCGGGATCGGCGAAGCCATTGCCCGCTTGCTTGCACAGCAGGGCGCCCATGTCATCGTCGTCAGTCGCAAACTGGAAGGCTGTCAGCGCGTCGCCGACAGCATCAACGCCGGTGGCGACCGAGCCACTGCGATGGCCTGTCACATCGGCGAACCGGAACAGATTCTGGCGCTGTTCGCCGCTGTCCGGACAACGTTCGGACGCCTGGACATTCTGGTCAACAACGCCGCCACCAACCCCCAGTTCGGCAGTGTGCTGGAAGTCGATCTGGGCGCCTTCCAGAAAACCGTGGACGTCAATATCCGCGGCTATTTCTTCATGTCGGTGGAGGCCGGCAAATTGATGCGCGAACACGGCGGTGGCAGCATCATCAACGTGGCGTCCATCAATGGCGTGTCGCCCGGTATCTTCCAGGGCGTCTACTCCATGACCAAGGCTGCGGTGGTCAACATGACCAAGGCCTTCGCCAAGGAGTGCGCCGGCTTCGACATCCGCTGCAATGCCCTGCTGCCGGGGCTGACCGACACCCGCTTCGCATCAGCCCTGGTCGAGAACCAGGCCATCCTCAAGACGGCCCTGGCGCAGATCCCGCTCAAGCGTGTCGCCCAGCCGGAGGAAATGGCCGGGGCCGTGCTGTACCTGGCCAGCTCGGCTGCCAGCTACACCACAGGTACAGCGCTGAACGTGGACGGTGGTTTCCTCTGCTGAAACAGTCAGACCTTGGGGTCCGCGGGCGCCTTGGCCGGCGCCGCGTACTTGGGCTTCAGGTGACCTTCGCTGTCCAGTAGCCAGGCATCCATGATCTCGCGCACTACGGGACCGGCCACACGCCCGCCTGCTTCACCGTTCTCGATCATCACTGCCACCACGATCTTTGGCCGGTCGGCCGGCGCGAATCCCACGAACAAGGCGTTGTCGCGGTTGCGCTCGAGCGTTTTCAGCCGGTTGTAGCGTTCGCCCTGCTTGATCGCAACCACTTGCGCCGTACCCGACTTGCCGGCGATGCGATACTGCGCCCCGGCCGCCGCCTGACGGGCAATCCCGCGCGGATCGTGCATGACCAGCTGCATGCCGTGGTTGACCTGATCCCACTCGCGGTTGTCGCGCAGCACGATATTGGGGATCGGGTTGTCGTCCACCGGTACCTGGCCGCCCACCGTCTCGGCCAGGTGCGGTCGACGCCACACGCCCTTGCTGGCGATCAGCGTGGTGGCCTGGGCCAACTGCAACGGAGTGACCTGCATGTAACCCTGACCGATGCCGAGGATCAAGGTCTCGCCAGGAAACCACGCCTGACGCCGCGTGGCACGCTTCCATTGCTGGGACGGCATCAGCCCCGGCGCTTCCTCGAACATGTCCAGCGAGACCTTCTGGCCCAGGCCGAAGCGGGTCATGTAATCGTGCATGCGGTCCACGCCCAGCTTGTGTGCCAGATCGTAGAAGTAGGTGTCATTGGAGCGCATGATGGCCGCGTCCATGTCCACCCAGCCATCACCACTGCGGTTCCAGTTGCGGTACTTGTGGTCGTAGTTGGGCAGCTCGTAGTAGCCAGGATCGAACACACGTGTCTGCGGCGTGACCGCACCGCTATCGAGGCCGGCGATGGCAACTTCCGGCTTGATCGTCGAGCCGGGCGCGTACAGGCCCCTGAGCACTCGATTGAACAACGGCCGGTCGATGGAATCGCGCAACGCCGCGTACTCCTTGAAGCTGATACCGGTCACGAACAGATTGGGGTCGAAGCTTGGCTTGCTGACCATGGCCAGCACATCGCCGGTTTCCGGGTCGATGCACACCACCGCCCCGCGGCGGTCGCCCAGAGCCTTCTCGGCGGCTTCCTGCAGATGCACATCGAGGCTGAGCACGATGTTCTTGCCCGGCACCGGGTCATGGTGGTTGAGCACCCGCATGACGCGCCCCTGGGCGTTGGTCTCGACTTCCTCGTAACCCACCTGGCCATGCAGCTGGGTCTCGTAGAAGCGTTCCACACCGGTCTTGCCGACCGACTGGGTGCCGCGGTACTGCGTCTGATCCAGCGTCTTGGACTCTTTCTCGTTGATCCGCCCCACGTACCCCACAGAATGAGCAAAGTGCTCCTTGCGCGGGTATTCACGCACGAACTGAGGTTCCACATCGACGCCCGGCAGCAGGAATTGATTCACCGCAACCCGCGCAATCTGGTTCTCGCTCAACTCGTACATCAAGGTAACCGGTTCGAACGGATGGCGCACACGCTTCAAATCCTTGTCGAACTGTTTGCGCGCTTCATCGCCCAGTTCCAACACCTTGGCCACTTCATCGAGCACCTGCGCAGTATTGCCCGCGCGCTCGCGTGTGAGAGTCAGGTTGAAGCTAGGTCGATTGTCGGCCAAGACCACGCCATTGCGATCGTAGATCACACCGCGTTCGGGCGGGATGGGCAGCACATGCACCCGGTTATTCTCGGACACTGTGGAGTTGTAGGTGAACTCGATGACCTGCAGGAAGTACAGACGCCCGACCAGGGCGATGCTCAAGGCCAGCACCAGCAAGGCGCAAGCGATCAACCGACGGTTGACCAGACCTTGTTCCTTGCCATGATCTTTGAGAGGAATGGGCTGGGGCATGCGGACTGCTCTGAAAAAGCGCCGATGGTAACCAAGCAGGCCCCTGCTCTCAAGCGCCGACTCCCTCGGGCTGACCAAGGGAGTTGGACAGTGCAGATGTCAGGTGCGGTCCTGGGGCAGACGCACCTGGCGCTTGGTACTGACGAAGATGCCCCAGCTGGACATGAACAGCGCTGCAATCAACGGACCGATCACGAAACCGTTGAGCCCGAAGACTGCCAGGCCGCCCAGCGTCGAGACCAGGATCAGATAGTCCGGCATCTTGGTGTCCTTGCCCACCAGCAATGGGCGCAGCACGTTGTCGACCATGCCGATGACCAGAATGCCGAACAGCGTCAGCGTGACCCCCTGCCAGATGTAGCCGCTCAACAGGAAGTAGGCGGCCACCGGCGCCCAGACGATACCGGCTCCGACGGCAGGCAACAGCGACAGAAACGCCATGAGCACCGCCCACAGCAATGCGCTGGGAATGTCCAGGAACCAGAAGATCATCCCGCCGAGGGCACCCTGGGTGACCGCTACCAGCAGATTGCCTTTCACCGTGGCGCGAACTACACGGTTGAACTTGAGCTGCAAACGGCGCTTCTGCTGCTCGGCCAACGGGATAGCCGTGCGGATCTTGCGTGACAGTTCCGGGCCGTCACGCAGGAAGAAGAACAGCAGGTACAACATGATGCCGAAGCTGATCACGAAATCCAGCGTACCCTGGCCGAAGCTGAAGGCCTGCGTCGCGAAATACTGGCTGCCCTGCATCGCACCTTTGGCGACCTTGTCGCGCAGACCCTCCAGGTTGCCCATGCCCATGCGATCGAGCAGCTGTTGCCCGGAAGCCGGAAGCAGTTGCTTGAACTGATCGATATAACCCGCCACGTCGAGCTGGCCGTTCTCGATGTTCTTGTACAGCACTGCACCTTCCTGAACCAGCAAGGCACTGATGATGATCACCGGCAGGATGGCGATGATCAACGTGATGGTGAGGGTTATCAACGAACTGACGTTGCGACGCCGATTCAACTTCCTCATGACCAGTCGCTGCAACGGCGCAAATACGATACCCAGAATCACTGCCCAGAAGACCGCGCCGTAGTAAGGCAGAAGAATCCAGATGAAAGCGATGGTGACCAGGATCAACAGTAACAACAGCGTTTTGTTTTGCAGGTTGGTTTCGTTCATGTTCGATCCATGTCGATAAGCTACAGAGCCGTCATTCGGCTCTGTGACTTAGTCCTCCCAGCTGCGCGCGAGTTTAGTCATCGCCAAGATAAATCCGCGTCAGACGCGTTTATCCATTTCGATAGTGACGCGCAACCCACCCAAGGGGCTTTCCGACAGGCTCAGGCGAGCAGACCAGCTTTCGACGATGTCCCGTACGATCCCCAGACCCAGGCCGTGACCGTCGACCTGCTCATCAAGCCGAGAACCGCGATCCAACACCGCCTGGCGCGCATCCTCGGGGATACCCGGACCGTCATCGTCCACCCAGACGCTATACCCATGCTCGTGCTCGACGATCGTCAGGCAGACCTGCGCGTCAGCCCACTTGCAAGCGTTGTCGAGCAGGTTGCCGAGCAGTTCCAGCACGTCCTCCCGATCCCACGGCAAGCGAACATCCGCAGCCACCTCGTAACTCAGGCTCAAATGGCCGCCGTGGATCATTTCCAGCGTGGCAAACAGACCTGGAATCTCGCCAGCGCAATCGAACTGGACACCCGGCAGCGCGTCGCCGGCCAGGCGCGCGCGGTTGAGTTCACGGCTGAGCCGCAGCTGGATGTGCTCCAACTGCTCACGCAGCAGGCGGCTGACTTCCGGCTGGTCCCGCAGCCGTTCACTGCTGGCCAGGCTCAGCAGCACGGCCATCGGCGTCTTCAGCGCGTGCCCCAGATTGCCCAGCGCGTTGCGCGAGCGCTTGAGGCTGTCCTCGGTGTGCAACAACAGGTGGTTGATCTGCGCGACCAGCGGCTCGAGTTCCACCGGTACTGCACTGTCCAGCTGCGAGCGCTGACCGAGCTGCAATTGCGCGATCTGTTCGCGCGTGCGCTCCAGTGGCTTGAGCGAACGCGTGACCGTGATGCGCTGCAGCACAAGTACCGCAATCAACGCAGCGAGGCCCATGCCCAGGCCAATCTGGCGTACCCGCTGAAAACTGGTGCGTACCGGCGTGTAGTCCTGGGCGACGATGATCGACAGTGGCTGCCCGAGCCGACGGTAATCGGCACGCAACACCAGCAGCAACTGACCCTCCGGGCCCAGCTTCAAACCCGAATACAGCCCTGACTGATCCGGTACGGGCAGCTCGAGATCCCATAGCGAACGCGAGCGCCAATGCCCATCGGGAAAGTCTATGCGGAAGTAGTGCCCCGAGAACGGCCGTTCGTAGGCGGGAGAAATACGGTGCTGATCCAACTGCAGACCTTGCGGCCCACGCTGCATCGCTACCAGAAGGTTCTCGCTTTCGTTGCGTAAACCGGCTTCGAGATAGCGCTGCAGGCCCATCTCGAACAACCACAGGCTCAATTGAGCAAGGACCAGTCCCACGATCACCAGAACACTGATCAACCCGACGCTCAATCGCGCCTGGATCGATCTCACTGCACGACTCCAGCGAAGCGGTAGCCCTGCCCTCGGCGGGTTTCGATCACACTGCGACCCAGTTTGCGCCGCAGATGGTTGACGTGAACTTCCAGCACATTGGAATCGCGCTCAGTCTCGCCGTCATACAAGTGCTCGGCCAGATGGCCTTTGGAAAGAATCTGCTCCGGATGGAGCATGAAGTAGCGCAGCAGGCGAAACTCGGCAGCCGTCAGCTGAATATCGACCCCGGCCTGCTGCACGCACTGGCGACCCTCATCCAGGTGCAGACCGGACGCTTCCAGGCGCGGCATGTTGGACAAGCCACGGGCGCGGCGCACCAGTGCCTGGGCACGCAACTGCAGCTCCTCAGGGTGGAAGGGCTTGGTCAGGTAATCGTCGGCCCCCGCTTTCAAACCTTCGATCCGCTCCGCCCATGAGCCCCTCGCGGTCAAAATCAGCACGGGGGTAGAGAGGTTTGCCGCTCGCCATTGGGCCAGCACCTCCAGCCCAGGCAGGCCAGGCAGTCCAAGATCGAGGATGATCAGATCATACGGCTCGGTCTGGCCCTGATACACCGCATCTCGACCGTCCGCCAGCCAATCCACAGCGTATCCCTGGCGACTGAGGCTGGCGCTCAGCTCATCGGCCAGGGGGACGTTGTCTTCCACCAACAGCAAGCGCATCAGTCATCTTCCTCGTCTTTGAGCAAATCGCCTGTGGCCGCATCCAGCTTTATCTCGCGAACGACACCTGCCGTGGTCAGCAACTCGACCTCATACACCAGCTTCTGTTGCTTCTCTTCAAGCTCGGCTTCCAGCAGACGTGCCCCTGGGTAACGCGCCATGGCTTGACCGAGCAATTGTTCAAGAGGAAGGATTACACCTTCCTGTCTGAGTCGCAGCGCTTCATCCTGGTCCAGATCGCGAGCCACCGCCAATGAGCAAAACGCCAGCAGCCCGACCATCATTGCGCGACCCGCTGGCGATATGTTCATTAGGTGTCCTGATGGTCTTTGAGCACTTGGCCGGTGGTTGCATCAAGTTCCACATCCCACTCGACGCCTTTATTGTCGCGCAGCTCGACTTGATAGATGTATTTGCCGTATTCCTCTTCCAGCTCGGTCTCGTGGATGGTACCGCCTGGATGCTTGGCCAATGCTGCGGCATTGAGCTTTTCGAAGGACTGGATGGTACCAGCATCACGCAGGCGAAGCGCCTCGTCAGGTCCGAGATCTTTGGCCTGGGCACTGATGGCCACGAAACTCAGGGAAGAAGCGAGCAGCAGAGCAGTCAGAGTTTTCATTTGGTTCACCTTCGGTATGTGTGAGGTATATGGGGTTTACGAAAGACACAATACCGAAGGTGACTTAACTCAAACTTAATGGCACAACGCTAGCTTGTCGATGATGTCAGCGCTGTATTGCCCGTGCGCAATCCTGCTGGATCGATGCCGGCCCCATCTGCCCAAGCCCACTTACCGTGCAGCTTGGACACCTGATAAACTGCAGCACTGCCCCATCAACACATTGGAACAAACGTGGAAATTTTCAAGGAATTCACTTTCGAGTCTGCCCATCGGCTTCCTCATGTACCCGAGGGCCATAAATGCGGTCGCTTGCATGGCCATTCCTTCAAGGTCGCCGTCTATTTGAAAGGCGACGTTGATCCTCATACCGGCTGGATCCGTGACTTCTCCGAGATCAAGTCGATGTTCAAGCCGCTTTACGAGCGCCTTGATCATAACTATCTCAACGACATCCCTGGCCTCGAAAATCCAACCAGCGAGGTCCTGGCGAAATGGATCTGGCACGAGCTCAAGCCGCTGTTACCCGAGCTTTCCAAGATCCGCATCCACGAAACCTGCACCAGTGGCTGCGAGTACACCGGCGACTGATATGCACGATAAAAAAAACCACCCGACCGGGTGGTTTTTTTTGGCTTGCCAGTTCTTTCGAGCGCATAGACAAAACCCCTACCTGCTCGCGCAGATAGGGGTTTCGGAATTGAATCTTGACGATGACCTACTCTCACATGGAGAAACCCCACACTACCATCGGCGATGCATCGTTTCACTGCTGAGTTCGGGATGGGATCAGGTGGTTCCAATGCTCTATGGTC
>NZ_JACYUT010000007.1:0-125943 GCF_014841915.1 Pseudomonas sp. CFBP 13727
CTGTCAACTGCCTTTTTCACCGCTTCCGACCTTGACGATCGAAACCTTTCCGAACCTTCTGAAACGGCCAACTCATTGATTATAAAGGAGTTTATCGTTTCGGCTGCGCCGGAAGTGGGGCGAATTATAGAGCGATTGGCGAGCCCGTCAACCGTTAATTCAGGTCTTTTTCACAATGGGCGGTTTTCGCCCCATTACACGGGGAATCCGCCGAGCGATGGCAGGAACGCGAAGCAGCAGGAGCAATGCACCCGCGGCAGCGTAGATCGACCATTCCTCCAGATCGGCGCGGACGATCCAGAGGAAGTGCAGCAACCCCAGGCCCAACACCACATAGATGAGGCGATGCAGCTGCTTCCAGCGCCGACCCAGCCGACGCTGGCTGTACCGGTTGGACGTCACGGCCAGTGCAAGCAGGCAAAGGAACGCAAGGCTGCCGACGATGATGTAGGGACGCTTGATCAGCTCGACCCCAAGCTGACTCCAGTCCAGCCCTAGAACGAAGAACAGATAGGCCGCCAGGTGCAGGCATACATAGGCAAAGCACCACAGGCCCAACTGCCGTCGCACTGCTATCCAGCCGGCCCAGCCAGACAACTTCTGCAGGGGCGTCATGCACAGCGTGATCATCACCAGTATCAGGGTGCCCAACCCCAGCCGATCGACCAGCACCTTGCCTGGATCAGGCCCCAAGGCAAATATCCAGGCCTGGTACAGCCATAACAAAGGCCATACGCACGCCACCACGAACACACTCAGACGCCATAACGGATAACGCATCAGTAGTTCTTCCGCAGATCCATGCCGGTATAGAGGGAAGCAACCTCCTCCGCGTAACCATTGAACATCGCGGTCTCACGCACGTTGGGGCTGAACAGCCCGCTGGGCAGACGCCGTTCACGCGCCTGTGTCCAGCGCGGATGGTCGACTTCCGGGTTCACGTTGGCATAGAAGCCGTACTCGCTGGGAGCGATGTTTTCCCAGGTCGTCTCTGGCCGTTCGCTGACCAGGCTGATACGCACGATGGATTTGACGCTTTTGAACCCGTACTTCCACGGCACTACCAGGCGCAAGGGTGCGCCGTTCTGGTTGGGCAACTCGCGGCCGTACATGCCTACCCCAAGGATTGCCAGCGGATTCATTGCCTCGTCCAGGCGCAAGCCTTCTACATACGGCCAGTTGATCAGGGCAAAGCCGGAGCGCTGACCGGGCATGCTCTTGGGATCCTGCAAGGTTTCGAAGCGGATGTACTTGGCTTTCGAGGTGGGCTCGACCTGCTTGAGCAAGGCCGAGATGGGAAAGCCGATCCAGGGGATGACCATGGACCATGCCTCGACGCAGCGCAGCCGATAGATCCGCTCTTCGAGCTGATAAGGCTTCATGAAGTCTTCGAGGGCATAGCGCCCAGGCTTGGCCACTTCACCGTCTATGACCACCGACCAAGGTTCGGTCTTCAAGGTGCCGGCATTGGCTGCCGGATCGCCCTTGCCGGTGCCGAACTCATAGAAGTTGTTGTAGTGGGTAGCATCCTTGAAAGGCGTGATCGCCTCGCCTTGCACGGTGACCGCACCCCAGCGGGTTTGACCCAGCTTGTCGTTCAACCAGGCGGGCGCACCGCTGGGGTCGACGCCTTCGTAGCGCGATGGGTCGGCAGCGGATGCCCAGGAGGGAAGTGCCGAAACGGCCAAGGCTGTTGCGGTGGCGCCCATGAGCGAGCGGCGCGAGAGATAGATCGATTCGGGGGTGACTTCGGACTCTTTGCAGTCCGAAGCACGCGATAGCTTGATAAGCATGGTGCCTCCGTAGCCTTGGCTGTGTTCAACATACCAAGAGACTACGGATTATGCGTGAAATTGAATTTACTCTGCTTTTTTGTGACGGCGCATGCGTAACAAATACTGTATCGGACCGGAAGCGGCATAGGCGAGGAAGATCAGCAGCAGGATGCGGGGTGGATCGCTGAACACCACGGCGAACACCAGAACGACCGCCAGGATGGCTACGAAGGGCACACGACCTTTGAGATCCAGCTCCTTGAAGCTGTTGTACTTGATGTTGCTGACCATCAGCATGCCTGCGGCCGCCACCAGCAGGGCGACCAGGAAGGACATCTTCGAGCCTTGGATGCCGTAGTCGCTGAACGCCCACACAAGACCTGCGACCACACCGGCAGCAGCCGGACTGGCCAGGCCGATGAAGTAGCGCTTGTCGGCGGTGCCGACCTGGGTGTTGAACCGCGCCAGGCGCAGTGCCGCACCTGCGACGTAGATGAAGGCCACCATCCAGCCGACCTTGCCCATGTCACCCAGTGCCCAGCCAAAGGCCAGCAGCGCGGGTGCGACACCGAATGCGACCATGTCGGACAGGGAGTCGTATTCCGCACCGAAGGCGCTCTGGGTATTGGTCATGCGCGCAACGCGACCGTCCAGACTATCGAGCACCATGGCCACGAAGATGGCGATGGCAGCGTATGCAAAATACTTGCTGGCTTCGGCAGCATTGCCGGCGCTCTGGGCACTGATCGAGTTGATGATCGAGTAGAAGCCCGCAAACAGGTTTGCCGTGGTGAACAGGTTGGGCAGGAGATAGATGCCGCGGTGCCGGACTTTACGTCCTTCGGCGTCATGCCCTTCTTCGACATGCTCATCGATCGGCAGGAGGCTTTCGGCGTCAGGAGCCTTGTTTGGCTCTTCGGGACGTTCGCTCATGGACAATACCTTGCAACGGTGTGGAAAGTTTCGACAGGCGTCTGGGTCGAGGGTTCGACCGCAAAACGTTGCCGCTTTATACCAGAAGCTTGCCACCATAACGAAAAAACGCGGCCGAGGCCGCGTTTTTGTCGCCTGGAACTGTATCAGTTCTTGGCTTTGTCGACGATCTTGTTGGCGGCGATCCAAGGCATCATGGAACGCAGCTGCTCGCCGATGACTTCGATGCCGTGGGCGGCATTGTTGCGACGCTTGGCGGTCATCGAAGGGTAGTTGGTAGCGCCTTCGTTGATGAACATCTTGGCGTACTCGCCATCCTGGATGCGCTTGAGTGCATTGCGCATGGCCTGGCGCGATTCGGCGTTGATGACTTCAGGGCCGGTCACGTACTCGCCGTATTCGGCGTTGTTGGAGATCGAGTAGTTCATGTTGGCGATACCGCCTTCGTACATGAGGTCGACGATCAGCTTGAGTTCGTGCAAGCACTCGAAGTAGGCCATTTCAGGCGCATAGCCGGCTTCGACCAGGGTTTCGAAACCGGCCTTGACCAGCTCCACGGTGCCGCCACAGAGAACGGCCTGCTCGCCGAACAGGTCGGTTTCGGTCTCGTCCTTGAAGGTGGTTTCGATGATGCCGGTACGGCCGCCGCCCACACCGGAAGCGTAGGACAGCGCGACGTTCTTGGCGTTGCCCGAGGCATCCTGGTAGATGGCGATCAGGTCAGGAATACCGCCGCCCTTGACGAATTCGGTACGTACGGTGTGACCCGGCGCCTTGGGCGCGATCATGATCACGTCCAGGTCGGCGCGCGGCACGACCTGGTTGTAGTGAATGGCGAAGCCGTGTGAGAAAGCCAGGGTTGCGCCCTGCTTGATGTTGGGCTCGACTTCGTTCTTGTACAGGTGGGACTGGAACTCGTCCGGGGTCAGGATCATGACCAGGTCGGCACCGGCAACGGCAGTGGCGACGTCGGCTACTTTCAAGCCATGGGCCTCGGCCTTGGCGACAGTAGCCGAGCCCTTGCGCAGGCCCACGGTGACGTCGACGCCCGAATCCTTCAGGTTGCACGCCTGGGCGTGGCCCTGGGAGCCGTAACCGATGATGGCTACTTTCTTGCCCTGGATGATCGAGAGGTCGCAATCTTTGTCGTAGTAAACTTTCATTGAATATCACCTGTTATCTAGGCCGTTTCGGCCGGTCGCTAATTGAGTTAGATGCTCAGCACTTTGTCGCCACGAGCGATACCGGTCACGCCACTGCGCACGGTTTCGAGGATCGAGGCGGTGCCGATAGACTGCAGGAAGCTATCCAGCTTGTCGCTGGTGCCCGTCAGCTGAACGGTGTAGACGCTACTGCTGACATCAACGATCTGCCCGCGGAAGATGTCCGTGGTGCGTTTGATCTCGGCGCGTTGGGCGCCAGTGGCCTTGACCTTGACCAGCATCAGCTCGCGTTCGATGTGCGCGCTTTCCGACAGGTCTACCAGCTTGACCACCTCGATCAACTTGTTGAGGTTTTTCGTGATCTGTTCGATCACTTCATCCTGCCCTACCGTGGTCAACGTCAGGCGCGACAGGGTCGGGTCTTCGGTAGGCGCCACGGTCAGGCTTTCGATGTTGTAGTTGCGCTGCGAGAACAGCCCTACCACGCGCGACAAGGCGCCGGGTTCGTTCTCGAGCAAAAGCGAAATGATGTGCCGCATGATTAGGTCCGCTCCGTCTTGCTGAGCCACATGTCGCGCATCGAGCCGTCCTTGATCTGCATCGGATAGACGTGCTCGCCGACGTCGACCTGAATGTCGAGGAACACCAGGCGGTCGGTCATGGCGAAGGCTTCTTCCATTTTCGGCTTGAGATCCTTGAGATCGGTGATGCGCATGCCGACGTGGCCATACGCTTCGACCAGCTTGACGAAGTCAGGCAGGGATTCGACGTAGGAATGCGAATGGCGACCTCCGTAGCTCATGTCCTGCCATTGGCGCACCATGCCGAGCACGCCGTTGTTGAGCAGGATGATCTTGACCGGCAAGCCGTACTGCAGACAGGTAGACAGCTCCTGGATGTTCATCTGGATGCTGCCCTCCCCGGTCACGCAGGCAACGTGGGCCTCGGGGAAGCTCATCTTGACGCCCATGGCCGCTGGGAAACCGAAGCCCATGGTGCCCAGGCCACCGGAGTTGATCCAGCGATTGGGCTTGTTGAACAGGTAGTACTGGGCCGCGAACATCTGGTGCTGGCCGACGTCCGAGGTGACGTAGGCGTCGCCCTGGGTGACCTCGCACAGCGTCTCGATGACCTTCTGCGGCTTGATCTTGGAGCCATCGCCCTTGTCGTAGGGGAACAGGCCGTTTTCGCCACGCCACTCCTCGACCTGCTTCCACCAACTGGCAACGGTGTCCTTGTTCGGGGTTTCACCGATGTCCTTGAGGGTGGCGAGCATTTCGGTCAGAACGCTGTCCACCGGACCGACAATGGGCACGTCCGCCTTGATGGTCTTGGAGATCGACGCCGGGTCGATGTCAATGTGGATGATCTTGGCGTTGGGGCAGAATTTGGCGGCGCCGTTGATCACGCGATCGTCGAAGCGTGCGCCCACGGCCAGGATCACATCGGCGTGGTGCATGGCCAGGTTGGCCGTGTAGCTGCCGTGCATGCCGAGCATGCCGACGAACTGGCGATCCATGCCCGGGTAGGCGCCCAGCCCCATCAGGGTGTTGGTGACCGGCAGGTCGAGGATCTGGGCCAGCTCGGTCAAGGCAGCGGAAGCTCCACCGAGGATGACACCGCCACCGGCGTACATGACCGGGCGCTTGGCCGCCAGGAGCATTTCGACAGCCTTGCGGATCTGCCCGGAATGGCCACGGACCGCCGGACTGTAGGAACGCAGCTTGGCCTTCTTGGGATAGACGTATTCGAATTTGTCGGCCGGGTTGGTCATGTCCTTGGGAATATCGACCACGACCGGGCCGGGCCGACCGGACTGCGCCAGGTAGAAGGCCTTTTTCAGGACTTCGGGGATCTCCGAGGCGTGCTTGATCATGAAGCTGTGCTTCACGATGGGCCGGGAGATGCCGATCATGTCGGTTTCCTGGAACGCGTCGGTACCCACCAGCGTGCTGGCCACCTGCCCGGAGAGGATCACCATCGGGATGGAGTCCATGTAGGCAGTAGCGATACCGGTGATGGCGTTGGTGGCACCCGGACCGGAGGTCACCAGCACGACACCGGCCTTGCCGGTGGCACGGGCATAGCCGTCGGCCATGTGGGTGGCTGCCTGCTCGTGACGGACCAGCACGTGCTCGACAGCGGGCTCCTTGAACAGGGCATCGTATACATGCAGGAGGGCACCGCCGGGGTACCCGTAGATGTGCTTAACGCCTTCGTCGCGCAAGAAGCGGACGACCATTTCAGCGCCAGATAAAAGCTCCACGTTGTTCACCTCTAAAACGCCAGAATACCGTTCCATGGGAACGGGTCTTAATAGGTTTACTGCCAGCAGAGCATGAGCGACGGTGGTCGCCGACGTACGTCAGCACTGACTGAGCAAGTATTGGGAGTACCCAAGTGTCACGGGTTTTTCCCACCCAGCGCGAGGTAACGCGTTGCGGGTATAACGTGTCGGCGCTGGTGTGCGCCTGTGCTCTGCTGTGTGGGTCTGCTTCTGGCAGTCCCTGTACAGCGGACTTTCGATTGTTGTGATTCGTCTGCTGCAAGTCAAGCGATGCGTGCATTTTATTGCGCGCCTGCACCCAAACGGCGCAATAAACCCTGCCGAGCTGCCAGGCTATGGTAGTTTCATGCGTAACCCACCCTCAGAGAAGGCGCCATGCGTTCAACCATTGCTGTGAGTATCCTGCTGCTTGCCCTGTGCCCGTTGGCAATGGCAGGGCAAATCTACAAATGGGTCGATAGCCAAGGTGTGACGCATTTTGATGCACGACCGCCCAACGGTGTTCAGGCGACAGCCGTCGAAGGCGTGAAACCGGTGACCCCGCCCGAGCCGATCTCCAACGAAGCGGTGATGAAAGCCAGTGGCGAAGCCGAGCAACGCAGGATCGACCGCAAAGTGAAATCGCAGGTTGCCGACGAGGCAGCGCGACGCAACGAATTCTGTACCGGCGTCAGGACCAACCTGGCGCAGCTGAAGAACAATCCGCGGGTGCTTCAACAGGTCAACGGCGAGGTCAAGCGCCTGACAGAGCAGGAGCGTCAGGCGAGAATCGAGGAAGTGCGCAAGGTGATCGACGAGCAATGCACGTGAAGGGCTAGCGCACCTGCCCGATCAGTTCGTCGAAGCGCGCCAGGCTGGCGCGCAGGCCGCGGCTCTGCTCGGCGCGATCGGCATAGACCATTTCGGCCATGGCCAGGATGCCCGACGCATTGGGCAATGGCAGGTCCTGCTCGATAATGGTTTTCATGCGCGGCAGGAAGATCCACTGCAGCCACTGATCGAAATCCAGTGTGTCCACGCTGAACGGCTCGACACTGGCCAGCGCTTCGGCGCTGGGTGGCACGTCCTGCCACCACCCCTGCTGGCGCAGCTCGCGTTCGATCAACAGCAGGTGTTCGGCAATCGCCAGGAAACGATTATCCATCAAGACGCGCTCTTGGCTTTCTGACGGGCCAGATTGGCCCCGGCGGCATCACCCTGCTTGTCGCGCGACTGGGCAATGGTGTTCCACAGGCTCGCCTGCAGATCCGGACGGCCATTGGCATAGGTCAGCGCGCGACGGGCCAGTTGCTCGGCCTGGGCCGCATCACCCTGGGCCAGGCGCACCTGAGCCAGCTTGTACAGAACCTGCGGTTCGCGCGGTGCGATCCGCTGTGCACGCTCCAGGCTCGATGACGCACCGTTCAAGTCGCCACCGCCCTGCTGTTGCTGGGCCGTGGTCAACAGGGCAAGCACCGGCCCGTCCAACTGCTCATCGGCGGAAAGGCCGGCGCTGTTGCCGCTGGCACGCGGAATCCCGCTAGGAGCGCTGGCCGGCATGTTGTAGGTCGTGCTGGGCGCCGGCGGGGCATAGGCCGGGGCCGAGCTGCTCGGACCGGGGACGATCGGGCCTGGTGTGATCGGGCCGGTGCTGATCGGCGCGCTGTTGCCCGGCGCCGGAAAGCTCTGGATCGGCTGCGAGCCTGCACCCTGCGGAACCATGACCACCACGCCGGAATCTTCGGTGATCGCCTGGGCCTGCGCCTTGGGCCGGACCACGGTGGTCTGGCGGAAGCCGCCGGTACGCGACACGCGTTCGCCATTGGTGACCGCAGAGCCGGAATCGACCACTGGAATGGAGCCACGCTCCACGCTGGCGCAACCGTTGAGCAAAGCCAATGCCGTCAAGGCAGGAAACCACCACTTGTTCACTTCATTCCCCTTTGCTTAGTTCAACCAGCCTTTGACCCAGTCCATCACCGAATCGTCGGCCGCCGGATTGGCACCGCCGCATGCGGTGCCTGGCGTCGGTTCGCTGCCACGAATATACGGCATCTGCACAGCGTTGGGGCAGCTGGCATCCGAGCCCTGTCCGGTCTTGGCGTCGATCCAGGCCTGCACCACGTTTTCCGGGACCGGCGTATCCAAAGGCAAGGGATCGGCTTTCTTCATGAAGCTGGTCCAGACCTGCAGCGCACCGGTGGCACCGGTGAACGGCGTCTTGCCATTGTCGTCACGGCCCAGCCAGACCACGGCCAGCACGTCCTGGCTGAAGCCGGCGAACCAGCTGTCGCGCGAGTCGTTGCTGGTGCCGGTCTTGCCGGCCAGGTTAAGGCTGCTCGGCAGCACGTTGTAGACCGAACGTCCGGTACCTTCGCGCATCACGCGCTGCATGGCGTTCTGGATCAGGTAGATGGAGGCAGGATCGAAGCGCTGCTGAATCTGGAACGGGTAGCGCTTGAGCGGTTCGCCTTCGGCCGTCAGGACACTGCGAATGCCACGCATAGGCGTGTTGAAACCGCCGTTGGCCAGGGTTTGGTACATGGTTGCCACTTGCATGGGCGACAAGCCACCGGCACCGAGCAACATCGACGGGTAGGCTGGCCAGTCGACCTGCACGCCCAGTTCGCCGAGGGTCTTGAGCACATTGGGCACGCCCAGTTCCAGACCCAACCGAGCCGTCGACAGGTTGTAGGAATGGGCCAGGCCCTGATACAGGAACACCGTGCCATTGGAGGTACGTTCGTAGTTCTGTGGCTTCCAGATCTGGCCGTCCGCACCCTTGACCGAGAACGGTACGTCCTGCACCCAACTGGTCAGGGTGTATTTGCTCGGCTGCTCCAGCGCCGTCAAGTACACCGCAGGCTTGATCAGCGAGCCAATCGGGCGTACGGCGTCGAGCGCGCGGTTGAAGCCGGCAAAACCCGGTACGCGGCTGCCGACCAGCGCCTGGACCTCACCGCTTTCAGGGTTGGTGACGACCATGGCCGCCTCGACCTCGTCCGAGCCCTTGCGCCCGGCCAGGCGCTTGAAGGTATCGGTCACGGACGATTCGGCTTTGGTCTGCAGGATAGGGTCGAAACTGGTGAAGATGCGCAGGCCTTCTTCGGTCAAGTCCTCGTCGCGGTAGTCGTCGCGCAACTGGCGCTTGACCAAGTCGAGGAAGCCAGGGAACGAGCTGTCCGCCAGGCTGCCGCGCTTGGTCACGCCCAATGGCATCTTCTTGGCCGCATCAACCGCCTCCTGGGTCGCCACGCCCTGCTGGGCCAGCAGATCGAGTACCAGGTTGCGGCGTTCCATCGCTCGTTCCGGATTGCGCCGCGGGTTGTAGGAAGATGGCCCCTTGACCATGCCCACCAGCAAGGCCACCTGATGCAGCTTGAGTTCGGACAAGGGTTGGCTGAAGAAGAACTGGCTGGCAAGACCGAAGCCATGCACGGCGCGCTGGCCGTCCTGACCAACGAAGACCTCGTTGAGGTAGGCCTCGAGGATTTCACCCTTGTCGTAGTGCAGCTCCAGCAACACCGCCATCATCGCTTCGGTCAGCTTGCGGGTCAGGCTGCGCTCGTTGGTCAGGTAGAAGTTCTTGACCAACTGCTGAGTCAGGGTACTGCCGCCCTGGCGCATGGCGCCCGAGGACGTGTTGACCCAGATGGCGCGGGCGATCGACTTGGGCGAGACGCCAAAATGGTGGTAGAAGTCGCGATCTTCGACGGTGACCAGCGTGTCAAGCAGGTACGGCGGCACCTGGTCGAGCTTGATCAGGATGCGGTCTTCGAGGTTTTTCGGGTACAGGCCGCCGATCAGCAACGGCTCCAGGCGCACCACCGCGACCTTCTTGCCTGCGCCGCCACCCAGTTCGGAGACGTAGTCGCCGGAAAACTTGACGCGCACCGCCTGCGGCTGCTCGAGCCCTTCGTAGAACTGGAAGCCGCGGGTATTCAGGTCGACCGTGTTGCCACTGACCGAGGCGGTGCCGGGACCGTCGACGGTCGTTTGCCGACGGTAGCCGAGCGCATCGAGCTCGGTGAGGAAATCATTCTTTGCCAGTTTCTGACCGACGAACAGCTCGAGCGGGCGTGCGTAGACCTTGGCGGGAATGGTCCAGCGCTTGCCAGAGAATTTTTCCTGCACAACGGCGTCCAGGTAGACGGCAAAGCCGGCCAGGATCACCAGGCCTACCAGACCCAGCTTGAGGCCCCAGCCAAGCCAGGTGCGCAAGCCGCCGGAAGGAGGTTTTTTGGGGGTACGGGAAGATCGGGTTCGAGTCATGGCGGCGGATTATACGCACTTTGAATTGTCGCGGGCAGGGACCGTCGGCGGTTTGCATCATCGGTGGCAGTGGCCATAATGACCGCCTTGAAATCACCTCTGCCAATGAAGGATCGCCTGTGAGCCAGACCCTGATCGCCGCCCTGCAAAACCCGGCCCTGTACCCGCATCCGGTAGAAGGGTTCCAGGTCATCGAGACGCATATCTCCTGGGTGATACTGACCGGGCCTTACGCTTACAAGATCAAGAAACCGATGAATTTCGGCTTTCTGGACTTCACCGAACTGTCCGCCCGCTCCCACTTCTGCGCCGAGGAGCTGCGACTGAACCAGCGCCTGACCACCGACCTGTATCTGCAGGTTCTGCCGATCACCGGCAGCGCGCAAACGCCTCGACTGGGCGGCGAAGGCGCACCCATCGAGTATGCCTTGCAGATGCGCCAATTCGAAGGCGGCAACCTGCTGAGCACCCTGCAGGCCAATGGTGAGCTGACCCAGGAGCACGTGGATTCGCTGGCGCGGCAGATTGCCGATTTCCACCGCGCCGCGCCTGTTGTGCCGGAGGCGCACGAGGCCGGCACGCCGAAGGCGGCGATGGCCCCCGTCGAGCAGAACTTCGAACAGATTCGCCCGTTCCTTACCGAAAAGGATGATCTGGCCCAGCTGGATGCCTTGCAGGCCTGGGCCCAAAGCAGCTACGTGCGCCTGGAGCCGCTGTTGGCGCTGCGCAAGCAGGAAGGGTTCATCCGCGAGTGCCATGGCGACATACACCTGGGCAACGCCACCGTCATCGACGGCGAAGTGGTGATTTTCGACTGCATCGAGTTCAACGAGCCTTTCCGTTTCACCGATGTGTATGCCGATATCGCCTTCCTCGCCATGGACCTCGAAGACCGCGGGCTGAAAAGCCTGGCGCGGCGCTTCGTCAGCCAGTACCTGGAATTGACCGGTGACTACCAGGGGCTGGAGCTGCTCAACTTCTACAAGGCCTACCGCGCATTGGTACGGGCCAAGGTGGCCCTGTTCAGCATGTCGCCCGATGCCAGTGGAGTGCAGCGTGCAACGACGCTGCGCCAATACCGCAATTACGCGAACCTGGCGGAAAGCTACAGCGCCATTCCTTCGCGTTTTCTGGCCGTTACCAGCGGTGTGTCGGCCGTAGGCAAGAGCCACGTCGCGCTGCGCCTGGTCGAAGCGCTGGGCGCCATCCGCCTGCGCTCGGACGTGGAGCGCAAACGCCTGTTCGGTGCCCAGACCGCCGAAACGGGCCTGTATGACGCCAGCACCAGCGAAGCGACCTACCTGCACTTGCACGCATTGGCCGAGCACGTGCTGCGCGCCGGCCTGCCGGTGGTGATCGACGCGACCTATCTCAAGGCTGACCAACGGGCGGCAGCGGCTCGAATCGCCGAATCCACCGGAGTGCCGTTCCTGATCCTGGACTGCAACGCGCCCGCAGCCGTGATATCCAGCTGGCTGCAGCAGCGCCAGGCACAGGCCGAGGATCCTTCGGATGCTACCCAGGCCGTGATCGACGCTCAGCAGGCCGGCCGCGAGCCGTTGAGCGAAGCCGAGCTGCTGCAGACACGCCGCGTGGAAACCAACGAAAGCGGCAGCCTGGACAAGCTGGTCAAGCAGATCCGGCAACGCCTGCCAGGGCTGTAACATACAGCCAGACCCGGAAGGCAGATCGGCCATTCGGCAGGCCGCTCTGCCACCGCTACACTGCCAGATTGGCAACTGCTTCATCGCCCCCCGCTGATTCCTTGGCCGAGGCCAGGAGGTTTGATGACCGATGAACTTCTGGCCCTGAAGAATCTGGGCAAGACATCCGCGCAGTGGCTGCATGCCGTCGGCATCCACAGTGCTTCCGACCTGCGCCGGGCAGGTGCCGTGCAGGCGTACTGCGCGGTGAGGCAGCGCGGTTTCCGCGCCTCGAAAGTGCTTCTCTATGCCATCGAAGGGGCGTTGCGCAATGTGCATTGGAGTGAGCTGTCGTGCGAACGGAAAAACAGTCTCAATAGCCAGGTCGAAGCCCTGTCGCCCCCTCGCAGGCTCTAGACCGACGGTCCGCGGGCGGATGAAATAATTGCACGTAGCGCTTGACTCTTAAATGAGAATCGTTATGATTATCACATCCAGTCGCGAGACTGGTGATCTCTGGAAGGCCCTTGGTTCGGACTTTCAGATGTCTCCTCATCAGGCTAATCACGGTTATTGACCCGGCACTTTGCCGGGTCTTTTTTTGCCTCGACTTTTGCAGCACCTCGCCCACTCAGCCTTGCAGGATCACCGGCAAGCGATGGTCGATGACAATCTCGTGCGTATCCAGATGCACCCCATAAGCCAGCACTTCAACACCAGCCTCCACTGCCTGGCGCAATGCCAATGTGTAGCCTGCGTCTATCTCGGTAGCGGGGCGTACAGCATCCACACCGTCGAGGTTGACGCAGTACAACTGCACGGCCCGCACTCCGCTGCGCGCCAGTACGGCCAGCTCGCGCAAGTGCTTCGCGCCGCGCTGGGTGACAGCGTCGGGAAACGCTGCAATGCGGCTGCCGGCAAAGCCCAGGGTCACACTCTTTACTTCGACCCATGCGGACGCGCCAGGATAGTCCAGCCGGAAGTCGATACGGCTGCGCTCCTGGCCATAGGGCACTTCGCGCTTGAGCGCAACGAAGCCGGCAAGCTCCGGTATGCGACCTGCGTGCAATGCCTCCTCGACCAGAGCGTTGGCTCGCGCGGTATTGATGCATGCCAGCCGACCTTGCGGTGTTTCGCTGATCTCCCACGTGCCTGGAAGCTTGCGCTTGGGGTCGCTGGAGCGGGTGAACCACACGCGGCCACCGGGCATCATGCAGTTGAGCATCGAGCCGGTGTTGGGGCAGTGGATGGTCATCCGCTCACCGCTTTCAAGTTCGATGTCGGCCAGAAACCGTTTGTAGCGCTGGATCAGGCGCCCCTGCTCCAGGGCCGGCGAAAAAATCATCGCGCCTGCCAGCTCTGCAGGCCACGGGCAATCCGCGCCACAGCCTGCTCCAATCGGGGACGGCTTTGGGTATAGGCGAAGCGCACATGGTGGCTGGCCTTGTAGCGGCCGAAATCCAGGCCGGGCGTGAAAGCGACGTGCTCGGTTTCCAGGAAATGCTGGCAGAACGCGAAGGCATCGTCGCTGAATGCACTGATATCGGCATACAGGTAGAAGGCACCCTCAGGCTCGACCGCAATCGCAAAGCCCAAGGCACGCAAGGCGGGCAGCAGATAATCACGGCGGTGACCGAAGGCTTCGCGGCGTTGCTCGAAGATCTCCAGCGTGGCCGGTTCGAAGCAGGCCAATGCTGCATGTTGCGCCATGCTCGGCGCACTGATGTACAGATTCTGCGCCAGTTTTTCCAGCTCAGGAATGGCTTGGGGCGGCGCGACCAGCCAGCCAAGTCGCCATCCGGTCATTCCGAAATACTTGGAAAAACTATTCAGGACGAATGCGTCGTCGTCCACTTCAAGCACGCTGGCGGCCGTCGTGCCATAGGTCAAGCCGTGGTAGATCTCGTCGACCACCAGATGCCCCTGGCGCGCCTTGACGGCCTGGCTCAATGCGCTCAGTTCGTCCTTGTTCAACAGTGTGCCGGTAGGGTTGGCAGGCGATGCCACCAAGGCGCCGACGCTGTGCTCGTCCCAGTGCTGCTCCACCAGTTGGGCGTTGAGCTGGTAGCGCTGTTCGGGGCCCACCGGCACCAGATGCGCGGCGCCCTCGACCAGGCGCAGAAAGTGCCGATTGCACGGGTAGCCGGGGTCTGCCAGGAGCCAGTGCTTGCCCGGATCGACCAGCAGGCTGGCGGCCAGCAGCAAGGCTCCCGAGCCGCCCGGGGTGATCATGATGCGCTGCGGGTCGATGTCCAGGCCGTAGCGCTGCTGATAGAAACCGGCGATCGCCTCGCGCAGCGCCGGCAGGCCTCGCGCTGCGGTGTAGCGGGTATGGCCAGCGGCCAATGCGGCCTGCCCGGCGGCAACGATGGGGGCCGCCGTGGTGAAGTCTGGTTCGCCGATTTCCAGGTGGATCACGTCGTGACCCTGGCTCTGCAGTTCATTGGCACGGGCCAACAGCGCCATCACGTGAAAAGGTTCGATGGCGCGACTGCGTGCGCTGTAGAGCGAAGCCATGGGTATTCCTTGGGACGAGGAAAAAAGCCGATTCTACCCAACCTTTGCATCGAACGTTTCGCCGAACGTGCGATCGAAACCCACCACATCGTGCCTGCGACGCAGGCGTTCCGGGCACGACAACCGGGAGTAGCGCGTGCTGGTTCGATCTGGTAAGTTCGCCGGCTTGCAGTCGCAGGGCCGGCGGGTGTCGGAGAGGGATCATCCTGCGCAATGGATTAGTAGAGCGAGAGGCGGTTGATTCATGCCCACCAATGAAAAGCAACAAAGTACTGGCAACTTTTCCGGCTTCGCTCCCTACGTTGCGACGAAGGGCGAGGAATACATGGGCGCGCCGATGCGTGCTCACTTCACCAAGATCCTGAACAAGTGGAAACAAGACTTGATGCAGGAAGTGGATCGCACCGTCGACCACATGAAGGATGAAGCCGCCAACTTTCCAGACCCGGCCGATCGGGCCAGCCAGGAAGAGGAATTCAGCCTCGAACTGCGCGCGCGCGATCGCGAGCGCAAGTTGATCAAGAAGATCGACAAGACGCTGCAGCTGATCGAAGACGAAGAGTACGGCTGGTGCGAATCCTGCGGCATCGAGATCGGCATTCGTCGTCTCGAGGCACGTCCGACCGCCGATCTGTGCATCGACTGCAAGACCTTGGCGGAAATCAAGGAAAAACAGGTCGGCAAGTGACCTGTCGACAAAGGGGCGCCACGGCGCCCTTTTGTTTCTGTATTGCCCGTAGAATCCCGCACCCATGACTACCCTTCCTTATATAGGTCGCTTTGCTCCGACCCCGAGCGGCTACCTGCATTTCGGCTCCTTGGTGGCCGCTCTGGCCTCATGGCTGGACGCGCGCGCCGCAGGTGGCCGCTGGTTGCTGCGCATGGAAGACCTGGACCCGCCCAGGGAAGTCGCCGGCGCACCGGCAGCGATCCTCAAGACCCTTGAGCGCTACGGGTTGCAGTGGGATGGCGAGGTGGTCTACCAGAGCCAGCGGCATGCGGCCTATCAACAGGTGATCGACCGCCTGTTGGCGCAGGGGCTGGCCTATGCGTGCACCTGCTCACGCAAGCAGTTGGAACCCTACCAAGGGATCTATCCCGGCACGTGCCGCAATGCCGGACATTCCACGCAGGATGCAGCCATCCGCCTGCGCGTCCCGGAACTGCGGTATCGCTTCGAGGACCGTGTCCAGGGAACGTATGCACAACATTTGGGCAGCGAGTCGGGGGATTTAATCATTCGTCGTCGCGACGGTCTGTATGCCTATCAACTGGCGGTGGTGCTGGACGATGCGTGGCAGGGAGTGACCGACATCGTGCGCGGTGCCGACCTGCTCGGTTCGACGCCGCGCCATCTGTATCTGCAGGAGCTGCTCGGGTTGCCGCAGCCGCGATACCTGCATGTTCCCTTGATCACCCAGCCAGACGGCAACAAGCTGGGCAAAAGCTACCGATCGCCGCCCCTGGATGCGGACCAGGCTGCGCCACTGCTGGTGCGTGCCCTGCGGGCGCTGGGCCAGCGGCCCGAGGCGGACCTGGCGCACGGCAGTGTGGACGATGTGTTGCGCTGGGGTGTGGAGCATTGGGACAGTGGTGCGATTCCCCCGGTGCGCACGGTGGCGGAAGCGCAGCTGGAGTAGCGATCGGCTGGTGCCCGGCTCTTCGCAGCGACACGCCGATCCGCTACCATCGCCGCACTGTTTTCGCACACTTACCCTACCCCGAGGCCAGCATGTATATCTATCGTTTGGTCCTGCTTCTGGTGGTGGGGATATACCTGTTCTCCCCCGCCATCATGGACTGGTGGATCGAGCCCACGGGCGCGTGGTATCGACCTTACCTGCTGTGGCTGATTCTGATCGTGGTGACCTTTATCCTGCAGAGCCAGCGTGATGCCGATGAGCTTTAGCCTTACCCAGATGCTGCTGGTCAGCGCCGCGTACCTGCTGGTGCTGTTCGCCGTGGCCTGGGTCAGCGAGCGCGGCATGATCGCGCGGGCGATCATCCGCCATCCGCTGACCTACACCTTGTCGCTGGGTGTCTATGCCAGCGCCTGGGCGTTCTATGGCACCGTGGGCCTGGCCTATCAATACGGCTATGGTTTCCTGGCTTGCTACCTGGGGGTTTCCGGCGCGTTCCTGCTGGCGCCGGTGTTGTTGTATCCGATACTCAAGGTCACCCGTACCTACCAATTGTCGTCGTTGGCAGACCTTTTCGCGTTTCGTTTTCGCAGCACCTGGGCCGGCGCGCTGACCACGGTGTTCATGCTGGTCGGCGTACTGCCCCTGCTCGCGTTGCAGATCCAGGCGGTGGCCGACTCCATTGGCATCATGACTCGCGAACCGGTGCAGAACCACGTGGCGTTGAGTTTTTGCGTACTGATCACTCTGTTCACGATCTTCTTCGGCTCACGCCACATCGCCACCCGCGAGAAGCATGAAGGCCTGGTATTTGCCATCGCCTTCGAATCCGTGATCAAACTGATCGCCCTGGGCGGGATTGGCCTGTATGCCCTGTACGGGGTGTTCGACGGCCCGCACGATCTGGAGCAATGGCTGCTGCAGAACCAGACGGCCCTCGCTTCGCTGCATGCGCCGCTGCAAGAGGGACCCTGGCGCACGCTGCTGCTGGTGTTCTTCGCCTCGGCGATCGTCATGCCGCACATGTACCACATGGTCTTCACTGAGAACCTCAATCCGCGTGCACTGGTCAGTGCCAGTTGGGGGCTGCCGCTGTTCCTGCTGCTGATGAGCCTGGCGGTGCCGCTGATCCTGTGGGCCGGCCTGCGCCTGGGCGCGACGACCAGCCCCGAGTTCTTCACCCTGGGCATCGGTATTGCCGCCAACAGCAAGTCACTGGCGCTGCTGGCTTATGTAGGCGGACTTTCCGCGTCCTGCGGGCTGATCATCGTCACCACCCTGGCGCTGTCGGGCATGATGCTCAACCATCTGGTGTTACCGCTGTACCAGCCGCCGGCCGAAGGCAACATCTACCGCTGGCTGAAGTGGACACGCCGGGCGCTGATCGTCGCCATCATCATGGCCGGCTATGCCTTCTACCTGCTGCTGGGCGCCAAGCAGGACCTTGCACACCTGGGGATCGTCGCCTTTGTCGCCACGCTGCAGTTTCTGCCGGGCGTGCTGTCGGTGCTGTACTGGCCCACCGCCAATCGACGCGGATTCATCGCCGGTCTGCTGGCCGGCATGGCCGTCTGGCTGGTGACCATGCTGCTGCCGCTGATCGGCAACCTGCAAGGCTTCTACATCCCGCGCCTGAACATGATCTACGTGCTCGACGATACCAGCTGGCACATGGCAGCCATCGCTTCCCTGGCTGCCAACGTATTGCTGTTCACGCTGATCTCGCTGTTCACCGCTGCCAGCAGCGAAGAAGTCAGTGCTGCCGAAGCCTGTGCCGTGGATAACGTGCGGCGCCCGCAGCGGCGCGAACTGCATGCCGCATCCCCCCAGGAGTTCGCCACGCAACTGGCCAAACCGCTGGGCGCCAAAGCCGCCCAGCGCGAGGTGGAGCAGGCCCTGCGTGACCTCTACCTGCCCTTCGACGAGCGCAGGCCCTACGCATTGCGGCGCCTGCGGGACCGGATCGAAGCCAATCTGTCCGGGCTGATGGGCCCCAGCGTGGCGCAGGATATGGTGGAAACGTTCCTGCCCTATAAATCAGGCAGCGAGAACTATGTCACCGAGGACATCCACTTCATCGAAAGCCGGCTGGAAGATTATCACTCGCGCCTGACCGGCCTTGCCGCCGAGCTCGATGCCTTGCGCCGCTATCATCGACAGACCCTGCAGGAGCTGCCCATGGGCGTTTGCTCGCTGGCCAAGGACCAGGAGATCCTGATGTGGAACAAGGCCATGGAAGACCTGACCGGCGTGCCCGCGCAGCATGTGGTCGGCTCGCGCCTGGTAACCATCAGCCAGCCATGGCGCAGCCTGCTGATCGACTTCATCAACGTGCCCGATGAGCACCTGCACAAGCAACGCCTGGCCCTGGATGGGCAGACACGCTGGCTGAACCTGCACAAGGCCGCCATCGACGAGCCGCTCGCGCCCGGCAACAGCGGGCTGGTGGTGTTGGTCGAGGACCTGACCGAAACGCAGATGCTCGAAGACAAGCTGGTGCATTCCGAGCGGCTGGCGAGCATCGGCAGGCTGGCGGCCGGGGTCGCCCACGAGATCGGCAACCCGATCACCGGCATCGCCTGCCTGGCGCAGAACCTGCGCGAGGAGCGCGAGGAAGACAGCGAGATCACCGAACTGAGCAGCCAGATTCTCGAGCAGACCAAGCGCGTGTCGCGCATCGTCCAGTCGCTGATGAGCTTTGCCCATGCCGGCGGCCACCAGCACAGTGACGAGCCGGTCAACTTGGCTCAGGTAGCGCAAGATGCCATCGGCCTGTTGGCGCTGAACAGGCGCAACTTCGAGATTCAGTTCTACAACCTGTGCGATCCGGAGCACTGGGCCGTGGGTGACCCACAACGCCTGGCCCAGGTGCTGATCAACCTGTTGTCCAACGCCCGGGATGCCTCTGTGGCCGGAGGTGCGGTGCGGGTCAAGACCGAAGCGTGCGAACACACCGTCGACCTCATCGTCGAGGACGAAGGCAGCGGTATTCCCAAGAACATCATGGATCGGTTATTCGAACCGTTCTTCACTACCAAGGACCCGGGCGAAGGAACCGGACTGGGGCTCGCTCTGGTCTATTCCATCGTTGAAGAGCATTATGGACAGATCACCATCGACAGCCCGGCCGATCCCCTGAGCCAGCGCGGTACCCGAATTCGGGTGACATTGCCGCGTCATGTCGAAGCGACGTCCGCTGTGAACTGAGACCGTCGAGAGAATTGAATCAATGCCGCATATTTTGATCGTCGAAGACGAAACCATCATTCGATCTGCCCTGCGTCGCCTGCTCGAACGCAACCAGTATCAGGTCAGTGAGGCCGGCTCCGTGCAGGAAGCGCAGGAGCGGTTCAGCATCGCATCGTTCGACCTGATCATCAGCGACCTGCGCCTGCCGGGTGCACCGGGCACCGAATTGATCAAGCTGGGCGCGGGCACCCCGGTGCTCATCATGACCAGCTATGCCAGCCTGCGCTCGGCAGTGGACTCGATGAAAATGGGCGCGGTCGACTATATCGCCAAGCCCTTCGACCACGATGAAATGCTCCAGGCCGCCGCACGTATCCTGCGCGATCGCCACAACGCACCCGCGGCAGCGGTGGAGCGCCCGGCGAACAAGGCCGGTGCGGAAAAACCCGCCGCGCAGAATGCCAATGGCGACATCGGTATCATTGGTTCCTGCCCGCCCATGCAGGACCTCTACAGCAAGATCCGCAAGGTCGCCCCGACTGATTCCAACGTACTGATCCAGGGTGAGTCCGGCACCGGCAAGGAGCTGGTGGCGCGGGCACTGCACAACCTGTCCCGGCGCGCGAAGGCACCGATGATCTCGGTGAACTGTGCGGCGATCCCGGAAACCCTGATCGAATCCGAACTGTTCGGTCACGAGAAAGGTGCCTTCACCGGCGCCAGCGCCGGGCGCGCCGGGCTGGTCGAGGCTGCCGATGGCGGAACGCTGTTTCTCGACGAGATCGGCGAGTTACCTCTCGAGGCCCAGGCGCGCTTGCTCAGGGTTCTGCAGGAAGGCGAGATTCGCCGCGTAGGCTCGGTGCAGTCGCAGAAAGTCGACGTTCGCCTGATTGCCGCAACCCACCGGGACCTGAAAAGCCTGGCCAAGCTGGGGCAGTTCCGCGAAGACCTCTACTACCGGCTGCACGTGATTGCCTTGAAGTTGCCGCCCCTGCGCGAGCGCGGCGCCGATGTCGGCGAAATTGCCAAGGCGTTCCTCATTCGCCAGAGCTCACGGATCGGGCGGACCGACCTGCGCTTTGCCGCCGATGCCGAACAGGCCATCCGCCAGTATTCCTGGCCCGGCAATGTGCGGGAACTGGAGAACGCCGTCGAACGCTCGGTGATCCTGACCGAGAGCACCGAGATATCGGCCGAACTGCTGGGCATCGACATCGAACTTGCCGACCTGCAGGACACCGATGACTTCGTCGGCCTGCCATCCCAGCAGAACGGGGCGAACAACACGGCCCACGATCCCACCGAAGATCTTTCCCTGGAAGACTATTTCCAGCACTTCGTGCTGGAGCATCAAGACCACATGACCGAGACCGAATTGGCGCGCAAATTGGGCGTCAGTCGCAAGTGCCTGTGGGAGCGTCGTCAGCGCCTGGGGATTCCACGGCGCAAGTCGAGCGTAGCGAGCGAAAGCTGATACGTTTCAGCTCTAGCCCGCGGGTTTGCGCGGGTTGACGGGTAGCCGTGACAAACTGTTACCCTAGGCCTGCGACGTAACAAGACACGGTTCCATCGGTAACGAATACAGGGTCAATTTCAGCCCTCGATCACCGCCCTCCTCCTCGTAAAGCCCCGTTCTTGAGGGGTTTGCAAAAGTTGGCATGGGACCTGCTATATCTCTGGTACAAGAACAACAACAAGCAAGCAAACTCATAACAAGAACAAGACGAATCGACTCACGCATAACAAGAACAACACGGCGGAGGCGCAGCTAACTGATTCTTTTGGAGAGGCGTTGTTTTTGGGGAAACCCGCAGCCAGGCAGAGAACTACAACAACTGCTTTGAAGCAGATGCCAGAACTGGTTGGATCACATCGATCATCACAGCACAGCGACCAAAGCAATCCGTTTGCTCTTGCTCCCGAATAGGGAGACACCCCTGAACCCAGGTTCGGTGGGCAGGGCACTCAACAAAAACAAAAAGCCCGACAAAAAACAAAAACAGAGCACGCAACTACTTCTTGGGGAGCTTCGGCTCCCCTTGTAGTTTCCGGCTTTTGTCCTGCCGCTTGTGCCGACCGGCGCAGCCTCCTACACCATCCCTCGACTAAATGCTAGAATCCCCGCCCATCATGCGGTCGTTCTTCGTATATGGCCGAAAATCCCTTCAAACAGTGCATCCCATGCTGAAGAAGCTGTTCAAGTCTTTGAATACTCCCGCGCGTCATCCGCAGCACCGGCGTACCACGCCCGAAGTGCTCAATGCTGGCCAACACTCGCTGCAGCGCAGCCAGTTCAGCCGCCACGCCGTGGGCATCGTCGAACGCCTGCAGACTGCTGGCTACCAGGCCTATCTTGTAGGCGGTTGCGTACGTGACCTCATGCTGGGCATCGTGCCCAAGGATTTCGACGTCGCTACCAGCGCCACGCCCGAACAGGTACGTGCCGAGTTTCGCAATGCGCGAGTGATTGGCCGACGCTTCAAGCTCGTGCACATCCATTTCGGCCGCGAGATCATCGAGGTCGCGACTTTCCGCGCCAATCACCCGGAAGAAGACGACGAACAGGACGTGCATCGCTCCTCGAGCAGCGAGAGCGGACGCATCCTGCGCGACAACGTCTACGGCACCCTGGAAGACGACGCCCAGCGCCGCGACCTCACCATCAATGCCCTGTACTACGATCCGGTCAGCGAACGCATCCTGGACTACGCCAATGGCGTACACGACGTGCGCAACCGTCTGATTCGCCTGATCGGTGATCCGACTCAGCGCTATCAGGAAGATCCAGTGCGCATGCTGCGGGCCGTACGCTTTGCCGCCAAGCTGGATTTCGGCATCGAGAAGCACACGGCTGCGCCGATTCGCGAGCTGGCGCCGATGCTGCGCGAGATACCGTCGGCACGTCTGTTCGAGGAAGTGCTCAAGCTGTTCCTGTCCGGCTATGCCGCCGACACGTTCGAGATGCTGGTCGACCTGCACCTGTTCGATTCGCTGTTTCCGGCGACCACGCAGGCGCTGGAAGACACGCCGACCTACACCCATACGTTGATCAGCGAGGCGCTGCGCAACACTGACCTGCGCATCAAGCAGGGCAAGCCGGTGACGCCGGCCTTTCTGTTCGCCGCCCTGCTCTGGCCGGCGTTGCCGGCACGCGTACTGCGCCTGCAGAGCCGTGGCATGCCACCGATCCCGGCAATGCAGGAGGCGGCCCATGAGCTGGTTGCCGAGCAATGTCAGCGCGTCGCCATTCCCAAGCGTTTCACCATCCCTATTCGCGAGATCTGGGACATGCAGGAGCGCCTGCCGCGCCGCAGCGGCAAGCGTGCTGATCTGTTGCTCGACAATCCGCGCTTCCGCGCCGGCTACGACTTCCTGCTGCTGCGCGAAAAAGCCGGCGAAGAGACCGAAGGCGTGGGTGAGTGGTGGACCGACTATCAGGACTGCAACGACAGTCAGCGCCGCGAGATGATCGCGGACCTGGGCGGCAAGGACGAATCAGGTGCGCCACGCAAGCGTCGCCGTACCGGCACCAAGCGCAAGCGCGCCGAGGGCGACGAATAAGCATGGTGCGCGTGCACATCGGGCTGGGCAGCAATCTGGACAGCCCGCAACGGCAACTGCATGAGGCCCTGCAGGCCCTGGCCGCACTGCCGGACACCACGCTGGCCGCGGTTTCTTCGTTCTACACCAGCGATTCACTGCTGCCCGGCCAGCCCCGCTACAGCAATGCCGTAGCAGCCCTGGACACCGGGCTGGCGCCGCTGCCACTGCTCGATGCGCTGCAGGCGATCGAGAACGAGCAGGGCCGCGAGCGTGCCGAGCGCTGGGGGCCGCGCACCCTGGACCTGGATATCATCACCTATGCCGACCGGGTGATCGACGAGCCTCGTTTGCAAGTGCCGCACTACCACCTTCAAGCCCGTGCATTCGTGCTGTATCCGCTGGCCGAAGTGGTTGAAGAGGGCTTCATGCTGGCGGACGGCCGCAGCCTGCGCGAGTTGCTGGCTGCCTGCCCGTTCGCAGGGCTGGAGAGGCTGTAGCGCAGGCAGGCCTCTTCGCAGGCTCTGTTCGCGCAGAAGCCGTCAACCCAATTGACTTCCCCGGTCGTGCTCACGACTATAGGCGGCCCGTTGCACCCCCGAGGTGCCAAACGGCGCGAAACCAACCTTTATGAGTGGGTTTCCAAACATCACGACAGATGATGTTGTGTCGACACAGCGCCAGCCCGAGGATACTTTTCATGCCCGAACTCACCCTGACCGCCCTGCAGAGCCTCAAGCTCAAGGGCGAAAAGATCACCATGCTGACCTGCTACGACGCGACGTTCGCCCACGCCGCCTGCGCGGCCGGCGTCGAAGTATTGTTGGTGGGGGATTCGCTGGGCATGGTGCTGCAGGGGCATGACAGTACCTTGCCGGTGACCGTGGCGGACATGGCCTACCATGTCGGCTGTGTGAAACGTGGCAACCAGGGGGCCTTCATCGTTGCCGACCTGCCGTTCATGGCTTATTCCACCTGCGAGCAAACCCTGGCCAACAGTGCACTGTTGATGCAGGCCGGGGCGCACATGGTCAAGCTCGAAGGCGCCGCCTGGCTCGCCGAATCGGTGCGCCTGCTGGCCGAGCGCGGTATTCCAGCCTGCGTCCACCTGGGGCTGACCCCGCAATCGGTGAACTTGCTGGGCGGCTACAAGGTGCAAGGGCGCCAGGACATCCAGGCACGCCAGATGCGTGCCGACGCCATCGCCCTGGAGCAGGCCGGAGCGGCCATGCTGCTGCTCGAATGCGTGCCCGTCGAGTTGGCTGCCGATATTGCCCAGGCAGTGAAAGTGCCGGTGATCGGCATTGGCGCCGGCAGCGGAGTCGACGGCCAGGTGCTGGTTCTGCACGACATGCTCGGGCTCTCCCTGAGCGGCCGCGTGCCGCGGTTCGTGAAAAACTTCATGGCCGGGCAGAGCGATATTCAAGGCGCAATGCGCGCCTACGTAGCCGCCGTCAAGGCGGTGGATTTCCCCGCACCTGAACATGGATTCGCCTCATGAACACCGTCAAGACCGTACGAGAACTGCGCGCCGCCGTGGCCCGTGCCCGTGGCGAAGGCAAGCGTATCGGCCTGGTGCCGACCATGGGCAACCTGCACAGCGGTCATGCCGCGCTGGTCGCCAAGGCCACCCAGCGTGTCGATTTCGTCGTGGCGAGTATCTTCGTCAACCCGTTGCAATTCGGCGCTGGCGAAGACCTGGACAAGTATCCGCGCACCCTGGCGGCCGATCAGGAACGGCTGGTGCAGGCAGGCTGCAGCCTGCTGTTCGCACCATCGGCAGCGGAAATGTACCCCGACGGCATGGCCGGGCAGACCCGAGTGAGCGTTCCGCAATTGTCCGAGGGCTTGTGCGGCAGCAGTCGTCCAGGCCATTTCGAAGGCGTGGCGACGGTGGTCAGCAAGCTGTTCAACATGGTCCAGCCGGACCTTGCCGTGTTTGGCCAGAAGGACTACCAGCAACTGGCCGTGATTCGCGCGCTGGTACGCGACCTCAATATGCCCATCCAGATCATCGGCGAGCCGACCGTGCGTGCCGAAGACGGCCTGGCGCTGTCTTCGCGCAATGGGTATCTGAGCCAGGAGCAGCGTGCCCAGGCACCTCTGCTGTATCAGGTGCTCAGCCAGGTCGCGGCGCAGATAAGCCAGGGCCGTCGCGATTACCCGCTGCTGCTGGACCATGCCAAGCAGGTCATTGCCCAAGCCGGCTTCGCTCCTGAATACCTGGAAATCCGGCATGCGGTGACCCTGCGTCCGGCCACTGCCGAAGACCGCGACCTGGTGATTCTGCTCGCGGCGAATCTGGGTACCACACGACTGATCGACAACCTGCACCTGGACCTCGATCACGACACTCAACACAGCTGAACCGCGACAGCCTGAAAGTCCCTCGCGCATCGTTCACTAGGCGCAGACAGAACGCGCGCGGCGGTTTAAGGTGGTGCAGCGTCCGAACCGTGCATTGGCAGCCGATCAGCGGCCCGCAACCACCCTGGCCGCCTGCTGGATCTTTCGATGCAGCAGGCACGCAACCGGCCGAGCGTTCCAATGTCCAAAGGCAGTTCAAGAAAAAGGAAATTTGCAGCGATGGCGTACTACCGAACCCCGCATGACGTGACCACCCTGCCCGCTTGGCAGGCGCTAACCCAGCACCGCGCTGCCATGCAAGACTTCAGCATGCGCGATGCCTTCAATGCCGACCCTCAGCGCTTCGAGCATTTCTCCCTGAGCGCCTGCGGGCTGTTCCTCGACTATTCGAAAAACCTGATCGACACCCAAACCCGCGATCTGCTGGTGCAACTGGCCAACGAAGTGGACCTGCAAGGCGCGATCAAGGCGATGTTTGCCGGCGAACTGCTGAACGCTTCCGAAGGCCGTCCGGCGTTGCACACCGCATTGCGCCGCCCGGTGGGCGACAAGCTCAATGTCAACGGTGTCAACGTGATGCCGGACGTGCACAAGGTGCTCAACCAGATCACCGAGTTGGTCACGCGCATCCATGACGGCCTGTGGCGTGGCTACACCGAGAAGCCGATCACCGACGTAGTGAACATCGGTATCGGTGGCTCCTTCCTCGGCCCGGAACTGGTGTCCGAAGCTTTGCTGCCGTATGCCCAGAAAGGCGTGCGCTGCCACTACCTGGCCAACATCGATGGCAGCGAATTCCACGAGCTGTCGGCCAAGCTGCGTGCCGAGACCACTCTGTTCATCGTTTCCTCGAAATCGTTCAGCACCCTGGAAACGCTGAAGAACGCCCAGGCTGCGCGTGGCTGGTACCTGGCCCAGGGCGGTTCGGAAGCCGAGCTTTACCGCCACTTCATCGCGGTGTCGAGCAACAATGCCGCAGCCGTCGAATTCGGGATCCGCGAAGAAAACATCTTCCCGATGTGGGACTGGGTCGGCGGGCGTTATTCGCTGTGGTCGGCCATCGGCTTGCCGATTGCCATGTCGATCGGCATGGCCAACTTCAAGGAGCTGCTGTCGGGCGCCTACACCATGGACCAGCACTTCCAATCGGCGCCGTTCGAACAGAACATGCCGGTGCTGCTGGCCTTGCTGGGGGTCTGGTACGGCAATTTCTGGGATGCCAAGAGCCACGCGATCCTGCCGTACGACCACTACCTGCGCAACATCACCAAACACCTGCAGCAATTGGACATGGAGTCCAACGGCAAGAGCGTGCGCCAGGACGGCACGCCGGTGAATATCGACACCGGCCCGGTCATCTGGGGTGGCGTGGGCTGCAACGGCCAGCATGCCTATCACCAGTTGCTGCACCAGGGCACCCACATGATCCCGGCCGACTTCATCGTCCCGGTGGTGAGTTTCAATCCGGTCGCCGATCATCACCAGTGGCTGTTCGCCAACTGCCTGTCGCAGAGCCAGGCGCTGATGCTGGGCAAGAGCCGCAGCGAGTCCGAAGCCGAACTGCGCGAGCGCGGCATGGCTGAAGACGAGGTGCAGAAGCTGGCCCCGCACAAGGTCATTCCCGGCAACCGTCCGAGCAACACCTTGGTGGTCGAGCGCATCAGCCCACGTCGCCTCGGCGCCCTGGTAGCCATGTATGAGCACAAGGTGTTCGTGCAGAGCGTGCTGTGGGGCATCAATGCTTTCGATCAGTGGGGCGTGGAACTGGGCAAGGAGCTGGGCAAGGGTGTCTACCAGCGCCTGATCGGTGAAAACGAATCGCTGGCCGAAGATGCCTCTACCCAGGGCCTGATCAACTATTTCCGCGGTCGTCATCGCGGCTGACCCTGGATACCCCGCGGCGCTGCAAGCCAGCGTCGCGGTGGTTCGATACCCCGTTGCGCCGGGCAATTGATGTAGAATTGCCTCCCTTCTTTTTGCGTCAGGCTCCGTGCATGTCCGCTTTGATCCAGGCGCTGCGCGCCGCCCTCGACGTCCGCTCCTCGCTGCTCGAGCAACTGCATGAACAGGGCACTGATTGCTATCGCCTGTTCCATGGCAGCCAGGAAGGCGCCGGTGGCTTGACCGTCGACCGCTATGGTCCGCAATTGCTGATCCAAAGCTTCCATCAGACGCTGACACGCGAAGATCTGCTGGCCCTGCACGGCGCCGTCGAGCAACACCTGCAGACGCCGCTGCTGCTGGTGTACAACGACCGTTCGCGGGGCAACTCGCGGATCGATCGGGAAGACACGGTGTATCGTGCCGAAGACGCGGCGCTGGCCGACATGATCGGACACGAATGGGGCTTGAATTATCGCGTGCGCGGACGGCATCCCGGGCAGGACCCGTTGCTGTTTCTCGACCTGCGCAACGCGCGCGGGTGGGTCAAGCGACACAGTGCTGGCAAAAGCGTATTGAACCTGTTCGCCTACACCTGCGGCGTGGGCCTGAGCGCAGCAGCAGGCGGCGCCCGCGAGGTGTGCAACCTGGATTTTGCCGAAGGCAACCTGGCAGTCGGCGCCGAGAACGGTGCACTGAACCCCGACCTTGCGCCCATGCAATTCATCCAGTCGGATTACTTTCCCGCCATCCGCCAACTGGCTGGTTTGCCCATCACCCCGCGTCGCGGGCAGAAGCTGCCATCCTACCCGCGCCTGCAACAACGCCAGTACGATCTGGTCTTTCTGGACCCGCCCGCCTGGGCAAAGAGTGCGTTCGGCACGGTCGATCTGCTGCGCGACTACCAGAGCCTGCTCAAGCCCGCGATCCTGGCCACGGCCGACAGCGGTGTACTGGTCTGCTGTAACAATTTGGCCAAGGTCAGCCTCGACGACTGGCGTGATCAGGTGTTGCGCTGCGCCGAGAAAGCCGGGCGGCCCGTGCGTGAATGCTCGGTAATGGGCCCGGCGGCCGATTTCCCTTCCAGCGACGGCCAGCCACCGTTGAAGACGCTGATCCTGAATTTCTAGTTTTCCTACAGCAACTGGTGAAAATTCCATGACTTACGCGGCCTGAGTCATAGGAACCGCATTGACGTGCCATACTCCAAGCACCTCCGATCACGTCAGATGGCCTCTTTTCCATGTCCAAAGGATTGAAACGCACCGCCGCCACCCTTGTGGCGCTGGTAGCGCTGTACGCTCTGCTCGGCTTCCTGATCCTGCCTGGCATCGCCCTGCGGGTTGCCAATCAGCAGCTGGCAGACTATTCCACTGTTCCTGCTCAGCTGCAGCGCCTGGAATTCAATCCGTTCAGCCTCGAGCTGACCCTGTGGGGACTGAAGATCGGTGAGCCCGGCGCGGAGCAGATCGGTTTCGAGCGGTTGTACGCCAATCTGCAATTGGACAGCCTGTGGACCGGCGCGCTGCATCTGGTTGCGGTGGAGCTGGAAAAGCCTCGCACCGAAGTGCTGTTCGACAAGACCGGCAAGCTCAACTTGAGCGGCTTGTTCAAGCTTCCCGCCAGCGACCCTGCTGCGCAGGACGCACCGTCCGAACCTTTCGCGTTGCGCATCGGCAGTATCAAACTGGTTGACGGCTATCTGCATTTCAAGGACTTGCGTCCCAGCCAGCCGATCGAGTTTCTCTACGACTCGATGAATCTGGAGCTGCAGAACCTTAGTACGCTGCCGGACGACCACGCCGATATGACCCTGGTGGCCAACAGCCCTCAAGGCGGTCGTATCGACTGGCGCGGGCGAATTGGTCTGAGCCCGGTGTCTTCCCAGGGCTCGCTGAAGGTGACCGATGCACAGATGAGCGTCTGGTGGCCGTACGTGCGTGACAGCGTGCCCCTGGTGCTGGAAAAGGGCGTACTTTCCCTCAGTGCCGACTACAACCTGAACCTGGCCAAGCAGACCGAGCTCACCTTGGACAAGGTAGCCCTCACCGTTGCGCCCTTCGCGATCACTGCCCCCGATGGTCGCCCCCTAGCGCGGCTCGAGCGCCTGGAGGTCAGCGACACATCGGTCGATCTGGTCAAGCAGTTGGTCAGGGTCGGCCAGATACGCAGTCGCGGCCTGGAAACCTGGGCCGCCCGCGAAGCGGATGGGCAGCTCGATTGGCAAAAGCTGTTCGCCAGCCCGACGACGGCGCAGGTGCAGGCACAGACGCCAGCACCCAGCAAGCCGCCAGCCGCGCCAGCCAAGCCTTGGCAGGTTCTGCTCAAGGATGTCCAGCTGCGTGACTACCGCGTGCATCTGGCAGACCGCGTGCCGACCGACAATGTAGCGGTGGAGCTTGGCCCCCTCAACCTGGATCTGCGTGACTTCGACAGCCTCAACGGCGCTCCCTTCACGCTCAAGCTGGACACCGGGCTGGGCAAGCAAGGTCACTTGCAAGCCAGCGGCGAGGTCAGCCTGGCCCCGGTTGGCGCACGCCTGAAGGTCAGCACCCAGGACATCGACCTGCGTGTCGCGCAGGCCTACATCAGCCCGCTGATTCGCCTGGAGCTGCGCAGCGGCATGCTCGACAGCGATCTCGCTGTGCAACTGACCAGTACTGAACCCCTGACGATGACGGTGTCCGGCCGCGCCGAAATCGATCAGCTGCACACGCTCGATACGCTCAAGGAGCGCGATTTCGTCAAATGGCAGCACCTGACTCTCGACGGTCTCGACTATCGCCACGGCGATCGTCTGCAGATCGAGCGGGTGCAGCTGCAACAGCCTTACGCACGCTTCATGATCAACGAAGACCGTACCACCAATATCGACGACCTGCTGATTCCGCAGCCGGCGCAGCCCGCCAACCCGGCCAACGCGGGGAAACCCGCAGGTGCCGAAAAACCTCTCGGTATTCGCATCGGCGCCGTGGACATCGACAATGGCTCGGCCAACTTTGCCGACTTCAGCCTCACCCCGAACTTTGCCACGGCCGTTCAGCAACTCAACGGGCGCATAGGTACGATCGACAACCGTCAGGCCAAGCCCGCACGCATCGACATCCAGGGCAAGGTCGACCGCTATGCGCCGGTGACCATCGCTGGTGCGCTGAATCCGTTCGACCCGATGGCCAGCCTGGACATCACGACCAGCTTCAAACGCGTGGAGCTGACCACCCTGACGCCCTATTCGGGCAAGTTCGCCGGGTATCGCATCCGCAAGGGCCGCCTGAACCTCGACTTGCACTACCTGATCACCAAAGGCCAGCTCAAGGCAGAGAACAAGCTGCTGGTGGAACAGCTGCAACTGGGCGACAAGGTCGACAGCCCGGATGCGGTCGATCTGCCGCTGCGCCTGGCCATCGCGCTGCTCAAGGATTCCCAAGGCAGGATCGCCATCGAACTGCCGGTGAGCGGAGATCTGAACAGCCCGCAGTTCAGCGTCATGCCGATCGTCTGGCAGACCCTGCGCAACCTGATGGTTCGTGCCGCTCAGGCGCCGTTCAAGTTCATCGGTGGGCTGGTCAATGGCGGCGGCTCGGAAGACCTGAGCACCGTGTCGTTCCGCCCAGGTTCGGACGAATTGAGCCCAGAGGCCCAGGCGGCCCTGGTGAAGCTGGCGGCGGCCTTGAAGGAGCGCCCGACCCTGCGCCTGGAAATCGAAGGCACCAGCGCCCAGGCCAGCGACGGCCCGCTCATTGCGCAGCAACGCCTGGAGCGCGAATACCAAAGCACCTACTATAAAATGGCCCAGCGCCGTGGCGACAAAGTCCCCGCCACCGCAGCCGAGATGCAAGTGCCTGACGACGACAAGCCGGCGATGCTCGAAGCCATCTACCGTACCCGGCTCAAAGGTCAGCCACCGGTGGAATGGCAACAGCTAGAAAGCAAGGTCCGCACCGACAAGCTACGTGAAGCGGTGCTCAAGTCCTGGGCTTCGAACAATGCATTGCTGCGTCAGCTTGGGCAGGCCCGTGCAGGCAGCATCAAGGACTTTCTGGTCGACAAGGGCCAGTTGGCGGACGAGCGTGTGTACTTCATCGATGCAGCCCTGGGCCAGGCCGAAAAAGATGGGCGCATCATCACCCCCCTGCATCTGGATGCCGAATGAACAAATTGACTTGGATGACCTGCGTGCCATTGCTGCTGGCGCTGTGCAACACAGCCAGCGCTGCCTCGACGATGCGCTGTGGCAACACCCTGGTGTCGCTGAACGATCGCACGGTTCAGGTAGAGCAGAAGTGTGGTGCGCCTGCCAGCAAGGCGCAGACAGGCTACGAACGCTCGGGGCCGATCAATCGACGCGTCGAACTGCCGATAGAAGAGTGGGTGTATGGACCTTCCAATGGCATGAGCCAATACCTGAAGTTCGTCGGCAGCAAACTGGTGCAGATCGAAAGCAGCCGCAACTGACGCATTATTCGAGCGCATGAACAACGCCCATAAAAAAAGCCCCGTCGCATGGCGCCGGGGCTCTCAGTGGCCACGTCCCTGTGGCCTTCGCATGAAACTTACTCGGCTTTCAGGCCATCGGCGGAAACTGCTTTCACGCCTTTGATTGCCTTGGTGATACGCACGGCAGTAGCTTTCTGAGCATCGGTCACAGCAACGGTCGACGACAGGGATACCACGCCTTTGTTGGTTTCTACCTTGATGTCGGTGCCTGGAATGCCTTTCTCGGTGACCAGATCGGATTTGACCTTGGTGGTGATCCAAGTGTCGGAGGTTGCTTCTTTGGCGTGAGTCACTTCACCAGCAGCAACAACCATTGGAGCTTGGGTGGACTGTTGAGCGAAAGCAGCGTTGGCCATGGTCAAGGTCAGCGCGGTAGCAGCAGCGGCAGCAATAGCGAACTTCTTCATACGAGTCACTCCTGTTTTTTAAAAGGTCTGCAGACGTTTAATGTCTTGGCTGCAGGTGACAAGAATATTGCAGACCTCATGCCAACCCGATCGAGCTAATAAAATCCTTAATAATCAATGATTTAGGTTTCTTTCTGAAAACCATGTTCGTGCAACTTGCACGCCTGTGGGTAATTTTGCGTGCAAGTTGCAAGCTCGCAAAAGTTCCCTTGCGCTTACCGTGTCTTGACCGAGTAGCGGCGTCAAATAGCAGGCCACCTCCAGACTCTAGACGAAAAAAAAGAGCCCCGCAGGGCTCCTTTTCTCAAGCCAGCGGGTTTACGCGCCCGAAGCCTTTGCAGCAGCAACGTCCTTGATGGACAGCTTGATACGGCCGCGGTTATCCACGTCCAGTACCAGTACTTCCACTTCTTCGCCTTCCTTAAGGATGTCGGTCACTTTCTCGACGCGCGCATCGCTGAGCATCGAGATGTGAACCAGACCGTCCTTGCCAGGCAGGATGTTGACGAAGGCACCGAAGTCAACGATGCGCTCGACCTTGCCCAGATAGATCTTGCCGATCTCGGCTTCTGCGGTGATACCCAGAACGCGCTGACGTGCTGCTTCAGCCGCTTCCTTGGATTCGCCGAAGATCTTGATCGAGCCGTCGTCTTCGATGTCGATCGAAGCCTTGGTTTCCTCGCAGATGGCGCGAATGGTAGCGCCACCCTTGCCGATCACGTCGCGGATCTTGTCGGTGTCGATCTTCATCGCGATCATGGTCGGCGCGTTTTCCGACAGCTCGGTACGCGAAGTGCCGATGATCTGGTTCATCTGACCGAGGATGTTCAGGCGCGCTTCCAGCGCCTGGCCCAGGGCGATTTCCATGATCTCTTCGGTGATACCGTTGATCTTGATGTCCATCTGCAGCGCGGTAACGCCCTTGGCGGTACCGGCTACCTTGAAGTCCATGTCGCCGAGGTGGTCTTCGTCACCGAGGATGTCGGTGAGGATGGCGAACTTGTCGCCTTCCTTGACCAGGCCCATGGCGATACCGGCAACCGGCGCCTTCATCGGCACACCGGCGTCCATCAGTGCCAGGGAAGCACCGCAGACCGACGCCATGGAGCTGGAACCGTTGGACTCGGTGATTTCCGATACCACGCGGATGGTGTACGGGAACACGTCGGCGGCCGGCAGCATGGCCTGTACCGAACGACGGGCCAGACGGCCGTGGCCGATTTCACGACGACCCGCGCCGCCCATGCGACCACACTCGCCCACCGAGAACGGAGGGAAGTTGTAGTGCAGCATGAAGGGGTCTTTCTTCTCGCCTTCCAGGGTGTCCAGCAACTGAGCGTCGCGGGCAGTGCCCAGAGTCGCCACGACCAGCGCCTGGGTTTCACCGCGGGTGAACAGGGCCGAACCGTGGGTTTTCGGCAGAACACCGACTTCGATGTTCAGCGGGCGCACGGTCTTGGTGTCGCGACCGTCGATACGCGGCTTGCCGTTGACGATGTTTTCACGAACGGTGCGGTATTCGATCTCGCCGAAGATTTCCTTCACTTCGGCTGCGGTCGGCTTGCCTTCTTCGCCGGAGAACTTGGCGATCACCTGGTCACGCAACTCGCCCAACTTCGCGTAGCGATCGGCCTTGACGGTGATGGTGTAGGCCTGGGAAACGGCATCGCCGAATTCGCCACGGATCGCGCCCAGCAGCTCGGTGTTCCAGGCTTTCGGGGTCCAGCTCCAGGTAGGCTTGGCGGCTTCTGCAGCCAGCTCGCCGACGGCCTTGATGACCGACTGGAACTCATCGTGGGCAAACAGCACGGCGCCCAACATCTGGTCTTCGGTCAGCTCTTTGGCTTCGGATTCAACCATCAGCACGGCGTCTTTGGTACCGGCCACGACCATGTCCAGGCTCGAAGCCTGCTGCTGCTCGTAGGTCGGGTTCAGCAGGTAGCCAGTGCTCTCGTGGAAGGCCACACGCGCAGCGCCGATCGGGCCGTCGAACGGAATGCCGGAAATGGCCAGGGCCGCCGAGGTACCGATCATCGCAGCGATGTCTGGATCGGTTTTCTTGCTGGTGGAAACGACGGTGCAGACGACCTGCACTTCGTTCATGAAGCCTTCGGGGAACAGCGGACGGATCGGGCGATCGATCAAACGCGAGGTCAGGGTTTCTTTCTCGGAAGGACGGCCTTCACGCTTGAAGAAACCACCGGGAATCTTGCCGGCAGCGTAGGTCTTTTCCTGGTAGTGCACGGACAGCGGGAAAAAGCCTTTGCCTGGATCGGCTTGCTTGGCACCTACCACGGTCACCAGTACGGTCACGTCGTTATCGACGGTGACCAGCACGGCGCCGGAGGCTTGACGGGCAATACGGCCCGTTTCGAGGGTTACGGTCGATTGACCGAATTGAAACGTCTTGATTACCGGGTTCACGGTTTCCTACCTTCTGTTGGCTCTTGGGGGAACTGGTTTCTTGCGAAATTCTTGGGCAGAGCGGGGAATCGGCCCCGTTGACCGTCCAGATACAACTTGAGGCTGGAAACCTGCCCGCCCCCGCGGAAAACCCGCTGGGGTACGACAGACAACCAACCTCAGGATTGCGCGTGGCGCCCTCGCAGGCCCGGGCTTGAGCCCAGGCCTGCGAACATGGCAAACCACGCTTGTCACCGCGTGTCGAGCCGCTATTAGCGACGCAGACCCAGACGACCGATCAGGGCGCTGTAACGGGTGACGTCCTTGCCCTTCAGGTAATCCAGCAGCTTGCGGCGCTGGTTGACCATACGGATCAGGCCACGACGCGAGTGGTGGTCCTTGCCGTTGGCCTTGAAGTGACCCTGCAGCTTGTTGATGTTGTGCGTCAGCAGTGCAACCTGCACTTCTGGCGAACCGGTATCACCAACGGCTTGCTGGTAGTCGGCAACGATTTGAGCTTTGTCTTCAACGCTAAGAGCCATGAGGCATCTCCACTATCAAGGGCACTGCATGCAGTGTCCAACAGGCCAGGGCAAAACCCTGTTTTCATGAGAAGAGGCGCGACCGTGCCTGTTGACAGCCGTCCTCGACCAGCCGCCACGAATACCGTGACGACCGGGATCGGTCATTCCGACCGAATCAAGCGACGTGGCGCAATGCGCCCGTCTTCGCTCACTTCACCGATTCCGATGAAGCGACCATTGTGATCCTGTACCCGCACCATGCCGAACTTGGGAGCTTCGGGAGCCCTCACCGGCTGGCCGTGGAGCCAGTAAAACGCGCTGTGCTCCGAAAACTGCAGCAGCGGCCAATCCTGCAGGCCGCTGTCCGATGGCAGCAGGAACCTGTCCACTGCCTCGTTGCCGCCTTCGGCATGCACGGCTTCGAGCTCTTCGAGCGTGACCGTCTGCGCCAGGCTGAACGGGCCCGCTTGCGTGCGACGCAGTTCTGCAACGTACGCACCACACCCCAACGCCTCGCCGATGTCTTCGACCAGGGTCCGAATGTAGGTGCCTTTGCTGCAGTCCACGGCGAACCTTGCAGTGGTCTGCTCGCAGCCAAGCAATTGCAGCCGCGCAATAGTAACAGAACGCGGCTCGCGCTCCACTACTTCACCGGCACGCGCCAGCTTGTACAATGGCTGCCCATCGCGCTTGAGCGCCGAGTACATCGGCGGTATCTGGCTGATCTGGCCACGGAAACGAGGCAATACCGCCTCGATGTCGGAGTGACCGACGGTCACCTCGCGGGTCTGCAGAACCTCGCCCTCGGCATCGGCCGTGGTCGTGGTCTTGCCCAGTTGTGCCAGGGTCTCGTAGCCTTTGTCGGATTCGAGCAGGTACTGGGAAAACTTGGTCGCCTCGCCGAAACACAGCGGCAGCACACCGGTGGCCAATGGGTCGAGACTGCCGGTATGACCGGCCTTCTCGGCATTGAGCAGCCAGCGCACTTTCTGCAGCGCGGCGTTGGAAGTGAACCCCAGTGGCTTGTCCAGCAGGATGATGCCACTGACATTGCGACGGATACGCTTGACCTGAGCCACCGGGATTACTCCTTGGTCTCTTTGGCCGACTCGTCCGCGTGATGCTGGCTGTCCTCGGCCACGGCACGCTCGATCAACGCCGACAGATGAGCGCCACGGCTCACGCTTTCGTCGTAGTGGAAGTGCAACTGCGGCACGCTGCGCAGCTTCATTTCCTTGGCCAACTGCATGCGCAGGAAACCGGCGGCCGAGTTCAACACCTTGATGCTCTGGGCGATGTCGGCAGCGCTGTCCTGGCCCATGACGGTGATGAAGATCTTGGCATGACCGACATCGCGGCTGACTTCGACCGCTGTGATGGTGACCAGGCCAACGCGTGGATCCTTGACCTCGCGACGGATCAGTTGCGCCAGCTCGCGCTGCATCTGATCGCCGATACGCTGGGTACGGCTGTATTCTTTTGCCATGTTTCATTACCTGTAACTAGAGCGGCAAACGCCCGATCAGGCTGGGCCGGATCGGGCGTTGCGTTTAGAACCGGCCCGGCGCTGGCCGGACAGGTTCCTGGAGGTCGCAGCTTAGAGAGTACGAGCCACTTGGACTTTCTCGAAGACTTCGATCTTGTCACCGACCTTGACGTCGTTGTAGCTCTTGACGCCGATACCGCATTCCATGCCGGCACGCACTTCGGACGCATCGTCCTTGAAGCGACGCAGCGATTCCAGCTCGCCTTCGAAGATCACGATGTCTTCGCGCAGTACACGGATCGGACGGTTGCGGAAGACCACACCCTCGATGACCATGCAGCCGGCGATCGCACCGAACTTCGGCGAACGGAACACGTCACGCACTTCGGCGATACCCAGGATGTTCTCGCGAACATCGCTGCCCAGCATACCGGTCAGGGCTTTCTTGACGTCTTCGATGATGTCGTAGATCACGTTGTAGTAACGCATATCCAGACCTTCCTGCTCGACGATCTTGCGCGCGCCGGCATCGGCCCGCACGTTGAAGCCGAACAGTACCGCTGTCGAAGCCAGCGCCAGGTTGGCATCGGATTCGGTGATACCACCGACGCCGCCACCGACCACACGCACTTGCACTTCGTCGTTGCCCAAGCCATTCAAGGCACCCTGCAACGCTTCCAGCGATCCACGGACGTCGGATTTGAGGACGATGTTGAGCGTCTTCTTCTCTTCCTGACCCATGTTTTCGAAGATGTTTTCCAGCTTGCCGGCGTGAGCACGGGCCAGCTTGACTTCGCGGAACTTGCCTTGACGGAACAGAGCCACTTCACGGGCTTTCTTCTCGTCGGCAACCACGCTCATCTCGTCGCCCGCATCCGGGGTACCGTCAAGGCCGAGGATCTCGACCGGGATGGCCGGACCGGCTTCCTTGATCGGCTTGCCGTTCTCGTCGAGCATGGCACGTACACGGCCGTAGTTCGAACCGACCAGCACCATGTCGCCCTGACGCAGCGTACCGTCCTGAACCAGCACGGTGGCCACCGGGCCACGGCCCTTGTCCAGGCGCGATTCGACGACCACACCGCGGCCAGGAGCCGATGGCGTTGCGGTCAGTTCCAGTACTTCAGCCTGCAGCAACACGGCTTCGAGCAATTCGTCGACGCCAGTACCCTGCTTGGCCGAAACCGGTACGAACGGGGTGTCGCCGCCCCACTCTTCCGAAGTCACACCGTGAACCGACAGCTCGCTGCGGATACGGTCCAGGTCGGCGCCCGGCTTGTCGATCTTGTTCACTGCAACCACCAGTGGCACGCCAGCGGCTTTCGCATGCTGAACGGCTTCGATGGTTTGTGGCATCACACCGTCGTCCGCCGCGACCACCAGGATCACGATGTCCGTCGCCTTGGCACCACGGGCACGCATCGCGGTAAACGCGGCGTGGCCCGGGGTGTCGAGGAAGGTGACCATGCCGCGTTCGGTTTCGACGTGGTAGGCACCGATGTGCTGAGTGATACCGCCGGCTTCGCCCGCAGCAACCTTGGCACGACGAATGTAGTCGAGCAGCGAGGTCTTGCCGTGGTCGACGTGGCCCATGACGGTCACGACCGGTGCACGAGCGAACGCTTCACCCTCGAACTTCAGCGATTCGGCCAGGGAATCTTCCAGGGCGGTGTCGCTGACCAGAGTCACCTTGTGACCCAGCTCCTCGGCAACCAACTGGGCAGTTTCCTGATCCAGCACCTGGTTGATGGTGGCTGGCGTGCCCAGCTTGAACATGAACTTGATGATCTCGGCAGCCTTGACCGACATCTGTGCGGCCAGATCGCCAACAGAGATGGTCTCGCCAATTTTCACGTCACGCACCAGCGGGCCGGTAGGGCTCTGGAAACCGTGAGCGTTGCGCTTCTTCAGCTTGCCCTTGCCACGACCGCCACGACGGAAGCCATCGCTCTCTTCGTCGGTGGTACGCGGTGCGGCACGCGGCGTCGGAGCCTTTTCCTTGACGGTGGCACGGTGAGGCTGGTTCTTGCGCTCGCCATCACTGTTGCCACTGCCGCTGCGACGGTCGTCGTTGCGCGGCTTGTCGGGACGACGAGGCTCTTCCTTCTTGCGCTCAGGAGCCGGTGCAGGTGCCGGGGCGACCGCAGCCACATCGACGCTTGGCGCCGAAGGAGCTTGGGTTGCGGCGGCAGGGGCGTCGGCCTGAGCGGTGCTGCCAGGCTGCTTGCGCGTTTCTTCGTCGGTACGCGAACGCGTGTCCTGCTCGACCTTCTGGCGGGCAGCATCATTCGCTGCGCGACGCTCGTCGAGCTCGCGCTTCTGCTCGGCCTGGATCTCTTCCGGGCTGCGCTGAACGAATACCTTCTTCTTGCGTACTTCTACGCTGATGCTCTTGCTACCGGCCACACGCAGGGTGCTTTGGGTCTTGCGCTGCAAGGTAATCTTGCGCGGTTCTTCCGCTTTCGCCTTGTGGCTGCTTTTCAAATGAGCCAGCAGAGCCTGCTTCTCATTGTCGGTCACAACTTGTCCGGCGTCGGTGTGCGGCAGACCTGCCTCACGCATCTGCTGAAGCAGGCGCTCTACCGGTGCGGCGACCTCTTGGGCCAATTCTTTCACCGTGACTTGCGTCATGCACTTCTCTCCTCAGGCCGCGCCAATTACTCGAACCAATGGGCTCGGGCGGCCATGATCAACTTGCCGGCACGATCTTGGTCAATGCCGTCGATGTCGAGCAGGTCGTCAATCGACTGCTCGGCCAGGTCTTCGCGGGTAACTACGCCGCGCACCGCCAGTTCCATCGCCAAATCCTTGTCCATACCCTCAAGCGAGAGCAGGTCTTCGGCCGGATGGGCGTCTGCCAGCTTTTCCTCTGTAGCGATGGCTTTGGTCAACAAACGATCCTTGGCCCGAGCGCGAAGCTCGTTGACGATGTCTTCGTCAAAGCCGTCGATGTTGAGCATCTCTTCCAACGGTACGTAGGCAATTTCTTCCAGGCTTGTGAAGCCTTCGTCGACCAGTACCTGGGCCAGCTCTTCATCGACTTCCAGCTCGTCGATGAAGTTGCGCAGGATGTCACCGGTTTCCGCTTGCTGCTTGGCCTGAATGTCCGACTCGGTCATCACGTTCAGTGTCCAGCCAGTCAACTGGCTGGCCAGACGCACGTTCTGCCCGCCACGGCCAATTGCCTGGGCCAGGTTGTCGGCACCCACGGCGATGTCCATGGCATGGGCGTCTTCGTCGACGATGATGGCCGCGACTTCCGCCGGGGACATGGCATTGATGACGAACTGTGCCGGGTTATCGTCCCAGAGGACGATGTCGACGCGCTCGCCGCCCAACTCGCCGGACACAGCCTGCACACGCGAACCGCGCATGCCGATACAGGCACCTTGCGGGTCGATGCGCTTGTCCTTGGAGCGAACGGCGATCTTGGCGCGCGAACCCGGATCACGGGATGCGGCCATGACTTCAATGAGGCCTTCAGCGATTTCCGGCACCTCGATGCGGAAAAGCTCGATGAGCATTTCCGGCGCGGTACGCGAAAGGATCAGTTGAGGACCCCGGTTTTCGGTACGAATTTCCTTGAGCAGCGCGCGCAGGCGCACACCGACACGGAAGGTTTCGCGCGAAATGATATCTTCCCGAGCCAGCAAGGCCTCGGCGTTGTTGCCCAGATCGACGATGACGTTGTCGCGGGTCACCTTCTTGACCGTGCCAGAGATGATCTCGCCCAGTCGTTCACGGTAAGCATCCACCACCTGGGCGCGCTCGGCCTCGCGAACTTTCTGCACGATCACCTGCTTGGCGGTCTGGGCAGCGATGCGACCGAACTCGATGGAGTCGATCTTCTCTTCGATGACATCACCCACCTTGGCTTCGGGGTGTGTCAGTACAACCTTGCTCGGCCAGGTTTCGATGGCCGGATCGTCCAGGTCGTCTTCTTCGACGACCGTCCAGCGACGGAAGGTTTCGTAGGAGCCGGTGTGGCGATTGATTTCCACACGAAGATCCACTTCGTCTTCGAAGCGTTTCTTGGTCGCGGTCGCCAGAGCAATCTCCAGCGCTTCGAATATTACGCCTGCCGGTACACCCTTTTCATTGGATACCGACTCAACAACCAGCAGTACTTCTTTGCTCATCGTACGCCTCGCCTTTCGCAAGCCATTGGATCCGCGGGACCCGCAGTATCTGGCACGTCTCAGTCAAAACTGGGAATGATATTGGCCTTGTCGATCGAATCGATCGGCAGCAGGAATTCGTGTTCGTCTACTCGAATCACGACATCCTGGTCCTCCACACCATGGAGAAGGCCCTGAAAGTTGCGTCGTCCTTCGAAAGGGGCGCGCAGCTTTATCTTTACTTGTGCTCCGGCGTACGCGGCAAACTGTTCGATGTTGAACAGCGGGCGTTCCATGCCTGGAGAAGAAACTTCAAGGGTGTATTCGACGGTGATTGGATCTTCAACGTCCAGTACACCACTGAGCTGGCGGCTGACAATGGCGCAATCGTCCACCAGCACTCCGCCCTCTTTATCGATATAGACACGCAAAAGTGAATGGCGGCCTTGAGCCGAAAACTCAATACCCCAGCATTCATAGCCAAGGGCCACGACCACCGGGGCCAACAAGGCCTGCAACTGTTCTAGCTTGCTCGACACCTGAACCCCCTCGTGCATGCTGTGCAAATAAAAAATGGGCGAAGCGCCCATCCCGGATACGCCGTTGAATACCGGCGCTAAGAACTGTCCAGCTAACAAAAAGCCCCTTTGAAAAGGGGCTTTGCTAAAACTGGTTGCGGGAGCTGGATTTGAACCAACGACCTTCGGGTTATGAGCCCGACGAGCTACCAGACTGCTCCATCCCGCGACAAAGCTGGGGCGAAAGTATACGACCGAACCCGTTTTGGGTCAATCCAAGCTTCCACCGACAAGAAAGCCCGCAACAGCGGGCTCTCCTGATAATTGGTACCGAGAAGGGGACTCGAACCCCTACACCCTATGGGCACAACCACCTCAAGGTTGCGTGTCTACCAATTCCACCACCTCGGCAATACAACGTGTGAAACCCTTACCGCTTTTGTAACCCTGACACTCTTGCGAGTATCACTTTTGCCCTTGAGCCTGAGGAACGTCGGTAGCAGGAGCTACGTCGGTCTTTTGCTCTTGGAGCACCGGAACATCATCTGCTGCCGGCTTCTGCCTAGGTGCTTCGATGACCGCTGGATCTGGCAGACCTACTTGAGTCAGCTGTTGAGCTTTCTCTTTAGCAAAGTAACCTAAACCCAAGCTGGTTATGAAGAAACAGGCGGCAAGTATAGCAGTAAACTTACTAAGAAAGGTAGAGGAACCTTGGCTTCCGAAGACAGTATTTGATGCACCTGCCCCGAATGACGCGCCAGCGTCCGCACCTTTACCCTGCTGCAGCAAAACCAGAGCGACAACGCTCAGTGCACCCAACAGATGAAGAACGACTACGACTGTTTCCAGCATTTTCTCAGTTTCCCGCGGCGCGACAGATCGCACCGAAATCATCTGCATTCAGGGAAGCACCACCAATGAGGCCCCCATCGATATCCGGCATGCCGAACAGTTCGGCCGCATTGGCCGCTTTGACGCTACCGCCGTACAACAGCCGCACAGCTTGTGCGACCTTGGCATCTTCTGCCGTCAACTGAGCCCGGATGGCGGCGTGCACATCCTGAGCCTGTTGCGGCGTGGCAGTCAGCCCGGTGCCAATGGCCCAGACCGGCTCGTAGGCAATCACCGCATGGGTGAAAGCTTCGATACCCAAGGCTGCAATGACGCTGCCCAGCTGACGACCTACAATTTCCAAAGTCTGACCGGCTTCGCGCTCTTCAAGGGTTTCCCCCATGCAAAGCACTGGCGTCAGGCCGGCCGCTTGCGCGGCGCGGAATTTCTCGATCAGTTGCTGCTCGCCTTCGCCGATGACCTGGCGACGCTCGGAGTGACCGATCAGAACCAGCGAACAACCGGCATCAACCAATTGGCTCGAGGCGGTTTCGCCAGTCAATGCACCTTGCTCGGCCTGAACCGCGCAGTTCTGCGCACCGACAGCGATATGGCTGCCCTGCAGACCCTCGACCACACGGTCGACGAACAACAGGGGCGGGAACACCGCAACCTCGACAGAGTCGGGCAAGGACTGTTCGGACAGACCCTTGATCAGCTCGGCGACGCTGGCGCGGGTACCGTGCATTTTCCAGTTACCAGCTACCATGGGGCGACGCATGCTGTACCTCGTCGATCAAAGTGGGCGCAGATGTTACCCAACGCAACGTTCACTGGCAAGCCGTATTCAGGCGCAAACTTCACTCACCAGCCTGGCAAGCTCATCGGCGTAGCCACGCACGACTTTTTCGTCGTCGCCTTCGACCATTACCCGCACCAGCGGCTCGGTTCCGGACTTGCGCAACAGCACGCGCCCGCGACCACCCATGGCCTCGGTCACCCGCGCGCAGGCTTCCTTGACCGAGGGGTGCTCGACCGGATTGACGTCGCCGCCGGCAAAGCGCACGTTGACCAATACCTGAGGGCACTTGCGCAGCCCCTGACGGGCATGTGCGAGGGTTTCGTCACGGCGCTTGAGGGCCAGCAGCACCTGCAGCGCAGCGATGATCGCATCGCCCGTGGTGGTGTGATGGCAGCAGACGATGTGGCCCGAATTCTCGCCACCCAATTGCCAGTCACGCTCCTTGAGCTCGGCCATCACGTAGCGGTCGCCGACGCTGGCGCGAACGAACGGGATGGACAGGTCCTGGAAGGCCAGTTCCAGGCCCAGGTTGCTCATCAGGGTACCGACCACGCCGCCGTGCAGCTTGCCGCGCTCGTGGAGATCGCGGGCGATGATGAACAGCAAGTCGTCGCCATCGACGATGGCGCCCGTATGGTCGACCATCAATACGCGGTCACCGTCCCCGTCGAAGGCGATGCCCAGGTCGGCATGGCCTATCAGCACGGCAGCCTGCAACGCTTCCATGTGGGTCGAGCCGCAATTGTCGTTGATGTTCAGGCCATCGGGCGCGGCAGACAGCACGGTGACCTGCGCACCCAGCTCGCGAAAGACATTGGGTGCGACCTTGTAGGTGGCGCCATGGGCACAATCGATCACCAGCTTGAGGCCGGCGAAGTCGGTGGTGGTGGGCACGCTGCTCTTGCAGAACTCGATGTAGCGGCCAGCGGCGTCGTTGATGCGCGAAACTTTGCCCAGCTTGCTGGACTCGGCCACCGTCATCGGCGCATCCATGAGCTCTTCGATCATCGACTCGACTTCGTCGGGCAGCTTGGTGCCCTGGCCGGAGAAGAACTTGATGCCGTTGTCATCGTGCGGATTGTGCGATGCACTGATGACGATGCCGGCCTCGGCATGGAACGTACGCGTCAGGTAGGCAATGGCGGGCGTGGGCATCGGGCCGAGCAACAGGACGTCGGCGCCGGCCGCGGACAGGCCGGCCTCCAGCGCCGATTCGAACATGTAGCCAGAGATCCGCGTGTCCTTGCCGACCAGCACGCGGCACGCGCCCATCTTGCGGAACGCCATACCGGCCGCCCAGCCCAGCTTGAGCATGAAATCAGGGGTAATGGGGTACTCGCCGACACGACCACGAATGCCGTCGGTGCCAAAATATTTCCTGCTCATAAGTACTCCGTAATTCTTATTCGGCCGCTTCAACGGCGGCGATCATCCGAACGACATCAATCGTTTCGGCCACATCGTGGACGCGCAAGATCTTCGCACCCTTGGTCATCGCCAAGGCCGCCAGGGCCAAGCTGCCATTGAGGCGCTCGGCCACTGGCTTGTTCAGGGCCAACCCGACCATGCTCTTGCGCGAAACACCTACCAGCAAGGGCCGCCCAAGCGCATGCAGGGCCTGCATATGCTTGAACAGGCTGAGGTTGTGCGCATGCGACTTGGCGAAACCGAAGCCTGGGTCGAGCAGTATACGCTCTGCAGGGATGCCGACCGAAGCACAGGCGTGCATGCGCTCGGACAGAAAGCCCGCCACCTCGCCCAGCAGGTCGTCGTAGTGGGGATGGTCCTGCATGGTGCCGGGCTCGCCCACCATGTGCATCAGACACACCGGAAGGCCGGTGGCCGCAGCAGCGTCCAATGCGCCGTCGCGGCGCAACGCGCGCACGTCGTTGATCAAACCGGCGCCGAGTCGTGCACTTTCGCGCATGACTGCCGGCGTGGAGGTGTCCACCGAAATGATCACATCAAGTTCGCGGTTGATCGCCTCCACCAGAGGGGCTACACGCTCAAGCTCTTCCACTGCAGACACCGCTCGAGCGCCGGGGCGTGTCGATTCGCCACCGATGTCGATCAGGGTTGCGCCGGCATCGACCATCGCCTGCGCATGGCGCAAGGCCAGATCGCGCTGGTTGAAGCGGCCACCGTCGGAAAAGGAGTCGGGAGTGATATTGAGAATGCCCATGACATGCGTCTGGGCCAGATCGAGAACTCGGTTGCCGCAAGGCAACCGAGTGGGGTATTGCGAAGGGGTCATGTCAAACCTTAGGTATCTAGCGTTGAGGCGTCTGTATCAGACCTCGGCCGCTGGCCCACCGATGGGTGTTTCAGGACGTGGATCCGGGGCGATGGTAGTGCCCGACGAACCCGAACCACCGCCGGACCAATCGCGAGGCTCACGTGGCGTGCGGCCTGCCATGATGTCGTCGATCTGATCGGCATCGATCGTCTCGTACTTCATCAGCGCGTCCGCCATTGCATCCAGCTTGTCACGGTTGTCCGTGAGGATCTGCCTGGCCGTGCCGTAGCACTGGTCGATGATGCTGCGCACTTCGGAGTCGATCACCTTGGCAGTCTCGCCCGACACTGCTGCCGCACCACCGCCGCCGCCACGACCCAGGTAACCCTGGTCTTCGTCTTCCGCATAGAGCAGCGGCCCGAGCTTCTCGGACAGGCCCCACTTGGTGACCATGTTCCGAGCGATCTGGCTGGCACGCATGATGTCGTTGGACGCACCGGTGGTAACGCCATCGAAGCCCAGCGTCATTTCCTCGGCAATGCGCCCCCCGTACAGCGAGCAGATCTGACTGATCAGGGCGCGCTTGGAGAGGCTGTAGCGATCTTCTTCAGGCAAGAACATGGTCACACCCAGCGCGCGACCGCGCGGGATGATCGAGACCTTGTAGACCGGGTCGTGCTCGGGCACGACGCGACCGACGATGGCATGGCCCGCTTCATGGTAAGCCGTGTTCTGCTTCTCTTTCTCGGACATGACCATGTTTTTGCGCTCGGCGCCCATCATGATCTTGTCCTTGGCGAGCTCGAATTCCTTCATCTCGACAAGGCGCTTGCCATTGCGGGCAGCGAACAGCGACGCTTCGTTGACCAGGTTGGCCAGATCGGCACCGGAGAAACCCGGTGTACCGCGAGCGATGACCGCAGGGTTCACGTCGTCGCCCAAGGGCGCTTTCTTCATGTGAACCTTGAGGATCTGCTCGCGACCGCGGATATCCGGCAGGCCCACCACGACCTGACGGTCGAAACGGCCAGGGCGCAGCAGCGCAGCGTCGAGCACGTCCGGACGGTTGGTCGCGGCAATGACGATGATGCCGTCATTCATTTCGAAGCCGTCCATTTCGACCAGCAACTGGTTGAGCGTCTGCTCGCGCTCGTCGTGACCACCGCCCATGCCGCCGCCACGATGGCGACCCACGGCATCGATTTCGTCGATGAAGATGATGCAAGGCGCGTGCTTCTTCGCCTGTTCGAACATGTCACGTACACGGCTCGCACCGACACCGACGAACATCTCGACGAAGTCCGAACCGGAAATGGTGAAGAACGGTACCTTGGCTTCGCCGGCAATGGCCTTGGCCAGCAGCGTCTTACCCGTACCGGGCGGGCCGACCATCAGCACGCCGCGGGGAATGCGACCGCCCAGGCGCTGGAACTTGCCTGGATCGCGCAGGAACTCGACCAGCTCGCCGACTTCCTCCTTCGCTTCGTCGCAACCGGCCACGTCGGCCAGGGTGGTCTTGACCTGGTCTTCGGAGAGCAGGCGCGCCTTGCTCTTGCCGAAGCTCATCGGGCCGCCCTTGCCGCCCGCCCCGCCCTGCATCTGGCGCATGAAGAACATGAACACCGCGATGATCACCAGGATCGGGAAGCTGGCCACCAGAAGCTGGGTCCAGATGCTTTGCTGTTCAGGCTGCTTGCCCTCGACCACGACCTTGTTGTCCACCAGGTCGCCGATCAGACCGTTGTCCTGAATGGCGGGCCGGATGGTCTTGAAGGCATCGCCATCGGTACGCTTGCCGGTGATGACATAGCCATCCACGGCAACGCGCTCGACCTTGCCGTCCTTCACCTGCTGGATGAAGTCGGAATAGTTGAGGGTCTGCGGCTCATTGGGGCTGGAGAAGTTGTTCATGACCGTCACCAGGACGGCGGCGATGATCAACCACAGGATCAGATTCTTTGCCATATCGTTCAATTCGCTACCCTCTGAAGCCTGCTACCCGCAACCCGCGCAGGCGTGCTTCGCATGATGTTCACCGGCCAAACTTACTACATTGCCTACGGCTCCGCAGGCGGCGTCTGTAACCTTTTGTGAAACTTTGACTGCGTAATCTTCGTTTATGCTCAGCATGCCGCGCCATTTAATAAAAGCTATCGACAGCCTCAGACCTCATGGTCCGGCTTTTCCGCACCCTTGAAACCACGGCCCAGCAAGTACTGCTCGCGTGAGCGGTCACGGGACGAGGAAGGCTTGCGCATCTGCACCTTCTCGAACATCTGCCGAACGGTCTTGTGATACACGTCGAAGCCTTCACCCTGGAAGACCTTGATCAGGAAATCACCGCCCGGGCGCAGAACCCGGCTGGCCAGGTCAAGCGCCAGCTCGCAGAGGAACATTGCACGCGGCATGTCGACTGCGGCCAGTCCACTCATATTGGGGGCCATATCGGAAATCACAAGGTCGACCTGCGAATTACCGACGGCCTCGAGGATCTGCGCCAGCACTGCATCCTCGGTAAAGTCGCCCTGAATGAAGGTGACATCGGGGATGCTGTCCATTTCCAGGATATCGGACGCGATGAGTCGGCCCTGGCCACCAATCAGACGACTGGTCACCTGGGACCATCCGCCAGGCGCGGCGCCCAGGTCGATGACACTCATGCCGGGGCGGATCAGGCGGTCGCGCTCCTGTATTTCCAGCAGCTTGTAGCTTGCACGCGAACGATACCCGTCTTTCTGCGCCATCTTGACGTAGGGATCGTTGAAGTGTTCTTTCAGCCAATTGAGGCTTGTCTTGGAACGGGCCACGGGGCACCTCGAATAACAGGTCGTGATTAACTGGGCGGAGCCGAGGGCGCTCGGGTAAACTGGCCGCCGCTTTTTACAAGATCAGATGAAGGGTCAGATTATGCCGCTCACTCAAGAGCAGAAGAAACAGTACAAATCGATTGGTCACCATTTGAAGCCGGTTTTGATGGTTGCCGACAATGGTTTGACTGAAGGTGTTTTAGCAGAATTCGAACGCGCCTTGAGCGATCACGAGCTGATCAAGATCAAACTCAACATCCTCGACCGCGAACAGCGCCTGCAAGCCGTTGCCGAATTGTGCAAGGTCGGCCGTGCCGATCTGGTCCAGGTCATCGGCAAGATGGCCCTGGTTTACCGCAAGAACCCGCAAGTGAACAAGCAACTGTCGAACGTGCATCGCTTTCGCTGATGCCCGGGCCGACCCTCGAGGTCGCGCCCTGCGCGCCGCCGAGGGGCCCGGCTGCCCTACCAACACCAGGCTAACGCCCAACAGCTGGTAGCACCACAGCTGCCAGATGGCGGCGCTCACGCGCCGCCACGGCAGTCGATCAAACGTGGGCGACTTCGACGATCTCGTACTCGATCACGCCGCCGGGGGTTTTCACCGTGACCACGTCGCCTTCTTCCTTGGCGATGAGGGCACGTGCGATGGGCGAGCCATGGGACAGCTTGCCACCCTTGATATCGGCTTCGTCCTCACCGACGATCTTGTACTTCACGCGCTCGTCGGTTTCGACATTGGCGATTTCCACGGTCGTGCCGAAAATCACCTTGCCGGTTTTCGGAATCGTGGTGACGTCGATCACCACGGCGTTCTGCAAACGCCCCTCGATGTCACGGATACGCGCCTCGACCATGCCCTGCTCTTCGCGGGCCGCATGGTATTCGGCGTTTTCCTTGAGGTCGCCCAGCTCGCGCGCCTCACCGATGGCCTGGCTCAGGCGCGGACGCTCGACCTTGCTGAGTTTTTCGTGTTCTTCCTCCAGGGCACGATGGCCCTGGACGGTCATTGGGTACTTGATCATGCGTTGAGTCCTGCGTGGAGATCCTGCAAACGGCGCACGGTCTTTTCAGGACCGAACTTGAGCGCTTCACAGATCGCTTCGCCAGCGGCAATGGTCGTGGTGCAGTAGATCTTGTGCTGCAAGGCGTTGCGACGGATCGAGTAAGAATCGGCGATCGACTGACGGCCTTCGGTGGTGTTGATGATCAAGGTGACTTCGTCGTTCTTGATCATGTCGACCACGTGCGGGCGACCTTCGGTCACCTTGTTGACGCGACGTACCTTCAAACCGGCTGCTTCGATGACGCGTGCGGTGCCTGCGGTGGCGACCACTTCGAAGCCCAATGCGATCAGGTCGCGGGCCACGCCAGCCACCAGCGGCTTGTCGTCGTCACGCACACTGATGAAGGCCGTGCCGCCGGTCGGCAGCACTTCGCTGGCGCCCATCTGCGCCTTGGCGAAGGCTTCGCCGAAGGTGTCGCCGACACCCATCACTTCACCCGTGGATTTCATTTCCGGGCCAAGGATCGGGTCGACGCCAGGGAACTTGGCGAACGGGAACACCGCTTCCTTGACACTGTAGAAGTTGGGAATGATTTCCTTGGTGAAGCCGATTTCCTTCAGGGTCTTGCCGGCCATGACGCGCGCGGCAATCATCGCCAGCGAAGTGCCGATGCACTTGGACACGAACGGTACGGTACGCGAAGCACGCGGGTTGACTTCGATCACGTAGATCTTGTCGCCCTGCAGCGCCAGCTGCACGTTCATCAAGCCGATGACACCCAGTTCCAGGGCCATCTTCTTGACCTGCTCGCGCACTTCGTCCTGCACGTGGGCCGGCAGCGAGTACGGCGGCAGCGAGCAGGCCGAGTCACCGGAGTGAACACCGGCCTGCTCGATGTGCTGCATGATCGCGCCGATGACCACGTCGGTGCCGTCGCACACCGCATCCACGTCCATCTCGATGGCGCAGTTGAGGAAGTGGTCGAGCAGTACCGGGCTGTCGTTGGACACCTGTACGGCTTCACGCAGGTAGCGCTTGAGCTCGTCGAGTTCGTAGACGATCTCCATGGCGCGGCCGCCCAGCACGTACGACGGGCGCACGACCAGTGGGTAACCGATCACGCCAGCGGCGCGAATGGCTTCTTCTTCGCTGCGCACGGTCGCGTTCGGCGGCTGCAGCAGGTTCAGGCGCTGGACCATCTGCTGGAAACGCTCGCGGTCTTCGGCGCGGTCGATGGAATCAGGGCTGGTGCCGATGATCGGCACGCCGGCCTCTTCCAGGGCGCGGGCCAGTTTCAGCGGGGTCTGGCCGCCGTACTGGACGATGACGCCCTTGGGCTTCTCGACGCGCACGATTTCCAGCACGTCTTCGAGCGTCAATGGCTCGAAGTACAGGCGATCGGAGGTGTCGTAGTCGGTGGACACGGTTTCCGGGTTGCAGTTGACCATGATGGTCTCGTACCCGTCGGCGCGCAGGGCCAGGGCTGCGTGAACGCAGCAGTAGTCGAACTCGATGCCTTGGCCGATACGGTTCGGGCCACCGCCCAGGATCATGATCTTGTCGCGGTCGGTCGGGTTGGCCTCGCACTCTTCCTCGTACGTGGAGTACAGGTAGGCGGTGTCGGTGGCGAACTCGGCGGCGCAGGTGTCGACGCGCTTGTAGACCGGGAACACATCCAGCTTGTGGCGGTGACGACGCAGATTCTTGTCGGTGATGCCCAGCAGCTTGGCCAGGCGCTGGTCGGAGAAACCCTTGCGTTTGAGGCGGAACATCAAGGCCTTGTCGATATCGGCCAGACCCAGGGTCTTGACCTTCTCTTCTTCCTTGATCAGGTCTTCCATCTGCACCAGGAACCAGCGGTCGATCATGGTCAGGGCGAAAATGTCGTCCACGCTCATGCCGGCGCGCATGGCATCGGCGACGTACCAGATGCGCTCGGCGCCCGGCACGGTCAGTTCGCGCTTGAGGATGCCGTTGGCTTCGGGGCTGCTCAGGTCGACTTTAGGGTCCAGGCCACTGACGCCCACTTCCAGGCCGCGCAGGGCTTTCTGCAGGGATTCCTGGAAAGTCCGGCCGATGGCCATGACTTCACCCACGGATTTCATCTGGGTGGTCAGGCGCGCGTCGGCTTTCGGGAATTTCTCGAAGGCAAAGCGTGGCAGCTTGGTGACGACGTAGTCGATGGACGGCTCGAACGACGCCGGGGTCTTGCCGCCGGTGATGTCGTTCTGCAGTTCGTCGAGGGTGTAGCCGACGGCCAGCTTGGCCGCGACCTTGGCGATCGGGAAGCCGGTGGCCTTGGAAGCCAGTGCCGAGGAACGCGACACGCGCGGGTTCATCTCGATCACGACCATGCGGCCGGTGTCCGGGCAGATACCGAACTGTACGTTGGAACCGCCGGTTTCCACGCCGATCTCGCGCAGCACTGCCAGCGAGGCGTTGCGCAGGATCTGGTATTCCTTGTCGGTCAAGGTCTGCGCCGGTGCGACGGTGATCGAGTCACCGGTGTGCACGCCCATCGGGTCGAAGTTCTCGATGGAACAGACGATGATGCAGTTGTCCTTTTTGTCGCGGACCACTTCCATCTCGTACTCTTTCCAACCGATCAGCGATTCGTCGATCAGCAGTTCCTTGGTCGGCGACAGGTCCAGGCCACGGGCGCAGATCTCTTCGAACTCTTCACGGTTGTAGGCGATGCCGCCGCCGGTACCGCCCATGGTGAACGATGGACGAATGATGCACGGGAAGCCAAGCTTCTCCAGCACGGCATTGGCTTCTTCCATGCTGTGGGCGATACCCGAGCGCGGGCAGGCCAGGCCGATGGACTTCATGGCCTTGTCGAAACGCGAACGGTCTTCGGCCTTGTCGATGGTGTCGGCATTGGCACCGATCATTTCCACGCCGAACTTGGCCAGAACGCCTTCGCGCTCCAGGTCCAGGGCGCAGTTCAGGGCAGTCTGGCCACCCATGGTCGGTAACACGGCGTCCGGACGCTCTTTCTCGATGATCTTGGCCACGGTCTGCCACTTGATCGGTTCGATGTAGGTGGCGTCGGCCATGTCCGGGTCGGTCATGATGGTGGCCGGGTTGGAGTTGACCAGAATGACGCGGTAACCCTCTTCGCGCAGGGCCTTGCAGGCCTGGGCGCCGGAGTAGTCGAATTCGCAGGCCTGGCCGATGACGATCGGGCCGGCGCCAAGAATCAGGATGCTTTTCAAGTCTGTACGTTTTGGCATGGTTCTCACTCAATTGCGCAGTTCAGCCGGCTGCCCGCCTGAACTTTATTGGGCGGCGCCCTGGCGGCCTGTCCGTCTTCGACGGGGCCAGCCGGGGCGCGCGTTACACACGGGTCCGACAGTGATCAGCGGCGCTTGGCCATCGATTCGATGAAGCGGTCGAACAGCGGCGAGACGTCGTTCGGACCGGGGCTGGCTTCAGGGTGACCCTGGAAGCTGAACGCGGCCTTGTCGGTCAGCTCGATACCCTGCAGGGTGCCGTCGAACAGCGATTTGTGGATGGCGCGGACATTGCTCGGCAACGTCGCTTCATCTACCGCGAAGCCGTGGTTCTGGCTGGTGATCATCACCACGCCGCTGTCGACATCCTGCACCGGGTGGTTGGCACCGTGGTGACCATGACCCATCTTGACGGTCTTGGCGCCGGCGGCCAAAGCCAGCAACTGGTGGCCCAGGCAGATGCCGAAGACCGGAATCTCGGTCTGCAGCACTTCCTTGATCGCCTGGATAGCGTAGTCGCAGGGCTCTGGATCGCCAGGGCCGTTGGACAGGAAGACGCCATCGGGGTTGAGCGCCAGCACGTCGGCGGCCGGGGTTTGCGCAGGTACCACGGTGAGGTGGCAGCCGCGCTCGACCAGCATGCGCAGGATGTTGACCTTGACGCCGTAGTCGTAGGCGACCACATGGTAAGGCAGCTCGCTGTTGGGCCTATCGGGGTGGCTGTCGGATTTCAGCTCCCAGACACTGGAGCGCCACTGGTAGGTGTCCTTGGTGCTGACTTCCTTGGCCAGGTCCATGCCCTTGAGGCCGGGGAAGGCGCGCGCGGCGGCGATGGCGGCCTCTTCGCTGATGTCGTCACCGGCCATGATGCAGCCGTTCTGCGCGCCTTTCTCTCGCAGGATGCGGGTCAGGCGGCGAGTGTCGATGCCGGCGATGGCAACCACGTTGTTGGCTTTCAGGTAGTCGTCCAGGGCCATGGTGTTACGCCAGTTGCTGGCCACCAATGGCAGGTCGCGGATCACCAGGCCTGCGGCCCAGACGCGATCGGACTCGGCATCTTCCGGGGTGGTGCCGGTGTTGCCGATGTGGGGGTAGGTCAGGGTGACGATTTGCTGGGCATAGGAAGGATCGGTAAGGATTTCCTGATAGCCGGTCATGGCGGTGTTGAACACCACCTCTCCAACGGTTTGCCCGTCGGCTCCAATGGCTTCGCCGCGAAAGATGCTGCCATCGGCAAGGGCGAGTATGGCTGGCTTAGTCAAGAAGACCTCCCGTAAATAAAGCCTGAAAGGGCGATCGCAGGTTGTAAAAAAGCGGAATGCCGTATGGATACGTCACCCCGCTTCTTTTCATCGAATTATCTGCGCGCTTTTAGTGGACACACTAAAGCTGTAGCTTACAGAAAAGAGGGGTTTTGGTCTACCGCGAATGCGGTGCGGACTTGAGGGAATGCGACTTTGGCGCGCCTCCCCCTGTAGGAGCGGTCATCGGCCGCGAATAGGCATCGCAGTGTGTCAGCAAGACCGCGGCGTCTGGTTCGCGGCCGATGACCGCTCCTACGGGAGGAGCGAGCCGGGCGCAGCTGGGTCAATGCAGGTCCAGCACGTCCTGCNGTCATGCGGCTGGACGCCTTGTGAGTGATCTCGACGCGCTCGCCGTCAGCGGCGAACAGCACGGTGTGATCACCCACCACGTCGCCAGCGCGCACGGTGGCGAAACCAATGGTCTGGCGCTCGCGCGCGCCGGTCTGACCTTCACGGCCGTACACCGCCACCTTTTTCAGATCGCGACCCAACGCGCTGGCGATCACTTCGCCCATGCGCACGGCCGTGCCCGAGGGCGCATCGACCTTGTGCCGGTGATGGGCTTCCATGATCTCGATATCGACGTCGTCGCCCAACACGCGCGCAGCGGTGTCGAGCAACTTCAGGCACAGATTGACGCCGACACTGAAGTTGGCGGCGAAGACGATGGGGATATCCTTGCCCGCCTCGGCCAGCAACGCCTTTTCTTCGGCACTGAAACCGGTGGTGCCGATGACCATGGCCTTGCCCGCCTTGCGGCAGAACGCCAGGTTCTTCAGCGTTACCGTTGGGTGGGTGAAGTCGATCAACACATCGAACTCCTCCGCCACCTTGGCCACGTCGCCCGACAGCGGTACGCCGATCCGCCCCAGCGCAGCCAGCTCGCCGGCATCGGCGCCGACCAGTGTGCTGTCCGGCCGATCGACCGCCGCCGTCAAACCGGCGCCGGGCGCCAGCTGGACCGCTTCGATCAAGGTCTTGCCCATGCGCCCGGCGGCGCCCATCACAGCTATACGTCGCATGCTCGAATCCTTATGCCTTACAGGTCGCCGAAGAAACGCTTCACACCCTCGAACCAACCATTGGCCTTCGGCGAATGGGATTCGTTGCCCTCAAGCGAAGTGCGGAATTCTTCCAGCAACTCACGCTGACGACGGTCGAGGTTGACCGGCGTTTCCACCGCCACCCGGCACATCAGGTCGCCAGCACCGCCGCCGCGCACGGGCGCAACGCCCTTGCCGCGCAGACGAAACTGCTTGCCGGTCTGGGTGCCTTCCGGAATCTTCAGCTTGACCCGACCGTCGAGGGTCGGCACTTCCAGCTCGCCGCCCAATGCCGCGTCGGTGAAGCTGATCGGCACTTCGCAGTACAAGTGTTTGCCGTCGCGCTGGAAGATCGCGTGCTCGCGCACGTTGATCACCACGTAGAGGTCGCCGGTCGGACCACCCTGCATGCCCGCCTCGCCTTCACCCGACAGGCGAATGCGATCACCGGTGTCGACGCCCGAAGGCACCTTGACCGAGAGGGTCTTGTACTCTTCGACACGGCCTTCGCCATGGCACGAATCGCACGGGTCGGAGATGATCTTGCCCTGGCCATGGCAGCGCGGGCAGGTCTGCTGCACCGAGAAAAAGCCCTGCTGCATACGCACCTGGCCGATACCGCCACAGGTCGGACAGGTGATCGGCGCCGAACCTTTCTTCGCGCCACTGCCATCGCAGGGCTTGCAGTTGACCAGCGTCGGCACACGGATGCTGACCGTGGTGCCGCGCACGGCTTCTTCCAGGTTCAGTTCGAGGGTGTAGCGCAGGTCGCTGCCACGCTGGGCGCCACCGCGGCCATTGCCGCCGCGACCGCCACCGAAGAAATCGCTGAACACATCGCCGAAGATATCGGAGAAATTCTGGCCGCCGAAACCCTGGCCACCGCCACCCATGCTCGGGTCGACGCCGGCATGACCATACTGGTCGTATGCTGCGCGCTTGCTCGCATCGGACAGCACTTCATAGGCCTCGTTGGCCTCTTTGAATGCCTCTTCCGATTCCTTGCTGTCGGGGTTGCGATCCGGGTGATGCTTCATCGCGAGGCGGCGATAGGCCTTCTTCAGATCTGCTTCGCTGGAGCCGCGCTCCACCCCCAGAACCTCGTAATAGTCACGCTTTGCCATAAGTCTTTTTACTCTTTTGGGAGCCAGCACGCAGGGGCGCCGCTGACCGCGCCGCCAACATCCGATCGCTGTCGCATGTTGTTAAAATTCGTGTATTCCAGACACGCCAACGCGGGAGCAAGCCCCCGCGCGGCGACATCCTACCAGTCACCGTGCAAGCACAGTCAACCGGCCGACCAACAAGTGTTTACTTGTTGTCTTTGACTTCTTCGAACTCGGCATCGACAACGTCGTCGTGCTTGCCGGCTTCTTCCGCTGGCTGGGCAGCAGCACCTTCAGGCTTCTCGGCCTGGTCGGCGTACATCTTCTGCGCCACTGGAGCGGAGACCTTGGACAGCTCTTCGACCTTGGCATCGATGGCAGCCTTGTCGTCGCCCTTGACCGCAGCTTCCAGCGCCACGACGGCCGCTTCGATGGCAGTCTTCTCGTCGGCAGTGACCTTGTCACCGGCGTCGGCAACCATCTTGCGCGTCGAGTGCACCAGTGCATCACCCTGGTTGCGGGCAGCAGCCAGCTCTTCGAACTTGCGGTCTTCCTCGGCGTTGACTTCAGCGTCACGCACCATCTGCTGAATTTCGTCTTCGGACAGACCGGAGTTGGCCTTGATCACGATCGACTGGGTCTTGCCGGTGGCCTTGTCCTTCGCGCCGACGTGCAGGATGCCGTTGGCATCGATGTCGAAGGTCACTTCGATCTGCGGCACGCCACGTGGCGCTGGCGGGATCTCGGCCAAGTCGAACTTGCCCAGCGACTTGTTCTGCGCGGCTTGCTTGCGCTCGCCCTGCAGGACGTGAATGGTCACGGCGCCCTGGTTGTCATCGGCAGTCGAGAATACCTGCGATTTCTTGGTAGGAATCGTGGTGTTCTTCTCGATCAGCGCGGTCATCACGCCGCCCATGGTTTCGATACCCAAGGTCAGCGGGCTGACGTCGAGCAGCAGCACGTCTTTCACGTCGCCGGCCAGTACGGCGCCCTGGATGGCAGCACCCATGGCGACGGCTTCGTCAGGGTTGACGTCCTTGCGGGCTTCTTTGCCGAAGAAGTCGGTGACCAGCTTCTGAACCAGCGGCATGCGGGTCTGACCACCGACCAGGATAACGTCGTTGATCGCGCCAACGTCGATACCGGCGTCTTTCATGGCGATGCGGCAAGGCTCGATGGTGCGCTGAACCAGGTCTTCGACCAGCGATTCCAGCTTGGCGCGGGAGATCTTCACGTTCAAGTGCTTCGGACCAGTCGCGTCTGCAGTGATGTACGGCAGGTTGACGTCGGTCGACTGGCTCGAGGACAGCTCGATCTTGGCTTTCTCAGCGGCTTCTTTCAGGCGCTGCATGGCCAGCGGGTCACCTTTGAGGTTCATGCCGCTTTCTTTCTTGAATTCGTCTACGAGGTAGTCGATCAAGCGGATGTCGAAGTCTTCGCCACCCAGGAAGGTGTCGCCGTTGGTGGCCAACACTTCGAACTGGTGCTCGCCATCGACTTCGGCGATTTCGATCACGGACACGTCGAAGGTACCGCCACCCAGGTCATAAACGATGACAGTGTGGTCGCCCTTGGCCTTGTCCATGCCGTATGCCAGTGCAGCGGCAGTCGGCTCGTTGATGATGCGCTTGACGTCCAGACCGGCGATACGACCGGCGTCCTTGGTGGCCTGACGCTGGCTGTCGTTGAAGTAGGCCGGCACGGTGATGACCGCTTCGGTGACCGCTTCGCCGAGGTAGTCTTCGGCGGTCTTCTTCATCTTTTTCAAGATTTCAGCCGAGATCTGCGGCGGTGCCATTTTCTGGCCGTTGACTTCGACCCAGGCGTCCTTGTTGTCGGCTTCGACAATCTTGTACGGGACCATCTGGATGTCTTTCTGCACGACGTCTTCGGCGAAACGACGGCCGATCAGGCGCTTCACTGCATACAGCGTGTTATGCGGGTTGGTGACGGCCTGACGCTTGGCCGACTGACCGACGAGAATTTCGCCGTCGTTGGCATAAGCGATGATCGAAGGTGTGGTCCGAGCGCCTTCGGCGTTCTCGATGACCTTGGCCTTGCCGTTTTCCAGAATGGAGACGCAGGAGTTGGTGGTCCCCAGGTCGATACCGATAATCTTGCCCATGTTTCTTCTCCTGGCACTAAGGCCCGAAAATTTTGGATTTGGTTGCCGCAGCAGTGGTGGCTGTCTGCGGTAGCACTTAAACGCTTGACACTAAGATGGGGGCCACTTGGCCGATTTCAAGCCTGCTCGTCGATCGAAGGCGAAACCGGTGCAGCGGCCTTGCTGACCACGACCATGGCCGGGCGCAGCAGGCGTCCATTGAGCTGATAGCCCTTCTGGAAAACCTTCAAGACACTGTTGGGCTCGACGTCCGCGCTTTCCTGCATCGCCATGGCCTGATGATGCTCGGCGTTGAATGGCTGGCCGTGCGGGTCGATGGCTTCCAGGTTGTAGCGCTTGAGGGTGTCCTGAAACATCTTCAGGGTCAGCTCCATGCCTTCGCGCATCGGACGAATGCTTTCGTCGTCGGCGCTGGACAGCTCGATACCGCGCTCGAGGCTGTCGAGCACGGGCAGCAGGTCGCCGGCGAACTTCTCGAGGGCGAACTTGTGCGCCTTTTCCACGTCCTGATCGGCGCGGCGGCGAACATTCTGCAGGTCGGCCGCGACACGCAGCGACTGGTCCTGAGCGGTGGCGAGCTGCTCTTCGAGCAACTGCACGCGCGCGGTGAGGTCTTCGGCGCCAGCGCTGGCAGCCTGATTAGCGTCTAGATTCTGATCGTCCAGATTCTGTTCATCAGCCATTGGTTCTCTCCTCTCGATAACGTCCGCGAGGTCGACTCGCGCTTCTGACCGGTATATGGGGTCGCAAATTCGCGCTTCAAGGGCTGACGACCAGCGGCTGAGTGGGGGCTTTCGAACGAAGCGATAAAAAACCCAGGCATCAGGCGAAAACGAGCTAAGGGCCAATATTGTCAGCTCTGCATAAAACACTGTATAAATAACCAGACATTCATGCCTGGGGGCGGTCTTATGCTGGTGCACCTGTCCGTACACAACTATGCCATCGTCGAACATCTCGACCTCGAACTCGAGCGCGGGATGAGCGTGATCACGGGCGAAACCGGCGCCGGCAAATCGATCATGCTCGATGCGCTGGGCCTGGCCCTGGGCGACCGCGCCGACAGTGGCGTGGTCCGGCCCGGAGCAGACAAGGCCGACATCCTTGCCACCTTCGATCTGGTCGACATTCCCGAGGCCAGCACGTGGCTTGCCGAGCGCGACCTGGAAACCGACGGCCCCTGCATCCTGCGCCGCGTGATCACGGCCAAGGGCGGTTCGCGCGGCTATATCAACGGCACCCCCTGCCCGCTCGGCGACCTCAAGTCGCTGGGTGAGCTGCTGATCGATATCCATAGCCAGCACGAGCACCAGTCGCTGCTCAAGACCGATACCCATCGCCGCCTGCTGGATGAATACGCCGGTGCCAGCGATCTGGCCCGACAGGTGCACATGGCTGCGCAGAAATGGCGCCAGACCCGCCAGGAACTCGAGCGCTTGTCGGACTCCGGTGACGAACAGCGCGCACGTCACCAGTTGCTCAGCTACCAGCTGGAAGAGCTGGAGAACCTCGGGCTGGGCGAGAACGAGCTGGAGCAGCTGGAACAGGAACACAAGAACCTGACCAACGCCGAAGCCCTGTTCGGTATCTGCCGCCAAGTCATCGACCATTGCAGCGAAAACGATTCGGGCAACGTGCTCAGCGCGCTGACCGCCAGCCTTAATCGCCTGGGCGGCGTCAGCAATGCTCCGAACGCGCTGGGCGAAGCGGCCTCGATGCTGGCAACGGCGCAGATCCAGGTCGAAGAAGCCGTGGGCGAACTCAATCGCTTCCTCGACCACTTCGAAGCCGATCCGGCGCGCTTGCAGCATATCGAGGAGCGCCTCGACACCATCTATACCCTGGCGCGCAAACACCGCGTTCACCCGACCGAAGTGGTCGCGCTGCAACACCGCTTGCTCGAAGAGCTGGAAGGTTTGAACGCCAGCGACGAATCAATCGAGCAACTGGGTGAAGAGCTGGCGGCCTATGCACGCCACTACCAGGAAAAAGCCGGTGAGCTGACCGGACTGCGCACCCATGCCGCCGCGCAACTGGCGGCCGCAGTGGAGGTGGAAATCCAGCGCCTGGGCATGCCCGGTGGGCGCTTCACCATCGAGCTGCGCGCCAATGCCCACGAGGACTTGCACCCCAATGGCCTGGAGCAGGTCGAGCTGTTGGTCAGCGCCAACCCTGGCCAGCCAATGAAACCCTTGGCCAAGGTGGCCTCGGGCGGCGAGCTGTCGCGGATCAGCCTGGCAATCCAGGTGATCACGGCGCAGACCTCGCGGGTTCCGACCCTGGTGTTCGACGAAGTGGACGTGGGCATCGGTGGCCCGACAGCCGAGATCGTCGGGCAGTTGCTGCGACGCCTGGGTGAGCGTGGGCAAGTGCTGACCGTGACTCACCTGCCGCAGGTGGCGGCGCAGGGGCACCATCACCTGTTCGTGCACAAGGTGCGCGGCAGTGACGAGACGCGCACGGCAGTGTCGAACCTGGGCAAGGGTGAGCGCGTGGAAGAGGTGGCGCGGATGCTGGGCGGGATTGACTTGACCAAGGAATCGCTGGCGCATGCGAAGAAGATGGTGGTGACGGCTAAGGGGTGATGGTGGCTGGGGGGGCCTCTTCGGGGGCACTGCCCCCTCCTACAGGAGGTGTGGCGCTGACCTGTGGGAGCGGGCTCTGCCCGCGAAGAGGCCTTGACTGACTCACCCCCAACAAAAAAGGCGACCCTAGGGTCGCCTTTTTGCATCACTCCTGAAGTTACTTTGGCTTGCGCACGTACAGCACCAGGTTGTGATCCACCAGCTCGTAACCATGCTCGCTGACGATTTCCTTCTGGCGGCGCTCGATCTCGTGGTCGGTAAACTCGATCACATCACCCGAGTCGACATCGACCATGTGGTCGTGGTGCTCGCCGTCTGCCAATTCGAACACGGCATGGCCGCCATCGAAGTTGTGACGTGCTACCAGACCCGCCGCTTCGAATTGGGTCAGAACACGGTAAACCGTGGCCAGTCCCACATCTTCGCCCGCTTCCATCAGCGCCTTGTAGACTTCCTCGGCGCTCATGTGGCGTTGCTGTGCCGACTCCAGCATTTGCAGAATCTTGACCCGTGGAAGGGTCACCTTGAGGCCGGCTTTACGCAGTTCGCTATTATCAACCATGGTCAGCTTTCTCAACGATGCGGCTTCGCAGCATCTCTTAATACGGGTATGATCGGGGTTTACGTTGTCCCAGCCAAGATAGTGGAAGTCGCCCACCGATGCAAAACACCAAGCACTTGCTAACCAGCCTCACCTTCGTGGGACTGCTCGCACTCGCCGGTTGTTCATTCCCCGGGGTTTACAAAATCGACATCCAGCAGGGCAATGTCGTCACACAGGACATGATAGACCAGTTACGGCCCGGAATGACCCGTCGGCAAGTAAGGTTTATCATGGGCAACCCCCTGTTGGTCGACACGTTTCACGCCAATCGCTGGGATTACCTGTACAGCCTGCAGCCAGGCGGCGGCGAACGCCAGCAGGAACGCATGAGTGTCATGTTCAACGGCAACGACCAATTGGTCGGCCTCTCTGGCGATTTCATGCCGGGCGTCAGCAGGGACCAGGCAATTCTGGGCAGCGACACCGACACCACCGCTACGCCCCAGCAGGGCGAGCCGCAGAAGGCCGAAGAGCCACCCAAGCCTGGCTCGATGCTCGACGACATCCAGCGCGACGTGGACGGCGTGAAGACCGTCCCCGTCCCGGCACCCCAGCCGCTGGACGTTTCGCCGCAGTAAGCAGGCGGTACGAAAAAAGCCCGGTCATGCCGGGCTTTTTCATGGGCGAAGGAAAGTTATCTCAACGAGGCTTGCGCGCTTGCGCCGCCTTGGCCGCGCGCAATCGTCGCACCTCTTTCGGGTCCGCGAGCAACGGCCGGTAGAGTTCGATGCGGTCACCGGATTGCAGCACGTGCTCGGCGGGCGAATCCAGCAGCTTGGCGAAGATGCCTACCGGGCACTGATTGAAATCTACGTCAGGGAAGCGCTGAGCAATGCCTGACATCTCGATCGCCTGGGCGACGGTTGTGCCCTCAGGCACTTTCAGCCCGAGCAATGCCTGCTCGTCGACCGCGGCATACGCCACTTCGATGTCGATCAGATGCTCAACCATGCAGTTGCTTGGCGCGCTGGCAGAAGGCATCCACCAAGGTGTTGGCGGCCTGGTTGAACAGCGGGCCCAGGGTGGCGCGAATGATCGGGCCGGCATAGTCGAAGGACAGATCCAGGCTGATCTTGCAGGCCTTCTCGCCCAGCGGCTTGAACACCCACACTCCGTGCAACTGGTTGAACGGACCTTCTTCCAGGTTCATTTCAATGGAGCTGCCCGGCACCAAGGTATTGCGGGTCACGAAATGCTGACTCAGCCCACCCTTGGCAATGTCCAGGTTGGCGCGCATCAGGGTGTCGGTTTCTTCGAGGATGGTGGTGGACGAACACCAAGGCAGAAACTCGGGGTAGCGGGACACGTCGTTGACCAGGTCATACAGGGCCTGAGCAGGATAAGGCAGCAGGGCCGAGCGTTGAATATGGGTAGTCATGCGGGCGTCACTTCCAAAGCTGGGCGGCGGACGCGAGAATCCGCGTCGGCCGAACGACGCCAACGGCGCCTTGAAAATAAGGTAGGCATGCCAGCAGACAGGGGGCACGCCAACGAAATCACGGGGCTTCTTTGTCGACAGCGGCAAAGCGCAGGCTATCCATAAAGATCAGGTATTGTCCGGTATTCATTGCAAGCGCTCAAGCGCATAGCAATACCGTAGCCGAGAGCGCAACGACTGCCTATAATGCGCGCCCTATGGCCAAATTAAAGAAACACCCTACAGGGACCATCGCGCAGAACAAGAAAGCGCGACACGATTACTTCATCGAACACCGTTTCGAGGCTGGCTTGGTCCTGGCCGGTTGGGAAGTAAAAAGCCTGCGTGCCGGCAAGGCGCAACTGGTGGACAGCTACGTGCTGCTCAAGGACGGCGAAGCCTGGCTGATGGGTAGCCACTTCACCCCCCTGACCACGGCCAGCACCCATGTGATCGCCGACCCCACGCGTACCCGCAAACTGCTGCTCAACCGCCGCGAGCTGGAAAAGCTGTTCGCCCAGGTTCAGCAGAAGGGCTATGCCTGCGTGGCCTTGTCGATCTACTGGAGCAAGCACTTGATCAAGTGCGAAATCGCTCTGGGCAAGGGCAAGAAGGAATACGACAAGCGCGATACCGAGCGCGAACGCGATTCCAACCGCGAGCTGCAGCGTGCCGTGCGCAACAAGGGCAAGGAAGACTGATTTCTTCCCCTTGCTGCGCTAGCTTTGCCGCCTTTACCGGCTTGATTACTGCAAGCCGCTGCGACGCCGTGCGCGAGCGGTGCGCTGCACCGTCTGCCGTGCCTCGTCGAGCACCCCCTGCACATAGGTGATATGCAGGCTGGCCAATTCACGTGCCTGCTCCGCCTGACCGCTCACGATGGCCTGAAACAGCTGGCGATGCTGCGCGATCAACTTGTCTCGAGTTTCCCCGCTATGCCGGTGCATGCCACCGATGTTCACCACCATGTTGCGCTTGAGCATGTCGAACAGGCCGCGCACGGTATGCAGTAACACCGCGTTGTGACTGGCTTCGGCGATGGCCAGGTGGAAGTTGGCATCGGCCACGCCCTCCTCCTCCCGCGTAGCGTCCTCGACTCGGCGATAACAGTCTTCCAAGACATCCATCGCCTGCCTCAGTCGATCGCGGTCGATCTCGGTGGCGCGCTGCGCTGCATAGAAGGCGCACGACGCTTCCAGGGTATGGCGAAACTCGAGCAGGTCGCGCTGGCTTTCCGGATTGCTTTCCAGCAAGGCCAGCAACGGATCGCTGAAGGTCGAGCCGAGCGTGTGGCAGACGTAATTGCCCCCGCCCTGACGGCTGACTAACATGCCCTTGGCCACCAGCTTCTGAATGGCCTCGCGCAAGGAAGGTCGCGACACGCCGAACTGCTCGGCCAGCGCCCGCTCGGCCGGCAAACGCTCGCCTGCCCTCAGCGTGCCCTCGAGAATCATGGCCTCCAGACGCTCGACGATGCCATCGGACAAACGCCGCTGACGGACTTGCTCAATACCCATGGGTGGCTCCAACACACGATTGCCCTGGCCGCACTCGACCAAAGTCATAGACAAGGAAATTGACAGCCCCACGGCTGCGTCCTAACCTGACCGGAACTTATTGTAAATTGGTATTACCAATTCCTGCAATACAGCGCCGTAGCGCCAAGCCTTCCAAAAAAAACAAGGGGCCTCAGTCTATGCAAACCTGGCAGCAGATCTACAACCCGCTCGGCAGCCTCGGGCTATCCGCCCTGGTAGCCGTCATACCCATCGTGTTCTTCTTCCTGGCGCTGGCCGTATTCCGCATGAAGGGGCACGTCGCCGGCAGCATCACCCTGGCGCTGTCCATCGTGCTGGCGATCTTCGCCTACGGCATGCCGGCCGACATGGCACTGGCTGCCGCTGGCTACGGCTTCATGTACGGGCTGTGGCCGATTGCCTGGATCATCGTCGCTGCCGTGTTCCTGTACAAACTCACGGTCAAGAGCGGTCAGTTCGAGATCATCCGCAGCTCGGTACTGTCGATCACCGACGACCAACGCTTGCAGGTGCTGCTGATCGGCTTCTGCTTCGGCGCGTTTCTGGAAGGCGCCGCAGGCTTTGGCGCACCGGTCGCCATCACCGCGGCCCTGCTGGTCGGCTTGGGCTTCAACCCGCTGTACGCGGCAGGCCTGTGCCTGATCGCCAACACCGCACCTGTCGCTTTCGGCGCATTGGGTATCCCGATCATCGTCGCAGGCCAGGTGACCGGCATCGACCCGTTCAAGATCGGCGCCATGACCGGCCGCCAACTGCCGCTGCTGTCGCTGATCGTACCGTTCTGGCTGGTGTTCATCATGGACGGCCTGCGCGGCGTCCGGGAAACCTGGCCAGCGGCACTGGTTGCAGGCCTGAGCTTCGCCATCGTGCAGTACCTGACCTCCAACTTCATCGGCCCGGAACTGCCCGACATCACCTCCGCACTGACCAGCATCGTCTGCCTGACGCTGTTCCTGAAAGTGTGGCAGCCGAAGCGCAGCGCCAGCACTGATCAAGTGGCTGTGAGCGGTGGTGCTGCCGTAATGGGTGGCGGGCCCGCGGGCAAAACCTCTGCGGTCGGCGGCTCCACACCAACGCCCTACAGCCTGGGAGAGATCCTCAAGGCGTGGTCGCCGTTCCTGATCCTGACCGTGCTGGTCACCATCTGGACCCTGAAGCCATTCAAAGCCATGTTCGCGCCGGGCGGCGCCATGTACAACTTCGTGTTCAACTTCGCCATCCCGCACCTGGACCAACTGGTGCTCAAGACGGCACCCATCGTCGCCACTGCTACACCCATGCCCGCCGTGTTCAAATTCGACCCGATCTCGGCCACCGGCACGGCGATCCTGTTCGCCGCGATCATCTCGATGATGGTGCTGCGCATCGACATCAAGACCGCATTGAAGACCTTTGGTGAAACCCTGTTCGAACTGCGCTGGCCAATCCTGTCCATCGGCATGGTGCTGGCGTTCGCCTTCGTCACCAATTTCTCGGGCATGTCATCCACCATGGCGCTGATTCTGGCGGGCACCGGTTCCGCGTTCCCGTTCTTCTCGCCGTTCCTGGGCTGGCTGGGCGTGTTCCTGACCGGCTCGGACACCTCGTCCAACGCCCTGTTCGGCTCGTTGCAGGCCACCACCGCGCACCAGCTTGGCGTCAGCGACGTACTGATGGTGGCCGCCAACTCCAGCGGCGGCGTGACCGGCAAGATGATCTCGCCGCAGTCCATCGCCGTGGCCTGCGCCGCCACCGGCCTGGTAGGCCGCGAGTCCGACCTGCTGCGTTTCACGCTCAAGCACAGCTTGTTGTTCGCCACCATCATTGGCTTGATCACCCTGGCGCAGGCCTACTGGTTCACCGGCATGCTGGTGCACTGATCCCTGGCCGATATGCGTCCAACACACCCAACCTGGGGGCGATGTCGCCCCCTTTTGGTGCTAACTGAATTTATTTACATCCGCACACGTTTTCGACAGAACCCCTGCAAAAGGGCGAAGTCCATTCATCAGGCCCGCAAGCAATTGGGCTATTTCTGACTGCGGACGCCGATCCTACCGAGGAGCGCCGAGTCCACCTTGAGTAAGGAGATTCTTATGAAGCGTACCTATCTGTCCGGCCTGATCGTAGCCTCCGCCCTGATCGCATCCCCTGTGTTCGCCGCTGACGACCTGTGCGAAGTGAACATGCAGAAGCTGAACGACGCCAAGACCACTTCGATGCAGCTCGGCGACCCAGCCAAGAGCCAATACGACGACGCGTACAAAGCCGCCATGGCCGCCCACGCTGCCAAGGACGAAAAAGCCTGCATCTCGCACTCCACCGACGCCATGAACATCCTGATGGATGCTCAGAAAAGCAAAGGCTGATCGCCAAGCCAACCATGGGGTTGGCCTGACGCCGCAAAATGACGTAGACTACGTCTCCCCTGCCTAACCGCAGGGACTGGGGCCGATTAGGATTCGACGCCGGTTGCGAAACTCTAGGTGCATGCCGACTTGGTAACAGAAGTCGTAAATCAACTGTTGCAACTTTCTATAGTTGCCAATGACGAAACCTACGAGGGCCAAGCTCTCGCTGCCTAACGGTAGCTGAGCCGCTCTTCTGGCTACTTCGGTGCCAGCGATCATCAGGGGATGCCTGTAAACCCAAAGTGATCGTCACGCAGAACAGGATCGTCGTGTAGCACGCTGTGGGCAAAGCGACTAAAACTTACACAGCTCGTCCAATGCACCCTGCCAGTCGGGCGGCTGCGGATTAACTCAATAGACACGGCTAAGCATGTAGTACCGACAGCGGAGTACTGGCGGACGGGGGTTCAAATCCCCCCGGCTCCACCAAATCTGCAGAAGAAGGCGCCTTAGGGCGCCTTTTTTTGTGGCTGAAACCTAAGGAATATTAGAGTCTTGGTTCTATAGGCGCGTATAGACCTCTACCCCGGTCTATGTGTTCTGCTACTCCAAACGGTACTCCAAGCTTGCAAATGCTGCTTTTTTCTGGAACACCCAAAGCCAGACGTAAGGATTCAAGCTGCTAACCCCTACATTTGACCATCAAAAGGCATGAATTTGCGACAGCGAACCCTGTCACAGAGCCTCACTGCTAGGTTGTGATTTTGACGCCTCTTCCCAAATCAGCGGCTTTTTAAACGCCAGAGCCATTGTGAATCAGTGTAAATTACTGTACATATGTACAGTATAAGATCATAGGTTCTCCAACTGGAGAAATCCACCAGTACGGGGTAAGCTTTGAGCCATGACGACCACAAACATCACAAAACACCGAATAGCCTCCGTTCACCTCTCCGGACATGAGACGTTTCCTCTGCGCCAAATGTGGCTTAAGAAAGCGTTCGATCAAGCGGGCAATGACGGATTGATTCCCAAGTCTACATTCACCGATGGGGCTGCAATTGCATCCTTCGGCGTTGGTAAAAACATGGTTTCATCGATCCGGCATTGGGCGTTGTCATGCGGGATCATGACCGAAGAAGGCGATGCATTTCGCGTAAAGAGCTTGGCAGTGGAGATACTGCACAATGGAGGTCTTGACCCCTATGCGGAGAACCCGTCTACAGCATGGCTCGTACATTGGCGTCTCGCCGGGCGGCACCACCGCTCGACCACATGGTATTGGCTCTTCAATCATGTGACAGCTCCAACCTTTACACGCCAAGAACTCGAAGAGCCTTTAGCGCTGTATGCCCGAAGCCTAGATCCCAAGCACCGCCTTTCTACAGCGACTATTTCGCGTGACTTGGAGACCTGTCTACGTAGCTACGCGCCACGGGCAGCAACCGGTTCTCCAGAAGATTTTGCCGAGCCTTTACTAGGGGAGTTGGGGCTACTGCAAGAAGTACACAAGGGGCAATATGCATTCCGGCGCGGCCCCAAGGCTTCACTTCATGATGGTGTCTTCACTTATGCCCTCATGGATTTTTGGCGCAGAACTGCAGACAGCCAAAGTTCGCTAGCTTTCGAGACCATCGCATATGCAGAAGGCTCTCCAGGTCGAGTCTTTAAGCTCGACGAAGAGTCGATAGCCCAGCGCTTAATCTCTTTGGCCGATCTGACCGGAGGCAAGTTAGCGTGGTCCGACTCCGCTGGCCTTCGCCAAGTCCACAAAAAACACCTCTCTGATGACGATCGACAAGACATGGTTAGGCGTGCATATGACTGAGGTAAAAGAGGCAGTGCTCGCCGACATCGTCCAGATTTCTCATCAGTACCAACGATCAATCCGTATTGACGCGGACATTGGCAGATCCGACGCACTCGACGGGTATATCTTCCATTCGACTGCAGCGACTGTGGTAGAGGGCATGAGTAGGCAGCTTGCCGCAACCAATCAGCGCAGCTTCACTTGGACAGGCCCCTTCGGCGGCGGAAAATCATCTCTGGCCGTAGTTTTGGCGAGCGCCCTCCATACTGATAAGAGCCTTCGCGCAAAAGCCCGATCTACACTAAATTTGGACTCGAAGCCAAACTTTGATAGTGCTTTTCCAGTTCAAGACGGGTGGCTCGTAATCCCAGTGGTTGGCCGGCGCGGTAGTGTCGTCAAGGAACTGGACTTAGCCCTTCGCAAGGCTCAGGACAAGGGTTTTGAAGGTCGCAGCAAACCCAATGCACAGGACGTTATCAATGAACTGATCGCCGAAGCCAAAGACCGCCCGAACGATGGTGTCTTGGTGTTCATTGATGAGATGGGCAAGTTCCTTGAAGCTTCGGCCTTAGGCGTGGGCGACGACGTCTACTTCTTCCAAGAGCTCGCAGAAGCATCTGCCCGCGCTGAAGGCAGACTGGTTGTGATTGGAGTGCTGCATCAATCTTTCGCACAGTACGCCAACCGTCTTGGTATCGACACTCGTGACGACTGGGGCAAGGTTCAAGGCCGTTACCTTGACCTCCCTTTCGTGGCGGCAAGCGACGAGGTTGTCGAGCTTATCGGCCGTGCAATCAATGCAAAGCGGCGACCCGAGTGGATACGGGGGGCCTCTGATTCTATTGCCGATGCCGTCAGGTCACGTCGCCCAGCCGTCGGCAATGATTTCGCTGTTGCTTTAGAACGCTGCTGGCCGCTGCATCCAACCATGGCTGCATTGTTGGGTCCAATATCGAAGCGGCAGTTCGGTCAAAATGAGCGGAGCACATTTGGCTTCCTATCTTCAGTCGAGCCTTATGGGTTTCGCGCCTATCTACAATCGACTCCGCTGAACCAATCGAACTGGTATCGCCCTAGCGACTATTGGGAATATCTGCGTGCGAACCTAGAGCCTGCCATCCTAGCTTCTGCAGATGGGCACCGCTGGTCCCAAGCTGTCGAAGCTGTGGAGCGCGCTGAGGCCAAATCTGGTGACTTGCTGCAGGTGTCTCTGATTAAAAACATCGCCGTCATCGACCTCTTCCGCACTGGTTCAGGGCTTGCCGCCGACTTACCAGTATTGTCGACCCTTTTCCACAGCGTGCCACAGGATGAGATCGAGGCCGCACTGAAGAAACTGGCCTCGCTCAAAGTGGCTCTGTTCAAGAGCTATACTGGAGCTTGGTCAGTTTTCGAAGGTAGCGACTTCGATATCGATGCAGCTATTGCCCAAGCTGTAGCGTCATCTCCTGGCATTGACTATGCCAAATTATCCCAGCTTATGGGAATGCACCCAGTGGTCGCCAAGCGGCACTACCACGAAACGGGCTCAATGCGCTGGATGGAAATTTCTCTGCGAAGCATCGAGCAAGCGGAAAAGATTGCAAGTACTTACAAACCCCAGCGGGGAGAGTTCGGCCAGTTCATCCTTGCGCTTCCCGGCCGAGACATGCCTCTTCGTGAGGCTCGAAAGCGAGCTCAGGCCTGTGCTTACGAAGAACCTTGGCCGGTGCTAGTAGGCATCCCGGATAATCACGCCCGCATCGCGGAACTGTCGACCGAATTGGTTGCATTAGAGCAGGTAAAGGAACGCCACGAGCTCGGAGGAGACCCTGTCGCCCGCCGCGAAGTATTCGCCCGCTTGGCCGCTACTCGCTCCGACCTTGAGGACCAACTTCAAGCTGCTGCCTCACTGTGCAAATGGCATGATGGTAACGACCAGGTTATTGAGCCTGGTGCAAAGCTATCACCTATTGCTTCAGACCTCGCCGACGACCTCTATGAGCATTGTCCTCGAGTGTGGAGCGAGCTAGTTAATCGCGATAGTGTGTCGAGCAATAGCGTTAAAGCCCGCCGTGATCTGTTACACGCAATGATCAACGCCGAAGGCCAAGAGCGGTTAGGTATTGAAGGCTTCCCTGCCGAGCGCGGCCTTTTCGAAACACTGCTCGTGGCATCACATCTATACCGTAAAGAGGGAGAGGCTTGGCGCGTCTGCGAGCCATGCGAGGCCTCACCAAAAGGCTTTTCCGAGTTCTGGGCGTTCACTCAGCAACTCTTTGCCGATACCAGCGCCCGCGTAAGCGTTAGCACCATCTATGACCATTGGAGCATGCCGCCGTACGGCATGAAGCGGGGCATACTGCCAGTTTTTCTGACAGCATTCTTGTTGGTGCACAAAGCCAACATCGCCGTATACAAGGAAGGCATGTTCATCTCTCGACTCAGCGATGCTGACATCGACGAGTGCCTCCAAGATCCGACCCGCTTTACGCTCCGCTGGATCGCGATTGATGAGGATAAGAGCCGAATTTTAGATGGCATTTCTCATCTCCTCGAGGAAGTTGGGGAAATAGGAGGGGCTGCTGATCCTCTAGAGGCGGCGCGTGGCCTTGTGGCGTTGATTTTTAATTTGCCAGAGTGGTCTCGGCGCACACAGCGGCTGGGTGAAACTGCCAAAGCAATTCGTGACATGCTGCTAAAGGCCAGCGACCCGCACAAAGTTCTGTTCGTCGACTTACCAACGCTGCTGGAGGTAGCCGATGGCAAAGCCTACGTGAATGCTCTGCGCGCGCCCCTGAAAGAAATCGCAACAGCTTATGCAATGATGCTATCCGAAGTAGAAGCCAAGATGCTTAAAGCGCTCGATGCGCCTCTCGACAACTTGGAATCACTCCGTGAAAGAGCACGGGCCGTAGCAGGCGTCTCAGGCAACTTCAGGCTCGATGCATTCTCGACAAGACTGGCGTCTTACGATGGCAGCCGCTCCATCTTGGAAGGTATTCTGAGCCTAGCCGCCGATAAACCACCACGCGACTGGGTTGACCGCCATATCGACGCTGCGGTGCTCGAACTCGTCCAATTCGCAAGACGTTTCCGCGAGGCTGAGGCCTTCGTCGCTGTCAAAGATCGTCCAGCACAAAGTGAAGCAATCGCAGTTGTCATTGGCGTAGGAGCGGAAACAACGACGATTTCTAGATCCTTTTCTATTTCAGAACGCCACCGTAAAACAGTAGAAGAAAAGGCCAGTGAAATAGCCAAAATGCTGGAAGCTCAAGGTCTTGATACTGACATCTTACTTGCCATCTTGGCCAAAGTCGGAATGAATCTGGTTATCGAAAAGGAACAGATGGATGACTGAGCGACACGTACTGGGTTTATCCGGAGGAAAAGATAGTGCAGCTTTGGCAGTGTGGATGCGTGATCACCATCCCGAGCTGGATATCGACTACTTCTTTACGGATACCGGCGAGGAGCTTCCCGAGGTCTACGAGTTCTTGGGACGACTCGAAGGCTATTTAGGCAAGCCCATAGAGCGACTTAATCCCCGTCGGGACTTTCGCTTTTGGCTGCGTGAATACAACCATTTCCTCCCCAGCGCACAGACTCGCTGGTGTACGCGTCAGCTCAAACTGGCACCGTTCGAACAGTGGGTCAAACCATGGCTGGCAGCAGGAGATAAAGTTTTCTCCTATGTAGCGATCCGGGCTGATGAAGAGTACCGCGAGGGGTACTCAGCAAAAGCCGAAAACATGCTTGTGAAATTTCCCTTCCGTGAGGCGGGCATCGACAAAGCTAGTGTCGTCGATATTCTCGAGTCCTCGGGATTGGGTTATCCAAAGTACTACGAATGGCGCTCTCGCAGTGGCTGCACATTCTGTTTCTTCCAACAGAAGATCGAATGGGTTCGCCTCAAAGAGCGTCACCCCGAGGACTACGAAAAAGCCAAGGAACTTGAGAAAGATGCATTGGAGCATGGCTCTCCTTTCACTTGGTCTAAGGGGGAGTCGCTTTGGGATCTAGAAAAGCCCGCTCGGATTATTGAGATAAAAGCCGAATATGAAGTCCGCCGTGCGCGCCTTCGTAAAAATATCCCTATAAACCCGCTCCGCCCAGTAAAAAGTTTCCCGGAGGACATCGATGACGTTTACGGAGACGACGAAGGCAATAGCTCCTGCCTCATCTGTCATAAATAGACTTCTCACCTAATGATTGCAGCCTCCAAGGCTGTACAGAACTCGGCGCTTGTCTGAAACCGGTTATTACTGCAATGGAGCAGAGCTCGCTCTATGACGGGAAATAGCTCCGCTGGCCCACGCCAATCAGCAGCGCGGACTATCCCAGTCGGGTGCCGGCCGCATGTTGCGTACCAAAAGACTGAAGCCAACTGGAATACGTCCGAGGTTTGGCCAATAGAGTCCGCGCAGCCCAAATTTTTGTTGAACGCCTCAGGCGACATCCATAGCGCGGGGCCAATCCTTTCGCCCACAAATGACAGATCGGGCCCGCCCTCATGCAGATCGCATAAGCCGAAGTCACTGATTGCCCAAGCACTGCCAACAACCAGAATGTTCTCGGGTTTGATGTCGCGGTGCAGGGCTTTTTCGTTGAGCTTCACTAACGCCTTAGAAAGACCAAGAAATTGCGCAAGATATGTCGCTGACGGAATCTGCTGTGGAGTTTTGGCGTGTTTGCCTAAGTCGTCTGATGCTTTCATGAGGACGACAAAGGGCAAATCCTCGGCTTGGCCTCGCTGCTGAGACACGAATCGACCATGACGCCTAACGCGCTCCATTCGGATGCCTGGCACAGTACCGGTTGCGACAAACCGGATGATGTGAGGGTCGTCGAAGCTACGAAGCAGCTCGACTTCGCGTTGAAATCGTTGCCGGCGACGTTGCCGCAGCTCAAGTTGAAATTTGACCGCGTAGCTGTCGCCTGAGAGCTTCTCGTTACATTCGTGGACAACGGCGTTACCTCCGGCCGCAATTCGCTCGCCAACGATGTAGACCCGACCATCATCACCCGTGATATGGTCGTCAACAGCATAGATACTAGATTTGTTCCGATAGAGCTCGACACGGCTCATGCTTGGGCTTCCATCTCTTTACTCTCCGTATTCTGCATCGTCGAGGTCGTAATCATCCTCGACTACGCCCAGGATGGAAGCACCATTGATGACCACAGCGGCGTCGATTTTACTTTCGCATCTAGCGTGTGCCCACTTTGAGTTTGACAATTGAAACACCGTGCTTCCAGCAGGCCAGTAGAGAACTGAGCTACCTAAGCTAGTCTCGCCTTCGTCAAATCCGTCACACCCACCGCAGACAAAACCTTCCGCTGGCGGGCACCCGTCACCGTTGAAAGTTGGATCGATCGCAAACCGAAGATCGCTTGCCGTTCCCGACACAATTTTGCGCTGCTCTTCGTCATCCATCGCAGCGGCATAGGTCCCTCTTAGGATCGCGCGAATGAGCGCCATGCGCCAATTTCGGCTAGATGCTGAGTTGGCCTGGGAGACGCAGTAAACAGCATACTTGCTAAGTGCAGGAACCTCCGAGGTGGGGGCAATCCGAGCGTCCAACAGTGTCAAGTCCTGCCGCAAGAGGCTAAGGTCTGCAGGTAATACGAAACCAGAGCGCCTCAGAGACAAAACCGCAAAGAAGAAAGAGTAGAAATCCGCTTTCTGCTTCCAGCGGGTCTTCTTCATTGGGTATGTTGAGTCGAAAATATTCGAAATGTCTGCGATCGCGCCCTCGAACTCCGAGCGTGCGGCAGCGGACTCAGTCGATGGCCACGTCGCATAGTCGCGACAACACTCGTCAATTGCATTCTTCTTATCGCTGATGCCTTTTAGCTGTGCAGCCAACAACTCGCTGACATATTCAACGTCGAGAGAACGCCGTCGCGCCGTGGCGTTGAATAAGCCCATCTCATCAAGGGCGTCTAGGTTGGCCATCTCCTCGGTGACTCTCAAAAACTCACCGGGAAAGTCAGCCTTTCGCAGTTCCTGCCTGTTAAGCGGCACTAGGTACTTGTTGACACGAGCGTAGACCTCCCGAAGTTCCTCAGGTGCCAAGCCAGAGGCCTCGTTGAAGTCGATCGAATAAAGCAAGATGTCATCTCGAATACCCTCTGACAGTTCGGAGAACTTCTTGCCCCCATAGGGCCCACTGTATGGTTCCTCTAATGCGAATCCGTCATTCAAAAATGAAAGGATCGTAGTGATCCGCTGCTGACCATCGATAACGCTTCGATACGTCCTCATATCCTTGATAGCTTTGGAAACGAAGATTTTTGGCATCGGAATGTCATTGAGGATACTGTCGATCAGCATCACACGAGCCGCATCACCCCAAACCTCGCGTCGTTGGTAGTCAGGTTGAAGAAGCAGTGTTCCATTTCCATTCCACTCTCGGATGTCGGCGATTGTGTGCGGGCTTGATTGCCATTTCTTCGCCATGATTTCTCCTTGACTCTCATTATTGGTTGTCCGCGCGTATTACGGCCACAGCGGCGTCAATGTCCTGATCGGATAGGAATGGGACTTGGGCGAACACTAGTCCCTGTTCGCCATTGAGCTTCGCTGCAAGATGCCCCCTCCCTAACAACAACTCAGCGCCCGATCGATCAAGCGCGATCTTGGAAGTCGCCTCACTGGACACTTTCAAAATCAGACGATTACCCAAGTTCTCGCGAAGCTGCATCGGCATCACATCTTTATCTGGACGCTGTGCTGCGAAGATCAAATGAATACCTGCCGCGCGTGCCTTCACTCCCAGACGCTGAACTGCCGTACCGACTGCTGACTTATAAGCATCGTCGAGCATCCAGTCTGCAAACTCGTCGTGAACCAGGAAGACCATTGGCAATCGCTCTTCGGTCGATACTTTCGAGTTGTAGGTCGGTAAATCGCGAGCTCTGGCTTTGGCAAAAGCGCGGTAGCGGTCCTCCATCTCTTCAACTAAAGCGTCGAGAACCTCCGCGGCTTTTTCCTTGGTAGTGACAATTTCATCCCGCATATGCGGTAAGTCGGCCAATGGGGCGTAGTCCACCCCCATCTTAGGATCAATCAAGATGATTTGGGCCAGCTCCTTGGGATTGGTCGCAGCGATATCTAATATAAGAGTCTGGATGAGTACTGATTTGCCACTGCCCGTACCTCCAGCCACCAATGAGTGTGGCTCATGCGATGAAAGCCCACCAAATTCAGCACCCAGATTCAGATACAGCAACGCTCCATTAATCTCCTGGAGCCCCAGAAGGAATGAGGTGTTGATACCCGCAACATTTCTATTGAGGTCTCTACGCGACCAAAGCTCCCAAAGCGATACAGCCTGCCTCTTTGCGCCTGCGACCGTAACGACGATCTCGCCTGGTTTAGGTTGGACAGTTACGAGGTTGATGGCGTGAGTAGTAAGGAGTTGTGTTCGTTTGTTCTCGATATCTTCGACACGCAAGCGATCAGAACCTGCCAGACGGACGAGACAGCCGTTTGGAGTCAAGCGAGTGCCGAGAATAGCCGCCTGAAGACCGTAGCTATTAAGCGCAGATTTAAGCTTCTTTGTGACCTCTTGGGCCCACTCCTCCCGTTCGACATCGGCTTGCGCACCACCGGAGAACTTTGACGCAACCAGATCATAGAGCCCGCCTCCGAAGTTGGAATTCGTAACAGAAAGCCGACTAGAAGTTGAATCTGCGATAGTTACAGATGCAAGAGTCGGCTCCTCTGTCAGTGCTGGAGGCGCGACCACTGTGCAACTCGGCGCAGCCGTCTCGGAGTCTTTGCTTATCGAAGCGACTTCTTCAACAAAAGTATCGATCTGCCCACTCGATAGCTGGCCTATTGCGGCCAACCATGGCACTCGCGCGGCGGGCAATTTAAAACAGTGCCCTTCCCAAGGTTGCTGGGCCCCAATACCTGATCGAACCTCGTGACCTCCAGAGCCTTTAGCATAAGCTTCGGCGAGTTTTCGCAAGTCCGGCCGATCGAAAACCTCCTGCCAGGCCATCACGCCCTCTGACTCTTCAAGAAGCTCCTGGTCAGAAGCCGAGGCAGACCCTGCGTCCGAAGTGTGAACGTAAACGTGCGAGTACCCACGCAGGGAAATCTCTACATCGCCATCTCGCAACTTGGCGCGAGCACGCTCCATCAAACCCGTCATACCGGGCGGGATGTCCGCATCTATAAGCATATCGGCCAAGCGGGCCAACCAAATATCCCGATCAAGACGACCAGGATCACCGAAGAGCGCCTCACGGAACATGCCCAATGTTGCCAGTAGCTGATCCTTGGAGCCTCGTCGCGCCTGAGCCACCCCATCGGCTCCAACATATTTTGCCTCAACAATTGAAATGACAACGCGAACAGTCTCCTCGTACTCCTCAACGTTGAGCGCCAAAATATCCGCGATACGGCTTTCCGGTTGAGATAGCCAGCTTGCGTAATCGTCGAGTAGGAAATAGGCGGTCAATACCTGCCTACCATTCGCTGAGGCTTGGAACTCCTCTGCAAGCAAGTAACGACTTAGCACAAGGCCTAGCATCTCTCCGGCAGATACACCTCGCTTGGCTGCACGCAGTACGATATCTCCGGAGACTGAAAGTGCGTCGCGCTTCGCTTTATCGACAGCGATTTGAATCTCATCGGATCCGAGCTGGAGATTCAACTCATCCAAGCGTCTACGAACCAACACGCTCAACAACCGAAGCTCCGAGGTCGAGCTAACAATCATATTGCGGCCATTAGTCGAGCCTCTACGGTAGCGCACCACCGTGATGTCGTTGTGCTGAAGCTGGCGCTTGTCGAGAAGCTCGTCGTAGGTGGCTACCCATTCGGCCAGCTCGTGAGCGTCCTTGATTATTTCAGCCAGAGCTGGGCTTTGAAGGGAAATGCGGCGTGCAGGCAGGAATCGCTCCCCTGGCATAGCGTCCGTCTGCCGGCAAACTGCGGCGACAGCCGACACGTACGCCCAACCTGATGCCGTTTGCCATGGGCAAACTAGGAATGTGGTCGACTTCAGCTCGTTCTCACCTGACACGCTCCGGTAAGACCAGCGGGAAGGCGCATGATCTAAGTTCGGCCGATCGTTGGTCCACTGCACTGGGAGCCATTCTGTTTGGGCCTCGCGCGCGACCACGTCATGCAGGAAAGCCACATCGAAAGCCTTAAAACCCAGCGCACTCTCTCTTGGAGTCGCCGAGAGGGGCATTACAGAAATACGCAGCTTCGAGATGAAGTTTTCGCTGGTTTCGCTGACTACTGGCAGATCAGGATCGTCACCAGCCTTGTTGACCAGTTCGCCATAGATTCGCCGCAGCTTTCCTGGATCTGAATGACGTACCGAAACGCTGCAGTGGAGCTTGCCATCCTCTTGTATAGAGGAGAGTTCGCGCACTGTGGCCAGCGGCAACTCAGCTGCATCTGCGTTATAAAGCACAACGCTAAGGTTGCTTGCCTCGTGGGGCTGCAGCCCAACATAACGCTCCAAGAGCTCGCGCGCCTGTTTGGCTGCAGCCGTTGGATCGACATCGGTCATGGCTTCCTGAGCGCCACGCGTCGGTGACTCCAAAAGACTATATCCGTTAACCGTGCTGCTCTCGGAGACAAGCGTCAAAGCGCCGCCCCGATTGAGAACCGCAATCTCTGGATAGAACGGATGAGCGATCTCGTCGGTAAGTTCCCGCATAAAAATCTCGCGGTCACCATAGAGAATGCTAGCGCTTGAGAGCAAGTGTGTAGCGAAACCGGCAACGCGTCGCGTCTTTACCGCAAGAGCCTTCATTCGTTCTGGATGCCAAGGCGGGATGATAACTGCTGGGTTCTCGCCGGCAACACGCACCGTCCCGACCGATAGTATTTCAGCGACCAGCCGCGAGCGACACACATCACCACGAGCATTTACCATCAAGGTGTTCAACAGTTCGGCGTAAGACTCCGCTTGACGCATCACGGCATCGCCATGTAGCCCAGTCGTGACGAAGTCCTCCATTGCCTTGATGTAATCCTCCTCGAACTTATCCCACGATACCTTTACCTCGCTCTGCTGATGAGCCGTCAGCCTACCTTGCTCGGCGAGCTCTTTGATCCGGGTCTTAATCACATGGCGCAGGCTTTGGAGCTTGCTGGCCGAAGAAACCAGTGACCCCGCATCAGTCGAGTAAGTCGCCTCCAGCGTCCCAGTGTCGAGCAACGAGACGTTTTGTACCCCACCCTTCTTGCTTACTAACTTGCGGGGGACTTCGGTACAACCTACCCCGCCCTTCTCCAAGAGGCGGCCCATGTCTGCGACCATCGACAGGCCAATTGACATGGGCTTGTAGCTCCAAAGGAGCTGCGTTTTAGCTAACACTGTCTCTTTGTCCTTAGCGATCTGGATCAAGGCAACGTCAAACTTGATCTGCAGGGCTAGGCGCGATAGCGACGGATTCGGACGAACCTTGCTCTTCTTATCATTGCGAAGCTCCTTCTCCTTAGCGAAGAAGGCCTCATAGTCGAAGAGGGGATCGGGTAAGTTTGCATTGCCCAACCGCTCTACCTTCCATTCTACCTTGGAGCCCATGAGCTCCTTTAAACCGCGGTACATAGCCGAGAAGTAGCTGCCGGCGTCGTAGTTGAATCGCTCGCGCCACTCCTTACGGCCTTTGGTCACAGTGAAACGTAGGATCCGCTCTCCTTCCGAATCACGCAGGCCGGCATGCAAGCTATTAACCACTCGAGCGAAGCCTTCGAAGAAGTCATTGCAGTCAATGGGCTTGCCATAGAGAGCTTTTTCCCAGCGCGAGCAAAGTTTGCTGTCTTGCTCCAAGAGCCTTCGCTGCTTAACGAAAAATTCTTCGTCCTCCTCCGTGAAGTCAGAGCGACGCTCACGCCCCTTCAAGTCCTCCAATAGCTTGCGACCCTCGGCATTGAGTGAGTCCTCCTGATCACACTCATGATCGAAGAAACGGATCGTGGACTCTGCTAAGCCAAATTGCTTTTCTTTCGGTTTGTCAAAGGCAAGATAAACGCCATCGCTTTCCCACTCGAATTGGGCGAGGGCATCGGATGCCTCCTGATCTCCAGCAGGAGCTGCGACGAATGCATCAAGGGCTTGGCGGGCCCCTTCCGAAATTTCTGCAGTATTCGCCTCGACTCGCTCAGTAATTTCCTCCGAGTCAAGAGGCTGGCCATTCTGGCGGAGTTTTTTAAGCAGCGGCGCACGCTGAGCAAAGAGTTTGGTGAAAGCCTTGTGCCATGGTTTACGCGATGCTGAGAAAGTTTTGGCATTCGAGAAGAAGGCGCTGTCTCTGGGGAGTCCCGCGCATGGTAAGGCGTAACCAACCGCATCACGGATGGGCAGCCCGTGCGTGGCGATAGCCTCGACAATTGCAGAACAAAACTCGCCAAGCTGCACTAACGAAAGTTCCGAGGATGCTAACAATCCGGCTAGGGCTGAATGGAACACCGATCGGTCGTCGAGGACTGGTGCAATACCGCCCGAATGAAGCGTGGCCTCGACCCACGGATCAGGGTCAGCCCTCATCTCTTTGGCGCCAATGGCCATGACATGACCCAATGTGTCCGCGAGGTTGTGCTCGTTCCCATTGGCAGTCAGGATCGCCGCTTTGGCGGTCAAAGCGTTATTGCGCACATAGCCTGCGTTATGTGGAATCAGAATGTCAGACGGTAGGCCTTGGCCTTCTACCAAGGCCTCCGGAATCATGAGTTCTACCCGGGCAAGCAGGTCCGGATTGGCAAGGATGGCTCGTGCGACTGCCCCGATCTGACTGGATGAAAGCTTGTCTAGCCTGAAGAGCGCAGCCAAATCACCAGACTGGCCAGGATTAGATATGCGTTGGGCGAGAATATTCGCGCCGACACGCCCAATAATGCGATCAGTCAGCATGCCGCTTCTCCCTGAAACGCAAACGGGTTTTCTACAAATGAGCAGGAGTCAGAAAGCCTGCGAACCAAGCCCAAGCTGACGAGACGGGCCTCAAGATTGTTTCGGTTCTCGCTGAGTTCTTCTTGGTCTACTAACTTGGCGCTGACTAAACGCGCACCCTCTGCGTCACCAATTACCAGGCCATATCGGCACTTGGCTTCGGCGAGAAACTCATCGAACTGCATCCTGTCTTCCACGATGGAAACCACAATCGACTTGAGTAACCTATCGTTCGGCGCATAGCGGGTGCGTCTCGATAGTCTGCGTGAGCTGAGCCCGATAGCACGCGACCATGACGCATGAATTTTGCCAACATGCTGCTGATGGCGTGCCAAAGCATTATCAGCCAGTTTGGTAACCAACTCATCTGGACTCTTATCGGTGGAGTCCTCGTCGTCGCCGCCATCAGTCGGCGGCCACTGGAAGCGGTCACGCATGATTTTTACACGCTCAGCATCCGGAAACTCTGCAGACTCAGCTGCAGCCCATTCAACATTCAACCGGATCGACTCAACATGAGCCCGCACCGCCTTTGCTGGCAGCCCTTGATTGAATTGATAGCTATCGCCAGAAAGCGCTCGCACCTTCGTTCGCTCCTTGGAGACGATTTCGCAGATAATCTCGACCGGATCGTCATCACCAGCAACCCGCTTAGCTCGTTCCAAGAAATAGAGCAGCATGTTCAGGCCAGTGATCGCGATCAAATGCTCCAATGCATCATAGATCGGCATATCCCTGTCCAAGATCGACAACCAGTCGTCGCAGATTTGATCGAACCGATTATTGGCAATTTCGGGTAGATAACCCGAAAGCCGGGGCTCTTCGACACCCTGCGGCGTACCTTGCAGAGCCCTAACCAAACGATTCATCGTTGCTTCGTTATCGAATAGGCGCTTGGCAAGGCTGTCACCGAGCTCCGCTCCACGCTTAGCCCGTGTGAGCATGAGATAGAGCAGCTCGCCTGTACGAGCAAAGAAGCGACGATCGTTGCTCATATTTCCTTTTGCATTGATCGCCAAGTCCTCATAAAGAGCGTCTGGGCCGAAAGGAAAGACGAACTTGGAACTCCAGCGCTTGTTACTGCGAGACTCGAATGACGAGGAACGCAGCAGTTCGATAGCCTTTGCGAAGTCATCAAAGCTAGTGAATGAGCGGCGCAGATAAGTCATGTCTTCATCACCATTACCTGTGGCCCCCTGTTTAAAGCGCTCAAACCACTGCTTCCATTTCTCCTCATCAGATGCGGCGTTCTCGGCAATCGATTCGACGTATGGGTTGTTGAACAGTAACCCACGCAAACGGACTTGCCGCTGCGGCTTGAACATAACTGAGCCGCCCTGATCCTGGTGAGGCCTGAGCGGCTGATCCAAGTTAGAGCCGAGTACGCCCAAGAACTCTAGAACAGTCAGGTGAGGAAGCTGCTCGTCATAAAGGCGATGACCCCAAATGTTCTCGTCGACGCAAAAATCGACGCTTTTAATCTCAGGCCTCTTGATTATTCCACTCATTCCGAAATCCTCACCGTCACAGGGCGTGAAAAGCCGCGACCACCTGGCTCAATATCGATGAAGTTGAGTGTCAGCATGGCGGTCTCACTACCTACTTCATCATCATCTCCTGCTAGACTGGCTTTCTTGACGATCTCGGCCTTCCGCAAGAGCTTCGCCTTGAAAGCCAGCAGATCTTCGAGGCACTCATTGGAGAAGCTCGCTGGCAAAGCCCCCTCAGCCACACGCGAGAGAAACTCATGACGGATAGGGGTCAAGTCGAAAGCAACCGAATTGCCCGGGCCCGCAGCGATCGAAACGTCGAGTCGAGGGCGGCCCGTATCCTCGACAAGCTTGATCGCCATACCTACGCCGCCCTGCCTGCGGGAGAGCGTCTCGTGGTCACAAAGCACGCTGACTCGGCTTTGAGTGAAACCGCCCGAACTAGCGATGAAAATACGATCTTCGTTTTCGAGAAGGAGACCTGTTAATACGCGGTTAAGGCCCTTAGCAAGGCGTCCGCGGACTATCTCGCTAACGGGCTTCTGAGCCTTGAGCGCTTCTATGATTTCTAAGTAGTCTCCAGCAAAGCAGAATGCGGTCATCGACCAATGCGAATAACCTATTTCCCCATCCGGAAGTGTGAAGAAGAGCCTACGTCGCTGGTCTTCAAGCATCGCAAGGAACTCAGCCGCTTCTCCTTCCAAGCGTGCCCACTCATACCCTTCCAAATAAGAATTCTGGGAAGCGTGGAAGGCAGTCGTGGCCCCATAGATAGGATCGATCGCGACCAAACGGTCGAAGTCGGCTTGCAGCCGCAAATCATCCTTCCCATAAACCAGCAACCCATCTGCAGCATTGGTGGACTCATCGCCCACGCCAAAGCTGGACATCGCCTTGAAGATGGGCCGGTCAGAGGTTCTGCGCTTAAGGAGATTGGCTCCGAACGCGTTGGCATAGACACTAGCCGCCCCAAGATTGCCTCCTTCCTGGATCTTAGCGACATCAGCACAGGTCAGCAGGTTGTCCTTGGCCAGCTTGGCATCGGAGCAACCGAGGATCATATTTGAACAAAGCGCAAGTAAGTCGCGTATAGGTAGATGCAGCCCATTGTGCCTGGCGATTTCAACCAAATCGCCCAAGCGACGAGAGAGCTGTCTACCATCCGCCTCACCCAAAAGCCTGCGGCGATTCTCGTCGATGGGACAAACTTTACCGTCGGCCTGAAGTGCGCAGCGTTTGCAATTGTCCCACTCGGGATGCCCCGCCACAGCCGTAGCCACCTCATCTAACGTTTTGCGGCTAGTCGAGCGACTAAGATCGAACACAGTCAGGCGCTCTGGTGCTGGCCCGGCCTGTAAGAAGCGCTCTTGCAGCGGCTTGCGAAGTGGGTGATCACGCTCTTGGCGACGTCCTAAATCACGTAGACGATCAAGAATTTGGCCATGGTTTGCGGCAAGAATCACTACCTCAGAATCATCGCCTTCTAGTACCGATCGTTCCAGTCGCCGCAATGGCAGATCGCTCTCCTCGCCATTGAGCTCGGAAAGATCCTTGATAAAGACAGCCAAGCGACCATCCGCGAGGTGTAACTCTTTCACGTTGCCCTTGGCTGCCCAAGCCTTGGGGTCCCCGCCAATACGCTCCCACAGGGCACGGCAATGGTACGTCTTACCATCACCAGCAGTTCCAGCTATCAAAATAGATCCTAGAGCCTTGGATTCAATGTGCCGCACCATGTCCTCTAATAGAGGTGTCGATAGGCTTATCGGCTTTACTCCTGCCTGTGCCAACGCCCTCGAAACGTACTCGTCGAACATGGCCAGATTGCTCGATGACGGCCCATAGCTACGTAGGAATTGAACCCAATCACTTGCCGGTGGAACCTCAATATCAGTACGCCGTACAGAGCCGCCACGACCTTTACCGGCCCGCAATACCCCCTGTCCTATCAGGGCGTCACGCGTTTGCCAATAAAACTCATCTCTTAGAAGTGGAAACCGAATCCTGAGTTGCTCTAACAACGACTGGTTTCCAATACTGGAGCCATCGGGGGGGACGGCGGCCAGCAAGGCCTCAACCAACTCATTCATGCACCAAACTCCCTCTGGCACCAGTCTTGACAGGTACCATCCGAATCAAATAATGACTGTGAATAGGGTAGGTGCACTGTAACGCTGCGGCAGCAACGCATATTGAGGACCATCCCTGTGATACCGCGACCTTCCATTGCTATGCCGGTCACCTTATCTACTGACCGAGCGCGGGTAAAGGCTTTGTGCGGGGTTCGTATGTGACCGGTCCGTCAACCCATGAATAGCTTCCACCTACTCGTTTGACGGCGAGTGCTGGCAGATCTCCCATCACATACGTAAGTCGCCAGCCGTGAATGGTCAACCAAGTCTCGCTGTTTACCAGTTCCTTCAATGCGCCACCCAATTGCTGGACACTGCATCTGTACTTGCCGCTGAAACGGACGATGCCAATCAGAAGCTGTGTTGCGCGCTCAATCATGCTGTGACTTTGCTTACCGAGACGAGCAGATAGTTGGCGGAGGACTCACTGCCTCCTTCGCCTCCTTCCTGCACTCCCTGTATTCAATCGACCCACCTCGGTAACCCCTGCACACGCTACCGTAATCCACCCGGTTATCGCTGACACTCCATGAAGCGGTGTATGAATTCTTCCTGTCCCAACCGAGTATTTGGTGCGACTCAGAGCTACTGCTGCTACCACCACGCCGAACCGGCTGAGTACCCTGCCCCGCCTTGTACTCCGCCAGATACTGCGCCGACACCATCCCCTGCACGGCCCGTTCCTCCCGCGCAGGCCTGGGCGCATCGCCATACCGACAGCGCAACGTCTGATCAGTAATCGCATTGTCCCCGCCCATGCACTCCTGCAAGCTTTTTGGCGCAGCTGGAGCCACTGCTTGCACAACGGGCGCAGATACAGGCGCAGGCTCAACAACTGGCCGTTCCAACCGCTCAACCGGTTGAGGTAGCGCAGCCGTGCGCGCCGGCTCCAGATACGCCGCAATCCGCGACCAGTTCATCCCCACCGCTACCACTGGCACCAACAGCCAACACCACCACCCCGGATGCACACGTTGTTGAACGCGTGGTCGCGGCGCTATGGGCTCGTCGAGCAGGTCGTCTTGCTGACTCATTTGAATTCCATTTCCCAGACAAAGGTAGAAACACCATCACTGAACTAACTATCGGTAGCCCTTTGCCATTCTTTAGACGTTGCCCCTCCGCTGCACCGTCATAGTGCCGTGTGAAAAATCCCTTAAAAAATCGTTAACGCTTCGTGAAACTCTTGCTAGGATATTCGACTGAGATTCATTCGCACCTGCCAGGAAGGCGCCCCTTAACCTCTATCTTCGTCGGAATTCCTTCCATGGTCCTTCGTTTTCCTTCTCGCCCTACTCTTCTGGCGCTGTGCTGCTCTGTGAGCATCGGCGCCCACGCGGCGGACGCTCTCGTGCTCGATGCCACGTCGATCGACGCGCAAACCAACAGAACCACCAAGGGCGCTTCACCCGATGTGTTTGCCGGTGGCCAAGTCGCGCGCGGTGGGCAGATGGGTGTACTGGGTAACCAGGACAACATGGATGTGCCGTTCACGCTGACCAGCTACACGTCGAAGCTGATCGAAGATCAGCAGGCGGAGGACGTGGGCGATGTGTTGCTCAATGATCCGTCGGTGCGTCAGTCGTTCGGTTTCGGCAACCAGGCGCAGGTGTTCGTGATTCGTGGTTTGCCGCTGTCCAGTGATGACATTTCCTACAACGGGTTGTATGGGGTGTTGCCGCGGCAGATCATTTCCACCGATGCGGTAGAGCGGGTCGAGGTGTTCAAGGGGCCGAACGCGTTCATCAATGGCGTGAGCCCGACGGGGACCGGGCTGGGCGGCAGTGTGAACCTGGTACCCAAGCGGGCAGGTGATGAGCCTATCCGTCGCTACACGCAAGACATCAGCACGGATGGCCGCGTGGGCGAGCACCTGGACCTGGGCCAGCGGTTCGGCGAGGACAACCGTTTCGGTGCGCGGGTGAACCTGGCGCAGCGCGAGGGTGATACGGCGATCGACGACGAATCGCAGCGCACCAAGCTGTTTACGCTGGGGCTGGATTATCGGGGTGACAACTTCCGACTGTCCGGCGATTTTGGTTATCAGAAACAGCGCATCAACAACCTGCGCAACTCGGTGCGCTTAGGCACGATCACGAGCATTCCACGGGCGCCGGATGCCAGCCACAACTACGGTCAGGATTGGACCTACAGCCAGACAGAAGACACCTTCGGCATGTTGCGTGGCGAGTGGGATCTCAACGAGGACTGGACGGCCTACGTGGCGGGTGGCGCGAAGCACACGCGTGAGAACGGTGTGTACGGCACGCCGGTGCTGACGGATTCGAGCACGGGTGCGGCGACCATCGGCGGGTCGAAGATTCCGCACGACGAAGACAATGCCACGTTCATGACCGGGATCAACGGCAACCTGCAGACCGGGCCGGTCAGCCATCAGATCAGCCTGGGCGCGTCGAGCATCTGGACCGAGCAGCGCAATGCCTATGAGTTCTATCAGTCCACGGGTACCACCAATATCTACAACACCGCCTCCTTGGCGAAGCCGACTGCGGTGAGCTTCGCGGCCGGTGACATGAGCGATCCGGGCATCACCGGCAAGACGCGCAACCGCAGCCTGGCGGTGTCGGATACTTTGGGTTTCTTTGACGATAAGGTACTGGTGACGGCCGGCCTGCGGCGCCAGCAATTGCTGGTGCAGAACTATGCCTATGAGTCGACCACAGGTGTCGGCGGCTCGCGCACTTCCATGTACGACGAGGCGATCACCACGCCGGTGTATGGCATCGTCTACAAGCCGGTTGAATCGGTATCGCTGTTTGCCAACCGTATCGAAGGGTTGTCGGCGGGGCCTACGGCGTCGGGCCAGGTCGTCAACGTGGGTGAGGCCTTTCCGCCGGGGCGCACCAAGCAGGTGGAAGCAGGGATCAAGCTGGACAAGCAATCGTGGGGTGCCACGCTGGCGGCGTTCCGTATCGAGCGCCCAACCGATGGTTTCACGCAGAGCTTTGCAGCGCCCGGTGGCGGTACCGTCGATGTGTACGTACGCGATGGCAAGCAGGTCAACCGCGGGGTGGAGTTGAGTGTGTTCGGCGAGCCGGTGGAAGGCTTGCGCTTGATGGCCGGCGGTACGCGCCTGCAGTCTGAACTTGAGGACACAGCGGGCGGCTTGAACGACGGCAACCACGCTATCGGCGTGCCGACGTTCCAGCTCAATGCAACGGTGGACTGGGACGTGCCGGGGCTGAACGGCCTGGCACTCAACGCCCGTGCCCTGCGCACCGGCGGGCAGTATGCCGACCAGGCGAACACCCTGAGCCTGCCCACCTGGAACCGCTTCGACGCAGGCGCGCGTTACACCTTCAAGGTCGAGCGCAAGGCCGTCACCCTGCGCATGAACGTGGAGAACATCACCGACAAGAACTACTGGGCCTCAGCCAACGGCGGCTACCTGACCCAGGGCGAGCCACGGCTGGTGAAGTTTTCCGGCACGGTGGATTTCTAAAGGGTGATGTTTATGGGCGTGGATGATGCAGGAGCAACTCCTGGTCCACGCCCAGCGCGTCGATGAAGGCGTCGTCATGGGATACAACCACTAGCGCACCTTGGTATTGACCAAGCATCTGCTCCAGCGCCAGCCTGCTAGGCAGGTCTAGGTGGTTGTCGGGCTCGTCCAGCAACAAGAGCTGGGGTGGCCGTTGCGCGTGCAGCAGCCCCGCCAGCGCTATCTTGAGACGCTCTCCGCCGCTGAGCTGTGAGGTCTGCAGCTGCACGCGGTCGGCGTCGATGCCCAATTGCGCCAGGCGGGTCCTGGCTTCGGCTTCGGGCAGTTCCGGGTTGCTTTCGTAAAGCCACTGCACCGCAGTGCGTTGCGGGTGTTCGAGCCCGGCGTGTTGGTCCAGCCAACCTAACTCCACATTGCAAATGACCTCGCCTGCGCGTGCGGGCAGACGGCCGCTGATGACCTGAAGCAAAGTCGACTTCCCGCTGCCGTTAGCGCCCCTGACTGCGACGCGCAGGGGCCCGGTGAGGGTCAAATCGATCGGCGCGGCGTGGCCGAATGGCAATGTCAGCTCATTGAGTTGCAGTACTAGTTTGCCATTGGGCACGACGGTTTCCGGAGGCAGCATGATGCGCTGGACATCCGTGGCGCAGCGCGCACGTGCATCGGCAATACGTTGTAGTTGCTGGTCGCGTGCGAGCTGTTGCGTGAGGAGTAATTTGCCCTGGCTGTTCTCGCTGCGTTCTTTCTGCGCGTTGGTGATCAGCTTGGTCTGGCTGCCATCACGGGCGTTACGATCGCCGCGGGCATTGCGCCGTTGCTGACGCTCCATCTGCACGGCCATTTCCCGCTGCTCGCGTTTGGCTTGGGTGCGTTCGCTTTGCAAGGTCGCCTGGAAGGCGTGCTGCTCCTGCTCACGGGCGGCGACGTAATGGCTGTAGTTGCCGCCGTAAACTGCAAGACCGATGGGCGACAGTTCGACGATTTCGTTCATGAGCTCAAGCAGGGCGCGATCGTGGCTGATCATCACCAGTCCATTCGGCCAGCGCTGGATTTGCTGCGCCAGCTTCTGCTGTTGGTCACGGTCAAGATGGTTGCTAGGCTCGTCGAGGATCAGCCAATCGGCGGTGGATAGCCAGGCGCCGAGCAGTGCCACGCGCTGGCGCTCGCCACCACTGAGGGTGTACGTCGGTGTGTCGGCGGACAGGTGACCCAGACCGTTCAGGTCCAGTTCGGCGGAAAGACGTGCTGCGCAATCCCAGTGGCCCATCGCGAGCGTATGGTCGTGATCGTCGAGACTGCCCTCCGCAATCCGTTGCAACGCTCGCAGGATGTGTTCGACGCCCGCAAGTGCCGCCACGGTAGGAAAGCGCTCTGGTTCGAGCAACTGCGAGACGAGATGGACATGCCCCTCGCAACGGACGCAGCCACTGCTAGGCGCACGCTCGTCGGCCAGCAACTGACCGAGCAGGGATTTACCACTGCCATTGGCGCCAACGATGCCGGTGGCTTTGGCATGGAAGCCGTGATTGAGGTTGTCCAGCAGCAGGCGCCCATCTGGCAGGGTGAGGCAAAGATGGTCGAGCCGGAGATTTCGTAGGGTCATGGGGCTCCTTGTGTAATGACCTTCGGATAGCACCAGCATGAACTTGGGGAATTACCACGTCACACCATTTCGGTTTCGAGTTATTGCCCCGGCCTTCTCTTGGAAAACAGCCCTGTTAGGATGCCCCCCCCTTTGCTGGCCTGGCAGGACAAAACACCTCCAGCCGCATCGGAAAGGGTGGCCAACAGCTGGCCATGTCCTGTGACTCAATCGTCATCGATCCCCCGGGTAAGGTTCCAGGTACAGATATGCAATGGTTGAAGGACAAGTACGCGGCCACTTCAGTGGCACATCGGCTTTATATGGTTTCGATAGTTCTAGTCTGCTTGGGTTTGTTACTGTCCAGAAGCTGGGGCACTGCCGCTTTGGATGTAACCAGCATGATCGCTGCCGGCTTCATGATTGCGGGCTTCATCATGTGGTGTCTGCCAGTGGCCCGCTGGATGCGTAAGAAATGGCATAAGCCGTTGTACAAAACGCCTATCGTTCTGTTGCACTTGTTAGCACTGCTGGTCGCAACCGGGTTATCGCGCTTTGCAGTTTCCGAAGCATTGGGCTTGCCGCCGCAGTCTTTTGATCTGACGGTTGGCCTGCTGGCGTTGCTGTTCTATATACCGGCGTGGATGGCGGTGGTGGCGTTTTTGCTGTTCCTTGGTGGACTGCTGCTGCTTGCAGTCACAGGTATTGCGGTGGTTGTTTTTGCGGCTATTCAGATGGGTGCCTCATTCCTGAAAATCTTCGGCGTTAATTACTCTCCTCAGTTCAATCCGGCTATGGCGTTGTTCCACTCCGGAGGCGCTATTGCAGCTGGCATGGTGCTGGTTGCGTGCTATTCGTTCTTCACTGACAGCTATCAGCCTTGGGTGCTATCGGCGATCAGAACAACTGCCGTGATCGCCGATTTTCACCCCGCCCCGAATTACCCCGGTGTGCTACCCGGTGAGAGAATCCACCCGTTGGATAACGGTTACACGGCCTATGCACAGGAGCAGCCTGACCACAGCATCGTGATTGGCGTCAGGACGCAGGAAAACATCGCGCATGATCAGCCGTTGTCCAATCCCATCCCCTCTCCGGGGCAGGTGATGAGGCCGCTGTTTGAACGGTTGTCTGTTCCGGTAGAGCCGGGGAAAGGCGTCCTGAACGAAGCAGCAGAACCGCGCGTTCATCCGTAAGAAGCTGGGCATGGCCGCGACGTTCACGACGAAAACCCGCCGTTAACTCTGCACATCCGAAGGGTCATGAGTCTTGAGCCAGTCCGCCAACGCCGCATTCATGCGGATTTGCCAACCGGGCCCGGAGGCTCGGAATTCAGCGAGCACGGCAGGTTCGATGCGGATCGAAATACGCTCACGCACGATGCCAGCCTTGGGCCGGCCACGGCGGATCACTGGAGTACCTTCGTACTCGTCGGCGCGCTCGAAAAAGGCGTCGGTCAGCTCCGGAGCATCGTCAGGGTCAACCCAGTCGATGCCGATAGCGGTCTTGTTCTCGCTCATTGGCTTTCCTCATGGAAATGATGCGGCGCACGGGATCCACACCCCGAGGATCACTCGCGCGTGCACAGGCCTGCGGCGCTGAAGATCATAGCTGTTTCAGATACGCCTGCCACGCCCCCACATTTCCCACCGCCCATTGAAGCCACCTGCCCCTTACCGCACACTGACCCCATTCTTTTCCGATAAAACGGCCTCCCATGAGCGACCAGCCCAACCCGATCCCTCTCATCATCCTCGACGTGCAAGACGCCATCGACCAGCCGAAGTGGAATGGCAAAAGCAACCCTGGCTACCTGGAAACCATTCAGCGGCTGCTGCAGCTTTGGCGTACGAATGGCTGGCCGGTGATGCACGTGAAGCACGATGAACCAACGCCCACATCGACGTACCACACTCACGGGCCGTGGAATGGCATCAAGCGGGAAGTTGCCCCCTTGGATGGTGAACCGGTGATCACCAAACAGCAGAACTGTGCGTTCATTGGCACCGAGTTGGATGCCGTGCTCAAGGCCATGCAGGTGACGCGTTTCGTGCTGACGGGCGTGGTTATCCACAACAGCATGGATGCCACCGTTCGCGCAGGAAAGGCGCTGGGTTACAGCATCACCCTCCCCTCGGACGCCACAACGGCGGTACCCGTGACGGGGGCAGATGGGACCGTGTGGGATGCGGGCACCGTTCATGATCTGACGTTGGCGATACTCGGTAGCGAGTACGCCGAGGTGGTGCTGGCCAGCGATGTCGTCGAGGCGCTCGGGCTAGCGTGATCGGTGAGCGGCGAAACCAACTCCAAATCATCCCGAATACACGCCACCCCATGCGCCACCCCCACCTCCCTCAACAGTGGCCGCTCCTGTGCGCAGGCGGGCAGCACGTACGGGCAGCGGGTGCGAAACGCACATCCCGAAGGCGGTGAAATAGGGCTTGGGATATCGCCCTGCAGCACGATCCGCTGTCGCCGCTGCCCCGGTTCGGGCATGGGGATCGCCGACATCAGTGCTTCCGTGTACGGATGGCGCGGGTTGCTGAACAGCTCTCGCGTGGGCGCGATTTCGACGATGCGGCCCAAGTACATCACGGCGACGCGGTCGGCGATGTGGCCAACCACGGCCAGGTCGTGGGTGACGAACAGCATGGTCAGGTTCATCTGTCGGCGGATGCGCGCGAACAGGTTGAGCACCTGGGCCTGGACCGATACGTCGAGGGCGGACACCGGTTCGTCGGCCATGATGAATTCCGGTTCCAGGGTCAGGGCGCGGGCGATGCCGATGCGCTGGCGTTGGCCGCCGGAGAATTCGTGGGGGTAGCGGTCCAGGTACTGCGCCGCGAGGCCGACGGTTTCCAGGGCCTGCCCGGCCTTTTCGCGGCGCCCGGCGGCATCCAGTTCGGGGTTGTGGAAACGCAGGGGCATGGCGAGGATTTCACCGACGCTCATGCGCGGATTGAGGGAGCCGTAGGGGTCCTGGAAGATCATCTGCATGCGCTTGCGATAGGGTTTGAGCAGGCGGTCGTTGAAGGGCGTGATCTCGGTGTTGTCGAAGACGATGTGCCCGTCGGTAGGTGGGTCGAGCATCATCAGGCTGCGGCCCAGGGTGCTCTTGCCCGAGCCACTTTCGCCCACCAGGCCGAGCACTTCGCCACGGGCGATGCTCAGGTCGACGCCATCCACGGCGCGGACCAGGTTGTCGTCGCGGTCGCGGCGGCTGGCGAGAAACGTCTTGCGCACAGGGAAGTGTTTTTTCAGGCCGACGACGTCGATCAGGGGACGTTCTTTCATCGTGCACCTCCGTGTTCGACGGGCAGTTCGCGCCAGCGCACGCAGCGCAGGTCATGCCCCAGTTCGATTTCTTCGAGATCGGGCGCCTGGCTGTCGCAGCGGCCGGCGATGCTGTAGGCGCAGCGCGGGTGGAACGCGCAGCCGCTGGGCGGCGAGCTGGGGTCGGGGACGAAGCCGGCGATGGTGCCCAGCTCACCCTGCGCCAGCCCGGCCTGTTCGAAGCGCGGCACGGCGGCCAGCAGGCCGCGGGTGTAGGGCATGCGCGGCGAAGACAGCACCTGGCTGACGCTGCCCTGTTCGACGATACGCCCGGCGTACATCACCATGACCCGGTCGGCGATTTCCGCCACAACGCCGAAGTTGTGGGTGATGAACAGGATGGCCATGCCGTTCTTCTTCTGCAGGCTGCGCAGCAGGTCGAGAATCTGCGCCTGCACGGTGACGTCCAACGCCGTGGTGGGCTCGTCGGCGATCAGCACGTCCGGCTCCATGGCCAGGGCGATGGCGATCATCACCCGCTGGCGCATGCCGCCGGACAGCTCGTGCGGGTAACAATCCAGGCGCTTGACCGGCTCGGGAATGCCGACCTGCTCCAGCAGTGCCAGCGCACGCGCACGGGCGTCGGCCTTGCTCAGCGATTGGTGGAAGCGGATCGCCTCGGCGATCTGATCGCCCACGCGGTGCACCGGGTTCAGCGAGGTGAGCGGTTCCTGGAAGATCATCGCCACCCGATTGCCGCGCACGTGGCGCATCTGCTGCTCGCCCATGGCCACCAGGTCGATGGGTTTGCCGTGGTGGTCGGCGACGATGGCGCTGCCGTCGATACGGGTTTTCGGCGCCTCGGCGAGCAGTTTCATGATGGCCAGGCTGGTGACACTCTTGCCTGAACCGCTCTCACCCACCAAGGCGAGGGTTTCGCCGGCGCCGATGGTGAAGTTGATGTCGTGCACCACAGGGACGTAGCCGGCCCCCTTGCGAAAGGCGACGTTGAGGTGCGCCACGGCGATCTTTTCATCTGCGTTCATTTAAGGTCGCTCCTGCCGTCCAGCGCATCGCGCAGGCCGTCGCCGATGAAGTTGAAGCTGGTCACCGCCAGGGTGATGGCCAGCCCGGGAATGATCGCCAGCCAGGGCGCCTTGCCCAGGTACTGCTGGGCGGCGTTGAGCATGTTGCCCCAGCTGGGCAAGGGCGGCTGGATGCCGTAGCCGAGGAAGCTGATGTAGGCCTCCAGCAGGATGGCGTTGGCGATGGTCAGGGTGGCCGCGACGATGATCGGGCCGATGGCGTTGGGCATCAGTTCGCGGAACATGATCCAGCGGTTGCTGGCGCCGATCATGCGTGCGGCCAGGGTGAAGTCGCGCTCGCGCAGCGAACGGATTTCAGCCTCGACGATGCGCGAGATTTCCATCCAGCTGGTCACGGCGATGATCAGGGTGATCATCATCGGGCTGGGCTTGGTGAAGGCTGCCAGAACCAGTACCAGGAACACGCTGGGAAAAGACAGGAACGCATCGACGAAGCGCATCAGGCCGGCGCCGACCCAGCCGCGGTAGTAACCGGCGATGACGCCGATCAGGGTGCCGATGACGATGCTGATGAGCATGGCGCAGAAACCCACCATCAGCGAGATACGCCCGGCGTTGAGCAGGCGCGCGGCGGTGTCGCGGCCGAGGGCGTCGGTGCCCAGGTAGTGATTGCCGGTGAACGGTGGCGCGAAGCGGTTGCGGATGTCGATGGTCAGGTCGTTGTAGTGCAGCAGGTAGGGGCCGAACACGCAGGCCAGCACCAGTACGGTGATCATCACCACACCGAGCACGGCCAGTTTGTGGCGCATGAAACGGCGCAACGTCGGGTTGGCCAGCCATGCCCAACGGGGCGAAGCAGGCAGGTAGCGAGTGGCAGTGGTCATCGGCAATACTCCTTCAGGCCAGTCGTACGCGGGGGTCGGCGACGCCTATCAGCAGGTCGGCAAGCAGGTTGCCCAACAGCACCAGCACCGCCGAAAACATCAGGATGCCCATGATCACCGGGTAGTCGCTGTAGCCCAGGCTGTCGAGAAACAGCCGGCCCATGCCGGGCCAGGTGAACACCGTTTCGGTGACCAGCGCGCCACCGAGAATGGTCGGGATCTGCAGCCCGGCCAGGGTGATCATCGGCAGCAGCGCGTTGCGGATGACGTGGTGGGTGAGCACCCGACGATAGGGCACGCCCTTGGCGCGGGCGGTGCGGACGAAATCCTGATCGATCACGTCCAGGGTGGCGGAGCGCATGTAGCGACTCCAGATCGCCACGTTGACCAAGGCCAGCACCAGCACCGGCAGCACCAGGTGAATGGCGTAGTCACCCAGGGATTGGTCACCGATGGTGTACATGTTGCCGGCCGGTAGCCAGCCCAGGTGCAGGGAGAAAAAGAAGATCGCCACCAGACCGAACCAGAAGGTGGGAATCGACAGCGCCACCATCGCACCCACCGTGGCCAGGGTGTCGAACACCGAATAGCGACGCACCGCACCGAACACGCCGACCCAGGTGCCGATGACGATCGACAGCACGGTCGAGGTGCCCATCAGCAGCAACGTCGCGGGCAGGTGTCCGGCGATCACGCTGAGCACCGGGCGGCCGTCGCGAAACGAGTGGCCCCAGTCGCCGACGAACAGGTGGCTGAACCAGTCGATGTACTGCACCAGCAGCGGCCGCTTCAGGCCCAGTTGCTCGGCGATGCGGTCCAGCTCGGCCTGGCTCATGCCGGGGTTCAGGGCGAACTGCGACATGGGCCCGCCGGGGGCCAGGTTGAGCACCATGAAGCCGATCAGCGAAACCAGCACCAGCACCACGGCGCTCTGCCCCAGGCGGTTGAGAATGTAGTTGGGCATGCGTCAGATCCTCTGCGGTACGAACGACGCCCGGCCGTGCGGCCAGGCGTGGGCGTGCATTCAGGTCCAGGACCAGGTGTTGACGTTCCAGGGTTCGATGCGCAGGTTGATGTTGCCGGTGAAGCCGTTGAGGCCCGATTTGTAGCCGCGCACGTAGGTGTACTGGAACAGCGGCAGAATGGGCAGGTCCTGGCGGATGAGGTCCTGCACCTGCACGTACACCGCCTTGCGCTGGGCGACGTCCTGCATGGAGGCGCCCTGGGCCAGCAGTTCGTCGACCTTGGCGTTGACGTACTGCGAGTTGTTCTGCCCGGCGCCACCCTTGGCATTGGTCGACTGCGAACCGAAGTAGTCGCGGGTGTCGGGGTCGGCCCCGGTGAGGAAGTTGTTGCCGACGATCACCGAGTCGAATTTGGACTGCACCCAGTACTCGCCCCACATCACGGCGGGCGGCAGGTTGGAGATTTTCATTTCCACGCCGATGGCCAGCCAGGTCTGCTGGATGAACTGCTGCGCCTGTTCACGGATCTGGTTGCCAGCGGTGGTGGAGTTGGTGAACGACAGGCGCACCCCGTCCTTCTCGCGAATGCCGCCGGCACCCGGTTTCCAGCCCGCGTCATCGAGCAGTTTAGTGGCCGCTTCGATGTTGAAGCTTTGCTTGGGCAGGTTGGGGTTGTAGTAGGCCGACTGCTGCGGCATGTAGGTTTCGGTGGGCAGCACCAGGCCGAAATACAGCTCGTCGATGATGGTCTTCTTGTCGATGGCCATGTACAGCGCCTGGCGCACGACGGGGTCCTTGAACTGCGGGCGCTCCATGTTCAGCGTTACCGATTCGATGGTGGCCACCGGCAGGATCACCACGGTGCGTCCGGCCAGGTCCTTGGCTTCCTCGTAATGGTCGGGGGTGATGCCCTGCATCGCGGTGACGTCGATGTCGCCGGTCTTGAACTGGGTGTAAAGCACGGTGAGGTCGGGGATGTACTTGAAGATCACGCTTTCAAGCTGCGGTTTGGTGCCGTAATAGTCCGGGTTGGCCTTGAGCTGGATATGATCGCCCGCCACCCGCGTGCCCCACTTGAACGGGCCGGTACCGATCGGTGCATTGTTGAACGGTGCGGTGTTGACGTCGGCGGCAGCCGAGAGGATGTGCTTGGGCAGCATGAACGTGGACGACAGAATCGACGCGTAGGGCGCGTAGGACTTCTCCATGCGCCAGTGGATTTCGGTGGGCGACACCACGGTGATGTCGCGCAGCAGGTCATGCCCCGCGCGGCGGCCGCTGCGGAAATTCGGCGAGACGATCAGTTCCAGGGTGTACTTCACGTCATCGGCGGTGAAAGGCCGACCGTCGTGCCATTTGGCGTCGCTGCGCAGTTTGATCTTCCACTGCAGGCCGTCGGCGGAGATGCCGCCATTGGCCACGGTTGGCACTTCAGTGGCCAGGGCCGGGACGAATTCGCCCGTGGGCGCAATGCCGAACAGCGGGTCGAACACGTTCCAGTGGATGCCGTCATCCACCTCGATGTGCGGCATGTGCGGGTTGAACACCGTGGGCTCCTGGGACAGGCCGATGATCACCTGCCCGGACGGCGGCGCGGCCATGGCCGCGAACGATTGGCTGCTGCGGCCCAACGGCAGCAGAGTTCCCGCAGCACCGATGATGGCCATGGCCAGCGCCTGGCGGCGGGTTGGGTTCAACAGAGCGTTGCTTTTATCCGAGTCATCGCGTTGCGACATGCTGAAGCTCCCACTGTGAGGAAGAAAGGGCAGGTGGCAGGCGCTGGAAAGCGTCAGGGACGCTGGACCCGGGCTCGTTCGGACGAGCTTCTGAAGGGTATTGCCGGGTGAACGGGTGGCTCTAGAATCCGGAAATGGGCCGTGGGTTGGAGCCGTCGGTGAAGCGCGAGAGACGGAACGCTTGCGGGTCGACGATCGGGGTTTCGCCGGTGACCAGATTGGCCATCAGCCGCCCGGCCGCCGGGCCGATGCCGAAGCCATGACCGGAGAATCCGGTGGCGATGAAAAAGCCAGGTACTCCCTCCACGGCCGAGATCACCGGCACGGCATCGGGCGTGACATCGATCATGCCGCCCCAGCGCTGCGCAATCCGTACGTTGGCGAACACCGGAAAGGCGTGGGTGAGGCTGGCCAGGGCGCGGTTGGACTGGCGGATCGACGGCACCGGGTCGAGCACGCGGCGGTATTCGAAGGGGCTGGCTTCGTCCAGCGCCCAACGCTTGGGCAGCACCGCTTCCTGGAAGAAACGCTGGCCCAGGCGAAACGACAGGGACTTGTGTTCCTGCTGCAGAGCAGGCCAGAACTGCCGTGCGTAGCGAAAGGAGTCGGGCACGATGTCAGCAATGTTCTCGTGGCCAGAGGCAACCGTGTAGCCACCGTCCTGACGCTTGCGCACGGCAAAATCCATCGCCCAGATGGCGGCTTCCGGACCACCCTGCAGCGGCGTGGTGCGGATCACTGAATTGAGTACCTTGAGCTGGGGCAGGTGCACCTTCAATGGCGAGCAGAACAGGCTCGACCAGGCGCCGCCGGCCAGCACCACGGACGTGCAGGCGATCGGGCCACGCTCGGTGATGACGCCACTGACCCGGCCCGCCGCGCGCTCGATGCCGCGCACCGCGCATTCGGTGAGGATCACCGCGCCCCTGGCCCGGGCCGCTTCGGCAATCGCCGGGGCCGCCTGCTGAGGTTCGGCGCGACCGTCGTCGGGGGTGTACAGCGCGCCCTTGATCGGTAGCCGCGCGACACCGGGCAGCAAGCCGGCCAAGTCGGTGCCCGAGACCATCCGCGCACGCACCGGGTACTCGTCCAGGTTGGCCTTCCAGCGCTCGTGTTCGGCGTAGCTTTGATCATCCGCGCAGGTGAAGAGAATGCCGGCGCGGGTGTAGCCGACGTCCTTGCCGATGCGCGCGGCCAGGTCGTTCCAGATGTTCAGCGCATGGGCCATCAAGGGCAACTCGCGCGGATCACGGCGCGAGATGCGCACCCAGCCCCAGTTGCGGCTCGACTGTTCGTGGCCAATGCCGCCTTTTTCGCACAAGGCCACTTTCAAGCCGCGTTCGGCCAGCTCCAAGGCGGTGGATGCACCGACGATGCCGCCGCCGATCACCACCACATCGACTCGGTCCGGCAGGTGTTCATCGCCCTGTACAGGTACTACGCGAGGTCCAGGCATCGGTTGCTGTCATCCCTATGGATCGTGGTGAGAAGGGCCGTGAGGGCCCGGATATTGCACTGCACTTGCCGTGCCTGCCAGACCCAGCCTTGTGCTCGGTGCGGGTTCGGCCATTGTCGTTTCCAGGGAGAGCTACACATGCCCCAAACCGACTCATCCCCAGCTCGTCTGCCGCGCTGCACAACCCAGGGCACGCAAACGCTGGACCGCTCCTTCGACATTCTTCAGGCGATTGCCGCGCGCGGCGCGCCGGGCGCGACCATCGAAGAACTCAGCGCCGATACCCAGCTTAGCCGCGCGACCCTGTATCGGCTGCTCAAGGCGATGAAATCCTACGGCTTCGTGCGCCTGCCACGGCTGCGCGGGCCTTACTTCCTGGGTTACCAGTTGCTCAGCCTGGGTGCCCAGGCCGGCAACACCGGCGGCGTGCGCGAGCTCGCCCGCCCAGCCCTGCTGCGCCTGTGCGAAACCTTCCAGGACAGCTTCTTTCTGTTCGTTCAGGATGGCTACTACGCCTTGTGCCTGGAACTGCATGAGGGCGCCAATCCTACCCAGAGCTTTGCCGATTGCGTGGGCGCGCGCGTGCTCAGCGGCGTCGGCCAGGGCTCGCTGGCATTGCTCAGCCACCTGCCCACTGCGGCACGCGCGCAGATTCTGGAACACAACGCACCGCGCCTGCTGCGTGAATACGCCATCAGCGACAGCGCCCTGCGCTCGACCTTCAAGCAGGTGCGCCAACAGGGTTACGCCTGCGGCCTGGCCGATCGGGTACTGCCGCTGCACACCGGCGTGGCGGTGCCGATTCTGGACGCCGACGCAGCCCCCGTGGGCGCGCTGAGCTGCGCCCTGCCGAGCGTGCGCATGACCCCGCTTTATCAGCAACGGCTGGTGCAAGCCATGCGCCAGGAAGCGGACCGCATTGCGCAACGGCTCGGGGCTTGAAGATGAGAATGTCATCGGGCGAACCGAGCGAAACGAAACGGCGCGGGATCGACCAAAGGCGCGCTGCCGGTAATCAGGTCCGCCATCAAATGCCCAGCGCCCGGACCGATACCGAAACCGTGCCCGGAGAAGCCGGTGGCCAAGTAGAAACCGGGCAGGCTCTGCACCTGGTCCATCACCGGCACGATATCGGGCGTGACGTCGATCAATCCGGCCCAGCGCTGCTCGATCCTGGCCTGGGCGAAGATCGGAAACTGCTCGGCAAGCATGCTCAAAGCCTGGTCGAGGTAAGCATCCACCGGCTTGGGGTCATACAGGCGCTGTGTCTCGAACGGTGAAGCCTGGGCATTGCTCCAGCGCTTGGGCGTGTTGAGTTCCTGCCAGCTCTGGCGGGTCACGCGCAGGCGGTATTCATGGTGGTGAGCCCTGACCATGGGCAGGAAGTCGGGCAGGTAGCGAAAGCTGTCCGGTACCAACGCCGCGACGTTGGCGTTGCGCAGGGCGACGGTGTAGCCGCCGTCGGCACGCTTTCTGAAGGAGACTTTTTCGGTCGCTACCGCGCACTCCGGTCCGCCCGGTAACGGCGCCGTGCGCATCACCGAACCCAGCACGCGCAGTTGCGGCAGACGGATACCCAGGTTGCCGCAGAACAGGCTCGACCAGGCACCGGCCGCGAGCACCACGCTGTTGCATTTGATTTCGCCCAGCTCGGTAACTACGGAGCTGATCTTGCCGCCCGAGGTTTCAACACTGCGCGCGGCGCAGCGCACGAACAGCTTCGCGCCGCGTGCTCGGGCGCCTTCGGCGATGGCCGCGGTGGCAATGTCCGGCTCGGCGCGACCGTCGCTCTCGGTGAACAGCGCGCCGGTCCAGGAGGACGGGACCTTGGCCTGGAGGCGGGCTTGAATCTGCGCGGTGTCGAGCAGCCGCGCCTCGATGCCCAGCGGTTTCGCCTGATCCAGCCAGGTCACCTTGGCCGCCAGCTCTGCGGCGGATTCGCAGGCATAGAGAATGCCGGAGCGGGTGAAGCCGGTGTCGTGCTGCAATTTCGCCGCCCAACCGTCCCACAGCTTGAGACTGGCGATAGCCAACGGCACCTCGGCCACATCGCGACCCATGGTGCGCACCCAGCCCCAGTTGCGCGACGACTGCTCATGGGCGATGCCACTTTTTTCCACCAGCACCACCGACACGCCCCGTTCGGCCAGGAAAAACGCGGTGCACACCCCGACAATGCCGCCACCGATGATCACCACATCGGCGCTGTCAGGCAGTGAGGTGTCGCTGTCGACGTGGGAAATGAGCGGGTACATGGGACTTCCTGCCGAGGTCGATACCCAAGGTTTACGCTCTGGCACGGCCAGCGGCAACCCTTCTGGCAGGGATGCGGCCATGCTCTCACATGCTGAGACGAAGGCATGACCCGAGGCCATTCCTGGCATTTTTTTTCAGTCATTTTTTGCAACACCTTAGCCGCCATAAGACGTGGCCTGCGGCCATTACCACCGGGCACGTTGTCGCAGGCAACAGGCCGCCATGCGGTTGCGCTGAATCGTTTCAGATGCGATAACAAATAAGCAAACGGCGCGAAAATCTCGAATAAAGCAGATCAAAGGGCCCATGCACGCCGTACATCGGCGATCCTCATGCGCCCGCCTCTGCCGTTTGTGCCACCCCTTCGTGGCGTTCTCCTGCTCCTGACCGAGCCTGCCTTTCAACCTCATCGAGGCCATTCATTCGGCGCGCCCAAGCGCCGTGCTGCACACAAGGAACGGACCATTGAGCAATCAATCCACTCCGAACACCCGCCTCTCTCGCCTGTGCGACAAGATCGGCATTCCCTATCCCCTGTTCTGGGGCTTCGTCGGCCTGTTGATTTTCATGATCGGCGACGGTGTCGAACTCGGCTACCTCTCCCCTTTTCTCAGCGACCGCGGCATGCCCGACGGTGAAATCGCCATGGTGTTCACGCTGTATGGCGTCACCGTGGGTATCTCGTCATGGCTGGCCGGTGCCCTGTCCAATATCTGGGGCCCGAAACGGGTGATGATGCTCGGGCTGTTGATCTGGAGCGTGTTCGAAGTGCTGTTCCTGATCTACGGCCTGGAAACCCTGAGCTACCAGATGATCTTGCTGACCTATGGCCTGCGCGGCTTTGGCTATCCGCTGTTCGCCTACGGATTTCTGGTGTGGATCGCCGCGGCGACGCCGTCGCGCAAGATGGGCCTGGCCGTGGGCTGGTTCTGGGTGGCCTATGCAGCCGGTCTGCCGACCCTGGGTTCATTGGTGGCGAGCGTGAGCATTCCACTGATCGGTGCGCTGCAGACGTTCTGGCTGTCGTTCGCGCTGGTGGTGGTTGGCGGCGTGATCGGTCTGGTCGGCATGCGTGAGGCCCACGGCATGCGGCGCCTGGCACCCGAAGGTGAAAAGCCGCTGGTGTCGATGGCCAAGAACGTCACCATCATGTGGTCGCACCCCAAGGTCACGCTCGCCGGTGTGGTGCGCATCATCAATACCTCGTCGATGTTCGGCTTTCTCGTGGTACTGCCGGGGTACTTCATGGACACGGTGGGTTTCACCCTGGAGCAATGGCTGCAGCTGCTGACCATCGTCTTCGTGTTCAACATCATCGGCAACATGGGTTCCAGCGTCATCAGCACGCGCATCGGCTACCGCAATACCATCCTCTGGCTGGGCGCGGTGGGCAGCACGATCACCACGCCGCTGTTCTTCTTCATGCCGCAAGCCTTCCCGGATAACTTCCTGCTGGCCTCGGTGTTCGGCGCGCTGTATGGCCTGACACTGGCGTGCTTCGTGCCGCTGTCGGCACTGGCACCGGCACTGGCGCCGCACAACAAGGCAGCGGCGCTGTCGGTGTTGAGCCTGGGCGCGGGTGCTTCCACCTGGGTGGGGCCTGCGGTGGTGGCGATCTTCAATGAAAGCTTCGGCCTGGAAGGGGTGGTATGGGCGTTTACCGGCCTGTATGCGTTGAGTGCGGTGCTGACGGTGTTCCTGAAGGATCCGGAGCCGGTGCACGAGCCGTTTTTCAGCAAGGCCCAGCGCCGGATCAAGGTCCGCGCGCCACGCCTGGACTATCGCTGGGCGCATGCCACCAAGGACTGATCGGCGCCGTCAGGGCCGCTCGTAGACGCTCACGCGATTGCGGCCGCCGCGCTTGGAGGCATACAGCGCCTGGTCGGCCCATTCGATCAGCTGCTGGTGCTCGTTGCTGGGGTAGCCCAGGTCGGCGACGCCCAGACTGATGGTGAACCGCACCGGGCCGCTTTCGTGCTCGACCACTTCGGCTTCGATAGCCAGCCGCAGCCGATCGGCCAATATGGCACCGCCCGCCTTGTCGGTGTCCGGCAGCAGCACGGCGAACTCTTCGCCGCCGTAGCGTCCGGCAATGTCCGAGTCACGGACCATCGCGCGCAGCACCTGCGACACGCGCTGGATGACCTGGTCGCCCACCTGGTGGCCATAGGTGTCGTTGACCCGTTTGAAGTGGTCGATGTCGAACATGATCAACGAGGTCGCGTGGCCGTAGCGCCCGTGTCGTGCGTACTCGACCTTGAGTGCTTCCTCCCAGTGACCACGGTTGTACAACCCGGTCAGGCGATCGGTGCTGGAAAGCTTCTGCAGTTGCAGGTTCGACGCCTGCAACTGACGGCGGTTGGTGGCCACGTCGGTCACGTCGTAGATGACCACGCAGATGTGCTTGATCTCGCTGTTGGTGGAGCGCAACGGCAGGATGGTGGTGTTCTGGTACATGAACGCTTCGTGCCCGGTGATCGGCTGATAGTTCTTGAAGCGCACCAGGTACGGGCGTTGTTCCCAGATGGTGAAGGCCGGCGTGCCGAGGGTGACCACGCTGCTGACCTTCTTGCGGAACCACTCGCGGTCGATCTCCGGGAACAGGCTGAAGAAGGCCTGGCCGATGGCGTCCTTGGGTTGCACGCCGGAGCGGTTTTCCATGAAGGTGTTCCAGACCTGCACCTGGTAGTCGCTGTCGAGCACCACCACGCCAACGTCGATGCTCTGCGTGATCGCCAGCAGCCAGTGAAATTCGTCCAGTTCGATAGGTCTGTTCATGGCTCAGTTCATCAGGTAGTCGAGCTTGTCGCGCAGCAACTGCACCGAGTCTTCGGTGAACAGCAACAGCAAGTCGAAATGAATGCAGTGGCCTTCCAGCGCGTAGCTGATTTCGACAGTCAGGGTCTTTTTCCAGCGGTGCCTGCCGACTTCGATCAGGTCGTCGATCGCCCCGTGGTCGCCGAGAAGGTGCGGATGGCTCTGGGAGAACATCACGTCCAACTGCTGGGCCAGGCCGCTGAGGCAGGCGCCGATGATGACCGACGAGAGGTCCAGAAGCATTTCCTGGTCGGAGTAGTCCAGCGCACTGCGGTTCATCAGTCGAGCCAGGTCGGCGATGTCGCAGTCGTGGAAGATCAGCATCGCTTCACCGGCGATGCCGCCGCCGATGAAGCCTTGGCAGATTGCCGTGATCGGCTGTGTACTCTGCACGTCGGCCAGGACCATGTGCAACTCGCTGGCTTCGAGCAGGTTGACGTTGGGTACGGGCAAGTGGATGAACACGCCGAGCACCTTGGCCAGCATGGCAGCAGCCTGGCCCATGGCAACGTTGATGGCCTCGCGCAGAGCGTCGATGAAGCCGATGTGGATGGTGCTGTCGCTGCCGCCGCGCAAGGGGCCGCCGGTGGTCTTTTCCAGCAGGCCGGCCTGGAGCAGGACTCGGCGCAACTCGTCGGGCTCGGCCGGCTTCTTGATGAAGGCCAGCGCACCGAGTTCGCGTACCCGGCGCAGGGCCTGATCCTGCACGTCGCCGGAGACGACGATGACCTTGCAGCGCAAACCGTGCTCACGCAGTGCTGCCAGGACTTGATAACCGTCCATGTCGGGCATGGTCAGGTCGAGCAACATGACATCGCCCTTGCCCTCGCGAATCGCCTCGAGCGCCTGGCGGCCGTTCACCGCTTGGGTGATGGTGGTGTCCCAATCCGCTGGCAGGGCGCGCAGCAGCTGCTTGCGGGCCATGTTCGAGTCATCGCAGATCAGCAGGGGAATGGGCGGCATGGCCTCTCGTTCTCTTCATGGGGCGACGCGCATGATCGCCATTGATGCACCATTGCTCACCTTACCTCCAAGGCCCTGTTCGCCGCTACCTTGCGTGCTGGCTATTTGCTTTCTTTCGGCGCGAATGCCGAGGTGGCTTACCGCGTTCAGCCTGATTCACCGCATAGACCGCCGACGCGGCTTGCGCCGCTGCTACAAGGGTTGCGAATCGACCACGACAGGCCTCTGTAGCAGCGGCGCAAGCCGCGTCCGGGCTCACCGCGGTCTGCCTGATTCACCGCCTCAACCACCGACGCGTCTCGCGCCGCTGCTACAGGGGTTGCGAATCGATCACGACAGGCCTCTGTAGCAGCGGTGCAAGCCGCGTCCGGGCTCACCGCGGTCTGCCTGATTCACCGCATCGACCGCCGACGCGGCTTGCGCCGCTGCTACAGGGGTTGCGAATCGATCACGACAGGCCTCTGTAGCAGCGGCGCAAGCCGCGTCCGGCCCTGCTGCGTTGTACCTGATTCACCCCATCAACCACCGACGCGGCTCGCGCCGCTGCTACAGTAGGGGGTTCGGGGGGCAACTTGCCCGGTATATGCTCAAGTTGTATGATGTCTGTTAACAACCCGCCCACAGGACACGGAGACAACAATGCCTAACATCCTCGGTCACAACTTCATCGGCGGCAACCGCAGCGCCAGTGGCGAGCCCAAACTCAAGAGTGTCGACGCCACCACTGGCGAGGCGCTTCCTTATAGCTTCTACCAAGCCACCGATGCCGAAGTCGACGCCGCCTGCCAGGCGGCCGACGATGCTTTCCTGGAATATCGCCAGCTGAGCCCCGCTCGCCGCGCTGAATTCCTCGATGCCATCGCTGACGAACTCGATGCGCTGGGTGATGATTTCGTGGCAGTCGTCTGCCAGGAAACCGCCCTGCCTGCCGGCCGCATCCAAGGCGAACGCGGTCGCACCAGCGGCCAGATGCGTCTGTTCGCCAAAGTACTGCGCCGTGGCGACTTCCTCGGTGCCCGGATCGACCTCGCCCTGCCCGACCGCAAGCCGCTGCCGCGCGTCGACCTGCGCCAGTACCGCATCGGCGTCGGCCCGGTTGCCGTGTTCGGCGCCAGCAACTTCCCCCTGGCGTTCTCCACGGCCGGTGGCGACACCGCCGCCGCGCTGGCCTCGGGTTGCCCGGTTGTATTCAAGGCCCACAGCGGGCACATGGCGACAGCCGATCTGGTCGGCACCGCCATCATCCGTGCTGCAGAAAAGACCGGCATGCCCAAGGGCGTGTTCAACATGATCTTCGGTGCCGGCGTCGGCGAGCCGCTGGTCAAGCATCCGGCCATTCAAGCGGTCGGCTTCACCGGCTCGCTGAACGGCGGCAATGCGCTGTGCAAAATGGCCGCCGAGCGTGCCCAGCCGATCCCGGTGTTCGCTGAAATGTCCAGTATCAACCCGGTCGTCCTGCTGCCGGACGCCTTGGCCACCCGCGGCGAAACCGTGGCCAAGGAACTGGCGGCGTCCGTGGTGATGGGCGGTGGCCAGTTCTGCACCAACCCGGGCCTGGTGATCGGCGTTCGCTCGCCGGCCTTCAGCGCTTTCCTCGAGCAGCTGCAAACGCAGATGGCTGCCCAGGCGCCGCAAACCATGCTCAATGCCGGTGGTCTGCGCAGCTACAGCAAAGGTGTCGAACACCTGCTGGCCCATGAAGGCATCACGCACCTGGCCGGTAACCCGCAGGAAGGCCAACAGGCTCAGGCGCAACTGTTCAAGGCTGATGTGAGCCTGCTGCTCAATGGCGACGAACTGTTGCAGGAAGAAGTCTTCGGCCCGGCCACCGTGGTGATCGAAGTCGCCGACGATGCCGAGCTCAAAACCGCGCTGCAATCGCTGCGCGGACAGCTGACCGCCACCCTGATCGGCGAACCGGCCACCGACCTGGTCAAGTACCAATGGCTGGTGCCGGTGCTGGAACAGAAAGTCGGCCGCATTCTGGTCAACGGCTACCCGACTGGTGTGGAAGTGTCCGACGCCATGGTCCACGGCGGCCCTTACCCAGCCACCTCGGATGCGCGCGGTACCTCTGTCGGCACCCTGGCGATCGACCGCTTCCTGCGTCCGGTCTGCTACCAGAACTACCCGGACGCGCTGCTGCCCGAAGCGCTGCGCAATGCCAACCCGCTGGGCCTGCAACGCCTGGTGAACGGTGAGTGGAGTTCGCAGCCGATCGCTTGATGCAACGGCCGCAACAGCCAGACGGCGCGATCTCGATCGCGCCGTTTTTTTTTGCCTCGGTGATCCGACTTTTTGTTTCAGCTCTGCGACGAGGTGCCGATATGGGGGGATCAAGAAGACCTTTTCATGGCGACCACCCATAACCACAACGACGGTCGTCCAGGTCTGATCCTTTACTGTCAGGAGCACATTTATGAACGGCTGGTTCGGCAATATCAGCGTTACCCGAAAACTTGCGCTGGGCTTTGGCCTGGTGCTGGTATTGACCGCGCTGCTGGCGCTGACCGGCTGGACCAGCTTGAGCAGCCTGATCCAGCGCAGCAACTGGATGAGCGACATTTCCGAACTGAACAACAGCCTGACCAAGCTGCGCATCGTGCGCCTGCAGTACATGCTCGCCAACGGCGATGATGCGTCTGCGCAAACCGTGCAGACCCAACTGGACGCTTTCGAGACCCAGCAGAAGAACTTGATCGACGGCTTCAAGAGCCCCGAGAACCTGCAGCGCCTCAAGGCCCAGTCCGAGCAGATCGACGCGTATCAGAAGTCGCTGAACCAGATGCGCGACGGCTACAAGGCCAGCAATGTCGCGCGGCAGAACATGACCGCCACGGCGACGGCTTCCACAGAGCTGGTCAACCAGATCAATCAGGCGGTGCTTGCAGTGCCCGACGGCGACCTGCGCTTCGACGAATTCCAGGCCATTACCCGCGTCCGTGAACTGATCCAGCAGACGCGCTACGACGTGCTCGCCTATACCAGCAACGTCAATGAAAAATCCGAACAGGCCGCCTTCGCCCAGATGGACCGCGCCGTGGCCGAGCTGCAGCAGCTGTCCGCCCGCCTGCCCACCGAGCAGTCCCGCTTCCAGCAACTCAACGCCGCGCTGGGCAACTACCGCACTGCAGTCGCCGGCTTCAAGGCGGCAATCGCCAACATCGCTACGGCGCGTGCCGAGATGACCGTGGAAGGCGCTGAAATCGTCCGCCTGAGCGACGAGCTGTACAAGATCCAGATTCAGCGGCGCGATGCCGAAAGCGCCGAAGCGCGCAGCTATCAAATCGGCGCCGCGCTGCTGGCCCTGATCTTCGGGATCCTTGCCGCGTGGATCATTACCCGCCAGATCACTCGCCCGTTGCAGCAGACCTTGGAAGTTGTCGAGCGCATTGCCGGCGGCGACCTGAGTCAGAACCTGCAAGTCACCCGCAAGGACGAGCTGGGCGTGCTGCAACAAGGCATTCAGCGCATGGGCGCAACCCTGCGCGAGCTGATCGGCGGCATCCGCGACAGCGTCACCCAGATCGCCAGCGCTGCCGAAGAATTATCCGCCGTCACCGAACAGACCAGTGCCGGGGTCAACAACCAAAAAGTCGAAACCGATCAGGTCGCCACCGCCATGCACGAGATGACCGCGACCGTTCAGGAAGTGGCGCGCAACGCCGAACAGGCCTCGGTGGCCGCCACCACCGCTGACGACGAAGCGCGTGAAGGTGACAAGGTGGTAGGCGAAGCCATCGCGCAGATCGAGAAACTAGCCGACGAAGTCCGTCGTTCCACCGAAGCGATGAATGCTCTGCAAAAGGAAAGCGACAAGATCGGCAGCGTCATGGACGTGATCAAGGCAGTCGCCGAGCAGACTAACCTGTTGGCCCTCAACGCAGCCATCGAGGCGGCCCGCGCAGGCGAGGCCGGACGTGGCTTTGCCGTGGTGGCCGATGAGGTTCGCGGTCTGGCCCAGCGTACGCAGAAATCCACCGAGGAAATCGAAGGTCTGGTGGCCGGTCTGCAGATGGGTACGCAACAGGTCGCCAGTGTGATGTTGAGCAGCCGTGGCCTGACTGACAGCAGTGTCGAGCTGACACGCCGCGCCGGCACTTCGCTTGCGAACATTACCCGCACGGTGTCCAGCATCCAGGCGATGAACCAGCAGATTGCAGCTGCAGCCGAACAGCAAAGCTCGGTTGCCGAGGAAATCAGCCGCAGCATCATCAACGTGCGCGATGTATCGGAGCAGACGGCCGCCGCCAGTGAAGAAACGGCCGCCTCAAGCGTCGAGTTGGCACGCCTGGGCAATCAGTTGCAAATGATGGTCAGCCATTTCCGCGTCTAAGAAAGCACGCTCACATCCTGACGCGGCTCACGCCGCTGCTACGGAAACCGATCCCCTGTAGCAGCGGCGCAAGCCGCGTCCGGCCGCAACACGATCCAACCCGCTCACTCCACTTCCTTCAACACCCGCTCTTCATGAAAGAACGCGTTCGGGTCCACACCCGCGCGGAAAAAGTACCCGTAATCCTCCAGGTAATACAGCGTCTCCACCCGCTTGAGATTGTCTTCCAAATGCGCACAGCGCAGCTTCTTCGCCTGACCGCTCAAGCGGCCATTGACCTGGGTCGCAGGCAACTGCTGCTCGACACGGCAGTCGAACGCCTGACGCGGCTTGCCGTACTCGCCGACCACGCTGTTGCTCATCTTGCCATCGGTCACATAGCCCAGCTGCGCACCCACCGGCATGTTCTTCCAGTCCCCGCTGAACGCAATGGCATTCAAACCGACGTTGTCCACCATCGGCGCTTCGCCGCTGTACACGGTTTGCTGGGCCAACGCGACCAAGCCGCGAAAGCTCACCGCCTGCCCCTCGAAATTGCTGCCTTTGGTGCGCACCGAGAGCAGCCCCGACGCCTTGTCCTGGCTGAACGATTTTTCCTCGGTGAACGGTGCGCTCTGCCCTTTGAGATGGGCCGTACCGGTTTCCACTACCCGTTTCAGCACCTTTACCGGTTTCGGCAGGTTCAACTGCTTGACCGCCGACAGCGCCGGCGCCTGCACGCGCGGGGTGGCCAGCACCAACGGAGCCTTGCTCCGCGGCTTGAACGCCGGCAATCCGGCCAGGCCTTCGGGCTTGCCGCAGGCAGCGTCGAACACCCGTCGATAATCCGGGTCGCTGTCCTTCACGTTGTAAGTCTTGGGCTCGAAGAACACCCCACCATCGGTCACCGTGTTGTGCTCATCCAGGTCATACCCGGCCAGCAGGCTGAACGTCTGCTTGGCGCAGTCCAGGGCATAGCGCTCGCGTTTCTGTGCATAGGGCGCGTTGTGTGGCTGATCGTGGCCGATGGTCGGCGAGTCGTAGGCCGCCCAGAACTGCAACTGCCCCTCGACGGTAGCCAAACTGTTACGGTCGATCAGCACCCATTGTTCATCGCCCTTGCCCAACAGCACCCGCCAATCGGGCTGGGGAGTGGCGGCGCAGGCGCGCTGGAAAGCGGGATTGGCATTCAACGCCGCTACCTGCGCAGCCGGGATCGGACGGGCCGGCGCATACTTGCCATCGGGGCTGGCGAAATAGATGCGTTTTACCCCGTCCAGATAGATCAGGCTGGCGCTGGGGCTGGAACACGCCGCCTCGACTTGCAGCAGAAAGCCGAACGGCGACGTGTCGGTCTTGGGCTGCAGCAACATGAAGCTCAGGCGATCACCGTTGCGCAGCACACTCTGCGGCACGGGCGGCTGCGACATCGCCTCCTTGAACATGTCCTGCGCCTGTTCGTTGCCAAGGCTGCCGTCGTCAGGCCCCTTGCTGGAACAACTGGCCAGAGTGACGAGGGCGGCGAGCAATGCGATGCGCTTCATGATGAGTCCCGGGAATGGCGATCAGGCGTCATGGTAAGCGGCGTATCGAAAGCGGCGCAATCCACCCGCCGCCGCTTCAGCAGGCGTAGGCCGCCAACTTGTCCTGAATGAAGTCCAGAAAGCACTGAATCCGCAACGCCAGCTGTGAGTTGCGGTAGTACACCGCATTGATCGGCTGGCGGTAACCGCTGTTGGCATCGGCCAGCACCACCTGCAAGCGCCCCTGGCGAATGTCTTCGTGGGTCATGAAGTGCGACAGGCAGACGATCCCCTGCCCTTCCAGCGCCAGTTGCCGTAACGTTTCGCCACTGGACGCCGCCATGCGTGGCTGGATCTGCAGTCGATCGCCCTCGGCATGGCGCAACGGCCAGTGGTTGAGCGTTTCGGTCTGGGTGAAGCCCAGCAGCACGTGCTGGCTCAAGGCCTCGACCGTTTCCGGCACGCCGTGGCGCTCGAGGTAGGCGGGGCTGGCGAGGATGTTCAGCGGGCTGCAACCCAGCGACCGGGCGTGCAGGGTAGAGTCGGCCAATACCCCGATACGGATGGCGACATCGGTGCTGTGCTCGATCAGATCGATGATCAGATCATTGCTGTTGAGCTCCAGCAGAATGTCCGGGTAGCGCTGACAAAACTCCGCCACGTACGGCACGATCGCGTGCAGCATGAACGGTGACGCGGCATTGATGCGCAAGCGTCCGGCCGGCGTCTGGTGACGCAGCGCCAAGCGCTCTTCCAACTCGTCCATGCGCGCCAGGATCTCCTTGGCCTGCTCGAAGAAAAACCGCCCCTCTTCGGTCAGGTCCATACGCCGCGTGGTGCGGTTGATCAAGGTGGTGTCCAGCTTGGCCTCGAGCTTGGACAAGGTGCGGCTGACCGCCGAAGGGGTCTGACCAAACTGCTCGGCGGCGGCAGAAATGGAGCCGCTCTGAATGACGGCGACGAAGACTTGCAGCTCATCGGATCGAGATTTCAACGCAGGCCTCATCGGATCTACCAGGACCTGCGAAACATACACCAATCCCCGCCCTGGCGAGCGTGCCGTCAGCCCAGCACCTTGGCCAGGTGCGCCTGATACCGTGCGACATCGTTGTCGATGTTCGGCATCTTCATCACGTCGACGCTGAGGAAGGTGGGCAAAGCGGTCATGTCGAGAAATTCGTTGGCCTTGTGGAACGGAAAATACACCGCGTCCACGCCTTTGCCCTCGAAGAAGTCGGCCGGATCGTCGAACGCCTGCTGCGGCGCGTTCCAGGTGGCCGAAATCATGTACTGCTTGCCCTTGAGCAAGCCACCGCTGCCATATCGCTGCGACGCATCGGAACGGGTCCGGCCGTCATTGGCATACAAGCTGCCATGGCCTTCGGTGAACACCTCGTCGATGTATTTTTTCACGGTCCACGGCGCCCCCATCCACCAGCCCGGCATCTGGTAGATGACCACGTCGGCCCAGAGATATTTCTGCACTTCCTCGGCAATGTCGTAGCCACCGTCGATGAAGGTCTGCTTCACGTCGAAGCCGGCGCGGTCCAGGTAGGCCACGGCGGCGTCATGCAGGGTCTGGTTGTAGCGACCGTCGGAGTGGGCGAACTGCTTGCCGCCGTTGAGCAGGAGAATCTTTTTCATGAATGTGGCCTCGTTGACTGTGCGAGAAATGTCGATGGGCGCAGTCTAGAGGCCTTGTCAGTGAGGAGTAAGCAGGCGGCGCGCAAATCTCTCTTGCTTGAGAGTCACGAATGAATAGCCATTGTTGCGTAGTCGTCGGCAGCAACTCGCCCTGGCCCTACCGTCGCGGAGCAAGGCTGAGCGGTTGCCGCCAACGCTGTTGCTACTCCTTGGTCAGGTCCACCAGCGGCGTCTGCCGCACTTCGGTCTGGCGCTCGCCCTGAATCGTCTGGATGGTTTTCAGCGCCTTGTCCACGGCCGGTTTGTCCGCCAGCAGGCTGTAGCTGATGCTGAAGTGCTTCTGCTGTTTGGGCTCGATGGTCGGGACCAGATTCAGAGGCCGCTGATAACGGCGGTTATAGGAAAAGCTGGTGCCCGGCTCCAGCCCGGTCACATAGCCCTGGCCTTGCGTGTCGGTGTTCTTCCACAACGAGAACACCGGCAACTGCTGGACGTTGAAACCCACCGCCACGCCCAGGCTGCCGGCCTTGTTGTGCAGCACGGTCAGCGTGTCGCCCTTGGCATCGCCATAGGGCACCACGTTGTACACGGTTTCGTCATAGTCCCTGGTGGGTGCGCGATAGGTCTGCCAATCGCCCAGATCAGCCTTGGCCTTGTCGTTGAAAGGCGACACCTGCTTCACCGCCGCCGCAAACCGCGCGCCCTCTTCCAGGAACGGTGTGCTGAAGTTGCTGTGATACAGCGCCTGGTATTCCTTGGGGTAGTCGCCGTTGTTGGTCAAGGTGTCGTTGAGCACGAAACGGGCCGTCCCCGGTTCGGTCACCAGCTCGGTCTGCGCGGTGAAATCGACCTTCTTGAAGGCCTGCTCCTGCAGCTCGCCACGCACATGAATCGCATACGGCGGCGCCTCGTCGATGTGCACCGTGACCTTGCTGGCCGGAATGTTCGCGGCACGACCGTGCAGGGTCAGCAGCTCACCGTTGTCCATGCCCGGATGGCCGACCCATTCGTAGCCGCAGCGCGTCACCAGTTCGTTGAAGCCCTCCAGCCAGCCCAGGCCTCCCCGGCCGTTGAGCTCGATGAAGGCCGGATTGACCACTTCTTTCACGGGCGAATCCCAGCCCATGCGCGCGTCGCCCACCTGGGCGTGGAGCACGTTCATGCCCCGTGTGGGCACCAGCGTCAGCTTCATGGTGCCGTTATCGATGTCGATCAGGCTGACACCTTCCTGGCGCCCCCCGTGCAGGGTGCGCATCGTGATGGAGAACGGCTTGTCGACCTTGACGCCCAACTGTTCGCTGGTGATGCGCTGGTTCTGCGCAGGCTTGTCGCTGTCCAGCAACACGAAGTCCCGGGCCAGAGCGTGGGCGCTGAGGGTGAATGCGGAGATGGCACAGGCGAGGGGAAGCAGTTTCATGGGGGGGCCCTTTCTTGGAGTTATGGATCACGCGGTGAATCGATTCAGCTATCAGCCGAGTCTAGTCCCCTTGTGCCCATTTGGAAATCCGCGCGTAGCAGCGGCGCAACCGCGTCCGCTGCACCGCGCACCCTCCCCCGTTTGCTATGCGACCGTGTTACTCGGCAGGACGCTGATACGCCTTCACGATCGCAGAAAAATCCAGCTGCCCCTCTCCCCGCAAGCTCATTGCCTGATACAGCTGTTGTGCTACGGCCCCCAGAATCACCGGCTGGCGTGCCTGCTTCGCCGCTTCGGTAGCCAGCCCCAGGTCCTTCAACATCAGCTCGGCGCCGAACCCCCCACTGTACCCGCGGGCCGCGGGCGCTGTTTCAATGACCCCTGGCCAGGGGTTGTAGGTGTCCGAACTCCAGCAACGCCCGGTAGAGCTGTTGATGATGCCCGCCAGCACCTGTGTGTCGATGCCCAGGGCATTGCCCAATGCCATGGCTTCCGACACGCCGACCATGGAGATGCCCAGCAGCAGATTGTTGCAGATCTTGGCGATCTGTCCGGTGCCGACCTCGCCACAGTGGACGATGTTGCGGCCCATCTGCGCCAGCACCGGCTGCAGCTGGCCGAACAATTGCGCCGACGCACCGACCATGAAGGTCAAGGTACCCGCCTGAGCGCCACCGGTGCCGCCCGACACAGGCGCATCGGCCAGATCAACGCCCTGCCTGGAGGCTGCGGCAGCGATATCGCGCGCAGTCTGCGGATCGATGGTGCTGCAATCCACTGCTGGCGTACCCGCGCGAATGCCAGCAAGCACGCCTTCCTCACCCAGGTAGACGCTGCGCACGTGCGCCGCTGCCGGCAACATGGTGATCACCAGTTCGCCCTGGGCAGCGGCGTTCTTGGGCGAAGCACTGACGTGGCCGCCCAACTGCGCCAATTCCGCCAGTACGTCCTGGTTCAGATCGAACACATCCAGCGTGTGGCCTGCCTTGAGCAGGTTGCGCGCCATGGGCGCGCCCATGTTGCCCAGGCCTATGAAAGCAATGTTCATGGCAATGCCCTATTTCAAGTTGATGGTGGTGTTGACGCCGTCGTTCACGCTGTCATCGTCGAACCAGCGCGCGGTGACCGTCTTGGTCTGCGTGTAGAACTGCACCACCTGCTTGCCGTAGGGCCCCAGGTCGCCAAGCTTGGAACCGCGCGACCCGGTGAAGCTGAACGACGGCACCGGCACGGGAATCGGGATGTTGATGCCTACCTGGCCCACGTCGATCTCGCTCTGGAACTTGCGCGCCGCCGCGCCGCTCTGGGTGAACAAACCCACGCCGTTGCCGAACGGGTTGGCATTGACCAGAGCGATGGCTTCATCGAGGGTATCCACCTCCAGGGTGATCAGCACCGGCCCGAAAATCTCCTGGGTGTAGATCTGCATGTCCGTGGTGACCCCGCTGAACAAGGTCGGGCCAACGAAGTTGCCCTGCTCGTAGCCAGGCACCTGCACACCGCGACCGTCGAGTTCCAACGTCGCGCCTTCCTCGACGCCACTGTCGATCAAGGCCGTCACACGCTCGAGCGCACGGCGGGAAATCACCGGGCCGACGTCGGTGCCCGGTTCATTGCCAGCGTTGACCTTGAGCTTCTGCGCCAGCGCCTTCATATCGGGAATCCACTCGCGCGACTTGCCCACCAGCACGGCGACCGATGTGGCCATGCAACGTTGCCCGGCTGCACCGAAGGCGGCGCCGACCAAGGCGTTGAGCGTTTGCTCGCGGTTGGCGTCCGGCAATATCACGGCGTGATTCTTCGCGCCCATCATCGACTGCACGCGCTTCCCATGCCGGCCGGCCAGGTCATACACATGGGTGCCGACAGCGGTCGAACCGACGAACGACACCGCCTTGATGTCGGCATGGGTGCACAGCGCATCGACGACGTCCTTGCCACCGTGCACCATGTTCAATACACCCGGCGGCACGCCTGCTTCCAATGCCAGCTCCACCAGCTGGACCGTGGACAGCGGATCCTGCTCCGAAGGCTTGAGCACGAAGGTGTTGCCGCAGACGATCGCCATGGGGAACATCCACAGCGGAATCATCGCCGGGAAGTTGAACGGCGTGATTCCCGCGCACACACCGATGGGCTGACGCAACGTGTAGGTATCGACGCCACCGGCGACGTTCTCGGCGAACTCGCCCATCTGCAGGCTGCCGATGGAGCACGCATGCTCGACCACTTCCAGGCCGCGGAAGATATCGCCCTCGGCATCGGCAATGGTCTTGCCCTGCTCGGCACTCAAGGTCTGCGCAATGCGCTTGGAATGTTCCCGGATCAATGCCTGCAGCTTGAGCATGATGCGCATGCGCGCACCCAGTGGCGTCAGGCGCCAGGTCTTGAACGCACGCTGCGCGGCGGCTACTGCGGCATCGACCTCGTCGGTCGTGGCGAAGGGCACCCGCGCCAGCACTTGCTGGGTGGCCGGGTTGACGATGTCGCGCCATTCCTGGGTGGTCGAGGCGACCCACTTCCCATCGATCAGCAGTTTTACATCGTCGATCTTGCTGGCATTCGGTTGAACGGACACGTTCATGGATGACCTCCGCGTATTTATTGTTGTGGCGAGACGGTTCTGCGATGGAGTATAGATGCTGCAAACATCTAACAAGAACTCACAATAAAGCCGGTCCAACATGCAAAAAGACCTTAGCAGCCTGAACTGGGACGATCTCAAGTTCTTTCTCGAAGTGGCTCGTACGCGCAAGGCCAGCATCGCGGCCAAGCGCCTGGGCGTGGACTACACCACCGTATCGCGGCGCATCGGCTCGCTGGAAAATGCCTTGGGTACCCTGCTGTTCGAGAAGTCGCGGACCACAGGCTTCGTCCTCACTGCCGAAGGGCAGCGCCTGCTCGCTTCGGCCGAGTCGATTGAAAGCACCCTGCACATGGCCTGCGAGCAGGTTTCCGGGTCCGGCGTGGCGCTGTCAGGACATATCCGCATGGGCTGCACCGAAGGCTTCGGCAGCTTCTTCATCACCCCGCAGCTCAGCCATTTCGTCGACACCTACCCAGCCATCTCGGTCGATATCCTGCCGCTGCCGCACTTCATCAGCCTGTCCAAACGCGAAGCCGATATCGTCATCGCCCTGGAGCGTCCCGAACATGGGCCCTACGTCTGCTGCAAACTCTGCGACTATCGGCTCAAGCTGTATGCCACGCGGACCTATCTGGATCGTCATCCCCCCATCGAAAGCAGCGCTCAACTCAGCGAGCACCGGTTCATCAGCTACGTCGACGACCTGGCCTTCAGCTCCGAGCTGCTGTACCTGAACAAACTGCTGCCCAACGTCAACGCCGGGCTGCGCAGCACCAGCGTGATTGCCCAGTACACCGCAGCGCTCCAGGGGCATGGGTTGGTCATATTGCCGTGCTTCCTCGCCGCGCAGGACGAACGCCTGGTGGAAGTCCTGCCCGAAGAAGTCGATATCACTCGGCAGTTCTGGATGTACTGCCGGGAGGACCTGAGGAAACTCAAACGGATCATCCTGCTGTGGGATTACATCCGCAACGTCACCGACCGCAACGCTGCGCTGTTGATGGGCCAGTCCCGCACCACGCAGCCCCTGTAGCAGCGGCGCAAGCCGCGTCACACACGCCTCACGACTTCCACTCAAGCATCAGCCCACTGAGTCTTTTCACCCGGCGCCGCACAGCCTCTTCGAACACACCCCTGCGGGTTTCGATCAAGGTGAACCAATGCTTGGCCCGCGTGATACCGGTGTAGATCAGCTCCTTGGTCAATACCGGATTCAAGGCATCAGGCAGGATCAGCGCCGTGTGCGCGAACTCCGACCCTTGGGATTTATGCACCGTCATCGCATAGACCGTCTCGACGTCATTCAAGCGACTTGGCAGCACGAAGCGGATGCCGCCCTGCCCGTCGTTGCGCGGAAAGGCCACGCGCAGCACCATTCGATCTCGCTCGCCACCCTCGGGCAGCATCAGGGCAATGCCGATGTCGCCGTTCATCAAGCCCAGGCCATAGTCGTTGCGTGTCATCAATACGGGCCTGCCCTCATACCAGGGTTGGCCACCCTCAATGAGGCGCGCTTGGGTCAAGGCCTGGGTCGCGCGAGCGTTCAGGCTTTCCACACCCCAAGGCCCCTTGCGCACGGCGCACAGCAACTGGAACTCATCGAACGCGTTCAGCAACCCACGGGCCCAGGTGGCCCAGGCTTGATCTTCCAGACGCGTGTCGGCCGGCGGCCGAGAGGTACCGATCTGCTCCAGATAACGTCGATAACCTTGTGGTCCGTCGGCGTTGCGACCGTGTCCGTCCAGCAACAGGCGCAGCAACGCCACATCGTGCTCGCCCTTGAGCGGCAGCCAATGAACATCTGAATACTGGCCTTCCTGCAGCAAGGCACGCGCGCCGTCGGCGTCCTGCAAATTGACCCTGGCTGCCAGCTGGCCAATGCCGCTGTCCTCGCCGAATCGGCGCGAGTGCCGCAGCATGACCACCTGCTGCGCGAGGGCGTGATCACGTTCGTTGCCTTCGAGCAGCCCGCTGCGTGCGAGGTCCTCGCCGCTGACCTGCTCCAACCAGGCGCGCGTCGCCGGGCTGTAGTAGCCGGACTCGGCCTGGCTGCACAGGTCGCCCAGCACCGCACCCGCCTCGACCGAGGCCAACTGGTCCTTGTCGCCCAGCAGCACCAGCCGGGCATGGGCCGGCAGCGCATCGAGCAGATTGGCCATCATCTCGAGGTCGATCATCGAGGCTTCGTCCACCACCAGTACGTCCAAGGGCAAAGGGTTGGCTGCATCATGACGAAAATGCCGCGTGCCCGGACGGCTACCCAGCAGGCGATGAACCGTGGTCACCTCGGTCGGAATACGCGCCTTGATTGCGGTGTCCACCTGCAGGCTCTGCACCTGCAAGCTGATCGATTCGGTCAGCCGCGCCGCCGCCTTGCCGGTGGGTGCCGCCAGCCGGATACGCAACGGTTTGTCCTGCGCCACCGCGGGCCCCTGCAGGAGTGCCAGCAGGCGCACCACCGTGGTGGTCTTGCCCGTTCCCGGGCCGCCCGTAACGATACTGAAAGCACCCCGCACGGCCAGTGCGCAAGCCAGTTTCTGCCAGTCGATCCGAGCCCCGTCGGTGGCCCCGAACAATTGCGTCAGACGTTGCGCAAGGTCCTCCGGTACCGGCTCGCGCGCGGCCAGCCGCTGACGCAGCGCATCACCGATACGCCGCTCGTACGCCCAGTAACGACGCAGGTACAGGCGCTGGCTCGAAAGCACCAGAGGTGAGCTGCCTGTCGGGTCATCGGCGCCCCCCACCAAGGAGCTGTTCGCCAGGCTGGCCAGCCAGGCCTCGGCACCCAGGCCCTGAAGCAACTGCGATGGCAGCAGGGCCACGCCCCCTTGCAAGTCGCCCTCGGGTGGCAGGGACAAGGCAAAATCCGGTGCCTGCAGCGTCGCCGCCAGATCCAGGCAGACATGCCCATGCCCCAGCTGGTGGCTGGCGAGGGCGGCAGCAAGCAGTACGAGAGGGTCGCCCTGCGGGTCGAGGTCGGCAAGAAACGCTACGAAGGCTTTGTCCAGCGCACGCAGCCAACCGCGCTCCACCCAACGCTCGAGCAACGCCAACAGGTCGGGCGTGCGTGTTCGGGGCTGCAGCTGAGCAAGGCTGTGTGCATCCAGAGGAGTGGGCAGCAGGTCGGCAAACGAGCGGGTCATGGTGCACTTTCCTCGAACAGATCGGCCTGGACATCACGGCGTCCGCCTTTGAACAGCGCATCGAGTTCCTCGATGAGCTCACGGGGTGGCCGGGTGAAGTACATGCCCTGGCTGGGCGCCCCAATGCCGCGCAGAAACACGAACGCCGCACCGCCCATGTGTTCGTCGTAGTCGTACCCTGGCAGCCGCGCCTTCAACTGGCGGTGCAAGGCGAGCAGGTACAGCACGTATTGCAGGTCGTAGCGGTTGGCCAGGATGCAGTCGGTCATCGCAGCGTGGGTATAGGCGGCATCATCCGGACCCAGCCAATTGGATTTGTAGTCGGCAACGTAATACTGCCCCTGATGCTCGAAACACAAGTCGATGAAGCCCTTGAACATGCCGTTGAGCATGGCGCCTTCGGCTGGCATTCGAAGCACGCCGGGATGCGTGTACTGGCGCACCAGGGTATCGAGACGGCTTACGTCGACCTTGTGGCTGGCGAACCAGAACTCCATCTCGATCTGGTATTGGTCGAGATCGGCCATGCGCACCGGGGCTCGTTCGGACCCAAGCTGCAATGGCTCGTCGATGAAGCGCCGCAACCAGTCGTCCAGGGTAGGGATCCAGCCGCTCCAGCCGCGCCGACTGCAGCGGCGCGCGACGTTATCGGCCAGTCGCTCCGGGGCCGCGGCAACGCTGGCGAAACCTTCGCGCCCTGCCCATTCCAGCAAGCCGTGCAGAAAAGTGCCCGGCCCGGGGCCACGGGGAAAACGGTGAATGTCACCACTGGTGGCCGGCACCTCACGCGGCACCTGCGCGTCCAGACGCTCGTCGTCCATCAGTTTCTGCTCGAGAGCGCTGTCGGGCGCCTGGTCATCATCCGCGCCCAGGGTGTCGCTGATGCGCAACGCGCTGTAGGACGCTATCCACCAGTTCTCCCGCGCACTGCGCTTTGGCAGCCGCACCTTGAGCAGCGCGGCGTCGCTGCGCAAGGGTACGTAACGGCTATCGTCCACCTCTGGCACTGGCACACTCACGATGTCTGCGCACCCCGCACTCGACGCCTGCAGCCAACTCGCAAGCTGGCCTGCATCGGCAAGCGGCTGCCCGCCGCCAAGCAGGTACCCGATGGCCGAGCGATGGAACACCGACTCCTTGGTCGTACCGCGCTTGAGGTCGGCGATGCCGAGCCAGCAGCCGTGCTGAGCCCGGGTCAGGGCCACGTAAAGCAAGCGCAGGTCCTCGGCCAAACGTTCGTCGTCGGCCAAGGCCACCTGTTCGGATGTAGGGTTGAGCGTCAATTGCACGCGGTGAGCCGCGTCGTGGTAAACCAACGGCAATCGCTTGCCGTCGACCGGTTTGCAACTGCAGATGAAAGGCAGGAAGACCAGTGCGTACTCGAGCCCCTTGGACTTGTGGATAGTCACCACCTTGACCAACTGCTCGTCGCTTTCCAGACGCAGGATATGCTCCTCCGCTGCGCTGCCGGAAAGTGCCAGCTGTTCGCTCAGATGACGGATCAGCGCCTGCTCGCCGTCAAGTTCGCTGGACGCCTGCTGCAACAGTTCGCACAGGTGCAGCAGGTTGGTCAGGATACGCTCGCCATCGTCACGGCCGATCAGCGCCAGTGGCAGGTCGAAATCGTGCAGCAGGCGGCGCAGCATTGGCAGCACGCCCTGGGTGCGCCAGATGTTTCGATAGCCACGGAACTGCATGACCCGCGCTTCCCATTCCAGCTCGCTCAGGTTCAATTGCTCCAACTCGTGCAAAGACCGGTTCAGTGTGACGCTCGCCAAGGCAGCGCGCAGTTGCCGCTCCGAGTCAGGCTCGGCGCACGCCTTCAGCCAGGCGAGCAAGTCATGGGCCTCCTGAGCGGCAAATACCGAGTCCTTGTCCGACAGGTACACACTGCGGACCCCCCGGTCGGTCAACTCTGCACGCACGGCCTGGGCCTCTTTGCCATCGCGCACAAGAATGGCGATATCCGCCGGCCGAATACCGCTGGCGCTGCCTTCCCGTACCTTAAAACCGGCGTGCCCAGCCTGCCCCGCATTCAACAGACGCACGATTTCCGCCGCGCAGGCACTGGCCAGCGCCTTGCGGTACGCGACGCCGGAAATGGGCTGGTCGCTGGGCAGATGCCAGAGCGTCAAGGCCGGTACGGCCTGCCCGTCCACGATCAAGGACTCCTTGCGCCCCTGGGCCCGCACATCCAGAAATGGCACAGGGTTGTCATCGCCTTGGCGGAACAGGAATGCACCTCGCCCCTGCGCACGCTGCTCGGCCTGCATGAACATATGGTTGACCGCGCCGACCATGGCCTGGGTAGAGCGGAAGTTGGTACCCAACGTATGCAGCCTGCCCTCGGTCGCCCGACGCGCCTGCAGATAGGTATGGATATCGGCACCCCGAAAGGCGTAGATCGCCTGCTTGGGGTCACCGATCAGGAACAGGCCGGTCTCCTGCTCGTTTCGCTCGATGTGGTAGATGCGTTCGAAGATGCGGTACTGAACCGGATCGGTATCCTGAAACTCATCGATCAGGGCCACGGGAAACTGTTCACGAACCAGCTCGGCCAACTGTTCACCACCAGCGCTCTGCAAGGCCCGGTCCAGCCGCACCAGCATGTCGTCGAAGCCCATCTCGGCACGCCGGCGCTTTTCTTCCTCGAAGCGCGCGCCGATCCACTGCGCTGCATGCCTCAGAACCGCGCTCTCAGGCGTCGGCAAAGCCGCCAGTGCCGCAGGCAGCTCGACCATCGCGTGCAAGCCGGCGTGCTCCGGCGCATCGCCTTTCCAGGCTTCGGCCATGCCGTCGGGGGTCAAGCGGGTAAAACCGGTACCGATATCCAGGTCGTGTTGGTTTGGATCCGTAGCCCAGGCGGTGATCTTTTCAAACCAGGGTTCGAAGTAGCGTGCCTGCATCTTGCGGCCATCGACTGCCTTGGCCGCCACCGCCTGCAGGCAGATTTCACGCAACTGGGTGGCCCACTGCGGCCAAGGTTCCTTGAGTTCGACCAAGGCTCGCTCACGCTCGGCCAGGCAGCGTTCGATCAGCTCGCCGGGCTCATCGCCCGAGACATCTCCCTGCACGTGTGCGAACAACCCCCGCACCCGGCCAAGCAATGCCGCAGGCCCGCCAAGATGAGCGCGTACCCAATCCAGCGCAGCGCCATGCATCGGGTAATAGAACCGCCGCCAATAGTCACGCACCACCTCGCCCAGCAGTTCGCTGTGATCGGTTTCCAGGCTCTGGGTGAACAGGCTGCCGCTGTCGAACGCGTGTTCGCGCAGCATGCGCTGGCACCAACTGTGAATCGTGGAAACGGCAGCCTCGTCCATCCACTGGGCAGCGATATCCAGTCGGCTGGCACAGGCCGGCCACTGGCCAAGTTCGAATTCGTCGCGCAACTGCTCGACGAGCGCATCCGGTGCCGTTATTTCGCTTCGGAAAAACCGCGCGGCTTCGGCCAGACGGATCCGAATGCGCTCGCGCAGCTCTTTGGTTGCGGCATCGGTGAAGGTCACTACCAGGATCTGCGGAGGCAGCAGTTCGCGCCCGAAGCCGTTGATATCTCCACCATGGCCAAGTATCAAACGCAGATAGAGTGCGGAAATGGTGAATGTCTTGCCGGTGCCGGCACTGGCTTCGATCAATTGGCTGCCACGCAGCGGAAAAGCCAATGCCAGTGGACGTTCGAGCGATGTCATGAGCGAGCCTCCCTGTCATCGACCGATCTCCAGGGCGCCTCCAGCATGGGCTGGTACAAGGCTTGCGCCCAGCCTTCGAATTCTTCCCCGTCCATCAAGGCATCGAAATCAGCGAACTGGCGCATCAGTGCCATCGCCTCCCGACGCTCGCCATTACTCGTCACACCATCGCCCTCGTACGCTTTGCGTGCTGCCAACAAAGCCTTTTCCTCATCGGTGTGCGAAAGCCAGGCCACGGCCGTTTTCACGGCTACCGGCAGGGGCCGGGTCATGCCCGCTTGCCAAGCCAGCAGCAGATCGCTCAGGGCGTTCCGAGCCTGGTCCAGGGGCAGTGGCTCGAGCAGCAGCGTATCGTCACTGGCAACTACCGCGGTGGTCAGCGGCAATCCAACGGCGCAGGATGCCAGGTGCAAGACCCAAGGGCGTACCAACCGATGCCATTTGCGCGAGCGCACGCCGCCAATGGCGTTGGCAATCGCTGAAACGCTGAGGTAGCTGCCGTCTTCACGCTGGTAGACACCCGCCAGCCATCCCTCCAGTACGACGCCCTGGGCCTGGAAAGTGATCGGCAGGGCACTGTCCAGTCGCGACGGCCACATGACGAGCAACTGACGGTAGCGCTCGAGCAGATCGGGCAGTGGCTCGATCAACTCTTCGCGCAACCGAGTGCCGAATTCGGCCATGGGCAACAGGCCGCTGCCCTGCAACTTGCGCGCATGGCTTTCCAGCGTCTCGGCAATGGCGTCGGCACTGGCCATGCCGGCACCGAGCAGGCTGTCACTGAGCGTGTAACGCTCCAGCGCATCGAGCACAAAGGGCTCGATGTCGGCCACAGGCTTTTCCGCCGACTCGAAGAAGACTTTCAGCCGCTGGCTGAAGAAATGCCTGACAGGATTGCGCAGAAAGTCCTGCAACTGAGCCACGCTCAGCGGCTCGTCCTGACGATGAGCCTGCAGAGGCGACTGCGCATGGGGTGCCACTACTTGCGCATGCAAGTGCTGCCACTCCCTGGCAAAGCTGAAAAGAGCCGGGTTGCCTTGATGAAAATACCGAGCGCTGAAAGGTTGGAGAGGATGCTCCAGCGTGAGCGCCTGCAACAGCTTCTCCCCGCTGGCCGAATTGTCCAGCGCCTCATCGCCCGACAGCCTCCAGCCACTGGCCAGATGATCTCGCAGTTGCCCGACCAGTACCGAGGGAGGTCGTTCGCTGTTGTCTCTGATACTGCGCCCAACCCAACTGATATATAGCTGTTCGCGCGCCGAGAGCAGCGCTTCCAGTAACAGATAGCGATCATCCTCGCGCCGCGAACGGTCACCGGGGCGATAATCGCTGCCCATCAGGTCGAAATCGAGCGGTGGTTGCGCCCGAGGGTAATCGCCATCATTCATGCCCAACAGGCACAAGATCTTGAATGGAATTGCACGCATCGGCATCAAGGTGCAGAAGTTGACGGAGCCAGCCAGAAAACGCTGGCTCAAGCGTCCCTGATCCAGGCCCGCAAGCCAGGCTTCACGCACCACCGTCAGCGGCAATGCTTCGACCAGTCCCACGGCTTCGCAGGTTTGCAGCCACTCTTCACGCAGCTCTTCGAGCTGGTTGAGCAGGTACTCGTCATGCTCGGTGTCGGCAGTGAAGAACAACTGCAGCATCTGATGCAGACGCACACCCCACTCGGCCGGGCTGACCGCGCGATCAAGTTGCTGACAGGCTACTTCCAGAGCATCCAGCAGCGCTGCCAGCGGGCCAATGAGCGCTGCGTCCAAGCCGCCGATCTCGTCGTAGGGCTCGATATCGCTACAGCCCACACCGGTTCCGACGGCATAGCCGAGCAACATTCGCCGCAGCCCAAAGCGCCAGGTGTTCTGTTCCAGCTCGATCGGTAAGCCCAGGTGCTGGCGGTGCGCCGCGTGAAGGCCCCAGCGAATGCCTGCGCCTTCGATCCAGCGACGCAAGGTCGGCAGATCACGCTCCTGAATCGCGAACCGACGCCGCAGGGCAGGTACGTCCAGAAGGTCGAGGATCTCGCTCACGGGGAAGCGGCTGTCCGGCAGCTTGAGCAGGTGCTCGACCGCTATGAGCAGAGGATCTCGCCCGCGCTGCCCCTGGTCGGTCAGCGTAAAGGGAATGAATCGGCGGTCTTCCCGGTCCAGTTGGCCAAACACTGCGCGAATGTGCGGCGCATAGCTGTCGATGTCGGGCACCATCACGATCACGTCGCGTGGACGCAGTCCCGCATCGGCACTGAACCGTGCCAACAACTGGTCGTGAAGGATTTCCACTTCGCGCTGTGCACCATGAGCGATGTGGAAGCGGATGCTCTTGTCGGTCTTGATATCCACGCTTGGCCAGGTGGACTGAGTTTCACCCAAAGGGCGCAGCTCTAGAATGTCGTCCTGCAACTGACCCAGTAGATGCTGTGGCTCGCTTTCGCTGAAGAGGTCGATGCGACCATCCCGAAACGCCGACTGATAGCTGGCGGGATCATCATAGCTGTCGAGCAGATTGATGTAGTCACGGCCCTGCTTGCCCCAGGCAGCAAGCAATGGGTGTGCATGCTGATGAAGGCTGTCGGTGTCCAGCACCGCTGGCATGCCCTGCTTGCGAGCCTGACGTTTGTATTGATGACGCAGAAGGTCTTTGTCCGCCACGATATCTGCCCAGTGGTGCCTGCAGGGATTGTGCACGCACAACAACACCTGGCTGAATCTGCCCAGCGCCGCCAGTGCCTCCAGACCCTGTGCAGGCAACGAAGAGATGCCGAACACGATGACCCGCGAAGGTAGCGCTGCCGGCGGCTTGTCGAGCGCCGCCGCAGCTTCCATGAAACGTTGATGCACCCCTGCACGGCTTTGCGCCATGCCTTCGGAGCCTACATCCTGCAGCAGTGCCCGCCATAACTCCGCCTGCCAACAATTGCCTGCCGGCAGAGGTCTGCTCAGCCCCCTGCCATTGCGCAGCTGATGCTTGCCTTCCGCCCAGTCCTGCAGCCAGTCCGCGCGATAGACCTGGTATTGATCAAACAGGTCTGCCAGACGCTCGGACAACTGGTAGCGCTTACGCAGGTCGTTGTCGTCGAGCAGGAAGCGCTGCAGGGGTTCGAAATGGGGCTGGTCAATCAGTTGCGGCAGAAGACGCATCAAGCGCCAGGTGAGCGGCGCCTTGTCGAGCAGCGAGGACGACGGGATCTGGTCCTGCCCCAGTACGCTTCGATACAACTGCCACATGAAACTACCCGGCAACTGCACGTCTACCGCCGCAGAAATACCTACGCCGCCCTCGTCATCCGGGCCTTCGTCCGCGGCAAGCGCGAGTTTGAGCCACTGGGCGATACCGTTGCTCTGCACCAGGATGATTTCATTTTCCAGAGGACGCAGTGGGTACAGGCGCATCCAGCTCACGACAAGGCTGCGCAGTTCGTCCAGACGATTGCCGTGTACGACCATGAAACCGGGGATAAGAGGTGACACAGCCGACATGGGCGAAGTCCTTGAGGTGAGCGTGAATCAAGGGTCAACCTTATCAGATGTGGCTTTGCGAGTTGAGCCAGCCGGATCTGCCCCGCCTGTAAGAGACAGCTGAATGTTGAATTGATAAGTAGGAGGGGTCTTACAAAAAATGCCGCACAAAAGACAAAACCCCTACCTGCTCGCGCAGATAGGGGTTTCGGAATTGAATCTTGACGATGACCTACTCTCACATGGGGAAACCCCACACTACCATCGGCGATGCA
>NZ_JACYUT010000008.1:0-120679 GCF_014841915.1 Pseudomonas sp. CFBP 13727
TGATGCTGATAATCTTGTTGACTAACAGTCTTAACTCACAAGCACCCACACGAATTGCTTGATTCAATTGTTAAAGAGCGGTAGGTTGATTCTTTCGTCTCAACCGAGGCGCGCATTCTACGCTAGCCTCACATCCTGTCAAGCGTTTATTTTGAAGTATTTAGCCAGAAACCTGAACAACTTCAAACACTTGACTCGCTTCGATCACTCGTCAGCGGGAGGCGAATTCTACAGCGTTTCAAACCGCTGTCAACTGCCTTTTTCACCGCTTCCGACCTTGACGATCGAAACCCTTCCGAACCTTCTGAAACGGCCAACTCATTGATTAACAAAGAGTTTATCGTTTCGGCTGCGCCGGAAGTGGGGCGAATTATAGACACTTGAAGTTCGCCGTCAAGCCCTTGTTTCGGATTATTCGTTTTTTAGCGTAATGCGGGCAAAAGCCTTCTTCCCGGCCTGCACTATATGGGTCGCACCCAGTGTGAAGACGAATGCCCGATCTACCACGACGCCATCGACACGAACACTTCCGGCATTAAGTAGATCGCGAGCGCCCGCGGCGTTCTTGACCATCCCTGCTTTATTAAGGATAGCGGCAATGGGCATATCTTCCGCGCCTGCGATATCCATTTCCGGCAGATCCTCCGGCAACTCGCCCTCCTTCATGCGATTGCCCGCAGCCTTGTGCGCGCTTTGGGCGGCTTCCTCGCCATGGAATCGCGCGACGATTTCTTCGGCGAGCTTGATCTTGATGTCACGAGGATTGGCGCCGGCCTCCACGTCAGCCTTGAACACTTCGATTTCGTCCATGCTGCGGAAGCTGAGCAGTTCGAAGTAACGCCACATCAACGCATCCGGAATGGAGACCAGCTTACTGTACATGATGCCGGGCGCTTCCTGGATGCCGACGTAGTTACCCAGCGACTTGGACATCTTCTTCACGCCGTCCAGGCCTTCCAGCAACGGCAGGGTGACGATGCACTGAGCTTCCTGACCATAGGCGCGCTGCAGCTCGCGCCCCATCAACAAGTTGAATTTCTGGTCGGTACCGCCCAGCTCGACGTCTGCGCGCAGGGCGACGGAGTCATAACCCTGAACCAGTGGATAGAGGAACTCGTGGATGGCGATCGGCTGGTTGCTGGTGTAGCGCTTGCTGAAATCGTCACGCTCGAGCATGCGCGCCACGGTGTACTGCGAAGCCAGGCGAATGAAATCGGCCGGGCTGAGGACGTCCATCCAGGTCGAGTTGAACGCCACCTCGGTTTTGGCCGGGTCAAGGATCTTGAACACCTGGGCCTTGTAGGTTTCGGCATTCTCGAGCACCTGCTCACGGGTCAAGGGCGGGCGCGTGGCGCTCTTGCCACTGGGATCACCGATGGAGCCTGTGAAGTCACCTATAAGGAAGATGACCTGGTGACCCAGCTCCTGGAACTGCCGAAGCTTGTTGATCAGCACCGTGTGACCCAGGTGCAGATCCGGAGCGGTGGGGTCGAAGCCTGCCTTGATACGCAGCGGCTGACCGCGCTTGAGCTTCTCGACCAGTTCGGATTCGACAAGCACCTCTTCCGTGCCGCGCTTGATCAGCGCCAGCTGCTCTTCAACAGACTTCATATAGGTCCTACAACGCTCGGATTCAAAGGGCCCAACGATACAAGATCACGGGTCAAATACAAGGCGCGAGCACAGATGTGACTCATTGGCGCCAAGCAAACGTCTGCGAGCTTGCTTTAGAGGGGTTTTGGTTATATTTTATACAGTTATTTCATCTTCATCATGTCATTCATCTCATCTTTCCATCTTCAAAAGTCAAAAAATCACCTATGACCAAGCAACCGCCTAAAGCGCCGCCGCTTTATCCGAAGAGCCACCTTGTGGCTGCCAGCGGCATAGCCGCCCTCCTCAGCCTTGCCTTGCTGGTATTCCCCTCCAGTGATGTGGAAGCAAAGCGCACCACCATGAGCCTGGAAATGCCGGCTCCCGCAGAACAGCTCAAGGACGCCGAACAGGACACTCCGGTAGCCCCGATCGCCGAGCAGGCTGCTCCCGCGCCATTCGCCCAGATCGAGACCAGCGATTCGATAGACACCGAGCAGGCTGCACAGCCAGCTGCGCCGGCTACTCCTCAGGTAGCTGCGACCAAGGAAACGACTGTCGCCAAGGACGTCGCAGCGGTCAAGAAAGAGCCTTCGCACCGTCAAGTCGTTGTGGCCAAGGGCGACACGCTCTCCACGCTGTTCGAAAAGGTTGGCCTGCCAGCTTCCACCGCCGCCCAAGTGGTAGGCACTGACAAGAAGGCCAAGCAGTTCACCCAGCTCAAGCGTGGGCAACTGCTGGAGTTCGAGCTGTCGCCGGAAGGCGATCTGCTCGGCCTGCACAGCAAAGTCAGCGAGCTGGACACCATCCGCCTGACCAAGGCCGGCAATGGTTTCGCATTCGAGCGTGAAACCAGCAAGCCAGTGACGCGCGAAGCCTATGCGCACGGAGTCATCAAGAACTCCCTGTCGCAATCTGCGGCGCGCGCGGGTCTGTCCCACAGCCAGACCATGGACATGGCCAGCATTTTCGGCTACGACGTGGACTTCGCTCAGGATATTCGCCAGGGCGATGAGTTCGATATCGTCTACGAGCAGCGGGTGCTCAACGGCAAGGTGATCGGCACTGGCGGCATCCTGGCCGCGCGCTTTACCAACCGCGGCAAGACCTATACCGCAGTCCGGTACACCAACAAGCAAGGCAACAGCAACTACTACACCGCCGATGGCAACAGCATGCGCAAGGCGTTCATTCGTACCCCGGTGGACTTCGCCCGCATCAGCTCGCGCTTCTCGATGGGCCGCAAGCATCCGATCCTGAACAAGATTCGCGCGCACAAGGGTGTCGATTATGCAGCGCCGCGGGGCACGCCGATCAAGGCTGCCGGCGACGGCAAGGTGACACTGGCCGGCCGCCGCGGTGGCTACGGCAATACTGTGATCATCCAGCACGGCAACAGCTACACCACGCTGTACGGGCATATGCAGGGCTTTGCCAAGGGCATCAAGACCGGCGGCAGCGTCAAGCAGGGCCAGGTGATCGGCTACATCGGCACCACCGGTTTGTCCACGGGCCCGCACCTGCACTACGAGTTCCAGGTCAATGGTGTCCATGTTGACCCACTGGGTCAGAAGCTGCCGATGGCCGACCCGATTGCCAAGGCCGAAAAACAGCGTTTCAACCAGCTGAGCCAGCCATTAATGGCGAAGATGGACGCCGAGCGGACGACGCTGTTGGCGAGCAAGCGCTGAGTCATGACTTACTACCTGGGGGTAATGTCCGGCACCAGCCTGGACGGGCTGGACATTGCCCTGATCGAGCAGGACCGCTCGACCCGGCTGGTCGCGACACACTACGTGCCTATGCCCGAAGCGCTGCGCCAGCAACTGCTGGAACTGTGCGCCAGCGGTCCGGATGAGATTGCCCGGGCCGCTCTGGCGGAAAACCAGTGGGTCGCGTTGGCGGCTGATGGCATATCGGCCTTGCTCACCGCACAGCAACTTGCCCCTGCAGACATCCGTGCCATCGGCAGCCACGGCCAGACCGTTCGCCACGAGCCTGCCCGTGGCTTCACCGTGCAGATTGGCAACCCTGCCCTGCTGGCAGAACTGACCCAGATCACCGTGGTAGGCGATTTTCGCCGCCGCGATGTCGCAGCCGGTGGTCAAGGTGCTCCCCTGGTGCCGGCTTTCCACGAGGCCCTGTTCGGCGCCGAAGGCGAGGCGCGTGCGGTGCTCAACGTGGGTGGTTTCAGCAACCTCAGCCTGATTGGCGGGAATACGCCGGTCAGCGGTTTCGATTGCGGACCTGGCAATGTGCTGATGGATGCCTGGATTCAGCTCAAGCGCGGCCTGGACTATGACCAGGGTGGCGCCTGGGCAGCAACCGGCACGCTCCAGCCGCATTTGCTCGGCGCGCTGCTGGGCGACCCGTTCTTCGCTGGCAGCGGGCCGAAAAGCACGGGCCGTGAGGTGTTCAATCTGGGGTGGCTGCAGCGACACCTGGAGACGCTGCCCGCGCTCGCCGATGCCGACGTTCAGGCAACGCTTCTCGAGCTGACCGCGCAGAGCATCGTGCAGTCGCTGCGTGTCGCCCAGCCGACCACCCATGCGCTGCTGGTCTGTGGCGGCGGCGCGCACAACCAGACGCTGATGACGCGCCTGCAAGCCTTGTTGCCAGACACTCAGGTGGCCAGTACGGCGAAAGCCGGTGTCGACCCGGACTGGGTCGAGGCAATGGCGTTCGCCTGGCTGGCCGATTGCTGCCTGCAGGGCATAGCCGCCAATCGGCCGAGCGTGACTGGCGCACGCGGCCTGCGAGTACTGGGCGCTATATACCCGGCTTGAAGCCTGACGCCTGAAACGAAAACGCCGCGCAGATGCGCGGCGTTTTTGTTGGCGCTGGATCAGATCGAGAAGGACTGACCGCAACCGCAAGTGGTGCTGGCGTTCGGGTTGTTGATGACGAACCGCGAACCTTCCAGACCTTCCTGGTAATCCACCTGCGCGCCGGCCAGGTACTGGAAGCTCATGGGATCGACCACCAGGCTGACGCCTTCGCGCTCGACGATGGTGTCGTCTTCGGCAACGTCTTCATCGAAGGTGAAGCCATACTGGAAGCCCGAGCAGCCGCCACCGGTGACGAAGACGCGCAGCTTGAGGCGATCATTACCCTCTTCATCGACCAGGTTCTTGACCTTGATGGCGGCCCCTTGGGTGAATTGCAAAGCCATGGGGGTAAAGGATTCGACGCTCATGTAGAAGTTCTCCCGGCGTACGCCGTCATAATGCTCAATGGCGGCATTATCCGCTTCTCCTACGAAAATGGTCAAGAATTAGCCAGTGGCAAACGCAAAGAGGCCCGCAAGCGGGCCTCTGGAAACCGCTGCGGCAAGCGTCAGGGCAGCATGCCGGCGTGAGACAGACCGAAGCGCTCGTCCAGGCCGAACAGGATGTTCATGTTCTGTACGGCCTGGCCCGACGCCCCCTTGACCAGGTTGTCGATGACCGAAAGCACGACGACCAGATCACCGTCCTGTGGGCGATGCACGGCGATCCGGCAGACATTGGCGCCGCGTACGCTGCGGGTCTCGGGGTGGCTGCCGGCCGGCATGACATCGACGAACGGCTCGTCGGCATAACGCGCCTCGTACAACGCCTGCAGATCGACCGATTTGTCGACGACGGTGGCGTACAGCGTGGAGTGAATGCCACGGATCATTGGAGTGAGATGGGGAACGAAGGTCAGGCCCACTTCGCCGCCAGCCGCGCGACGCAGGCCCTGGGTTATTTCAGGCAGATGGCGATGCCCCTTGACTGCGTAGGCCTTCATGCTTTCACCCGCCTCGCAGAACAACGAGCCTACGCTGGCGCCACGACCCGCGCCGCTGACACCCGACTTGCAGTCGGCGATCAGACGCGTGTTGTCGGCCAGGCCGGCCTCGAGCAGCGGCAGGAAACCCAACTGGGTGGCCGTGGGATAGCAACCCGGCACGGCGATCAGACGCGCCTGACGGATCTGCTCGCGGTTGACCTCGGGCAAGCCGTAGACAGCGTCGACCAGCAGCTCGGGTGCACCATGGGGCTGGCCGTACCATTTGGCCCATTCATCGGCATCCTGCAGACGGAAGTCGGCGGACAGGTCGATGATCTTGGTTCCCGCCGCGAGCAGCTCACCGGCCAGGGCATGGGCGACGCCATGGGGCGTGGCGAAGAACACCACGTCGCAAGCACCCAACGTCTTGATGTCAGGGACGCTGAACGCCAGGCCGTCGTAGTGGCCTCGCAGGTTGGGGTACAGGTCGGCAACGGGCAGGCCAGCCTCGGATCGGGAGGTAATGACCTCTACCTGCGCCTGCGGATGCTGCGCCAGCAGACGCAGTAGTTCGACCCCGGTATAACCCGTGCCGCCGACGATACCGACCTTGACCATAAAATGCCCTCTTCACGATGCGACTGGAAAGCCTTCGATGATAGGGGGCCTGCGTCTGTGTAACAACCGTTGAGATGACGTGAGCGCTGGCAGACTCTACTATCGACGCTACCGTGAACCTGGGAATAACTGGAAATGCTTTATCTATGGATCAAGGCCCTGCACATCGTCAGCGTTGTCTGCTGGTTTGCCGGGTTGTTCTACCTGCCGCGCCTGTTCGTCTACCACGCCCAGAGCGAGGACACCGTCAGCCGCGAACGCTTCGCCGTCATGGAGCGCAAGCTGTACCGCGGGATCATGACGCCGGCGATGATCGCCACGTTCATCTTCGGCATCTGGCTGATCGCGCTGTCGCCGGGCTGGATGAGCCAGGGGTGGATGCATGCCAAGCTGACCCTGGTCATCTTGTTGACCGGCTATCACCACGTATGCGGCGCGCAGATGAAGCGTTTCGCGCGGGGCGAAAACAAGCGTAGCCATGTGTTTTTCCGCTGGTTCAACGAAATTCCGGTGCTGGTGCTGCTGGCCGTGGTGATTCTGGTGGTGGTCAAGCCATTCTGATCCTGCGCACAAGCAACGCGCTCAAAGCCGGTGCGCCCTGTAGACTGTCCATATGAAATCGCGCCAGCTTGCCTGGCGCGGGTATGGAGAATTCGATGACCCGTTATGCCATGATCACAGGCGCGTCGGCAGGCCTGGGCCTGGCCATGGCCGAAGCCCTGGCCAGGCGCGGACGCAGCCTGCTGCTGGTGGCGCGCCACCGTGACCCGCTGGAAATCATTGCCGCTGAACTGACCCAGCGCTTTGGTGTGGAAGTACTGTTTCGTGCCTGTGACCTCGGCGAGCCATTGCGGCTATCCGGCTTCCTGCTGGAGCTCGAGGAAAGCGAACGTCAGATCGACCTGCTGGTGAACTGTGCCGCCGTGCGCTCCCATGGGCACTTTCTTGCCCAGGACTGGAGCCAGGAACAGGACCTGATCGAACTGAACATTCTGGCCCTGACCCGCCTCTGCCATGCCCTGGGCAACGCCATGGCCGTGCAGGGCGGTGGGCAGATTCTCAATGTAGCCTCGCTGGCCGCGTTTCAACCCGGCCCATGGATGAGCAGCTATGCGGCCAGCAAGGCCTATGTCCTGCATTTTTCCGAAGGGTTGCGCGAGGAACTCAAGCAGACCGGGGTGAGGGTCTCGGTGCTGTGTCCGGGCCCCGTACGCGCAAGCCAACGGCGAATTCCGCGCCTGGCGGGCAGCTCGCTGGTGCTGGACGCCGAGCAGGTCGCCTTGCAGACCGTGCGCGCGCTCGCCCGCGATCGCGCGGTGATCGTACCCGGACGGCGCAATGGCTGGCTGGCAAGGGCTCCACGCCTGTTCCCGCGCTGGCTGACGCGGAGATTGGCCGGGTGGATCAACAAGGCCTATGCCCCGCATTGAAGCAGGCAACACTGGGCGCTGGACGCAAGCCTCAGTACACTGACCCTTCGACCGCCATGGAGATGCATTGTGGATACTCTGTTTACCAAGATCATCAACCGGGAGATTCCGGCCAGGATCATCTACGAGGACGACCAGGTGTTGGCCTTCCACGATATTGCGCCCCAGGCTCCGGTGCATTTCCTGGTCATCCCGAAAAAGGCCATTCGTACGCTCAACGACCTGACCGAAGACGACAAGGGCCTGGCAGGACACATTCTGTTCACCGCCCAGCGCCTGGCCAAGGAGCTGGGTTGCGAAGAAGGTTTCCGGGTGGTGATGAACTGCAACGAACTGGGCGGTCAGACCGTCTACCACATACACATGCATGTGCTGGGGCAGCGCCAGATGAACTGGCCGCCCGGCTGACCGGCATTCATTCGAGCCGCAGCCCAGTGCTGCGCGCTCGTGCGCCAACATGCAGGCAAGATTTCAACGGAGGTGCCCATGGCTACCCAGCGTCACTACTCGCCGATTGACCGATTGTTGCTGCAGGCCGACACGGCCATGCGCACCCTGCTGCCGTTCAGCGGCCATCCGTCGCGACCGTCGCCGGCCGTCGTCCAGCCCGAGGTGACGATGGACAAGCAACAGAGCCGGCACGTGGCCGGACTGATGCGCATCAATCACACCGGTGAGGTCTGCGCACAGGCACTGTACCAAGGCCAGGCACTGACCGCGAAGCTGCCCCAGGTGCGCAAGGCCATGGAGCATGCAGCAGAAGAGGAAGTGGATCACCTGGCCTGGTGCGAGCAGCGCATTCGTCAATTGGGCAGCCATACCAGTGTGCTCAATCCGCTGTTCTATGGGATGTCGTTCGGTATCGGTGCAGCCGCAGGGATTATCAGTGACCGTGTGAGCCTGGGCTTCGTGGCAGCCACCGAGCACCAGGTGGTCAAGCACCTCGACGAGCATCTGCTGCAACTGCCTGCCGAGGACGTGAAATCGCGGGCGATCCTGGCGCAGATGCGCAGTGATGAGCAGGCCCACGCCGAATCGGCGCTCGACGCCGGCGGAGCCAGGTTTCCGGCACCGATACGCTTTGGCATGAGTTTGCTGGCCAAGGTCATGACCAAGAGCACCTATCGCATCTGAATGCGTGTGAGGCATGCAGAAAGGGCGCTCGTTGAGCGCCCTTTTTCATTCATCCCAGCTCGACGATCTCGTAGTCATGGGTGATCTCGACGCCGGCGCGTCCCAGCATGATGGATGCCGAGCAGTACTTCTCTGCCGAGAGTTCCACCGCACGCTTGACCTGGGCCTCTTTCAAGCCGCGGCCCTTGACCACGAAATGCAGGTGGATCTTGGTGAAGACCTTGGGGTCTTCGCTGGCGCGTTCGGCTTCCAGAAAGGCCTCGCAGCTTTCGATGGGTTGCCGCGATTTCTTGAGGATGCTGACCACGTCATAGTTGCTGCAGCCGCCCAGGCCCAGCAGCAACATTTCCATGGGGCGCACGCCCAGGTTGCGACCGCCGCTTTCGGGAGGCCCGTCCATGACCACGACATGGCCGCTGCCTGACTCGCCCAGAAACATGGCCTCGCCGGCCCATTGAATACGCGCCTTCATCTTTCCGGACTCCCGTGTTCATAAAGCGGGTGAGCTTAACACAGCGCAGTTGTAACGATTGATGAGGCAGGATCGGCCGAACCGCCTGCCTCCCCGTCTAAATGGCGTGTGACTCTAGAGTGTGTCTGATAAGCTGACGCCAATGTACTGGCGTATCGCCGTGATTCATGCAGATAGATTGCCCTTTCCGGAACCAAGTCATGACCGCTGCCGCGCACAAGATCAAGAACCTCGAGAAGCTGCTCGCACACGGTCAGCGTTATCGGTTCGCCGCCAAGACCACCTTGATCGCCGCAGGTGCGCGTGACGACTCGCTTTCGTTGATTCTCAAAGGTTCGGCGACGGTGGTGATCGAGGCGGAGGAAGGTCGGGAGCTGGTGATTGCCTACCTCAACGTTGGCGATTTCTTCGGCGAGCTGGGCCTGTTTCAGACTGCAAGCGGCACACAGGCACACAACGCATGGGTACGCGCCAAGACCGAATGCGAAGTGGTGCAGATCAGCTATGCCGCGTTTCGCGAATTGGCCCAGCAGGAGCCGGAGATGCTCTACGCGGTGGGTGGACAGATGGCGCAACGTCTGCGCGACACCACGCGCAAGGTCGGCGACCTGGCGTTCTTCGATGTCACCGGACGGGTTGCCCGCTGCCTGCTCGACCTGTGCAAGCAGCCCGACGCCATGACCCACCCCGATGGCATGCAGATCAAGATCACCCGGCAGGAAATCGGGCGTATCGTGGGTTGTTCACGGGAGATGGTCGGTCGCGTGCTCAAGGATCTTGAAGAGCGCAGCGTGGTCCATGTCAAAGGCAAGACCATGGTGGTGTTCGGCACGCGCTGAGCGCAAGGCAGCCTCCACGCTCGGGCAGCGTTCAAGCCAACGCCGACAGCATCCGCGTATAGACGGCGTGCAGCTCGTCGATCAGGTCAGGGGCGGGATGACGCTCATGCAGCGCGATATGGCTGTCGGCCTTGACCCGCTGTTCCAGACCACATTGCCGATTGAACAGATTGACCGCTGCTGCCATGGATTCACGCTCGTCATCCATCAGCATCGCCCCGTGCACCAACACCACCGGACGTGTGCTGCTCAAGCCCTGGCGCCAACGCTGCGCCGTGCCGACCCATTTGCGGCCGTCGAGATTGACGTTGAAACGGCCATCGCAAAAAGCCCCTTCTATTTCACCCAACGACGCACTGCCACCCAGTCGTTCGAGGGCATCGAGCAACGGCTGGCACAGGCGGCGGTAAGCCGTTTCGATACGGTGCTGGTCGCCCTCAGGCTGCGGAGCGACATACACCAACGCGACGTTGATGGTGGATGACGACTGCGGCACCGGTTCGCCGCCGGTTTCGCGCAGCAGCACTGGCCAGCCGCTGGCGGCCGAGGCGAGGCTGGCCTCCTGGAAACCATCGAGGCGGCTCATGCGTCGTGGCATCACCAGTGTGCGATCCGTCGGGCACCAGAACAGCAAACCCCAGGGTTGTTCGCCTTTGCAGACAGCGCCGAGCAGATCCTGCTCGGCGCGCAAACCCTGTTCCGTAGGCAAATGCACAAGCATTGACTGAGACTCATGAGGTGGAGGCCAAGGCGGCCGTTGGATCAGGGGAAGAACAACCGCTGCAGCTCCAGGCCTGGATCTTCGGCGCGCATGAATGCTTCGCCGACCAGGAAGGAATAGACCCCGTTGATTTCCATCAACTGGACATCGGCGCGGTTGAAAATTCCGCTCTCGGTGATCACCAGGCGATCACGTGGAATGCGTGGAAGCAGATCCAGGGTGGTTTCCAGGCTGACGTCGAAGGTGTGCAGGTTGCGGTTGTTGACCCCGACCAGCGGTGTGTCCAAGGTGTTCAGCGCGCGCTCCAGCTCATCGCCGTCGTGCACTTCGACCAGTACGTCAAGGCCGAGCCCTTTGGCCACTGCGGCAAGTTCAGCCATTTGCGCATCCTGCAGTGCCGAGACGATCAGCAGGATACAGTCGGCGCCCAGTGCCCGTGCCTCGATCACCTGATAGGGATCGATCATGAAGTCCTTGCGGATCACCGGCAGCTGGCAGGCGCCGCGTGCCTGTTGCAAGTACAGGTCGGCGCCCTGGAAAAAGTCGATGTCGGTCAGCACCGACAGGCAGGTAGCCCCGCCCTTCTCGTAGCTGCGGGCGATGTCGGCCGGAACGAAGTGTTCGCGGATGACGCCCTTGCTTGGCGAAGCTTTCTTGACCTCGGCGATCACGGCTGGCCGCTTCGAAGCAGCCTGGGTGATCAAGGCCTGGGCAAACCCGCGCGGCGCGTCGGCCGCGGCGGCAAGACGCTCAAGCTCGGCGAGGCTGACTCGCGCGCACCGCTCGGCCACTTCCTGCGTCTTGCGCGCCAGTATGTTTTCCAGCACGGTGGGCACGCTCATGCTTCGTTCTCCTGCTTGAATACCGCGGTAAAGGCACCCAGTTCTTCGAGCTTTTCGCGGGCCAGCCCGGTATGCAATGCATCGTGAGCCATGGCCACGCCCTCTTTCAGGCTGCTCGCTACATCGGCAGCGTACAGTGCGGCGCCGGCGTTGAGCACGATCATTTCGGCCGCTTTCTCGCCCTGCTCGGTCTTGCGCCGACCCAAGGCGTCGCGGATCAATTCGAGCGAGGCTGCCGGGCTGTCGACCACCAGGCCATGCAAGCTCTGGCTCTTGATGCCGAAGTCTTCGGGCTCGACCCAATATTCGCTGACCTCGCCATTCTTGAGCTCGGCAACGAAGGTCGGCGCGGCAAGGCTGAATTCGTCCAGGCCATCGCGCGAATGCACCACCAGTACATGCTTGCTGCCCAGGCGCGCGAGCACTTCGGCCAGCGGTCGGCACAAGGCCTGGGTGAACACACCCACCACCTGATGCTTGACGCCGGCCGGGTTGGTCAGCGGGCCGAGCATGTTGAACAGGGTCCGCAGGCCCAGGTCGCGGCGCGGGATGGCCGCGTGCTTCATGGCACTGTGATGGGCCTGGGCGAACATGAAGCCGATGCCGACGCTGTCGATGCAGCGGGCGACCTGCTGTGCGTCCAGGTTGAGGTAGACGCCGGCAGCTTCGAGCAGGTCGGCGCTGCCGCTCTTGCCGGACACCGCGCGGTTGCCATGCTTGGCCACCGTGCAGCCGGCTGCCGCGACGACCAATGCCGAGGCGGTGGACACGTTGAAGATGTTGGCGCCGTCGCCACCGGTGCCGACGATGTCGACCACTTTGTCCAGGGTTCGCAGTTCGACCTTGCTGGCGAGTTCGCGCATTGCCGTCACGGCGCCGACGATCTCGTCGATGGTTTCGCTTTTCATGCGCATGCCCATCATGAAGGCGCCGATCTGCGCTTCGCTGCACTGGCCGGTCATGATGTCGAGCATCACCGCGCGCATTTCCTCGGTGGTGAGGTCCAGCTGGCTGACGATACGTGTCAGCGCGCTCTTGATATCCATGGGTATTCCTTAGCCCTGGCGGCTGCCGCCGGTCTGCTTGAGAAAGTTGGCGAACAGCTCGTGGCCTTGCTCGGTCAGGATCGATTCGGGGTGGAACTGCACGCCTTCGACATTCAGGGTCTTGTGCCGCAGGCCCATGATTTCGTCCACAGTGCCGTCTTCGTGGGTGGTCCAGGCCGTGAGCTCCAGGCACTCGGGCAAGGTCTGCGCCCTCACGACCAAAGAGTGGTAGCGGGTGACCGTCAGCGGATGGTTGAGACCTTCGAACACGCCCAGGTCGGTGTGGGTGATCGGGCTGGTCTTGCCGTGCATGACCTGACGGGCGCGGACCACGTCGCCACCGAAAGCCTGGCCGATGGACTGGTGGCCCAGGCAGACGCCGAGGATCGGCAGCTTGCCGGCAAAATGCCGGATCACGTCGAGGGAAACACCGGCTTCGTTGGGGGTGCAGGGACCGGGCGACACGACGATGCGCTCAGGTGCCAAGGCTTCGATCTGGGCGATGCTGAGTTCATCGTTGCGGATGACTTTGACGTCGGCGCCCAGTTCGCCCAGGTACTGCACGACGTTGTAGGTAAAGGAGTCGTAATTGTCGATCATGAGCAACATGGTGCTTAACCTCTCGAATCTGCTGACGGACCACCGGCTCGCTGGAACCGGTGGACACTGGCTTGCCGGGTCCGGAATCAGTCTGGCGACTGCTCGGCCAGGGCCACGGCCTTGAACATGGCGCGACGCTTGTTCAGCGTCTCTTCCCATTCCAGCGCAGGCACCGAGTCGGCGACGATGCCGCCGCCGGCCTGCACGTGCAGCTCACCGTTCTTGATGACCGCGGTACGAATGGCGATCGCGGTGTCCATGTTGCCGTTCCAGGCGAAGTAGCCGACCGCGCCGCCGTAGACACCGCGCTTGACCGGCTCCAGCTCGTCGATGATTTCCATGGCGCGGATCTTCGGCGCGCCGGACAAGGTGCCCGCCGGCAGAATGGCGCGCAGGGCGTCCATCGCGGTCAGGCCCTGCTTGAGGTGGCCGGTCACGTTGGACACGATGTGCATCACGTTGGAGTAACGCTCGATGACCATCTTTTCGGTCAGCTTCACCGAGCCGACTTCCGATACCCGGCCCACGTCGTTGCGGCCCAGGTCGATCAACATCAAGTGCTCGGCGATCTCCTTGTCGTCGGACAGCAGGTCGACTTCAAGCGCATGGTCGGCTTCTTCGGTAGCACCACGTGGGCGCGTTCCGGCAATCGGGCGTACGGTGATCAGGTCGTCCTCGACACGCACCAGTACTTCGGGTGAGCTGCCGACCACATGGAAGTCGCCGAAATTGAAAAAGTACATGTAGGGCGTCGGGTTGAAGCAGCGCAGTGCGCGGTACAGGTCGATCGGCGCGGCCTTGAAGTCGATGGACATGCGCTGCGACGGCACCACCTGCATGACATCGCCCGCCAGGATGTACTCCTTGATGGTGTCGACGGCGCCTTCGTAGTCGGACTGGGTGAAACTTGAACGAAACACCGGATCGCTGGCCTGCGGACGGTTGAAATCCAGACCGCGGCGCGGAGCGATGGGCTGGCGCAGTCGCTCCATCAAGGTTTCGAGCTGGCTGCGGGCCTGTTCGTAGGCGTCGGCCTGGGCCGGATCGGCGAGGACGATGGCGTGCATCTTGCCCGCCAGGTTGTCGAACACCACCACGGCGTCGGACACCATCAGCAGGATGTCCGGAACCCCCAGCGGATCGGGGTTGGGGCACGGGCCCAGGCGTTTTTCAACGTAGCGCACGCAGTCGTAGCCGAAGTAACCGACCAGGCCACCGTTGAAGCGTGGCAGACCGGCAATGCTCGGCACGTTGTAGCGTGCCTTGAAAGCTTCGACGAAGGCCAACGGGTCTTCGACTTCGCATGCTTCGATTTCGACGCCGTCGCAGGTCACGCTGGCGTGGTAGCCATGGACGCGCAGGACGGTGCGGCACGGCAGGCCGATGATCGAGTAACGGCCCCACTTCTCGCCGCCCTGCACAGATTCCAGCAGATAGGAATTGGGCTGGTCGGCCAGCTTCAGGTAGATGGACAGGGGGGTGTCGAAGTCGGCCAGGGTTTCGTGGGCCATCGGAATGCGGTTGTAGCCTTCGGCAGCCAGGCGCAGGAAGTCTTCGCGGGTCATGATTCAGCCTCGTGATGGAGGGGTCGAACGGTCTGTGGGCAAACATTGGAACGGAAAAGTCAGGCGCGCCAACGCCAGCGGGCCAGGGCCTTGATGACTTTCATCCAGAGTTTGCGAGTGACCACCACGATGGAATCTCTATGAGCGGGGGAGTTGCCGTTGGCCAACGTTATCCCAGTGGCCGGATCGAAGCAACCAGGCATCAGCGCGCGCAGATCGTCGATCACCAGCGCCGGTGATTCCTCGGCGATCGGACGCCCGTGATTGTAGCCGTAGCTGAGCGCAATACAGGTCACGCCGGCAGCCTTGGCCGCCTGCACGTCGCTGCGTGAATCGCCGACAAACAAGGAATGCTGCGCCTTGACCTTGGCCATTTTCATGACGAAAAACAGGGCAGCCGGATCGGGCTTCTGCTGGGGCAGCGTGTCGCCGCCAATGATCCACTTGAAATAGCGGCCCAGGCCCATCTGGTCCAGCAAGGGGGCGACGAAGCGCTCCGGCTTGTTGGTGATCAGCGCCATCTTCACGCGTTTCTTGTGCAGCCATTTCAGTGTTTCGTGCACGCCTGGGTAGACCTGGGTCAAGGCATGGCTGGACGCATAGGCCGCCGAGAAAAGCTCGAGGGCGTGCGCGGTTTCCGCCTCGCCCACGTGCTGGTGCTCGAGGCCACCCGCGAGCGCCCGGCGAACCAGCACGCGGGCACCGTTGCCAACCCATTCGCGGACAGCTTCGAGCCCCGCCGGCGCGCGACCCAGCTGGGCCAGCATGGTGTCGACGGCGGCGGCCAGATCGGGTACGGAGTCCACCAGCGTGCCGTCCAGGTCGAACATCACCAGCCGTGGCAGGCCGCCGGGAAACAGCCGCTCCATGGCACTCATGAACGAGCCAGCGTCAATTCCGTGCGCATTTGCTCGATCACATGCCGGTAGTCCGGCGCGTTGAAGATGGCCGAGCCGGCAACGAAAGTGTCGGCCCCGGCTGCGGCGATCTCGCGGATGTTGGCGACGTTGACGCCACCGTCGATCTCCAGGCGGATATCGCGGCCGCTGGCGTCGATCAGGGCGCGGGCTTCGCGCAGCTTGTTCAGCGTACCGGGAATGAACTTCTGGCCGCCGAAGCCGGGGTTGACGCTCATCAGGAGGATCATGTCGACCTTGTCCATGACGTATTCGAGCAGGTTTAGCGGTGTGGCCGGGTTGAATACCAGACCGGCCTTGCAGCCGCCCTCGCGGATCAATTGCAGCGAGCGGTCGATGTGCTGGGTCGCCTCGGGGTGGAAGGTGATGTAGCTGGCACCTGCCTCGATGAAGTCGCCGATGATGCGGTCGACCGGGCTGACCATCAGGTGCACATCGATGGGCGCGCTGACGCCGTATTTGCGCAGCGCCGCACACACCATCGGACCGATGGTGAGGTTGGGGACATAGTGGTTGTCCATCACGTCGAAGTGGACGATATCGGCGCCAGCGGCGAGTACGTTATCGACTTCTTCGCCCAGGCGGGCGAAGTCCGCGGAGAGGATGGACGGGGCAATTGCGAAGGGCTGCATGGCGCACCTATTCAGGCTGGAATCACAGTGGCGCGCATTGTAGCTCAGGCGGCATGAGCGGGCGAATTGCGCTGGAGCAGATCAGGATTCGCTGTGGTTTGTCAGGGACACCAGGGTGAGCCTTTCGCGGCCGATGACCGCTCCTACGGAGGCCTTTACCGGGCTGGACGACATCGCATGGTCTTTGTCCGGTTGTCGTAGGAGCGGTCTGTGGCCGCGAAAAGGACGACGCGGTTTGCCTGGGACAACGGGGTGGGCCTTTCGCGGCCGATGACCGCTCCTACGGGATGTGAGGAGTGCTCATCGGGTGCGTTAATGGACGGCGGCGGTGCGCAGCTTTTCGCCGCGGCCGCGCAGCCATTCCAGTACCAGCAGCAGCAACACCGAGAAGACGATCAGCAGGGTGGCCGCGGCGGCGATGGTCGGGCTGAGGTTCTCGCGGATGCCGCTGAACATCTGCCGAGGCAAGGTGGCCTGCTCCGGCCCGGCCAGGAACAGGGTCACCACCACTTCATCGAACGAGGTGGCGAAGGCGAACAGCGCGCCGGAAATCACCCCCGGTGCAATCAGCGGCAGGGTCACCCGACGGAACGTGGTCAGCGGCGAAGCGCCAAGGCTGGCCGCCGCCCGTACCAGGTTGTGGTTGAAACCCTGCAACGTCGCCGACACCGTGATGATCACGAACGGTACACCCAGCACCGCGTGCACCACGATCAGCGAGAGAAAGCTGTTGCCCATCCCCAGCGGCGCGAAGAACAGATAACTGGCCACGCCGATGATCACCACCGGTACCACCATCGGCGAAATGACCAAGGCCATCACCAGGGACTTGCCAGGGAAGTCGCCGCGGGTCAGACCGATTGCTGCCAGGGTACCGAAGATCATCGCGACGACCGTGGCGGCCGGGGCGATGATCACGCTGTTGCGCAGCGCGCGCATCCACTCTGCCGAACCGAAGAAATCCTGGTACCAGTGCAGCGAAAAGCCCTGCAGGGGATACACCAGAAAGCTGCCGGAGTTGAACGACAGCGGAATGATCACCAGTACCGGCAGGATCAGGAACAGCAGAATCAAACCGCACAGGATGCGCAGGGTGTAGAACCACAGGCGTTCGATGGGCGACAGGTAAGGGCTCGTCATGTCAGTGTTCCTCAGCTCAGGCGCAGGCGGCTGGCGCCGACCAGCCAGCTATAGATCAGGTACAACACCACGGTGGCCAGAAGCAGCAGGCCGCCCAGCGCGGTCGCCATTCCCCAGTTGATGCTGGTGTTGGTGTAGAAGGCCACGAAGTAGCTGACCATCTGGTCGTTGGGGCTGCCCAGCAGCGCCGGAGTGATGTAATAGCCGATGGCCAGGATGAACACCAGCAGGCAGCCGGCGCCAACCCCGGCGTAGGTCTGCGGGAAGTACACCCGCCAGAAGCTGGCGAACGGATGGCAACCCAGGGAAATGGCCGCACGCATGTAAGTGGGCGAGATGCCTTTCATCACGCTGTAGATGGGCAGGATCATGAACGGCAGCAGGATGTGCACCATGGAGATGTAGACCCCGGCGCGGTTGAACACCAGCTCCAGCGGTTTATCGATGATGCCCATGGCCATCAGTGCGCTGTTGATCAGACCGCCCGATTGCAGCAGCACGATCCAGGCGGCGACGCGCACCAGGATGGACGTCCAGAACGGCAGCAGCACCAGGATCATCAGCAGATTGCTCTGCCGGGTCGGCAGGTTGGCCAGCAGATAGGCCAAGGGATAGGCCAGCGCCAGGCAGATGGCGGTGATCACCAGCCCCATCCAGAACGTGCGGGCGAAGATGTCCAGGTAGATGGCCTGGTCCGGCGTGGCGGGCGCCACCTCGCCGAGGTCGTCGATGCGGTGATCGACCGCCGCCAGTAGGTAGAACGGTGTGAGGGTACTGGTGTTGCGGCGGATCGCCTGCCAGTAGGCCGGGTCACCCCAGCGCTCGTCGAGTGCCTGCAGCGCCTCTTTGTAGGAGGCCGGTTCGGTCTTGAACGGCAGGGCACGAGCGGTTTTCGCCAGCAGGCTGCGGTAGCCGGCCAGCTCCATGTTCAGACGCTTGGACAGATCGCCCAGGCTTTGATTCTTGCGCGACTCGGCGAGGTCCTCGGCCAGTGACCGGTACACCGGTTCGTCGGGCAGGCCCTTCCCGTCCCACGCGGTCACGGCCGCCACGGTGCGCGGCATGCCTTCGACCACTTCGGGGTTGCCGACGCTTTTGTACAGGAGCGCGGCGATGGGCACCAGAAACACCAGCAGCAGGAACAGCACCAGCGGCGCAATCAACGCCTGGGCTTTCCAGCGGTTGCGCCGTTCGGCCCGGGACAGCCGCTGTTTCAAGGTGAGGCTGGCGTCCTGTTTGAGAGGCACTGCGACGGCCATGGTCAACTCCGCGAATCATTCAGGTCTAAAAAGGCGCGCCCGGCAGGCGCGCCCATGACAGCGTTGCCGCGACGCGTGTTACTTGGCCGCCCAGGCATTGAAGCGCTGTTCCAGTTGCTCGCCGTTGTCGGCCCAGAAGCTCACGTCGATCTGCACCTGATTGACGATGTTTTCCGGCGTGGTCGGCATGTCCTTGAGAATGTCCTTGTTCAGCAGCGGCACGGCCTGGGTATTGGCCGGGCCGTAGGCGATGTTTTCCGAGTAGGTTTTCTGCTGCTGCGGCGCGACCGACCAGGCGATGAATTTCTTGGCGGCTTCGACATTCTTCGCCCCCTTGGGAATGGCCCAGGCATCGAAGTCGTAGATGCCGCCGTTCCAGACCACTTTCAGGTTGCTCTCTTTCTGCACGGCCGCGATGCGCCCGTTGTAGGCCGAGCTCATGACCACGTCGCCGGAGGCCAGGTACTGCGGCGGCTGGGCACCGGCCTCCCACCACTGGATGCTGGGCTTGAGTTCATCGAGTTTCTTAAAGGCGCGGTCCTGGCCGGCCTTGGTGGCGAGCACCGAATACACGTCCTTGGGCGCTACGCCGTCGGCCATCAGGGCGAATTCCAGGGTGTACTTGGCACCCTTGCGCAAGCCACGCTTGCCCGGGAATTCCTTGGTGTTCCAGAAATCGGTCCAACCGGTGGGCGCAGTCTTGAGTTTGTCGGCGTTGTAGGCCAGCACTGTGGACCAGACGAAGAAACCTACACCGCAGGGCTGGATGGCACCCTTGACGAAGTCTTCCTGCTTGCCGAACAGCGCCGGATCGAGCTCTTCGAACATGCCCTCGTCGCAGCCGCGGGACAGCTCGGGCGATTCCACCTCCACCAGGTCCCAGGACACGCTCTTGGTATCGACCATGGCCTTGACCTTGGCCATCTCGCCGTTGTACTCACCGGCGACGATCTTGCCGGAGCCGGCCTTTTCCCACGGTTCGTAGAACGCCTTGACCTGCGCGGCCTTGTTGGCCCCGCCGAAAGACACCACGGTCAGGTCGGTAGCGGCCAACGCCTGGCCGGCCCAGAACAGGCCGAGCGTCAGCCCGGTCAATTTCAAGTGCTTGAGCATTTAATCGTCTCTCCAAGTGCAGGTGGGTCAAGCGCGGGGCGATGGTTCGCCTCTGATCGTTTTGGTACGGTTGCAGCGACTTCAGCGGTGAAGCCCTCATTGATCCAACAGCGGGTCCAGCGCGCGGGCGTGTTCCAGGGGCCAGCCCAAGGGCACCACGTCGCCCACGGCCAATGCGGGGTCGAGCTGGGCGATGGGCTGCTTGACGAAGAAATCGGTCTTGCCGCACACCTCCAGGCGCACCCGTACGTGATCGCCCAGGTAGATGAATTCGGCGACTCGCCCCGAGAAGCGGTTGATGCACTCGCCGCTGTGGCCGTTCAGGCGAACCCGTTCGGGCCGAATCGACAAGGTCACCGGTGCGCCTATCTGGCCGACATTGATCGCCAGCGCCGCGATTTTTTCACCCCGTGGCAGTTCGACGATGCAACGCTCGCCCTCGCGGCTGAGCAGACGTCCGTTGATGCGGTTGTTTTCGCCGATGAAGTTGGCGACGAAGGTGTTCTTCGGCTCCTCGTAGAGGGCGCGGGGTGGGGCGATCTGCTGGATCTCGCCCTGATGGAACACGGCCACGCGGTCGGACATGGTCAGCGCCTCGCCCTGATCGTGGGTCACGTACACCACGGTGACGCCCAGGCGCTGGTGCAGGTGCTTGATCTCCATCTGCATGTGCTCGCGCAGCTGTTTGTCCAGGGCGCCCAGCGGTTCGTCCATGAGCACCAGTTGCGGCTCGAAAACCAAGGCGCGGGCCAGGGCCACACGCTGTTGCTGCCCGCCGGACAGCTGCGCCGGATAGCGGTGGGCAAAGGCATCGAGCTGGACCATGCCGAGCACCCGCTTGACCCGCTCGCTGATGTCGGTCTTGCTCAGGCCGCGCACGGACAGGGGGAAGGCCAGGTTTTCCGCCACGGTCATGTGCGGAAACAGGGCGTAGTTCTGGAACACCATGCCGATGTCACGCTTGTGCGGCGGCACGTGGTTGATCGAGCGTCCGGACAGCTGGATTTCCCCCGCCGTGGGGGTTTCGAAGCCTGCCAGCATCATCAGGCTGGTGGTCTTGCCGGAGCCGGAGGGGCCGAGGAGCGTAAGGAACTCGCCCTTGCGGATGTCCAGGTTGAGGTCCTTGACGATGAGGTTTTCACCGTCATAGCTTTTCTGCACGCCACGGAAGCTGACCAGTATCTCGTCCGTACTTGCGCTTGCCTCGCTCATACCCACACCTTTGTTGAATGACTGCCGTGGGGTCAAGCCTAGAGAAGGCCGCAACCCTTGCAAATCGGGGGCTGGGAGAGATTGCCATGGGGTAGTTGGAAGATTCGGGGTAGGGATTGCCCTACAGGCCTGTCGCCCCTGAGCATGGGCGAGAAGTGCCAGAGCGGCTGCGTGGCAGAACCCCGGGTGCCACTGTCGTTTTCAGACCAGCTTGTGCTCCATCGCGTACTTCACCAGGTCGGCCAGCGACGCCACATTGAGCTTGTGCATCAGGCGCGCCTTGTGGGTGCTGATGGTTTTGCTGCTCAGGGCCAACTGCTGGGCAATGTCGTTGACGTTGGCGCCGCGAGCCAGGCGTTCGAACACCGAGAACTCGCGCTCCGACAGCAGGGCATGCCGCGGCCGGGCATCGGTGAGCCCGACCTCGAAGACCATGCGGTCGGCCAGGGCCGGGTCGATGTAGCGCCCGCCCGCGGCGACTCGACGGATAGCGGTCAGCAGCAGCGCCGGGTCGCTGTCCTTGGTGGCATAACCGGCCGCGCCGACTTTCAATGCACGCGCGGCCATCTGCGCCTCGTCGTGCATGGACAACACCAGAATGGCCGGCGGATGGGGCAGCGCGCGGATCCGTGGAATGGCCTCCAGGCCATTGACGCCCGGCATGGAGATGTCCAGCAGGACCACGTCGCAAGGGGTGACGCGCAAGATCTCGAGCAACTGCTCGCCATTGCCGGCCTCCCCTGCCACCACCAGGTCCTTGGCCAGGGCGATCAATTGCTTGATGCCTTCACGCACGATGGTGTGGTCTTCGGCCACCAGCACTCGGATCAACGGGTCACCCTCCAGCAATCAATTCAACGGTGCGCTCAGTTCAACGGCACGGTAACCGTCAGGGCAGTGCCCTCACCCAGCAGACTGCTCAGTTCAAGCCGGCCACCGAGCATCAGTACGCGCTCGCGCATGCCCACCAGGCCGAACGACAGCGAGCTCACTTGGGCAGGTTCGAAGCCGCAGCCATCGTCGGTGATCGACAGACGCAGGTCGTTGCCTTCCTGGCTGAGCTCGATTTGCACAGTATGCGCCTGGGCGTGGCGAATGACATTGGTCAGCGCCTCTTGCAGAAGGCGAAAGAGGCCCACGGCCTTGGCGTCGTCCAGGGGCGGCAACTGTTCCGGAACGCTGACCAGGCAGGGAATCTGGGTGCGCTCCTCGAAGCGATGCGCCTGCCACTCGATGGCTGAGGCAATACCGGCATCCAGTATCGGCGGGCGCAAGGCGGTGGCCACGTCGCGCACCTGCTGGAACAGCTGGGCAATCAAGCGCTTCATGCTGTTGAGGCGTTCCTGAAGCCCGCTATCGAGGTCGGCGTAGGCCAGTTCGCACATCGAGGTTTCCAGTTTCAGTACCGTGAGGATCTGCCCCAGTTCGTCGTGCACTTCTCGGGCAATGCGCGCCTTTTCTTCCTCGCGCACGGTTTCCAGGTGCGCCGACAGCTCGCGCAGTTGCGCCTCGCTGTGCTGCAGGGCAGCCAGCGCCCGCCGCCGCTCGGTCACATCGGTGAGGTAGACCACCAAATATTCGGCTTCGCGAAAGCGCAGGAAGCTCAGCGAGACATCGGTGGGCAGGACGCTGCCGTCGGCGCGTACGCAGTGGGTTTCGAAGGTTTGCGCAGTGTGTTCGCTGGCCCTGGCCAGCCGCCACAGGTTCAGCCAGCGGTCCATGCTCAGGCCCGGTTCGAAGTCGGCCAGGGGCTTGTCCACCACCGCGCCGGTGCCGTAGCCGAGCATGCGCTCGGCAGCGCGGTTGGCGTAGCGCACATGGCTGTCCCAGTTCACCCAGAGTATGCCGACCGTGCTTTGCTCGATGGAGAACTGGTTGACCCGCAGGGCTTCCTCGCTCGCCGCGCGCAGGGCAATGTCTTCCCGAGCCGCCAGCAGTTGCCGTTCCAGCGCGTGGACCTGGCGGCGCTGCCAGACCAGCAGTGCGATGATGGCCACGGCGATCAGCACCAGCAGCAGGCACAGGTTCTGCCAGAACCCTCGGGATTCGCTCAGGCGCGGGTACTGTGGCTGCAACCACCGCTCGTGCAGCCGCTCCAGGTCCTTGGCGGGCAGGGACTCCAAGGCCACGGTGACGATATGCGCCAACTGCGGCCAGTCGCGCCGCGTCGCCACGCGCAGCAACTGTGGATAACCTATGTCGCCGACCACCACCAGCTCGTCGAACTCGGCCTCGCGGGACAGCCGGCCCAACTGCGCCTCGTCCACCACCGCATAACGTGCCTGCTGGCTAAGCAGTAATTGCAGGGCCTGCCGTTCCAGCGGCACACCTTGCAGATTGAGGTGGCTGTAGGTGTTGCGCAAATAGTCGGCAACCGCCCCTGGCATGCGCACGGCGACCCGGTCATTGGCCGAAAGCGTCTCGAGATCGATGGCGACTTCGCCATTGCGCTCGCCTACCAACAACTGCGGCACGCGCAGGTAGGGATCGGAAAACTGCCACAGTTTCAATCCGGCAGGGGTTTGCGCAAGACCGGGCGCCAGGTCCACCTCGCCTGCGCGCAAACCCTGTTCCAGCGCCGGCTGGTCGGCGTAGTTGCGCCAGATCAGCTCCACCTGCATGGCCTTGGCCAGCCAGTTCATCAGGTCGACGTTGACGCCGGACAACTGGCCCAGGCGACGGTCCAGTTGCGCATAGGGTTGCTGCAGTACCAGCCCGACGCGCAAGGTGCGATGCTCATCCAGCCACTGGATCTGCGCAGCGTCGAGCGGCAGCTTCACGGCGGGCACGGCGGCGGCGCCATGGACGAGCAACGGCAGGCACAATCCGCCCAGCAGTGAAAGGCGACGCAGCAGTGGGTACATATCGGTATGAACGACCTTTGCGTGGATGGCACTAAGCTATAGGCTTTGAATATCGACCGGTGTCGGGATTATCCGCGAGAAAAGGATCGCCTGTCAGGTTGCATCGATGGCAGCATGCACTCGGCCCGGTATCGAACAAGCGAGTCATTCATTTGGGCGGGAAGTACCGATGAAAGTTGTTCAGTTGAGAGCCGTTTGCCTGGCATTGCTGGTGCCCCTGCACGGTGTTGCAGTGGCCCAAGAGGCCGCGCCAGCCAAGGAGACGGCCGAAGTCCGCCAGCCTCTGGCGGAGCGCAGCGTCGAGGATGCCCAGGCACTGGAACGTCAGTTGCCCGCCAGCGAGCAGCAACAATTGCAGGCCGGCAGCGACGAGTTCCTGTCGTTGTGGCGTCCGGCCAATACCGCCGATGCGCAGGGTACGGTGATCATCGTGCCAGGGGCCGGGGAAACGGCGGACTGGCCTCAGGGCGTGGGGCCGTTGCGGCGCAAGTTGCCGGATGCGGCGTTCAACACCCTGAGCCTGAGCCTGCCGGACCTGGTCAGCCAGATGCCTTCGGCCAGGCCAAACGAGAAACCGCCATTGCCGGTGACCACCGACACCCAGGCGACGCCACCGGACGCCGGCGCCGGGGTGGAAAAAGCCACGGCTCAGGACGCCGATACGGCCAGCACCGAGGTGCAGCTGCAAGACCCGATGCAGGTGGATGCCGAGCGGATCTTTGCCCGCATCGAAGCCGGCATCGCTTTCGCCCAGCAACACAACTCACGCAGGATCGTGCTCTTGGGGCATGGCAGCGGCGCTTACTGGGCGACCCGCTACATGGCCGAACGGCAGCCGGCGCACGTGCAGAAGCTGGTGTTGGTGGATACCCGCACACCGGACAATGCGCCACAGCAGATCGACGAACTGGCCGCGCTGCTCAAGGTGCCCACCACGGATGTCTTCTACAGCGATCGTCAAGCAGCGGCTGACGCCGCGCAACGGCGTTTGCAGGCCAGCAAGCGGCAGAAAGGGGCGGTGTACTCGCAGGTTTCGCTCAAGTCGCTGCCGGACAAGGCCGCGCAGGCCGAGCAGCTGTTCCGGCGGGTCAAGGGTGCCTTGAATGCGCAGTAAGCCACTGCGCGGTTGATGCCGGGCCTGCGCATCAGCGCAGGTCCAGGCGCTCGCGGATCAGGCTGTAGGCGTTGTGCAGCTCGCGCGTACGGTCGGTGGCCTCGCGAATCTGCGCCGGTGTGGCACCACCGCCCACCAGTTTGTCGGGATGGTGGCGGCTGAGCAGACGCCGATAGGCACGCTTGATCTGGTCGGGCTCGGTGGTCGACGAAACCCCCAACAGGCGCAGCGCTTCTTCGAAGGCCCCGCCTCGCTTGGTCACCGGCCTGTGACGCGGCTCGTAATCCTGCCCCAGCCCCTGCACCCGTGCCGAGGACCAGCCCAGCCATTTGCCCCAGCTGACTACCAGTTCGCGCTCGGCGGTACCGGCCTGGCCATCGGCCCAGACCATCCGCCAACAGGCACGCAGCATGCCTTCGGCGGAGTTGGGTTGGTGCTTGAGGCGCAGCAGGTGACTGCGCAGCTGATCGCCTCCCGCCTTGCCGCGATTGAACGCAACGATGGCCCGTTTTCGCGCCTGTTCGTTGAGGTTCAAAGAGCGCATTTCCCGCCGCGCCTGCTGGATATGCACCGCCAGCACCTGGCCTTCGGCCTTGGCCACTCGCCCCAGCAGGACGAACAGCAGTTGCTCGTCACGCAGCACCGATTTGCCCTTGAGCCTATCTACCAATTCACTCCAGGTCTGCAACCTGAGGTGTCGATCCAGCGCCTGGCCGAGCACTATGCCCAGCAGCGCCCCTGGAATGCTGGCGAGGGCATAACCTGCCGCCGCGCCGACTACCGTTCCGGGCCACAACATATCAACCTCGCTCGGCCAGCAGGCGGTCGAGTTCGGTCAGGCGTTGCGCAGTGCCGACGTCGATCCACTGGCCCTGATAGTGCTCGCCGGTGACCTGCCCAACGTCCATTGCGCGGCGCAACAGCGGTGCGAGCTTGAAGGCTGGCTCGCCATGGCCGTCGAACAGATCGGGATGGAGCACGGCAATACCGCTGTAGGTCAGGCCAGGCTGGTCGCGCACCTGGCCTTCGACCAGGCTGAAGTCGCCTTCGGGGTGATGAGCCGGGTTGTCGACCAGCACCAGATGCGCGTGGCCCGCCAACGGACCGCGCAACCGACTGAAGTCGTAGTCGGTCCAGATGTCGCCGTTGACCACCACGAACGGTGCATCGCCGAGCAATGGCAACGCGTGGCGAATGCCACCGCCGGTTTCCAGCGGCTCGGTTTCGCGGGAATACTCGATGGCCACCTCGTAGCGAGCACCTTCGCCCAGGTAGTCTTCGATCTGCTGGCCCAGCCAGGCGTGATTGATCACCACCTCGGCAAAGCCGGCCCGGGCCAGGGCCAGCAGGTGATACTCGATCAACCGCTTGCCGCCGGCGGCCAGCAACGGCTTGGGCGTGGTCAGGGTCAGCGGGCGCATGCGCTCGCCTTTGCCTGCCGCCAGGATCATGGCTTTCATGAGGACACTCCAAGGCTCTTGAACAGTTCACCCAGTTCAGCCAGCTCGGGGCGCCGCGCGAGCACCGTCTCTATATAAGAGAAGAAACGCGGCGCGTCGGCCAGATAACGGGGTTTGCCATCACGATGGCAGATACGGGCAAAAATGCCGATCACTTTCAGATGACGCTGCACGCCCATCAGATCACTGGCACGGCAGAACTCGGCGAAGTCCAGCTGCACCGGCACGCCCTGCTCGCCCGCCTGTTCCCAGTAGCGCTGCAGCCACGCCTGCACACGCGCTTCGGGCCAGCTGAGGAAGGCGTCCTTGAACAGGCAGGTGATGTCGTAGGTGACCGGGCCGTAGACCGCATCCTGAAAGTCCAGCACACCCGGATTAGGCTCGCTGCGCATGAGGTTGCGCGGCATGTAGTCGCGATGCACCAGCACCTTGGGCTGCGCCAGGGCGCTGTCGATCAGGCGCGTGCACACCCGTTGCCAGGCTGCCGATTGCTCGGCGTCGAGCTGCTTGCCCAAAGCCTTGCCGACATACCATTGCGGAAACAGCTCGAGCTCGCGCTGCAACAGCGCAACGTCGTAGCTGGGCAGGTCACCGCTGGCCGGCAGTTTCTGCAGTGCCAGCAGCGCGTCGATGGCATCGGCAAACAGCGCGTCGGCGTTGTCCGCATCGATCACGTCCAGGTAGGTCTGGTGGCCCAGATCGCTCAACAACAGGAAGCCGCGCTCGAGGTCCTGGGCATGAATCTGCGGCACATTGAGGCCGGCGCTCGCCAGCAGTTCGTCGATTTTCACGAACGGCGCGCAGTTTTCCTGGGGCGGCGGCGCATCCATGACGATAAAACTGCGACCCTGGCCCTGCCAGCGAAAGTATCGGCGAAAACTTGCATCGCTACTGGCCGCGGTCAACGTGGCCGGGGGTACGGCGCCCCATTGGCGAGCCTGGAAGAGCTTCTCCAGCTGCTCGTCGAGCCATGTTTTGAGGTGTTGCAGGCGTACATCTTGATCAGGCATTGCAAGGGTCTCCGACGGCGCTAGCCGTCAAGCGGGTCATGCTTTATTATCCAGCATCTTTTTCAGACCATCGAGAGGCGTGCGGCCCCCCCGCGGGCAAGATGGCACGCAGGAAGCCCGGACTAATAAGATGGCATTGAAATCCCCCGCGTTTCGTAAAAAATTTCCGTTGCTGGTCACTGGCGGTTTGCTGGTGATGCAACCCATGGCCACCCCGTTCGTTTTTGCTGCAGAGCAATTCGACTGCCAAGTCTCCGCTGCTGGTGCCTGGGACTGCAACCCCAAGGCCAACGCCGCGCAGTTGCCGCCGCGCCCCGTGCACGACGGCGCGGCAGTGGCGAGCGGCGGCAGCGGTGCCTCTTCACGCGAAGAGAAAACCGTCGGGCCGGTTGCGGTCACGCAGAGCAAGGGCCGTGGCCTGAGCTCGCGCAGCCCCGACTACAGCCATCTCGACTGGGTGCCGCGCAGCAAGCTGACCGCCGCCCAACTGGCCGAGACCGGGCCGTACTGCTCCGGTGCGTACATCGAGCCGGTGCGTCCGGGCATGAACGACAACACCCCGAAGAGCGAGGCACCGACCTTCATCGGCGCCAAGGCTTCGCGCTACCAGACCGAGGAGCAGATCGCCTCGCTGGCCGGTGACGTCGTGATGCGCCAGGGCAGCATGCAGATCGAGGCCGACGAGGCCAGCCTGCACCAGGCCGAGAACCGCGGCGAGCTCAACGGCAACGTCAAGCTGCGCGACAACGGCGCGCTGGTCGTGGGCGACCACGCCCAGATCCAGCTCGACACCGGTGAAGCCCAGGTCGACAACGCCGAATACGTGCTGCACAAGTCGCGCATCCGCGGCAATGCGCTGTACGCCAAGCGCGCCGAGAACGCGATCATCCGCCTCAAGGACGGTACCTATACCACCTGCGAGCCGGACAGCAACGCCTGGCAACTCAAGGGCAACAACATCACGCTGAACCCGGCCACCGGCTTCGGCACCGCGACCAACGTCACCCTTCGCGTGAAGGATATTCCGGTGCTGTACACGCCGTATATCTACTTCCCGATCGACGACCGTCGCCAGTCCGGCTTCCTGCCACCGTCCTTCGCCAGCGACAGCGACAGCGGCTTCACCCTGGTTGCCCCGTACTACTTCAACCTGGCGCCGAACTACGACGCCACGTTGTACCCGCGCTACATGGCCAAGCGTGGCTTGATGATGGAAGGCGAGTTCCGCTACCTGACCAAGACCAGCGAAGGCCAGTTCGGCGGCGCGTACCTGAACGACGAAAACGACGATCGCAGCCAGCAGTCCGACTACGACAAGACCCGCTGGATGGTCAACTGGCAGCACAAGGGCGGCCTGGATTCGCGCCTGACCACTGAAGTCGACTACACCGACATCAGCGATCCGTACTACTTCCAGGACCTGCAGTCGGACCAGATCGGCGTCGAGCGCACCGACTGGATCAACCAGCAGGGTGCCCTGACCTATCGCGGTGACAACTACACCGCACGCTTGAACGCCCAGGCGTACAAGCTGGCGACCGTGGCCGACATCACCCCGTACAACCGCATGCCGCAGATCACCTTCAACGGTGCGCTGCCTTACCATCCGGGCGGCCTGGACTTCACCTACAACAGCGAGATCGTGCGTTTCGAGCGTGATCTGCGCACCGGCACCTTCATCAACGAAGACGGTTTCGGCGAGCGCCGCATCGACAACAACGTTCAGGGCCTGGCGCGTGCCAACGGCAACCGCCTGAACCTGGAGCCGGGCGTGTCGCTGCCGCTGAACTGGAACTGGGGCTTCGTGCGTCCGTCGCTCAAGTACATGTACACCCAGTACGATCTGGATCTGGACAGCCAGGGCAAGAACAGCCTGCTGGCCGACGAGCGCTTCAGCAGTTCGCAGAACCGCGGCGTACCGATCGCCAGCATCGACAGCGGCCTGTACTTCGACCGCGACACCCAGATGTTCGGCACCAACTTCCGCCAGACCCTGGAACCGCGCCTGTTCTACCTCTATGTTCCCGAGGAAGACCAGACCGACATTCCAGTGTTCGACACGTCGGAAACCACCTTCAGCTATGGCTCGCTGTTCCGCGAAAACCGCTTCACCGGTTCCGACCGCGTGGGCGACGAGAACAAGCTGTCGCTGGGCGTGACCAGCCGCTGGATCGAGGAGAACGGTTTCGAGCGTCAGCGCGTGGCCGTCGGCCAGGCCGTGTACTTCAAGGATCGTGAAGTGCAACTGCCGGGCGTCGATTTCAAGACGCGCGACGATGCCCAGGCCAACGTTTCGCCGTACGCCCTGGAATACGAATATCGCTTCAACCGCGACTGGCGCTTCAGCTCGGACTTCAACTGGGATCCGGACAGCCGCAGCACCCGTTCGGGCAGCGCGATGTTCCACTACCAGCCTGAAGACAACCCGAACAAGGTGGTCAACCTGGGCTACCGCTACCGCGACGACACCGTGCACTACGATTCGGCGACCGGTCGCTGGACCTTCGGTGGCGACTACGGTCAGCCGGGTGATCCGAACTACGTGAAGGACTACTACAAGATCCAGCAGCATGACTTCTCGGTCATGTGGCCGATCGTGCCGCAGTGGAGCGTCATCAGCCGCTGGCAGTTCGACTACAACCGCAATCGCACGCTGGAAGCCTTTGGTGGTTTCGAATACGACAACTGCTGCTGGAAGATGCGTCTGATCAACCGCTACTGGGTTGACTACGACGAGTACAGCCAGGCCGCCCCGCAGAACGAAAAAGGCGACCACGGCATCTTCCTGCAAATCGTGCTGAAGGGCCTCGGTGGCGTGGTAGGCAATAAGGTCGAGGGTTTCCTCGACAAGGGCATTCAAGGTTATCGTGAACGTGAAGACCAAGCTATGTGATCTGCTGCGCCCAGTCGTGCTGGGCGCCATGCTGCTGGGCACCACGGCGCACGCCGCGGTGCAACAGCTGGACCGCGTCGTGGCCATCGTCGACAACGACGTGGTCATGCAAAGCCAGCTCGACCAGCGCGTCAAGGAAGTGCAGCAAACCATCGCCAAGCGTGGCGGTGGCGTACCTGCGGCGAGCGTCCTGCAACAGCAGGTGCTGGAACGCCTGATCGTCGAGAATCTGCAGCTGCAGATCGGCGAACGTTCCGGCATTCGCATTACCGACGAAGAACTCAACGGCGCCATCGCCACCATTGCCCAGCGCAACAACATGTCGACCGAGCAGTTCCGTGCCGCACTGGCGCATGACGGCCTGTCGTATGACGATGCGCGCGAGCAGGTGAAGCGCGAGATGATCATCAGCCGCGTACGCCAGCGTCGCGTGGCCGAGCGCATCCAGGTATCCGAGCAGGAAGTGAAGAACTTCCTCGCCTCGGACCTGGGCAAGATGCAGCTGTCCGAAGAACTGCACCTGGCCAACATCCAGATCCAGGTCCCGGAAAGCGCCAGCTCGGCGGCTATCCAGGCAGCGGCGAGCAAGGCCCAGGACATCTATCGCCAGCTCAAGCAGGGTGCCGACTTCAACAAGTTGGCGATTGCCAGCTCGTCGAGCGAGAACGCCCTGGAAGGCGGCGACATGGGCTGGCGCAAGCCTGCTCAGCTGCCGGCACCGTTCGATCGCATGCTCAGCAGCATGCCGGTCGGCGATGTCACCCAGCCAGTGCGCACGCCCGTAGGCTTCATCATCCTCAAGGTGCTGGACAAGCGCGGTGGCGCCACCCAGACCGTTGACGAAGTGCACGTACGTCACATTCTGCTCAAGCCGAGCGAGATTCGCAGCCCGGCCCAGACCGAAGAACTGGCACGCAAGCTGTACGAACGCATCGAAAACGGCGAAGACTTCGCTACCTTGGCGAAGAATTTCTCGGAAGATCCGGGTTCGGCGCTCAACGGCGGCGATCTGAACTGGGTCAACCCTCAGTCGCTGGTGCCCGAGTTCCGCGAAACCATGGCGTCGACGCCGGTGGAAACGGTTTCGCGTCCGTTCCAGACCCAGTTCGGCTGGCATGTGCTGCAGGTGCTGGGGCGCCGTGCGACCGACAACACCGAGCAGGCCCGCGACCAGCAGGCAATGACCGTGTTGCGCAACCGCAAGTATGACGAAGAGCTGCAGACCTGGATGCGCCAGATCCGCGACGAAGCCTACGTCGAAATCAAGCTGCCTGGCGCCGACCAGGCTGCGCAGTGACCCCCAAGCGTTTCGCGTTGACGCCCGGTGAGCCGGCGGGCATAGGTCCAGACCTGTGCCTGCTGCTGGCCGCGCAACCCCAGCCTCACCCCCTGATCGCCATCACCAGCCGTGACCTGCTCGCCAAGCGGGCCGCGCAGCTGGGGCTGGCCGTCAGCCTGCTGGAAGTCGATGCCGACGCCCTCCCCGACCAGCCTGCGCCAGCGGGCAGCCTGTACGTCTGGGACACGCCTCTGGGCGCGCCGGTACTCACCGGCCAGCTGAATACCGCCAACGCCGCGTTCGTGCTGCACACCCTGACGCGTGCAGCGCAGGGCTGCCTCGACGGACTGTTCGCGGGCATGATCACCGCGCCGGTGCACAAGGGTGTGATCAACGACGGTGGCATCGCGTTCTCCGGACACACTGAATTCCTCGCCGACCTCACCGCTACCGAACAGGTGGTGATGATGCTTGCAACCGGCGATCTGCGCGTCGCACTGGTGACCACTCACCTGCCCCTGCGCGAGGTGGCCGATGCGATCACCGTCGAGCGCCTGGAGCGGGTCACGCGCATTCTGCACGCCGACCTGCAGGGCAAGTTCGGCCTGACCCGACCGCGCATCCTGGTCTGCGGTCTGAACCCCCATGCCGGCGAGAGCGGCCACCTGGGCCGCGAGGAAATCGACATCATCGAGCCTACCCTGGAGCGTCTGCGCGCCGAAGGCATGGATCTGCGCGGGCCGCTGCCCGCCGATACGCTCTTCACTCCCAAATACCTGCAGCATTGCGATGCGGTGCTGGCGATGTATCACGACCAAGGCCTGCCCGTACTCAAGTACAAAGGCTTTGGCGCCGCGGTCAACGTGACCCTGGGGTTGCCGATCATCCGCACCTCCGTGGACCACGGCACCGCCCTGGACCTGGCCGGAACCGGCAAGGTCGATACCGGCAGCCTGCGCGTCGCCCTCGACACCGCCTATCGAATGGCCGAGACATTTTAATGACCGAGCACTACCAACACCGGGCGCGCAAGCGCTTTGGCCAGAACTTTCTCCACGATGCCGGCGTGATCGACCGTATCCTGCGCTCCATCCACGCCAAGCCCGGTGAACACCTGCTGGAAATCGGGCCGGGCCAGGGCGCCCTTACCGAAGGCCTGCTGGGCAGCGGTGCGCAACTGGACGTGGTGGAACTGGACAAGGACCTGGTGCCGATCCTCAATCAGCAATTCGCCGGCCAGGGCAATTTCCGCCTGCACCAGGGCGATGCATTGAAGTTCGACTTCACCAGCCTGGGCGCCGAGGCTGGCACCCTGCGCGTGGTCGGCAACCTGCCGTACAACATCTCCACCCCACTGATCTTCCACCTGCTGCACAACGCCCACCTGATCCGCGACATGCATTTCATGCTGCAGAAGGAAGTGGTCGAGCGCATGGCTGCAGGCCCTGGCGGCGGCGACTGGGGACGACTGTCGATCATGGTCCAGTACCACTGCCGCGTCGAGCACCTGTTCAACGTCGGGCCGGGCGCGTTCAATCCGCCGCCCAAGGTCGATTCGGCCATCGTGCGCCTGGTACCTCACACCACCCTGCCCCACCCTGCCAAGGATCACCGCCTGCTCGAGCGAGTGGTGCGCGAAGCCTTCAACCAGCGGCGCAAGACCTTGCGCAACACGCTCAAGGCGCTGCTGCCCGTCGAGGCGATCGAAGCGGCCGGCGTCGACGGCAGCCTGCGGCCCGAACAGCTCGACTTGGCGGCTTTCGTGCGCCTGGCTGATCAACTCGCCGAACGAAGCGACCCGCTCTGACCTCTAACCTGGACCAAGCGATTGGTCCACAGGCCACCGCGTTGCCCCGGACTGACCCTGAACCGGCCAACGCCGGCTACATTAGCTCTCGTTTTCAAGGCCCTTTGCATGTCCGATCCCCGTTATCAGATCGACGTCAGCGTCGTGACCCGTTTCCTGGCAGAACAATCACAGCCCGAGCAGCAGCGTTTTGCCTTTGCCTATACCGTTACCGTGAGCAACAACGGACAGATACCGGCTCGCCTGCTGTCTCGCCACTGGGTGATCACCGATGGCGATGGCAAGGTCGAGGAAGTCCGGGGCGCCGGTGTCATTGGCCAGCAACCGCTGATCGCCGCCGGTGAAAGCCACACCTATTCCAGCGGCACGGTGATGGCCACCACGGTGGGCAACATGCAGGGCAGCTATCAGATGCAGGCCGAAGACGGCAAGCAGTTCGAAGCCGTCATCGCCCCGTTTCGCCTCGCCGTACCAGGCGCCCTGCACTGATGGCAGTGTACGCAGTCGGTGACTTGCAAGGCTGCCTGCAGCCACTCAAGTGCCTGCTGCAACAGGTCGCCTTCGACCCTGCCAAGGACACGCTGTGGCTGGTGGGCGACTTGGTCAACCGCGGGCCGAGTTCGCTGGAAACCCTGCGCTACCTGTATGGCATGCGTGACGCGCTGGTGTGTGTGCTGGGCAATCACGACCTGCACCTGCTGGCGGTGGCCAACGACGCCGAGCGGCTCAAGCGTGGCGATACCTTGCGCGAAATCCTCGACGCACCCGACGGCCCGCAGTTGCTCGACTGGCTGCGCCGGCAGAAGCTGCTGCACCACGACGAACAGCGCAATGCCGTGCTGGTGCATGCCGGGATCCCACCACAATGGTCGCTGCGCAAGGCCTTGCGCCTGGCCGCCGAGGTCGAGACCGCGCTGCGTGATGACCAGCTGTTCAAGCCTTTTCTGGACGGCATGTACGGCAACGAGCCGAACAAGTGGGACAAGGCGTTGCAGGGCGTTGCCCGCTTGCGTGTGATCACCAACTACTTCACCCGCATGCGTTTCTGCACCGCCGACGGCAAGCTCGACCTCAAGGGCAAGGAAGGCGCCGACACCGCGCTGCCCGGCTACGCGCCCTGGTTCGCCCACAAGGAGCGCAAGACGCGCGACCTGAAGATCATCTTCGGCCATTGGGCGGCGCTGGAAGGGCGTTGCGAGGAGCCGGGCGTGTTCGCGCTCGATACCGGATGCGTGTGGGGCGGTGCGATGACGCTGCTCGACGTCGACAGCGGCGAGCGCCTGTCCTGCAAATGCACCGATGAGGGTGATGTGCACTTGCCTGCAGCGACCCCCGCGGCGAATTTCCCTCCCCCGAGCGACAAACGCTAGAATGGGCGACCAGCCCAGGAGCCTGTCCATGACCGAATTCAAACGCATCCCTCCGCAAGACGTCCAGAGCCTGCGCGAACAGGGCGCCGTGGTGGTGGATATCCGCGACCCGCAAACCTTCGCGGCTGGCCATATCACCGATTCCACGCACCTGGACAACCACTCGCTGCACGGTTTCATCACGGCGGCCGATCTGGACAAGCCGCTGGTCGTGGTCTGCTACCACGGCAATTCCAGCCAGAGCGCCGCTGCCTACCTGGTCAGCCAGGGCTTTTCCGATGTGTACAGCATGGACGGCGGCTTCGAGCTGTGGCGCAGCACCTTTCCGGGCGAAACCAGCCAGGCTGAATAATCCTTCGCAAGCCCCGCGCGACGAAATTTTTTTCGTCGCCGACGCCGCGCCCCACGGGCCTTCGCAGCATTGTCGCCAGGCCCTGGCGGCAGTTAATTGCGCATCCGCGCTTGAAGTCTTCGATAACCAACTATCCTTAAGCTCAGGCCATCCATAACAGGGGAGAGCCGGTACACCGGCGCGCGGGTCAATCGGTCAAGGCTACAAGGGTGTTCTGGGGGGTATACGGCCACCACGGGGTTTGGGTGACCGCCAGCATCAACTGAGTGATCCGACGTCGGCTCCACGTATCGAGCGAGGTGACGTCATGAGTATCTTTAGCCACTTCCAACAACGCTTCGAATCCACACGCCAGGAAGAGCTCTCGTTACAGGAGTACCTCGAGCTGTGCAAAACCGACCGCAGGACCTACGCGTCTGCCGCCGAGCGGATCCTAATGGCGATAGGAGAGCCCGAATTGCTCGACACGTCGGCCAATTCCCGGCTGTCGCGCATCTTCTCCAACAAGGTGATTCGCCGCTATCCAGCGTTCGAAGATTTCCACGGCATGGAGGAGTGCATCGACCAGATCGTGTCGTACTTCCGCCATGCGGCGCAGGGCCTGGAAGAGAAGAAACAGATCCTGTACCTGTTGGGCCCGGTAGGCGGCGGCAAGTCGTCGCTGGCCGAGAAGCTCAAGCAGCTGATCGAGAAGGTGCCGTTCTACGCGATCAAGGGTTCGCCGGTGTTCGAGTCGCCCCTGGGGCTGTTCAATGCCACCGAGGACGGCGCGATCCTTGAAGAAGACTTCGGCATTCCGCAACGCTACCTGAGCACCATCATGTCGCCCTGGGCCACCAAGCGCCTGGCCGAATTCGGCGGTGACATCAGCCAGTTCCGCGTGGTCAAGCTCTACCCTTCCATTCTCAACCAGATCGCCGTGGCCAAGACCGAGCCGGGCGACGAGAACAACCAGGACATTTCCGCGCTGGTGGGCAAGGTCGACATCCGCAAGCTGGAGGAATACCCACAGAATGACGCCGATGCCTACAGCTACTCGGGTGCCCTGTGCCGGGCCAACCAGGGCCTGATGGAATTCGTCGAGATGTTCAAGGCGCCGATCAAGGTGCTCCATCCGCTGCTGACCGCCACCCAGGAGGGTAACTACAACAGTACCGAAGGGCTGGGCGCGATTCCCTATTCGGGCATCCTGCTGGCGCACTCCAACGAATCGGAGTGGCACAGCTTTCGCAACAACAAGAACAACGAGGCGTTCATCGACCGGATCTACATCGTCAAGGTGCCGTACTGCCTGCGTGTCAGCGACGAGATCAAGATCTACGACAAGCTGCTGTTCAACAGCTCGCTGTCCAAGGCTCATTGCGCGCCCGACACCCTGAAGATGCTGGCGCAGTTCACCGTGCTGTCGCGGCTCAAGGAGCCGGACAACTCCAACATCTATTCGAAGATGCGCGTGTACGACGGCGAGAACCTCAAGGACACCGATCCCAAGGCCAAGTCGATCCAGGAATACCGCGACACTGCGGGCGTGGATGAAGGCATGAATGGCCTGTCGACGCGCTTCGCCTTCAAGATCCTCTCCAAGGTGTTCAACTTCGACCCCCACGAGATCGCCGCCAACCCGGTGCACCTGCTTTATGTACTGGAGCAGCAGATCGAGCAGGAGCAATTCCCTGCCGAGGTGCGCGAGCGGTACCTGCGCTTCCTCAAGGAATACCTGGCACCGCGCTACATCGAGTTCATCGGCAAGGAGATCCAGACCGCGTACCTGGAGTCGTACAGCGAGTACGGGCAGAACATCTTCGACCGCTACGTGCTGTACGCCGATTTCTGGATTCAGGATCAGGAGTACCGCGACCCGGAAACCGGCGAGATTCTCAACCGCGTGGCCCTCAACGAAGAGCTGGAAAAGATCGAGAAGCCAGCCGGCATCAGCAACCCGAAGGATTTCCGCAACGAGATCGTCAACTTCGTGCTGCGCGCCCGCGCCAACAACAACGGCAAGAATCCGACCTGGCTCAGCTACGAGAAGCTGCGCGTGGTGATCGAGAAGAAAATGTTCTCCAACACAGAGGACTTGTTGCCGGTCATCAGTTTCAACGCCAAGGCCAGCAAGGAGGACCAGCAGAAGCACAACGACTTCGTCACTCGCATGGTCGAGCGCGGCTATACCGACAAGCAGGTCCGTCTGCTGTCCGAGTGGTATCTGCGGGTCAGGAAGTCGCAGTGATCACGCGGTAGGTTTCAGGCTGCGACGGGCCCAGGCAGGCATCGATGCCCGGGCCTTTCGCTGCTCTCGACTTGTGGCTTGCAGCCCGGCTGCCCGGAGGCCTAATGAGCTATGTGATCGACCGACGCCTCAATGGCAAGAACAAGAGTACGGTGAACCGCCAGCGTTTCCTGCGGCGTTACCGTGACCACATCAAGAAGGCCGTGGAAGATGCCGTCGGCCGTCGTTCCATCACCGACATGGAACATGGCGAGCAGATCAGCATTCCCGGCCGCGATATCGACGAGCCGGTGTTGCAGCACGGCCGCGGCGGTAAGCAGACCGTGGTGCACCCCGGCAACAAGGAGTTCACCGCCGGCGAACACATCGCCCGCCCCCAGGGCGGAGGCGGCGGCAAGGGGCCTGGCAAGGCGGGCAACTCCGGCGAGGGCATGGACGAGTTCGTGTTCCAGATCACCCAGGAGGAATTTCTCGAATTCATGTTCGAGGACCTGGAACTGCCCAACCTGGTGAAGCGCAACCTCAGTGGTACCGACACCTACAAGACGGTGCGTGCCGGTATCAGCAACGAGGGCAACCCTTCGCGCATCAACATCATCCGCACCCTGCGCTCGGCCCATGCGCGGCGCATAGCGCTTTCAGGCAGCAGCCGCGCCAAGCTCAAGGCGGCCAAGCTTGAGCTCGAGCGTTTGAAGATCGAGGAACCGGACAATTTCGGTGACATTCAGGCATTGATCGGCGAAATCGAAAAGCTCAGCGCCCGCATCCATCGCGTGCCCTTTCTGGACACCTTCGACCTCAAGTACAACCTGCTGGTCAAGCATCCCAACCCCAGTTCCAAGGCGGTGATGTTCTGCCTGATGGACGTGTCCGGTTCCATGACCCAAGCCACCAAGGACATAGCCAAGCGCTTCTTCATCTTGCTGTATCTGTTTCTCAAGCGTAACTACGACAAGATCGAAGTGGTGTTCATCCGCCATCACACCAGCGCCCGCGAAGTCGACGAGGAAGAGTTCTTCTATTCGCGCGAGACCGGCGGCACCATCGTTTCCAGCGCCCTGAAACTGATGCAGGAGATCATGGCCGCGCGGTACCCAACCAACGAATGGAACATCTACGCCGCCCAGGCCTCGGACGGCGACAACTGGAACGACGACTCACCGATTTGCCGGGAAATCCTCACCCAGCAGATCATGCCGTTCGTGCAGTACTACACCTATGTGGAAATCACGCCGCGCGAACATCAGGCCCTGTGGTACGAATACGAGCGCATCAGCGAGTCGTTCGCCGATACGTTCGCCCAGCAGCAGCTGGTGTCGGCCGGTGATATCTATCCGGTCTTCCGTGAACTCTTCCAGCGCAGGTTAGCGACATGACCGCCAGAGAGCAGAAGCGCCAACCCATCTCCACGGGCTCGGAATGGACGTTCGAGCTCATCCAGACCTACGACCGGGAAATCAGCCGCATTGCCGAGCGCTATGCGCTGGACACCTACCCCAACCAGATCGAGGTGATCACTGCCGAGCAGATGATGGATGCGTACGCCTCGGTGGGCATGCCCCTGGGCTATCACCATTGGTCCTACGGCAAGCATTTTCTCAGCACCGAGAAGTCCTACACCCGCGGCCAGATGGGCCTGGCCTACGAGATCGTCATCAACTCCGATCCGTGCATCGCCTACCTGATGGAAGAGAACACCATCTGCATGCAGGCGCTGGTGGTGGCCCATGCCTGCTATGGGCACAACAGCTTCTTCAAGGGCAACTACCTGTTCCGCACCTGGACCGACGCCAGTTCGATCATCGATTACCTGGTGTTCGCCAAGTCCTACATCATGAAGTGCGAGGAACGTCATGGCATCGATGCCGTGGAGGATCTGCTCGATTCCTGCCACGCCCTGATGAACTACGGCGTCGACCGCTACAAGCGCCCCTACCCTATTTCCGCGGAAGAAGAACGTCGCCGCCAGGCCGATCGCGAAGAGCACCTGCAGCGGCAGATCAACGATCTGTGGCGCACCATTCCCAAGGGCGCCGACAAGAACCGCGAGGAGGACAACGCCCGGTTCCCGGCCGAGCCGCAGGAGAACATCCTGTATTTCATCGAAAAGCATGCGCCGCTGCTCGAGCCCTGGCAGCGCGAGATCGTACGAATCGTGCGCAAGATCGCCCAGTACTTCTACCCGCAACGCCAGACCCAGGTGATGAACGAGGGCTGGGCAACGTTCTGGCACTACACCCTGATGAACGACCTCTACGACGAAGGCCTGGTGACCGACGGCTTCATGATGGAGTTTCTGCAGTCGCACACCAGCGTGGTGTTCCAGCCCGGTTTCGACAGCCCCTACTACAATGGCATCAACCCCTATGCCCTGGGCTTTGCCATGTACCGCGACATACGCCGCATGTGCGAGCACCCGGACGATGAAGATCGTCACTGGTTTCCCGACATTGCCGGCAGTGACTGGCTGTCGACCATCAAGTTCGCCATGAGCAGCTTCAAGGACGAGAGCTTCATCCTGCAGTACCTGTCGCCCAAGGTCATTCGCGACCTGAAGCTGTTCAGCATCATGGACGACGATCAGCGGGACGAGTTACTGGTGCCAGCCATCCACGATGAAAACGGCTATCGCACCATTCGCGAAACCCTGGCGGCGCAGTACAACCTGGGTAACCGCGAGCCCAATGTGCAGATCTGGAGCATCGATCGACGCGGTGACCGCTCGCTGACCCTGCGTCATCAACAACATGACCGCAAGCCACTGGGCGAATCCACCGACGAGGTGCTCAAGCACCTGCACCGCCTGTGGGGGTTCGATATCCACCTGGATACGCTGCAGGGCGATCAGTTGGTCAAGACCCATCACGTGCCACCGCGCAGCGAGCATGCGGACGGCAGCCATGGGCGGATGGACCTCAACGTCGTCCACCTCTGAGACAGGTGCGTGCACAAAACCGCCGATGGCTTGGTGTTATCCTTCCGGGCCATCGGAGGTGTTGCAATGAAGATCTATGAAGTGGGTGGAGCGGTGCGCGACCGCTTGCTGGGTATACCGGTCGTGGACATCGACCGCGTGGTGGTCGGTGCCGACGCCGAACGTATGCTCGCTGATGGCTATCGCCCCGTGGGCAGTGATTTCCCGGTGTTCCTGCATCCGCAGACCGGTGAGGAATATGCCCTGGCACGTACCGAGCGCAAGAGTGGACGTGGCTATGGCGGGTTCGTCTTCCACGCCAGCCCGGACGTGACCCTGGAGCAGGACCTGTCGCGGCGCGACCTGACCATCAATGCCATGGCCGAGGACGACGACGGCCGCATCATCGATCCGTACGGCGGTCAGCAGGACCTGAACGAGCGCCTGCTCAGGCACGTGTCCCCAGCGTTCATCGAAGACCCCTTGCGCGTGCTGCGGGTCGCACGTTTCGCCGCGCGCTATGCCGGACTCGGCTTTCGCGTGGCCGAACCGACCCTGCAGCTCATGCGTCAGTTGAGCGAGTCGGGCGAGCTGCAGGCCTTGACCGCCGAACGCAGCTGGAAGGAAATTTCCCGAGCATTGATGGAGGCTCATCCCCAGGTGTTCATTCAGGTGCTGCGCGATTGCGGGGCGCTGGAACACTTGCTGCCTGAGGTCGACGCCTTGTTTGGCGTGCCGCAGCCGCCGGCCCATCATCCGGAGATCGACACCGGCGTGCATACCCTGGGCGTGCTTGAACAGGCGGCGCACCATGGCCAGCCGCTGAGCGTGCGCTGGGCGTGCCTGCTGCACGACCTGGGCAAGGGCACCACGCGCCCCAGCGAGTGGCCGAGGCATATCGCCCACGAGCAACGGGGCGTGAAACTGATCAAGGCGGTCAACGAACGCTTCAAGGTGCCCAGGGATTGTCAGGAGCTGGCGGTGTTGGTGGGTGAATATCACACGCACGGCCATCGAGCCCTGGAGCTCAAGCCGTCGACGCTGCTGGAGCTGCTGCAGAGCTTCGATGTGTACCGTCGCCCCGGGCGCTTCGAGGATTTCATCATGGCGTGCGAGATGGACGCGCGGGGGCGCTTGGGGTTCGAGGCGCGGGAATATCCGCAGGCGGATTATCTAAGGGGTGCGGCTGCAGCGGCGCGGGGTGTGGCGGTTCAGCCGCTGGTTGCCCAGGGGTTCAAGGGCCAGGCATTGGGGGAGGCGTTGAAGCGGGCGCGGTTGGAGGCACTCAAGGCGTATAAGGCGGGGGTTTGAGGGTGGCCTTGAGGGCCTCTTCGCGGGCAGAGACCCGCTCCCACAGGTGGGGAGCTGTGCTTGTGAAGAAGACGGTGATGATTCAAAGCGTGACGGGAGTCAATTGCTGCCCGCGCCATTCGAATGGGACGGGGGCCAACACCTGGTCGATGTTCGACTCGCGCCAAAGCTGGTCAAGACTCACCCCTGCGCCTGGATGCACCAACTCTGGCGCGATCAATGCCAATGGCCACAGTACGAACGCATTTTTCAGAATTTCGGCACGGGGCAGGACCAGTCCGTCGAAGTTGCCGACCAGGTCGCCGTACAGCAATACATCGATATCCAACGGCAGACCTTTGCGCTCCGGGGCGTAGCGGCCATTGTCGGCTTCGATGAACTTCAACCGACGATCCAGTGCGATCAACGGCAAGTCGGTCAGCCCGGTTACTACCAGATTGAAGAACGGGCCGCTCTTGATGCCCACCGGCTGGCTTTCGAATACCGCTGAACAGCGCATGTCCATGAGCAAGGACGCCAACGCATCGAGCCCCGCGCACAGATGGCGTTCACGGTCGATGTTGCTGCCCAGGCCCAGGTAGATTCTATTCAGCGACATCCGCGCTCGATCTCCACGCCGACACCTTGCGCCGCCGCGACGGCACCCGGCTTGGTGACCTTGAGCCGCAGCCAGGGGATGCCGAATTCGCTCATCAACAGCTGGGCCAGACGTTCGGCGAACGTCTCGACCAGTTCGAAGCGAGCCTGCGCGGCAAATGCCTGGACGCGCTGCGACACCGTCGCATAGTCGAGGGCCAGGGTAAGGTCGTCGCCAGCCGCAGCCGGGCGGTTGTCCCAGGCGAACACCAGGTCCAGACGCAGGCACTGACTAATGTCACGCTCCCAGTCGTAGGCGCCGATCACCGTGTCGACCTCCAGACCTTCGATAAACACTCTGTCCAAGCACTTCACTCCGCAGCACGACAAGGGCGCCAGGCGCCGTTAGAATCAAGGGTTTCCAGACCCGGAAATAGTAAGCATGTTCTGGTTGCTGGCGCTTGGCGCCTACCTGCTCGGCTCGCTGTCCTTCGCTATCGTGCTCAGTCGCGCGACGGGCACTCCCGACCCGCGAATGAGCGGTTCGGGCAACGCCGGGGCAACCAACATGCTGCGCCTGGCCGGTAAAAAGCTCGCCATCCTCACTCTGCTGGGCGACTTGTGCAAGGGTTTGCTGCCGGTGCTGGCCGCCGCCTGGGCCGGGATGACACTTGGGCAGCAAGCCTGGATCGGGCTCTGCGCGGTGATCGGCCACCTGTTCCCGCTGTATTTCCGCTTCAAGGGCGGCAAGGGCGTGGCCACCTCCGCTGGCCTGCTGCTGGGGCTGTACCCACCCGCTGCGCTGCTGGCAATGCTTGCCTGGGCGCTGACCTTTCGGCTCACCCGCACCAGTTCGCTGGCGGCCCTGATCGCCACGCCCCTGACCCTGCCGTTGCTGGCCTGGCAGCGCCCTGAGGCGCTGCTGCCTATGAGCGTGCTGACGGTGCTGGTGATCTGGCGTCACCGCGGTAACCTGCGCGATTTGTTCGCCGGCCGCGAGCGTCACTTCTGAGCGGGCTGGCCAGCATATTCAGAGCGGTGGCAACTGCTCCATTGGCCAACGCGCCTGGACACTGATCGCCAGGGTTTCCTGCTGGCCGGCCAACAGCCGCTGACAACCAGCATAGGCGATCATTGCGCCGTTATCCGTACAGAACTGCGGACGGGCGTAATAGACATTGCCACCCAGTTCACCCAGCATTTTTTCCAGGCCCTGGCGCAGCGACTGGTTGGCACTCACCCCGCCGGCAATCACCAGGCGCTTGAGGCCGGTCTGCTTCAAGGCGCGACGGCATTTGTAGGTCAGGGTATCGACCACTGCCTGCTCGAAGGCCAGGGAGATGTCGCAGCGGGTCTGCTCGCCGTCGTCTCCGGCGCTGCGGCACTGCTGCCAGGTGTTGAGGGCGAAGGTCTTCAAGCCGCTGAAGCTGAAATCCAGGCCAGGGCGGTCGCACATCGGTCGGGGGAAGGTAAAGCGCCCCGCCACACCCTGCCTGGCCAGGCGGGCAATCTCCGGGCCACCCGGGTAATTCAGGCCGATCAGCTTGGCGGTCTTGTCGAAGGCTTCCCCGGCGGCATCGTCCAGGGTCTCGCCGAGCAAGGCGTACTGGCCGATGCCGTCGACCTGCACCAATTGCGTATGGCCGCCGGACACCAGCAGAGCGACGAACGGAAACTGTGGCGGTTGCTCTTCCAGCATGGGCGCCAATAGGTGGCCTTCCATGTGATGAACGCCCAGGGCTGGTATGTCCCAGGCGAACGCCAGCGCCTGCGCACAGGAGGCACCTACCAGCAGCGCCCCGACCAGGCCGGGGCCGGCCGTGTAGGCGATGGCGTCGATCTCGGTTGCCGCGCAGTCGGCTTCGGCCAAGACCTGGCGGATCAACGGCAGCATGCGTTTGACGTGATCGCGCGAGGCAAGCTCGGGCACGACCCCGCCATAGGCGCGATGCAGGTCGATCTGGCTGAACAGCGCGTCGGCCAGCAGGCCGCGTTCGCTGTCGTATAATGCGACACCGGTTTCGTCGCAGGACGTTTCCAATCCCAGTACTAGCATGGCCAGGCCTTGTGGAGCTCTATTCGAAGGCGCGCATGATAGTCGTCGAACAAGGCACCGACCAGCGGTTTTCGATCAGAGGCTTTGCATTCCTGTCGGGTAAGGGTTAACATCCGCAACCCTTAAAAACCGACGTACTTATGCGCGATTTTGCCATGAGATGTCGACCCCGGTAATGAATGAAGGTAGCTCTGGATGCCAGCCGTCAAAGTTAAAGAGAACGAACCCTTCGACGTAGCTCTGCGTCGTTTCAAGCGCTCCTGCGAAAAAGCCGGTGTACTGGCTGAAGTTCGTAGCCGCGAATTTTACGAGAAGCCGACTTCGGAGCGTAAGCGCAAGGCAGCAGCCGCTGTCAAACGCCACGCCAAGAAAGTCCAGCGCGAACAGCGCCGCGCCGTTCGTCTGTACTAATACACAGACGTTCGTTGCAAGCTTCTGCCTTGCCCGGCCCACAGCCGGGCTGCCGGCAGTTGCAGCAGTACCCCGCCTCAACCGTCAGAACTGGTTTCATCGCCAGATCGTGCGCGTCATTCTGACGAGCCTTGCAAGGCTGCAGACGAGCACACTTATTCTTTTGGTAACGCCCTGCTTCGACTGCTGCCCCCGGGCTCCGTTGAACGTACAGACGTTTCCGATACAGAAATCTGCGCTGCAACACCTGCCAGACCGATTTCCAATGGGTACACTTCCGCTCCTGGGCTGCTGATAAAGAGAACGCCATGGCCGGGCTGATTCCCCAAGGCTTCATCGACGACCTGCTCAACCGCACCGATATCGTCGATGTCGTGCAGTCTCGCCTGCAAATGAAGAAAGCCGGCAAGAACTACACCGCCTGCTGCCCGTTCCACAAGGAAAAGACTCCCTCGTTCAGCGTCAGCCCCGACAAGCAGTTCTATTACTGTTTTGGCTGCGGCGCAGGCGGCAATGCCCTTGGCTTCATCATGGACCACGACAACCTGGACTTCCCCCAGGCCGTCGAGGAACTGGCCAAGGCCGCAGGCATGGAAGTGCCGCGCGAAGACAGCGGGCGCAACAGCAAGCCTCGCCAGCCCACCGACTCACCGCTGTACCCCTTGCTTGAAGCTGCCGCGCAGTTCTACCGCATGGCGCTCAAGGGGCATGCGCAACGTCGCGCGGCAGTCGACTACCTCAAGGGTCGGGGCCTGTCCGGCGAGATCGCCCGCGATTTCGGCCTGGGCTTCGCCCCGCCCGGCTGGGACAACCTGTTCAAGCACCTGAGCAGCGACAGCCTGCAACAGAAAGCCATGATCGACGCCGGCCTGCTGGTGGAGAACGCCGACTCCGGCAAGCGCTACGACCGTTTTCGCGACCGCGTGATGTTCCCCATCCGCGACAGCCGCGGACGGGTCATCGCCTTCGGTGGCCGCGTGCTCGGTGACGACAAGCCCAAGTACCTGAACTCGCCGGAGACCCCGGTGTTCCACAAGGGCCAGGAGCTGTACGGCCTTTACGAAGCACGCAAGCACAACCGCAACCTCGACGAGATCATCGTCGTGGAAGGCTACATGGACGTCATTGCCCTGGCCCAGCAAGGCCTGCGCAATGCCGTCGCGACCCTGGGCACGGCCACCAGCGAGGAACATCTCAAGCGCCTGTTCCGCGTGGTGCCCAGCGTGCTGTTCTGCTTCGACGGCGACCAGGCCGGCCGCAATGCCGCCTGGCGCGCACTGGAAGCTGCACTGCCGAGCCTGCAGGATGGGCGCAAGGCGCGCTTCCTGTTTCTGCCCGAAGGCGAAGACCCAGATACTCTGGTGCGCTCTGAGGGAACAGACGCCTTCCGCGCCCGCATCAACCAGCACGCACAGCCGCTGGCCGACTATTTTTTCCAGCAGTTGACCGAAGAAGCCGATCCGCGCTCGCTCGAAGGCAAGGCGCACATGGCGACACTGGCTGCGCCGCTGATCGACAAGGTGCCCGGCGCCAATCTGCGCACGTTGATGCGCAACCGCCTGAGCCAGATCACCGGCTTGAGCGGCGAGGCTGTCAGCCAGCTGGTGCAAAGCGCCCCTGCCGCACCGATGCCCAGCCATGATCCGCTGGCCGATTACGATTCAATGCCGGGTTATTCGCCCGACTTCAGTGACTTTCATGCGCCGCCGGCCTTCGAACCACAGCAACAATGGACATCGGCCAAGCCAGGCGGGAAGAAATGGGAAGGCAAGCCCTGGAAGGGCAAAGGCAAGCGTGATTTCGAGCCGCGCCCGCAGCCGCGCACGCCGGTGACCGTCGAGCCGCCTACCTTGAGCGCGCTGCGAACCTTGCTGCACTACCCGCAACTGGCGGAAAAGGTCGAGGACGTCAGCCATTTTGCCGATGAAGAACAGGTACACGCGCAGTTGCTGGTGGCATTGCTCGAAGCCCTGCAGAAGAATCCTAAGCTACGCTCTCTGCAGTTGATCGCGCGCTGGCACGGCACCGAACAGGGCAAGCTGCTGCGAGCACTGGCCGAGAAAGAATGGCTGATCGATGCCGATAACCTTGAACAACAGTTTTTCGACACTATAACTAGCTTGTCCGCTCGCCAACGCGAGCGTTGTCTCGAGCATTTGCTCAGAAAATCAAGACAGAGTGAACTGAGCGCAGAGGAAAAGAATCAACTGCGCGAGCTACTCAGCCGCAATGTTCACGCACAAACCCCGACCTCAACTGGCGCGTGAGGTCCTAGCTCGGGTATAATCCTCGGCTTGTTTTTTGCCCGCCAAGACCTTCAGTGGATAGGGTGTTATGTCCGGAAAAGCGCAACAGCAGTCTCGTATCAAAGAGTTGATCACCCGTGGTCGTGAGCAGGGTTACCTGACTTACGCCGAGGTCAACGATCACCTGCCCGAGGATATTTCAGATCCGGAGCAGGTGGAAGACATCATCCGCATGATCAACGACATGGGGATCAACGTATTCGAGAGTGCTCCGGATGCGGATGCCCTTTTGTTGGCCGAAGCCGATACCGACGAAGCGGCGGCCGAAGAGGCCGCTGCCGCGTTGGCCGCGGTCGAGACCGACATCGGTCGCACGACCGACCCGGTGCGCATGTACATGCGCGAAATGGGTACGGTCGAGCTGCTCACGCGTGAAGGCGAAATCGAAATCGCCAAACGTATCGAAGAGGGCATCCGTGAAGTGATGGGCGCAATTGCGCACTTCCCCGGCACGGTCGAGCACATCCTCAGCGAATACGATCGTGTGACCACCGAGGGCGGCCGCCTGTCCGACGTGCTCAGCGGCTACATCGACCCGGACGAAGGCATTGCGCCGCCGGCCGAGGTACCGCCGCCGGTCGAGAAATCGGCCGACAAGGCCGATGGCAAGGACGACGACGAAGAGGAAGCCGACAGCGACGACGAGGACGAAGTCGAAAGCGGTCCGGATCCCGTCATCGCCCAGCAGCGCTTCGGCGCCGTGTCCGACCAGCTCGCCGTCACTTTGAAGGCTCTGAAGAAGCATGGCCGTCACAGCAAGCAAGGCATTGCCGAGATGCTGCTGCTGGCCGAGCTGTTCATGCCGATCAAGCTGGTGCCCAAGCAGTTCGAAGGCTTGGTGGAGCGTGTTCGTGGTGCTCTGGAGCGTCTGCGTCAGCAGGAACGCGCCATCATGCAGCTGTGCGTGCGTGATGCACGCATGCCGCGTGCCGACTTCCTGCGCCAGTTTCCCGGCAACGAAGTCGACCAGACCTGGAGCGATGCCCTGGCCAACGGCAAGGCGAAGTACGCCGAAGCCATCGGTCGCCTGCAGGCCGACATCCAACGCTGCCAGCAGAAGCTGAGCGTGCTGGAAGCGGAAACCGGCCTGACCATCGCCGAGATCAAGGACATCAACCGTCGCATGTCGATCGGCGAAGCCAAGGCGCGTCGGGCGAAGAAAGAGATGGTCGAGGCCAACCTGCGCCTGGTGATCTCGATTGCCAAGAAGTACACCAACCGTGGCCTGCAGTTCCTCGACCTGATCCAGGAAGGCAACATCGGCTTGATGAAGGCGGTGGACAAGTTCGAATACCGTCGCGGCTACAAGTTCTCGACGTACGCCACCTGGTGGATTCGTCAGGCCATCACTCGCTCGATCGCCGACCAGGCGCGCACCATCCGTATTCCGGTGCACATGATCGAGACCATCAACAAGCTCAACCGCATTTCGCGGCAGATGCTGCAGGAGATGGGTCGCGAGCCTACGCCTGAAGAGCTGGGCGAGCGCATGGAGATGCCCGAGGACAAGATCCGCAAGGTCTTGAAGATCGCCAAGGAGCCTATCTCCATGGAGACGCCGATTGGTGACGACGAAGACTCCCACCTGGGTGACTTCATCGAAGACTCCACCATGCAGTCGCCGATCGACGTGGCCACCGTGGAGAGCCTCAAGGAAGCCACGCGCGAAGTGCTGGGCGGCCTTACTGCACGGGAAGCCAAGGTGCTGCGCATGCGTTTCGGCATCGACATGAACACCGACCACACCCTCGAGGAAGTCGGCAAGCAGTTCGATGTTACCCGCGAGCGTATCCGCCAGATCGAAGCCAAGGCGCTGCGCAAGCTGCGTCACCCGACCAGAAGCGAGCACCTGCGCTCGTTCCTCGACGAATAAGCTTCTGCGACGAGCACCACCAGAACCCCCGGCCCTGTCGGGGGTTTTGCATCATGGACCGATGGCCTTCAAGTTTGTTATCACCCCCTCTTCCCGCTGGCCGCCGCGCCCGACTACACTGGCCTTTTCTGCGCTGGTCCAACGAGGCTGCCATGCATCGACTGCCGGCACTTGTGCTGCTGACTTCGCTCGCCGGGCCAGCCATCGCCGACACCCCTCCTCCCGCTGGCTACCCGCCAGGGCAACTTGAACGTGCGTCGTTGCACACCGACGGCGCAAACGCGCGCCCTGCGTTCGCAGCGCTTGCAAGCGACCGCGCGCCGTCGCTGGACGAGGAGACTGTGGCCGATGCCGCGCCCGCGCGCGACTGGTACAACACCCTGATCTACGGTCTGCCAGGGCTGGTTATGTTGGTGATTGCCCTGGGCGTGGTGATCCGCATCAACCGTCGCCTGACCTCGGAGATCAGCCAGCGCATTGCCCTGGAGCATGAGCTGCGCAGCAGCGAATACCATTACCGCGGCTTGGTCGAGAGCCTTTCGGCCATCGCCTGGGAAGCCGACACCTCCGACTACACCTACAGTTACGTCTCGCCCCATGCCGAGGCCCTGCTGGGCTACCCTCTGCAGAGCTGGCTGGAGCCGGGCTTCTGGCAGCGCATCCTGCACCCCGAGGACGCCCGCCGAGCGCGCGCCTACTGCTCGGAACAGACCGCCGCAGGCGTCGGACATGCCCTTGAATACCGGGTGATCACCGCCGACGGACGCAGCCTGTGGGTACGCGACATCGTCAGCCTGATCAAGCATGACCTGCGCCCGGTGATGCGCGGCCTGATGATCGACATCAGCGAAACCAAGAAGATCGAGGAGGCCCAGCGCCTGTCCGAGCAGAAATTCGCCTCGGTGTTCCGCCAGTGCCCCGACATCCTGGTCATCGCGCGGCTCAGCGACGGCTGCCTGCTGGAGGTCAACGAGGCCTTCGAAGAGCAGATCGGCCTCAAGGCGCCTCAGGTGGTCGGACGCCGCGCCGCCGAGCTGGATATCTGGGGCGTGGACGGCGTGGCACCGCGCTTGCTCAAGCGCCTGCAGGGCGGCAGCGTGCGCAACCTGGAGATGACCTTTCGCCGCGACAACGGCCAGCGCTTCACCGGCCTGCTCTCGGCCGAGCCGTTCGAACTGGAAACCACCGCTGCTCTGGTCGTGGTGGTGCGCGACATCAGCGAGCTGAAGCAGACCCAGCAACGCCTGCAGATTTCCGAAGAGAAATTCGCCAAGGCGTTCCACGCCTCGCCCGACGGTATGCTGCTGACCCGGCAGAGCGACGGGCTGCTGATCGAGGTCAACGAAGGCTTCAGCATCATGACCGGGCACAAGAGCAAGACCTCGCTGGATCGCTCGACCCTGGAGCTGGGCATCTGGGCCGACCCCAACGAGCGCAAGCGGCTATTGGAGAAACTGCAGCGGCAAGGCTTCGTTCGCGACTTCGCCTGCCGTATTCGGCGCATCGATGGCCAGGTGCGACTCTGTGAGGTGTCGGTGCGCCCGCTGCCGATCGGCGGCGACGCTTGCATGCTGACAATTGCCCGCGACATCACCGAGCGCCACCAGATGCAGCACAAGCTGGCGCTGGCGGCGACCGTGTTCGAGAGCACCGCCGAGGGCGTGCTGATCACCGACACCCAGCAGCGCATCAGCATGGTCAACCGCGCCTTCACCGAGATCACTGGCTTCAGCGAACAGGAGGTGCTGGGGCAGACCCCTCGCCTGCTCGCCTCGGGCCAGCACGACAGCGCGTTCTACATCGCCATGTGGCATCGGCTGGCGGCCGAAGGGCATTGGCAGGGCGAGATCTGCAACCGGCGCAAGAACGGCGAGCTGTACCCCAGCTGGCTGACCATCAGCTCGGTGCGCAACGGCGACGAAGCGATCACCCATTTCGTAGCCGTGTTCGCCGACATTTCCAGCCTCAAACACGCCCAGGCGCGGCTGGACTATCAGGCCCATCACGACCCCCTGACCGGCCTGCCCAACCGCACCCTGTTCGAAAGCCGGTTGGCCGCCGCCCTGGCCAGCCAGACCGAAACCGGCGGCCAGGGCGCGGTGCTGTTCCTCGATCTCGACCGTTTCAAACACATCAACGACAGCCTTGGCCACCCGGTGGGCGACCTGCTGCTCAAGGGCATCGCCCAGCGTCTCAAGGAGCAAGTGCGCGACATCGACACCGTGGCGCGCCTGGGCGGCGACGAGTTCATCATCCTGCTGCCGGGCCTGGCCCACGCCAGCGATGCCGAGCATATCGCCGCCAAGGTCCTGGCCTGCTTTACTGCGCCGTTCCAGGCCGGCGACCACGAGTTCTTCACCAGCGCCAGCATCGGCACCAGCCTGTATCCGCAGGACGGCAGCGACGTCGCCACCCTGGTCAAGAACGCCGATGCCGCCATGTACCGCTCCAAGGCCAAGGGCCGCAACCGGGTGGAGAGCTACACCCGCGACCTCACCACCCAGGCCACCACCCGCATCGCGCTGGAGCACGAGCTGCGCCGCGCCATCGAGCGCGACGAGCTGAGCCTGAGCTACCAGCCCAAGTTCAGCATCGACACCCACAGCCTGGTGGGCGCCGAAGCGCTGATCCGCTGGAAGCACCCCAACTTCGGCGACGTGCCGCCCGAGCAATTCATTTCGCTGGCCGAAGAGAACGGGATGATCCTGCAGCTCGGCGATTGGGTGCTGGAACAGGCCTGTCGACAGATGTGCGAGTGGAAACGGCTGTACCACGAGTTTGGTCCGCTGTCGGTCAACCTCGCCGGCGCCCAGCTGCGCCAACCCAACCTGCTCAAGCGCATCGAAGGCCTGCTGGCCGACAGCGGCCTGCGCCCGCAGTCGCTGCAGCTGGAGATTACCGAAAACTTCATCATGAGCCAGGCCGAAGAAGCCCTGGTGGTGCTGCACCAGCTCAAGCACCTGGGCGTACAGCTGGCCATCGACGACTTCGGCACTGGCTACTCCTCGCTGAGCTACCTCAAGCGCCTGCCGCTGGACATCCTCAAGATCGACCAGTCGTTCGTCCGCGGCCTGCCCGACGACCCCCACGATGCCGCCATCGTGCGGGCCATCATCGCGCTGGGCCGCAGCATGCAACTGACCGTCATCGCCGAAGGCGTGGAAACCCCCGCACAGCAGGCATTCCTCGCCCGCGAAGGCTGCGAGCAGATCCAAGGCTACCTCGTCAGCCTGCCCCTGCCCCCCGAGCGCTTCGCCGCGACCTTTCTTCGTATGCGCCTTTCGGATTTTTCGGATAGCACTCCCTTCAATCCATCGCTATAATCGGCGGCCTTCTGGGGCCTATAGCTCAGTTGGTTAGAGCAGGGGACTCATAATCCCTTGGTCGCAGGTTCGAGTCCTGCTGGGCCCACCATACTCAAAGCCGCGCACTGCGCGGCTTTTTGCCATCTACGAAAAAACAGCTGGACTGGTCCTATGGTCCACAGGCACAAATTCAGTACAGTGCTAATGCAACGGTACGTTTTTGGAGCAGAAATAAGATGGCCACCATCGTCAAAACAGACGCTGGCACTTGGAAAGCCTTGGTGCGGAAAACCGGCTGGCCTGTTAATGCGAAGACTTTTCGTACAAAGCGTGATGCCGAAGACTGGGCTCGTCGCACAGAAGATGAAATGGTTAGAGGCGTATACATTCAGCGAAGTGGCTCAGAGCGCATGAAATTGGCCATGGCGTTGAAACGCTATTTGGCCGAGATTAGCCCGACCAAAAAGCCGACCACCCAGCGTGCTGAGTCCACCAAGGCTCAGCAACTGATTAGCCATCTGGGGAAATACTCAATGGCGGCGCTGTCAGCAGAAATCATCGCTAATTACCGGGATACGCGCTTGGCCTCAACCACCAATCGCGGTAAGCCAGCGAGCAACCACACCGTGCGCCTAGAACTCGCCCTCCTGAGCCACCTGTATACCGTGGCCATTCAGGAATGGGGGCTGGCGCTAAGCTTCAACCCAGTGCTAAATATCCGCAAGCCAAGCCCAGGTGAAGGCCGCGACCGTCGCTTATCTGCTGAGGAGAAGCGTCGCTTGCTAGCTGCAGTCAACGCGCACAGCAACCCTATGCTCGGCTGGATCGTTCGTATCGCTCTGGAGACCGGCATGCGGTCATCAGAGATAACGTCGCTACGTCGACATCAGGTCGATCTGAAAAAGCGTGTTGCGCGACTCTCAGATACGAAAAATGACAGCGCTCGTACCGTGCCGCTGTCCCGTCTAGCGACTGACATGTTCCAGCTAGCCATGAACAATCCAATCCGCCCGATTGATTGCGATCTAGTGTTCTTTGGTGAGCCAGGTAAAGAGGGTAAGCGCAGCGCCTATGCTTTTACGAAAACTTGGGGCACGCTTAAAACCAAGCTGGGAATGCCGGATCTGCGCTTTCATGACTTGCCCCATGAAGCAGTCAGCCGATTGGTAGAGGGCGGGCTCTCTGATCAGGAGGTGTCTGCCATAAGCGGGCATAAGTCGATGCAGATGCTCAAGCGCTACACACACCTGCGCGCAGAAGACCTTGTCGGAAAATTGGATAAGCTAGAGGCAAGAAACCCCTGACTTAGCAACTATCTGGGCCCGCCCATCCGTTGCCTTGGAGGTGGTCAGCAGCGTGTTGGATATTAGCAAACCAGCGTGCAGCCGCGGGTGGTGGAGATTTGCCCAAAGCTCCAGCTGGCGTTATCCAACGGGCGGCTAACGTGCTTGCAGCACAATCCTCATGCCCGAGGCTGCTCAGCGGGCGCGCACGCACATTGTCTTAACACCGATGGTACAAGGATCGCTTTTTAAGGATAATGTCGTCCAATAGGGACATTGCCAATCTACGTAGGAATTTTATGAAGATCCGTATCCCAGCACTGAAAGTTCACCAGTGGCTTCCTGAGTGGGACAAAGTCTCTTGGGATGATGGTCATCATCGATCGACTCCACCAAAAAACTTTATGGTTTTGTCGATGAAAGCGGGAGATCTACGGCGCCTTTCTGCCATTTACCGTCGAGAAGCAGAAGGAATACCTAGAACGGAGGATCTCGGCATTCAGCGTCGTCATGATAAAAAACGATCTGAAAATATCAAGCAATTCGTCAAATACGGTTATCCCTATTGTGATCTGACGAAGCACAACCAAGAGTCTGGTGAGCACGAAACTTTGAGGAAGCCCGGCTGGCTTCCAACAGGCATTGTGATCAATATCCTCAAAGCTGGGGATACCCGAATGGGGAAGGCAGTTGCTTCAGACGATCTGATAGATATTCAAGATATGACCGACAAGCTTGCAGAGCTATCGTACTCTCAAAGCATGACAGCGGATGATTGGGAGCCAAGCGGTATTGCACCGGTAGAGGTTATAGACGGTCAACACCGGTTATGGGCGTTTGATGATTCGGATTTCGCACCTGATTTCGAAATGCCTGTAATCGCTTTTTATGGTCTTGATATCAGCTGGCAGGCCTATTTATTCTGGTCGATAAATATCAAGCCGGTGAAAATCAATACAAGCTTAGCGTTTGATATGTACCCACTTCTCCGAGCAGAGGATTGGCTAGAGAAAGAAGGGCATAAGGTATACAAGGAGGCTCGTGCGCAGGAATTGGTTGAAACACTGTGGATACATCCTGATAGCCCATGGAGAAACCGCATCGACATGCTCGCGACCCCTAATAACCCTTATGTTCGACAGGCGGCATGGATTCGGACCATTATTAGCTCCTTCATAAAACCCGTCGACACCAAAAAAAGCTCGGGCGGGTTGTTTGGAGCGATCAAAAATACAAATAGTGAAGTACTCCCTTGGAACAGGGCCCAACAGGCTGCGTTCCTGATCTATGTGGGCAAAGAGCTATACTCGGAGATTCGCAAAGCAGATGCCGATTGGGCTAAGGCACTGCGAGAAGATCACGCACCCGACATGCTCGACCACGACTTCGAGCCGGCAATGTTTGGAAAGAAAACTTTCTTAAATACTGACCAAGGCATTCGCGCGCTCTGCTTGGTGGTCAACGATATTTTCATTAGCCATCTGGGAGAGTGGAGACTCTATGAGTGGCACCCGGTCGATGAATACGGCAATAGTTCCGAGGAAGTAGTCCGTAGGGAGTTGCAAAATATCGCCGGTCTGCCTATTGCTGGCGTAATTCATAGACTGGCGCAAAGCTTGGCTTCGTTCGACTGGCGAACCTCAACCGCCCCAGGCCTGGATAGAGATCAAATCAGTCTGCGCAAGGGCTTCAAGGGCAGCGGGGGGTATGTGGATCTAAAACGTTTGATATTGGAGCATATCGCAGAGGATGCGATTGCAGGGGATATTTCTGAGGCCGCCGCAGCGGTTTTGAAGTTCTGAAAGGGGCAAGGGAATGTTGGGCGCAGCAGAACAGTTGAAGTTCAATTTGGCTTCCCCGAGCAGTATCGCCAACGCTTTGAGTCGTGCGTCGGCCAACTTCCCCGCGGAATCTTTTTTAGCTAGCAGCAATGGCTATCAGGTTGGCGTGGGCGAATCGGTAAAAAAACTTATAAAAACAGCGATTGGGCCTTTGAGGGCGCCGGAGCTGGTTGAGTCGATTGCGGTTTCTTCCATTCTACATTTGTTTGACGGCTGGTCTTACTTGGCGCAAGCGCTTCGCGCGACATTCCGAAACGATGATGCCATCGCCCGGCACTTGGCTTACTACGGCGAATTAAGGGCGTCACTCTCAATTTTAGCGTCGTACGGCGTTGGAATTTTTAGCACCACGCATGTCGTAATCGATGCTGCGGAAGACGTACATAAATTTTCCAAAGAGGGTACACACCAAGTCGCTTGGTCAGCCCTTGAGGCCTGGGGTAAAACACCTTATTCGGGAGCATTGATAGGCGCGGAAATTCAGGCATTTGGCCACAGCATGGCTGACTGGATCATGGTGTTCCAAGGGACATCAACCCCTAGCTTGATAGGGGCTGATTGGGTAGAAAATTGGGGAATAGATTTGAGTGCGTTCTCATCAGATCGGGCAACGCGGAATGAAGTGTCCTATGGTGTCGATTTCGATCATTCAAAAGCGTGTCACACCCCCAGAACAATCGAACCCTGGTTGCGGGAGCTCTGGCTCACGTCTGAACCTGGAGCAGCCTCATTCGAGCTTTTAGACAGATACCTAGTCCGTTCGACCCTCGAGGGTATTTATAATACAAAATTCAAGGACCAACTCCACACTCCAGAACAGTCCACAGCTGACCTGCGTGAAAAAATGCTGGATGCTTGCATAGCGATAGGCCAAGACTCAGATGATATCGTAGACTTCTTTATACGAGACGTATGTAAAGAAGACCTGTTGGTAATGAACTTGGCTCGAGCGCGCTCCGCTGTTCAGGATCCGCTTCAATATCAAGAGGTAATGTCTAGGACTTACCTATTGTTGAGGTTAGCGACCGCTTCCGTTGGCTCATTATTGCGAGAGGCGAGCCTCAGTTCAAACGACCTTGCATTCTGGTGGGTTAAGACGAGCGAAGCTTCAGGGCTCTGGGACAGTGGGCTCGGACTGACAACGGCAGAAGAGGTCAAGGATCTTTGGGCGGACACGTTATTGTCACTAGATGAGCTTAGTGACTGCATAGCAGGGAATCCAACCGATGCAGATAGTTGGTTCTTTTTTAACACTAACATCCCGAATGATTTAGAGATTCTATCTCGGATGGAAAAAGTCGCTTTGTGGGGTATCTCGTGATCGGTGGTATTGTGCAGCCATTTTTGAAGTGGGCAGGAGGGAAGCGATGGCTAGTAGAAAAACACATAAATTCCTTTCCGTGCGGTTTTAACTCTTACTTTGAGCCTTTTCTTGGGAGCGGTGCCGTATTTTTCTCACTAAGGCCTGAAATCGCTATTCTGTCCGATCTAAATGAAGATCTCGTGGACACTTATTGTGCAATTCGCGATGACTGGGAACAAGTTTACACTGCGCTGAAACGGCATCACACCCAACATTCTGCCGAGCATTATTATAAAGTAAGGTCTTCAAAGCCACGCACCCCACACACAAGGGCGGCACAATTCATTTATTTAAACCGGACTTGCTGGAATGGCTTGTACCGGGTCAATTTGAATGGCGATTTCAATGTTCCGATAGGAACAAAAAAAAATGTTATCCTTGATACCGATGACTTTGCGGCAGTCTCTCAATTGCTAGGCTCGACAGAAATCATGGTCTGCGATTTCGAGGAGACGGTCGAAAGGGCGGGACCTGGCGACTTGATCTTTGCTGATCCCCCGTATACCGTTAAACATAATTTAAACGGGTTCGTGAAATATAATGAAAAGATATTTAGCTGGCAGGATCAAGAGCGTCTCAGCGAAGCGTTGACACGAGCATCGGCTCGCGGTTGCTACATCGTTGCTACGAATGCGCATCATCCTGCGGTGGTAGACCTCTACCAAGACTTCACATTGCAGTCGCTAGATCGTTCTAGTGTCATTGCAGCGTCTGCAGCTGGTCGTGGTCGCTATGCCGAGCTGTTCATCACCAATTTCTCCTAACCAAAGTGACTAACTGCTAGGCCGCTAGATGTCGACAGCAGATCTGGCCCCGTATTATTTTGCAGTCAACTTAGTATTTCACGGCGCCTAGCAGCAACAGCCCAGGCACTTCATCCTGGCAATGCTTGTCTGATTGATCTTGTTCGGCCCTCGATACTACGGGGGCGGACTTTCTCCACCCAACTCCCGCTACCGTTTGTGTGTATTTAAACAATGGTCAAATGCCATGCAATTAAAGCCCCCGCCCCAAACCATTTTCATACCTTAAAGCCTCAGGCGCTTCATCACCGACTGCAATCCCGCCGCGACAAAACTGGTTATCCTTTGGTTTGGGCATGGTTAGAGCTTTCCATCAGACGTATCAGCCCGTCAACTGTGCCTTTGCTCATCCCCATATCCTTCGAGATTAAGGGGAGGGATAGGCCTTTCATCGTGGCATCCCTTATCGCCTCCTTAATTGGATCTGGAACCTGCGCCTCTCCGGTTGGAGGGTTGATTGTAGTGGTCAAATGATCCCGGACACTGAATTGAGTTTTTCCTCAGCGATCGCGGGCGCTAGCCCTTCGTTGAACTGATGCGGTCGCCGCCAGTTGTATCGCTCCATCAGGAACCGGCCGATATCCTGTTGCGCTAGCGCAGCGCTCATGTAGCCCACCGTCGGTATCCATTCACTTTTTAGGCTGCGAAATAGTCGTTCCATCGGCGCATTATCATGGCAGTTGCCGCGACGACTCATGCTCTACGTGAAGCGGTATCGCCACAGTTTCTGACGGAAAATCCGGCTGCCATATTGGCTGCCCTGGTCGCTGTGAAACAATACGTTTTGCGGCCTGCCACGCTGCTCGTACGCCATGTCCAACGCCTTGATTACCAAGTCGGCGTCGGGCTTGGATGAGAACGCCCAACCTACAACGCGGCGGGCACAAAGGTCGATGACAGCCGCCACATAGTGCCATCGGCCTTCAGCCCAGACGTACGTAATGTCACCGCACCAGACCTTGTTCGGGGATGTAACGTTGAACTCTCGATCAAGCACGTTCGGGATATCAGGCCGCACCACGGTAGCCTTTTTGTAGGCATGGGAGCCCGGCTGTTTGCTGATCAAGTTCATCTCGCGCATCAACCTACGTACCTTGAATCGCCCGATCTGCATGCCGTCCTCTTTCGTCATCAGCATGATGCTCCGGCTGCCCGCAGCGCTTCGGCTTTGCGTAAACAGCTCGTTCACGCGGCTGCGCAAAACCACCCGTTCGGTATTCGGATACCGACGTTTCCGGCAGTACGCGTAGTAGCAAGATCGGGTTACTTCAAATACCGAGCACAACAGATCAATCGGCTCTTGAGCCCGCAGTTGATCGATTAACGCGAACGCTCGTGTTCCTCGGCCATCAAGAGCGCGGTGGCCTTTTCTAAGATCGATTTTTCCCGTTCCAGCCGATTGATACGGGCTTCGAGTTCCTGGATTTTTTGCTGCTCAGGCGTCAGGGCTTTGCTGGTCGGAGTAACACCGCCACGTTCCTGCTGGAGCTGGTTCACCCAACGACGCAAAGCCGACTCAACCAGCCCAAGCGAACGGGCTGCTTAGGTATGGCTGTAGCCTTGGTCGAGCACCAGGCACGCAGCCTCGCGCTTGAACTCAGGGGTAAAGGTACGACGTTGCTTGGTCATCAGACACCTCTCTGTTGCGAGCATTCTCGCCTAATTGGGTGTCCGGTTTCATTAGACCACTACACTCTGCAGTGGGCTGCGCCTCAAGATCAACACTAAGGAGGAGAGATTCCGGCTAGGCCGATGAGGCCAGCTTTAGGATGCCAACAAAGCTTAATCCGTACAAATAACGCGACATCCGGATGGATGGACATCCCCGTTTTTTTGCCGTGAACGGTTCCGACGCCTTCAAGTGCTGACTTCACGATGAAATTTAATCACCCGATCAGGCAGCTTCACCGCGTAGATGCTGGCTTCCAAGACCGACCCGGGAGATACCTTGCCCACGTACGACACTCACTGCAGCTGTCGACTCACGCCGAATGGCAAAATTTAACTGACACAAAAATGCGATTTAGCCTACAAACCAATGGTGCGGAAATGCCAACGGCCGCTCGAAGAAGGCCAGAGGAGAAGCGTTGCCTCATCAAAATAAATCTCATCGCCTAGAAAATAAAGCACTATTCAAGTAGCCTGAGATCAGAGGCAGGCTAGCTTTCGAATTGCAGCAGCCAAAAGCCAGCAAGGCAAAATGGATAGCTATCCGTGTCAATGTAAATTCATCTACAAGGATCAGGTGAAAGAAAGCAATGGAAACACAAACAGTCAGGATACCGCTACCGCCCATCAGAGACGATGAGTCCGGGTACAAATATTTAAGCAAGCTTGCTGACTTCATTGTCTCCTCACCAAATAACATTTACATTTTCGATTTTTCTAAATGCTCAATAATTAGCCATAACGGACTAGTCGTAATTGGCGGCCTATGCAATTACTTAAAACAACATGAAAAAAATCGCAGAATGTTTCAAGGCTTTGGACTTAAGAGTCTTCTGCGTCCCAATAAAATCCAGTTCAGCATTGAAAAAATAAGCTCCAGGCTATTAGCGCGCTTGCAGGAGCTGGGATTTTGGGATTATGTACAACCTGATTATGGAATCGTTGGCTCCAGCGACTACATCGGCTACAGACAGCATGACACCGTTTTAAATGACTCTCAGATTGTAGATCACCTTAAAGATAGCTGGCTGACCAATGAAAAGCTTTCAGTATCAGATTCGTTAAAATCCGAAATTGTAAGTAGCATTTATGAAATTTTTATTAACGCATATGGTCACGGACTGAAAGATAATCACAATCAACAAAGTGTCATCTCCTGCGGCTATTATGAACCAAAAGATAAAAAGCTATCTTTATCTGTTTTGGACTTAGGGGGTGGGATAGTGAATTCCGTACAAAAACATATACCTGACCTAGGCACAGAAGCAGCTTTTAACTGGGCTCTCGAATTTGGAAACTCTACGAGAACCGATAGCGCACCAGACTTACCAAGAGGTCTAGGGTTCGGAATTCTAAAAGATTTTGTGATGATTAATGGCGGAGTGCTCCGAGTATGCAGTGACTCCTACATGGCAACAGTACACCCATCTGGAATTTACGTCACTCAGAGTGTACCTGGAAGACTACTGGGCACGCTAGTTAGCATCACCGTTAACTGCGACGACAAACATTACAAGCTCAAGTCAGAAAGCGACCAAATGGCGCCAACTTATTTTTGAGAGGCATAAAATGAAAGTTATAAATGTAAAAAGCATTGTCGGAACTAATGCAATATCGATGAACTCCGGCTCGAAACTTAGAGCGGCCATTCTGGAAGAATGGGGAAGCGAGAAAATTACGCTAGATTTCTCTGGCATTGACGTCTTTGCATCCCCATTTCTCAACGCAAGTATCGGCGCGCTTCTAAAATCCAAAACCATAGGAGAACTCCAGAGCACACTGATTTTTGAAGGAATATCCGATCACGGAAGGAGGCTTCTAAATTTAGTCATTGCAAACGCATTAAAATTCTTCGCTGATGGCGCTGGCAAAACGGACTTAGGCTTGGATCAAGCACAGAAGGATATGTGATATGTTCATTGACATTAAAAAACAGGCGCCATCAGAGGGAGAAAGTTATTTCGTTGATACCAATGTATGGTACTGGATAACCTACGCCTCCTCCAAAACATTTACTGGCAACGGCCCAAAAGGCTATCAGACAGAATTTTATCCTAATTTTATAGAGCAAGCACTGGATAACAAAGGCACCCTATACTACTCTCCACTTACACTAGTAGAACTAACTAGACTTATTGAAAGGTCTGAGTTTGAAATATTCAAAGCTTACAAAAAAACCCCCGACGCGACCTTAAAATCGTTTAGACGAATAGGCAGCGAGCGAAAGGCTGTAATTCAAGAGCTTAAATCTGCTTGGGAGCAAGTCCAAAGCTTGGCCAAAGAACTTCCAGCGCACTTGGAGTTAGGGGTTGCAGATTCGATAATGAAAACAGTGGAGACCAACTTGGTGGACGGCTATGACGCACTATACTGCCACTTCATGAGTGAAAATAAAGTACCAAACATCATCACCGACGACAAAGACTTTAAAGGCATCGCCGGTATTAATTTGTATAGCTGTTACGAGTAGAGCTGGCTTATCGAGTGATCGATTTTTCAGCTCTAAAATCCCCTTACTGGAGCGACTGTGGTTTAGCAGGCCTCTGGCGCCATTCCATGGGGTTGATGCGCAGGGTCAAACTCCGGAGCGCTGCATCAATGCACGGCAAAATACCTGCGATACTTTTCTCACAGGTATTTTTACGCGCTACAGTTCGGAGAGGCTCTTAGCAACGCCTCCAAGTCCAGTAAGCGATTCCGTACCCTCCGACAAGCAACACCATGCAGCCGCCCCATTGCATATATGCGCTAGCCCACCACTCTACGTCCAAGTGCTCCAATGGCATGCCTGGCAAGTATAAAGGCTTGGCGCCCCAATACTGCATCGCAGGCCAGAAGCCGCTCCAGAGCGTTGACAGCGCCAGAGGTAAAAGCGCTCGACACCTTAGGAAACCATCGGCAAGTTCATTCCATATTGCGTAGCCTATGAGCCCAACGCACAGCACAACACTAAATAGCAATCTGCCTCCAGCAGAAACATCTACCCCTATCTGATCAGAAACCCCCTTAGCAAGCGCATAACCAACCAAAGAGAGCCCGGCAGCGAACGTAAGCACTTCAGCGATACGATTACGATTAAAATCCATAGAGCCCCTCCAGTTTTTAGAACTCTCAAATTACCTTAACCACTGAGCAAAAAAACAGTACCAACTTAAGCAATCAGCGGCAGCTATGAGCCCGCAATTTGCGACTTGGGGTTTATGTGTAGAGCGTGTTGGCTAACTGACCAAATCATCACGATTCCAATTTTCCATTCGGGTCTCCAATTGAGTAACTGGTCTGGTATCGGTTGCCACCAAATGAACAGCGTAGCCGCTCACCGGTTGCCTCTCTCTGGCCATGCATCGTCTGCTCCCCGAGCAGGTACAGTAGCGGTACACCCATGAGCTATCGCCACTTACTAAAAATTACGCCAACCTTAATATCTACGGTGCTTTCAGCTTTGTGTACATACGCTAACCTGCGAACAGTTTTATTAAGCTTGCAGCGTTTCTAGGCAACTCATAATCCCTTGGTCGTAGGTTCGAGTCCTACTGGGCCCACCAAGATTTGAGAGCCGCGCTTTGCGCGGCTTTTTTGTTTTTGAAAGGGTTCATCACGGCTCCGCCCAGTCGTCCAGAGGCACGCATTTTCGGGACCCATCAACTCCCTCAATCACCCCATCAAAACAGCCGATTGGCCATTTCCCGCCCCTCTCCGTAACGTACCCGACCGGTGCGACAGATGCGCGCACCGCCTGAGCTTATCCGCATGCTCAGTCAACGATCACGCACGAGCCCCTAATGTCTTTAAATACCCCGCAGCAAATAGCCGAAATTGCCGTCGAAAGCGGTGTCAAGAAGGCCCACCTGAACACCTCATCGCTGATGATCCTGGGATTTCTGGCAGGCGCGTTCATCGCTTTCGGATTTCTTCTCGATATTCATGTCAGCGCGATGATACCCAAGGATTGGGCTTCACTGGGTAACCTGTTGGGCGCTGTGGTGTTTCCCATCGGGCTGATTCTGGTGGTGCTGGCCGGCGGCGAGTTGCTGACCGGCAACATGATGAGCCTGCCCATGGCGCTGTTCGCTGGGCGTATTGGCCTGGGTCAACTGATGCGCAACTGGCTGTTGGTGACCGTGGCCAACCTGATCGGCGCGCTGTTTGTCGCCTATTTCTTTGGGCATCTGGTGGGCTTGACTGAAGGTGCGTTCATGGCCAAAACCGTGGCCATCGCGAATGCCAAGGTGTCGGCCAGTTTCGAACAAGCATTCATTTCCGGTATTGGCTGCAATTGGTTGGTGTGCCTGGCGGTGTGGCTCAGCTACGCGAGCAAGGATGTGGTCGGCAAGGTGGTTGGCATGTGGTTTCCGGTGATGGCCTTCGTGGCGATCGGCTTCCAGCACGTGGTCGCCAATATGTTCGTCATACCGGCGGCAATCTTTGCCGGGGCCTTGAGCTGGGCGCAGTTCGGCGATAATTTTGTTCCGGTATTCTTGGGTAATGCCGTGGGAGGCGCGGTCTTCGTTGGGCTGGCCTATCATGTGGCGTACTTCAAGACGGCAACCGGTTCCGAGGCGTCAGCCACGGTCAGTGGTACGCGAACGCAGAAATAATCCAGCTATGCTGGCGTCAGTACTGTCATCAAGGTTGAGAAATGGACTTCACACCTGTCATCGCCCAGCTTTGGGGCATGCTGAGCTGGGCGCTTCCGCTCCTGCTGCTCATCACGCTGTTCAAGTCGCCGTGGGCCAAGGGTCATATCGGTGAGCTGCTGATACGCCTGTTTGCACGCTGGCAACTGGACCAACACACCTATCGCCGCCTGCACAACGTCACCCTGAATACGCCTGACGGCACGACGCAGATCGATCACGTGTTTCTCTCGGTCCATGGCATTTTCGTGCTGGAAACGAAGAACATGAGCGGCTGGATCTTCGGCACTGAACAACAGGCGCAGTGGACGCAGAAGTTTCCCAGTCGATGACATGTTGCAAGCACTGAAGGCCGGGCGTCTGGCACCGAGCATTGCGACTCATCGCGAACACGTGCAACACCTCAAGCGTCGCAGTGATCCAAGCGCTGAACGTTGTTGCCCGAAGTGCGGCAGTGCGCTGGTCATTCGCACGCGGAAAACGGGAGCCAATGCCGGGCAGCAGTTTTGGGGATGTTCGGCTTTTCCCAAGTGTAGAGTCATGCAAAGTCTCTAAGGTGCTGCGCTCCATCAGGCTGTTGATTGAAGGCAAACTACCCAAATGTTTGCCTGAACGGATCGGCACTTTTCTGTATTGCGGCGACCACGTGCTGCGCTTGCTCCGTCACCTCACCCGAGCTCGCCAGCACCTGCTCCAACGCCTGCAATTGCCTGCGGATCACTTCTTGTGGCTGATCTACAGCACAGAGCTGGGCGAAATCCAGCAAGCCCTGTCGCGAGGCGAACATTGATTTGTTGCCGATCAGGTCCAGGGCAAGTACATCGTCAGGGATATAGGCCGTGGTGTTGACGATGTCGTAGGCGGGTGCAAGCCGTGCATCGCCCTGGGCGGGATTGGCGTAGAGCAGTCCGAAGTTTTTCAGATGAGCATCGCCGTTGCCGACCATGCAGCTGAGAGTCACGATGGCGAATAGCTGAGACAGTGAATGCTCTATCCGGTCCGGGGCGCAGAACATACGGATGGCTCTGGCAATGGACGAGTAGCTCTTGCTGTACTTCTGTTCGGCAGCCAGGCCCATGAGGGCTGTCATGTCCTCGAAGCCAATGGGGTTGAGCTGCTCGTCCCGATCGAAGCGGCGCATGACGAATAGTTTGGTGTTATCGGACAGGTAGAATTCCGGCACGACGATTCCAGAAGCCTTGGCCACGGACATGCAGAGAAACTCGTTGATCGCCAGGCCAGGGAATTCATCTCGGCCGCTCTTGATGATCAGTTCGGACGTTTTCGAGGTGAATCGCTGCGGCGCGTGGTTTTGATGCTCAGGTACCAGCACCTTGGGTTGCACCCCTGAGATGCCGGCACGCAGGATGTACCGATCAACCAGGCTGGCGAAGATGTCCTCGGCACCATCCCAGGCGAGGATCTCATCTAGCCTTTCTCCGGGGAACTGTTGGCGTTGCAACAGCGCATCGACTTCCGGCGAGTTGACTGCGACTCGCCCGATGGGCGAACTGCTGCCTGAAAGAGCCAGGAGTAGCATTGGATCGACGTTTGTCAGCTTGGCCAGGCGATTACGCAGCTGCTCCAGCACGTAACCCTCAGGCAGATTCATCTGGAAGATGGGATGAAGTTCGCGATGGCGATATTCATCCATTCGCGGGGGCATGAGCAAACTGATCGCCCTGTGGGCACTAGCGTCATCGCGATAGCGGAAGATGTAGTCATCTTCGCTGCGCATCACTCTTCCGCTCTCTCCTTCCGGGGTTGAAACCTGCAGTAGGGTCGGCATCAGTCGAATATCCCGTGAATTTCATCCAGCGTGGGCAGCACGGCAGGTATGACCGTGAGTTCGCAATTCAGCGCAGCGAGCACGCGTGCATAGGCGGTCATGCCGACCGAGAGATCGCCCTTCTCGATCGCGATGACCTTCTGCCGTGTGACAAAAGCTAATGCGGCAAGCCGGGCTTGAGTCATGCCACGATTGAGGCGGCGTTGCCGGATTTGCGCGCCCAGACGGGTGGCAATAAGCTCGTAATCCATGTTCTGTATACGTGACAAAGTGAAGTCAATGTAACGTATACCCAACCCTAACGAAAATAAAGCGTCGGCTGACACAAAGTGCAGCCTTTAGGCTCCTCTCTGGAAACCCTCACTTCGCCTGCAAACGAAACCCCAGCAAATTTTCCTGCAACCGGTACTGCTCCCCAATGTTCCCGCAAAAGCTGGTGCGCGGCAGAAAGGCGCCGGCGCCGTTCAGGTAGGGCGGGATGTTATTGCTCTGTTCGCAGCCTTGCAGGATCCGGCCGCGCAGTGCGCCGTTGGCTTGGGCGGAGCGCAGGGCGCCCAGTGGGGTGGTGTCGGCGACGACCAGGGCGCCGGGCGGCACCAGGGTTTCGTAGGTGCGGGCGAACTGGTGCGCGGAGCGGTCTTGCAGGTAGGGCACCAGGTAGTAGCGGATGTCGTTGCGAAACGGCAGGGCTTCGGTGTGGGTCGGCAGCTTGACCCAGCCGTTGGCGTACAGCCCCCACATCGACAGCATGGCCACCGGCCCCGCCAATACCGACAGGTAGACGACGGCAGTGCCGATTCGGCCGCCAGGCAGGTATCTGGCCAGATGGACCACGCCGAGGATGCTGGCCAGGGCGATGCCCGGCAGGAACAGGGTGAAGCGGTCGAATACGCCGTAGGACACGGCGAACAGGAAGTTGAGTAGCAGCGCTGCCCAGAGCACCTGCAGCGCGCGGGTTTTCGGCCACAGGATAAGGCCAAGAATCTGCGGGCCGATCAGCGACAACGCCAGCAGCACCACGGCGTTTTTCTCGTGCCACAGGTCGTCGAATCGCCAGAGCGTGTCGTTGCGGCCGCCGGCGATGATCGCCAGTTGGTCGGGGCCTGCCAGGTAACGGCGGGTGATGTCGAACAGGCTCATGCCAGTGCCCAGGTCGTTGATCACGGCAGGCCAGGCTGGCGCAAAACCCAAGGCGATGCCGGGCAGCACCAGCAGCAGGCGCAGCTTGTGTTGCACGGCCAACTGCACATACAACGGCAGCAGCACCACCAGTGTCAGGGGGTGAATCGCCAGGGCAAGGCCGCTGAGCGCACCGATGGCCAGCAGGCGCCCGGTGGCACCGAGTCGCGCCGGTGCGAAGCACAGCCAGTAGGCGCCGATGATCAGCAGGGCATGCAGCACGTAGGGTTCGGCCTTGGTGGAGGCCCAGAACACGGCGTGGGCCAGCACGGTGGCGGTCGCGGCCAGCAACGCCAGGTGGCGTGGGGTGCCGACACTGACCGCCAGGCCGTGGACGACCACGGCCAGTGGCAGCAAGAGGATGGCGTTGAGCAGGCTGAGCAGGTGCATGCCCAGCAGCGCGTGGATGACACGAGCGACGAGCGCGTAGAACGGATGGCTGACCGGCCCCAGGGAGGAGCTGAAGAACGGGCCCTGGGCGGCGTCGGCCAGCATCAGGCCATTGTCCATCCATTGCACCGGACCGCTGGCGGCCAGGAAGCTGGCGATCACGGCGCACGCCAGCATCAAGCCGGCCACGACGGTCGGCAGGTGCGTGCCACGGGTTGAACTCATGTTCCTTGTTCTCCTGTTCCTTGCTCTGAGGGGCCGCGAGCAGCGGGTTGTTCAGTAAAGGTCTGAATGCAAACAGCAGCGGTGGGTGAACTATCGCGTGGCGAACTATAGAGGGATTGATAGTTTTGCCACTTCAATTTAATCAATCCATTGCACTCAGACTGCCGCTCGCCTGACGCCAGAAACAGCAAGTTCGACTGCACTTTCGACAAGTCGCGTCAAACTTTCCGTTCAACTGCAGGGTGCTGAACAAAAGGCTCTGCGTGATTTGAAAAAGCGTGACTGGCAACATTGCTTTGAGCACGGCGCCGATCAATGGCCTAATCGACGCTCGCCCACTCGCTGATGGAGCCTGTTTTGTCCGACCGCCACTCGTTTGCCCTGGATGCCCTAGACCGCCAACTGATCGCCGCCCTGCAGATCAATGCCCGCGAAAGCGTGGCGATGCTCGCTCGCGGCCTGGGCATCGCACGTACCACGGTCACCGCACGGCTGGCGCGGCTGGAAAGCTCCGGGGTCATCAGCGGCTACGGGGTAAGGCTGGGCCAGCACGCACTGGATGGCGGCTTGCAGGCTTACGTCGGCATCACCGTGCAGCCGCGTTCCGGCAAGGACGTGGTACGGCGCCTGAGTGGCATGGCGCAGGTGCAGCAACTGTGCGCCGTCAGTGGCGAGTTCGATTACGTGGCCTGGCTGCGCACCGATTCGCCGGAACAACTGGATGAGTTGCTGGACCAGATCGGCAGCGTCGACGGGGTGGAGAAAACCACGACCTCGATTATCCTCAGCAACAAGGTGGACCGCCGGGGTTGAGTGCGAGCAGGCACACTGCAGCAACGACGCATCCAATCGACCGATAAAACGTCACATCGACGACACTTTGCGTCTTATTTACCGCAGCGCCCTTGCCTAGAATGAACGTGCCTTTTCTTCGTTCAGCCTCAGCCAAGGTCCCCCATGAGCCCAACTTCGCGTCACCCCGCCGACGGCAAGAAGCCCGTCACCGTTTTCGGCCCGGACTTTCCCTTTGCTTTCGACGACTGGATCGAGCATCCGGCCGGGCTGGGCGTGATTCCCGAGCATCACCATGGGGCCGAGGTGGCCATTGTCGGCGCCGGTATCGCCGGGCTGGTGGCGGCCTACGAGCTGATGAAGCTGGGCCTGCGGCCGGTGGTCTATGAAGCCTCGAAAATGGGCGGGCGCCTGCGCTCGCAGAAGTTCGAGGGCACCGAGGAGATCGTTGCCGAGCTGGGCGGGATGCGCTTTCCGGTTTCGTCCACGGCGTTCTACCACTACGTCGACAAGCTCGGGTTGAAAACCAAACCCTTTCCCAACCCGCTGACGCCGGCTTCGGGCAGCACGGTGATCGATCTGGAAGGCGAGACCTACTACGCCCAGACCCTGGCCGACCTGCCGGCGCTGTTTCAGGAAGTCGCTGACGCCTGGGCCGATGCACTGGAGGAAGGCGCACGCTTCGGTGATATCCAGCAGGCGATACGCGATCGTGACGTGCCGCGCCTCAAGGAACTGTGGAACACCCTGGTGCCGCTGTGGGACGACCGCACCTTCTATGACTTCGTGGCCACGTCCAAGGCCTTTGCGCAGTTGTCATTCCACCACCGCGAGGTGTTTGGCCAGGTTGGTTTCGGCACCGGCGGCTGGGATTCGGACTTCCCCAATTCGATGCTGGAAATCTTCCGTGTGGTGATGACCAACTGTGACGATCACCAGCATCTGGTGATCGGCGGCGTGGAGCAGGTGCCGCTGGGCTTGTGGAAACATGCGCCCGAACGCTGTGCTCACTGGCCGGCCGGCACCAGCTTGGCTTCACTGCACCGGGGCGCGCCGCGCGGCGGGGTGAAGAAGATCGCCCGCGCCGCCGATGGTCGCTTTGCGGTGACCGATCACTGGGACGACACCCGCCACTACGCCGCCGTGCTGACCACCTGCCAGAGCTGGCTGCTGACCACCCAGATCGAGTGCGAGGAAACGCTGTTTTCGCAGAAGATGTGGATGGCGCTGGACCGTACCCGCTACATGCAGTCTTCGAAGACCTTCGTCATGGTCGACCGGCCCTTCTGGAAGGATAAGGACCCGGAGACCGGCCGCGACCTGATGAGCATGACCCTCACCGACCGGCTGACCCGCGGCACCTACCTGTTCGACCATGGCGACGACAAGCCAGGGGTAATCTGCCTGTCGTATGCGTGGATGAGCGATGCCTTGAAGATGCTGCCCCACCCCGTGGAGAAGCGCGTCAAGCTGGCCCTGGATGCCTTGAAGAAGATCTATCCGAAAGTGGATATCGCCGCGCGCATCATCGGCGATCCGATCACCGTGTCGTGGGAAGCGGATCCTTACTTCCTCGGTGCGTTCAAGGGCGCCCTGCCGGGTCACTACCGTTACAACCAGCGCATGTATGCGCACTTTATGCAAAGCGCGCTGCCAGACGCACAACGCGGTATCTTCATCGCCGGTGACGACGTGTCGTGGACGCCTGCCTGGGTCGAAGGCGCGGTTCAGACGTCACTGAATGCGGTGTGGGGCATCATGACCCACTTCGATGGCTACACTCACCCGGAGAACCCTGGGCCGGGGGATGTTTTCGACGAACTGGGGCCCATTGCCCTGTCGGATTGACCGTGTCCCTGATCGCCACACTTGATCAACAGACTTGATCACAACAGGAGCCCGCATGCGCATAGCCTTGTACCAATGCCAGTCCCAACCGCTCGACGTCGAGGGCAACCTTGCCCGTTTGCAGGCGCGTGCCCGTGAGGCCGCTCAGTGGGAAGTCGAACTGCTGGTACTGCCGGAAATGTTCCTGAGTGGCTACAACATCGGCGCCGAGGCGGCGCGCACCCTGGCGCAGGCCAGTGACGGCGCCAACGCCGAGCGGGTCGCGCAGATCGCCCGGCAATTCGGCCTGGCCATTGTGTACGGCTACCCGGAACGAGATGAACAGGGCAACGTGTACAACGCGGTGCAGTTGATTGACCGCACCGGTGCGCGCCTGGGCAACTACCGCAAGACGCACCTGTTCGGCGACGCTGATCGCGCCATGTTCAGCGCAGGCGAACAGGCGAGCGAGCTGCTCGAGTTCAATGGCTGGAAGTTGGGGCTGTTGATCTGCTACGACCTGGAATTTCCGGAGAACGCGCGCCGGCTGGCTGCTGCCGGGGCCGAACTGATTGTGGTGCCCACAGCCAACATGGTGCCCTACGGGTTCATTGCCGAGGTGACTGTGCGCAGTCGGGCTTTCGAGAATCAGTGCTACGTGGCGTATGCCAACTACTGCGGCAAGGAAGTGGAGTTCGAGTACTGCGGTTTGAGCAGCATTGCCGGGGCGGATGGGCAGCAGATTGCCAAAGCCAGCCGTGACGAAGCGTTGATCGTGGGTACCTTGGACAAAGCCACGCTGGTATCGGCGCGCACTGCCTTCAGCTATTTGAACGACAGGCGGCCGGAGCTTTATTAAAGCCCGCCTGTGGGAATGGTCATTGGTCGCGAAAGACATGCCGGGGTACATCCGATACAGCGCGGCGTTTTTTTCGCGGCCACTGGCCGCTCCTACGGAGATCTGGTGGTCTGTGTGGGAGAAATGGCGCTTGGCCAGTGATGTCAATAAACCATCATAGGGGTGTTCCTATCTCCATGGTGGTTTTTTTTTGACGACGTTAAATAGTCGGCTTCTGTAGGGATTTCGAGGTTCGGCCACGCTTGCGGAACGGCTGAGCCCAGACGCTGTGCGGGTTTGCGAGCCGTGCAGCGGATTGGCGGGAGGAAAACGTCAGAAACCCACAATTAAGCAGCAATATGCCAGCGCCAGAAATAAATTCTGATATAAATCATATACTTAGGGTATTTCAACGCGGCCATCCTAGCCAGTGCACTATTTTTGACGAAAGCGATTGACAGTCCCCCTGCCAAAGCCGATATATCACCCATCTGCCGCCAACACAGCAGTTGCAGTGGTGCCAAAGAGCGCCACGCACATTCGACCCACTACCCCGTATTGCCTTGCAGTCGCTGACTTTGAATACCGGTCCGCGCTGTGTGTTCTGGCGTGTGCAGTCAGCCAGGCTCATTGCAGTACGCGGTCGTTGCGTGCAAACGAAGTTGGAAGTCGCAAGTTCAAGGGATCGTCGAGTACGAACCGGGCGGTAGCTTTGCCCAAACATATAGAACGTTAGTTATGGCGTTCAATCAATCGCGTGTCCAAGGAGGGTTCTTCCTCATGCCACATTTGTTCAACCTGGATGAAAGCACGTCGCGCCGCCTGGCGGCCGATATGAACGAACAGGGCTATGCCGTACTGGAAAACGCTTTGGCGCCCTACGTGCTGGAAGAACTTCGTGCCTATGTGGATGACCAGGCTGCGCGCCATAACAACCAATATTTCGCGTATCATGGCAATGCGCCACTCGTGGGCAGCCGATTGGCTGCCACGGCGGTGTCGAGCGAATTCCGCCAGCACCTGGCGCGCCTGCACGAGCAGGGCCAGGGCCATGCCGCCCCCAGCGACCAGGTGTTCCCGGTGCTGCGTTGCGTGCAGGGCCACAGTGGCTTGAAAGAATCCAACGCGTTTCACTTCGATGCCACTCTGCTGACCATGTTGGTGCCGATCTTCATTCCAGACCAAGGCAAGGACCGCGGCGATCTGGTGCTGTTTCCCAACCTGCGCCGCGTGCGTGGCAGCGTGCTGTTCAACGCAGTCGAGAAGGTCGTGTATCAGAACCCGCTGTGCCGCCGCCTGATGGGCTGGTGCATCGAGCGTGGCTGGCTCAAGCCGCTATTGCTGCGCATGAAGCCTGGCAATGTGTATTTCTTCTGGGGCTATCGCTCGCTGCATGCCAACCAGCCATGCGATCCGGCGCACCGTCGTGCCACCGCGCTGTTCCACTATGGCGATCCGCATGCCGGCAGTCTGACCACGCGGATGATTCTGCGGCTCAACCAGCACCGCGCTCGCCGCGCAGTCGCTCGCAGCAAAAGTCAGGCGTCCTGAGCGGACAACACCGTGTTGGACACTTCGGGGAATGGCGAGCAGCCAGGGAGCAGCAAATGATCAACGTAACCAAGTCCTATCTGGGCGACATCGACAAGTTCAAGGCCTATGTGGACCGTATCTACGAGTCCCACTGGCTGACCAACCACGGTCCGCTGTGCTGCGAGCTGGAGGAGCGCCTGAAGGATTACCTGGGCGTGCGCCACCTGATCCTGACCAACAACGGCACCCTGGCACTGCAAGTCGCCTACCGCGCCCTGGGCCTGTCCGGCAGCGCCGTGACCACCCCGTTCAGCTTCGTGGCTACCAGCAGCTCGCTGCACTGGGAAGGCATTCGCCCGGTATTCGCCGACATCGACCCGCACACCTGGAACATCGACCCCGAGCAGATTCCAGCCAGCCTGCAGCCCGACACCAGTGCCATCGTTGCCACCCATGTGTTCGGCAACCCTTGCGCGGTGGAGCGCATCGAAGCGATTGCCCGCCAGTACCGCCTCAAGGTGGTGTACGACGGCGCGCACGCTTTCGCCGTGAAACAGGCCGGCCAGTCGGTCTTCAACTGGGGCGATGCCAGCACCCTGAGCTTTCATGCAACCAAGCTGTTCCATACCATCGAGGGTGGCGCAATCGTCACTAACGACGACGATGTGGCTGCCCGTGTGCGCAAGCTGTGCAACTTCGGCATCACCGACGTCGACAAGATCGAAGGCCTGGGCACCAACGCCAAGCTCAATGAGTTCTGCGCCGCCATGGGCCTGAGCGTGCTCGACGACATCGACAACATCCTCGAGCGCCGCGCCGAGATGGGTCATTACTACACCCAGCGCCTGGGTGGCTACCTGGACCTGCAACGTCAGGCCGACGACAGCCAGATCAACTACAGCTACTTTCCGGTGGCGTTGCAGAACGAAGCCCAGGTGCTGGCCATGCGCACCGCGCTGCAGGCCGACGGCATCAACCCACGACGTTATTTTTACCCCTCGCTCGATACCCTGGACTATCTGCAACCGCAAGCGGTCCAGTACCAGTCGCGCAGCTTGAGCGACCGTGTGCTGTGCCTGCCCATCTACCCTGGGCTGGCACGCGCCACTCAGGATCAGGTCATCGATACCCTGCTGCGCGGCCACGAGCTGCATTATCCACAACCCGTTGCATGGGCCGCCGCCGTATGAACCGCCGTAACCAAAGCCTGAAAGCGTGCAACCAGGGCAATCGTCGATGAAGAAGCTTTCGGTCATCCACAACACCGCCCTCAGCTACCTGGGCCAGGCCTATGCGCTGGTGATCGGCATCTTGATCATGCCGTTCTACCTCAGCCATCTGGGCGCCGAGGCGTACGGCCTGATTGGTTTCTACGCGGTGATGCAGGCCTGGCTGCTGCTGCTCGACGCCGGCGTCTCGCCGTCGCTGGTGCGCCAGATCGCGCATCACCAGGGCAGCAGCGACAGCGCTGCGGCCAAGCGCATCGGCGGCTGGTTGATGCGCTCCTTCGAGCTGGTGTTCCTGCCCATGGCCGTGGTGTGTGCGCTGGCCGTCTACCTGGCCAGCGACTGGATGGCCACGCACTGGCTGCAGGCCCAGGCCCTGGACCCGCGCACCATCGTCAACTGCGTGATCCTGATGGGTGTGATGGTGGGCCTGCGCCTGTTCGCCACCCTGTACAAGAGCGGCCTGCAAGGCCTGGAGATGCACGCCTGGTTGAACAACGCCAACGTGGTGATCGCCACCCTGCGCTACTTCGGCGGCCTGGTGCTGGTGACCTGGGTATCGCAGGACGCGCAGGTGTTCTTCGAATTCCAACTGTTCGTGGCGCTGGTGGAGACGTTGATCTTCGCCGCCAAGGCCTACCGCCATCTGCCCGCGCCGACCCCTTTGAGCGGCTTCAACTGGGCGCTGGTGAAACCGATCCTGCCGTTCGCTGCCAGTGTGTCGCTGACCGCGGTGGTGTGGATCGTTCTGACCCAGCTGGACAAGGTGCTGTTGTCCAAGGTACTGCCGCTGGCCGAATACGGGTATTTCTCGCTGGTCGCGTTGCTGACCACCGGCATCATGATGATGATCAACCCGCTGGTGCAGACCCTGCTGCCACGCATGACGGTGCAGGTCGCCGAAGGCCGTGAAAGCGACATGCATGCCCTGTACCTGGGTGCCAGCCGCTTCGTCAGCACCTTTCTGTTTCCCCTGGCGGCGATCATCGCGTTCTATGCCGAACCCTTGCTGTTCGCCTGGAGCGGTGACACACAGGCTGCCCAGTGGGGCGCACCGATCCTGTTCTGGTACGCACTGGGCAGCGCCATCCTGGCGGTCAGCGCGTTCCAGTACCACCTGCAATACGCCTACGGCGAAATGCGCCTGCACATCTGGTACAGCGTGATTTCGGCCGCGATCAGTGTGCCGGCGATGATCATCGCGGTGTACGGCTGGGGCGCCCTGGGCGCGGCCGTGACCTGGTTCCTGCTGCGCCTGGTGTCGTTCGCACTGTGGCCGCAAGTGGTGCATCGGCGCCTGGCCCCTGGCCTGCACCGGCCCTGGCTGCACGACATCCTGCGCATCAGCCTGAGCACCGTGCTCGGCGTGCTGCTGACCCATCCGCTGTTCACGGCAATTGCCGGCGGGTCCAACAACCGCTTGGTGATCTTCGCTGCCCTGGCTTTGTGCGGCGTGTTGACGCTGACCCTGGTGGCAGCGACCTACAAACCACTGGCCCAGCGGGTTTTCCTGAAGTTGAGCAGAGCGAGCGTCGAACGATGAACCGGACCGAACAACAGATCATGCACACCTGGCCCGAGGGCCAGGAACCGCTGCTGTCGATCACGTGCCCGGCCTACAACCAGGTCGAGTACATCGAGCAGACCTTGAACAGTTTCCTGGCGCAACGCACCACGTTCGCCTTCGAGATTCTGATCAACGACGACGCTTCCACCGATGGCACCACGCAGGTGATCAGCCGCTACGCCGAGCAGTACCCGAACATCATCAAGCCGGTGTTCCACGAGCACAACCAGTACCAACTGGGCCGCTGGTGCTTCCCGGCCCTGTTCAACCGGGCGCAGGGCAAGTACATCGCCTACTGCGAGGGCGACGACTACTGGATCGACCCGCTCAAGCTGCAGAAGCAGGTGAATTTCCTCGAAGCCAACCGCGACTACGTGCTGACCTACCACGATGCCATGGCCTTCGACAGCGAGGGCGACAAGGGTATCCAGCTGACCGGCAAGTACCAGGCCGATGCCACCGCCATGGACCTGCTCAAGACCCGGCCGATCTCGACGCTCACCACCTGCTTTCGCAACGTGCTGCACGAGCTGCCCCGGGAGCTGGAACAGGCACCCGTGCTGGACCTGTGCTGGTGGTCGATGCTCGGTGCCCACGGCAAGGGCAAGTACCTGGCCGACATCGCACCGGCGCGCTACCGCCTGCACCCTGGTGGGATCTTTTCCCAGCGCCCGAACCAGAGCAAATTGCAGATGACCCTGCACACCTATGCGTGCCTGGCCAACTACTACTTCCGTCAGGGCGACCGGGTGCTCTACGAGCACTTTCTGGTCCAGGTGTCGGGCATGTGCATCGCCGCTATCAGACCGGTGCAGAAGCTCAAGGCCGTACTGCACGTGTCGGGCAACGTCAGCCGCAACCTGCTGCGACGCCTGACGCCCGCTGCGGCGAGGGGCTGAAGACGACATGATCAACAAGGTTCTGGTGATCTGCATCGGCAACATCTGCCGCAGCCCCATGGCAGTGGCGTTGTTGCGCAAGCACGCGCCGCACCTGCAGGTCGAGTCGGCCGGATTGGCCGCATGCGTGGGCAACGACATGGACAGTCTCACCGCGCAGGTATTGGCCGATAACCAGGTGCCACAGCCGGCGCACGCTGCCACCCAGCTCACCGACGAGCTGGTGCGCTGGGCCGATCTGATTCTGGTCATGGACCAGCGCCAGTTGCGCAGCATCACCAGCAAGGCCCCGCACACGCGAGGCAAGACGTTCCTGATCGGCAAGTGGCGCGACGACTTCGAAATCGACGATCCCTATCGCCGCCCCATTGCCGCCTTTCAACGGACCTACACCGAATTGACTCGGTGTATCGAAGGCTGGTTGCCCTACCTGAGATCTGAGGATCGACAAAGATGACCGCGATGAACCGTACAAACCTGGAGTATTACAAGGACACCCAGATCGATCTCGCGACGATTCTACGGACCTTGTTCGATCACAAGAAACTGATTGTCGTGGTGGTGGCCCTGTTCACCCTGCTCGGTGGTTTCTACGCCGTGATTGCCACGCCGGTGTACCAGGCCAACGCCATGATCCAGATCGAGCCGAAGAAGGTCGGTCTGGATGCCACCCCGCAGCTCAATACCAAGCCGGCCTCGGTATCGGAAGCGGTGACCGAGATCGAACTGATCAAGTCGCGCACGGTGCTCGGCCAGGTGGTCAGCGACCTCAAGCTGGACGTGGTGGCCACGCCGCGCTACTTCCCGGCGATCGGCCGCTACATGGCCCGCGAATTCACTCCCACCGGCAGCCAGAAACTGGCCGCCCCGCTGTTCGGTCTGGATGCGTTCGCCTGGGGCGGCGAGAAGATCGACGTGTTCAACCTGGACGTGCCGGCCAACCTGCTGGGCGAGCGCATGACATTGGTCGCCGGGCCCAATGCGACTTATCGACTGGTAGACGCCGCTGGTGCGCCGCTGCTCAGCGGTCGTGTCGGCGAGATCAGCCAGGGCAACGGCATCACCCTGCAATTGGCTGAACTGACCGCCCGCCCCGGCACTGAATTCCGCCTGGTGAAGAATCGCCTGCTCAACACCTCGCTGGACTACCAGCAGCGTCTGCGCGTGGCCGAATCGGGCAAGGACTCGGGCATCGTCTACCTGAGCATCAACGACACCGACCCGGTACAGGCCAACCGCGTGCTGGATGAAGTGAGCCGCCTGTACGTACGCCAGAACGTGGAACGCAGTTCGGCCGAAGCGGCCCAGCGCCTGGACTTCCTGCGCTCGCAATTGCCGGTGGTGCGCAAGGAACTGGAAAAATCCGAAGAAGCCCTGCACGCCTTCCAGATGCGCACCAAGTCGGTGGACATCACCCTGGAGACCAAGGCACTGCTCGACCAGATGGTTGCCTACGACGCGCAACTGTCCGAGCTGCGCCTCAAGCGCACCGACCTTGATCGTCTGTACACCCGTCAGCACCCTGCCTCGGCCGCACTGAGCCAGCAGATCAGCCAGATCGAGTCGCAGAAGACTTCGCTGCAGGCACAGATCAAGGGCTTGCCCGAGACCCAGCAGGAGCTGCTGCGCCTGACCCGTGACATGCAGGTCACTACCCAGACCTACACCCTGGTACTGAACAAGAGCCAGGAGCAGGACATCATCCGCGCCGGCAACATCGGTAACGTACGGATCATCGACAAGGCCGACAGCAACATCGAAGAGCCGGTCAAGCCCATGCGCGCCGTCATCGTGCTGGTGGCGATGCTGCTCGGTGCCCTGGTCGCCGTGGCGATCATCTTCATCCGCCAGGCGTTCTACCGCGGCGTGGAAAACCCGGAAGTGATCGAGAACCTGGGCATGCCGGTGTACGCCTCGCTGCCGCTGTCGCGCCAGCAGGAACGCCTGCAGAAAAAACGCGACAAGGGCGTGACCAATCGCGAATCGCGCCTGCTCAGCGTGGCCGCACCCAGCGAGCTGGCCATCGAGTCGCTGCGCAGCCTGCGCACCAGCCTGCACTTCGCGATGATGGAAGCGCGCAACAACGTGCTGATGATCACCAGCCCCATGCCGGGCGTGGGCAAGTCGTTCGTCAGCGCCAACCTGGCGGTGATCATTGCCCAGGCCGGCAAGCGCGTATTGCTGATCGACGGCGACATGCGCAAGGGCTACCTGCACCGCGTGTTCGGCCTGCAACCCAAGCACGGCCTGTCCGATGCCCTGGCTGCACGCCTGGGCAACACCGAGGTGATCAACGCCACCGAAGTGGACAACCTGCACCTGATCGCCTGCGGTTTCGCCGCGCCGAACCCTTCCGAACTGTTGATGCATGACAACTTCAGCAAGCTGCTGCGCGAGCTGTCGCCGCACTACGACCTGGTGATCATCGACACCCCGCCGGTGATCGCCGTGACCGATGCCAGCCTGATCGGCCGCCAGGCCGGGACCACCTTGCTGGTGGCCCGCTTTGGCCAGAGTTCGGTCAAGGAAATCGAGGTCAGCAAACGGCGCCTCGCGCAGAACGGCGTGCTGGTCAAGGGCGCGATATTCAACGGCGTGATCCGCAAGGCGTCCACCGCCGAGTACGACTGCGCCGCCTACGGCTACGACTATTCGCCGAGCAAGAAGTAATCGCCTAGCAAGGCAGGAGTCTCCCGATGTCCAGAACCGTAGCAATGATGCAGCCTTACTGGTTTCCCTATTTCGGCTATTTCCAGCTGATCGCCGGCGCCGATGCCTTTGTGCTCGGCGACAGCCTGCAGTACGTACACCCCGGTTGGGTCAACCGCAACCGGCTGCTCAGCTCGGGCGCTGCAACGCTGTTCACCTTGCCGTTGAAGAAGGACCATTCGGACCTGGCGATCAATCAGCGCGAGCTCAGTGACAACGCTCCGCAGGTGCTGGACAAGCTGCTCAAGAGCATCGCCATGAGTTACTCCCGCGCGCCTTACCGCGACGAGGTCCTGGCGTTGCTCAAGCCACTGCTGACCTACCCGGAACGCAACCTGGCGCTGTACCTGGAGTACTCGCTGCGCAAGGTCTGCGAATACCTGCAGATCGACACGCCGATCCACGTCATGTCGACCCTGCCGGTGGACCAGCGCCAGGTGCAGGACAAGCAGGATCGTGTGGTCAAGCTGGCGCGGCACTTCGATGCGCAGCGCTACCTCAACCCCATCGGCGGCACGGCCCTGTACGACGAGGAATACTTCGCTCGTCACGATCTGGAACTGCGTTTCCACCGCATGGACGAGCTTTGCTACACGCAGTTCAAGGACCCGTTCGTGGCCAACCTGTCGATCATCGACGTGCTGATGTTCAACCCGGTATCACGGATCCGCCAGTGGCTGCCCTGCTACAGCACGCTCAAGCCGAGCGCTGCGCAGGACACCGTCAAAGTGGTCACCAGCCCTTCCGCCCACGCCATCGAGATGCGCTCATGAACGACTTCGACAGCAACGCCAACTGGTACCTGATCCAGACCAAGCCGCGGCAGGAAGCCCGTGCCGAAGAACATCTGCTGCGTCAGCAATACGACTGCTTTCGCCCGTTGCGCGCCGCCCCGGTGCTGACCCGCAGCCGCCGTGTGGCCGACGAGGACTTGTTCCCCGGCTACCTGTTCATTCGCCTGGACTGCAACGACAACTGGTACCCGATCCGCTCGACCCGTGGGGTGTGCCGCATCGTTGCCTTCGGCGGCATGCCGTGCCCGGTGCCGGACAGCCTGATCGCCAGCATCCGCCAGCGCGCGCAGGCCAGTTCGGCGAACGCGGTGCGTTTCACCGAAGGCGAAGCGGTGCGTGTGCGCAACGGCGACAGTGACGTACAGGCCATTTTCCTCTGCGAGGACGGCGATGAACGCGCCGTGATCCTGCTCAACATGCTGCAGCGCGAACAGCGCATCAGCCTGCCCCGCAGCAGCCTGCAGCGGCTTGCCGCGCACGCCTGCTGAGCGGCGCACAGACATACGATGCTTTAGGAGAGCTGTTCGATGAATGCCAAGACCACGCTGGTGACACTGACGTACGGCGATCGCTTGTGTTACCTGGAAGCGCTGATCGAGCGTTCGCTGGCCTCTGCACACATCGAACGGGTGGTGGTGGTGAGCAACGCGTCGCGCGCCGACCTGAACTCGCTGCGCACGCAGTGGCCAACCCAGATCACCGTGATCGAGTTGCCCAGCAACACCGGTTCGGCCAATGGCTACAAGGTCGGTATCGAAGCGGCGCTGCAACTGGGCGCCGAATACCTCTGGCTGATGGACGACGACAATGCCCCCACCCTGGGCGCGGTCGAGACCCTGCACCAGCGGCTGCACGAGTGCGAGCGCCTCGTGGGCGTGGACAAGGCGGCCGTGATCGGCTTCCGCCCCAACCACCAGGCCGACATCGCCTCCGGCGTGCCGCATCGCTACGCGATCCAGTTGCGCTCCAGCTGCTTCGGTTTCCATGTCGCGCAACTGCCCTACAAGCTCTGGCGCCGTACGCCCTGGGGCAAGCCCGCCGGGCGCAAGGCAACCAGCAAGCCGCTGGTGCAATTGCCATTCACCACCTACGGCGGCCTGCTGGCACACCGCAGCGTGTTCCAGAAGATCGGCCTGCCGCTCGAAGACCTGCTGCTGTATGCCGACGACACCGAGTACACCTGGCGCATCACTGCCAGTGGTGGGCAGATCTTTCTGGTGACCGAAGCGCTGCTCGACGACCTGGAAGAATCGTGGAACGCCAAGGCGCGTACCAACAATATCTTCGAGAGTTTCCTGCTCGGCAATTCGGACCTGCGCGCCTACTACACCGCGCGCAACCAGGCCTGGTTCGACAAGCACGTGTGGGCCGGCTCGACCCTGCTGTACCGGCTCAATCGCTCGGTGTTTCTGCTGTTGCTGCGCTATTTCGCAAAAAGGAGCGGTTCGGACCGACGCCTGGGCTTGCTCCAGCAAGCCATGCGTGACGGGGAATCGGGTCGTCTGGGCATTCACGAATCCTACCCACTATGAAGATACTGTTCCTGAGCAGCCTGTACTCGCCGCACATCGGCGGCGGTGCTGAAATCGTCCTGCAGCGCACGGTCGAGGGCATGCACCAGCGTGGCCACGAAGTGTGCGTGCTGAGCACCGGTCCCGATGCGGGCCTCAAGCATGAATACGTGAAAGGCGTGAAGGTCTATCGCGCCGGGCTGCTCAACACCTACTGGCACTTCAGCGAACAGCGCCCCGGCGCGCTGGCCCGGCTGGGCTGGCATCTACGCGACAAGTACAACATGGGCATGCGCACCTACCTGCGCGACGTGCTGGCGGCCGAAAAAGTCGACCTGGTGGTGTGCCACAACCTCAGTGGCTGGTCGGTGTCGGCGTGGGATGAGATCTCCGCATCCGGCGTGCCGCTGGTGCAGGTGCTGCACGACATGTACCTGATGTGCCCGAGCAGCAACATGTTCAAGAAGAACGCCGCCTGCAAGACGCCCTGCACCCTGTGCAAGCATTTCCGTCAGGGCCATGCCGAACGTTCGGCCCAGGTCGACGCGGTGGTTGGGGTCAGCCAGCACCTGCTGGGCAAGCTCACCGACGCACGCTTCTTCCGCAATGCTTCGCAACAGGTGATCTACAACGCCAGCCCGAAAATCGACCACGCGCCGTCGCGTTTCGCCCGCCTGGATCAGGCCGAGCCGCTGCGTTTCGGCTACCTGGGCACGCTGTCCGAACCCAAGGGCCTGCGCTGGCTGATCGACCAGTTCAAGCGGTTGCCGTTCAACGCCACCTTGCAGATCGCCGGGCGCGGGCAACTGGACTACGAGCAATTGCTCAAGCAGGAAGCCGGCGGCGAGAACATCCACTTCGTCGGTTACCAGTCGCCGGAAACCTTCTATCGGCAGATCGACGTGGCCATCGTGCCGTCGATCTGGAACGAGCCGTTCGGTCTGGTGGCGGTAGAAGCCTGCGCCCACTCGGTGCCGGTGATCGCCAGTGCCCGCGGCGGTTTGCCGGAGATCATCCAGGACGGCGTCAACGGCCTGCTGTGCAACCCCGACGAGCCGCAGACCCTAGGCCTGGCGATGCTACAGCTGTACCGCGACCCCGAACTGCGTGAACGCCTGGCCGCCCAGGCGCGTGACAGCGTCGAGCATCTGCTCGACCAGGAACGGATGCTCGACAGTTACCAACAGCTGTTCCTCGATGTTCTGCAAAGAAGAAATGTCCATCATGAAATCAGCCCTGTCACTCAGTCACTTTGAGGCGCCGGCAGCGCGACTTGCGGTGAACAAGTCGACGCTGGTGGTCTGGACCGCGATCGGCCTGCTGCTGGCCGAAACGTTTTCCGGCGCCTTGCGCTATTACTTCGACCAGGCCGGCATCTCGGCCCTGCTGTACTTGCCCAAAGTGCTGTGTGTGGTGCTGTTCGCGCTGGAACTGACCAGCTTCAAGGCGCACCGCCTGTTTTGGATAATGCTGCTGGGGCTGGTGCTGTCGGCCGGCCTTGGCCTGCTGCACGGCGCAGCGTTGGCCAACCCGCTGTTCAGCATCTTCGTGTACATCCCGCTGCTGTTCGGCCTGGTCTGCGGCGAGCATCTGGAGCAGCGCCGCGTGTTGCTGGGCTGGGCGGTCGGCCTGTGCCTGGCAGCGACCATCACCGGTGTGTACGTGGACAGCATGTTCTCGGTGCCGTGGAAGGGCTACAGCTACAACCTGGGCGACCAGGAGCTGACCGGCAACATGACCTGGGCGGCGGACGGCGTCGACCGGCCTGCCGGCTTCGCCCGGATGTCGACCACTGCGGCAACGCTGACCGCGATCTTCACCCTGTACCTGAGCGCTTTCATGCGTTCCAAGATGTTGATGCTAGGCCTGCTGGCGCTGGCCTTCGCGACCATTCTGGTGACCACCAACAAGTCGACCGCTGCGGCGTTCCTGGTGACCCTGCTGGTGATGCCGCTGTACAACCAGCGCCTGCTCTGCCGCGTGTTGTTCGCGGTGCTGGTCGGTGTCGGCGCCGCGCTGCCGCTGATCGGTCTGTGGACACCGCTGGACCCGAGCCTGGCCGCCAGCGGCGCCGAAGGTAGCCTGGTGTCGCTGTACGACCGGATGATCAACACCTGGCCGCGCCTGGCCGATGAAGTGTTGCGCCGCGACTGGAACTGGACCGGCGGCGGCTTCGGCATGGTCGGCAGTGCGGTGAACATGTTCCCGGTGGACAACGTCAAGTACCCGGCCGTCGCCGACAGCCTGTTCATGTACCTGTGGGCCTGTTTCGGCCTCATGGGCCCGGTGCTGTATGCGCTGCTGCTGCCGCTGCTGATGACGCTGCGCAGCAAGAACAGCTGGATGGGCCGCGGGCTGCTGAGCATTTCCTTGTGCGTGGTGGTGGTGGGCTGGACGACCGATGTGCTCGAAGTGCCGGTCTGCGGACTTTTCCTGGGCATGGCCGTGGCCCATGCCATGCGCCGCAAAGCCATGCCCAGCCATTGGCTGATTACCGAACGACGTCGCAGCAACCGTGATGATTACCCCGATGGCCTCCAACTGACATGAACCTCTCTATGCCCAGATTGCTGCAACGTTTGGTTTGGATACTGCTGGGGCTGTTCACCCACGGGCATGCCAAGGCCGCCGACAATTTCATCGTGGGTGTGGGTACCCACCTGCTCCACTCGACCGGGCCGGTGGCCCGGCCGACCTTGCTCATGAAGGAAGCCGGCATCGTATCGGCACGCGATGACCTGTTCTGGTCCACGGTAGAGCTGGAGCCCAAGCGCTTGAATTTCCCACTGGGCTGGCAGCGTTATCTGCAGGCCCTGCGTGACCGCCAGATCGGCAACATGCTGATCCTGGGCTACGGCAACCAGTGGTATGAACGCGATGCCAAGCCACGCAGCCCGTTCGTGCGCGATGCCTTCGCCAACTACGTGAACTTCGTCAGCCGACGTTTGCGCGGCCAGGTGGACTTCTACGAGATCTGGAACGAATGGGACCTGGAAGACCCGACCAGCGATGCCTTCAGCCGCGACTATGCCGCGCTGATCAAGGAGACCAGCGAACTGTTGCGCAGCAACGATCCGAACGTGCGCCTGATAGCCGGTGCAGTCACTACCCAGGGCTTGCAGGAAGGATTCGCCGACCGCCTGGTGGAGGCCGGGGTCATGGATGATCTGGATGGTTTGTCGCTGCATCCGTACGTGCACTGCCGCAAGGACCATGGCGGCAACACTCCGGAAAGCTGGATCAAATGGCTCAGCGACATCTCCACTCGGCTCGACACCCTGGCCCGGCGCCCGGTGCCGCTGTACCTCACGGAAATGAGCTGGCCCAGCGCCGACGAACCGTGCGGGGTCAGTGAAACCACCCAGGCGGCGTACCTGGCACGCGGGTTCTTTCTGGCCCGCATCCATCCGGCCATCCAGGGCATGTGGTGGTACGACCTGTACAACGACGGGCGCGACCCCAAGGAGCGCGAGCACAACTTCGGCCTGCTGGACAACGATCTCAACCCCAAGCCGGCGTACACCACGCTCAAGGCCATTGCACCGTACCTGTCGCAATACAGCTACGACCCCAGGCACAGCGTGATCAGCGACTCCCTGTACCAGTTGCGCTTTGCCAAGGGCGACGAGCAGGTGCTGGTGATCTGGGCCGTGGGCCAGTCGCGGCAGGTCAGGATCGAGTCGAGTGCATTGCTCAAGGGCGGTGCGCGCCTGGTCGACACCCGCCAGGCCGGCGTGGGCATGCGCGAAAGCGAGAACCCGTGGGATTGCGGTGAGCACTACTGCACCACCGTGGTAACCGCCTCCGAGTTTCCCAAGATCATCAGCCTGGGCAAGGCCAATTGGTTGTTCACGCAGTAGAAAACGCGATGCCCGCGGCAGTGGGCCTCAACCGCAGCGCATCGTGCGCCGCCATCGACCGCGCCTGTTGGACGCGGCACTACCTCTAGCAAGCGCGTGAGCCAAGGATGTTCCGATGATTGTCATCAATGCACGTTTTCTGACCCAGGAGCTACGCGGGGTGCAACGGTTCGCCGAGCAGACCTGCCTGGCGCTCAAGCGTCAACGTGACGACCTGGTGTTCGTCACCCCGCCGGGCGTGCGCATGCACGAAACCGCTCGGCTGCTGGATGCTCAGGTCGTGGGCACTCGTACCGGTCACCTGTGGGAACAACTCGACCTGCCGCGCTACCTGCGCAGCCAGGGCAATCCATTGCTGCTGTCGCTGTGCGCCACGGCGCCGCTGTTCTATGGCAACCAGATCGCCACGCACCACGACATCACCTACGTGCGTCACCCACAAAGCTACACCTGGCAATTCCGCACGGCCTATCGCCTGATGACGCCCCTGCTGCTCAAGCGCTTGAAGACCTTGATCACGGTCAGCCAGTTTTCCAAGCGCGAGATCGGCGAGTTCTACAACTTTGCGGCGCAGAAGATTCTCGTGGTGCCGAATGCCGTGGGTGAAGAGTTTCAGCCCGGCGAACCGCTGCAAGCCGGCGGCCCGCGTTATCTGTTGGCGGTGTCTTCGCCCAGCGCGCACAAGAATTTCAGCCGCATGATCCAGGCGTTCCTGCAGCTCAAGGGTTTCGACCAGGTGGAGTTGCGCATCGTCGGCGGCGGCGGTGCAGTGTTCTCCGACCCCGATCTGGAAGCCTTGGCCAAGCGCGATGCTCGGGTGCGCTTTCTCGGGCGCTTGAGCGACGCCGAGTTGATCGAGCAGTACCAGGGCGCAGCGGCCTTCGTGTTTCCTTCGCTGTATGAAGGCTTCGGCATTCCGCCACTCGAAGCGCAGGCCTGTGGCTGCCCGGTGCTGGCGGCCAATGCCGCCTCGATCCCCGAGGTGCTGCAGTCCAGTGCCTTGTACTTCGACCCGCTGGATGTCGAGCACATCAGCCGGGCCATGGCCCTGGCGTTGAACAGCCTGACCATTCGCCAGCATTTACGCACCCTGGGTCTGCAGAACGTGGCGCGGTTCAGCTGGGATGCTTCGGCACGGCTGATCAGCGATCGCATCGACAGTGTCCAGGTACGGCGTCCACGCGGTGCCACCCTGAACCAGCCGTCCAGCGGCAAGGAGCACTCATGACTCGCCTGGGATATCTGGATGCCCTGCGCGGTATCGCCGCCTTGCTGGTGGTGGTCTGTCACCTGTGGCAGCCATTGCTGGGCCCCGGCGCGCTGCCGTACTTCTGGCTGGACATCGGCAAGCTGGGCGTCATCTGGTTCTTCCTGCTCAGCGGCGTGGTGATTCCGTTCAGCCTGCAACCGGGGCCCGGCGGCGCACGGCGCTTCATCGTCTCGCGGGTGCTGCGCCTGTACCCGGCCTACTGGCTGTCGCTGGCGCTGTACATCAGCATGCTGGCGCTGACCGGCGAAACCCTGCCGAGCTGGCAGCAGGTGGTCGCCAACCTGACCATGCTGCAGGCCGCCATGGGCGTCGAAGACGTGATGGGGCTGTACTGGACGCTGTTCATCGAGTGGCTGTTCTACGCCCTGTGCCTGGGCCTGATGCTGATCGGCCGACTGCGCAGCACCGGCTTTCGCGCCGCCTGCTCGCTGGCCCTGCTGGCCGCCGCAGTGGGCATGGGCCTGATGCGCATGCTGCTCGAACGCAAGCTGCCGGTGGCGTTGCCGTTGGGGCTGTCGCTGATGCTGTTCGGTTCGATCTGGCGCGACTGCCTGCTGGGCCAGGCCGATGCCCAGGTGCGCCGCTGCGTGAAGGGCCTGCTGCTGGCCTACGCCGTGGCCCTGCCGCCGACTTTCTTCGCCGCCTACGGCTTCGATGCCGGCAATGGCGAGTACTGGTTCCGCTACTGCTTCACCTATCTGTTGGCCATCAGCAGCTTCATGTTGCTGACCCAGCGCATCCGCCTGCATCAACCGTTGTTGCTGTGGCTGGGCACCATCAGTTACTCGCTGTACCTGCTGCATCCGAGCATGGAGCTGTTGTGCCGTTACCTGCTGGGCGTTCCCGGTCGTTCGTTGTCGGTGACCTTGCTTGCCACCGCGCTGTCGCTGTTGGCTGCGCACGTGAGCTATCGCTTCGTCGAACTGCCTTTCATCAAGTTGAGCAAACGACTCAACGCCCGTGCTCGTCCGAGCGCGCCCCTCATTCCCGAACTGCAGGTGCCCTATGAAAATAGCAATCGTCCATGATTGGCTCGTCACCTACGCCGGTGCCGAAAAGGTGCTGGCTTCGATGCTCAAGATCTGGCCCGACGCGGACCTGTTCTCGGTCATCGACTTTCTCAGTGACGAAGACCGCAAGCACCTGGGGGGCAAGCGCGCCACCACGACCTTCATCCAGCGCCTGCCCAAGGCCCGCACGCGCTACCAGAAATACCTGCCGCTGATGCCCATGGCGATCGAGCAACTGGACCTGTCCGGCTACGACCTGATCCTGTCGAGCAGCCACGCGGTGGCCAAGGGTGTGCTCACCGGGCCCAACCAGTTGCACATCAGCTACGTGCATTCGCCCATTCGCTACGCCTGGGACCTGCAGCACCAGTACCTGCGCGAGGCCAATCTGCTGGCCGGCCTGAAGAGCAAGGTGGCGCGGATGATCCTGCACTACATGCGCATGTGGGACCAACGCACCGCCGCCGGTGTCGACGAGTTCATCAGCAACTCGCAGTTCATTGGTCGACGCATCGACAAGGCCTATCGCCGTCCATCGACGGTGATCTACCCACCGGTGGACACCACCGGTTTCAACCTGCAGACCGAGAAGCAGGATTTCTATCTGACCGCCCAGCGCATGGTGCCGTACAAGAAAGTGCCGATGATGGTGGAGGCGTTCAGCGCCATGCCCGACAAGCGCCTGATCGTCATCGGCGACGGCCCGGAAATGGAAAAGTGCCGCGCCGTGTGCGGCCCCAACGTCACGCTGATGGGCTATCAGTCGTTCGAGGTATTGCGCGAGCACATGCAGAACGCCCGAGGCTTCGTCTTTGCCGCCGAAGAGGATTTCGGCATCAGCCCGGTCGAGGCCCAGGCCTGCGGTACGCCGGTGATTGCCTTCGGCCGTGGCGGCACCCTTGAAACCGTACGCGGGCTCAACGACGACAACCCCACCGGTGTGTTCTATTACCAGCAGACAGTGGCTGCCTTGACGGCCGCCATCGAAACGTTCGAAAGCCAGGCGTCGCGCTTTGATGCCCGCACCTGCCGCGAGAATGCCCTGCAGTTCGCGGAAAAGCGTTTCGAACGGGAAATGCGCCAGTTCGTCGAGCAGCGCTGGAACGAAGCACGCCTGGGTGACGCCTTCGACTGCAACCCGGTATTGGGCCTGGCCGACACCGGCCTGCTGCTCGCCGCGGCCCAGAAGCTCTAGGCCGCGCAGGAACATGTTGTAACGCAACACCGCTGTTCTGAACCTCCCAAATACCGTGCGAGAAGTCTGATTCTCCAAGGAAGATTGCAATGAAACGAGCTGTATTCGTAGTCGCGTTGTTCGCCGTGCTGCTGCAAGGATGTGTGTTTTCCCCAGGGCAACACATGACGCCCGAGGATGCCGCCGACGACATCGGCACAACCGGACCGGTAACGGTCCTGCCGATCAACGCGCAGACGGTCGCGCAGCATCAGAGCCTGTACCGGCCCGAACCGGTACCGGCAGCGCTGTATGGCTACACGCCGGGCGACTACCGCATCGGCGCCGGCGACGGTCTGCAGATCACAGTCTGGGACCACGTCGAGCTGAATTCGCCGACCAACCAGGAGCCACGCGCCCAGGGCACGCAGATCGTGCGCAACGACGGTACCGTGTACTACCCGTTCATCAACTCCATCCAGGCCGAGGGCAAGACGGTCAGCGAACTGCGCAATGACCTGCAACGCGCCCTGTCGCGCTTCCTGACCGACACCCAGGTGGACGTCAACGTGCAGAACTACGCCAGCCAGCGCGTGGTGTTTTCCGGTTCGTTCAAGAACGCCGGCCCGCAGGTTCTGAACAACGTGCCGCTGTCGCTGATCGAAGCGGTCAGCCGCGCCGGTGGCGACGATGGCAGCGGCAACCTGGCCGGGCTGATCCTCAAGCGCGACGGGCACGAGTACCTGCTGGATATCGACACCCTGAACCGCAAGGACTCCAAGCTCAACGGCATCTACCTGAAGAACGGCGACCAGCTGCACCTGGGCAACAACCGGGCAAACAAGGTCTACGTGCTCGGCGAAGTCAATTCGCCCCAGGTGATGACCTACGGCACCAGCACCTTCACCCTGCTCGAAGCGCTGGGCAATGCCGGTGGCCTGTCCCAGGAAACCGCCAACGCCGAGGCCATCTACGTGATCCGCGGTGCCCAGGACCGCTCCAAGCAACCGGCCACGGTGTTCTACCTCAACGCCAAGAAGCCGACCGCCTTCCTGCTCGCCCGCCAGTTCGACCTGCAGGCCTCGGACGTGGTCTTCGTCGGTCCTTCGGACATCACCCGCTGGAACCGCTTCATCAGCCAGTTGCTGCCGTCGGCCACCGTGGTTGCTACCGGTAATGCACTGGGTCAGTGATCGGACCACAGAAGCGCCACTGAACGCTTTGGCAAGCGCTTGACTCCAAGTCTTGCCCAGGCGCTCAGCGTAAGCGTTTCGCGCCGATGGGCTTTCGCATCATCTGCCCACTTCAGGAATTCCCATGACTGACCCACGCAACGTTGCCCACGACAAGAAAGTCCAGCAGGAAAAGAAGAACAACGGCGAAGAGATCGCACCCAACGCCGAACACGCGCCACAGCCAGGCATGAAGCCGGCGCTCAAGCACGATGACGAGCAGCAGGACGAGCAGGACGACAAGGCCTGAACCAGGCGCCGACCTGAGCTGAAGACGGCCTCTGGCGGCGCTGACCCACGTCGGTGACCGCCAGATCGCTTGCCAAGATGCGAATTTCTCCGCAATCCGCGCAAAAGCCTGTTCTGCCTGGGCAATCCCCATGCGAACGGCTCCCCGCCTACCCGCAAATCCGCTACGATGATTCCCTACAGCCTTACCGCTCAAAGGGAATTGACATGCCTCATCCTTCACTGCCGGCCGCAGAACACGTGGTGCTCGACAACGGCCTGCACGTGCGCCTGCATCATGAGCCGCGTCTCAAGCGTGCCGCCGCCTTCATGCGCGTCGCTGCGGGCAGCCATGACGTACCTGCCGCCTGGCCGGGCCTGGCACATTTCCTCGAACACCTGTTCTTTCTCGGCACCGAACGCCACAGTGGCGACCATGGCCTGATGGCCTTCGTGCAGAACCACGGCGGGCAGATCAACGCCAGCACGCGCGAGCGCTGCACCGACTATTTCTTCGAGGTGCCGGTGAGCGCCTTCGCCGGCGCGCTGGAGCGCCTGTGCGACATGCTCGGCCATCCGCGCATGACCCAGGCCGAGCAATTGCGCGAGCGCGAAGTGCTGCATGCCGAGTTCGTCGCCTGGTCGCGCGACCCCGAGGCACGCCACCAGCAATGGCTGACCAGTGCGCTGGACGCCGAGCATCCGTTGCGCGCGTTCCACGCCGGCAACCGCTACAGCCTGCCGGTGCCGCGCGACTCGTTCCAGCAGGACCTGCGCAGCTTCTACCGGCGCTTCTACCAGACCGGGCAGATGACCTTGTGCCTGGTGGGCCCGCAACCGCTGGAACAGCTGCGCGCCATGGCCGAAAAAGTGGCCGGTGCGCTGCGCCCCGGCGATACCGCCGAACAGATCGCCCCGCCGCCGCTGGTAGGGACGCCGGGAGAGGCAGTCGAACGTGCGGACAGCAGCCGTTTCAACCTGCTGTTCGCCTGCGAAAACCTGCCCCGTGGTGCCACCCAGGCGCTGGAGTTCCTCGGCACCTGGCTGGGCGCCAGTCAGCACGGCGGGTTGCTGGCCGAGCTGCGCCGTCGGCAACTGGTGCAAAGCCTGGAGCTGAGCACCTTCTACAGCTTCGCCGACCAGGCATTGATCAATATCGAATTCAAGCTCACCCCGGCGGGCGAAACGGCCACGGCGCTGATCAGCCAGCTGTGCTTCGACTGGCTGGAGTTCTTCCAGGCCCACGACGACTGGCAGGGCCTTCGCGAAGAATTCCGCCTGCTCAACGAGCGCCGTCTGCAGGTGGCCAGCGCCCTGGAGCTGGCCCGCCATCACAGTGACGAAACCCCGTGCGAGTTGAGCCGACAAGCCGTGCAGGCGCTGCGCGAGGTGCTCGAACAACTGCGTCCGGAACACCTCCTGCATCCAATGGAGGCCGGCCCGGAGCGCGACCTCGCCGGTCGCTGGCGGCTGCCGCCACGCAACCGCTTTCTGCGTCCGAGCCGACGCCCGGATCACCCCGTGGCCGACCCACAAGGCCTGGCGTACTGGCACGGCGCTTCGGCGCACAGCCACGAAGCGGCGCTGCACCTGCGCTGGCGGGTCAATGCCTCGCGCCACCAGGGGTTGTTCCGCACCCTGCAGGACAGCTTGCGCAAACTCACCGAAGAAGCCCGCCAGGCCGGTGTGCAAATGGTCTTCAGCAGCCTGGGCGACGACTGGCAGCTCAAGCTCAGTGGTGTGCAGGCGCCGATTCCGGCGCTGCTCGAACAGGCCCTGGAGCTGCTCGCCATCCCCGCTCCGGAGGTCTGGCATCAGGCCGGGCAGGAACCGCCGAGCGCAACCCTGACCCCCATCAAGGAACTGCTCAAGCGCCTGCCCGACCACAGCCTGGGTTATTTCCACAGCCGTACCTCCGATGAAGACCTGCGTCCCCTGGCGCTGCAGAAGCTGTGGGGCGCGGCGCGCTGGGATGGCCTGGCGGTCGGCATGGACGACGGCGAACGCAGTGCGCTGAACAATGCGTTGCGCAAGATGCCCGGCACTGCCAGCCCGCATCTTGCGCAACCGCATCCGGCCCATTCGGGGCGCAGCTGGAGCCACGTGCCGTGCCAATCGAGCGAACATGCATTGCTGCTGTTCTGCCCGGTACCCAGCCAGAGCATTGCCGACGAAGCGGCCTGGCGCCTGCTCGCGCAGCTGTGCCAGACGCCCTTCTACCAGCGCCTGAGGGGCGAGCTGCAACTGGGCTACGCCGTGTTCAGCGGCCTGCGCCAGGTGGCGGGGCGCACGGGTCTGGTGTTCGGCGTTCAGTCGCCTCATGCACCGCTGGCCGATATTCTCGGCCATGTGCAGACCTTCATCGAAACCCTGCCAACGCTGGTCGAGGCCTGCAAGCCTGCGGCGCTGGACACCCAGCGCGAAGAACTGGCCAATCGTCACGAGCGCTCGCAAATGGACCTGCTGCCCCTGGCCGATCTGCTCTGGCAGGCTTGCCAGGCCGGCCATGGCGCCGACTATCTGGCTGCCCTGCAGCGGGCGGTGCGCGAGCTGCGCACAAGCGACCTGCAACAGGCGGCGCAGCAACTGGCCAGCGGCACCGGTGGCTGGCTGTGCCTGGCCACAGGCCCTGCGGTGGAGCCTGCGTGGCTGCCGGCGCAGCGATCGTTACCAGGCAGGTAACGGACTTTATCGAATAATTAACCGTAGGCGCCTATCTTATTTAGTAACATAGTCGCCCAAGGAGCATTGAACGTCCTACGGTCGGGGCGGACTAATGCTACAAGCCCATCAACCTAGAAGGAGATCTCTTATGTGGACCAAACCTGCTTACACTGATCTGCGCATCGGCTTCGAAGTCACCATGTACTTCGCAAGCCGCTAAGCTTCAGTTGCAACGCAACGCCTCGGCCAGTCACTGACCGGGGCGTTTTCATTTCCAGGCTTGATGCTGCGAGTTCTCCATGTATATCCAGATTCTTGGCTCCGCCGCCGGCGGTGGCTTTCCCCAGTGGAACTGCAATTGCGCCAATTGCAGTGGCTTTCGCGACGGCAGCCTGCGCGCCCATGCGCGCACGCAGTCGTCCATTGCCCTGTCCGACGATGGGGTCAACTGGGTGCTGTGCAATGCCTCGCCGGACATTCGCGCACAACTGCAAGGTTTTGCGCCGATGCAGCCAGGCCGAGCCCTGCGCGATACCGGGATCCAGGCCATCGTGCTGCTCGACAGCCAGATCGACCACACCACCGGGCTGCTCAGCCTGCGCGAAGGCTGCCCGCATCAAGTCTGGTGTACCGACATGGTGCATCAGGACCTGAGCACCGGCTTTCCGTTGTTCAACATGCTCAGCCACTGGAATGGCGGGCTGGACTGGCAGCGCATCGAGCTTGAAGGCAGCTTCGTGATTCCGGCGTGCCCGCACCTGCGTTTCACCCCGCTGCCGCTGCGCAGTGCCGCCCCGCCCTACTCGCCCCACCGCTTCGACCCGCATCCGGGCGACAACCTGGGCTTGATCGTGGAAGACACGCGTACCGGTGGCACGCTGTTCTATGCGCCGGGCCTGGGCCAGGTCGAGGACGCGTTGCTCGAACGCATGGCCGGCGCGGATTGTCTGTTGGTAGACGGCACCCTGTGGGACGACGATGAAATGCAGCGACGTGGCGTTGGTACCCGGACCGGACGTGAGATGGGTCACCTGGCGCAGAGCGGCCCCGGCGGCATGCTGGAAGTGCTGGAAGGCCTGCCGCGCCAGCGCAAGGTGCTGATCCACATCAACAACACCAACCCGATCCTGGACGAAGACTCGCCACAGCGCGCCGAACTGGCCAAGCGCGGTGTCGAAGTGGCGTTCGATGGGATGAGCATCGAGTTGTAGTGGCGTGTCAGGGAGGGCCTCTTCGCGGGCAGAGACCCGCTCCCACAAGGGCTGAATCAAACTCTGTGGGAGCGGGTCTCTGCCCGCGAAGGGCCATCACTGCCAACACATTTCCTGGGAGAACCACAATGTCCGACACCCCCATGACCCCCGCCGAATTCGAGCAGGCCTTGCGTGCCAAGGGTGAGTATTACCACATCCACCACCCCTATCATGTGGCCATGTACGAAGGCCGCGCCAGCCGCGAGCAGATCCAGGGCTGGGTGGCCAACCGTTTCTACTACCAGGTCAACATCCCGCTCAAGGACGCAGCCATCCTGGCCAACTGCCCGGACCGCGAGATCCGTCGCGAGTGGATCCAGCGCCTGCTCGACCACGACGGTGCCCCCGGCGAAGACGGCGGCATCGAAGCCTGGCTGCGCCTGGGCCAGGCCGTGGGCCTGGATCCCGACCAGTTGCGCTCTCAAGAGCTGGTGTTGCCCGGCGTACGTTTTGCGGTAGACGCCTACGTCAATTTCGCCCGCCGGGCCAACTGGCAGGAAGCGGCGAGCAGTTCGCTGACCGAGCTGTTCGCGCCGCAGATCCATCAGTCGCGCCTCGACAGCTGGCCAGCCCACTACCCGTGGATCGACCCGGCCGGCTACGAATACTTCCGCACGCGCCTGGGCCAGGCCCGGCGCGACGTGGAACACGGTCTGCACATCACCCTGCAGCACTACACCACGGTTGCGGGCCAGCAGCGTATGCTGGAAATCCTGCAGTTCAAGCTCGACATCCTGTGGAGCATGCTCGACGCCATGAGCATGGCCTACGAGCTGAATCGTCCGCCCTATCACAGCGTTACCGACCAGCGTGTCTGGCACAAGGGGATCGCCCTATGAGCTTTGATCGTCTACAAACCCCGCGCTGGCGCCAGGGCTACCGGTTCCAGTACGAGCCGGCGCAGAAAGGCCACGTGCTGCTGTACCCCGAGGGCATGATCAAGCTCAACGAAAGTGCCAGTGCCATTGGCGGCCTGATCGACGGCCAGCGCAGCGTGGCCGCGATCATCGCCGAGCTCGACGCGCAGTTCCCCGGTGTGCCCGAGTTGGCCATCGATATCGAGCAATTCATGGAGGTCGCCCGTGCACAGCACTGGATCGAACTTGCCCAGCCTGCCACCCACGCCTGAAGTCGGACTGCCGCTGTGGCTGCTTGCGGAACTGACCTACCGCTGCCCGCTGCAATGCCCGTACTGCTCCAACCCCCTGGACTTCGCCGCCCAGGGCAAGGAACTGAGCACCGAGCAGTGGTTCAAGGTGATGGCCGAAGCCCGCGAAATGGGCGCCGCGCAGATCGGTTTCTCCGGTGGCGAGCCACTGGTGCGCCAGGATCTCGCGCAGCTGATCGGCGAAGCCCGGCGCCTGGGTTTCTACACCAACCTGATCACCTCAGGCATCGGCCTGACCGAACAGAAGATCGCCGACTTCAAGATCGCCGGCCTGGATCATATCCAGATCAGCTTTCAGGCCAGCGACGAGCAGGTCAACAATCTGCTGGCCGGCTCGAAAAAAGCCTTCGCGCAGAAGCTGGAAATGGCCCGAGCGGTGAAGGCCCACGGCTATCCGATGGTGCTGAACTTCGTCACCCATCGGCACAACATCGACAAGATCGACCGCATCATCGAGCTGTGCGTGGCCCTGGAGGCCGACTTCGTCGAACTCGCCACGTGCCAGTTCTACGGCTGGGCCGAGCTCAACCGTGCCGGCCTGTTGCCCACCCGTGAACAACTGGTGCGTGCCGAACGCGTTACCAATGAATACCGCGCCAAGCTGGAAGCGGCCGGCAGCGCCTGCAAGCTGATTTTCGTCACGCCCGACTACTACGAAGAGCGCCCCAAGGGCTGCATGAACGGCTGGGGCAGTATTTTCCTCACCGTCACGCCCGATGGCACCGCGCTGCCGTGCCACGGCGCGCGTCAGCTGCCGGTGGAGTTTCCCAACGTGCGCGATCACAGCCTGCAGCACATCTGGTATGACTCGTTCGGCTTCAACCGCTTTCGCGGCTATGCCTGGATGCCCGAGCCATGCCGCTCGTGCGACGAGAAAGAGAAGGACTTCGGTGGCTGTCGCTGCCAGGCTTTCATGCTGACCGGCGATGCCGCCAACGCCGACCCGGTGTGCAGCAAGTCGCCCCACCATGGCGTGATCCTGCGGGCTCGTGAAGAAGCGGAACACGCTACCCAGACGATCGAACAATTGGCCTTTCGCAATGACCGAAACTCACGCCTCATCGCCAAAGCATGACCGCTTCAGCGCCTCCCAGGCCGTAGCTGCCGGGACCGATTTCGCCGAACTTCGGGTCGGCCCTGCTGGCGTGTTCTGGAACGAGTTCCGTCCCCAGGATGGCGTCTGCCGCCTGTGGACCGAGCAGGACGGTGTGGCGGTTTGCCTGACGCCCGACGGTTACAGCGCGCGCAGCCGGGTCTACGAATACGGCGGTGGGTCGTTCTGCCTGGCGAACGACGAACTGGTGTTCGTCAACGAGGCCGACCAGCAGCTCTACCGTCAGCCGGTGACCGGCGGCCTGCCGCAACCGTTGAGCTTCGGCCAGAAGCGCTACGGGGGGCTGGAATATGCCGCAGGCCAAGTGCTGGCGGTGGAGGAAGACGGCGACATTCATCGCCTGGTGGCCATCGACCTGGCCAGCGAGCGTCACCGCGTGCTGGCCGAAGGTGCCGACTTCTACGCCTCGCCGGTGTTGAGCCCGGACGGCACCCGTCTGGCCTGGATCGAGTGGGACCGCCCGCACCAGCCATGGACCCAGACGCGGCTGATGTGCAGCGAACTGGCGGCCGTGGCGGAATGCGTGGCCAGCGGTTTCAGCCTGCAGCAGCCGCGCTTCGATGAACAAGGGCGGTTGTATTGCCTGTCCGATGCGAACGGCTTCTGGCAACCGTGGGCAGAAGTCGACGGCAAATGGGCGCCTCTGCCCGCGGCGTCGGCCGACCATGCCGCAGCGCCTTGGCAACTAGGTGCTTGCACCTGGCTCCCGGCTGCCGATCAGGGCTATCTGGCGAGTTGGTTCGACGACGGTTTCGGCCGCCTGGGGCTGTGCGATGGGCAGGGCGATTGCCTGGATTACAGCGGCGAGTTCACGCGGTTTCGCGCGTTGGCCATGGATGCCGACCACCTCTACGCCATCGCCGGTTCACCTCTGCAGCCTTCGGCAGTGATTGCCGTCGACCGGCATGATCACAGCCTGCGCATCCTGGCGGGCGGGTATTCGCCGCTGCCGGCCGAGCAGGTCAGCCTGCCGCAGCCGCTGAGCTACCCCAGCGGCGGTGAGCAGGCTCACGGCTTCTTCTATGCCGCGCAGGGCGACGAGCGCCATCCGCCACTGGTGGTATTCATCCACGGCGGGCCGACGTCGGCGTGCTACCCGGTCTTCGACCCGCGCATCCAATACTGGACCCAGCGCGGTTTCGCCGTGGCCGACCTCAACTATCGCGGCAGCAGCAACTACGGTCGCACCTATCGCGATGCCCTGCATCTGCGCTGGGGCGTAACCGACGTGCAGGACGCCTGCGCCGTGGTCGACTACCTGGCCACGCAAGGCCGCATCGATGCGCAACGGGCGTTCGTGCGCGGTGGCAGCGCGGGCGGCTATACGGTGCTGTGCGCACTGGCGTTCGCCAAGGTGTTCCGGGCCGGCGCCAGCCTGTACGGCGTGAGCGATCCGGCCGCGTTGGGGCGCGTCACCCACAAGTTCGAAAACGACTACCTGGACTGGCTGATCGGCGACCCGGACAGCGACCGACAACGCTACGAAGAGCGCACTCCGCTGCTGCACGCCGATCGAATCACAGCCCCGGTGATTTTCTTTCAGGGAGAGTTGGATGTAGTGGTGGTGCCGCAGCAGACTCGTGACATGGTCGCCGCGTTGCAGGCGGGAGGTGTGCCGGTGCAAGCGCACTACTATGACGAGGAACGGCACGGCTTTCGCAATGCAGCCAACCTGGCCCATGCTTTGGAGCATGAATGGCGCTTCTACCTGAAGGTCATGCAGGAGGACGACCGCGGGCTATCCGATCTGCTTTGAACGCGCCCCGGTGCGGTCGTCAGGCAGACGAGCGCACCGGCAGCGGCATTACCTTCTGCTGGCGATGATGTACACCGCGTGGATGATGCCGGGAATGTAGCCCAGCAGGGTCAGCAGGATGTTCAGCCAGAACGCGCCGGCGAATCCGACTTGCATGAACACACCGACTGGCGGCAGAAGAATGGCGAAAATGATACGAATGATGTCCATGATGCAGCTCCTTGAGGTCGATGCATAACAGACCTCGGGCAATCCCCGGCGTTCCGCACGCGGCTGTATCACCCAAGCCCTAGAGCTGGGCGTCGAGACCATCGAGCAGCCGCTTCAATGCACCCTGGTTGGCTCGCATCACGTCCAGCCCAGCCTGCCCGCTGCGCACCGCTTCGCGGGGCAGCTCCAGCCACCGCCGCAGCGCCGTTGCCAAGCCTTGCGCGTCGTCGACTTCGACCAGCGCCCCGGCCTCGCGCAGCATCGCGCCTATTTCGAGAAAGTTGAACATGTGCGGCCCGCTCAACACCGGCTTGGCCAGTGCTGCCGGTTCCAGCGGGTTGTGCCCACCGTTCTCCACCAGGCTGCCGCCAACGAAGGCAACGTCTGCCAGTGCATAGAGGAACAGCAGCTCGCCCATGGTATCGCCCAGCAACACCTGAGTGGTCGCCGTAACTGCTTGCTCGAGCGAACGCTGCACCGTACTGAACCCTTGCGCCTGGCACAGCCCGTGGACCGAAGCGAAACGCTCCTGGTGCCGCGGAACCAGAATCAGCAAGGCATCGGCATGGCTGGCCAGCAGTTGCCGGTGGGCGGCCAATATCACCGCATCCTCACCTTCGTGGGTGCTGGCAGCGATCCACACCGGACGTTCCTGTGCCTGCCACTGCTCGCGCAACCGGGCTGCGCGCACGGGCACGGCCGGGTCGACGCTGAGGTCGAACTTGATCGAGCCCGTCACCTGCACGCATTCCGGACGTGCGCCCAAGTCCAGGAAGCGTTTCGCCTCGGTTGCAGTCTGCACCGCCAGCAAGCTCATCTCGGCCAGCATCGGCGCGGTCAGGCCTTTGAAGCGGGCATAGCCCTTGGCCGAACGCGCGGAAAGCCGCCCATTGGCCAACGCCACCGGGATGCCGCGGCGGGCGCACTGGTGAATATGATTGGGCCACAGTTCGGTTTCCATGATCACTGCCAGGCGCGGCCGCACGTGGTCGAGAAAGCGGCCGGACGCCCAGGGCAGATCGTACGGCAGGTAGCAGTGCTGGATGCGTGGCTCGCCGGCGAACAGTGCCTGGATGCGCTCCGACCCGGTCGGGGTCATGCAGGTCACCGTGATCGGCAGCTCGGGGTGGCGCAGCAGCAACTGGCGAATCATCGGCGCTGCGGCAATGCTCTCGCCCACCGACACCGCGTGCACCCAGATGCCGCCCGGCTGCATCGCCGGCAGCCGGTAGGCGAAACGCTCGCCGAGGCGCTGCCCGTAGGCCGATGCCTTGCGCGCGCGCAGCCATAGACGCACGGCCAGCAACGGCAGCCCCAGGTGAAACAGCAAGGTGTAGAGAGTTCTGTTCATGGCGGCGAAGTTTACTCAGGTCGCCGTGCTTGACCAAGCACCGGCAGACACCGCACGAACCGATTGCCCGCTGACGGTTCGAAAGGGACCAGCCCCCAGTGGCCGTGCATCGCCTAGAATGCCTGCATCGAAAAGGAGCTCCACCATGAACGCCTATGTTTTTCTTGCCATCGCCATCTGCGCCGAAGTGATCGCCACCGTGTCCATGAAGGCAGTCAAGGGCCTGAGCACACCACTGCCGCTGGTCCTGGTGGTGGTCGGCTATGGCATCGCCTTCTGGATGCTGACCCTGGTAGTGCGCACCGTGCCGGTGGGCATCGCCTATGCCATCTGGGCCGGCATGGGCATCGTGCTGGTCAGCGTCGCCGCGCTGTTCATCTACGGGCAGAAGCTCGACCTGCCGGCCATGCTCGGCATGGCGCTGATCGTGCTGGGCGTGGTGGTGATCCAGCTGTTCTCGAAAACCACCGGGCACTGAGGCTGTATACTCCCCCGCCTGTCCAAGCCTGCGAGGTCTGCAATGCCGTCTGAACTGTCCACTGATATCGTCATCGTCGGCGCCGGTGTCGCCGGGCTCTGGCTCAACGCGCGGCTGCGCGCCCTGGGCTATTCGACGGTGCTGGTGGAGAACGCGCGCCTGGGTGGCGGGCAGACGTTCAAGGCCCAAGGGATCATTCACGGCGGCGCCAAATACGCCCTGCACGGCGCGCTTACCGGGGCGTCCGAAGCGATTGCCGACATGCCGCGGCGCTGGCGTGAAGCGCTGGCCGGTGATGGCGAACTCGATCTTTCCGGTGTGCGGCTGCTGTCCGAGGCGCACTACCTGTGGTCGCCGGGCACCCTGGCGGGCAACCTCACCAGCTTTTTCGCCAGCAAGGCCGTGCGCGGTCGGGTCGATCAGGTCAAGGGCGAGCAGTTGCCACCGGCGTTGCAGGACCGCGCCTTCAAGGGCAAGGTCTACCGTCTGGCCGAGCTGGTGGTCGACGTGCCCAGCCTGGTCGCGCGGCTGGCCGAGCTGGCCGGTGATGGGCTGCTGGCCGGCGAGCGCATCGAGCCTTTGAATGACCAGGGCCGCCTGGCTGGGCTGATCGTCGATGGCCGGGCGATTCGTGCCCAGCGCGTGGTGCTCAGTGCCGGCGAAGGCACCCAGGCGCTGTTGACCGCGCTGGGTATAGAACAACCGGCAATGCAGCGTCGGCCACTGCACATGGTCCTGGCCAAGGGCGCCAACCTGAAACCGTTGTATGCCCATTGCCTGGGCGGTGGACCGAAGCCGCGCATCACCGTCACCACCCATCCGGGGGCCGACGGCCAATGGGTCTGGTACCTGGGTGGCGAGATCGCCGAGGCCGAAGGTGTGGCCCGCGAACCGGCGCAGCAGATCGCCGCCGCGCAGAAGGAAATCGCGCACCTGTTGCCGTGGGTCGATCAAAGCCAGATGCGCTGGGCCACGTTGCGGGTCAATCGCGCCGAGCCTGCGCAGTCAGGACTGGTTCGCCCGGACAACGCTTTCCTGGCCGATCAACCCGGTTTGCTGGTGGGCTGGCCGACCAAGCTGGCGCTGGCGCCCGACTTCGCCGACCGGGTCATCGGCGCCTTGCAGCGCGACGGCATTTCACCGCACACGCATGCGCCCCTGCCCGAACTGCCCAAGCCGGCCCTGGCCACACCTGTCTGGGATGAACTGCTGCCATGAGCCTGCCGACCCTGCACGATCTGCACCGCCCGCTGGGTGACACCGGCCTGCGGGTCTCCCCCCTGGGCCTGGGCACGGTGAAGCTGGGCCGCGACCAAGGGGTGAAATACCCCAGCGGCTTCACCATTCCCGACGACAGTGTGGCGCGCATGTTGCTCGACCAGGCGCGCCAGCTGGGCATCAACCTGATCGACACCGCACCGGCCTATGGCATCAGCGAAGAGCGCCTAGGCCCATTGCTGCGTGGCCAGCGTCAGGAGTGGGTTATCGTCAGCAAGGTCGGTGAAGAGTTCGAGGCCGGCCAGTCACGCTTCGATTTCAGCGCCGAGCACACGCGGTTCTCGGTGGAGCGCAGCCTGAAACGCCTGGAAACAGACTTCATTGATCTGTTGCTGGTGCATTCGGACGGCAACGATCTGGAGATTCTCGAGGGCAGTGAGGTGTACCAGACGTTGGCGGCGCTGAAAGCCGAAGGCAAGATTCGTGGCTTCGGCTTTTCCGGCAAGACCGTTCAGGGCGGGCTGAAAGCCTTGGAAACCGGGGACTGCGCCATGGTCACCTACAACCTGAGCGAGCAGTCCGAGCGCCCGGTGCTCGACTACGCAGCTGCCCACGGCAAGGCCATCCTGGTGAAAAAGGCCTTGGCCAGCGGTCATGCCTGCCTGGCACCGGGGGTCGATCCGGTGCGCGCCAGCTTCGAGCTGCTGTTCGCCCACCCTGGGGTCGCCAGTGCTATTGTCGGAACGATAAATCCGCTGCACCTGTCCCACAACGTAGCGACAGCCGCTGCCGTGCTACTCAGGAATTGACGCCGCCGACGCGGCCGACCCCGACGCAAGAAGGAGCCGTAATGCCGCGTACCCTGACACGAAAGAACCCTGGCAATTTCAAGACCCTGCCCCTTGCCGTCGAAGCCACGCCCGAAGCCCTGAGTTACGAAGCCGTGGGCATGCCCCTGAATTTCGCTCAGACCCTGGAACGGCGCAAACCGGTCGAGGTGAGTGACAGCGAACGCTTTCGCGTGGAGCTGGCCAACCTCGGCGTGTCGGTCCGGCTGACCTTGAACTGGCGTGGCCGGGACTACTGGGTGCTGGTGCGTCAACGCCGCGAAGACCGCGGCGATGTGGTGCTCAAGCTGATCTCCGGCTATGTGCCGGCCCATGAGGTGAATCTGCCGCTGCACACGGCCATTCAGGAAATCGCCGAGGAGTGTCTGCTGGAGACTTCGGAAGGCTGGCTGGGCGGGCGTTTCAACGACACCTGGCTGCCGACGCCGTATGACCAGGTGCTGCGCTATCACGAGCCCCTGCCCTTTCGCTTGAGCACCCGTTCCGGCGCGGCGCGCCCGGTGCGCTGTGGCAGCCTGAACCTGATCGAGCGGCCCCGGGCCTACGTGCACGTGCCGACGGCTTCGTTGCAGTTGGTCTACGACCTGCGTCTGGAGGTGCCGCCCCAGGCCAAGGGGCTCAGCCTGTTCCATGTGGAGGAGCGCCTGGAAAAAGGAGAGCTGATCACCCGCCTGAGCCGGAGCAGGCCCGACCTGTACCTGATCCCGCTGAAGGACGGTCAACCGGTCGCCGAGCTGTACACCCTGAAGAAGGACAAGCTGCACGCCGCAGGCACACGGGGCGTTTACCTGGCCGAGAGTTTCGCTGCGCAAGAAGGTTGGTTGGTCCGCGACGAACGTGTGCGCTGGCGCGACTGGGTGGCGGAAAAAGGCCTGGCCATCCCGAAGAAGCCGCGTACCAGTCTGCAGAAATTCAAGGTCAAGGCGCGGGTGCTGGTTCGCAAGGTGCGCAGCGGTCTGCACAAGTAATCCCATTGCCCCTACCGAATACCGTCATGCGGTGTGCCTGGAAAACCGCGGTGCGGCCGGACGNGCCTCTGCAGCAGCGGCGCGAGCCGCGTCGGCGGTGGACGCGGTCCCTGTAGCAGCGGCGCGAGCCGCGTCGGCGGTAGACGCGGTGCATTTGCGGGAACGTGGTAAAACCTGACGCCTCAACGGCTGCGGATTTTCTCGACGATGGCGGTGGTCGAGCTGTTTTCCACCAGCCCCAGTACCTTTACCGTGCCGCCATAGGCAGCCACGATATCGGCACCTACCACTTGCTCCATCGAATAATCCCCTCCCTTCACCAGCACATCCGGGCGTACATGGGTCAGCAGGTTTTCCGGTGTACCTTCGGCAAAACTGATCACCCAGTCCACCGCCCCGAGCCCGGCCAACACCGCCATGCGCCGGTCGACGCTGTTGATCGGCCGACCCGGCCCTTTCAGACGGCTTACCGAAGCGTCATCGTTGACCGCCACGATCAGCCGGTCACCCTGAGCGCGGGCCTGTTCCAGATACGTCACGTGGCCCGCATGGAGGATATCGAAGCAGCCATTGGTGAACACGATGCGCTCGTTGTGCGCCCGCGCATCGTCGATCGCCAGCAGCAACTGCTCGAGGCTCAACACGCCGCGTTCCGAACCTTCCTCGCGCTGGATGGCACGGCGCAGTTCAGGTGCGCTGATCGCCGCCGTACCCAGCTTGCCGACCACGATGCCCGCCGCCAGATTGGCCAGGGCCACCGCATGGGGCAACTCTTCGCCTGCGGCGATGGCCGCTGCCAGGGTGGAGATTACGGTATCGCCGGCACCAGTCACGTCGAACACTTCACGGGCCCGCGCGGGTAAGTGCAGGGCCGGATGATCAGGGCGCAACAGGGTCATGCCGTGCTCGCCACGGGTCACCAGCAGTGCGCCCAGATCCAGCTCGCTCATCAGCGCGGCGCCTTTGGCCACCAGTTCTGCCTCATCGGCGCAACCGCCGACGATGGTTTCGAATTCGCTGAGGTTGGGCGTGATCAGGCTGGCGCCTCGATAGATCGAGAAATCCTTGCCCTTGGGGTCGGCCAGCACGGGAATGTTGCGCGCGCGCGCCGCCTGAATCAGCGCCTGATGGTTTTTCAGCGCGCCCTTGCCATAGTCCGACAGCACCAGCACCTTGACGCCTTCGAGCAACGCTTCGACTTCGTTGCCCAGCGCTACCGGGTCAGTGGCAAACGCTTCTTCGAAGTCGATGCGCAACAGTTGTTGATGGCGGCTCATGACCCGCAACTTGACGATGGTCGGCTGGTGGGCAATGCGCTGGAACACCGCTGTGACGCCGGCAGCCTTCAAGCTGTTGCCCAGGCTGTCGGCGGCCTCGTCGGTACCGGTCACACCCACCAGAGAAGCCGGCGCACCCAGTGCGGCGATGTTCAACGCAACGTTGGCGGCACCACCAGGCCGATCCTCGATCTGTTCGACCTTGACCACCGGCACCGGTGCTTCCGGGGAGATGCGCGAAGTACCGCCATGCCAGTAACGGTCGAGCATGACATCGCCGACCACCAATACAGGGGCCGACTCGAATCGCGGCATGGATAACTTCATGGGCAACCCACATACAAAATGAACAGGGCGGCGATATTAACACGCAAGCACCCGATAGGCCTCCCACCCCACCTCGGGAGCGGTGATCCCCGTAGGAGCGGCCAGTGGCCGCGAAGGGGACGCCGCGGTAAGCCTGACACACCGCGCCGCCCATTCGCGGCCGATGACCGCTCCTACATGCGAGCAGTGATCCCCGTAGGAGCGGCCAGTGGCCGCGAATGGGACGCCGCGTATCACCTGACACACCGCGCCGTCTGATTCGCGGCCGATGACCGCTCCTACATGCGAGCAGTGATCCCCGTAGGAGCGGCCAATGGCCGCGAAGGGAACGCCGCGTATCACCTGACACACCGCGCCGTCTGATTCGCGGCCGATGACCGCTCCTACATGCGAGCAGTGATCCCCGTAGGAGCGGCCAGTGGCCGCGAAGGGAACGCCGCGTATCACCTGACACACCGAGCCGTCCGATTCGCGGCCGATGACCTCTCCTGCAAGGGGGTGCAATCCCACGCAATAGCGCAATGCCATAGGAAGATCGCAGTCCTGCAGGGCTCAGGTGATGTCGGTTTTCGCAGGTTCGTCCAGGCCCATGGCGTGTAACCTGGCGTAATAGCCGTTCTGCGCCAGCAACTGCGCGTGCGTGCCGCGCTCGACGATGCGGCCCTGGTCCATCACCAGAATCTGGTCGGCCTTTTCGATGGTCGACAGTCTGTGAGCGATCACCAAGGTGGTCCGCCCTTTCATCACATGGTCCAGCGCAGCCTGGATATGTCGCTCCGATTCGGTATCCAGCGCCGAGGTCGCTTCATCCAGAATGAGCACGGGGGCATTCTTGAGCAACGCCCGGGCAATCGCCAGGCGTTGGCGCTGGCCACCGGACAACAGCACGCCGTTCTCGCCCACCTGCGTGTCGAAACCCTCGGGCAGACGATCGATGAATTCCTTGGCATAGGCATCGGCCGCCGCCGCCACCACATCTTCGCGCGGCGCACCGGCCAGGTCACCGTAGGCAATGTTGTTGGCCACGCTGTCGTTGAACAGTGTCACGCTCTGGGTCACCAGCGCGATATGGCGGCGCAGGTTGCGCAACTGGTAGTCGGCAATCTCCACGCCATCGAGCAACACTTCGCCTTGATTGTGGTGATAGAAGCGCGGGATCAACCCGGCCAGGGTCGACTTGCCACTGCCCGAACGCCCCACCAGCGCAATCATCTGCCCCGGCTTGGCGGTGAAGTTGATGTCACTGAGCACTTGGCGATCGGTGCCGGGGTAAGTGAAGTTCAGGTTGCGCACTTCCAGCGAACCGCCAACGCGCTCGCGCTCCACTGTGCCGGTGTCCAGCTCGGGGGGAACGTCCAGCTGCTCGAAGATGCTTTCGGCACCGGCCACGCCCTTCTGCACCGTGGAGCTGACTTCCGACAGCTGGCGGATCGGCTTGGGCAGCAAGCCGGCTGCGGTGATGTAGGCCACCAGATCACCGGCCGTGGCATCGCCACGCATGTACAGCACCAGGAACATCAGCACGGCCATGGCGGTGTAGATCACCAGCTGCAACATCGGCGTGTAGATCGCGCCGGTCTTGGTCATGCGCAGTTGCTTGTCGGTGTTGCCCTGGCTGGCTTTGGCAAAGCGGTTCTGCTCGTAGCCTTCACCGCCGAAGCTGCGCACCACCCGATAGCCCTGGATGGTCTCGGATGCCACGTGGGTCACATCGCCCATGGCGACCTGAATCTTCTTGCTCTGCTTGCGGAATTTCTTGCTGGTGCTGCCGACCATGACGGCGATCAGCGGCAGAATGGCCAGCATGACCAGGGTCAGTTGCCAGTTCATCCAGATCAGGTAGATGAACAGGAACACCACCGTCAGGCCTTCGCGGATCACCACCTTGATGGCATCGGTCGCAGCGCCGGTCACCATGGTCACGTTGAAGGTGATGCGCGAGATCAGGTGGCCGGAGTTGTGCGTGTCGAAGTAGCGGTTGGGCAGTACCAGCAGCTTGTTGAACAGCTCCACGCGCAGGTCGTGGACCAGGCCCAGCGATACCTTGGCCAGGAAGTAGTTGCCCAGGTAGGAGCCCAGGCCCTGCCAGGCGGCGATCAGCACGATCAGTATGGGTACCGCCTGCAGCAGTTGCAGGTCGCGCAGGTAGGGCACATTGGGGAACAGTACCGCTTCGGGATTGCTCAGGCCGTCGACGAAATACTTGAGGATGCCGGCCAGCATGGGCTGGGTCGAGGCGAAGATCACGAAACCTATGATACTGATCAGGAACATGCCCACGTAGGGGCGAACGTAGCTGAGCAGCCGCAAATAGATTTTCAGGCTTGAATCCTGTTCCGCTGGGCGCGGTGAATCACTCATCGTCTAACTCACTGTTGGCGTAGAACGGGAATTTTATCACAGGGGGCCGATCGGGGATCGCGGTGCTGCAGCCAGACCGAGTCGCACCCTTCGCGGGCAAAGCAATCCCCCGTAGGAGCGGTCCGCGGCCGCGAAAGCCGCGCCGCAGTTCCGCCTGGCGGTAGAACATGCTGGCGCTTTTGGGCATCATGCCACCCGCCCTCTTCAATCAAGGCCTTATCACGATGCAATGCACCCGCCTTCCTCTGGCCGCTTTTGACACGCTGATCACCGGCGCCAAGGTGTTGGAAGCCGACAGCCATGGCGCGAAAGTGTACCTGCTCGCAGACGGCAAGATCCTGAAACTTTTCCGCCGCAAACGGCTGTTTTCCTCAGCCCTGCTGCGCCCGTATTCGGCGCGTTTCATCGCCAACGCCCAGCGTCTGCAGCAACTGGGCGTGCCGACCTTGAAGGTGCTGCAGCACTATCGTCTGGACAAGCCCGGCATGACCGCCGTGCTCTACGAGCCCCTGCCAGGCAGGAACCTGCGTCAGTTGATGGACACCGCCGACTTCACCTGGCAACACAGCCTGGAGCCGCTGATCGCCATGATTCGCCGGTTGCATCGCTCTGGGGTGTATTTCCGCTCGTTGCACTTGGGCAATGTGATCGTCACGCCCGAAGGAGAGCTGGGCCTGATCGACATGGCCGACATGAGCTTCACCCGCGGGCCTTTGTCGAAGCGCTTGATCAAGCGCAACCTCGAGCATTTCTCCAGGTATCTGGAGCGTGAACAGTTGACCGCCTGCTTCCCCTTGGCCGAGCTCAACAAAGCCCTGCTCAAGTAGCACCATGGCCCGTCCCCCGTAGGAGCGGCCAGTGGCCGCGAAAGCCGCACCGCGGTTCGGCCTGACACACCGTAGCGTCTATTTCGCGGGCAGAGCCCGCTCCCACAAGTACAGCGCAATCCCCTGTAGGAGCGGCCAGTGGCCGCGAAGGGCGCACCGCGGTTCGGCCTGACACACCGCAGCGCCTGTTTCGCGGGCAGAGCCCGCTCCCACAAGTACAGCGCAATCCCCTGTAGGAGCGGCCAGTGGCCGCGAAAACCGCACCGCGGTTCGGCCTGACACACCGCAGCGCCTGTTTCGCGGGCAGAGCCCGCTCCCACAAGTACAGCGCAATCCCCCGTAGGAGCGGCCAGTGGCCGCGAAAGCCGCACGCCGTTGCTAGGACAAGGCCAACCGCAGGCGTTGCCACACCGTCAATGGCGGATGCGGGCGAAGTGCCGGCTGCATCGCTTGCACGATACGCTCACCGATCCGGTCGAAACCGTATTCCCCCAGCACCAGCGCCTGTCCCGCCGCAGCGATGCGCTCGGCCAGCGCCGGCTCGCGGCGCAACTGCGCCAGCTTGGCCTGCAAGCTCGCCACGCTGTCGTACAACACCACCGTGCGCATGTCCTGGAACCCCAGCGCGCGGTTTTCCGCCTCGCCCTGGTCGAAGGTGAACAGCACACACCCGCACGCCATGGCTTCGAAATTCTTGATCATGTACTCGCCCATGCCCACATCGGCACTGACGAAAAAACGGATGCGGTTCAGCGTATCGCCATACTCCTGGCCGCTGTTGGTCCGCGTCACCAGCAACGGCTCCACCTGGCCGATCGCATCGAGCATCTGCTTGCGGCCACTGTAGGCCACGCTCTTGGTGCTGCCCACGAAAGCCAGCTCGATATCGCGCTCGCGGGTCTGCGGCGTCAGCAGGGCCTGGTCATAGCCCTTGGGCACGAAATGCGCATCGAAGCCCTCGGCGCGCAAGCGTTCGCTGACCATGAACCCCGAACTGATCACCCGCACCCACGGCAGCTGCTGGTAGTGCGCGCTGAACTTGCCGGTGTACTTGCACGCGATGTAGTTCTGGTAGGCGTCATGCTCCAGGATGACCAGATTGGGCACCGAACGAATGAACGCCACCTGGCGAATCTCCTGCTTGAAGCGCAGGAAAAACAGAATGCGGTCGTACCGGGCAACGTCCACTTCGCGCTTGAAATACCCTTTCAGATCGCGCTGCTGCGCGCCGTCCAACCAGCGCAGATCGCACTCGCAATGCGCGGCGATGCCTTCATATAGACGATCGAGAATGGCGCGCTGCTCTTTCTGCACCAGGAACAGTACTTTCATCATTGTGCTAACGGCACCTTATAAGTCTTTGCGCCAGAACAGTTCGTGGCGGCGCACCGCCTTGCGGAAAAATTCGTTTTCACCCGTCGCCGGCCAACGTCGACCGGCCAGCAACCATTGCAGCCAACGCCGCACGCGACGCTTGAACGGCGCCGGCGGTTGCAGGTCGTGCATCATGCCCAGCGCCATGGCCTTGTCCATCTGCACCGCCGCACCCACCGGCAGGCTGTACGGCAGCAGCCGTTCACGGGCATCGAAAAACGGTGGCAGGGCCACGCCTTCGCCAGCACGGCCCATAGGCCAACGGTCGTTGTCATGCAAATGGTTGGCATAGCCCAGCAGGTAGCGTGGCTGGTGCGCCACCCCTTGCAACGCCTGCAGCACCGCTGCCTGCGCGCAGATGTGGTCCGGGTGCGGGTCGATGCTCGCGTGGGGCATCACCAGCACATCCGGCTGCGCCCGTTGCAGCAGCTCGCGCAGGTCGGCGAGCAGATTGTTCCAGGTCGGCGCGCCATCGGCATCGGCCGGCAGGGCGAACGGATTGAGCTGGCGGAACGGACGGATGTCAGTCATGTCCGCCTCGCGCGAGCCACACGGCTGCTCGGGTGCCGCCTGCATCGCTGGCAGTTGCAGGCAGAAATACCCCAACTGCACGCACTGCTCGGCCGGCACCCCGGCCCAGCGCGGCACGGCCAGGCTGTCCCAGGCGCGCAGGCGCCCCTTCAAGCGAGCGGCGTCGGCCGGCGCCAGGCCCATCGCCTGATAGTGCTCGGCTTCGATCTCGCCTGCCGTCAAGGTCACGATCCAACTGCTCGCCGCGCGGCTGTACAAACCATAGGCCGCCAGCTCGGCATCGTCGGCATGGGGCGCAATGACCATGACCGTGTGCCGGGTGAAATCCGGATGCTGAAAGCGCCACAAGCGCGGCTCGCCAACGATGCGGCAGAACCGCCCGCGCAAGCGAAGGCGCCCTTGATTGAGCTCATCGGCAAAGCCGCTCAGATTCAGGTAGCGCAGGCCATCGACACCGCGCTCGAACGTCTGCCGGTCGTTCAGCTCGCCCCCGAGCAACTGCACATACGGATCGAACAGACGCCCCAGCCAGGACGCCTTCACATCCAGCGCCAGGATCAAAGTGTCAGCCGACTCGACGCGCTCTGCAACCTGCAGCACCTCGCCATTCAGGCTGACCTTGGCCAGCTCCGCTTCGCTGTCGAAGCTGTAGGCGTAATCGTCGCCCGGCGAATAGAACAAATGGTCGGCAAACCACGCCTCATGGGCCACCCAGGCCAGCAACAACAGGGGCAGCGGCAACCACCAGGCAACCAGCACACCCGCCAGCAGCATCGCCACCAGCCCGGCCAGCAGCACCCGACGCTTGTTGCGCCGGTGCCGGGCGAGCAACGCCTGTTTGCGGCTCATGCCTGAAACACCGGAACGGGGTTGCACCAGCGGTCCTTGTACTCGCGGTCGGCCCGGCCGAACGAGAAACGCAGTGGCTTGTTCACCGCGCGGGCCTGCTCCCAGGCGCTCTGGGTATTGAGGAAACTGAGCACGCTGCCGGGGCTGAACGCGCGGTTCTCCGGATCCACCCCGCCGTTGATGTATTCCACGCTGACCCAGTCTGGCGCCTCGACGCGGTACACCAGTTGAATGGCAACAGGCGCATCGCCCAGCAGCAGCACCGAGCCGATCATCAGCTCGCGCAGCAGGTCGATGACCTCGGCCATCCGCTCGGCGCCGGTCGCGGGAAAGCCCCAGCGGCGCTGGAACAGGTCACAGTAGATCGCTGCCAGCTCGGCGCTGGTGAATTCACTGACGGGCTTGGCCACGCCGCCGGCTTCTTCCAGCAGACGCAGTTCGCGGCGCTGGTTGTAGCGAAATTTCTTCGACAGGTCTTCGGGCGTGCGGGCCATGGCCAGGCTCTCGGCCTGAACCTTCAAGCCGCTGAAACGCCCCTGGTTCAGCTCCGACAGATAACGCCCATGGTGGCGCAGCGGTGCCTGGGCATCGGCGGCCGCCGGCAAAATCAACTCGGCGTTGCCCAGATCGTACAGGCCCTTCTTGCCGGCCTGCTTGAGCACGTCCTTGGACAGCGCCAGGTAGCGCCCCCAGGTGGGTATCGCTGCGACCAGTTCGCCCGCCTGCTCCCACCCCAGGTAGCGCACCGGAATGCCGGCCAGCGCAGCCAGCCGCTCGACCACCAGCGGGTGCGTCGCCACACTGCCGCCGAACTGCGTCCAGGCCTGGGCATAGGTGGCCGCGTCCACAGTTTGCCAGCCCCGTTCGCGCACGCTCTGCAATCGGTTGAGCATCATGTGGCCGCCGTCAGTGCGGTGACCATCGGCAGTTGCCAGAAAGCCTTGCGCACCGCGCGGTCGCAGAAGCGCGTCTCGAGGCGTTCGGCCATGTGCGCTTCGCACTGCGCGCGCTGGTAGCGATCCATCCTGGCCATGTGTTCCAGCCCCTGCGCCAGGCGCTCGGCGTCGCCCAGCGGAAACAGGATACCGACGCCCTCGACGATCTCCGGTGCGCCACCGCAGGCCGTGGCCAGCAGCGGCACATTGGCCGCCATCGCTTCAAGCAGGACCATGCCGAACGGCTCGTGGTCGGAGCTCAGGGCGAACACGTCGAACGCCTTGAAATACAGCCGTGCCTGGGCCACCTGGCCAAGAAACCGCACGCGCTCGGCAATGCCCAGCTCCACGGCCAGGTCCTTGAGATTCTGTTCCAGGCGCCCAGAACCGATGATCACCAGCAGCGCTTCCTGAGGCAGTTTTGCCCAGGCCAAAGCAAAGCCGCGCAGCAAGGTCGCCTGGTCTTTATCCGGGTGCAGGCGACCGACGTTGCCGACGATCCAGGCATCGGGCGCCAACCCCAACGCCTGGCGGGCTTCGGCCGCAGGCAGCAAGTTTTTCTGCAAGGTAAAGGTGTTCAAACGGTTGTACAGCGTGGCGATGCGCTCGGGCGCCCAACCGGGCAGGCAGCGGCGCATGTCGTCGCGCACCGCATCGGACACACCCAGCAAGCTCAAGCGTTTGCGGAACAACTGCGCAAACACCCGGCGCGAACGACGCTGATAGTCGCCGAATGCATGGTGCACGCCGATCACCGGCAGCGAAGTGCCGAGCAGGGCAACATAGATAGGCTTGAACCGGTGCGCGATGCAGAAGGCGAATGTGCGCGCAGCGGTGATCTTGCGCAGCTCGCGAATGGCACCCAGCTTCAAGCCACGGATGTCCTTGGAACTGAACTCCATGAACAGCACTTCGTCGCTCTCGCAGCCAGCGGCCACCTGAGCATCGGCCGCGCCGGTCAGGAACACGGTGGTCACCCGGTAGCCACGGCCCACGAACAGGCTGGCGTACTGACGGGCACAGTCGAGGAACGGCCCGTCATAGCCGTGGCAGAACTGCAGCACATGACGCTCAGTCGAGCGCGTCATAGGCTTGAGCACCCTCTTTGACCACCAGAATGTCTTCCATGACCAGGTACTCGAGGTCCGAGCCGTAGAACATGTTCAACGCATCGGTGGGCGAGCAGATCATCGGCTCGCCACGGCGGTTGAGCGAGGTGTTCAGCGACACGCCATTGCCGGTCAGCTCTTCGAGGGCCTTCATCATGTCGTAGTAGCGCGGGTTGTACTCGCGCTTGAGCACCTGGGCGCGCGAGGTGCCGTCTTCGTGGACCACTTCCGGCACGCGGGTCTTCCATTCCTCGGCCACCTCGAAGGTGAACGTCATGAACGGCGCCGGGTGGTCGATCTTGATCATCTGCGGCGCGACGGTGTCGAGCATCGATGGGCAGAAAGGCCTCCAGCGCTCGCGGAACTTGATCTGGTGGTTGATGCGGTCGGCCACGCCCGGCACGCTCGGGCAACCGATGATCGACCGACCACCCAGCGCCCGCGGGCCGAACTCCATGCGTCCCTGGAACCAGGCCACCGGGTTGCCGTCGACCATGATCTGCGCGATCTGCTTGGGCATGTTGCCCAGCATGCGCCCCTTGGGCTTGTTCGGATGACGCGCGCAGGCAGCGATCACGTCTTCGTTGGTGTAGGACGGGCCCAGGTACACGTGCTCCATCTTCTCCACCGGCACGCCGCGGGCATGGGACACGTAGGCCGCCGCCCCGACCGCCGTACCGGCGTCGCCGGAAGCCGGCTGCACGAACAGCTCCTTTACGTCCGGGCGGGCGATGATCTTCTGGTTCAGCTTGACGTTCAGCGCGCAGCCACCGGCGAAGGCCAGCTTGCCGGTCTGCTTGAGCACGTCGCCCAGGTAGTGGTCGATCATCTGCAGGGCGAGTTTTTCGAACAACGCCTGCATGCTGGCCGCGTAGTGGATGTACGGCTCGTCGGCGATGTCGCCTTCGCGCTTGGGGCCCAACCATTCGATCAGCTTGGGCGAGAAGTAGAAACCCTTGCCCTTCTCTTTATAGCGGCGCAGGCCGATGACGTTGGCGTAGTCGGTGTTGATCACCAGCTCGCCGTTCTCGAACGAGGCCAGGCGCGAGAAATCGTACTTGCTGGCATCGCCATAGGGCGCCATGCCCATGACCTTGAACTCGCCGTCGAGCATCTCGAAGCCGAGGAATTCGGTGATCGCGCCATACAGGCCGCCCAGCGAATCCGGGTCGAAGAACTCCTTGATCTTGTGGATCTTGCCGTTCTCGCCGTAGCCGAAAAAGGTGGTGGCGTACTCACCCTTGCCGTCGATACCGAGGATCGCGGTTTTTTCCTGGAAGCCCGAGCAGTGGTATGCACTTGAGGCGTGCGCCAGGTGATGCTCGACCGGTTCGATCTTGATCTTCTTCGCGTCGAAGCCCAACTGTTCCAGGCAGAAGACGATCTTGTTGCGGTAGCGCTTGTAGCGACGGTTGCCCATCAACAGCGCATCGAGGGCGCGGTCCGGGGCATACCAGTAGCGCTTGGCGTAGTGCCAACGGGCCCTGCCGAACAGACTGATGGGCGCGAACGGAATCGCCACCACATCGACGTCCGACGGCTTGATGCCGGCTTGTTCCAGGCAGAACTTGGCCGATTCATAGGGCATGCGGTTCTTTGCATGTTTGTCGCGCACGAAGCGCTCTTCTTCGGCGGCGGCAACCAGCTTGCCGTCGATGTACAGCGCCGCGGAAGGGTCATGGCTAAGGGCGCCGGACAGGCCAAGAATCGTCAATGCCAAGGGTCTAGCCTCTTTGAGCGGAATGGGTGCGCGCGCGGTGATCGGGCACGGCGGGCGGCGAAAGGCGGGGATTATAGCGTAATAAGCGATGGCTCAACCAACACCCCTGTGGCGGTGGTGCTGTGGCGAGCGATCCGTCCAGTCACAGACAAAAATCGAAGATCTCTGGTTTTCCTTGGGCAGGGTCAAACACGTATGATTGAAACGGCAAGCGCTAGAAGTGATTGAGGCGCAGCGAGCGTTGGATCTCCCCGGGCAATAATGAAGGTCCGGAAATTCTAGTCAAAGCGCTATGGGGACTGAGATGTCCGTGTTGGATGAAAAAATCGGTCGCTGAACATTCAGCGACCGGGTAAGACTAAGCAATTCGTCATGATAACAGCACTTGCAGCTAGAATAGCTTGCCTTTCAACAAACAAGTATCACCAGCCCACAACCTGGACATTTAGGCCAAATCCTAATTCTTCCGAAACACAAGCCGCGGCGACATAGATGTCCCTAGCTGACTACAGGCTCTGTCTATAGCCTTGCCAATACACATCGAACGGGCAATTTAATAACACTGCCTTATGATCTAAGCGACTCACCTTGCTTATGATTAGCGGTACGGACAGGCACCAAAGATTTTAAAACCCTGGATCGTACTCCATAGAAAAATTATCTAGGTAGCCGTACGTATTAGGCATCGACATAAAATATACTCCCGAAATACGCCATGTAGGATTGGCCTTCACATCTACCCTCACCCACCCTGACTGTATCGTCCGCCCATCAGACCGCCCGTTTTCATAGAGTACCCACATAGTACCCTCTACACTTGTACCAAACTGAACTGCAACACAGGAAGGCTTGAACTCTAAAACTATATACTCAACCGAATTGCCAGTAGCGGAATATCTAACAGCGTTACCTGAGATAAAAGGCTCAAGCTCTAGAGGTGGATACTGAACAATGTCTACCCGAGTCTTATATTGATCGGAAATCCAGAGCTTATCTAACTTCAATGGTAGATTGACAGGGCCTACCGGAACATTATCAAACCCTTCAGCACCCGGCGGGGTAACTGCCTTGATTTTCGACAACTCAAACGGCACCGCCTCGGACGTTTTCACCAGCCCATTCTCAACGCGTGCCACCGTGTACGCCACTGACACTGCCTTGTCCTGGCTCAACTCCGCCACCGCCTTGGGCACCGTGAATTCCAGTGGCTGCGCTGTCGTCAGTTGCCTAGCGGGCAACACCAGGGACCCCGCTGGATCCACCGCCGTCCATTCCAACCCTACCCATTGGCCTGGTTCGATTCCTCCATACGCCGGTGTCGTAATCTTCACACCTGTACCAGGAATGGCCGCAGGATCCAAATACCCATTGGTTTCGTTTTCCACAGTTGGTGCAGGCAGCACCAAAGTCAACTGAGTCATGTTCAGCACTCCTTCAGGAAATATAACCGCTTCACTTTCACTCACGCTCTTGCCCATACCCACTTTCAGTTCCAGGGTCAGTGGCAGAGTGTTCTCCAGTCGCAACAGAAAACTACGAGGCAGGTTGACTTGCAGCCCTGAGCTAACTTGCGCAGCCGTCACTGCGGACCCCATCGCCAGCTCTACGCTGCGCGTCGTGCCGTCATCCAGTGTCCCGTGCGCGCGCAGCCAGTAAGTTTGGCCTGTGGTCATCAACGGCCACGGCACCGCCACTACCGTGGCATCTCCCGCGAAGGCGTTGAGATCCAGCACTGCCGGTGAACCGTTGGCCTGGGCAACGCTTGGCGCCACCAGTTGTCCCGAAGTGAACGCCAGCACCTGCAAGCTCAACACCTCGGACACCGGCCTCACCACCCCACTCTGATTGGCCGCATAAAACACCTCCGCCGTCTTGCCCAGCGAAGCCGCCAGAATCGGCGCAGGAATGGCCCCCCGTGCCTCACCCGCAACGCTGACGGTGATGGGCGGGATCGCCTGGTCGGCATTCCCTGCCACACGCCAGAACGGCATAACGCTATCGCCTATGCGCAGGCGCGTATCGCGCAGCACGAAGCTCGCGGTGTTGGCTTGTGTGGTGCCGGGTCTGACAGGGCTCCAGGAGGTAACCGGTGCGCCGGTCGAGTCGTGAATCTGCGGCGCCGGCCAGGTCTGGCTCGCGGCATCCTGCACCGAGATCAGCACGCTTTCGGAAACCCCCGTGGCTCCCGCGCTGGGAATCAGCTCGTACCACACGTTGACCGAGCCATTGAGGTTGGGGTCCACGTAGCGGGTCTTGTCCACCCAGAAGCTCAAATCACCTACCGCAGTGATGGGCAGTTCCACCGGCGGGTTGATGCTCGTGCTCGAGCCCTCCCAGTGCAGCCGCGCCTTGCCGCCAACGTACAACGGCGAGCCGACGGTGACCTTGACGGTGATGCCGCCCGTAGCCAGGTCGGCGGGGTCCAGCACGTCGCCAGGTTTCAATGCCGGGCTGAAGGTGGGCGCGGGCAGCGAGGCGCCGGCGCCGACCACGGTCAAGGCCAGGGCGGGCGAACGGTACACCGTGCCGTCGGCCAGCTTGACGGTGTAGGACACCTCCAGCGTGCCGCCGATGAGTTCCAGTGCCTTGTCCTTGAGCACCAGTATGCTCAGCGGCCCACCGACGTTGCCGCTGTCGACCGCGCGCATCTCTTCGTGATACACCGCCCCGCCGGGGCCGGTACCACTCCAGATCAGGGTCACGTTGCTGCCGCTGACCAGCAGCGGGTTGGCCAGCACGATGACCTCGACGGTGTTTTCGCTGATGGACTCTGGTGCCAGGGTGCCACCGGATGCCTTGGGTACTTCCGGCATTTTCAGTTCGTTGCGCGTGCCCACCACGCCGAATGTCGAGCCGCTGGAGATCTTCGCTGCGCCGCCGGCGGCCGGAATGGCGGTGTAGTACACGTACGCCTGGCTGTCGATCAGCACGGCGGCCACGTCCTTGGGCACCTGGAAGTTGAGAAAGCGGTTGCTGCCCAGCTGCTGGGCCGGGGTGCTGAAATCCTGGAAAGGGCCTTCCACCGGCCGTCCGGTCCAGTGCACGACGATGTTGTCGTCGACGGCGATGGTCGAATAGCGATTGACGCGGATTTCCACCAGGCCGTCGGTGATGGTATCCAGATGCAGGTCGCCGGTCTGGGTGCCTTCCACGGTCGGCTCGGGCAATGAGCCACGCGCATACACGGTGGTCAGCACGCTGGGGCTGTAGCGTGAATAGTTCTGCACCTTGTCGCGGATGCTGTAGCGCACGATCAGGTCGGTGCCGGGGCGGGCGGCAATGACGCTGTTGGGCACGGTGATGGTGATGCTGCGGTTGAGGTCGCTGGTTTGCAGCGGGCCGTAGTGAATGGCCGTGCCGGCCCAGAACAGGGTGACGATATCGCCCTCGCTCTGGTGGGTATATTGCTGGATCGTCACCGCCAGGTCGCCCACCAGGCTGACGTCGGAGATGAGGTCCGGCACGCCATAGGGCAGCCCGAGATTGGGGTTGAGTGAAGGATCGCTGGCGTCCGGCGGCTCGGGCGGGTCGCCAGGCACCGTCAGCTTGATCGGCACCACCAGCGACTGCGATGCCCGCTCGTTACCGGCTGAATCCTTGACGTGGTAGTGCAGCGTCGCCTCGAGCGCGTCGGGGGAAATGTAGTATGCATCGGCAACCAACGCCTGAGTGGCGGTGGCGTCGGTCACCCTGGCGAAGTCCATGTAACCGTCATTCCAGTAGAGGTCGATGATGTCATTCACCGCCATGCCCACGTAGGGCTCTACCAGCACGGCAATCAGGCCGTTGTCGTAGTCGTCTTTGTTGATGCCGCCATGGGAGATCGCGGCCGGTACCAGGGGTGCGTAGATATTGGGGTCGGGCGCCACGCCACCATGTCGGGCACCGTGGTTGACATGGTCGCTGCCGTAGGCGGCTTTGCGGATGGCGCGTAATAATGAACGGGGTGGATTTTTCACGATGGATCACCTCGAGGAAGTTGAGGGAATATCGAAGAGTAGAGAGGCGAGCAATCAAGCAGCAGTCACCTGAGAGAACAAGTTAGGCTTGAAAACCGGAAAGTGCAAATAACGGGAAGAGTGACAAACTTAGTAAGTTTTCGCGCCCAAGTCTATGTGAGGCATACGTTTTATTCGCACAACGATTGAATGCGAGAGCTCAAGAGAAGTTAGTATATTTTTGTACTTTGGATGCGGCTATAAAAAATAATATTCAACATTGCATTGAAAGTAAAAAGGCGAGCTTTTGCATATGCTAGTTAGCTCGTTAAAATACGGAAAATCTACTTGCCAAGCAGGTAGCCATGCCTCTGAAGAAGCAGTGCCAGGCTGATGGGGGCGAACGGAATGGCCACCACGTCAACGTCCGACGGCTTGATGCCGGCTTGCTCCAGGCAGAACTTGGCCGATTCGTAGGGCATGCGGTTCTTTGCATGTTTGTCGCGCACGAAGCGCTCTTCTTCGGCGGCGGCAACCAGCTTGCCGTCGATGTACAGCGCCGCGGAAGGGTCATGGCTAAGGGCGCCGGACAGGCCAAGAATCGTCAATGCCAAGGGTCTAGCCTCTTTGAGCGGAATGGGTGCGCGCGCGGTGATCGGGCACGGCGGGCGGCGAAAGGCGGGGATTACAGCGTAATAAGCGGCCCGCCAGACACACCCCCTGTGGGAGCAAGCTCTGCCTGCCCAGAAGCCAGCCTAACGCGTCCCCCTCCCAAACCGATGCATTATCGCCCACCACCAAGCCACGGTTTTGGATTGCTTCTACCATGGTCAAACTCCTCTTCTTCAACGCAGTGGAAGAAACGCGACCACAATAAAGACCCTCACATTTGTGATCAAACAAATGGCGGGCAGATGGCTCGTAGATTGGGCAATCGGGATGTCGGGCACTTGGCGTACTCGAAAGCCGCCGGTGCACTGCCTACTGTAGGGCATGCTACGGTACAAAAATCGGGACGCAGGAAAAACGGCGCATGATCAGTGGATGAAAAAAACGGTCGCCAAATCGCGGCGACCGATTAAAAGCACCGAACCAGTATGCCGGCCTAACCATTCCGGGCGGGGCTAGCAGCGAGGTGATTAAATGACTTAACGCTCCTTTGACAACGCTTCCGGAATCAGACGTATGATAACTACTTAAGAGCATTGTAGCGATCAAGTGTGATTACTAACCAGCATACTACGCCCATTCGAAAACAAAGTTATCTAAGTGCAGCGTGCCATTGAGCGCTTGGAAAACTATCCGATGGCAAGGTCTATCCCGCGTGAATGTCACGGTTATTTCCTTAGCTCCGCCTAGTTGACTGGTTTTTATCAATTGCTGGCTCGCATCATAGTAACGAATTGAATCGTTCGTAACGTTGTTCGCGCTGTTGTACTTGATCTTTAGAGCTCCCGCCTTTAAATCTGCCCGAGCATCTGGCGATCCGGTCGAAGTGATATAGTTACCGTATAGACCACCCCAGGGTGCCTGGCTACCTTCGTATATTATGCAGTTATATATAGTCATTGTAGGCAAGCTAAGCCCTTCGGCTCCGACCGGTCCTATTTGGGCATTTTCAAAGTCTTCCGTAGTAGGTAATGTTCGACTAAAGGAGTGTGCTGAGGAGACGCGCTCACTGCCATACAGCGCCTTGGCAGTCAGAGCGTGAGCGCCATGAGCTAGCTCTGTGACATAGTGAGACCACCCACCACCGCCATCTACCTCCGCCACACCTTTGGACACTGACGTATTATCAAAAATCTCGATCTGTTGCATCGCTGTGGCTGTACCTCTGATTTCCACATTAGCGTCATGAGTGGTCCCGTTGTCAGAGACTTCACCCATCGAATCTCTCACACTGCTTATCACTGGAGTGGTATCTGCTACGGCTTTCACGTTGTAGACCTTTGGCACAAAGGCCACTGCATTCAGTTCTTCCTGCGTCCCGCCCAACCCGGCCTTGAACGTAATGGTCAAGGCACTGCTGTCCTGGAGTTGCTTAAGTTCGGCAATGGGCAAGGTGGTTGACCAGTGACCATCCATAAGCCAGGTGGCATTGACCTTCGAACTTCCCGCTGCCCAGATGACTTTCGAATACGGCGAGCCGTCGCTTTTGGTGCCGCTCAGGCTCAACCACACCGGTTGCCCCTCGGCTATCAACGGCCACACGCCCACGCGTAGCGTAGCGGTAGCTGCGCCTGACACATCAAGCTCAGGTCCGGCCCCACTGTTCGCTGCTTCCAGAATGACCAGCTCGCTCAACGCCGTCGCTGGCAACGCCAGCACCTGCAAACTCAACACCTCGGACACCGGCCTCACCACCCCACTCTGATTGGCCGCATAAAACACCTCCGCCGTCTTGCCCAGCGAAGCCGCCAGAATCGGCGCAGGAATAGCCCCCCGTGCCTCACCCGCAACGCTGACGGTGATGGGCGGGATCGCCTGGTCGGCATTCCCCGCCACACGCCAGAACGGCATGACGCTATCGCCTACGCGCAGGCGCATATCGCGCAGCACGAAGCTCGCGGTGTTGGCTTGTGTGGTGCCTGGCTTGACAGGGCTCCAGGACGTGACCGGCCCACCGGTATGATCGTGAATCTGCGGCGCCGGCCACGTCTGGCTCGCGGCATCCTGCACCGAGATCAGCACGCTTTCGGAAACCCCCGTGGCTCCCGCGCTGGGAATCAGCTCGTACC
>NZ_JACYUT010000009.1:0-8170 GCF_014841915.1 Pseudomonas sp. CFBP 13727
GTTGACATGGTCGCTGCCATAGGCGGCTTTGCGGATGGCGCGTAATAATGAACGGGGTGGATTTTTCACGATGGATCACCTCAAGTGGAGTTGAGATCACTCATGACAAAGAGCGGGTGGGCCCCTCGCCGACAGTTGCCTGCCGGCGAGGGGTAACGCTGCTACAAGTCCAGTGCGTAGCAACGCACGAACACCGAGGCAGAAGGGCCGCCAGTGCCGTAGGCATTTTCAATGGAGTACACGGCCGTTACCGACCCCTGCCCAACGGGCTCATTCACCCACTTCTTGGAGAAGTAAGTGGCCGGAATCAGGAAGTCGTGATGTTTGACAGGGCCACCCGGCAATTGGATATCGTCGCGCGTCAAGGTGTAGCTCAGATCGAGCTTCATGTTGGGCGTTTCGACGCCTGAGCCGGCAAGGCCGTAATACCCCTGCAGCGTGAGGGTGATCTCGTCGCCCTCGGCCACTTGGTCGTAATCCAGGAGCACACGGAATGGCGTACCGTCCTGCAGCTGCGCCTTGTTCAAGGAGTTTTGTGCCTGCCTGCGCTCTGTGAACTCTCCTGCGGGCAATCCCCCGGGTCCGCCTGGCAGCAGATCCTGAGAAATAACTTGTACGTCCTTGGCAAACGACAGGGCCACGTTGGTCGCCGATGGCGTGCCTGATGTTGCACGCGCCACGGTGTAGTGGACAGCTTTGATACCAGGCCCTTTGGCCTTCATTTCAGCCGATGTTGCGGTGATTTTCAGCGGTAATTTGGCAGCGAGATCGCTGGCCAGTATGGTTCTTCTGTTAGCCAGCGCCGTGCCGCCCCAATAGACGGTAATGACATCGTTGGCCTGCAGGTAGTCGACATCACCCGGCGGGGTGGCAGTGCTGTCGGCGTAGTAAGGAACGATGACCTCGGCGTCCTCCTGCAAGTCAGCGTTGTCGATGATATCGACAGCACCACTGTCCGCCTCGACCGTGACTACCCTCAACAGCTCATTTTCCGGAGTGCCGGGGACTGGGTCTGGGCCGGCGGGTATGGTGATGTCCACCAACACGGGGTTGGCTCCCGAAGTGGCCATTTTTACAGTGCCGCGGTAGACTTCGTAGTACCCCTCTGCTGTGTACCGTTGCGGTGACCCCGTACCGCCACCGTTGGCAACGAAGTCAAACGGCAGGTCGAACTCCAGCACGAAGGGCTTGCCGAGGTCCGCTGTGCTGATGCGCAGTCTCGAGGTACTTGAGGTGCCGAGGTAGAAAATCACTTCGTCGCCATCGACGGACTTGGGGATTTCGGGAATTTTGACATGGACCGGCGTGCGCGCATCGGCTTCGCTGATCAGGCCGTTGTCGCTGAACAGCGCGATGTCTGGTAAATCCAGATCACCGTCCACTGGCGCGCTGCTGACCAGGATGATCAAGGCAACGTCGTCTGCGCGCCCACGGCTGACATTGCCCGCCACGTCGGTAAGCGTGTAACCGAAATAGCGCTCGCCGTCATTCATGGCTTGCAACGCGGCCAACGGAATTTCAAGCTCCAGATCTTCGCCTGTGCCGCCCACGGGCACCACCTTCTCCGCCGACACGATGAGCAACTCAGACCCCCCTGATGTTGCTCTGTAAAAAGGTTTGACTATGTCGCCATCTTCCATGCCGTAGTAGTCTGGCAGCAGTGTCTTCAGCACTAGACCGCCGGAAGTGCCTGCAACCAATTTGTCCAGGGTCACACCTTCGTCTTCTACATCTTGGGCAAAGATCAGCGGTGGCATCAAAGTCCCGCCTGGCGCTTCACGGTCGATACGCAAAGGGATCGGTGGGTTACCCCGAATCACATTGCTGCCGCCATCCTCCAGCTCGTAGGTAACCTGGTGTACACCGTGAGCCAGGGTTGCGTCGAACTCGCGGATATAACCATTGCCTACCTCTGCAGCGTCCACGGCTGGAACGTCGATAGGCACATTGTCGAGTATCAAGCGGACCAGGTCGCCAGCAACGATGCTCGTGTGGTTTGGAATGGAGATCCTGAATGGACTGTTATTCTTGTTTGCAGGAATCAGGTTCTGCGGGTGCCCGGAAATGGCGTCAGGTACTGACGGCGGTGGACCATCGTCCACCAATATGCCCACGCCTGCCCGCAGGCTGGCAGAGCGCTTGCTGGGCGACGTCGGATCCAGTCGGCCTTTCTTGTGAACCTTGTACACAGTGACGGCTGCATCTGTCGGACGCGCGCTTGGCGCCTGAAAGATCGCGTTGGAAGTTCCCATTTTTCAATCTCCAGTACTGAACTGATATAGACCGAGGCGCGCAGTGTGAATAAGCGTTTTCATAACGGCTGCGAGTGATTGATTATTTACACGCTGCAAGTTTCGGTGCGGCTTCGTGCGAGGCGTAATTGGCCTGGTGCGATATTCAAGCTAGCACCGATTGGAATCGTTTCAATATTTAAATCCAGCTAATTCTGAAAATTATTATTCAACTAGATGAAGCATGATTTGCAACTACACTGCCACTTCGGATGGACGATCCAAAGTAACTTTTTGAATAAATAAATTCAAAGGTGGCAGTCATGAAAACTATTGTTCACGGCGGTATCAAGTGGCGCCCGTTGCTGGGCGTTGCAGTCGTATTAAGTGTATCTGGCGAGGTCATGGCGGCCGTGGTGGATGGGCCCTTTTCCATCGGCAGGGTCAACTCAGGTTCACCGGTCGAGGAATGGTCGGTACTGCGAGGAGGTTCGCTGTTTGTCAGCCCTGGGGGCCAAACTCTGGACATCGGCTTGCGCCTGGGCAGTACGGCCGGGCTGGAAGGCGCCACGGTCACGGCGCGCGCACGCTTCGAAGCCTTGCGCGTGGACGCTTCCACGGCCACGGTGACCGATAGCGTGCTCAATGCCTCTTCAGCCATCGGTATCACGCTGGTAGCCGGCGCGCCCGCCGTCTTGACGCTGACCAACAGTACGGTCACCGGCTTCGGCCGAGGCATCCAAAGCAGCACAGGGGCCGTGGTGAATATCAGCGGTTCGCAGATATCCGGCACCGATGATGGTCGCGTGCAGCCTTACTTAGGCGGGGTGGGGCTGTCGGTGCTGTCATCGGACATGAACCTGGTGCAGAGCAGCGCCATAGGCGCCAACCATGGCGCCACATTGATCGCCAACGGTGGCGGCAGCGGCACACCGCGTGCAGCCACCAACCTGGCGCTCGATGGGTCGAGCCTGCAAGGTACTCGCGGCAGCGCGGTGTTGGTTGGGGCCACGCTGTATCCACTGGCCACAGCCGGAAGGTTGACCCTGGCCAATGGTTCAAGCCTGACCGGGGGCGATGGCATAGCGGTGGAAGTGACGCAGGCGTCGACCCTGGATCTGCAAGTGGCCGCCAGTGCCTTGAACGGCGGCTTGAGCCTGGCAGATGCCTCGCAGGTGACGGCCGATCTGGGCCAGGGCAGCAGCCTGACCGGCGACATGCTGCTGGGGGGTGCCAGCGCGCTGACCCTGGTCAGCCGCGAAGCCAGTACGTTGACCGGCAATGCCCTGCTCACCGGCGGCTCGCGCATCGACCTGAGCCTGGAACAGAGCAGCTGGGTTGGCGACACGAACGTCAGCGAAGCCTCACAGGCCCAGCTCAACCTGGGCAACAGCAGCTTGACCGGCAACGTCACTGTCGCCGATACCTCCACGGCGAACATGACACTTGACGCAAGCAGCTGGGAAGGCAACGGCCAGGGTCCACTGAACCTGAACCTGAACCGCGCTTCGACATTCAATGGCCAGTTGAGCCAGGCAGGCGCTGTCAATCTGGCTGACGGTTCCCTGTGGAACATGACAGGCGACTCGCAGATAGCCAGCCTGGCCATGAACGGCAGCAGGGTGGCGTTGGGTGGCCGCAGCGGCGCCTATCGAACCTTGCAGACAGGCAGTTTGAGCGGCAGCGGCATCTTCGACCTGAACACCGATCTGGGCACCGTACAGGGTGATCGTTTGGTGGTGACCGGCGAGGCCGCCGGCAGCCATGAACTGGCCATCCACAACAGCAGCAGTGGGGTCGACCCGACGCCGGGTACGACCCTGACCGTAGTGCAGACCGGCGGTGGCGCGGGCACCTTCGCCGTGCTCGGCGGCCAGGTCGATGCGGGCACGTACGTCTACGACCTGCAGAAGCAAGGCCAGGACTGGTTGCTGGTTCAGCGGGGAACTGTCGGTCCCGTCGATCCAGGGAGCCCTGGCGATCCGGGAGATCCGGTAGACCCGGTAGATCCAGGGAGCCCTGGCGATCCGGGAGATCCGGTAGACCCGGTAGATCCAGGGAGCCCCGGCGATCCGGGAGATCCGGTAACCCCGGTAGATCCCGTGACGCCCGTGGACCCCGGCAATCCTGGAGACGGCGGCGGTCCGGTGGTCACCCCCGGAGCGCGTTCGGTGATCGGCCTGTTCAGCGCCGCACCCACGGTGTGGTACGGCGAGCTCTCTACCCTGCGCAGCCGCATGGGTGAACTGCGCCTGGGCCGTGGCACCAGTGGCGCCTGGGTGCGCACCTATGGCGGGCGTTACGACCTGTCGGCCGGGGGTGGTGTGGCCTATAGGCAGCGCCAGCAGGGGCTGACCTTTGGGGTCGATGCGCCGCTGCCGGCCAGTAATGGCCAATGGTTGGTAGGCGTGATGGGCGGCTACAGTCGCTCCGACCTGGACCTGGCGGCAGGCACTTCCGGTGAGGTCGACAGCTACTACCTGGGGCTGTACAGCACCTGGCTGTCCGAGGGCGGCTACTACGTGGACGGCGTGGTCAAGCTCAACCGGTTCCAGAACGAGTCCGACGTGCGCGTCAGCGACGGCAGCCGTACCGGTGGCAACTACGACAACCACGGTGTAGGTGCCTCGCTGGAAGTGGGCAAGCACATAAAGCTCGCCGACAACTGGTACCTGGAACCCTTCGCGCAGATGTCGGCGCTGTGGGTGCAAGGTGAGCGCTACGATCTGGACAATGGCATGCAGGCACGCAGCAACGGTGCCGATTCGTGGCTGGGCAAGGTGGGTACGCATGTCGGGCGTAGCTTCCCGTTGGCCAATGGCGGCTTGGTGCAGCCTTACATCAAGGTGGCGGCGGCCCATGAATTCGCCGATGCCAACCGTGTCAAGGTCAACGCCAACCGCTTCACCAACGACCTCTCGGGCACCCGCGGCGAGTTGGGTGCCGGTGTAATCGCGCAGATCTCCGATCGTCTGCAGTTGCATGCCGACTTCGACTACAGCAATGGCGAGAACATCGAACAGCCATGGGGAGGAAGCCTCGGCCTACGCTATGCCTGGTAGGTGTCGTGCCAGGTAGGTCTGTCGTTGTAGGGCGCGTCTTGCCTATGCATGATTCGGACGCGTCCTACAGATATTAAAACTTCATGAACCTAAGCTTGCGGCCCGCAATTGCCCTTCGGCAAATCCTACGGTTGCATCGCAAGGTTCTCAATCATGAGCAGGTTCGTTTCACGTTTCATCCTGCCCGGCAGCTTCGCTGCCGGGCTTCTCGTACTGGACGGTGCCGAAGTCGCTGCGGCACGCGATCTGACCGGCCCAGGGGACGCCCTGGTGATCTACCCCGAGGCCGCCATTACCGATTGGCGCCTGCGCGAGGGAGCCTCCCTTTACGTCAAAGGCGCAAAAACCCTGGGCATCGAAGTGTCCAGCGGTTCTGCGCTACGCGCGGAAAACGCGCAGATCAACGGCGGCGCGGCAGTTGGGGTCAGGGTCAGTCAAAGCACCGCCAGCATCACCGGTAGCACAGTGGTCAGCACCGGCAACTACGCGCTGATCGCCAGCAATGGCAGTGAGACCAGCGGCGCCCAGGTCAGTGTGTTCGACAGCGTATTGCTGGGCAGCGGCAGCGGCGTTTCCGCCAACTACAACAACGCTATCACGCTGGCCAACACCCAAGTGCTGGGCCGGACGGCCAACACCAGTCTGCTCCGGGGTGGCAACGGGATCCTGATGCTCAGTGGCGACATCAATGTGACCCAGGGCAGCAACGTGGTTGGCGAGACGCATGGCGCCGTATTGAGCATGGACACCTTCGTGCCCGTACCGCGCGCCAGCAACCTGGTGGTGGACAACGCTCGCGTCGAAGGTCAGCGCGGTGCGGCAATCGCCGTACAGACACGCAACGCCTCACCCGTTCAAGCCTCGATCATCGTGCGCAATGGTGCGACGCTGCTGGGCGGCGACGGTGTCATTCTGCAAGCCGGTGCCAATACCACGGTGGACTTCACCGCTGCCAATACCGACTTGACCGGTGACATTCAGATCGACGCGGACTCGACCACCGCCATTACGCTGCAAGACAACGCCCGCCTGACCGGCACCATGGCCGGGGTGTCCAGCCTGGCCGTCGACAGCGGCGCATTGTGGCGCATGACCCAGAGCGCCAGCATCGGTGACGTCAGCATGAACGGCGGGCGCATCGATTTGGGTGGTACGTCCGGCGCCTTCCGCGAACTGACGCTGGGCAGCCTCGCCGGCAATGGCACCTTTGGCCTGGGCACCGACCTGGCCACAGGCCAAGGCGACACGCTGGTGATCACCGGCCAGGCCACCGGCGACCACTTGCTGGCCATTCACAACACCGGTACTGACGTCGCCGAAGGGCAAGACCCATTGACCGTGGTCAAGACCGCAGGCGGTGACGCGCGTTTCGCGGCGCTGGGCGGCCAGATAGACCTGGGTACCTTCGTTTACGACTTGAAACAAACAGGCGACGACTGGCAGCTGGTGCAGCGCCCTGGCAACGTGGTGACCCCAGGTACCGCATCGGTGCTTGGCTTGTTCAGCGCTGCGCCCAGCGTGTGGTACGGCGAGCTGAGCACCCTGCGCAGCCGCATGGGCGAGCTGCGCATGGGCAAGGCCGAGGGCGGCCTGTGGACGCGGGCCTACGGCAATAAATACAACCTGTCGGCGGGCGGCGGTGTGGCGTACCGACAGCAGCAGAACGGTTTCAGCCTCGGCGCGGACGCCCCGTTGGTGGTGGACCATGGCACCGCCTTGGTCGGTGCCATGGTCGGCTACAGTAAATCCGACCTGGACCTAAAGGGCGGCACTTCAGGCGAAGTGGACAGCTTCTACCTGGGTGTCTACGGCACGTGGCTGGGCGATGACGGCTATTACGTCGATGCATTGGCCAAGCTCAACCGCTTTCAGAACAGCTCCGAGGTGCGCATGAGCGATGGTACCCGCAGCCGAGGCAGCTACAGCCACCATGGCATCGGTGCCTCGCTGGAAGCAGGCCGACGGATTGCTGTGACTGAAACCGTTGCTGTCACGCCCTTCGCCCAGGTGTCGGCTTTGAAGGTGCAGGGGCAAGGTTACACGTTGAACAACGGCATGGAAGCTGACAGCAACCGTGCCGACTCGCTGCTGGCCAAAGCTGGTGCCAAGCTCAGCCAAACGCTTGAGCTGGATGCCGGCGGCACCTTCGAGTACTACGCCAAAGCCGCTTTGGCCCACGAGTTCGCCAGCAACAACCAGGTCAAGGTCAATGGCAACCGCTTCACCAACGACCTGTCCGGCAGCCGCGGCGAATTCGGCCTGGGCCTGGCCGCGCAGATGTCCGACCGCTTGCAGTTGCACACCGAGTTCGACTACGCCAAGGGTCGCAACCTGGAGCAACCCTGGGGCGTGAACGTCGGCCTGCGCTACAGCTTCTGATCCCGCAAAGGCAGGCAACAGCGGTGAATGCGCTGCTGTTGCCTCAGCCATGGCACAACCCTCTGTACTGTTTCTGCGTAGGCATAGGTACCTTCTGGGCAAGTGGGTCTGCCGTATGTGAACGACCCAACTAACACATGCAAAAGCTCGCCTTTTTACTTTCAGTGCAATGTTGAATATTATTTTTTATAGCCGCATCCAAAGTACAAAAATATACTAACTTCTCTTGAGCTCTCGCATTCAATCGTTGTGCGAATAAAACGTATGCCTCACATAGACTTGGGCGCGAAAACTTACTAAGTTTGTCACTCTTCCAGTTGTTTGCACTTTCCAGTTTTCAAGCCTAACTTGTTCTCTCAGGTGACTGCTGCTTGATTGCTCGCCTCTCTACTCTTCGATATTCCCTCAACTTCCCCGAGGTGATCCATCGTGAAAAATCCACCCCGTTCATTATTACGCGCCATCCGCAAAGCCGCCTATGGCAGCGACCATGTCAAC
>NZ_JACYUT010000010.1:0-1845 GCF_014841915.1 Pseudomonas sp. CFBP 13727
GAGGTGATCCATCGTGAAAAATCCACCCCGTTCATTATTACGCGCCATCCGCAAAGCCGCCTATGGCAGCGACCATGTCAACCACGGTGCCCGACATGGTGGCGTGGCGCCCGACCCCAATATCTACGCACCCCTGGTACCGGCCGCGATCTCCCATGGCGGCATCAACAAAGACGACTACGACAACGGCCTGATTGCCGTGCTGGTAGAGCCCTACGTGGGTATGGCCGTGAATGACATCATCGACCTTTACTGGAATGACGGTTACATGGACTTCGCCACGGTGACCGACCCCACCGCCACTCAGGCGTTGGTTGCCGATGCATACTACATTTCCCCCGACGCGCTCGAGGCGACGCTGCACTACCACGTCAAGGATTCAGCCGGTAACGAGCGGGCATCGCAGTCGCTGGTGGTGCCGATCAAGCTGACGGTGCCTGGCGACCCGCCCGAGCCGCCGGACGCCAGCGATCCTTCACTCAACCCCAATCTCGGGCTGCCCTATGGCGTGCCGGACCTCATCTCCGACGTCAGCCTGGTGGGCGACCTGCCGGTGACGATCCAGCAATACACCCACCAGAGCGAGGGCGATATCGTCACCCTGTTCTGGGCCGGCACGGCCATTCACTACGGCCCGCTGCAAACCAGCGACCTCAACCGCAGCATCACCATCACCGTGCCCAACAGCGTCATTGCCGCCCGCCCCGGCACCGACCTGATCGTGCGCTACAGCATCCGCGACAAGGTGCAGAACTATTCACGCTACAGCCCCAGCGTGCTGACCACCGTGTATGCACGAGGCTCGTTGCCCGAGCCGACCGTGGAAGGCACCCAGACCGGCGACCTGCATCTGGATACCATCACCGACGACCTGGTGGAAATCCGCGTCAATCGCTATTCGACCATCGCCGTCGATGACAACATCGTCGTGCACTGGACCGGACGGCCCGTTCAAGGCCCGTTTCAAGACTACAGCACCCCGGCCCAGCAGCTGGGCAGCAACCGCTTTCTCAACTTCCAGGTGCCCAAGGACGTGGCCGCCGTGCTGATCGACAGCCAGGCGTACGTGTACTACACCGCCATTCCGGCCGCCGGCGGCGCAGCGAAGATCTCCAGCGGCTCGACATTCGGCGTGGTGGGCACGCGCAACGAACTGAAAATGCCCGAAGTGCCCAAGGCATCCGGTGGCACCCTGGCACCGGAGTCCATCAGCGAAAACACCGTCGAGGTCATCGTGCTGGCCAACCCGCTGCTGGTCAGCGGCAGCAACGTGACCCTGATCTGGAGTGGCACCGGCCCCGGCGGGGCGGTGTATCACGAAGAGATGCGCGCGGTCGACAGCGGCAACGCCGGTGGGCCGCTGAGCATCCTGGTGCTCAAGGACAAGGCACAGGAACTCATCGGCGGCACGCTGGAGGTGTCCTACACCGTCAAGCTGGCCGACGGCACGGTGTACCGTTCGCCCGCCCTGGCCTTGACCGTGGTCGGCGCCGGCGCCTCGCTGCCCGCGCCCACCTTCAGCCCGGCGTTGAAACCTGGCGACGTGCTGGACCCCGCCGACCTGGCCACGGGCGGCATCTACGTCAAGGTCGCCGTCGGCTCGCCGTTGTACGTTGGCGGCAAGGCGCGGCTGCACTGGGAGGGCTCGAGCACAAGCATCAACCCGCCGGTGGAACTGCCCATCACTGCGGTAGGGGATTTGAGCTTCTGGGTGGACAAGACCCGCTACGTGGACCCCAACCTCAATGGCTCGGTCAACGTGTGGTACGAGCTGATTCCCAGCGCGGGAGCCACGGGGGTTTCCGAAAGCGTGCTGATCTCGGTGCAGGATGCCGCGAGCCAGAC
>NZ_JACYUT010000012.1:0-1620 GCF_014841915.1 Pseudomonas sp. CFBP 13727
TACCATCGGCGATGCATCGTTTCACTCTGAGTTCGGGATGGGATCAGGTGGTTCCAATGCTCTATGGTCGTCAAGAAATTCTGGTAGCCAGGATGCCCTTGGGAGGCACTCCAGCGAATCGGGTATGTGATGTTTGTGGGTTGTCTTGCTGCGAACTTTCGGTTCGTGTCATCTCCACAGTCACCGCAATCTGGTCGTTCGACACAAATTGCTTGGGTGTTATATGGTCAAGCCTCACGGGCAATTAGTATGGGTTAGCTCAACGCCTCACAGCGCTTACACACCCCACCTATCAACGTCGTAGTCTTCGACGGCCCTTCAGGGAACTCAAGGTTCCAGTGAGATCTCATCTTGAGGCAAGTTTCCCGCTTAGATGCTTTCAGCGGTTATCTTTCCCGAACATAGCTACCCGGCAATGCCACTGGCGTGACAACCGGAACACCAGAGGTTCGTCCACTCCGGTCCTCTCGTACTAGGAGCAGCCCCTCTCAAATCTCAAACGTCCACGGCAGATAGGGACCGAACTGTCTCACGACGTTCTAAACCCAGCTCGCGTACCACTTTAAATGGCGAACAGCCATACCCTTGGGACCGGCTTCAGCCCCAGGATGTGATGAGCCGACATCGAGGTGCCAAACACCGCCGTCGATATGAACTCTTGGGCGGTATCAGCCTGTTATCCCCGGAGTACCTTTTATCCGTTGAGCGATGGCCCTTCCATACAGAACCACCGGATCACTAAGACCTACTTTCGTACCTGCTCGACGTGTCTGTCTCGCAGTCAAGCGCGCTTTTGCCTTTATACTCTACGACCGATTTCCGACCGGTCTGAGCGCACCTTCGTACTCCTCCGTTACTCTTTAGGAGGAGACCGCCCCAGTCAAACTACCCACCATACACTGTCCTCGATCCGGATAACGGACCTGAGTTAGAACCTCAAAGTTGCCAGGGTGGTATTTCAAGGTTGGCTCCACGCAGACTGGCGTCCACGCTTCAAAGCCTCCCACCTATCCTACACAAGCAAATTCAAAGTCCAGTGCAAAGCTATAGTAAAGGTTCACGGGGTCTTTCCGTCTAGCCGCGGATACACTGCATCTTCACAGCGATTTCAATTTCACTGAGTCTCGGGTGGAGACAGCGCCGCCATCGTTACGCCATTCGTGCAGGTCGGAACTTACCCGACAAGGAATTTCGCTACCTTAGGACCGTTATAGTTACGGCCGCCGTTTACCGGGGCTTCGATCAAGAGCTTCGCTTGCGCTAACCCCATCAATTAACCTTCCGGCACCGGGCAGGCGTCACACCCTATACGTCCACTTTCGTGTTTGCAGAGTGCTGTGTTTTTAATAAACAGTCGCAGCGGCCTGGTATCTTCGACCGGCATGAGCTTACGGAGCAAGTCCTTCACCCTCACCGGCGCACCTTCTCCCGAAGTTACGGTGCCATTTTGCCTAGTTCCTTCACCCGAGTTCTCTCAAGCGCCTTGGTATTCTCTACCCAACCACCTGTGTCGGTTTGGGGTACGGTTCCTGGTTACCTGAAGCTTAGAAGCTTTTCTTGGAAGCATGGCATCAACCACTTCGTCGTCTGAAAGACAACTCGTCATCAGCTCTCGGCCTT
>NZ_JACYUT010000013.1:0-953 GCF_014841915.1 Pseudomonas sp. CFBP 13727
GTGACTGCGTACCTTTTGTATAATGGGTCAGCGACTTATATTCAGTGGCGAGCTTAACCGAATAGGGGAGGCGTAGCGAAAGCGAGTGTTAATAGCGCGTTTAGTCGCTGGGTATAGACCCGAAACCGGGCGATCTATCCATGGGCAGGTTGAAGGTTGGGTAACACTAACTGGAGGACCGAACCGACTACCGTTGAAAAGTTAGCGGATGACCTGTGGATCGGAGTGAAAGGCTAATCAAGCTCGGAGATAGCTGGTTCTCCTCGAAAGCTATTTAGGTAGCGCCTCATGTATCACTGTAGGGGGTAGAGCACTGTTTCGGCTAGGGGGTCATCCCGACTTACCAAACCGATGCAAACTCCGAATACCTACAAGTGCCGAGCATGGGAGACACACGGCGGGTGCTAACGTCCGTCGTGAAAAGGGAAACAACCCAGACCGTCAGCTAAGGTCCCAAAATCCTGGTTAAGTGGGAAACGATGTGGGAAGGCTTAGACAGCTAGGAGGTTGGCTTAGAAGCAGCCACCCTTTAAAGAAAGCGTAATAGCTCACTAGTCGAGTCGGCCTGCGCGGAAGATGTAACGGGGCTCAAACCAGGTACCGAAGCTACGGGTATCACCTTAGGGTGATGCGGTAGAGGAGCGTTCTGTAAGCCTGTGAAGGTGAGTTGAGAAGCTTGCTGGAGGTATCAGAAGTGCGAATGCTGACATGAGTAACGACAATGGGTGTGAAAAACACCCACGCCGAAAGACCAAGGTTTCCTGCGCAACGTTAATCGACGCAGGGTTAGTCGGTCCCTAAGGCGAGGCTGAAAAGCGTAGTCGATGGAAAACAGGTTAATATTCCTGTACTTCTGGTTATTGCGATGGAGGGACGGAGAAGGCTAGGCCAGCTTGGCGTTGGTTGTCCAAGTTTAAGGTGGTAGGCTGAGATCTTAGGTAAATCCGGGATCT
>NZ_JACYUT010000014.1:0-588 GCF_014841915.1 Pseudomonas sp. CFBP 13727
TGCGAATTTTCGGCGAATGTCGTCTTCACAGTATAACCAGATTGCTTGGGGTTATATGGTCAAGTGAAGAAGCGCATACGGTGGATGCCTTGGCAGTCAGAGGCGATGAAAGACGTGGTAGCCTGCGAAAAGCTTCGGGGAGTCGGCAAACAGACTGTGATCCGGAGGTGTCTGAATGGGGGAACCCAGCTGTCATAAGACAGTTATCTCATGCTGAATACATAGGCATGAGAGGCGAACCAGGGGAACTGAAACATCTAAGTACCCTGAGGAAAAGAAATCAACCGAGATTCCCTTAGTAGTGGCGAGCGAACGGGGACCAGCCCTTAAGTTGATTTGAGATTAGCGGAACGCTCTGGAAAGTGCGGCCATAGTGGGTGATAGCCCTGTACGCGAAAATCTCTTGTCAATGAAATCGAGTAGGACGGGGCACGAGAAACCTTGTCTGAATATGGGGGGACCATCCTCCAAGGCTAAATACTACTGACTGACCGATAGTGAACTAGTACCGTGAGGGAAAGGCGAAAAGAACCCCGGAGAGGGGAGTGAAATAGATCCTGAAACCGTATGCGTACAAGCAGTGGGAGC
>NZ_JACYUT010000015.1:0-310 GCF_014841915.1 Pseudomonas sp. CFBP 13727
TTGGGTCTGTAGCTCAGTTGGTTAGAGCGCACCCCTGATAAGGGTGAGGTCGGCAGTTCGAATCTGCCCAGACCCACCAATTTTGTGTGGGAAACGCCTGTAGAAATACGGGGCCATAGCTCAGCTGGGAGAGCGCCTGCCTTGCACGCAGGAGGTCAGCGGTTCGATCCCGCTTGGCTCCACCACCACTGCTTCTGTGTTAGAGCTTAGAAATGAGCATTCCATCAAGGTGATGGTGAATGTTGATTTCTAGTCTTTGATTAGATCGTTCTTTAAAAATTTGGGTATGTGATAGAAAGATAGACTGGAC
>NZ_JACYUT010000016.1:0-292 GCF_014841915.1 Pseudomonas sp. CFBP 13727
GGTCCAGTCTATCTTTCTATCACATACCCAAATTTTTAAAGAACGATTCTGAAAAAGATCAGAAATCAGCATTCAACCATCAGTCGATGGAATGCTCATTTCTAAGCTTTGACAACGATGGAGCACCAAAGGTGGTGGAGCCAAGCGGGATCGAACCGCTGACCTCCTGCGTGCAAGGCAGGCGCTCTCCCAGCTGAGCTATGGCCCCATAATTGGTGGGTCTGGGCAGATTCGAACTGCCGACCTCACCCTTATCAGGGGTGCGCTCTAACCAACTGAGCTACAGACCCAA
>NZ_JACYUT010000017.1:0-257 GCF_014841915.1 Pseudomonas sp. CFBP 13727
GGCACCGGGACCAAGGTCACCGGCCTGATCTTCCTCGAAGCCGGCAAGACCTACACCTTCAGCGGCAAGGCCGACGACGGCCTGCTGATCAACGTTGGCGGCAAGGACCTGGGCACTGCCCATTGGGGTGCCGGTGTCGACCCAACCTCGGGCGATTTCAGCGGCAGCATCACGCCCGCTGAAACCGGCTACTACAGCCTCGACCTGTACCATCACAACCAGAACGGTCCAGGCTTCTACGACCTGAACCTGTCGGT